>CAVTFM010000001.1:0-223876 GCA_963733965.1 uncultured Alphaproteobacteria bacterium
AGTCACGACAATTCCACCCAGTCGCACTGCCGTGCCTAATGCGCTCCGACGGTCTTCGGCAGCTTGATCGGATCGTAGGGCAGTGGGTTCTTCGGGTTCTGGAGATTTGGGGATCATGTCGTTCGAAGCTCCGCCCGGGAATTGATGTCTTGTTCGGATACTGGACGATGGACTTGTTGAACTCCATGAGCGGAATGTCACAGTAGTGAGATGGCCCAGCCGTTGTCCATGCCCGCGTAGCGGCCCGGCGAGGAAGTCGGATTGCGCGTCGCGAGCGGCGCCGTTGAACGTCATGTCGTACTTCTCGTACGGATCCATGGTGAGGTTGTAAGTCGAACCGAGCTGGCCGAGGTTAAGCTCCGGCCCCATCCAGGTGTCCTTCGACGTGTAGAGGAGCTTCCACGCGATCTTGAGATCGGGATTTGCCCTGCATCACCACCGACGTCGCAACGCATGCCCAGGAAACGCTCGCCGTCGGTATAGATCCACCCGTCGCGCGCCGAATGCTTAGCCTTGCCGGTCACGTAGGCGGCGTTGTCAATGCCGTCGAAGTAGATCGGCTTGCCGTTGTTGTCCTTCCATTCACCATGGGGCGGCGGGGTCAAGCCGGCCATCGTGGCGGTCGTGGGCCACACATCCATGTGCGACATCATTTCAGTGAGGACCTGACCTGACGGGTATCCTGCCAGGCGCCCACATGATGCCCGGCACCCGGAAGGCCCCTTCGAAGCCCGTGCCCTTCTCGCCGCGGAATGGGTTGGTGCCGGCGTCGGGCCGAAGCGTCCTGCCACGCGCCATTGTCCGCCGTGTGGATGACCATGGTGTTGGTGCCTCCGCGCGGATCGCGTCCATGATCCGGCCGATGTTGTCGTCCATTTCCAACATTTTGTCGGAGTAATTGCCAAGGTGCGACTTGCCCGGGAACGCCTTGTTCGGGCTCGTCGGCCGGTGCATGGCCATGAAGTTCACGCTCATGAAGAACGGCTTGCCATCCTTGGCGTGCTGCTTGATGTAGGCTACTGCCGAATCGGTGTTCTCGCCGGACATCGAAATCGGCAAGGTTCTCCAGCGCGGCACCAGCGCATCGTTGTTGCCCTTGACCGCCGGCTTGCCCGCCGGGCCTTCCCACTCGAAACAGGATTGACGATCTTCTGGTACTCGTCCCAGTAGGCGGCGTGTACTTCGGAAACCACGGGTGGGCATTGGGTGCCGTGTCGCTATAGCCATAGACACCCGGGTAGTAGGCCGCGAATTGCTTCATCTCGTCGAAGCCATGCTCGATGGGTAGAACTTGGCCACGTCGCCGAGATGCCACTTGCCGGAGAAGTACGTTCGGTAGCCGTTCTTCTTGTAGAACTCGGCGATGGTCGGCGTATCCGCGTCCAGGCCGTTCGCGTCGCCGGGAACCACGACGACCGACAGCGCCGTGCGGACCGGGATGCGCCCGGTCATGAACGAGGAGCGGCCCGCCGTGCAACTGGCCTGGCCGTACCAGCTGGTGAAGACCGCGCCTTCCTTGGCCAAGCGATCGATGTTCGGGGTGGGATGCCCGAGCGCCGCTCCGCCGTAGTACACCCCGTAGTCGCCCCAGCCCACGTCGTCGCTCATGAGCATGACGATGTTGGGCTTCTTCTCCTGCGCCGAGGCGGGCGGCGCGCCCGCCACGGTTGCCGCGAGCGCGATCGGGATCGCGGCCGCCAGCAGGCGTTTCGATAAGACCTTCATCTTCGGCTCTCCTCCTTGGATTCGGCAGTTCCCGTCGCGGGCGGACATCCGCCCCGATCACGGGGCTGATGCTTCACCACGCCTGGTGTTCAGCGGCTCATGGTGATGACAGGGCGCGTCGCGTGCTGATCGCAGTCAATTCGGCGACGCGCTATCCACCGCCGCCTGCACTAGCGGCGTCCGCCGCCACCACCGACCGCGGCGTGGTATTCGTCGCTTGTGACCACACCATCGCCATTGGTATCCATGTTCTTGTAAGCCTGGTCCCACTCCTGCTGACTGATGTTGTTGTTGTTGTCCTTGTCGTACTCGTTGTAGATCTCCTCGGAGCTGAGGTCGCCCGTCGAGCTGGCCGGGGAGGTGCTCGAGGAGCCGCTCGCGCAACCGCTGGTCAACATGGCCAGAGCGAGCACGCAGGCGCCGGGCCAGAGTGTTGTCGGGCGGCGGTTCATGATCTCGGTCATCATTTTCATCTCCTATCGTCCTTCGTAGTAGCGCCCAATTCCCTCGGGTGCGCTTCTCCAGGCTCTTAGTTAGCGCGGGCAGGCGCCGAGCTCGCCGAGCCCCTTGGCGAACTGAGCGGCCCAGGCCTTGAAGGCGTTGTCGACGTCGTCCCAGGAGTTGAAGGTGTTGCGGCCCCAGGCCTTGGTGCCGGCGCGCTGGTCGACGCCTTGCCAGAGCAGCTCGCCGGTGATCGTGTCCCGGGCGTAGCCCTCGGCCGTGGCTTCGCCGGCCCAGTACGCGACCCATGGGCGAACCCGCAGCCTCTGCCGTGCCAGGCCCTCAGGGTCGGCCAACCAGGGCGGCGAGGATCTCGTCCTCCAGCTCCCGCACCAGCCGCCAGTACTCCTGCTCCCGTTGCTGGCACGGCGGGTCCACCGTCTTCCAATGAGCCAGCGCCCGCCGCGCCAGGACGTATTCCTCGCAGATCGCGCGAAACTCCTGATCCGCCCCATACCGCCGCCGGATGGCCTCCTCCTGCGTCGGGAAACGGCGACAGACCGTGTTGAGAACGTCCATTGCGGCGATTGCTGCCCTCCCCAGGGACGGTCAGCCCTGCATCCCGTCGTCTCGCGCAGAGCCGACCCGTGGGCCAGTACGTTACGGTGACGTACACCCGCCCACGTCCGTTTGATTCAGGTCAAGACGGCGGGCGGGGGTGGCGCTATGCTCGGTCTCAAGGCGAAACGTCGACGGCAATCGCTCAGCCCGAACGAGGGCTGATGGCTTCCCCGATCGGCGGTAATCGTGACCCGGGCAGGAGGGATGCCTTGTCCACCGCCGATAGGGGTCGGCGCAAGCAGCAGTCTGATGATGTCGCACCGTCGGCTCAGGACATCCGCGCCGCGCTGGCGCGGCTGTTCGACAGCCCCGACTTCCGGGCCGGGCCGCATGGGCGGGCCTTCCTCGGCTATGTCGTGGAGCAGGCATTGGCCGGCCAGGCCGACCGCCTCAAGGCCTTCGATATCGCGCTGGCCGCCTTAGGGCGTGACGCCAGCTTCGATTCTCAGGTCGACCCGATTGTGCGCATCGAGGCCGGGCGGCTGCGGCGCGACCTGGAGCATTACTATCTGACCGCAGGTCGGGACGACCCCGTTCGGATCACCATCCCCAAAGGCCAATATGCCCCGGCCTTCTCGGGGCCGGCTGGCGACCCTGAGCCGGAGCCGATCGCGCCCGCCCCTGCCATCCGGAGGGCGAGGCCACGGCATGGGGTGGCCGGGCGCGCGGTGGCGGTGGCCGCTCTGTGCGCTCTGTGCGTGCTGCTGCTGGTCGCCGGGCTCTGGTGGTGGGCGCCGTGGCGCTCTGGCGAGCAGGCGCAGCGCGTCGGCCCTGCGGTGGTCGTCGAGCCGTTCGCAGCGCTCGGTGGCGGCGAGGATGCCCAGCTGCTGGCCGCCGGCCTCAGCAGTGGCCTGCTCAGCGAGCTGATCCGGTACGATGGAATCCAGGTGTTCGTCGGCGCAGCCCAGGCCAATGGCAAGGCTGCCTTGCCGCCAGCTGCGGCGGGGGTGCCCGTCTACCTCGTGACCGGGGAGGTCAATCGGGAGCCGAGCCGGGTCCGGGTCAACACGCGGATGACCGAAGGCACGTCCGGGGAGCTGCTATGGAGCCAGACCTTCGACCGTGCCCTGACCGCGACCGGCATTTTCGACCTTCAGACCGAGCTGTCAGGTGCCATCGTCGGCCGCCTGGCCCAGAGCTACGGCGCGATCACGCAGGCAACAGCCAAGCAGCTAGGCCGGATGGTGCCCGAAACCCTGTACGCCTACGACTGCGTCCAGCGCGCCTTCGCCTACCGGCGCAGCTTCGCGAAGGCGCTCTACCCGGCCGTCCGGGCCTGCCTTGAGGAAGCCGTGAAGCGCGACCCTAGCTACGCCGCGGCCTGGGCCATGCTCGCGTTCGCACACCTGGACGCCGCCCGCTTCGGCTTCGTCGAGCTGGCGGCGCAAGCCACCGAGCTGCAGGTGGGCCTCGGTGCGGCCAAGCGAGCGGTCGAGCTGGCGCCGAGTAGCGTCACGGCCCTGCAGGCGCTTGCGGCTCTGCGCTACGGCACCGGAGACTTCGAGGAAGCTGAGCGGGTGCAGCGGCAGGTCATCGCGTTGAACCCGAACAACCCGGAGAGCCTGGCCCAGCTTGGTTGGCGGTTGGCGGTCCATGGGCGCTGGGAGGAGGGCCGCAAGTTGCTGGCCGATGCGATCTCGCTGAGCGTGGTCGTGCCAAACTGGTACTACACGACTCTCGCGATTGCGCTCTATCTGGGCGGAGACCTGGTCGGGGCACGGGATGCGGCGGACGCCGGCAAGGGCTTCGCGGCAGGGGTGGGTCAGGCAACACTGGCCTTCACCGAGGCGGCTTTGGGCAATGCCACGGCGGCTCGAGCGGCACTTGACGAGGCCTTGCGTCAGTCGCCCTTGCTCGCGCGCGATCCGGTCGCATTCTGGGCCAACTTTCAAATCGCCCCGAGCGTGATCGAACGGCTCAATGCAGGCTTGGCCAAGGCTGGTCTGCCATTGCCAGCCGCGATCGCACCCGCCAGTGCATCTCGCTCCTAAGGCGCTTGCCTGCCGCACCGCTCACCTGCGCCGGCATGCAGCGTCACGGAGATGCCATCGGCCGCGAACTCGATCGATCGATCAGCAGCCGGAGGATGCGCAGCGACCTTGGCGCCGCCGCGGCAGCTCCGCCTACCGCTTCAGCCGCGCCAGGTGCTCCTTGCGGAATTTTGCCACCTTGGGCGCGATCACGATCTGGCAGTAGCGCTGGCGCGGGTTCTGCTCGAAGTAGTCCTGGTGGTGGTCCTCGCCCGGATAGAATTTTTCCAGCGGCACGACCTCGGTGACGATCGGCGCTGGCCAGATTTTTTTCTCGCTGACCTCGGCGATCGCGCGCTCGGCGTCGGCTTTCTGCTCCAGACTGTGGTGGAGAATGATCGAGCGGTATTGCGGGCCGATGTCGGCGCC
This sequence comes from uncultured Alphaproteobacteria bacterium, assembly GCA_963733965.1. GTDB lineage: Bacteria > Pseudomonadota > Alphaproteobacteria > Geminicoccales > Geminicoccaceae > DATAOG01. The sequence continues at coordinate 5,187 of CAVTFM010000001.1, forward strand.
CTGGCGGTCCCTGGTGGTCGGGTCGTGGATCGTGAAGAACACATCCAGAAGGTCTCGGAACGAGACGACCTTCGGGTCGTAGGTGATCTGCACGACCTCGGCATGGCCGGTGCGGCCGCCGCAGACCTGCTCGTAGGTCGGGTTTTCCACCTGGCCGCCGGCGTAGCCCGAGACCACGTGCGAGACGCCCTTCAGCTCCTTGTAGACCGCCTCCAGGCACCAGAAGCAGCCGCCGCCCAAGGTCGCCAGCTCCTGCTCACCTTGGCCGCTCATGGCCATCTCCCCAATTCTATCTCGCGGTGTGACCGGTCGCGCCCCTTGCGAGCTTTTCGTGCCGTGGCTCCATGACTATGGTGCGGCGCCTGGCGAGCGCAAGGGGCGAGGGCCCTCCGACGGCCAAGCGTCCGCCGCTCGCCGATCCGAGCCCGGCGATGGACGACATGCAAGCAACCGATCGGCAATCCGGCGTCCGCGATGTCCCGCAGACCAGCGCCGCGGAGGCGGTCCCGATCGGGCTCACGACGCTCTGCCTGCTGGCGGTCCTGGTCGGGCTGATCACGGGCTTCGGCGCGGTCGGATTCCGGGCGCTGATCGGCCTGATCCACAACCTGTTCTTCCTGGGCCAGCTGTCGCTCACCTATGACGCCAACCTGTTCACGCCCGCGAGCCCCTGGGGGCCGCTCGTGATCCTGGTGCCGGTGATCGGCGGGCTCGGTCGCTGGGCCTTCCTCGAGGTCACGGACATCCATGAGGCAACCAGGCAGATCCGCGCCTGGCTCGACGCCAACCGCAAGGCTATGGCAGCATGAGCCCTGCCATGGCCAGTGAGACCACGACCCTCGACCCGGCGCTCGCCGAGCGCGAGCGCGTGCTGCGCATCCTGCGCGAGCGCGAGCCGGAACTACGGGCGCGCGGCGTGGCTCACTTGCGGCTGTTCGGCTCGATGGCGCGCGCCGAGGCCGGGCCCGAGAGCGACATCGATCTGGTCGCCGAGATTGATCGGAGCGTCAAGTTCTCCCTGATCGACCACGTTGGCCTGGAACAGGACCTGGGCGATCTCTTGGGACGCGCCGTCGAGATCTCGACCGCACCCTGGAAGATGCGTCCGCGCATGCGCGCGCGGGTCGAGGCTGACGCGATCGAGGTCTTCTGATGCCGTTCTTGGACCTCGCCTCGCGCTTCGAAGACATCCTCGCGGCCATCCATGATGTCGAGGTCTTCACCGCCGGCAAGTCCTTTGACGACTACATGGCCGAGCCGATGTTGAGGCGCGCGGTCGAGCGCAGCATCGAGATCGTCTCGGAGGCTTCGCGCCATGTGCCTGACGACCTCAAGGCGGGACATCCACAGATCCCCTGGCGCAGGATCGCCGGCATCGGCAATGTGCTGCGCCATGGCTACAAGACCGTCGACGATCGCGAGATGTGGGACATCGTGGTCCGTGATCTGGCACCGCTGAAGGCGGTGACCGAGCAGCTGCTGCAGGACGTGGAACCGAAGGGAACCCCGTGAGACGGCCGGACCGAAAAAGCCGAGCACCCGCGTCGAGACCTTCACCCACGACCAGGCCAGGCGCTCGAACATCCCGACCGCCGAGCTGCAGTCGCTCGTGCGCGCGGACGAGGCGGCGCTCGCAGGCGGGCATCGAGCCGCCGATCCGCGATCTGTTTGCGGACTTCAACGGCCTGCCCGACACCGCGGCGAAGCTCGAATTCCATGCCCGCGCCGCCAACCGGCCGAACCCGCGCGGGTGCGGGGCGGCAAGGTCCGCTACGCCTTCAGCCGCGCCAGGTGCTCCTTGCGGAACTTCGCCACTTTGGGCGCGATCACGATCTGGCAGTAGCGCTGGCGCGGGTTCTGCTCGAAGTAGTCCTGGTGGTAGGCCTCGCCCGGATAGAATTTTTCCAGCGGCACGACCTCGGTGACGATCGGCGCGCTCCAGATTTTCTTTTCTCCCACTTCGGCGATCGCGCGCTCGGCGTCGGCTTTCTGCTCCGGGCTGTGGTGGAGAATGATCGAGCGGTATTGCGGGCCGATGTCGGCGCCCTGGCGGTCCTTGGTGGTCGGGTCGTGGATCGTGAAGAAGACATCCAGAAGGTCCCGGAACGAGACGACCTTCGGGTCGTAGGTGATCTGCACCACCTCGGCATGGCCGGTGCGGCCGCCGCAGACCTGCTCGTAGGTCGGGTTTTCCACCTGGCCGCCGGCGTAGCCCGAGACCACGTGCGAGACGCCCTTCAGCTCCTTGTAGACCGCCTCCAGGCACCAGAAGCAGCCGCCACCGAGCGTTGCCAGCTCATGATCATGAGGCTCGGTCATGGCCACTCTCCTCGATCCGATTCGTCTGCCGGCCTCGATCCGATTCGTCTGCCGACGGCGGGGGCTCGGGCGTCCTTCGCCAACACGGGCTTCCCGCGCGCCGGCTCCATGACTATGGTGCCGCGCCACGCGAACGCAAGGGGCGACGGCCCGCCAGCCGGCGCTCCCGGCGCTCGCCCGCTCCGTCCGATCCAGCCCGGCGTCAAACGACATGCAAGCATCCGACCGGCAACCTGGCCCCCGCAGTGCCGAGCCGACCCCAGCTTCGGATCCGGTGCCGATCGGGCTCACCTCGCTTTCCCTGCTGGCGGTCGCGGTCGGGGTCATCACCGGCTTCGGCGCGGTCGGGTTTCGGGCGCTGATCGGCCTGATCCACAACCTGTTCTTCCTGGGCCAGCTGTCGTTCACCTACGACGCCAACCTGTTCACGCCCGCGAGCCCCTGGGGGCCGCTCGTGATCCTGGTGCCGGTGATCGGCGGGCTTGGCGTCACCTTCCTGGTCAAAACCTTCGCGCCCGAGGCCCGCGGCCACGGCGTGCCCGAGGTGATGAACGCGATCTACTACCAGGAAGGCGTGATCCGGCCGGTGGTCGCCGCGGTCAAGTCGATGGCCTCGGCGCTCTCGATCGGCAGCGGGGCCGCGGTCGGTCGCGAAGGCCCGATCATCCAGATCGGCGCCTCGTTCGGCTCGACCGTCGGCCAGATCATCAAGATGGCCGCCTGGCAGCGGATCACCCTGGTCGCGGCCGGCGCCGGTGCCGGCATCGCGGCGACCTTCAACACCCCGATCGGCGGCGTGATGTTCGCGATCGAGCTGATGATGCCCGAGATCAGCGGCCGGACCTTCCTGCCGGTGGCGCTCGCGACCGGCACGGCAACCTTCGTCGGCCGGCTGTTCCTGGGCGTCCTGCCCGCCTTCCAGATCCCGCCGCTGCCGGCGCTCGGGAACGAGGCGGTCTCGGCCGCGGCCCTGCTCGCCTACGCCGTCCTGGGTGCCTTGACCGGGGTCGCGGCGGCGCTCTTCACCCAGGGGCTGCATCGCGCCGAGCAGGTCTTCGACAAGATCGGCAATCCCTATCTGCGCCACACCATCGGCATGGTCGCGGTCGGCGTCATGATCTACCTGCTGATGCGCACCGCCGGGCACTACTATGTCGAGGGCGTCGGCTATTCGACCATCCAGGCGGTGCTGCTGGGCGGGCTCGGCGGCTTTGGCTTCCTGTTCCTCCTGTTTGCCTGCAAGCTCACCGCGACGCTCCTCAGCCTCGGCTCGGGCGCTTCGGGCGGGATCTTCTCGCCGTCGCTGTTCATGGGTGCCACCTTGGGCGGCAGCCTCGGCGCGCTCGCCGGCGCGATCTATCCCTCCCCGGACATCAGCGTGCCGAGCTTCGCCATGGTCGGCATGGCGGCCATGGTCGGCGGCGGCACGGGTGCGGCGATGACCGCGGTCACCATGATCTTCGAGATGACCCGCGACTACGCGATCGTGATGCCGATGATCGTCGCGGTGGCGCTCAGCATCGGCGTGCGGCGCGTGCTCTCGCGCGAGAACATCTACACGATCAAGCTGCTCAGCCGCGGCCGCTCGATCCCGAAGGTGCTGCACGCCAACATGTTTCTGGTGCGCCACGCGAGCGAGGTGATGGACAAGGACGTGCTGGTGCTGCCGGCCGAGACGAGCTTCGACGAGTTCCTGCGCCAGCCCCAGCATGGCGGCACGATGCGTCACGTGGTGGTCACCCACGGGCCGCGGATCGTCGGCGTGCAGCGCGTCAACACGGGCCTCAGGCGCGGCCTCGAGGGCGCCTATACCGGCATCACGCTGGGCGAGGTCGCGCGCGCGGACTTCACGATCGCGCGCGAGGACGACGTGGTGTTCGACGTCATCCGGCGGATGTGGCGGCGCGGCGGCGCCATGGCGGTCGTGGTCAAGGGCGGTCGCGTGCCGAGAGCCGACGACGTGGTCGGCGTGATCACCAAGGAGCACATCGCCAATTCGGTCGCCGACAGCATCCGGCCGTACTGGACCTGACAAACGGCCGGACCGCTCTACTCGCGCGCGCTTGCGCTTCCTATATTCGCCTCACGCGCGAACGCAGCGGAAGCTCTCGAGGACCACGCCGGTCTCAGCCTGACCGGTGATGCCGCGGGCCTCGAGGTCGCGCCCGACGCAAAGAGGATCGAGCATGGCCAAGCCGCAGAAGCCCTACCGTCACCGGACCATTGGCAACCATACGTTGCATCCCGAGACGCTGATGATGAGCTACGGCTACGACCCGAAGCTCTCGGAGGGCTCGGTCAAGTGCCCGGTGTTCCAGACCTCGACCTTCGTGTTCGAGCGGGCAGCGGCCGGCAAGGCGTTCTTCGAGCTCGCCTACGGCCTGCGCGACCAGCGGCCGGCTGAGGAGCCCGGGCTGATCTATTCGCGGCTCAACAATCCGGACCTGGAAATTCTCGAGGACCGGCTGGGCTTGTGGGACGGGGCGGAATCGAGCCTGGTGTTCTCGAGCGGCATGGCCGCGATCTCGACCACGCTCTGGACCTTCCTGCGCCCGGGCGACGTGATCCTGCACAGCGGGCCGCTCTACGGCGGCACCGAGTTCCTGCTCCAGAACATCCTGCCCCAGTTCGGCATCAAGCCGGAGGAGTTCGGCGCGGGCCGTGCCGGCCGGTCGCTCGAGCAGGCGGTCAAGGCGGCCGGGCGCGCGGGCCCGATCGGCGCGATCCTGCTCGAGACCCCGGCCAATCCGACCAACGCCCTGGTCGACATCGCGCACTGCGCCGAGATCGCCAAGCGCCTGCCCGGCAAGCCCGGCGGACGGCCGCCGGTGATCGTCGACAACACCTTCCTAGGTCCCCTCTGGCAGCAGCCGCTCGCCCAGGGCGCCGACCTCGTGGTCTATTCGCTGACCAAATACGTCGGCGGCCACAGCGACGTGATCGCCGGCGCCTGCCTCGGCGCCGAGGCGCGCCTGGCACCTGTGCGCGGCATGCGCACGATCCTTGGCACCATGTCCGACCCGCACACCGGCTGGCTCCTGATGCGCAGCCTCGAGACCCTGAAATTGCGCATGACCAGCGCCATGAAGAATGCCCGCTACATCGCCGAGTTCCTGAACGAGCACCCCAAGGTCAAGCAGGTCCACTACCTGGGTTTCCTCGCCGAGGACCACCCGGACTTCGAGCTCTACCGGCGCCAGTGCAAGGCGCCCGGCTCGACCTTCGCCTTCGAGGTCCACGGCGGCGAGCCCGAGGCCTTCCGCCTGCTCGACGCGCTCAAGCTGGTCCGGCTCGCGGTCAGCCTGGGCGGCACCGAGAGCCTGGCCGAGCACCCCGCCAGCATGACCCACTCCGACATCCCGGAGGGCCGCCAGGCCGAGCTCGGCATCACGCCCGCCATGGTCCGCCTCTCGGTCGGCGTCGAGCACCCCGAAGACCTGATCGCCGACCTCGCCCAGGCCCTCGACGCGGTCTGACGCCGCGATCCATGCGCTTGATCCGCGCTTGCCGGCCCCCCGGAGCTTGAGGTTGCTTGATCCAAGACCCGACAATCTTGCCCGCCCTATGCTCCGGATCAGGCCAGATGAAGCCTTCGCCTCGATGCAACTCGTGTCCGCCCTGCGCAACAGCGCGTCGCGGCCTCCGAGCATGGCAAAGAAGACCGCCGCTCAGCGACACTGAATTGATCCGGGTCAGGAACTTGCCACGCGCCACCGATGCGTCACTTCTGGCTATGCCATGGAGCACTTATGGCGCAGGTTGACCTCAGAAGTGAGGCCCGCCTCGACTATGGGTGGTCGTCGCAGTCGGTGGATCAAGAAACTGGCCTCTCCAGTCCATGGATCTCATTGATCCTGATGCGAGATACCGCCTCGCCGTTTTTCCTTCCGGAAGAGCGCATTGAGGACAGTTTTTGAAGTGATGACAGAGGTCGGAATTCTGGAGGATTGACTCAACCATCAATCCAGGGTGATGGCCGAGGGCGTCCGGTCGAGTGGACAGAAGTGGCGCATGGACCGATGGCTATCTCAGACCATTAGCTGTGAAACTCACGAGATCCCACCTGTCCTGGTGGTCTTGCAGGCCTGCGAAGGCAGGATCTGCCTTACGCAGGCCATGCCCAGCATCCGCACCGATCCCGGCGCCGGTCAAGGACCGCGAACGGCGCGCCGGCGCGCTGTCGCGCGTCCTTGACCGGCGCCGGGATCGGTGCATGGTAGCCAGGTGTGCAGAGAGGGAGGCGCGCGCCGTGCCAAGTTCGGCGAAAAGGTTCCTGATATCCCGGCAGCGACTAGAAATGCTTGAAGCGGCCCTAACGTAGGGTTTCATCCGGCAGGTGAGGCAGGCCAGCTAGCGCAGCATTGATCGCGCCCTTATCGAGTTCTGGGGCCGCTTCACCTGCTAGCAGCGCTTTCATCGTGTTTATTGAGTGCGTCATGAACACTTCGCCGACAGCAACCATATCCATTCCGGTCGATTTAATAGTAGGCAGAAATGCACAACTCGTTTTCTCGTTCTAAGCCCGTATAAAACTGATGTCCCCCACCGCCGTTATGGAAACCACCCTTTCTAAATCGCCATGCAACTACGCATCGTGATCCCACTGATTTGTCAAGCATAGCTTGATGAACTCTAGCATTTAGTCTCGCGAGATGATCAGCTACTGCCAGCAGCGATATCTTGCCGCGCTCGTTAGCGCTTACCACACGCAGCAGGTCGCGTTGCCAATTGTTGTGCTGCAATAGATACAGCGCACCGGACCCGCCGATCCCTAATGATGGCGTCTTAAATGCACCCGTTGGCAGAGTATTGGCATGACGAGTGTATCGAAACTGATAGTTTTTTCGATCAGGCCCAAAAGCTAAGTCAATTGAATAGAAGTCTCCGGTTCATTTCCAAGGAATGCCGGGATAATCACGTGATGAGAGAGTATATCGTTAAGCCGCATTTGGATCATATGGCGAGGAAGCTGGTTTTGTATCGCTTCTGCCAGCACTCCAAGAGAGTTTTCGAGTGGTAAGGTTTCGGCCGCGTAGCACGGCGCTCATCCAATCTGCCGGCTCGGTTCCACGAGCAGTCGCACCAAGGCCCGCGTACCCGAGAATTGCGACGCCGTCGATAGTCTCAAGAAACATGACTTTGCGACCGTCGTCCTTCGGGACGGCCGTCACAAGACAGCCTCCGATCAGCGAGCAGCCAGATCGCCTCTGGTCCAGTAACAGCCACAACGAGCGTCACGAAACGCACCTCAGCTCTTCAATCGAGCACCATACATCGATGTAGCACGGCGCCTTGTCTAGTTCAACGACACCGCGCACTCGCATAGCGCGGGCCCTCGGGGTCAGGTCTGGTCCTCGGGGTCAGGCCCTCGGGGTCAGCGATTGTCTTGGCGGTCAAGGGCGACGATGCTGGTTGCCACGGTGTTTGCTCCCGGACGATGGCGTTGAGGGTGGTCAGGAGCTTGCGCATGCAAGCGACGAGCGCTTCCTTGGGCGACTTGCCGTCGGCGCGCAGGCGGTCGTAGAAGACGCGCGGGATCGGGTTGTGGCGGCTGCTGACCAGGGCCGTCATGTCGAGCGCCACGCGGACAGGCCGCCGGTCGCCTCCTCTTCTGCGGCCGGCTCGGGGGGCGGCCTTCGAGTAGTTGGGCGTGGCCCAGCGTGAGGACGGCGGTCGAAGACAAGGGTGGCCTCGCCGAGGGCGCAGATGACCGTGTGGTCGCGGTAGACCTCCCGCAGCCGGATGGCCGAGCCGGAAGAAGCAGTTCTGCGCAACTTCGGAGCTCGTTCCGACCGTCGCAGCCTTGCCTCCCGCGCGGGCGCGGGGCACAGTCGGTCTTCCGGAGGCGGCATCTGGGGGACGCTCAGCTGGGAGAAGGTCCGTGAAGATTTCGAAATGGCTGTTGCCCACCGCGGCCGGCGCGGTTGTTGCCGTGATCGCGTTTTCGGCGCTGGCGGCCGATTACCCCGCGCCCAAGGAAGGCGAGTGGGTCGCGCGCAACTTCCGGTTTCATACCGGCGACGTCATGCCCGAGCTGCGCCTGCACTACCGGACGGTCGGCGAGCCGTCCGGGGAGCCGGTGCTGATCCTGCACGGTACCGCCGGTTCCGGCGCGAGCTTCCTGTCGCCCGAGTTCGCGGGCGAGCTGTTTGGAGCCGGTCAGGCGCTCGATGCCAGCAAGTATTTCATCATCCTGCCGGATGGCATCGGCGCCGGCAAGTCGTCGAAGCCGTCCGATGGCCTGCGCGCGACTTTTCCGCGCTACAATTACGACGACATGGTCAGGGCGCAGCACGATCTGGTGAGCGAAGGCCTGGGGATCCGGCATCTGCGCCTGGTGCTGGGCAACTCGATGGGCGGCATGCAGACCTGGCTCTGGGGGGTCGCCTACCCGGACTTCATGGACGCGCTGGTGCCGATGGCCTCGCAGCCGACCGCGATGGCCAGCCGCAACTGGATGATGCGGCGCATGGTGATCGATGCGATCCGCAACGATCCGGACTGGCAGGGCGGCAACTATACGACCCAGCCGCGCGCGCTCCAGGTGGCCAACGTGTTCTTCGGGATCGCCACCAATGGCGGCACGCTCGCGTACCAGAAGATGGCGCCGACCCGCGAGCTGGCGGACAAGTTGGTCGACCAGCGCCTGGCGGCGCCGTTCACGGCCGATGCCAACGACTTCCTCTATCAGTGGGACGCGTCGCGCGATTACGATCCGTCGGCGGCGCTGGAACGGATCCAGGCGGCGGTGCTCGCGATCAATTCGGCCGACGACGAGCGCAACCCGCCGGAAACCGGCATCATGGAGCGCGAGCTGAAGCGCGTGAAGGACGGCCGGCTGTATCTGATCCCGGCCAGCGAAGACACGCGCGGCCATGGCACGACCGGGATGGCGAAGTTCTGGAAGCAGCAGCTGCAGGAGCTGCTGCAGACCGCGGCCCACCGGGGGACATAGGGTCCGGCTGGACCTGGCCGCGCCCGGTTTCCTGAGGGGCAAAGGGGGTCGGCGACGGCCTCGGACCAGGCCCGTTGCGCTCGAGGGCCATGGCTGGCGGTGCCTGGGCTGGCGGTGCCTGGGAATGGCGTCGGGCGTGGGCAGGAGCCTGCGGATCGGGGCGTGAACGCCGTCCGAGCCCGGCCCTCAGGAGGCGGCCGGCAGGCGTTCCATCTCGGCCTCGGGCAGGCCTTCGGCCTCGGGCAGGGCTTCGGCGTCGGGCAGGCCTTCGGCCTCGGGTTCCGCCTCATCGGGGGCCGGTGGCAGGGCTGCCGCGTCGGGCGCGCAGTCCTCGAGCATCTGGCCCTGGCCCAGCGTCAGGACGCGATCGAACAGCGGCGCCAGCGTGGCGTCGTCGAGGGCGCAGATGACCGTGCGGCCCTGGTAGATCTCGAGCAGGCGGGTGAGCACGGTGGTCGCGGCGCCGCGATGGAGGTCGCGGGTCGGGGCGTCGGCGACCAGGACGCGCGCCTGGCGGAGCGCGGCCGCGGCGAGCAGGAGCTTCTGGCGCTGCTGGGGGGTGAGCTGGCTGCCGCCGATGCCGACCGTGTAGTCGAAGCCGGCCTCGAGCACGAGGCGGCGGAAGCCCTGCTCCTCGGCGAGTGCTCCGATCACCTGCTCGATCCGCTCGGCGGCGCGCGCGTGCTGGCTGAGGATCCGGCCGAACACCAGGTTGTCGCGCACGCTGAGCTGGAGCAGGTAGCGCTCGGGGTCGAAGAACTCGATCGCGCCGGCCATCCTGGCCGGCAGCTGCTCGACGAAGCGCTTGCGCGCGTCCAGGAGCTTCTCGGTCAGCTCCGCCGACAGGTCGGCCAGGCGGTCGCGGGCAGGGGTCAGGTTGAGGGCGAGGTTGAGCAGCAGGCGGCGCTGCTCGGCGCTGAGCGCGGCCCCCGGCGCCTTGTCGAGCCCGGCCAGCTGCTGGCGGTAGAGGGTCAATTCCTCAGGCCGGATCGGGCTGAACTCCTGCACCAGCTGGTGATGGACCGGGACGTCGCCGAAGATCTCCGAGAGGTTGTGCCACGCGGTCCGGCCGAGCTCGATCAGCGGCTCCTCGAGCGCGGTCTCCTTGAGGATCTGGCGGACGTAGGGATGGGTCGCGAGCGCCCGGCCGTCGAGGTCGGCGGTCGAGGGCGCGCCGAACAAAAGGTTCTCGCCGATGGTCAGGTTGGCGAGGTAGCGCTCGCGCTCGAACGGCTCGGCGAGGCCGGCGTTGTCGCCGGACGCCAGCAGCTCGCGCAGCCGCGTGCGCGCGCCGAGGATCGCCTCGACCAGGGCCGGATGCTGCGCCGGGTCGATCACCGTGCGCAGGCCGAAGCGGAACAGGTCGTCGCCGAACTCGACCTGCTCGATCGCCGCCAGCACGGTCTCGGTGGTCACCGCGCCGAGGTCGGGCCCGAGCAGCAGGCGCAGATTGTCGGCGACCGTGCCCTGGACCAGGCGCGCCGGCGCGCCGACGAAGGCGACCGCGCGGGCGTAGAGTGCCCGCGGCAGCTGGCCGAGGTCCTGGCCGTCGAGCAGCACCCGCCCCCGGATCGGCACTTCCAGCCGGGCGAGCACGCGCGCGAGCAGATGGCTGCCGCCGCCGTCGGCGTCGATCAGGGCGACATGCTGACCGGCCGGAAGGTCGACCGACAGCTGCTCGACGCTGACCAGCCCGTCCTCCTCGAGCCCGAGGTCCTGGGTCTCGATCCGGCCGCTGATCGCGGTGCCGGCGCCGAACCGCTCGGCCGCCTCGACCTCGTCCGCGAACGGCGGCCGCAGACCGCCCGGATCGAACTGGGCGATCAGCTGGTCGTACTTGATCCTGGCGTCCTGCTGGCCCTGGTAGAAGTCGAGCAGCTCCTTCCACGGTGGCGCCAGGTCCTTGTAGGCGGCCAGCACGGCGACCAGGGAGCCCAGCGTCAGGTGGCCGCGCAGCACCAGATAGCCGCCGATCGACAGGAAGAAGAACGGGGTCAGCTGGGCGATGAAGTTGTTGAGGAACTTGATGAAGAACTTCTTCTTGTAGATGTCGTAGCGGATGTCGAGAATCCGCGACAGGTGGCCGGCGAAGGTGTCGAGCTGGCTCTGGTCGGCGTAGTTGACGTGGACGGCCTCGATCACGCTGGTGACCTCGCCGATGCGCTGCGACAGGTGGCGGACCTCGCGCACCCGGGCGTAGCCCAGGCGGTTGACCCGGCGCTGCAGCTTCGGGATCAGCCAGGCCTGGGGCGGATAAAGGGCGATCGCGGCCAGGCCCATGGTCAGATCCTGGGCGAAGATGAAGCCGAGTGCGGTGATCAGGAGGCCGCCCTGGAACGCGGGCGTGACGATCGCATCGCCGAAGTAGCCGCCGAGCGCCTCGACCTCGCCGGTCACCATGGCGATCAGCTCACCCTGCGAGATCTTGCGGAACTGGGCCAGGGGGAAGCGCAGCACCCGGCTCAGGAGCTCCTGGCGCAACAGGCGCAGGAGGCCCTCGCCGAGCCGGCCCTTGTAGACGTTGATGGCGTATTTGAAGGCGCCGTTGATCAGCACCGTGAGCAGGAACAGACCGCACAGGAAGGCGAGAAACTGGAGCTGCGGATAGCTGCCGAGATGGATGCCGCCGAAGGCGACGGACCTCGGAAAATCGCCGGCCTTGCCGCCGAGCGCCTTGTCGACGATCTGCTTGGGCAGATCGAGCGAGGCGTAGTAGATCGGGAGCGAGGCGGCGGTCAGCGTCAGCAGCACGACCTGCTGCGGCAGGCCGAACTGGAGCAGGAAGCCGAACGCGCTGCGCGGCAGCTCGTGGCCGGCGCGGTTGCCGAAGCGCGCCAGCCAGCGGGGCCGCGGGCGCGCGGTCCGGGGCGTCGCCGCGGCTGCCGTGGCCGCCGCGGCTTGCCAGCGCGCCTCGCCATTCGTGGTCAGACCCTGGGTCAGACCCTGGGTCGGGCCCTGGGTCGAGCCCTGCACCGTCACGCGCTTACCGTCCCGTCGTTGGCGACCGACCTGCGGATAGCACGACGAGAGGCTGCTCGCATAGCGTCGTCATGCCGGGCGGCCGCCGGGTCGAGCGGGCGTCGATGGCGACCAACAGCACTATCTGGGTGACCAGCCGCCTCGATTCCAGGGCCTCGGACTTCACTTTCGGGGTGTGTCGGCGCCAGATCGAGCTGCGCCGGGGGAGTCCCCGCCACCGACCCGCGCGCTTCCGGCGCACACAGGCTCGTTCGTCCAGACGCCGGTTCGCGAGGCATTCCGTGATGAGAGACCATGATGAGTCGCCCCCCTTCAGGTCGGATTCCCGTCCGGATCGGCCATCGGCGAAGCGGGGCGGCGCAGGGATCGGTGCATGGCAGCCGGTACCCGGCGGAACGGGACGGGCGGATGTCGGTTAAGGTGGAACCATGGCAGACAACCCCCTCGTCCGTTCGGCCGTCGTCACCTGCATCCTCAATGCCACGGCCGGCTCCGACCGGGCCGGGCAGGCGCGCGACCGGATTGCCGCCCTGTTCGCTCAGAACGGCACCCAAGCGCGCATCATCCTTGCCCGCCATGGCAGCGAGCTCCCGGATCTCGCGCGCCGCGCCATGGCGGAGGGCAGCCAGCCCGTCGTCGCCGGCGGCGGCGATGGCACCTTGAGCGCGGTCGCCGGGGCGCTGGTCGGCACCGAGCACGCGCTCGGCGTCCTGCCGCTCGGCACGCTCAACCATTTCGCTACCGACCTCAAGATTCCCCTGGAGCTCGACGCAGCGATCACCAACCTGTTCACCGGAAAGCTCGCCCGCATCGATGTCGGCGAGGTCAACGGCCACGTATTCCTGAACAATTCGAGCCTTGGGATCTATCCCGCCCTGGTGCGCGAGCGCGAGGGGCTGCAGACCCGGGGCATCGGCAAATGGCCGGCGTTCGCTCGGGCTTTTGTGACCATCTTGGGGCGCTACGCGCCGCTGCGTGTCGAGTTGCGCGTCGATTCGCGGGACGAACCGGTCGATGCGACGCCCTTTGTCTTCATCGGCAACAACCGTTACGAGATCTCGGGGCCGCGCATCGGCGAGCGCGCCCGCCTGGACGGCGGCCGGTTATGGATCTGCTGCGCGCCGCCGGCCGGCCGGGCGAGGCTTCTGCGCCTGGCGCTGCAGGCGCTGCTCGGGCGCGTCCCAGCCGCCGAGTTCGCGATGCACGATGCGCAGGAATGTTGGTTGCGGACGAAGGCGAAGCGCCTGCGCGTCGCCAGGGACGGCGAAGTGACTCTGTTGGAGACCCCTCTGCATTACCGCAGCCGCCCCGGCGCCCTCGGCGTCATCGTGCCGGCCGCCGGGACCAGCCCGCCTCCGGCCTAGCGGAAGGATGGCCCGCCTGCGCACCGTCGCCCATATCTCGGATCTGCATTTCGGCCGGCTGGATCGCGCCGTGCTGCCCGCCCTGGCGCGGGCGATCCGCGATGCCAGACCCGATGTCGTCGTCGTCTCGGGCGATCTGACGCAACGCGCCCGCCGGCGGGAATTTGCCGAGGCGCGCGATTTCCTCGACGAGCCTGCCGTCGCCCCAGATCGTGGTGCCCGGCAATCACGATGTGCCGCTCTACGATGTCGCCTCGCGGTGGTTGCGCCCGCTCGCGAACTATCGACATTACATCAGCGCGGATCTGGAGCCCTTCTACGCCGACGATGAGATCGCGATCCTGGGCATCAACAGCGCCCGGTCCTTCGTCATCAAGAACGGACGCATCAACCGGCGGCAGGTCGCGCGCAGCTGCGCCCGGCTGGAGGGCGCCGGCAAAGACGTCACGCGGATCGTCGTGATCCATCATCCGTTCGATCTGCCGGAGGGCGACGGCCGCCGCGGCCTGGTCGGGCGCGCCGACATGGCGATGGCGGGCTTCGCGCGCTGCGGCGTCGACATGGTCCTCTCGGGCCATCTGCATGTCAGCCGCCGCAGCGCCAGCGCCGTCGCGGTACCGGATTGCCGGCTACTCGGCCCTGATGGTCCAGGCGGGCACCGCCACCTCGTCGCGCCGCCGCGGCGAGCTCAATGCCTACAACATCATCCGGATCGAACGCCCGGAGATCGCGGTCGACACCCTGATCTGGGACGGCGAGCGGGGCGACTTCGTTGTTTCGGCGACGGATCAGTTCCGCCAGGGGCCCGAAGGCTGGTCGCGCCTTGCCGGACGGACGGCAAGGGGTGCCTGATGATCCGCGAACGAGGGGCCAAAGGGCATCGCTGGCCTCCGCAGCCGCGTGCCTCAGCCTGTTCGTCTGGCTGGCAGCCGCGACCTCCTCCGGGACCGTCGGGCGCTTCGATCAGGCTGTTCGATCGGGCATCCATCACTTCGCCTCCGCCGATCTCACGCTCCTCGCCAGCGCAGTCACCCGGCTCGGCTCGGGAGCGGTGATCGCGTCGCTCTTCGGCGTCGTGTTCGTCGGCTTCTACGCCCGCGGCCGCCGGCGGGCCGCGCTGGTGCTGGCGGTGGTGATGGCCGGCGCGGTCGTGCTGGAGAACGCCCTCAAATACGCCGTTCATCGCACCCGCCCGGAACCGTTCTTCGGCACCCCGCCGGAAAGCTACAGCTTCCCCAGCGGCCACGCGCTCTTCTCGGCGTGCTTCTACGGCGCCCTCGCCTGGATGCTGGCGGCGCGAACCCGAAATCCCGGGGCGCGCGCGGCCATCTGGACGGCAGCGCTGGTGCTGATCGCCGCGATCGGGCTCTCGCGCGTCTATCTGGGATACCACTACCCGACCGATGTGATCGGGGGATACCTCGTGGCGGCATTCTGGCTCGCGGGACTGCTCGCCTCACAGTCCGGCCGCGACGCGGGTTTGAAAAGCCGTTCGTGAGGATATAGGCTCGCCGGCGAGCGAAGTGGATCTGCTGAGGGGCTTAGGGACACGCGCCAGCATGGAGGAACGGCAGTTCGTCGTCCGCGCGGCGCTGGCTGAGGAGACCAACAACGGTTGTGGGTCTGGCTATGCGGGCCCGCAACTGAGGCGCTTGATTCACGCGTTGTGGTGAAGATCAGGCGTCCGGACCGCCGGCGCTGCATCTACACAGAAGTCCGGAAGATCGATCGCAATTTCCTGCGTCGATACAACCAGCGGCCGCGATTGGCCATCGATTGCCAGCAGAACACCATTGTGGTGGGCGAATGGTATCGCACGGCGCTTGCCATTGACGGCACGACCAGGAAGGACAACGTGACGGGCAGGGTAGCGCTGATCGTCGAGCCGGCCAAGCTGTGGGGCTGGAGATCTCTGCGCGCGGCCTGCCATCATCCCGACTTGGTCGTGAGGCTCGGCACCCGGCTGGGTCTTCTTGGCGCATGGTTGGGCGTGCTCGGCGTCTGGCTGGGACTTTTGGGCGTGTTCGCCATGTCCGGCCTCGTCCTTCTGTCCGGCTTCGGGGTGGTTTTGGCATTGGGAGCGCTCAGCCTCTGGGCTGGCCGGGGGTCGCCGAGGTCGGCGGTTTCGTGAGATGGCCGCACGGGTGGTGCTGCTCGGCTGGGGATCGCTGCTGTGGGAAGGGGGCGGCGTATTCGACGCCCGGCATGACCCCTGGCAGAGCGATGGTCCCTTCCTTCGGCTCGAGTTCTCGCGTGTGTCGGGCAGCCGCGACGGCGCGTTGACGCTGGTGATCGATCCCGAGAACGGCGTCCCTGTGCGCGTTGCCTGGTGCCGGAGCCGCCGGCAGACGATCGCGGAAGCGATCGAGGATCTACGTCAGCGCGAGCAAACCCCCGACCGGCAGCGGCTCGGCTGGTACGTCGTTGACGGTGAGGGGCATTGTCATGACCCGGAATCGCTCGCAAACATTCGCGCCTGGGCCAGCGAACGGGAATTGGATGGCGTCGTTTGGACCGATCTGCGGAGCAATTTTGCAGCAAAGGTTGGTGAACCTTTCTCGGTCGATGCCGCAATGCGATATCTGACAAGCTTAAAGCGTGACGCGAGGAATAAGGCGCTCGAATATATTGCGCGCGCGCCCGCCTTTGTACAGACGCCGGTTCGCGCGGCTTTTGACGCTACGTTCGTGCCGGCTCCCCTGGCCCCGCCCTCGAACCAGAAGGTGTCGGGGCGGTAGATGCCGAACTGGGCGCCGGGTTCCAGTTGAAGATCGCCTTGTCGGGGAGCTTGCGCAGGCGCTCGCTGGCGACCACCGGTTGGGGGACGGCGCCCGAGCTTCTGGCGCATGGCGGCCTGACCTGATAAGACGTTGCGAACCAGGCCACGGCGGTCGGGCACAGGTGCAATCCACGCCATGCAGGTCAAGGTTGTCGTTCACGAGGCCGAAGAAGGCGGGTTCTGGGCCGAGGTGCCGGCGTTGCCCGGCTGTGTCAGCCAGGGCGAGACCATGGACGAGCTGCTCGCGAACGTTCGTGAGGCGGTCCAGGCCTGGCTCGCGACCGAGCCTCCGGTCGAGGCGGGCGAAGCGCCCGGAGAGCGGGGCAGGGTGGTCGAGCTCAGCCTGTGAAGCCGCTCTCGGGCCGGCAGTTCTGCCGGTTGCTCGAGCAGAACGGTTGGTCGCTGCTGCGCATCCACAGCAGCCATCACGTCTACGGTAAGCCCGGCCATCGGGTCAGGATCTCGGTTCCCGTGCACGGCAACACCGCGCTCAAACGGGGACTCCAACATCGTCTGATGAAACTCGCCGGCATTGACCTGGATGATGGCGATCGCGCGTGACGCCCTGCGGTTCGACGGGTGGCCGCCGGAACGGTGACGGGTTCTCGGGGCTGACCGGCGCCTCCGGCCTGGGTTCGGCGCGCGTGCCATAGTGAGCCTGCCCGGCGCGTGGGAACTTGTTCCTTCCGTTCACTTGGCCTGATCGGCGAACCAGAAGGTGTCGGGGCGGTAGATGCCGAACTGGGCGCCGGGTTCCCAGTTGAAGATCGCCTTGTCGGGGACGTTGCGCAGGTGCTGGCTGGCGACCACCGGTTGGGGGACGGCGCCGATCAGGCCGATCGAGTAGACCTGCTGGCTGTAGATCTCGAGGATCTCGTCCCAGATCCCCTGCCGCTCGTCGCGGGTGGAGCTCACCCGCCAGGCGTTGTAGAGGTCGAGCAGGCGCTTGGCCTCGGGCAGGTCGGGCGGCTCGCCCGCCTCGCCGCGGGTCTCGTAGTACTGGCCCCATTTTGGCCACTGGTATTCCTGCTGGGTGGTCGGCGCGAACTCGTAGGGGCTCATCTCGGCCGACGGGATGCCGTTCTCGAGCCCGAACCAGATGGTCATGAGGGTCTCGCCGGCGAAGATCCGGTTGCGCAGCACCTGGCGCTGCAGGGGCTTGGCGTAGGCCCGGATGCCGAGCTTGGCCCAGTTCTCGCGCACCAGCTGGAGCACGTCGGACTCCTCGCTGCCTTCGCCGGCGCTCTCGATGATCAGGTCCATCGGCCGGCCGTCGGGCAGCAGGCGGGCGCCCCGATCGTCGCGCTGGGTCAGGCCGATCTCGTCGAGCAGGCGGTTGGCCTGGGCCGGGTCGAAGTCGGCCCAGGCGAAGCGATATTCGGGCTTGTAGAGCGGGCTCGCCGGCAGGACGCTGTTGTTGCCGCCGATGCCGAGGCCGAAATAGAAGGTCTGATTGATGTCGTCGCGGTTGACCCCGAGCGACAGCGCGCGGCGGAAGCGAACGTCGCGGAGCAGCTGGCGCCAGACCGGGTCGGTCGCGTTCAGGTTCGGATAGAGCGCCAGATGGGCGCCGCGCGCGGTCTGCCAGAGCATCGTCCTGAGGTGGCTGTGCGGCTCGCTCTGCTTGAGGAAGGTGTAGTCCTTGAACACCAGGCCGCGCGCCTGCAGGTCGGTCTCGCCGGCGCCGGTCTTGACCGGGATCAGCTTGTCGTCGACGACCTCGAGGAGCACCCGGTCGATGTAGGGCAGCTGCTGGCCGGCCGGATCGACCCGGTGGTAGTAGAGGTTGCGCTCGGCGATGAAGCGCTCGGCCGGCGCGCGCGTGCGCATGACCCAGGGCTGGAGGGTCGGCAGGTCGGGATTGTCGAACCGGTACATGTCGTCGTGGCGGCCGTGCAGCTGCGCCCAGTCGCGCACCCGTTCCGCGGCGATCAGTCCGGCGAGCTTGGCCGGATCGGCGTAGTTCTCGTGGAACTGCTCGAGGTAGTGCGCCGGCGCGTAGATGAACAGCGGCGCGCGCTCCGGCCAGCGCCGGCAGGAAGAACGGGTTGGGCTTCGACCAGCTGTAGCGCACGGTCAGCGGGTCGAGGATCTCGACCTTGGGCAGCTCGCCCTCGACCACCAGCTCGCGCGGCGGCCCGACCGGGCTGAGGCGGGGGTTGTTGGCCATGTCCTCCCACCAGTAACGGAAATCCTCGGTCGTGAACGGCGCCCCGTCCGACCAGCGGTGGCCCTCGCGGAGGTGGAAGGTGAAGACGCGCCCGGCCTCGACGTCGACCGCCTTGGCGAGGTCGGGTTGCAGCTCGAGATTGCGGTCGTAGCCGATCAGGCGGGCGTAGCCATAGACCACGAGCAGGCGGGTATCGCGGGCGCTGCCGATCAGCATCCGAAGGTCGCCGCCGGGGTGGCCGAGCTCGCCCTCGATGGTGGCGACGCTCGGCTCCTGCGGCGGCCCCGGGGGCGCCGGCGCGGCCGCCGCCGGCTCGGATGCCGGCATGCCGAGCAGCAGCGGGGCGAGCAGCAGCAGCGCGAGCAGCAGCGGGGCGAGCGGCAGCAGCGCGAGCAAGCTGCGGCCTGACCACCGCCGTCGACGCCACCTGCCTCCGATCGTCATCCGCCGTCTCCGTCTGCCGGGGCTCACCTGCCGGTTCTAGCACAAGCCGGCGACCGGTCATGGCGGTGTCATGGCGGGCCCGGCCATTGTGGGCGCACCGGGACCGCGACATACTCGCCGCCTGCGGCTCGTCGCTGCCGCCCGTCGCTGCCGCCGTGCCATCGCCCCCGAGGACGCCCGCCGCTGACCGCCATCGTCGACATCGTCGTGCCGATCTTCGGGCTCATGGCGTTCGGCTACGGCGCGACCTTCACCCGGGTCTTCGACGCGGCGGCCTCCCAGGCGCTCGCCGGCTTCGTGTTCTACTTCGCGATTCCGGTCATGCTGTTCCGGAACATGGCGACCGCGGCGCTGCCCGACCAGATCCCCTGGGGGTACCTTTTGTCCTACTATCTGGGTGCGGGGGTGGTGTTCGGCGCCGGCATCGGGGCCGCGCGCGCCCTGTTCGGGGGATCGTTCGAGCGCCAGGCGATCACGGGCTTCGGCTCGGCCTTCGGCAACGCGGTGCTGCTCGGCACGCCGCTCGTGCTCACGAGCTTCGGCGATCCGGGCGGGCTGCCGCTGTTCCTCCTGCTCGCGACCCACAGCCTGGTGATGTTCACCGCGGTCACCGTGGTGATCGAGGTCGGGCGCGGCTCGCGCGAGGGGCTGCGCGAGCTGCCGATCGCGATCGGCCGCGGCCTCGCGACCAACCCGATCCTCTGGGGGCTGGTGCTGGGCATCGCGTTCAACCTCGCGGGCCTGAAGCTGCCGGGCACGATCGAGCGCTGGGCGGCGCTGATCGGGGGGGCCGCGGTGCCCTGCGCGCTGTTCTCGGTCGGCGCCAGCCTGCGCGCCTATCGCCTGACCGGTGCGCTCGCCCCGGCCGCCCTGATGGTCGCGCTCAAGCTGGTCGTCCAGCCGCTGATCATCTTCGGGCTGACCCGCTGGGTCTTCGACATGCCGCCGCTCTGGGCCAAGGTCGCGGTCCTGATCGCCGCGCTGCCGGTCGGCGTCAACGCCTATCTGTTCGCCGTGCGCTACGACGCGGGCCAGGTGGAGAGCGCATCCGCGATCCTGCTCTCGAGCCTCTTCTCGGTCGTGACCGTGTCCCTGGTGCTGTTCTGGCTCGGGCCGGGCTGAGCTTCGCCGCGCGAGCTTGCAAGTGCACGGACGCATGGAAACGGGCAGAATGGCAATCGGGGAGCGCACAAAGGAGGCGAGGGGTCATGATCGATCGGGCGAAGGTGGCGCGGATCGCGGATCACATCTTCGAGGCGCATCGGCGGCGGGCGCGCTTCGAGCGCCTGCGGGGCGCGCTGGCGCCGGCCTCGCTGGCCGAGGCCTATGACGTGCAGGACGAGGTCCACCGCCGCTTCAGCGCGGCCGGCTGGGGCGAGCTCGGCGGCCACAAGATCGCGCTCACCTCGAAGGCGATCCAGGAGCTCTGCGGGGTCGACCAGCCGGCCGGCGGCGCGATCTTCGCGAGCACGATCCAGAGCTCGCCCGCGACCCTTCGCCTTGCCGACTTCATGCACCTCGGCCTCGAGTTCGAGCTCGGCGTCCGGCTCGGCCGCGACCTGCCGGCCGCGGGCGCGCCCTACGACCGGGCCAAGGTGACGCCGGCGGTCAGGGCCTGCATGCCGGCGTTCGAGCTGATCGAGGACCGGAACGCCGACTACACCGACCTCGATGCCGCCTCGATCCTGACCGACAAATGCTGGTGCGGCGGCGTCGTGATCGGGCCCGAGGTCGCGGACTGGCAGGGCCTCGACCTCGAGACCACGCCGGTCGAGCTGGACTGGAACGGCGCGGTCGTCGACCGCGGGGTGACCGGTGCCGCCATGGGCCACCCGTTCGAATCGCTCGCCTGGCTCGCCAATCTGCTCGCATCCCGCGGCCGCGGGATGAAGGCCGGCGAGATCGTGATCACCGGCAGCGCGCTCAGGACCCGCTTCCCCGAGCCCGGCGACCGCGTCACCTACCGGATCGCCGGCCTCGGCGAGACCACGGCCCGGATCGTCGGGTAGGCCAGATGGAGGAGCAGAGCGGCCGACGCGCCGCGGCCCGTGCTCCGGCGCAGGGTCAAGGCCAGTCAATCGACCAGAGCGCCGTCGAGCAAGACCCTAAGCTTGACCACAGGTTGGAAGAGGGGCAGCATCCCGCGCCAATTGAGCGCATGTGGCGCCTCCTGGCTCATCCAGCCTGGAGCTGAGACAGGTTCTCAAGGGTTGCGGAATCGGGGAGGGTTGCTCAATGGCGGCAAGCCAGGCCCAGGACAAGCCGTCGCTCTATAGTCGGCTCGGGGGTGTCTACAGCATCGCCACCGTGGTCGACGATTTCATCGACCGGGTCATGGTCGACCCCCGGCTGAATGCCAATCCGCGGGTCGATGAGGCGCATCACCGCGTGACTCCGGCCGGGTTCAAGTACCTCGTGACCGAGATGCTCTGCGGGGCCGCGGGCGGGCCGCAGAGCTACTCGGGCCGGGCCATGGACGAGTCCCACCGGCACCTGCTCATTACCGCCGGCGAGTGGCAGGCCTTCATGGACGACCTGCAGCAGACGCTCGACAAATTCGCGGTGCCGGCGGCGGAGCAGGCGGAGATCAAGGCGCTGGTCGACAGCACCCGGAGCGCGATCGTGATCGGGTGATCGCCGCCGAGATGCCCGCAAGGATTGGGGGGTTGGACATGAGCATCGTCGGCCAGGTCGACAGCCTCTGGCGCTATCCGGTCAAGAGCATGCGCGGCGAGCAGTTGGAGGAGGCGTTCGTCGGATTTTCCGGCGTCTATGGCGACCGCCTGTTCGCCTTCAGAAGCTCCGTCCGGCCGGAAGGATTCCCTTACCTGACCGGGCGGGAGCAGGAGGAGATGCTGCTCTATCGCCCGCGGTTCCGCGATCCGGACAGCGCTGCCAGGCCCCCCAACCTGGCCGCGGCGGAAGCCATCGCGCCCGGCCTCACGCCGCTGCCGGGCGCCGCGGCGGACCTCGCCGTCGAGGTCGAGACGCCCTCGGGCGAGGTGCTGGGCATCGACGACCCGGCTCTGATCCGCGCGCTCGGCGAGCGGCTGCGCGACGGCAGCGTGCTCGTCCTGCTGCGATCCGATCGGGCGATGACCGATTGCCGCCCGGTCTCGCTGTTCTCCCTGCAGACGGCGCGCCAGCTCGGCGACGAGACGGGCATTGCCCTCGACAAGCGGCGCTTCCGCGCGAACGTCTACATGGATCTCGGATCGGCGGCCGGTTTCGCCGAGGATGGCTTCGTCGGCCGCAGGCTGCGGCTCGGCGCGAAGACGGTGGTCGCCATTCTCGAGCGCGACCCCCGCTGCAAGATGATCACGCTCGACCCCGAGACCGCGAGGCCGAGCCCGGACCTCCTGCGCAAGGTCACGCGCGACCACGCCGGCATGGCCGGGGTCTATGGCGCGGTTCTGGTCGAGGGCACGGTGCGTCAGGGCGACGCCATCGAGCTGTTGAGCTAGATAAGGATTCGTGAAGCCCGCTCCGCGACAAGCGGCGGGCAGCTCGAAATCAGCCGATCGTTGTCGACGCCGTGGCAGCACTCTTAGTCGTCCTTTGGCCGGTCTGCTCCCCCGCCGAACCGCAGGTCCGCTGGTCTATGGCGCTTGATGCCCTAATCGATCCATGGCATTATATGCCATATGAAGGCTCGCCTCCTCTTTCGCGATCGCTATTGGTTCGACGACGGGGCGATCATGGAGATGACGATCTGGGAAGTTCCTGAGCCGGTGGCGGCCAGCGCTCACCGGCTCAAGTACAGTTTGTTCTACGGGCATCCGGGAAAGCGGGTGATCGGCTACGACAACGAGCGCGGCAAGGGAGATCACAAGCACTTTGGCGACCGCCAGCTGGACTATCCATTCGTGTCGATCGAGCAGCTGGTCGCGGATTTCCTTGCCGACGTGCAGCGCGTGCGAGAGGGCGATGACGACCAAGGTTAGCGTTCATGTCGGGGAAGGTCCCGAGGCGTCGGGGCAGCGCTTCGTCCGCGCCTGGCGGCGGGCCGAGCGGGGCGAAACCGGCGCGGAAACCCACCTCACGTTCGAGAGCTGGGAGCTGTTGGCGCGGACGTTGACGCCCAAGCGCCTGGCGCTGCTGCGCCATGTTCATCATCATCCGTCGACCAGCATCGCCGCCCTCGCGCGCATGGTCGGACGCGACTACAAACGCGTGCATGAGGACGTCGAGCTGTTGACGGCCGCCGGCCTGGTGGAGCGTAGCGACGGACAGGTGCGGGCGGACTACGACGAGATTCGCGCGACGATCGCGCTTTGAGCCCGGATTGCTACGCCGGGACGTGCCCTGTCCTTGTGGGGTCGCTTTGCCGGGCACCAGCTTATCTCAACCGGAGCAGCTTGATTGTGGCTGGCACGCGCAGCCGTCGGTCGTTCGAGAGGACTGCGGTACATCCGGCAGCAACCGCCGTCGCGACATGGATCGCATCTGGGAGACGGAGCGCGAGCTCGGACTGCAATCGAGCCGCTTCGATCAGAATTGCGCGTTCGACCGGCAGGACCGACAGCCACGCGGATGGCATCAGCATGTCTTCGTAGATTCGTGCGATATCGAGGTTCCTCGCCTCGAACGGTTTCGTGAGAACCTCGGCGAGCGTCAGCTCGCTCGTGACGGCGACAATCGAGCCCTCTTCGAGCCGACCGAACAGCGTCTCAATGGCAACCGCATATTCCGCCACCGCCTCGACCGCATAGATGAAGACATTGGCGTCGAGGTAGACCCTCCCGCTCCCGAGCCCTTCTAGGACCGCCATGCGTTGCGGCTGCGGCGGAGGTAGGTGTCGACCTCGCGGGCCGAGGCGAACAGGCCCTTGCCGGCGCCGATGAAGCGTTTGGGCGAGCCGCCGGTGTCTTGGCTGTCAGGCGTGCCGGTGTCTTGGCTGTCAGGCGTGATCGTCACCGTGACCTGCTCGTCCGGCGCAAAATGTCCTGCCGCCCGCCATTCGGCCGGGAGCTCACAGGCCCTTAGCGACTTCCGATAGCGTGCCTTCATCATCTGATCCTATACATCACTCACCTGACGATGCCATTCCCTGTCGCGGGCGCAGTCAGCTCTCCATCTTCAGCGCCGCGAGGAAGGCTTCCTGGGGGATCTCGACCTTGCCGACCTGACGCATGCGCTTCTTGCCTTCCTTCTGCTTTTCCAAGAGCTTGCGCTTGCGGGTGACGTCGCCGCCGTAGCATTTGGCGGTCACGTCCTTGCGGAACGGCTTGACGGTCTCGCGAGCGACGATCTTGCCGCCGATCGCGGCCTGGATCGCGACCTGGTACATCTGGCGCGGGATCAGCTCCTTGAGCCGCTGACAGAGCGCCCGGCCGCGCGCCTCGGCCATGCTCCGGTGCACGATCAGCGCCAGCGAATCGACCGGGTCGCCGTTGATCAGCACGGACAGCTTGACCAGCTCCGAGGGCGCGTAGCCGTCGAGCTGGTAGTCGAAGCTGGCGTAGCCGCGCGAGTAGGACTTGAGGCGGTCGTGGAAGTCGTAGACGACCTCGTTGAGCGGCAGGCGGTAGACCAGCATGGCGCGCTGGCCGACGTAGGTGAGCTCGACCTGCTCGCCGCGCTTTTCGGTACACAGGGCGAGCACGGGCCCGAGGTGCTCGTCCGGGAGCAGGATCGTGGCCTTGATCCAGGGCTCCTCGATGTGGTCGATCTGGGTCGGATCGGGCATGTCGGCGGGATTGTGCAGCTCGAGCTGCGAGCCGTCGGTCTTGTGCACGCGGTAGACCACCGAAGGTGCTGTCAGCACGAGGTCGAGGTCGAACTCGCGCGAGAGGCGCTCCTGGATGATCTCGAGGTGCAGGAGTCCCAAAAAGCCGCAGCGGAAGCCGAAGCCCAGTGCCGAGGAATGCTCGGGGGTGAACTCGAAGCTGGCATCGTTCAGGCGCAGCTTGCCGAGCGAGTCGCGGAGATCCTCGAAATCCGCCGCATCGGTCGGGAACATGCCGCAGAACACGACCGGCTGCGATGGCCGGAAGCCCGGCAGGGGTGCTGCCGCCGGCCGGCGGTCGTCGGTGATCGTGTCGCCGACCCTGGTATCGCCGATGTCCTTGATGCTGGCGGTGATGAAGCCGATCTCGCCGGGGCCGAGCGGCTCCTCGAGCTGCACGGCCTTGGGGGTGAACACGCCGACCCGGTCGACCTGGTGGACCGTGCCGGTGCCCATCATCCGGATCTTCTGGCCCCTGGCGAGCGAGCCGTCCTTGACCCGGGCGAGGATCACGACGCCCAGATAAGCATCGTACCAGCTGTCGACCAGCAGCGCCTTGAGCGGCCCGTCCGGCTCGCCCTTGGGCGGCGGCAGGCGCTTGACGATCGCCTCGAGCACGTCCTCGACGCCTGCCCCGGTCTTGGCCGAGATCAGGAGCGCGTCTTCGGCATCGAGCCCGATGATGTCCTCGATCTGCTGCTTGACCCGCTCCGGCTCGGCGGCCGGCAGGTCGATCTTGTTGAGCACCGGCACGATCTCGTGGTCGGCATCGATCGCCTGGTAGGCGTTGGCGAGCGTCTGGGCCTCGACCCCCTGGGTCGCGTCGACCAGGAGCAGCGAGCCCTCGCAGGCGCGCAAGCTGCGGCTGACCTCGTACGCGAAGTCGACATGGCCCGGCGTGTCGACCAGGTTCAGCTGGTAGGTCTCGCCGTCCCGGGCCTGGTAGGCCAGGCGGACGGTCTGCGCCTTGATCGTGATCCCGCGCTCGCGCTCGAGCTCCATGCTGTCGAGCACCTGGCTCTGCATCTCGCGCGCCTCGAGCCCGCCGCAGCGCTCGATGATCCGATCGGCGAGCGTCGACTTGCCGTGGTCGATATGGGCGATGATGGCGAAGTTGCGGATGCGCTGAAGATCAGTCATCGAGCCTCCGGCTCACATCACGGTCGGCGGGGAAACGTTTGTCGCCCCACAGAAGAGTGCCTGCCTGATAGCGGCCATGAGCTAGGGGCGTCAAACCTTAGCTTGGCGTCAACGAGGCAGACTGAACGCGAACGTCACCAGCTACCGGGCTTGCGGATCTCCCCGCCGCTTCCATGAATCACATCAGGAAATTGGGCCTGCCTGAGGCGAGCACTGCCAATCTTCCGAACCTCAGTCGCGGCCCCTTTGAGAGACTTCGAGCCCTCGATTTGCGGTGGCAGGAGGCAGACCGGCAGACCGATCTCCTGCGACACGATCCTGACGGGCTCCACCAGATCGGTGTCGGAGGAGACGACCGCGGCAGCCTCGAAGGCACCCCGGTGGGCATCATGGATCAAATGGCTGGCCAGGTTGACGTCCGAGCCCTTCTCCTCGGTCTTCATGACCCACACCGCCCGTGTGCCGTCGGGCAGACTCGTCTGCAGTGGCAGCCTGACCGGGTGGACCAGAAACTTCCCGTAGTAGATTTCGATTTCTGACACCGTTTGCAGGGCCTTCAGATAAATTTGCTGCCGACGAGGTTGATCCGAATCAAACTTATCTGACATCCTAGCTGTGTAATATTTGATCCTCTCCACCCGATACCGCGAACCTAGAGCAAGATCGCAGAGACGTTTGATATTCAGCACTTGTAAGGGTGTTGACGGCGCGGTAGTAAAGATTGAAGCTATGATATAGATGAATGTTTGAGCGGTGGTATGTATTTGTTTTTGATATTTTATTATTTTGTGGAGATGGTGGGTATGTTTTTGTGGTTTGTAGGGCCTTCAGATAAAACTAGCTATCCATAAGTCTCAGGCTGCGGTTTGCGTGACGAGCGCCTCGAAGGTGGTGGGCTGGATCTGCACGGCGTGTTCGATGACGCGGGCGAAGCGGTGGCTGAGGCTCTTGGCGGTGCGGCGGTTGAAGCGGAAGACGAACTCGTCGAGATAGGCCGGCAGGTGCTTGGCGGAGACCGCGCCGTGGTGGGTGCCAAGCAGCCACCGCTTGGTCAGGCCGAACACCAGATGGATCGCCGGCAGGCGCAGCGCCGCGTCGCCCCAGCTGGCGCTGAGGTTGAGCGGCTCATGGACGTAGCCAGCGGCGGCGAGGCCCTGATAGCCGGACCAGCCGTCGGTCGCCACGGTTGCGGGTCGGGCGACGTTGCGGCCGAGAAAGCCGCCGAGGCTGCTGGCCGAAGCATCCGCCACCACGGCTAGGCGCAGGCGGCCGAGGCGCCGCCCCCGGCCCTGACCGCGGCCGGTCTCGACCGCGCCGGCCACCTTGACCTTGCCTGCGGCGCCGCGGCCCGGCTTGCCTGGCCTGGGACCGCCGATATAGGTCTCGTCGGCCTCGACCGGCGCCGCCAGCGGCGGCCGCTCGGGCCGCACCATCGCCTTTCTGATCTTGTGCAACCAGCTCCAGGCGGTCTGATAGCTGCCGAAGCCCATTTGCCGCTTGAGCTCCATCGCCGAGATCCCGCCCTTGCTCGAGGTCACGAGGTAGATCGCCAGGAACCACCGCGACAGCCTGGTCTTGGTCTGCTCGAAGATCGTGCCCGCGAGCAGCGAATGCTGCTTGCCGCAGCCCGCGCATTCGTCGACCAGGCGCGCCTTGTGCGCCCAGGCCCGGTCTTGGCCGCAGGCCGAGCAACGAAATCCTTCCGGCCAGCGTGCCCGGAACAGGTAGGCCCGGCATTGCTCGTCGGTCCCAAAACGCTCCAAAAGCTTGGCAGATCGCCCGGCAAGTCCCTTGGCAGCATCGTGTCCTCCAACCCACGCGTCATCGCCGCCAGACTACCTCAACCCGCCACCTCGACCAAACCAAACCTGAACCTCATGGATAGCTAGTCAGATAAATTTGCTGCCGACGAGGTTGATCCGAATCAAACTTATCTGACATCCTAGCTGTGTAATATTTGATCCTCTCCACCCGATACCGCGAACCTAGCGCAAGATCGCAGAGACGTTTGATATTCAGCCACTTGTAAGGCGTGCCCTTGACGGCGCGGTAGTAAAGATTGAAGCCATCGACATAGACGAACGTTCTGAGCGGCGGCATGCATTCTCGCCTCTTGACAATTTCATCATACTCACCGAAATGGTGGGCATGACCCTCCAGCAGCGTGCTGCTGGCCTGAGCGCCGCCCCCCGGGGCGGCGCTTGCGATTCCAGGCTCCTACTGTCGCAGCACAGCACCGGTCGCCTTGTTGGCGGCGCTCGTGATCTTCCTGGCGACGGCCTCGATCTCGGCTTCGGCCAGGGTGTGATCCTGGGCCTGGAGGCGGACCGCGACCGCGAGCGACTTCCGGCCCTCGCCGAGCCCGGGGCCGCTGTAGAGGTCGAACAGCGTGACCTCGCGGATCAGGGTCTTGTCGGCAGCGCGGACCGCCGCGAGCAGGCTCTCGGCCGCGACCTCGTCGGCGACCACGAAGGCGAAGTCGCGCTCGACCGGCGGGAAGGGCGACGCCTTCAGCGGCACGCGCGAGCGGGCGGCCTTGGCCCTGGGCTTGGGCAGGCGGTCCAGGAAGACCTCGAAGCCGACCGCGCGGCCGGTGATGTCGAGGTCGCGCAGGATGGCGGGGTGGAGCTCGCCGAACTCGGCCAGCACGGTCTGGGGCCCGAGCATCAGCCGGCCGCGCCGGCCGGGGTGATAATGGCCGGGCCCGTCGGCGGTCACCCGGAGCGCGTCGGCGTTGAGCCGGCAGCTGGCGAGCAGGGCCTGCGCATCGGCGCGGGCATCGAACAGGTCGACCGCGCGCGGCGCCTCGGCCCAGTGCCGCTCATGGTTCTGGCCGACCCGGATGCCGCCGGCCGCGACCTCCTGCTCGCCCGGCTGGGCGCCGAAGAAGCGCGGGCCGACCTCGAACAGGCCGAGGTTGTCCAGGCCCCGGCTCTGGTTGCGCGCGGCCGCGCTCAAAAGGTTGGGCAGGACGCTCGGCCGCAGCACCGAAAGCTCGGCGTTGATCGGGTTGCGCAGACGCACGCCGTCACCGCCGAACCGGCGCGCGAGCCCGGGCTCGGCGAACGACCAGGTGACCGCCTCGGCGAGGCCGCGGGCTGCCAGCGCCCGGCGGACGCCCCAACGCAGCCGCTGCTCCGGGCTCAGCGCCGGATGGCCGACCGCCTCGGTCCGGCGCACCGGCATCGGCGGCACGCGGTCGTAGCCGTGCAGCCGCACCAGCTCCTCGACCACGTCGGCTTCCATGGTGACGTCGTGGCGCCAGGACGGCGGCCGACAGCTGGAGGACGCCGTCCTCGACCCACTCGGTCGCCGAACCCGAGCGCGCGCAGGTGGCCTTCGATCACAGCACCATGCAGCGCGACGCCGGCCAGACGCTCGAGCTGCTGCATGCGGAAGCGGAACGGCGCCGGCGCGCCCGGAACCGCGCCGGCGACGATCGGCGCGCTCGCCCGGCCGCCGCAGAGCTCGAGGATCAGCCGGCTCGCATACTCGATCCCCGGGAGCACCATGCCCGGATCGACGCCGCGCTCGAAGCGCGCGCGCGCGTCGCTCTCGATCCCGAGCCGGCGGCCGGTGAGCGCGGTCCGCAGCGGGTCGAACAGCGCCGCCTCGAGCACGACCTCGGTGGTCTCGGCCGTGCAGCCGGTGCTCTCGCCGCCCATGATGCCGCCGAGGCTGATCGCGCCCGAGGCATCGGCGATCACGGTCATGTCCGGCTCGAGCCGGTAGGTGCGGCCGTCGAGCGCGGCCAGCGCCTCGCCCGGGCGGGCGAAGCGCAGGCTGAGGTTGCCGCGCAGCTTGCCGGCGTCGAACACGTGCAGCGGCCGGCCGAGATCGAAGGTCACGAGGTTGGTGATGTCGACCAGGGTCGAGATCGGCCGCAAGCCCACCGCGGTCAGCCGCGCCTGCAGCCAGTCCGGGCTCGGGCCGTTGCGGACGCCGCGAAAGACCCGGCCGACGAACAGCGGGCAGGCCGCCTCGTCGCCATGCCGCAAAGTCCAGCGTGATCTCGAGCTATGCATCGAATTCGCCCGCTACCGGACTGAAATCGCGCGGCTTCAGGGTGCCGAGCCCGGCAGCGGCGAGCTCCCGGGCGATCCCCAGCACGCCGAAGCAGTCGCCGCGGTTCGGGGTCACGGCGACGTCGATCACCGGGCCCTCGATGTGGATCACCTCGCTCGCCGGTCGGCCGACCGGCGCATCCGGCGCCAGCTCGATGATGCCGTCCTGGTCCTCGCCGAGCAGCAGCTCCTTGGCCGAGCACAGCATGCCGTTGCTGTCGACGCCGCGGATGCGCGCCCGCTTGAGCGCCTGGCCGGTCGCCGGGATGACCACGCCGACCGGCTGCGAACACCGCCTTCATGCCGGCATGGACGTTGGGCGCGCCGCACACCACCTCGGTGAGCTCGCTGCCGGTGTCGACCCGGCAGACGCTCAGGCGCTCGGCGTCGGGATGGCGGCGCACCTCGGTCACCAGCGCGACCTTGAAGGGCGTGAGATCGGCGCCCCGGCTCTCGACCGCCTCGACCTCGAGGCCGAGCATGGTGAGCCTGGCGACGATCTGATCGAGGCGTGGCGTCGGTCGCCAGATGCTCAAGGAGCCATGGCAGGGTGAACTTCATCGCGACAGCCCGCCATGGGTGGTCGGCACATCCAGCGCCGGGAAGCCGTAGTGGCGGAGCCAGCGGAGGTCGGCCTCGAAGAATGTCCGAAGGTCCGGGATGCCGTATTTCAGCATCGCCACCCGGTCGATGCCCATGCCGAAGGCGAAGCCCTGCCAGACTTCCGGATCGACCTTCACGGCCCGCAGCACGTTCGGGTGGACCATGCCGCAGCCCAGGATCTCGAGCCAGTCGTCGCCCTCGCCGACGATCAGCTCGCCAGCGCTGCGGCGGCAGCCGATGTCCATCTCGGCCGAGGGCTCGGTGAACGGGAAGTAGCTCGGCCGGAAGCGCACCGGCACGTCGTCGCGCTCGAAGAACGCGCGCACGAAGTCGGTGAGACAGCCCTTCAGATGGCCCATGTGGGTGCGCCGGTCGATCATCAGCCCCTCGACCTGATGGAACATCGGCGTGTGGGTCATGTCGGAATCGCAGCGGTAGGTGCGCCCGGGCGCGATGATCCGGTAGGGCGGCGGGCCGGCCAGCATGGTCCGGATCTGGACCGGGCTGGTGTGGGTGCGCAGGACCAGCGGCCGGCCGTCCTGCTCGGCCTCGAGGTAGAACGTGTCCATCATCTGGCGCGCCGGATGCTCGGCCGGGATGTTGAGCGCGCCGAAATTGTTGAAGTCGTTCTCGACGTCCGGCCCTTCTGCGACCGCGAAGCCCATCTCGGCGAAGATCGCGGTGATCTCCTCGGTGACCTGGCTGACCGGATGCACGCGGCCCTCGGCCGACGGCCGCGCCGGCAAGGTGACGTCGACCCGCTCGGCCAGCAACCGGGCGTCGAGGGCGGTGGTCTCGAGCGTCGCCTTGCGCGCCGCGATCGCCTCGGCGACCGCCTGCTTCAGCTGGTTGTAGCGTTGGCCGGCCTCGCGCCTTGCCTCCGGCTCGAGCTCGGCCAGGCTCTTGGTCAGGCCGGTGATCCGGCCCTTACGGCCGAGGGCCGCGACCCGCACGCCATCGAGCGCCTGCAGGTCCGCGGCCTGCGCGACCTCGCCCAGCAGGGCCTGCTCGAGGCGCTCCACATCGACATCCATCGGTCCCGTTCCCCTCTCGACCGCGCTGGATCGCTCGCCCGCCAGCAAAAAAGGGGCCTCCCGGCCCCTTTCGCGCTCGGGGCCTTGGCCCCATCACCCGCCGAGCGCGACCTGGGCCTGCCTGGCCAGGCTGGCGAAGCCGGCCTGATCCCGGACCGCGACGTCGGCCAGAACCTTACGGTCGATCTCGATGCCGGCGCTCTTCAGGCCGTGCATCAGCCGGCCGTAAGTGATGCCCTGCTCGCGCGCCGCGGCGTTGATCCTCTGGATCCACAGCGCGCGGAAGTCGCGCTTGCGGTTGCGCCGGTCGCGATAGGCGTACTGCAGCGCCTTCTCGACCCGCTCGAGCGCCAGGCGATAGCAGTTGTTGTTGCGACCGCGGTAGCCCTTGGCGAGCGCGATCACTTTCTTGTGCCGCGCCTTGGCCGTTACCCCGCGTTTGATCCGTGCCATGCTTCAGCTTCCAAGAGGGTTCAGTCCGCCACCGGTGGCTCAGCCGCCATAAGGCAGCATGCGCTTGACCATCCTGACGTCGGCCGCCGCGACCAGGGTCGACCCGCGCGTCTCGACCTTGGCCTTCTGCGACTTCACGCTCAGGTAGTGGCGATGATGGGCGTGCTGGCGCACCGGCTTGCCCGTGCCGGTGAAACGGAAGCGCTTGGCCGCCGCTCGCTTGGTCTTGAGCTTCGACATCGAGAACAACTCCGCTCTCCGAGCCCGGCCGATTGCGGGGGCCAGCCGGAAGCTTGCGCCTTATAATGGAGGATGCCACAGCTCGCAACCACCGAACATGAGCCTCTCGAGACCGGGCTCGCGGGATGCAGGGAGGGACCCCATGAACAGGACGATTGCGCGCCTCGGACGCCGGCTGCGGCTGGGCGTGATCGGCGGCGGGCCCGGCTCGTTCATCGGCCCGGTGCATCGGGCGGCCGCCCGCCTGGACGACCACTATGAGGTGGTGGCCGCGGTGCTGAGCCGCAACCCGGAGCGCTCGCGCGCCGCGGCCAAGGATCTCGGGATCGCGCCGGAGCGAGCCTATGGCGACCATGCCGAGCTGATCGCGAAGGAGACGGCGCGCGCGGACCCGATCGACGTGCTCGCGATCATGACCCCGAACGCAGAGCACTACCCGGCCGCGCGCGCGGCGCTCGAGGCCGGCCTGGACGTGATCTGCGACAAGCCGCTGACCACGACGCTCTCCGATGCCAGGGATCTGGTCGCGCGCGTGCAGACGAGCGGCCTCGTCTTCTGCGTGACCTACAACTACACCGGCTATCCCCTGGTCCGCCACGCCCGCGCCATGGTCCAGGACGGCGCGCTGGGCGTCATCCGCCAGGTCCACGTCGAGTACATCCAGGGCCATCTCGCCAAGCCGACCGCGGCCGACCGGGATCCCGCCGCGAACTGGCGCTTCGAGCCGGCACAGGGCAGCGCGTCCCTGGTGCTGGGCGACATCGGCAGCCATGCCCACCACCTCGCCACGTTCATCACCGGACAGGAGCTCACCGAGCTCGCGGCCGAGGTCGGCAGCGCCATCCCGGGCCGCAAGGTCGCCGACTTTGCGCATCTGCTGCTGCGCTTCGAGGGCGGTGCCCGCGGCTCGATGTGGGTCACCAACTCGGCCGCCGGCGCCGAGCACGGCCTGCACATCCGGGTGTTCGGCGAGCAGGGCGGCCTGGAATGGCAGCAGGAGGACCCGAACCATCTGCTGCACCGGCCGCTCGACGGTTTTTCCCAGGTGTTGACCCGCGGCCGGCCTGGGCTCAGCGCTGCCGCCGGGCGCGCGACGCGGGTGGCGCTCGGCCATCCGGAGGGCTACTTCGAAGCCTTCGCCAATCTGTATGCCGACGCCGCCGAGGCAATCGTCGCGCGGCGTACCGGGAAAGCGCCTGATCCGCTGGCGCTCGACTTCCCAACCGTGGAAGATGGCGCCCGTGGCGTCCGCTTCGTCGAGGCGGCGCTCGAATCGAGCCGCGCGGGCGGCGGCTGGACGGACTGCCGACTGAGCTCTTGAGTGGTCGCGCGCGACCTGTCCCGAAGTCGGACCGGGGCGGGCGGCGCGCCGCATCGGTCCCGGC
Source organism: uncultured Alphaproteobacteria bacterium (assembly GCA_963733965.1). GTDB lineage: Bacteria > Pseudomonadota > Alphaproteobacteria > Geminicoccales > Geminicoccaceae > DATAOG01. The sequence goes on from CAVTFM010000001.1 coordinate 38,844, forward strand.
GAAGCGCCCCCGCCGCCTTCGCGGTCGTCGCGTCAACTGAGCATAAAAACAGGCCATGGCAAATCGTTATGCAGTTCTCCTAAAAAACGCGCTCAGCGAGCCTGGGTTGATTTGCTGGCTGTTCGGTCTGCTCGCCGGCAATGTGCTGCTGATCGTCCTGCACACCGCCTACTACGTCTGCGTGCGCCATGGCCTCGATGCCTGGCCGGGCAATCCGCGCTTCTCGTTGGATTCCAACGTTGGCTTCGCGCAGCTGTTCAGCTCCGCCCAGACGCTGCTGCTGATTGGCCTCCTGGCCCAGCTTGCGCGGCAGACGCGCGAGATCCTCTACCTGGCCTTCGGCGCGATCTTCCTGCTCGTCCTGGTCGACGATGCCTTCGCCGTCAATCAGGCCATCGGCGGGCTCGTGGTGCCGGCGCTCGGGCTCGTCGACCTGCCGCGGGTCAAGGCGGAGAGCCTGGGCGAGATGATGGTCTACGCCCTGGTCGCGCTGCCGCTGCTCGGCATGGTCGCCGCGGCCTGCGTCAAGGGCGCGCCCGAGCATCGGGCGGCGGGCATCGGCTTCCTGCTGCTGCTCGCCCTGCTGGCCTTCTTCGCGACGGTCATGGACCTGGTCCATCTCGCCTTCATCAACTCCTTCTACGCCTCGCAACTCGTGCTCGAGGTGATCGAGGAAGGCGGCGAGATGCTGACCCAGAGCCTGGCACTCATGCTCGCGCTGACGCTGCTCCGCCGACCGTCCGGCATGGCGGCCCGCTTCGGCAGGGCGTAATCCGCGAGACCGCGCTTCTTGAGATCTTTCTGGTGGTGCTCCTTGGCAGGGTAGAAGCTCGAGATGGGCGTAATTCCGGTCACAATCGGACGCTGGTAGTGGCCGGTCTGCTTGAGCTCGAGCCCGAAGACGGCAGAACTCCGAGCTGCGAAAAGTTCGTCACGGGTATCTCCAGGCTGAACGTCGCGGTGTGATCGTCGTAGGCGAACACCTCCGCGTAGCGATCCCGCTGATCACCGCCCGGAGCGTCCGCTCGGCGGCCTCAGCCCGTCGCCGGCCAGCCCGCGCTTCGCCAGATATTTCTGGTGGTGCTCCTCGGCCCGCCAGAAGCTCGAGAACGGCGTGATCTCGGTCGCGATCGGACGCTTGTAGCGGCCGGACTGGTCGAGCTCGGCCTTGGCTGCGCGTGCCGCGGCCTCCTGCTCGCCGTCGTGGACGAAGATCACCGAGCGGTATTGGCTGCCGACGTCCGGCCCCTGGCGGTTGACCTGGGTCGGATCGTGCTCCGCCCAGAACACGTCGAGCAGCTGTTGGTAGCTGACCTGGTCCTGATCGTAGTCGACCTGGACGGCCTCGGCATGGCCGGTCCGCCCGCTGCAGACCTGGTGGTAGGTGGGCTTCGCCAGGCGGCCGCCGGCGTAGCCGACCACGGTCGAGCGCACCCCCGGCACGCGTGCGAACGCGGCCTCCACGCCCCAGAAGCAGCCCGCCCCGAAGGTCGCAATCGCCATCGCCTCTGCTCCTCTGGCTCCGCCCAACCGATACCCGGGTACTACATTGACGACGCGGCGCAAGGTCATCAAGGCCGGCCTCGGTATCAAGCCGATGCCCAAGGTTTAACGTGGGTTAACCAGCATCGCTCGCGTCGCCTCGCATCCTCGCGGTTGCCACCGATACCGCAACGTTGAAGTCCAAGTTGCTGACATGATTTGCAAATTAAGATAAATGCGCTCAATATCCGATCAAGTTGCCAGACCAGACGGCAGGCGTTGTGACCAGGAGAACACTCATGCGTCGATGGATGGTGATCGCGGCCGGTCTCGGGATCGGGCTGACCGGCGCGGCTGCGGCCTGGGCGGACGACGCGCGGCCGTCGCCGCAGGTCCTGGTCCTCAGCCAGCGCGCCGGAGCCCCCGCGGCGCCGACGGTCCTGCGCGGCTCGGCGGCGGCGCCCAAGGCCGCCGTGGCGGCTGACACCGGTGACAGCACGCAGATCGTGGCCGGGCAGCAGCTCTGGCTGGTCGATCGGACGACCGGCGAGGTCCAGAGCTGCGTCAACCTGCAGACCGTGAACGTCGGTTTCCGCGAGATCCGCTGCACGACCGCCGAGTTCGGCGGCTACAGCCGGACCTTCGGCCGCAACTTCCGGCCCTGAGCCCGGCCCCGCGGGCGCGACTCCAAGCCCTGAGCCGCGCCCGGCGGGCGAGCTTCAAGCCCTCAAGCGCGCCCTGCGGGCGACTTCAAGCCCTCAAGCGCGCCCTGCGGGCGTTGGGGGAGCAGGCCTCCGGCGCAGCACCAGCGTCGTCCAGATGCTGACGTCGATCCGTGCCTGGAGCGCCAGGTGGTGGCGCCGGTGGGCCTCGAGCACCCGCAGCGCCTGGCGATCGAGCAGGCCGGAGAGCACCAGGGCGCCGGCCGGCGCCAGCTGACCGGCGGTCGCGCGCGCCAGCTCGCACAGGGGGTCGGCCAGGATGTTGGCGACGATCAGCTCGTAGGGGCCGCCGGCGCGGACCCGCGGATTGCGGTAGCCGTCGCTGGTCAGCGCGCGGACGCGATGGCCGACGCCGTTGCGCAGGGCGTTGGCGCGCGTCACTTCGACCGCGACCGGATCGTTGTCGGCGGCGATCACCCGCGCCGGCCACAGCCTGGCCGCCGCGATCGCGAGGATGCCCGAGCCGCAGCCGAGGTCCAGGATGCGCCGGAACCGGCGCCGCCTGGCCAGGCGCTCGAGCGCCAGCAGGCAGCCCTGGGTCGAGGCGTGCTCGCCCGAGCCGAAGGCGAGCCCGGCATCGAGCCGGATCGAGAGCGCCCCGTCCGGCGGCGGGCCGGCGATGTGGCTGCCGTGGACCCAGAACCGGCCGATCGGCTGGGCAGGGAAGCTCTCCGCGGTCCGGGCGAGCCAGTCGGTCGTCGCGACCGGCGCGACCGCGACGTCGATCCGCGCCAGGCCCGAGCGTTCGGCGAGCGGGGCGAGGCGCGCGGCCAGCGCCTCGCGCCCGGGCTCGGCCCGATGCAACAGCTCGATCCGCCAGAGCGCGCCGTCCCCGCCATCGGCCGCGGGCTGCTCGAACGCCGCGACGCTCAGCGCGTCGTCCTCGAGCGCGTCCAGGAACAGCGGCACCGCCGCCGCCGGCACCGCGAAGCGGCTCTGCCAGAGCGGCGGCTCGGGCATCGGTCCGGAGCGTATCCGCTCAGGCCGGGGCGACAAAGCTGTCGATCACCTTCTTGGTGCCGGCCTTGTCGAACGCGATCTCGAGCTTGTTGCCTTCGACCGCGAGCACCCGGCCGTAGCCGAACTTCTCGTGGAAGATCCGCTGGCCGACCTCGAGCAGCTGGGTCCGCTTGGGCATTTCGCTGGTCAGCACGCGCGACTGGCCCTCGATCAAGGGCGCCTTGCCGGCCGCCCGCATGCGCTGGAAGCCGGGGCCGCGGCCGCCCGCGCGCAGGTCGTCGAACCAGCCGCTCATCTGCGGCTCGGGCACCGACTGGCGCTGCAGGAACTCGGTGTGCGCGCTCGGCAGCTCCTCGATGAAGCGGGCCGGCAGGCTCGCCGCCCACTGATTGTAGACCCGGCGATTGGCGGCATAGCAGATGGTGAGCATGCGCCTGGCCCGGGTGATCCCGACGTAGCCGAGGCGGCGCTCCTCCTCGAGCGCCTTGGCGCCGCCCTCGTCGATCGCGCGCTGGTTCGGGAACACGCCCTCCTCCCAGCCGGGCAGGAACACGGTGTCGAACTCGAGCCCCTTGGCGCTGTGCAGGGTCATGAGCGTGACCATGTCGCCGGCCGGGTCGGAGGCGTTGTCCATGACCAGGCCGACGTGCTCGAGGAAGCCCGCAAGGGTCTCGAACTCGGCCAGCGCCCGGACCAGCTCCTTGAGGTTCTCGAGCCGGCCGGGCGCCTCGGGCGAGCGGTCGTCCTGCCACATGCGGACGTAGCCCGCCTCCTCGAGCACGGTCTCGGCGAGCTCGCGCGGCGGCACCCGCTCCGAGAGCTCGCGCCAGCGCTCGAAGTCGCGCAAAAGCTCGGAGAGCGTGGTCCGCAGCTTGGGCCGCAGCTCATCGGTCGTGCACAGGGTGCGCGCCGCGGCGCCCACGCTCAGGCCGGCATCGCGCGCGGTGCGCCGCAAGAGCTGCAGGGTCGCGTCGCCGATGCCGCGTTTGGGCACATTGGCGATCCGCTCGAACGCCAGACCGTCGTCCGGCTGATGCACGAGCCGGAGATAGGCGATCGCGTCCCGGATCTCGGCGCGCTCGTAGAAGCGGGGCCCGCCGATCACCCGGTAGGGCAGGCCGAGGTTGATGAAGCGCTCCTCGAAGGCGCGGGTCTGGAAGCCCGCCCGGACCAGCACCGCGATGTCCTCGAGCCGGCCCTTCGCGCGTTGATGGGCCTCGATCTCCTCGCCGACGAAGCGCGCCTCCTCCTCGTCGTCCCAGAGGCTCGCGATCCGCACCCGCGCGCCTGCCTCGTCCTCGGTCCAGAGCGTCTTGCCGAGGCGCGAGCGGTTGTGCGCGATCAGGCCGGACGCCGCGCCTAAGATGTGCCCGGTCGAGCGGTAGTTGCGCTCCAGCCGGACCACCCGGGCGCCTGGAAAGTCCTGCTCGAAGCGCAGGATGTTGCCGACCTCGGCACCCCGCCAGCTGTAGATCGACTGGTCGTCGTCGCCGACGCAGGTGATATTTTTGTGACTTTGGGCGAGCAGGCGCAGCCAGAGGTACTGGGCGACGTTGGTGTCCTGGTACTCGTCGACCAGGAGGGCCTGGAAGCGCCCTTGGTAGTCGGCGAGGATCTCCGGCTGCGCCTTGAACAGCGTCAGCCCATGCAGGAGCAGATCGCCGAAGTCGCAGGCGTTCAACGTCAGCAGGCGCTCCTGATAGGCGGTGTAGAGCGCGCGTGTGCGCCCGAGCGCGAAGTCGCTGATCTCGCTCTCGGGCACATCCGCAGGGGTCAGCCCGCGATCCTTGAAGCGCTCGACGATCGCCAGCAGCACGCGCGGGGTCCAGCGGCGCGGGTCGAGCTCGGCCGCCTCGATCACCTGCTTGACCAGCCGCAGCTGGTCGTCGGTGTCGAGGATCGTGAAGTTGGGCTTGAGGCCGACCAGCTCGGCGTGCCGGCGCAGGAGGCGGGCGCCGAGCGCGTGGAAGGTGCCGAGCCAGAGGCCCTCGACGCTCTGGCCGAGCAGCAGCGAGACGCGCAGGATCATCTCGCGCGCGGCCTTGTTGGTGAAGGTCACGGCCAGCACCTGCCAGGGCCGCACCCGGCTGGTCAGCAGCAGATGCGCAAGCCGGGTGGTCAGCACCCGGGTCTTGCCGGTGCCGGCGCCGGCCAGCACCAAAAGCGGCCCGTCGGCCGCCTCGACCGCCGCTCGCTGCTCCGGATTCAGCGCGTCCAGATAGCGCCCCGATGGCGCCGCCGCCGGCAGATCCGCCGGCGCCACCATGTCTGCTCGACTGATCATGGAACCCCTTGTGGTCGCGGGCCCACGCCCGACGACACCCGACCGAGAGCCGCCCCGCAAGATGCGCCATCCGAGTCCCGGCGTCGACCCCCGCCGCGCGATCGATGACCCGGCAAGCTAAGCGATCGCGTCCAGGGAGTTCATCGCTGCGACGCTCATCAGCGCCGGGCGCGCGGTGGTCCGAGCCTGCGCAGCCGCGTACGGGCTGGCGTGATCACAGCGTAGCAGAGGTGCAATTCGTCGCCGTGCTCCTCGATCAACCGCAACAGGCGCGCGGCCGCCCGCAGGGGGTAAGCCGCAGATCGCCGGAATAGGACGATGCCCGAAGCGCGCGCACCCCGCCCAATGGCGATCTCGCCAAAATCCTTGTCGGCGGTGAGCAGAATGGCGCGCTCCCGGGCGGCACGTTCCAGAACAAACTGATCCGACGCTCCAGCATCGTTGGAAGCGATCGTTGCAACCTCATGTCCGACGTCGCGGAGTGCTGCCACAATCTCCTCGTGCAGGCACTCGTCCGCCAGAAATCTCATGCCGCTTCGGGGCTGCCGAACGCGATGTCCTTGTTACGCAGATAGTCGGCGGCAAACTGCAGGGCCGCCAGCACCTGCTCCCGCGTCAGGTGCGGATGGCCCTTCAGGACATCCTCCACCGACAGCCCGTCACCAAGCTCCTCCAGGATCAGCTCGACCGTGATCCGGGTGCCCTTGATGGTGGGCTTGCCCATCATGATGTCGGGATCGGAGACGATCCGCCCGTGCCGGATCCGACCCATCGTCAAGCTCCTCGCCTTGGCGTCCTTCGATCATGATAGCCGGGCCTGGTCGAACAAGCGAGCACCAGGGGAGGCGACCATGCGGCTGCGGGACAAGGGGGCGATGATCACGGGTGCAGGCGACGGCATCGGGCGCGCGATCGCCGGTGCGCGCCCTGACGCGGTCGTCTCGCCCTCCTGCAGGGCGGTGGTGCGAGGGCGCGATCAGCGCCCGTAGCGCCGCTTGCGTTGCTGGAAGGCACGGAGCGCGCGCAGGAAGTCGATCTTGCGGAAGGCCGGCCAATAGACGTCCGAGAAGTAGAACTCGCTGTAGGCGCTCTGCCACAAAAGGAAGCCCGAGAGGCGGATCTCGCCGCTGGTGCGGATGATGAGCTCCGGGTCCGGCAGGCTCGCGACGTAGAGATGGCGGCTGATCGCCGCGGGCGTGACGCGCTTGATGACGTCGGCGAGCTCCGCCCCCCGGCTGGCTTCGTGGACGAGCATGCCGCGGACGGCATCGGCGATCTCCTCGCGGCCGCCGTAGGCGACGGCGATCGTGAGCGTGATCGCGGCGTGCCGTTCGGTCGCGGCCTCGGCGGCCCGGATCGCCGCCACGGTCGTCGCCGGCAGCAGCTCGAGCCTGCCGATCGCCTGGACGCGCACCTGCTGGCGGTGGATCTGCGGATCGTGGGCGAGCGCCTTCAATTTGGCTTCGACCGCGGCCAGAATCCCGGAGACCTGGTCGGACGTGCGGCCGAGGTTGTCGGTGGAGCAGACCCAGAGCGTGACGGCGGGGATCCGAAACTCGGCGCACCAGTCGAGCACCTCGTCGAGCTTTTGCGCGCCGAGGCGGTAGACCTCGCGGAGATCGGTGACCCCCTGGCGGCGGGCATAGCGGCGGTTGCCGTCCAGGATGACGCCGACGTGCCGGGGTGCCGGCCATTTTCGAACCTGCTGCTGAAGATGCTGCGCGTAGAGATGGTAGAGAGCGCGCGCGATCAGCGGCGTGGGCTCACCCCCTCTGCGACTGCCGTCGGCATCCGCGGCATCGGGTTCCCGAAGGACATCGAGCCCCGCCGGCATGGCTGCCGCAGGGTTGGCCAGCGGCCCCGCGCCGAAAGGCGCCGGCCTCGGGGTCGCCTCGTCCCACCAGGCGGCAGCCGCCGCACAGGCGAGGCCGAGACCGGCGCCGGCGACGCCGCCGAGCGGCAAGGTATGCGCGGGGTCGAACAGGATCGGGTCGAGGCTCGCCAGGGCCAGCAGGAGGACGCCGCAGCTCCAGAGCGCGACCTTGATCAGGCGACGGGTCAGCGAGCGCTGGATCAGATGGGCGCCGGTGACCAGGAACGCGACCCCGGTCACGGCATCGATATCGGGAAACGCGACCCCATCGCCGCCGAGCCGCAGCGATCCGAGGGCGGCGGCGGCAAGGCTGCCCAGCGTCCAGGACCCCAGCAGCACGACGGCGGGCAGCCACCAATGCCGGTGCCGACGGATCGGCAGGAGGAGCGGCAGGATCAGCGCCGCGGGGAGCAGGACGGCCCGGTCGCCCAGGTCGTCGATCCACTCGAAGACATCGGGTAGCCCGAGCCATGTGCGCTCCGAGCCCCAACCGCCCAGGCCGTGCTCGATCGAGAGGTGCAGCCGCCAGGCAACCGCAGCCAGCGACCCCAGAAAAATCAGGCATCCCGCGGCGCAGGCGGTCATCCATGGCCGGGTGGTCGTGGTCGCAGCAGCAGGGACACTTCGCATTGCTTCGTCCGTGGGTTCAGATCAAGAGGGTCTCGACCGTGATCCGCCAGGCCTCAGCCGATGTCGCCACCCTTTCCGGCGCCCCTCGTTGTCGCTGCGGCGCTCAGATGCCCGCGAGCGAATGGACGGCCTTGGGGAAGCTTCATAAAGGCGGTCGGTCACCGGCGCCACTGTCCTTGCAAGCCAGGATCGCGCGGCGGCTCCGAGCTCGACCCTGATAGCCGCCATCGCGGGCGGGTCGGATCAGATCGAGCGCCTCCCGAGGCGCACGTCAAACCGTCGCGGCCGACGCAAGGCTCATGCTGGAGCGCCGCGGCCGGAGGTTGAGGGTCGCTGCGCCGGCAATTGACTGGCGATCGAAAGGGGCGTTGTCTCAGCGGCAAGCCAGCCGCGAACAAAAAGACCTCGAGGAGGGTGGGACATGAACCGGATCTTCGGCGCGCTCGTCGGCCTTGTCGCTTTCGTCGCCCTGGTCGGCGGGTCGCTCGCGACGGCGCGCGAGCTGCCGACCGTAGAGCCCGAAAAGGTCGGGCTGTCGTCGGAGCGCCTGGCGCGGATCGGCGAGGTGTTCCAGCGGGAGATCGACCAGGGCCGGCTGCCCGGCGCGATCGTGCTGATCGCCCGCAAGGGCGAGGTCGCCTACTTTCAGAGCTTCGGCTTTTGCGACCCGGCGAACCAGGCGCCGATGGCGAAGGACGCGATCTTCCGGATCTACTCGATGACCAAGCCTCTGGTTACCGTCGGAGCCATGATCCTGATGGAGGAGGGCCGGCTCCAGCTGGCCGATCCGGTCGCCAAATATCTCCCGGAATTCAAGGACATGCAGGTCAGCGTGGCCAAAACCGACGCCTTCGGCAAGGTGACCTACTCGCTGGTCCCGGCCGAGCGCCCGATCACGGTCCAGGATCTGCTGCGGCACACCGCGGGGCTCGCCTATGGCGAGATCACGGGCAACGCCATGGTCAGGGAGGCGTACGCCAAGGCCGGCCTGTTCAAGCCCGATCTCGCGTACGAGGCGCGCGACGTGGCCCCAGCCGCCGAGGTGACGGCGCTGGCCAAGGCGCCCCTGATCCACCAGCCGGGCACCGTCTGGGAATACAGCCTCGCGGTCGACCTGCTCGGGCGGGTGGTCGAGGCGACCTCGGGCATGCGCCTTGGCGACTTCCTCGAGCAGCGCCTGTTCGTGCCGCTCGGCATGGTCGACACCGGCTTTGCCGTGCCACAGGCGAACCTCGCGCGGCTCGCGGAGCCGCTGGCGACCGATCCCGCGACCGGCGGACCCAACCATCTGATCGACGTCTCGACGCCGCCCGCCAACGATTCCGGCGGTGCCGGCGGGGTCTCGACCGCGAGCGACTATGCGCGGTTCGCAGAGATGCTGCTGAACGGGGGGCAGCTCGACGGCGTCCGGATCCTCAGCCCGACCACGATCCGGCTGATGACCTCGGATCATCTGGGCACGCGGATCGAGGCGCCGGTCACCCCGGGCGAGCTGCTCCTCGGCACGCCCGGCTACACCTTCGGTCTGGGGTTCGCCGTCCGCCAGGGAGCGGGCATCGCGGCGGTTCCGGGATCGCAAGGCGAGTTCATGTGGGCCGGCTATGCGGGGACCTATTTCTGGGTCGATCCCGCGGAGCAGCTGGTCGGCGTTATGATGACCCAGGCACCGGGGCCGAGCCGGGCCTGGTACCGTCGGGAGGTGAAGCAGCTGGTCTACCAGGCGATCATGGAGTGACGACCAGAGGCCTCCGGCGACCTCGCGGTCAGCGCGCGGGCGCCCGTGGGGCGCAGAGCGCCAGGGCGAGGCCGAGCATCAGCCAGAACAGAATCGCGTTCCAGCTCGAGAAGAAGCTCATGCTGGAGCGGAGCGGCCACAGGAAGACCAGGAGGGCCGCCAGGGTGCCGACCGCGATCGGGTAGTCCTCGGGCGCAAGCGTCCTCAGGCCCAGGGTCAGGTCGCGGCCCCAAAGGCATAGCAGAGCTAGAAAACCGAGCAGGCCGATGGCACCGGTCTCGACCAGCCACTCCAGATAGATCTGGTGCGGGTGGGTGTAGCAGCGGTCCTCGACCGGGCCGAGCGGCTTGAAGTGCTGGTTCGCGCAGCGGTGCCGGAAGTTCCGGAGGCCGATCCCGATGACCGGCTCGCTGCGCCAGATCCTGACGCTGCGCAGGAACAGCTCGCCGTAGCGTCGGTCCCAGAAATCGTGCAGGTCGTAGCCGGTGTCGTGGATCAGGCGGGTCTTGAGATCCGGGCTCAGCACGACCGCGCCCACGGTCAGGGCCAGCGCCGCGCCGCCTGCGAGCAGCAGCGGCAGGCGCAATTCGTGCACCAGGAGGATGAACGGCACCAGGCCGATCCCCAGCATCACCAGCGCGATCCGCTCGCCGGTCAAGGCGACCGTGAGCGCCAGGACCAGGATCAGGCCGCCCGCCAGCGCGATCCGCCGGCTGCGGCTCCAGGCGGCGGCAAGGGCGAAGGCCAGGCCCAGGACCGGAAAGCAGGTCTTGACGATGAAGCTGCCCGGGACCTTGTCGTCGAATGGCCCGGTCAGGCGCTTGTCCTCGATGCCCCGGCCGAGGATGTCCCGCCCGGTCGCATACTGGAGCAGGCAGTCGAGCAGCACGAAGGCGATCGCCGCGCCGAGCACGATCAGGAGCGCGCGGCGGGTCCTGGGATCGACCAGGAGCCAGTGCTGGAGGGCTGCGCCGAACAGGACGAAGCGCCCGAACGGCAGGGCGCGGCTGTAAGCGCCGGCAACATCCTGGGCGAACGCGCTCGCAAGGATCAGGTAGAGCCAGATCGCGAGGCCGACGGCCACCCAGGGCGTCCGCAGCCAGGCCCAGTCGACGGTCGAGCGCGCTGCGCAGCAGCAGGAGCAGGCCGATCAGCGAGACCGCGATGTCGGCCGGCGCCCGGCCGATCAGGAACAGCGCCGGCAGAGCGATCACGAGAACCCGGCCGAGCCGGTCGAGCCAGGCGGAGCTCGAAGCCCGGGTTGCGAGGGCGGCGATCACCTCAGGCGGCTTTCCTCAGACCGGCGAGGATGGCCTCGCGCCGGTCGTCGACCGCATCCGCCAGCGGTTGGATGTCGAACGGGTAATCGCGCCAGGCCTGGTCCTGCAGACGGGCGCGCAGCGCCTCGTCCGTGATCACCCGCTCGAGCGCTTCGGCCAGCGCTGCGGGCAGAGCCGGCTCGACCAGCAGGCCGCGGCCGCGGAGCACCTCGGGCAGGCCCCCGCTCGGATAGGCGAGCACGGCGCAGCCGTTCGCCAGTCCCTCGACCGCGGTCCGGGCGAGCGGCTCGGGCCAGAGCGAGGGCAGGACCACGATCGCCGCCTGCCGGTAGTGGGCCATGACCTGATCGTTGGCCAGATAGCCCTGCCACTGCACGGACCCGCCGAGGCGGGCGCAGCGCTTGCGCAGGGCAGCCTCGAAGGCGCTCGGCTCGGCACGCCGCCGGGTCCGGCTGGTGCCGATGATCTCCGCCCGCCAACCCGGATGACGCGGCAGCACGGCTTCGAGCGCCGTGACCAGGTCGGCGAGCCCCTTCTGCTCGATGATCCGGCCGACGAACAGGATCAGCGGCGCTTTGTCGGGCGGTGCCCTGAGGGTGCGCGGGATCGCATTGCGCAGAACCTGCAGCTTGCCGCTGTCGGCAGTCCCCGGGAGACCGTCGAGAAAGCGCTGCAAGACGTAGTCGCTGACGCAAAGGATCGCCTCGGCGCGCTCCAGCAGCCGGGCGCGCTCCGAGGGCGTGCGGGCGCTGCGCATGGTCCGCGGATCGTTGCTCAGGCGGAGCGTGAGCGGCAGATCGGTGCGCGCGCCGAGATGGGCGAACATGTTGGGCCGGTTGTAGACCTCGACCAGCACGTCCTGATGGCCTGCGAGCCGGCGGCGGAGCGCTTCGGCGAGGCCGAGGTTGCGGCCCCGGAGGCCATGCCAGGCCGGGCGCAGGGGACAGAAGTCGAAGCCTTCGAACGGCCGCTCGACCGGCGCGCCGTAGATCCGGATCCGGTCCCGGAAGCGGCTCGCCCGGGTGACGTCCCGGACGTGCAGGGCGATCGCGCCCGCGCGCTCCGGGCCGAACTGCTCGGCCGGCGGCAGGAGGATCGCGATCGCGGGCGGAGCGGCCAGGGCCATGGCTCAGGCGCGCGCGCCGCCCCGGCAGGCGAACACCAGCAGGAGGCCGGGCGGCAGCAGGATCAGCCAGGACGGCAGGATCAGCAGCTCCCGGACCGGCGGCCAGAGCCAGGGCAGGGGCCCCTTCTCGATCAGGGCCTGAAAGCCGACCAGGCTGTTGGCGTTGATGTGGAACCAGATCGCGCCCGGGCTGAACGTGGTCGGCGCCCCCCGGACGACCGTCACCAGATCCGCGAGCGCCGCTGCCGCGCCGGCGATCAGGAGGGCGACGCCGAGCCAGTAACCGAAGGTGCGCATGGGATGGTTCATACGAGCCTGGGGTCCCCCAAGGCAACAGGCCGTCGCTGTCGCAGGCGGCCGACGATTGCCTCGCCTTCCGGGGCTGACTATGTTTGGCGCCGCCGCGGAGGGATGGCCGAGCGGTTTAAGGCGCACGCCTGGAAAGCGTGTTGGGGCGAAAGCCCCTCGTGGGTTCAAATCCCACTCCCTCCGCCAGCTCGGCTCCGCGCTGGCCCACCGCCCGGATTTCGAGGCAACCGGAGTTCCTCCCTTGGCAGCAAACCTGACGATGCTTCCGACCTCGCCTGGCCGCCGCCCCGCGCGCGCGGCCGGGTTGCTGTTCCTGCTCCTGCTGCCGCTGCTGACGGCGTGCGGGATCAACACGATCCCGACCCTCGACGAGAAGGTCAACGCCGACTGGGCGCAGGTCCAGAACCAGTATCAGCGGCGCGCCGACCTGATCCCGAACCTGGTCGAGACCGTCAAGGGTTACGCCAAGCAGGAGCAGGACGTGCTGGTCGCGGTCACCGAGGCGCGCGCCAAGGTCGGCCAGATGCAGCTGCCGCCGGACGTCCTGACCAACCCCGACGCGTTCAAGCAGTTCGAGCAGAACCAGGCCCAGCTGACCGGCGCGCTCAGCCGCCTGATGGTGGTCGTCGAGAAATATCCGGAGCTGAAGTCGAACCAGAACTTCCTGGCCCTGCAATCCCAGCTCGAAGGCACCGAGAACCGGATCGCGGTCGCGCGCCGCGACTACATCCAGGCGGTCCAGGCCTACAACACCGAGATCCGGACCTTCCCGGGCCGCCTGTGGGCGATGATCTACGGCTCCCAGCCGAAGGCGAGCTTCACGGCCGCCGCCGGCGCGGAGCAGGCGCCCAAGGTCAGCTTCTGAGCCCTTTTCCGATGCCGCCGATGCGCCGCGTACTTGCCGTCCTGCCGTTGCTGCTTGGCCTGCTTCTGGCGGGCGCGGCCGTCCGGGGCGCAGAGCCTGCGTTTCCGGCGCTCACCGGCCGGGTGGTCGATGATGCGGGTCTCCTGAGCGAGGGCGGGAAGCAGGAGCTGGATGCCGCGCTCGCGGCCTTCGAGCAGCAGACCCATGATCAGCTCGTGGTCGTCACCCTCAAGTCGCTCCAGGGCCAGCCGATCGAGGACTACGGCTACCAGCTCGGCCGCCATTGGGGGCTCGGCCAGAAGGGCAAGGACAACGGCGCCCTGCTGATCGTGGCGCCTGAGGAGCACGCGGTCCGGATCGAGGTCGGCTACGGGCTCGAGGGTGAGCTCACCGACGCCAAGAGCCGGACGATCATCGAGGGCGAGATCCTGCCGCGCTTTCGGGACGGCGACTTCCCGGCCGGGATCAAGGCGGGCGTCGCCGCCATCATCCAGACGCTGGGCGGCAGCTACAATCCGGCGCTGCCGCCGGTCCGGGTCGAGGATCAGGCACCGCCCTGGCCGTTTCCGCTGGCGATCGTCCTGCCGGTCATCCTGATCATCCTCTTCAACCACTTCTTCGGCCAACGCGGACAACGCTATCGGCGGGGCTATGGGGGCCCGCTGATCCTGCCGGGCGGCTTCAGCGGCCAGCAAGGAGGTGGCTCTGCGGGTGGCTTCGGTGGCGGGCAGGGCGGCGGCGGCTTCAGTGGGGGCGGGGGCAGCTTCGGCGGCGGCGGCGCCTCGGGCAGCTGGTGACCCATCGGGTGCAGACACTATGGCGTTCCTGACCGATCAGGACCGGCAGAAGATCGCCGACGCGATCGCTGCGGCGGAGCGCAGGAGCAGCGGCGAGCTGGTCACCGTGATCGCGGCGGCCGCCGACGACTACCGCTACATCCCGCTGCTCTGGCCGGCGCTCGCGGCGCTGCTGCTGCCGGCGCTGCTGCTCGCGGTCCGTCCGGGCCTGAGCGCCTGGCTGGTCTATCTCGTCCAGGCGGCGACCTTCGTCGTCCTGGCCCTGATCGCCCACCTGCCGGCGGTGCATCTCGCCCTGGTGCCGGCAGCGGTCAAGCGCCGGCGCGCGAGCCGGCTCGCCCGCGAGCAGTTCTTCGAGCAGGGCCTGCATCGGACCCGGGCGCACACCGGCGTGCTGATCTTCGTCGCGGTCGCCGAGCACCACGTCGAGATCATCGCCGATGCCGGCATCAATGCCCTGGTGCCGCCCGGCACCTGGGACAAGGCGGTCGCCGATTTCGTCGAGCGGGTGCGCGAGGGCCGGATCGCCGAGGGCTTCCTCGCCGCGATCGGCCAGGTCGGCGACCGGCTGGCCGAGCATTTTCCAAGGACCGCCGACGACACCGACGAGCTGCCCAACCGCCTGATCGAGATCTGACGCCGCTTGGCCCTGCGCACCGCCGGTGCTAGGGTCGCGACCGCCGCAAAACCAGATCCGACGAGGGGGGCAGCATGGCGACGGCGCGTGAGCAGATCCGGGACGCGGACGAGGTCGGGATCTATCCCGACGGCGCCGCCTTCATCGACGGCGACTACGTGCCGATCAGCGAGGCCAGGATCCCGATCCTCGACTGGGGCTTCCTGCGCTCGGACTGCACCTACGACGTGATCCACGTCTGGAAGGGGCGCTTCTTCCGGCTCGGCCAGCATCTCGACCGCTTCGAGAAGAGCGCTGCCGGCCTCAGGCTGACCAACCCCCATGCCCGCGACGAGGTCGAGGCGATCCTGATGCGCCTGGTGCGCCTCACCGGCCTGCGCGAGGCCTATGTCGAGGTGATCCTGACCCGCGGCACGCCGCCCAGGGGCACCCGCGACCCGCGCCGCTGCCAGAACCGCTTCTATGCGCTGGTGATCCCGTTCGTCTGGATCGCGACCGAAGAGATGCGGGCGCGCGGCATCCATCTGCACGTCAGCGAGGTCTTGCGCATCCCGCCGCAATCGGTCGACCCGGCGATCAAGAACTTCCATTGGGGCGACCTGACCCGGGGCCTGTTCGAGGCCTACGAGCAGGGCTGCGACATGCCGGTGCTGCTCGATCTGGACGGCAACGTCACCGAGGGCCCGGGCTTCAACGTGTTCGCGGTCAAGGAGGGGCGGGTGACCACGCCCGAAGGCACCTGCCTGCTCGGCATCAGCCGCCAGACCGCGCTCGACCTGCTGGCCGAGCAGAACGCCGAGGCGGTGATCGGCAAGGTCTCGCCGGCGGACCTCAGGGCGGCCGAGGAGGTGTTCATCACCTCGACCGCGGGCGGCATCCTGCCGGTCACCCGGATCGATCACCGGCCGGTCGGCGACGGCGAGCCCGGCCCGGTCACGACCCGGCTGAAGAACCTCTACTGGCAGCGCCACGACCAGGGCTGGCAGTGCACCCCGGTCGACTACGGTTGAGCCGACGGACGGGCCTCAGCCGCCGGGCGTCGAGATCACCTTGGCGAGCGCGTGCTGGCGGTTGCTCGTGAACGGGCGGACCTCGCCCGGCCAGCGGCCCGCCTCGACCGCCTGCGCCCAGGCCTCGCTCGCCAGCACGTCCGGGCTTGCGAGCTCGTAGATCGCGGTGTAGCGCGGGCTCGCGGCCGGCATCGCCTTGCGCTCGCCGCCGATGTTGAACGCGAACGGCTCGCTCCTGACCCGGGTCACCGCCAGGACGCCCGACACCTTCAAGAGGTTCGGGATGTGCTCCTGGTCGTAGACCTCGTTGAACAGCGCCTCCTTCTCGGGTGCTATGTCCATGCTCGCCATGAAGACATACTTCGTGCCGACCGGCATTTTTTCCACTCTCCGAACTGTTCATCTGCGCGCCTGGGTTGGCGGCGCGGCAGGCGCGCCCCGCGAACAGGAGCTTCGCGGGACCGATATCAAGCCTTGAGCGGCATCGCGACCGGGCGCATCGGAGCGCCGGTGGCACCCCGCAGCTTCATGCAGGCGCCGAAGAAGCAGAACTCGTAGAGCTTCGCGGCCGCGATCTCCTCCATGTCGACCATCTCCATGATCGGCACGCCCGCCTCGACCAGCAGGTAGGTGTGGACCGGCAGCCAGTTCTCGGGGTCCGCGGACGGCGCGTGCTCGAGGGCGAGGTTGTCGCCGGCGATCGTGATGGCACCAGCCTTGGCCAGGAACTCGGCACCCGCGCGATTGAGACCGGGCGCGTTGGTGGTGTAGGCGCCGGGATCGGGCCAGGCACGCATGCGCCCGGTCCGGACCAGGACCACGTCGCCCGGGTAGAGCTCGGTCTTCTGGTGCTTCAGGCAGCCCGCGAGGTCGTCCGGGCCGATGCCGTAGGAGGGCGGCAGCTCGTCGAGGCCGAGCGCGCCCGGGACGTCCAGCAGCACCCCGCGCGCGATCATCGGCGGATGCTTCTCGGCGCCCGCGACCGCCCAGTGCCGGCTGCCGAGATGGTCCTTGGCCTTGAAGTGGTTGAAGAGCTCGCTGTGGTAGCCGAAGTGGTTGAGGGTGTCGATGTGCGTGCCGCAGTGGGTGTACATCGAGACCGCATCGCCCGAGTAGGAGATCAGCTCGTTGGCCTGCGCGCCGATGCCCATGACGTCGTCGACCTCCTCGCCGCCGGGCGTGTGGGTCATCCAGATCTGATAGCCGGGGTCGTTGGCGGCGATCCAGGCGGGCATGCCGACGAAGTGGTCGACCGCGAGATCGAACACCTTGCCGGCATCGGCACGGCTCAGGATCGCATCGCGCGAGCGGGCGTCGATCAGGTTCAGCATGCCGATCTCGTCGCCCTTGCCGAACGGGCTGGTCGACGCCTTGTGGCGCTGAGCACTCCAGGCCGCGATCTTCTTTTTCGTGACTTCGTCGACCACGTAGGGCGTGCACATCCTCTTTCCCTCCCAAGTTTCGACTAGCGTCAGCGCTCACGCCTTCGACGGATGGGCGCGGATCGCGGCCTCGTTGACCTCGACGCCCCAGCCGGGCGTCTTTGGCAGGATCAGGTGACCGCCCTCGATCGTGGGCGGGCTCACGACCTCATCCTTCCAGGGCACGTCGTCGATGTCGATCTCCATGATCCGGAAGTTCGGGATCGCGGCGCAGAACTGCGCGCTCATCATGGTCGACAGATGGCCGTAGAAGTTGTGCGGCGCGCAGTTGACCTCGTAGGACTCGGCCATGTCGGCAGATCCGCCATGCCCTCGAGGATGCCGCTCCAGGGCACGTCCACGATCGCCACGTCGACCGCCTGCGCATCAATGAACGCTGGCAGTGCACCCCGATCGAACTCAACCCAGTGCAGTTCAAGGTCGGAAGATGAGTGCGGGGACTATCGCGCCATCAGTCCTTTTCAGCATGAGTTCATGACCTTGCTGATACTGCTCGACAGCAAAATCATATAGGCGAAGGGCATTTTTCAGAACCTCCGAATAGGTTCCAGCCTCGGTCTCCGACTTGAGCTTTACCAGTCGTTCAAAAGCTCGAGGGGGAAGCTCAAGCTGAACGCGTGTGGTCTTTGTGACTTGTCCCATTCAGGGAACTCCAAGATATCGAGTGAGCACCGCACCGACCGCAGGCCCAGCAGCCACCGCCCACGCCTTCGCCAAAATGGACCAGTCTCCGCTCGCGAAGCCATAGAGACCAGCCACCCCAGCAATCGCGAAAGCAGCGACCACCGCCGCCTTGACTACGAAGAAGCGCACCTTGCTTTCTGTAACACGCTCCTGATCCTCATCCGGCGCGGAAGGATCCAGATTGCACTGGATATCGGTGAAGTCAGTAGTTCCGACAGACACCTCGAACCTGTTCATTCAACAGCCCCTGTGTAGGCTGCGATGTATCGAAGGCCCGCTCTCGTGTGCCTGCCCACGATACTCGCATGCGTGTTGCGAGAACCCGGGCCAGCGCACCTAGGCATCGTCGGGCCAATAGCTTCGGCTCCATGGACTTTACCCTTCCTACTTCGGTCGCTTGCACGGGAATGTGTCAACCCTTCTCGAGCTCACAGCGGTCCGCCTCCTTCCGTGCGGTGAACTCGCCTTGGGCTTCATTCCTGCCGCAAGACATGGATAGGCAGCACGACGACGTCAAGAGATCGTCAGCCGATCATCATCAAATTCCAACGAAGGATAGTTCAGCCACGCCAGCGTCCGCGCGAACGGTGTCGATTCGCCGCCAATCTCGAGCCGGCCTCACGTCCCAGCGCAGGCCCTGGGCGGCATGGCGAACCGGCCATCAACCGCCAAGGCCTGATCGCCCGGCGTTCAGGCCTTCGGCGGGTGGGCGCGGATCGCGGCCTCGTTGACCTCGACGCCCCAGCCGGGCGCGTCGGGCAGGACCAGGTGTCCGGCCTCGATGACCGGCGGGCTCACGACCTCATCCTTCCAGGGCACGTCGTCGATGTCGATCTCCATGATCCGGAAGTTCGGGATCGCGGCGCAGAACTGCGCGCTCATCATGGTCGACAGATGGCCGTAGAAGTTGTGCGGCGCGCAGTTGACCTCGTAGGACTCGGCCATGGCGGCAATCTTCATGCCTTCGAGGATGCCGTTCCAGGGCACGTCCACGATCGCGACGTCGACCGCCTGGGCGTCGAAGAAGGGCCGGAACTGGCGGCGGCCGAACAGGGATTCGCAGGACGCGATCGGCGTGCCGGCCTGCTGACGGATCGAGGCGAGCGCCTTCGGGTCGTAGCTGTCGATCTCGAGCCACATGAGGCGATAGGGGGCGATCGCTTTTGCGACCTGGAGATAGCCTTCGGTCTTGAAGTTGAAGTTGAGGTCGAGCAGGAGGTCGACCTTGGGCCCCGCGCCCTCGCGGAAGGCCGCCATCTGGGCCGCGATGATGCCGAGCAGGCGCTGGTCGACGTTCAGCTCCGGCCAGCCGTCGTTGCGCGCGAAGCCCGGCTGGTACATGTAGGGGGCGCCCTGGTCGAAGCAGAAGATGTTGGTCTTGAGGGCGGTGAAGCCGCGCTCGCGGACCTCCTGGCCGAGGGCTCGGATGTCGTCGAGCGAGCGGACCGGCGAGGTCCCCATGGTCGCAAAGTGGTCGAGCCGGTAGGAGCCGCAATGCGACCAGTAGAGCCGCAGGCGCTCGCGCACCGGCCCTGAGAGCAGCTCGGCGACCGATATGCCGAGCGCGCGCGCCTTGACGTCGACCAGCGCGTTCTCAAGGGCCGCGATCGCCTGCTGGATCAGCCCGCCCGGCGCCTGGCGCGTGATCGCATGCAGCAGGGCGGTGAGCCGCTCGACCGGGCGCGGGTCGCGGCCGATCAGGTGGTCGGCGAGCTTGCGGATGACCGCGGTCAGGCCGCGGCTGCCGTAGCTCTCGTTGTACTCGGACCAGCCGACCAGGCCGTCGTCGGTGGTGATCTTGAGGAACGACCAGGTCCGCCAGCCGGCGTCGCAGTGCAGGTCCTCGATCTTGTCAATGCGCATGAAGCTCCTCCAAGTCGTGGGCGTCCGGCTCAGGACCGTTCAGCGAGGGTGGCGCGGCGCGCCGTGGTAGCGCCGACGTCGATCTCGCCCGAAGGATCGAGCAGGACGCCGTAGATCGCCGCCGCGCGCTCGGGCGTGATCCAGCCTTCGTCGAGATCGTGCCTGACCCGCTCGAGATCGCGCTGCCAGGGTGGGCCGTAACCGCCGCCGCCCGCGGAATGGGAGACGATCCGCTCGCCGGGCTCGAGGGTGACGCCGTGACAGTTGGGCAGGGGCGTGAGCTCGCCGCTCAGCTCGCGCTTCAGCGCCTTGACCTTGCTGCCCGGCCCGCCGCCGCGGGCGCCGCCCGCCGGGTTGAGCGTGCCATCGGCGGTGTAGAGCACCTCCAGCCGGCAGCCCTCGGTCGGGCCGAACTCGACATGGGCCGCGAGCGCGCCCCGGAACCGGCCGGCGCCTTCGCTGTCCGGGACCAGGCGGCGCTGGCTGATATGGACCGGATGGTGGAGCTCGTCGACCTCGATCGTGTCGTGGCGGCACATGCCGGCGTTGCCGACGTGGACGATCGTGAGCCAGCCATCGGTCGTGGGCGTGGCGGCGCCGCCGGTCAGGCCGAGGTGCACCTGGTTGACGAAGCGGGCATCCTGGCGGCGCGGGTCGCGGCCCGAGATGACGCCGCCCGCGGGCGGGATGATCGGGCCGGTCTCGGCCATGCCGAAGCCGTCGGCGAGCTCGGCGAGCGCGACCTGGACCGGGTTCGACACCCGGTCGGCGAGGTTGGTGGTCGCGACCGAGCAGCTGTAGGGATGGCGCGGGATGCCGACGCAGCAGTTCTCGCGCAGCAGGATCTCGACCCGGCGGAAGCTGCCGGCGTTGGGCGGCACGCGGTGGTCGATCAGGCCGTTGTAGATGCCGACCATGGCGGCGCTCCGCGCGCAGGCCTCGGTGAGGTTGAGGCCGCAGGGCTGGCAGTCCGGGTTGGCGCGCAGATCGACCGTGATCCTGGCCTGCTCCGCGTCGACCGCGACCTTGGCGTCGACCGCGATGCCATCGGGCACGCCGGGGAACGGGTCGTGGGTCGAGCGGACCGTGATCTCGCCGCTGGGCAGCCTCTGGATCGCCTCGACCATGCGCTGCTCGGAATAGTCGAACCAGGCTTCGGCATAGCGCTCGAGCGCGTCCCAGCCGACCTCCCGGCCGAGGTCCAAAAGCTCGCGCTCGCCGATCCGGACGGCGCCGAGCGCTGCCAGATAGTCGCCCCACCACTGCTCGGGCACCCGGATCCGCATCCGGCAGATCCGGATGATGTCCTCGATGTCCTGGTAGTTTTCCTGGACCTTGACCGCGGGGAAAATGAGCGCGCCTTCCTCGTAGACGTCGCGGGCGGCGCCCATGTAGGTGGTCGGCCGGGCGTTGCCGCAATCGGCCTGATGCGCCTTGGCGAGCACGAAGAAGCGGCGGATGCCGGCGTCGTCGATCACCGGCACGATCAGGCAGTGGTCGGCGGCGTGCGAGTTGCCCTCGTAGGGCGAGTTGTGCAGGAAGGCATCGCCGCGCTTGAGCTCGGGATGGTGGCGGAGGACCGCCTTGGTCATCAGGTCGGGGCCGATCATGATGTGGATCGGCAGGCTCTCGGCGGCCGCCAGCAGGCGGCAGTCGGCGGTCAGGATCACGCAGGAGAAGTCATGGGCGGTGTTGAGCACGCCCGAGCGGGCGGTGCGGAAGAGCGTGTTCTGCATCTTGCGGGCGATGCTCTCCATGCGGCTGGAGAGGATCGCCATGCGCACGCCGTCGATCCGGGTCGGCTCGGTCATGGCCGGCGGCGCCCTCAGACCGTGATCGACAGGCTGCCGGAGGCGGTCCGGCGGGCAACGGCGCCGGGATCGACCACGACCGTGGTGAACGAGGATTCGATGATCGCCGGCCCCGCGACCTCGGCATCGACCGCCTCGAACCGGCGGACGGTCGCTTCGACCCAGCCAACATCGGCGAAGTAGATCTTTCGCCCGCTCTCGATCCGGGCGTCCGGGGCGCCGGCCACCAGACGACCCGAGCCGCCCGCGCGCAGCCGGCAGCGAACCCGGGCGCGCCAGGTGACGAGCTCGATCTCGGAGTCCGGGTCGCTGATCTCGAAGATCTGCTTGTGGGTGGCGTGGAAGTCCGCGACCAGGGCGCGCAGGTCCGCTTCGGTCCCGAAGCGGCTCAGCCCGCAGCGGCACCTCGATCTCCCAGATCTGGTGCGGATAGCGCGCTTCGACGGTGTAGTCGATCCGCTGCTCGAGCGAGCCCTCGCCGGGGCCTTCGATGAACGCCTGGCACTGCGCCTCGAGGCCGGCGAGCACGGCGTTGACCGCCCCGGCATCGAACCGCCCGCTGGTCGCGAACGCCATCTGCCCGTACTCGGCGCCGAGGTCGGACATCAGGGCACCGGCGGCGCTGAGCGCAGCACCGGTCTCGGGGATCACGACGCTGCTGCAGCCGAGCCGGCGGGCGACCGCGACCGCGTTCAGGCCGGCCGCACCGCCGCCGCCGATCAGCACCGCCGCGCCGGGGTCGATGCCCTGGTTGATCGTGATCTCCTCGATCGCGCCCACCATCTTCTCGGTCGCGAGCGCCAGCACTGCGGCCGCCGCGGCCTCGATCCCGAGCCCGAGCCTGCTCGCGACCTCACGTTCGAGCGCACCGCGGGCGGCCTCGAGGTCGAGGCTCATGGCGCCGCCCAGGAAAAACGCCGGGTCGATATAGCCGAGCAGGAGCGCGCAGTCGGTGACCGTGGGCACGCTGCCACCAGTGCCATAGCACGCCGGGCCGGGCCTCGAGCCCGCGCTCTCCGGGCCACAATGGAGAAGACCGCCGGCGTCGACCCGGGCGATCGAGCCGCCGCCCGCGCCGATGCTCTTGACGTCGACCGAGGGGAACCCGGTCATGTGGCCGCGAAAGCGCTGGCCGAGCCAGGTCTCGCGGGTCCAGGGGATGCGCCCCTCGCGGACCAGGCTGACGTCGTAGCTGGTGCCGCCGGTGTCGGCCACGATCGCGGTGTCGGTCGCGGCGTCCTTCGCGGCGTAGTAGCGGCCGGCGACCGGGGCCATCGCCGGGCCCGAGCCGATGGCGTGGATCGGCGCTTCGGCGACGTCATCGGCGTCCATGATCCCGCCCTGGGAGGTCACCATCAGCACCCGGCCGCCGAAGCCCGCCTGCCGCAGGCGGCCCTTGAGGCCATGCAGATAGTCGCGCATCAAGGGCTTGAGCGAGGCGTCGATGCAGGTCGAGGACGCCCGCCGGTACTCGCGAAGGGTCGGGTTGAGCCGGTGCGAGAGGGTGCAGGCGACCTCGGGCAGATGCTCCGCCAGCAGCTCGCCGACCCGCCGCTCGTGGATCGGGTTGGCGATCGACCAGAGCAGGCAGACGCCGACCGCCTCGACCTGCTTTGCCCGGAGCAGCGCGATCACCCGCAGCACGCCCGCCTCGTCGAGGGGCTTCACGATCTGGCCATCGGCACCGATCCGCTCCGGGATCTCGAAGGTCAGCGCCCGCGGCACGTAGGGCTCGGGGTAGGGGACGGTGAAGTTGAAGGGCTCGATCCGGCCGCCCTCCCGGATCACCAGGATGTCCGGGTGGCCCTCGGTCGTGAGAAAGGCGGTGCGCGCGGTGTGGCCGGTCAGGATCGCGTTGATCGCCCGCGTCGTGCCGTGGATGAAGGTCTCGCCCTGGGCCAAAAACCCGGCGCGCGGCAGGCCGGCGTCGGCGGCGGCCAGCGCCAGCGCATCCAGAACGCCTTCGATCGGGTCGTCCGGCGTGGTCGAGGACTTGTACATGCGGAGCTGCCCGTCCGCCTCGACCACGAGGTCGGTGAAAGTCCCGCCGGTATCGCAGGCCAGCCGCATTCTGGTCTGATCAGCGCAGGACGAACGGGTTCGGCACGTTGCCGCTGATGTCGATCCAGACGCTCTTTTCCTGGAGGTATTCGCGGATCGCGCTCTGGCCGCTCTCGCGGCCGATCCCGGAGCGCTTGTAGCCGCCGAACGGCGACATGTAGCTGACCGCGCGGTAGGTGTTGATCCAGACCGTGCCGGCCTCGAGGCGCTCCGCCATGGTCAGCGCCCGCCTGATGCTCTGGGTCCAGGCTCCTGCGGCCAGGCCATAGAGGGTGCCGTTGGCGATCTCGACCGCCTCGTCGTCGTCGTCGAACGGGATGATCGAGAGCACCGGGCCGAACACCTCCTCCTGGGCGATCCGCATGTCGGGGCGGACCTCGGTGAAGATGGTGGGCTCGACGAACCAGCCCTGGCCGCACTCCGGCCGGGTGGCCGGCCCGCCGCCGAGCACGCAGACCGCCCCCTCGTCCTTGGCGATCTGCATGTACTCCAGCACCTTCTTGTATTGCGGCCGGGTGGTGATCGGCCCGACCTGGGTCGCGTCGTCGAGCGGGTCGCCCATGCGCGCGGTCTTGGCCAGCGCCAGCAGGCGCTCGAGAAACTCGTCGTAGACCGGGCGCTGGATCAGGGCGCGCGAGCCCGCGATGCAGGTCTGGCCGGTGGCGGCGAAGATGCCCGAGACCACGCCCTTGACGGCATCGTCGAGCACCGCGTCCTCGAACACGATGTTCGCGGACTTGCCGCCGAGCTCGAGGGTCACGGGCTTGATCGAGCGGGCGGCGGACGCATAGACCACCGCCCCGGTCTTGTCGCCGCCGGTGAACGCGACCTTGGCGACCCTGGGGTGGGTCACGAGCGCGTCGCCGATCTCGTTGCCGAAGCCGGTCACGATGTTGACCACGCCGGGCGGCAGGCCCGCGCGCTCGAACAGTTTTCCGAACTCAAGGGCGGAAACCGAAGAAAACTCGGACGGCTTCCAGACCGCGGTGTTGCCGGCGGCGAGCGCCGGGGCGAGCTTCCAGGCCGCGAGCAGCAGCGGCGAATTCCAGGGCGTGATGATGCCGACCACGCCGTAGGGCTCCTCGCGGGTGAAGTTGAACACGCCGGGCTTGTCGATCGGGATCACCCGGCCCTCGATCTTGTCGGCGAGGCCGCCGAAATAGTGGAACCACTGCGGCAGGTAGCGCAGCTGGGCGCGCATCTCGGTGATCAGCTTGCCGTTGTCGCGGGTCTCGAGCTCGGCCAGCCGGTCGGCCTCGGCTGCGACCACATCGCCGAGCCGGCGCAGCAGCGCGCCCGCGGGCGCTGGCGCTCATCCGCCGCCACCCGGGCGCCCGGAAGGCGTCATGGGCGGCCTCGACCGCGCGCTCGACGTCGGCGGGCGCGCCCCTCGGCACCAGCGCCCAGGGCCCGCCCAGGAACGGGTTCTCGGACTCGAAGGTCTCGCCGGCGGCGGCGTCGACCCATTCGCCGCCGATCAGCATCTGATAGCGTTGCATTGTCATGGCCTCCCGCTCGCTCGATCGGAGTAAGCCCTACCCGCTCTGCGTGGTCTGCGCCAGCGCCTCGTGGCCACGAACGACCAAGCGGAGCTTGCCGCCGAAAGCCAACCCTTTGTTCCAGACCGTTTTCTCGGGTTCGTTTGGTTGCAGAAGCGGCGGCGACGGGCTGGCATGGCGCGCCGCGCGCGTTAGGCGGCCATGACGATGCGGCCGACCGGATCGGTCTGGAGGCGGCCGACCGGCGCCAGCTCCGCCTGGAGCGCGGCCGCGAAGGCCCGGAGCTCCGCCGGGTTCTCGTCGTCGAGCGCGGCTGGCTCCCAGGCTTCCCTGGCTCCCAGGGCCGCCTTCGGTAGGCGGCCGGGAGCGGGAAGACCTCCGGTGGTCGCCCCGGAGCGCCGCGGAGCCTGCGGGCGGCGAAGCCATGCCTGAGCGCGTTCTTGGAACTGCGGACCTTGCCGGCCGCGGTCCTGGGCCCGCGCGAGCGGGCGCCGTTGCGGCGGCTGGCGGCTCGTCGGGCGGTCGGCTGGAGGTCGCTCGTCATGGGTTCGCCTCGTTCACGGGATGGATCGGACGGCCGCGCCGGCGGGGCCTTGCGCCGCACGGCGTTGCCAGAATGTTGCCATCGCCTAGGAACAAATGCAAGCCCAGACGCGCCCCAAGTGTAGCTCCAGTGCACGGAATCGTGCACCTGTGTGCCAGACCGACCGCGCGGAAATTCCTTGCCAACGAGATTTGATGCGGAAAATATTCCGAGACCGGTCAACCTGGAGAGACTTCGTGCCTTTCGTCTCCGCGTCCTCGGCGCCTCTGCGGTGATCTGTCACTTCCTGGAGCCGGCGGATTCCCTGCCCAAGCTCTGCCCGCGCGCCACGCGACGGGAAAATCGGAAAATTCTTGCCGCCGGCGGCGATCTCCGAGGAAAATTCGGCGCGCCTGGCTCAACGAGCCGACCGAAGCGGCGCTGTCATGACCAAATTCGGCCGCCATGACAAATTTCCGGGAGTTTTCGGGGCGCGGCCGCGAATTTCCGGGAGGCCGGAGATGCGCCACCAGGCGACACTTCTGTAGCATCAGGCGACAGGGTGTGCGGTGTCCGTAAGCCTTTGCGGTGGCATGGTTTTTCGCCACATTAGCGATCTGACCGCCGATTTCGGCCTCGAAACCGTCCGGATTTCGGCCGGAAAACGCTGATTTCGGGCGCAAAGTGACGCACGGATGCGACACATGTGGCGCATCGATGGATTTTCGTCAATTTCAACGGTTTTGGATTTTTCGGCGAATTTCCGGGAGCCGCGATGCGTCTGATTTCGGCCTCAAAACCGCGTGGATTCGGCCCCAAAAGCGCTCATTTCGAGGGCAAAGTCACGCCTGGATGCGTCGCCGTCTGGCGCATCGATCGCAGTGTCACGAAATTCCCCAGCCGCGGGCGATTTTTGGATGCCTGCGGCTCTGGCCTGCTCCGCCAGGAGCGACGGGTAGCGGGCGTAGTCGCCCTGATTGAAGAAGGTCGGTTGCCGCCGGTTGCCGCGCTGGGTGACATGATGCGGCAGGCCGGAGGCGCGACCATGCGGGCGGGACGCGCCATGAGCGGCCTCTTTATGAGCCTCCTCCGACTGGGTCAATCGCGTATTGTGTCCCCGTAACCTCCGTATTGTGTCCCCGTAACCTCCCCACACGATTTCGCTTGCATGCAGTAAGGTGGTGCAAATAACATCACTATCATGAGACGTTCCCTGCAGCCTCCGCCCGAGCGTCATGACGGTTCCCTGCTGACCTTGGCGATCTCGCCAGTGGTTTTCTCTGCGGACACAACTTCAATCGGACGCCTCGATCGGGAGAGTACCGAGACCGTTAAAGAACTCCGCCGGCAACACGGAAAGACGCATGCCTTTCGCTTCGACGCTAGGGACGGTACTATCGCCAGTATCGCCCACCAGCCTGGAATCGCCCCGATGGGCGACATATCGGAGGTGCGTGTTGGCGAGAACCTCCTTCTTCTAGCCGAGGCGCTGGAACATTGCTTCCGACGTTGGCTCTCGCAGAGCCGGACGATTTACGGCACCACCGGCCGCTGATCTGCCTTGGCGGACGTGATAGGCTTCTCGCCACCGCTTTGAAGGAGCTTGGTGTTGGCAGGCCGGACCGGCGTCTCGATGTCCTCGCGAAATGGTCCTTCGATTTTCGGCTGCTGACGCCTGCTGACCCTGACCGCCCGCCTTGGCTCGGCCTCATCGCCGATGTTGGCACGTCGAATGTGATTGATATTCCCGTTTCAGAGATTATGGAACGCGGCCTTGATGCTGTTGGCTCCTACGTCTGCCTTCTGGCAGACAACGATGAGAGCCTGTCCTCCTCGCGTCTGCGTCTGCTCGGACGGGTGAGCGGGATCGAGGACGACACACTTGTCCTCGATGATCTTCGCGATGATGCCGATACAGATCGTGTCGCTGCATCCGCTGTGTTCCTTGAGCCGCGCCGCGAAACCCTGGAGGCAGTGGTCAAGAGCTTCTATCCGCGCGTCGCAGCCGGCGCCCTGGCCAGACTGCGGCACAGCCGGGCGCCTTACCTAAGCGGCGATGGCAAGCTTGAGAAGATAAGGCGCACCCTCGAAGAGATGAACAGGTCCGCACAAGGGGGCGGGCCACAGGCACTGAACCTTACATTGGGCAACGGTCCTAGCGCGAGCTTCGGACCTCTCCTGGATCAATCCGATGCGCGTTTCCCTCGGATCATCGAGACAACGCGCCCTGCCATGCTTTTCGGTCCGAGCGGCCACGACCAGGCCAATCAGCCCGATCAGGGTGTGAGGCAGTACGGCCCGTTCCAGTACACCCACAATCCGATCAATAGCCCGGTCATAGCGGTGCTCTGCGACAAGCAGACTAGGGGCCGCATGGATCAGTTCGCTAAATTGCTCCGTGACGGCCTTGATGAAGAGGGCGGCAGATTTTCTGGCGGGCTCGTTGGGAAGTTTCGTCTCACCAACGTTCGTTTCCAATTCGCCGAGATTGGCGGCGACACGGCTGAAGATTACGACGCGGCCGCAGGCCGCATTCTTGACGACTTGCCGCAGTCACCAGCCCTCGCCGTTGTTCAGGTCAGGGCGGCGCACCGGCAAAGACCGTCCAGCCAGAATCCTTACTACGTCGCCAAGGCCCGCTTCATGCGCGCGGGCGTGCCGGTTCAGGCCGTCCGCCTCGAGACTGTCGAGAAGCAAACTGGACGGGCTTATACCCTGAACAATTTGGCCTTGGCCACCTATGCAAAAATCGGCGGCGTCCCCTGGGTGATCTCGACACGCGGCGTCGCCACGCATGAGCTCGTGATCGGGATCGGCTGCACAGAGATCATGAGCAGCCGGCTTGGGCAGCGCGCTCGATATCTCGGGATCACGACGCTCTTCCAACGCGATGGACGCTATCTCGTATGGGAAACCACTCGTGAAGCCGCATTCGAAGACTATCCGGAAGCGTTCTCGGGTGTCCTCGGAGAGCATCGGCTGCGTCCGCGAGCAGAACAAATGGCAGGCAGGCGATCCGGTCTGGCTGGTATTCCACGGTCTACAAGCCGCCGAAGGGCCTGGAGCTCAAAGCGGCCAGGGGCTCGTGGAAGACCTGCGCGGGGAGAATCCGGTCGAGTCCGCCTTTGTCGACCTCGCCCAGCAGCACCCATACCAGATCTTCGACCCTGCACAGAGCGGCATCGGGTACTGGTCGCAGGAGGAGCGACGGAAAGCCACTAAAGGCGTCGTCGCACCAACCCGCGGGACCGCCTTGCTTCTCGGTCCGCGAATGGCGCTCCTCCAACTCGTCGGCGCGCGCGAGGTCAAGAGTTGGGATCAGGGCATGCCACGCCCTCTCCTCTTGAACTACATCCGGACTCGGATTTTTCTGACTTGACGTATCTCGTCAGACAGGCCTACCACTTTTCCTTCATGTCATGGCGTAGTTTCTTCCCGTTGATGAGCCGGTGACCATCCTGTATTCACGCTGGATCGCCAGCCTCTTTGCCAATCTCCGCGCTGTTCCCGGTTGGGACGGTTCAGCCCTTGCCCAGATGCGTGAACGCCGGGCGATGTGGTTTCTCTGATGTCTTGCGAGGATATTCTCGGAAACCTGCTCTGCTTTTTTGCGCGGCATCGTCCAGAGGGGTTTCGGCCACGCGCGCCCAGCAAGATACAGGGTTTCCTGATCCGTGCACTTGGAACGATGGCTACACCATCGGATCAGCCGCCGCTCCTTCCGGGAATGTGCCTGGACGAATGCCTGGATGCGGCCCGGTTTGGCGGCTATCCATCTTTGGCCCGGTCTGGTTTCTGTCTCTGCTTGGAGTGTTTTCAGACACGCGACGAGAATGCCGCGCGCACGTTTCTTCAATGCATTGATCGCCAACGCCACCGTCCTGCTCATTCCCAGGCCGAACTTGGCGGGGACGCGATTGCCCTTCTTGGAATTGCAGACGGCTTACGCGCGATAACGCGAGCGCGGCCGGACCTGTGGAATCACTCGAAGAGGCGCAGGGTTTGGTGCCGCGCCCTTTTGGATCAGCACAGCGGGTCGGACGTGCGGCTCAACCGAGCTCGGCTGCTTGCCGGCGACCTTCTTGAGAACAGGGCCGATGGGACGGCAACTCGCCGCACTCGACGAATGCGGCCGGCGGCGCTCGACCTGTGCCTGTGGCGAACGTGGTCTGATGTCCTGCGGAGATGGAGCATCCTGACACTCCGAGCAGGCGGCAGCTCTTCAAACGTCTTCTTGTTGATTTCCCCTCCGAGCGCGGGCGAGGTGCTGCATGCCGCCGTTTGGCTGTGCGCGCTGGACGTTCTTACCGACGATCTTACCGAAGCGGCCGTGGCAGATGCTCATCAGGTGGCCCGCATTCTGGCAGAAACCCAAGGCAGTTTTCGCCGCTGGCGATGGGAGAAGCAGGCTACGCGCAAGGGAACCATGCCTGCCCGCTGGCTGGTTGATAAGGAGGCCGATGTCCAGGCCTTTTTGCTAGCGGTGCTCTGGCCCTATTTTGGCGACCAACTCGAGGATGAGCAATATATACTGGGATTCGGCCTCAGGCCGGGCCGGTTCGATTTTGCTATCACGAGCTTGCGCCTCATCGTGGAGGTCAAGGTCCTCCGGACATCCGGCGACCTCAACGACCTTGAAGCGCAGATAGCCGACGATCTCAGCCTCTATTTCAGAGAGCCGAACCCCTTTCAATTCGATGATCGTTTACATCTACGACGATCGGGACACACCCGAGCCCGAGAAGTATCCGTTGCTTCGCAACGCCCTTAAGCGGCGAAACCAGCGAATCGTCGATGCCGTCATTGTGCGGCGGCCCAGCATGATCCCGGATCGAGGCAGCCGCACCTGACCGGCAGCAAGGTCGTGCGCAGCCTAGCGACCTTCCGGGGTATCCGGAGCAGCACTGGCTACACTTGGGCCCTGCTCGCTCGCAACTTCAAGTCACCCCCGGATCTCGACGCCCGCCCATTCCTCGATCAGCTTGGCCATCGAAGTAAAGTCGGAATCCGGTCCGAACCTGGCGTTGGTGATCGCCAGGATCTGGCGGACTACGGCGCCGACCACCATCGGCACGCCGAGCGCCTCGGCCTCGTCGACGCACAAGCGCACGTCCTTGTAGGAAAGGCCGGTCGCAAAGCCATGCGCGAAGGTCCCGGTCAGGATCGAGCGCGGGAACTTGTCCACGGTCGCGCTGTTGCGGCCGGTGCCGGCGTTGATGACCTCGATCATGACCTTGGGGTCGACGCCCGCCTTGACCCCCATGGCGAGCGCCTCGGACGAGATCGCGAGCGCTGCCACCGAGAGCAGATTGTTGCCGAGCTTGACGACCTGGCCGAGCCCCGGCTTCTCGCCGACGAAGAAGACCTTGCCGAAGGTCCGGAGGATCGGCTCGACCGTCTCGAAGGTTGCCTTGGGGCAGGCGACCATGACCGCGAGCGTGCCCTCGCGCGCGCCCTTGACCCCGCCCGAGACCGGCGAGTCGACGAGCTGGATGCCGCGCCCGGCGAGGCCGGCCGCGACCCGGGTCGTGGTGCCCGGGCCGGTGGTCGAGAGATCGATCAGGGTCTTGACCCGCTTGCCCTCGATGATCCCACCCGGACCGAGCGCCACCTGCTGAACGATCTCCGGGGTCGGCAGGCTGATCAGGACGATCTCGACGGCCGAGGCCACGTCGGCTGCGGACGCGGCGCGGGTCGCCCCGCGCTCGGCGAGCGGACCGATCGCGGCCGCGCTGGTGTCGAAGACCGTCACCCGATGGCCGGCATCGAGCAGCCGTCCGACCATCGGACCGCCCATCCGGCCGAGGCCGACGAAGCCCAGGCTCTGTCCGCTCATCCGTCCTCCCCCCGCTGTCCTGCCGGATCGGCGGCCGCGCGCAGGAGCGCGATCGCCGCCTTGGCCGCGTTCTGCACATGGCGGATCCCGGCCGCGCGCGCCGCCTCGCCGTCGCCCTTCATCAGCGCCGCCATCAGGTCCTTGAGCTCGGCCAGGCTCGCCGGCATCCGTCCCGGCGCCTGCAGCGAGGTCGCGCGCAGCAGCATGACCCGGGAATTCAGCATGCGCAGGGTGATGCCGAGCGCCTGGTTGCCGGAGCCGTCGATCAGGCATTCGTAGAACCGGTTCTTGGCGTTCAGGCGGACGATCGGGTCGTCCGAGCCGTAGGACCGCTTGACCTCCTCGAACGCCGCCCGCAGCGCCCGGCGCTGGGCCTCGTTCGCGCGCAGGGCGAACAGCCGGCTGGCCAGCCCCTCGAGCTCGATCCGCACCTGGTAGATGCCCTCGGCCTGCTCGGGGGTGACCTTGGCGACGATCGGGCCCCGATGCGCCACGACCTCGATCAGGCCCTCCGACTCGAGCTGGCGGAGCGCCTCGCGGACCAGGGTGCGGCTGACCCCGATCAGCGCGCAAAGGTCGCGTTCCGGCAGCCGCTCGCCGGCCTTGAAGCGGCCGACCGCGATCGCGGAGCGGATGCTCTCGAGCACGCTGTGGCGGAGCGGCGCCGCGACCCGCTGGACGCGGAAATCGTGCTCCGGCTCGAGCGTCCTGATCCGCTCCGGCCTGCCCGCCATCACGGACGCCTACTGGCCGAGGTCCTTGCCCAGGACCTCGCGGACGTGCTGGACGTAGGCGGGGCCGTCGAACCCGACCTGGGCGGCGCGGTCGTACCAGGACTGGTAGACCGGGTCGGTGATCTTGGGATCGAAGATCAGCCTGCGCTGGTCCTGCGGCATGACCCAGAAGGTCACGCCTTCTGCCTTCATCTCGGTCATGGCGCTGCGCACGAAGCCGTAGTAGCCGGTCAGCGCCTCGTGCTGGAGCTTCGCCATCTCGTCCCTGATCGCGGTCTGCAGGTCGGGCGGGATCCCGGCCCAGATGTCCTTGTTGATCAGGATCGCCCAGCCGTTGATGGGGCCCAGGCTCCAGTTCTGGACGTTCTTGGCGAGCCGCTCGTAGCCCTGGCCGTGGCCGTAGCAGGTCGAGGTGAACAGGCCATCGATCACGCCGCGCTCGAGCGCCGGCATGACCTCGGAGAGCTGCATCGGCGTGGGCTTGGCGCCGAGCGCCTCCATCAGGGTCGCGGTCTGCGGGTTGTGCACGCGCAGCCGCTTGCCCTTGAAGTCCAGGGTGGTGTGGATCGGCTCCTTGGAGAACAGCTGCTGCACGCACCAGGCGCCCTCGGCCAGCACCACGCTGTTCCACTTCTCCAGCCAGAGCTTGGCGAGGTCGTCGCACCAGAAGGCGTCGCACACCAGCTTGTACTCGGCGATGTCGTCGATCAGGCCCGGCAGGTTGAAGATGCCCATGCGCGGCTCCTCGGCCGCGAGATAGGTGTGCACCGCCGCCGACATCGGGACCCGGCCGTCGCGCACTGCGGACGCGATCTGCGGCCCGCCGACCAGGGAATCGTTGAGCGTGATCTTGACCCGGCCGTTGGTCGCCTTGGCGATCCGGTCCGGGATCGTCGCGATCATCGCGGCATAGGCGGTATGCGGCGCCGGCAGCATGGCAAGGGTCAGGTCGAAGTCCTGCGCCCGGGCGGTTGCTGCGGCGAGCAGCAGGCCGAGCGCGACTGCGCCCGGCAGTCCTTGGCGGAACCCGCGCTTCAGCGCTGCCCTCATCGCTCGCCTCCTGTGGTTTTGGTTGTCGCGACCATCGAAATGGGCGCCGTTATGACGATCATACGATATGCTTCGAGGTTGGCAAGCAGGCCCCGGCGGTGATAGGGCTCGCCCGCGGGGAGGCGCCGCATGGCAGCAGAAGCCAGGCAAACCTTGAACCGGGCGCCGGGGCGACGCGACCGGCTGGTCGTCCCGGCCCTGATCGATCGCTTGTCCGATCTGGTCGGCGGCCTGAGCGCGCTCGCCCTGCTGGCGATGACCGGGATCATCTGCTTCGACGTCTTCTGCCGCTACGCCCTCAACGATCCGACCTACTGGGCGACCGAGATCGCGACCTACCTCCTGGTCGGCATGACCTTCCTCGCGCTGGCGGCGGCCGAGCGCGCCGGGGCGCACATCCGGGTCGAGCTGCTGCTCGGCCTGCTCGGGCCCGCGGCGCGCCTCCGGCTCGAGCTGATCGCCGCCTGGCTCGGGCTGTTCTTCGTCCTGTTCGCGGGCTGGCAGATGGTCGCTTTCGACCGTCAGGAGTACCTCAACGACACGCGCGACTGGGGTCTGCTCGCGACCCCCCAATGGCTGCCCGAGCTGCCGGTCGCACTCGGCTACGTCGCCTTCGCGCTCGCGATCCTGGCCGGGATCTGGCGCCTGCAGCCGCCCGAGCGCGCGCTCGCGCGCTGGTCCGTGCCGGCGCTGGCGGTCCTGCTGGCACTCCTGCTCTCGGCGCTCGGGCCGTTGCCGGTGAAAATCCCAGGCACGCGCTTCGACTGGGGTTCGCTCGCGATCCTGGCCGCCTTCGGCGCCGCGGCGCTCGCCTGGAGCGGCCCGCGCATCGCCTTGCCGGTGCTGGCGATCATCCTGGCCTCGGGCCTGGTCTACGGGTCGGCGCACGGGCTCTCGCTGCTGCCGATCGCCCTGCTGCTGGTGGCGACCCTCGTCGTCTTTCTGCTGCTGAGCGTGCGGATCGCGCTGGCGCTCGGCCTGACCGGCATGCTCGGCCTCTATTTCCTCTTGCCGCAGCCCCAGCTCTCGCTGCTCGCCGAGCGCTCCTGGAGCAGCGTCAACGCGTTCGCGCTGACCGCCGTGCCGATGTTCGTGCTGATGGGCGGGCTCCTGCTGCGCAGCGGCGTCAGCACCGAGCTGTTCGATGCGCTGATGCGCTGGTTCGGCAGGCTGCCGGGCGGGATCGCCTATGCGAGCGTCGGCGCCGCGGCCATCTTCGCCGCGGTCTCCGGCTCGAGCCTCGCGACCGCGGCGACGCTCGGCGCGATCGCCTGCCCGGAGATGGTCAAGCGCGGCTACAGCATCCGCCTCACCTACGGCGTGGTCGCGGCCGGCGCCACGCTCGGCATCCTGATCCCGCCCTCGATCGCCATGATCATCTACGGCACCACGGTCGGCGCCCCGGTCACGGTGCTGTTCATCGCCGGCATCGTGCCGGGCCTGCTGCTGACGCTCGCCTTCATGGCCGGCGTCCTGGTCTGGTCGAAGCTGGTCGTGGGCGCGGCGCCGCGCGGCGAGGCCTACAGCTGGCGCGCAAAGTTCGCGGCAACTCTCGGGACCCTTCCCTTCGCGGTCGTGATCATCGCCGTCCTGGGCTCGCTCTACGCCGGCGTCGCGACCCCGACCGAGGCGGGCGCGGTCGGCGCCCTGGTCGCCTTCCTGCTCTGCCTGCTGCGCCGCAAGCTGACGCCGAAGGTGCTGTACGAGACCGCGCTCGAGACGGTGCGCGTGACCTCGTTCCTGCTGATGATCGTGGTCGGCGCCTCAATCCTGAGCTGGGTGTTCGATTACCTGCGGCTGCCTCGGAGCATGGTCGAGGTCGTCCAGGGCGCGGCGCTCGCCCCCTGGGTCGTGATGGGCGCGATCGGGCTGATCTACGTCGTGCTCGGCATGTTCATCGACCCGATCTCGATGATGCTGATGACCCTTCCGGTCACCTTCCCGATCGCCAAGTCGCTGGGCTTCGATGCGATCTGGTTCGGCATCGCCCTGGTGCTGATGATCGAGGTCGCGCTGATCACGCCGCCGGTCGGCATCGTCCTGTTCGTGCTGCGCGGCCTCAGCCCCGACGTGCCGCTCACCGAGATCGTCTACGGCGTGCTGCCGTTCGTCTTCGTCATCCTGGCTTTTCTCGTACTTCTCTACTTTTTCCCCGGGATCGTCGCCTGGCTGCCGAGCCGGATGGCATGACCTTCGGGGCTACAGGACCTCGAGATGACCTTTCTCTCCAGGCGCCTCGCCGAATGGACCGCGGCCTTAAGCTTCGCCGACCTGCCCGCGGACGTGGTCGAAAACACCCGCTTGCGGGTGTTGGACGTGATCGGCCTCGCCCTCGCCGGGCTGGGCACCGACTTCGGGCAGGCGGTGCGCAAAGCTGCGCTGGCGCTTACACCCGACGGCCCCGCCCGGATCCTGGGTACCGGCGAGCGGGTTGGCCTCGCGAGCGCGGCGCTCGCCAACGGCGCGCTCGCGCAGGCGATGGAGTTCGACGACACCCACAACCTGTCGATCGTGCACATGAGCGGACCCTCGGTCGCAGCCGCGCTCGCGCTGGCCGAGACCAGAGCCGTCACCGGCGCGGACCTGATCGCCGCGATCGCGCTCGGCAGCGAGATCTCCTGCCGGGTCGGCAGCGTCGCGCCGGGCCAGCTTCACAAACGCGGCTTCCACCCGACCGGCCTGTTCGCGCCCTTCGGCGCGACCTACCTGGCCGGCAAGCTGCTCGGCCTCGGGGCCGCAGAGCTCGCGAATGCCGCCGGCATCGTCGGCAGCTTCGCCGCCGGTATTCTCCAGTGCTGGGTGGACGGCACCCAGTCCAAATACCTGCACCCGGGCTTCGCCGCCCAGAGCGGGATCACCGCGGCCATGCTCGCCAAGGCTGGCGCGACCGGTCCGGAAGCCGTGTTCGAGGGCCGCTTCGGCCTGTTCGCTGCGCACGTTCAGGACCCGGCCGCGGTCAATGATTTCGGGCGCATCAGCGACGGGCTCGGGACCGACTGGGAGAGCCGGCGGGCGTCCTTCAAGCCGTTCCCGGCCGCGCATGTGATCCATCCGTACATCGACGCGCTCCTGCGGCTCCGGCGCGAGCACGCCATCGATCCCGGCGATGTGGAAAAAATCGTCGTGCCGGTCGCCGCCTACATCCTGCCGATCGTCTGCGAGCCGGCCCTCGAGAAGCGCCGGCCGCGCTCGGACGCCCACGCCCGGGTCAGCATGCACTACACGCTCGCCGAAGCCCTCCACACGGGCCGGCTCGGCAAGGACGCCTACGGCCCGGACGCGCTCGGCAACCCTGCGATCCTGCGGCTCGCCGACCGGGTCGAGGTCGAGGTCGATCCGGCCTTCCCTGGGCCGGAGCGGTTCAAGGGCGTGGTCCGAATCGTCATGAACGATGGCGCAATCCATCAGGCGGTCGAGGAGCACAACCGGGGTTCGGCGGCCAACCCGATGACCCAGGACGAGATCATCGCCAAGTTCGACGACAACGCGGCCGACCTGCTGACGCCCGAGCAGCGCCGCCGTCTGGTCGACACCACGCTCCGATTGGAGACGCTCGAGCGGTCCGATGAGCTGATCGGATTGGCGGTACGTGCCTGAAAGGACCGATGCTCCGGGGCAGATGCGCGCTGCGTTCGGCGCGGCGACATCCTGATGACAACGCGGTCGCGCCTACCTCACCGAGCGGCAGCCGTCCGGACGCTTCATCGGGCCTCGAACGTTGCCACGCTCGTGAGCTTCCTCTGAGGCCCACCGGCGCCGACCTCACCGGCGCAGCGCTGCCGGATCGGCGGCGGCCGGGGCGCCAGCTGAACGCCCTTCGTCAAGGCTCGTTCACGGGCGGCCAGAAGTCGCCGAGGATCTGGTCGAGGGTCCAGGGACAGCTCTCGGGCAGGCGCGCCCCGACCTCCGCCTCGCCGTAACGCTCGAGCTTCCGCTGCAGGTTGCGTCTCGCCTCGGCGTAGAGCAGCTCGCGATGTCGCTCGAGATCGCGCCGCAGGCTTCGGGTCAGGCGCCGCTCGATGTCGCCGCGGAAGTTCACGACCTCATCGATCCAACCACGTCGCGGCTCCCCGGCCGGCGAGTGCTCGAGCAGCAGAAGATGCTCGATGATGCGCGCGGTCCAGCTCCGCAGCGAGTTCGCGCCGCTCCGTCCCCAAATCCGCGATCTCCAGGGCGATGTGCCTCACGTCGAGGGCCACGTTCGGCCGCGTCCGGCCAAAGCGGCGCAACTCCTTGGCCTGGAGCTGGGTCCAGGCGAAGAAGTCTTCATCATAGAGACCGTCGGCGGGCGCGATGCTCATGTGTCCGAAGGTAAGCCGGAGCTTGCGCGTGGGCAATCGGTCAGCGGTCGCCCGCGGCCATGGCAGGTCGCGGAAGGGAACATGATCAGAGGCCGTCCGCCCTCACAGCCCATCGAGCGTGTAGAGCGACTGGGCGCTGCGAACGCCCCGGAGCGCGTAGCGGCCGATCGAGACCAGGCGGTCGGCGGACCGGCTGGCGGCGCGCGCGAAGGCTTCCGAGATCAGAAGGTTGCGGTCGTGCTGGCCGCACAGCGCCTCGATGCGGGCGGCCTCGTTGACCGCCGGCCCGATCACGGTGAAGTCGAGCCGGTCGGTGCTGCCGACGTTGCCGTAGTAGACATCGCCCAGATGCAGGACCAGGTCGAGGTCCATGATCGGCTGCTGGGCCCGCGCGCGCTCGGCGCTCAGCGCCCGCACCTCGCCCAGGGTCTTGGCGGCGGCATCGAGCGCCAGCTCGCAGACTTCGGCGGCCGGGCGGCCGTTGAGCGGAAAGGTCGCGAGCAGGCCGTCGCCCAGGAACTTCAGCACCTGGCCGCCGAAGGCGTCGATGTTCGGCACCAGGCAGTCGAAATAGGCGTTCAGCATGTCGACCACGCGGTCGCGCGCGAGCCGGTCGGTGCTGGCCGTGAAGCCGCGCAGGTCGGCGTAGAAGATGACCGCGGAGATCACCTCGAGCATGCCGCGCCGGATCTCGCCGTTGAGGATCCGCCGGCCGGCCTCGGGGCCGACGTAGGTGTCGAGCAGGTTGACCGCGATGTCGTAGCCGAGCCTCGCCTGCAGCGCCAGCGCCAGGCGCGGCATCAGGTGCCTGAGCGCCGCGAGGTCGCCGTCGGTGAAGCCGCCCGGCCGCTTGGTGGTCCAGGACGAGATCAGGCCGGTCTTGTCGTCGAGGCTGCCGTTGACCCCGAACCAGGTGCGCTGGGCGAGATAGTCGGTGGCGCCGCCCTGGCGGAATTCCTCGAGCAGCGGGAACTCGACCGGCTCGTTGACGTCCAGGCGCACGCGCAGATCGTTGACGCCGAGGTCGACCATGCGCTTGAAGGGGCTGGTGAGATAGCCTTCGGCCGGGGTCAGCCGGTGGATGTAGACATCGGTGCTGATGCCCCGGTCGGGGTGCCAGGAGGCGCCCATGCCGCGAAAGCGGGGGTGCAGGGTCTGGGCGCTGACGTAGCCGCGCCAGATCGGTACGCCGAGCGCCAGGAGGCGCTCACAGAAGCCCTCGACCAAGGTCTCGAAGCTCGCCCGCAGCAGGCCCTGCTCGATCAGCCAGTCGGTGATCCGGCTGACCTCGGTCCGATGGACTGCCATGAGCATGGTCGCCTCGCCTGCCAAGCCTCGCTCCGGGACCCGGGACATCGGGGAGCCTCCCTAATTTGTGCATCGCACAGGCGTCGGCAACGGGCGGCTGCGCCGCGCGCAGCAACGGCGTCATGAACAAAACATGAACATACTAACGTCACACGCTGCCACCGACAACCCGGAATCGAGCCTGCGGGCATCGCGGATGCTGGTATCGGCCGGCAACGGAGCGCGGTGGCGCGGTCCGCGCGCCGGGGTTAGGATCGGGCTTCGCCGCGAACGCGGGAGCGCCGGGCCGGGGGAGGGGATGGTATGCAGCTTTCCGACTATTCGGTCCTGACCTTCGACTGCTACGGCACCCTGATCGACTGGGAGAGCGGCATCGTGCAGGCGCTTCAGCCCTGGCTCGAGCGGGCGGGCGTCGGCGCGACCCGCGGGCAGATCCTGGCGGCCTTCGCCGCAGCCGAAGCGCCGCAGCAGGCGGCAACCCCGGATCTGCCCTATCCGGCGCTCCTTGCGCGCGTCCATGACGCGATCGCGGCGCATTTCGGCATCGCGCCGGACCCGCAGGCGGCGCAGGCGTTCGGCGCCTCGATCAAGGAATGGCCGGCCTTTCCGGACAGCGCCGAGGCGCTCGCCTATCTCAAGCAGCACTATCGCCTCGTCATCCTGTCGAACGTCGACCGCGCGTCCTTCGCGCACAGCAATGAGAAGCTCAAGGTCGCGTTCGACGCGGTCTACACCGCCCAGGACGTCGGCTCCTACAAGCCCGATCCGCGTAACTTCGAGTACCTGCTGGCCCGGCTCGCCGAGCAGGGCATCGCTAAGGCGCAGATCCTGCACACCGCGGAATCGCTCTACCACGATCACGTCCCGGCCAAGCGCTTCGGTCTCGCCAGCTGCTGGATCCACCGGCGAGCCGGCCAGGCGGGCCATGGTGCCACCCACCGGCCGGACACCGAGGTTCACCCCGACTTCCGTTTCCCGACCCTCGGCGCGATGGCAGCGGCGCACCGCGCCGAGCGCTCCGGATAGTGCCCGCCAAAGCTCCCGAAGCCGAGCGCTTCACTCACTGGTCGCGCTGAGATGCGTCGGTCCGGACGAGTTCGCCCAGGCGCTGCGAAGCCAGCGAGATAAACTCGACGCTGATAGGATCGAGGTCCTTGAGAACGGCCGCAAAGGCGGGGACGTCGCCGACCCGTGCCGCTTCCTGCAAACGCTCGCGCATCATCGCCCAATGGTCGAACATCGCCCTCACGCGCGTTTGCGCATTCGGGCCGAAGTCGGCCGGCAGCGCATCCCGATCGTTGACCCCGCGATTTCGCGACTCGATCTCGAGCAGAGTGATCGCTTCCCAAATGGTCGTGAGCCCGGCGCTGCCATTGCCGGCGCCGCCGCGTGCCCGATGCTCGACGAAATCCTGGAGCCGATCGGCGTCCTTGTAGGGGTCGATGATCTCCCAGCGAAACCGATGCGACATATTCAACGCGGTGAAGATCCTCGCGACGCTCTTGTGACGAACATCCTGCTGGGTTCCGGCCGCCGCCTGCACGAAGGTCAGCGTGAACGTCGCGCTGTGGTCGCCGGCGATGTCGACGCGGCTGATGATTGGCGTGTAGTGGCGTTGATCTGCCGGCGAGCGCAGCAAGGCATGAGGTCGATGCCAGCTGGCCGCTTTTGACCGACCTGGCGCAGGCCTGGTAGATCGCCGGCCAGAACGAGTCCGCCAGCACCTTCTGGAAGTCCGGTTCCAGCCGCTCCTGGAATTCGCTCCAGGGGAAGCCGATATCGCCGAGCTCGAACAGGCGCATGGCCGGCGATCCCCGTTTGATCCGGGTGCCTTCCGGAAACCCGCTGCCGTCGAGCAGCTTGGCATTGGGCGCCTGCACGATCATGACCGTTTCCGACAGGATTGATTCCACGACCAGCCGGCCCATCGCCTGAACGATGGTGGCCGCGGCCTCCCGTCTCGCGTCTCCGTCCTCGTTGGCGAAGTATCGGTTGATGGGCCGGAAATTCGGGTACGGCTCCTCTCCGAATATGATCTTAAAGAAACGAGCAAGATCTTCCGACTCGCCATTCGCAGTCGTCTCGCATTTGACCGCTTGGTACTTCTTTAAAGGATCTGGCAGGCTGACCTTGGGCGGGTACAGGACGACGACGCGATTGGTGTCTGGATACATCATCCCGCAGAAGACACCGGCCTCGTGATGGCACCAAGCCCAATCATCTTCCTGTACACCGGTAAATAACAGTAGAAACCAGTCCGAGTTGTAGAGCTGTCTCTCGATTGTTTGTTGCCAGTCAGCCCCGGTCTCGATCTCTTCGGCCATGAATACCTTCATCCTGTCGGCAGATTTGGCTCTGAGCACCTTGCCGATAGTGGCGGCCGCGCTTTGATCTTTTTGCTTGTGGCTGAGAAAGACCTGGATGAACTCGCGGTCTCGCGCGCGCTCGCCACGAGCTGCCGGACCCGAGAAAGCTTGCGCTCTTGGATCATGACCGTTGCCGGTTCCTTGATAGGAGGCTGGAACTTCGCGTAGCCCAGTTTGCATTGCCTGATCTCCGTCGACCAGCGCCCGCGTCGGGCGGCCCTATGGAGCTTGTTGACCAATGCTCAGACAGTCCGATCGAACGTTGGCCGTTGTCTGTGAAGCCGGTCACACCTTACGATAGAAAATACTCGAATCGCCGAACGCCCTGGGGTGACCTCCGACGGTGGCCGCGGCCATCGGGGCCCAAGTGGGTTGTCGAGACTTCCCTGGGAGGTATAGTCGGGCAACCAAAACGCGCGCGGAGAAGCCTGAGGTTTGCGGGGGCGGTCGTGCGCCGATGCCGGCCGGAGGCCACCGGACGCGGCCAACAGGGGCATGGAGACGATGACGATGAGCAGGCGTTGCCTCCCTATCTGCGCGGCCGTGGCGGCCTTGGCTGCGCTGCCGGCGATCGCGAGTGCCGAGCTGTTGATCGTGGGCAACGATCAGAAGGTCAGCTGGGATGCTGCCGGCAAGGTGGTGACCGCGGCGCCGGGCGGCGATTCGATCTCGATCGTCGACCTCGGCACCGACCCGGAGAAGCCCATGATCATCGCCAATCTGGCGCTGATGAACTCGGTCTTCGGGCCGCCGACCAACCTCGCGATCACCCCCGACGGGACGCTCGCGATCGCCACCAACGCGATGGCCTGGACCAAGGAGGGCAGCGCCTGGAAGCCCGTGCCGGACAACAAGCTCTACGTGATCGACCTCCAGGCCGACCCGCCGATGCCGATCGCCACGGTCGAGGTCGGCAAGCAACCCTCGGGGCTCGCGATCAACGCTGCGGGGACCCTCGCGCTGGTCGCCGACCGCGCCGACAACGCGATCAGCGTGCTCGCGATCGCCGGCAAGGAGGTCAAGCTGATCGATACCGTGAGCGTTGCCGCCGCGGACGCGAAGGCCCAGGTCGCGGCGGTCGCGATCACCCCCGACGGCAAGCGGGCGCTCGCGGCCAAGTTCGCCGAGCACAAGGTCGCGGTGCTCACGATCGATGGCCAGAAGGTCAGCTACGGCGGCTACGACATCCCGGTCGGGCTCTGGCCGTACAATCTTGCCATCACCCCGGACGGCAAGCTCGCGCTGACCGCCGACAACGGCAACGCCGGCAGCTCCGACGGCCAGGTCGACACGGTGACCGTGATCGACCTCGAGGCCGACCCGCCGCGCGCCATCGACAAGGTGGTGGTCGGCGACGCGCCCGAGGGCTTCGCGATCAGCCCGACCGGCAAGATCGCGGTCGCCGTGCTCCTGAACGGCAGCGGCGGGGTGGCCAAGGACGCCTGGTTCGCCCATCCGACCGGCAAGGTCGCGGTGCTGACGATCGACGGCAAGAAGGTCACCAAGACCGGCGAGGTCGAGGTCGGCCGCCTGCCCGAGGGCGTCGCGTTCAGCGAGGACGGCAGCCATCTCTACGTCGGCAACTTCCTCGACAGCAACGTCTCGATCCTCAAGGTCGACGGCACCACGGTGA
Source organism: uncultured Alphaproteobacteria bacterium (assembly GCA_963733965.1). Classification (GTDB taxonomy): domain Bacteria; phylum Pseudomonadota; class Alphaproteobacteria; order Geminicoccales; family Geminicoccaceae; genus DATAOG01. Next base: position 81,665 of record CAVTFM010000001.1, read on the forward strand.
CCGATACCGGCAAGAAGCTCCAACTCCCGGGGCAGCCGGCATCGATCCGGGCCGACCACCCGTAAGCCTTGGCGCCGCCAGGCGGGCGATCCGGCCCGCGCCGGGCTCAGGGGGGCTCGATCCGCCAGCCGAGCGCGATCATCGCGCGCAGCGTCTGCATCGCGGTCTCGCGGTCGTATTCCTTCTCCGGCTCCGTGAGCTGGTCATAGGGCACCAGATTGGGGTGCTTCCTCGCGGCATCGTCGCGCACCGGGCCGAAGGTCCAGCCCTCCGCCATGCGCCGCCTGGCCCAATGGTCGTGGGCGTTCTCGGCCAGCTGCTCGGTCAGCTGCTGCAGCTCTTGGTCCAGCTCCACCCCGGAGGTGTCGATCGGCCGAGGCTCGTAGGTATCCATGCCACCGCTCCCGTTCCTGGTCCCGTCTCAGCGGGCAACGCTCGGCGGACCGCCGCCGTTCCAGGCTAAGAAGGCGGCCGCCCGCGGGCGCCTCACGCGCTCAGCCGCCCGCGCACCCAGGCCGCCATGGTCTTCGATGTGATCCTTGGCGACATCGAGCATCCGGGTCATCTGGATCGAGGCGTGGGTGACGCCCGGCCAGAGGACGTAGCGGTACGGCACGCCTGCTGCCTCGAGCCTGGCGACCAGGGCCGTGCTGTCGTCGAGCAGCGGGTCGAGCTCGGCCGCGGTCACCATCAGGGTTGGCAGACCCCGGAGGTCGGCCAGCAGCGGCACCGCGAGCGGGTTGCGGTTGTCCGACTCGTCCCTGACGTAATGGTCCCAGAACCAGCGCATGTCGTCCCGTGACAGGATATGGCTGCCGTCGCCGAACGCCTTCTGTGATGCGGTCTCGGAGTCGGCCGTATAGGCCGCGTAGGCGCCGTAGATCAGGAGGCCGGCGAGCAGCGGGCTCTCGTCCTGATCGCGCCGGCTGAGCAGCGTCGCGAGCGCCAGATTGGCGCCGGCGCTGTCGCCGCCGATCGCCAGGCGCGAGGTGTCGATCCCCCAGTCGGCGCCCTGGGTGGCGATCCAGCGGACGGCGGCGATGCAGTCATCGAGGCCGGCCGGGAACTTGTGCTCCGGGGCCAGGCGGTAGTCGATGCTCGCGACCAGGAAGCCGCCCGCCTGGGCGAGGCGCCGGCAGACGCCGTCATGGCTGTCGAGGTTGCAGATCACCCAGCCGCCGCCGTGGACGTAGACCAGGCACGGCGCCGGCCGCGCGATGCCCGGATCGTACAGGCGGATGCGGACCGGCCCGCCCGGCCCGGGGATCTCGTGGTTGTAGACCGCCCAGATGACCGGCCGGTCGGCGTTCCAGAAGGCTTCGGTCGTGGCGCTGGTCTGGGCCCTGGCCTCGACCGGCGAGAGCGAGGTGCGTTCCGGCCGGTCCTTCATGGCCTCGGCGATCAGGGCGAGGATGGCGGCCATCTGCGGGTTCGGCTCGGGCATTCGTGACTCCTCCGTGGCCGCTCGGCGCGGGCTTGCTCTGCGCGGCGCAGCGGCTAGGGTTCAACAGCGGGCCGGCGTTGTCGAGTCCCGCGCACGCTCCCGGCCGGGCGGAGGAAGGGCCATGACCAAGCATGTCGCAGGCGGTCCGTGGCGGAGCCCAGGGCGCTGGCTGCTCGCCTGCCTCGCGGCGCTCTTGCCGGCGACCGTCGGGGCGCCGGCGTGGGCGCAATGCTTCCCGGTCGCCGACGGCCCGGCACGCGTGCTGCCGGCGGCGAACCGCCCAGCCGCCGTGCCGGCCGGCAGCGTGCGCCTGACCTTCCTCGGCCATTCCAGCTTCCTGATCGAGACCCCGGCCGGCGCGAGCGCGGTCACCGATTACAACGGCTTCCTCGGCGGCTTCGACCCGCCCGCGATCGCGACCATGAACAACGCGCATGCGACCCACTACACCGACCATCCCGATCCCAGGATCGAGCATGTGCTGCGCGGCTGGGACCCTGGCGGCGGCATCGCCCGTCACGATCTCACCTACCTCGACCTGCACGTCCGCAACCTGCCGACCAACGTGCGCGAGGCGGGCGGCGTGCGGATCAACGGCAACTCGATCTTCGTGTTCGAGACCCAAGGGCTGTGCATCGCCCATCTCGGCCACCTGCACCACCTGCTGACCGACGTCCATCTGGGCGAGCTCGGCCAGATCGACGTGCTCCTGGTGCCGGTCGACGGCAGCTTCACCATGGCCCAGGAGCTGATGGTCGAGGTGATCGAGCAGATCCGGCCGGCGCTGGTCATCCCGATGCACTATTTCAGCCGGTTCACCCTCGCCCGCTTCCTCGACCTGGTGCGCGCGAGCCATGATGTTGTTATCAGCCAGACGCCGACCGTCACGCTCGCTCGCGCGACCTTGCCCTGGCACCAGGTCCTGGTCCTGCCGGGCAGCTGAGCCCGCGGCCGGCTGGCACCCTGCGGCGGGTGAGGTCGAAGGCCGCAGCCCGCTTTGTGGCCGTCGAGGCCCGGCCGACGGAGCCTACCGCGACGCGGGCGTGATCCAGCCCATGACCGCGCCCGCCGGGTCCTGGACGATCGCGATCCGGCCGACGCCCGGCACCTCGAAGATCGGGCGCAGCAGCTTGGCGCCAGCCGCGCTCGCCTTGTTGACCCGCGCATCCACGTCGTCGACCGCGAGATAGGCAAACCAGTGGTTCGGGATGCCATCGAAACCCGGCCGGTTCATGTCCAGGATGCCGGCCACCGGCTGATCGCCGTCCTTGCACACCCAGTAGGTGCCGCCGTCCTGCATCGCCATGCTGTCGAACCGCCAGCCGATCTGGGCGCCGTAGAACGCCTTGGCGCCCTCGGGATCGCGGGTCATCAGCTCGTTCCAGAAGAAATGCCCGTGCTGCGCCATCCTGCCCTCCGCCCTGCCTTGGTGCCCAGCCGTCAATCTCGCGGGGCTTACGCCCGAGCGCGGCTGTGGTGGCCTCGAGCAGCGGGACCAGGCCCGCCTGGTCGTTGCCGTTGGTGGTCAGGCGCTGGGCGGTGATGATCTGATGCGCGGCGTCGACCGCGAGCTGGCCGTTGTAGCCCTGGATGAAGCCATCCCTGGTCTTCATGACCCGGCTGTCGGGGTCGGTGAAGTTGCGCTGCGCCCGCGCCGGCGGACGCGCCGCTTCGCGCCGACCACCAAGGTCGGCGCTGGCAGCGAGGCGCGCGGCCGGGGCGCGCGCCGGACGGCCATGATCGACCATGCCCGAGGACGGGCCGGGCTCGGCGTCTGGCGACGGCGGGTCAGCCTTCGCCTCGGCCTCGAGCGCTGCCTTGGCCGCCCGGATGCGCTCGAGCCGCGCCTGTTGGTCGGCGACCCAGTCCGGCAGCTCGTCGCCGCGCATCTCGGGGCCATGCTCGGCGTCCTCGGCGGCGTCAGCGGCCTCCGCCTGGGCCAGCCAGCCTTGGACCTCGGCCGCGAGCGCCGCCTCGGCCGATGTCATCCGGCCATAGCTCATCGCCTTGTGCTTGCTCGCGTTGGCCTTGAGCTTGGTGCCGTCGAGCGCGACGTGGCCAAGCCTGACCAGCCCCGCCTGCCGGCACAGCCGCAGGACCTGCACGAACAGCGCCGCCAGCGCCGGCAGATGGCGCTTCCTGAAGTCGCTGATGGTGCGGAAATCCGGCCGCTGCAGGCCGGTCACCGCCATGATGTCGAGCCGCTCCTCGCAGCCCCTGGCGATCCGCCGCGAGGCGTAGACGCCCTGGGTGTAGGCATAGAGCAGCAGCGCCACCATCATCGCCGGGTGGTAGGGCGGCTGGCCGCGCTCCTCCCGCTCGTAGGGCTCGACGATCGCCGAAAGGTCCAGCTCGCGGCGCACCAGCTCGCGCACCAGATGCGCCGGATGGCCCGCCGGCACGAAGTCGTGGACCGACGGCGGCAACAGCCAGACCTGATCCACGTCCCACGCCCGAAAGGTCTTGCTCATCGCCCAAACCCCAGGAGTTGCGCCTTGCCCACAGAATCACCACAATACCTTGCTGTCGAGCGAAATCTCAATTCTCGGACAGGCTCCTAGCCCAGCCGTCAATCTAGGATGTGGCCCCTGATCGGCAAACCGCGCGGTTCGTGATCGGAGGTCCAGCCTGACAAACGGCGCGGCGCCCTGTACAGCTTGGTGACAGCCCTGAACCCGCGGACCGCAGCCATGCCCGACGCCCTGCTCGCCAATCTCACCATCGATGCCGCCTGGCGCGAGCGGACGCCGGGCTCGGCCCGGCTCGCCGGGCAGGCCCGCGGCCTGTTCCCGAGCGGCATCACCCACGACAGCCGCCACCTCGAGCCCTACGGCGTCTACATCGAGCGCGCCCTGGGCCCGTACAAATGGGACGTCGATGGCAACCGCTACATCGACTATTACGGCGGCCACGGCGCGCTCCTGCTCGGCCACAATCATCCGCAGGTCGCCGCCGCGGTCGCCCTGGCGCTGGGGCAGGGGACCCACTTCGGCGCGAGCCATCCGCTCGAGGTGCGCTGGGCCGAGGCGATCCGGCACCTCGTGCCCTGCGCCGAGCGGGTCCGCTTCACGAGCTCCGGCACCGAGGCGACGCTGATGGCGGTGCGCCTCGCCCGCGCCTTCACCGGCAGGCGCAAGATCCTCCGCTTCCGGACCCACTTCCACGGCTGGCACGACCACATGACCTCGGGCTTCACGGGCCACTTCGACGGCTCGCCGACGCCCGGCGTGCTGCCCGAGGTCGCCCGGAACGTGGTCCTGCTCGACCCGAACGACGAGGGCGGCCTGCGCGAAGCGCTCGCCGCCGCCGACGACATCGCAGCCGCGATCATCGAGCCGACCGGCGGCTCGTTCGGCATGACCCCGTTGCGCCCGGGCTTCCTCGCGGCGCTCCGCGAGCTGACCGCGGCCCGGGCTGTGCTCCTGATCTTCGACGAGGTGGTGACCGGCTTCCGGGTCGCGCCGGGCGGCGCCCAGGCCCATTTCGGCATCACCCCGGACCTTTGCGCGCTCGCCAAGATCGTGGCCGGCGGCCTGCCGGGCGGGGCGGTGGTCGGGCGCGCGGACGTGCTCGCCCGGCTCGACTTCGCGGCCGCCGCGGCGCAAGGGTTCGAGAAGATCCAGCATCCCGGCACCTTCAACGCCAACCCGGTCTCGGCCGCGGCCGGCATCGCGGCGCTCGAGGTGATCGCCACGACCGACGCCTGCGCCCGCGCCAACGCCGCCGGCGAGACGCTCCGGCAAGGCCTGAACCAGGTGCTCGAGGCGGAGGACGTGCCCTGGGCTGCCTATGGCAGCTTCTCGGGCGTGCATCTGTTCACCAATCCGCAAGGGCGCGCCATCCGGCCTGCCGACTTCGATCCGTTGTCGCTGCCCTACGCCGAGCTCAAGACCCGGGAGACCAGGCTCACCCATCGCCTGCGCGTCGCCATGCTGGTCCAGGGCGTCGACTTCAACAGCTGGCCGGGCGCCATTCTCTCGGCCGCGCTCAGCTCTTCCGATCTCGCCGACACGGTCGACGCCTTCCGCGAGGCCCTTCGCATGCTCAAGCGCGAGGGCGATCTCGACCGCTGACCGCAGCGGACCTGTCAATCCCGACCTTCAAGTCGTACCCGCACGGTGATTTCCTTGATCCGAGGGCGGGCGCGACGCCATATTGGCTCTCGGACAAGGCCGTCCGGGGCGGGATCGAGGTATGAGCGCATCCAAAGCTGAGCATTCGGACCCGGCCGTCGACCGCCGTCGCTATCTCGAATTCCGACGAATTCGAGGCGCGCATGACGGCGCATGTCCGCAGCGCCACGCGGGCCGCGGCTGAGGACTACCAGCGGCAGCTGCCGCCTCGTCGCTCCATCCGGGACCTGATCTCGACGTGGATGAAACGTCTGCAGCACCACCTGCATGCCCGCTGACCCTCAATGGGTTCTGCGGAACTCTGGATCATCGCGGGTGCCAACGGCGCGGGCAAATCAACCATCGTAAGTCGAGAGGATATCCGAAGAGAGTTGGGCGATTTGAAGAATCTCAATCCGGACGTCCGCGCCGAGCAGCTGCGCCACGACCACCCCGAGATGACAGAAAACCAGGCCAATCTGGCTGCCGTCATCGACCTGGAGGCAGAGCTCGAGCGCTCCATCGAGGCGGGTGAGAGCATCCTGATCGAGACCGTCTGAGCACGCGGAAATATGAGAGACATGTCCTTCGAGCCCGCGAGCTCGGCCGCTATATCGGCATGATCTACGTCGCTCTGCTTTCTGTGGCGCAGGCGATTGAACGCGTTCGGCAGCGCAAGAGCATGGGCGGGCACGACGTGCCGGAGGACAAGATCAGAAGCCGCTGGCAACGGTCGCTCGACAATCTGGGGCACTTCACGCCTCTGGTGGACAGATTGATGGTCTTCAGCAACGCCTCCGCTCAAGGCAATGCTGTCCTGGTCGCGCGCAAGCGAGAAGGCGTGGTCGAGGTACTCGATCCCGACGCTCTACCCGAACTCACCGAGCTCCTGCTGCGGCTCTCGGCGAAGCCTTAGTCGTCGCTTCGCAGCTCGCGGGCGTAGCGCTGCCAGTTCTCGACGTAGTGCAGGGCGGCTTCGCGGATGCGGGTGATGTGCTTGTCCTCGAGCTGGCGGACGACCTTGCCCGGCGCCCCCATGACCAGGGAGTTGTCCGGGATCTGCTTGCCTTCGGGGACCAGCGCCTTGGCGCCGATCAGGCAGTTCCGGCCGATCACCGCGCCGTTCAGGATCACCGCCCCGATCCCGATCAGGGAGTTGTCGCCGATCGTGCAGCCGTGCAGCATGACGAGATGGCCGACGGTCACGTCCTGGCCGATCGTGAGCGGGAAGCCGGGGTCGGCGTGCAGCACGCAACCGTCCTGGACGTTCGAGTTCAGGCCGACGGTGATCGGCTCGTTGTCGCCGCGCAGCACGGCCCCCCACCAGACGCTGGCGTTATGCGCGAGCTTGACGTTTCCTATCACCACCGCGGTCGGCGCGATCCAGAACGCGTCGTCGTCGGTGGTCACGCGGACGGCACCCAGGGCGTAGCGCATGCGGCTCCTCCTCACAGCGATCGGCGCATCTTAGTGGCCGCGGCCGATCTCGGAAGGGGCCGCGGACCATCGCGCGAGCTCGCCCGGGCGCTCGGCTTCGCCCGCTCGCTCGCGATCTACTACGGCCAGCCCTGGCGCCTGCGCGCGCTCCGGCAGCGTTACCGCGACTTCCTTGGGCCAGGCGATCTCGCCTTCGACGTCGGCGCCCACGTCGGCAACCGGACCCGCTGCTTTCGCGCGCCTGGGTGCGCGGGTGATCGCGGTCGAGCCGCAGCCGGACTTCGCCGCCTGGCTGCGCTGGCAGTTCCGCGGCGACCCCGATGTCATCGTCGTGGAGGCGGCGCTCGGCGCGACGCCCGGCCGGGCGGCCCTGCACATCAGCCGGCGGACGCCGACCGTGACCACGCTCTCCGAGAGCTGGACCCAGAAGGTGCGGGGGACCGGAAGCTTCGCCGGCGTCACCTGGCAGGACCGGTGCGAGGTGCGTCTTGCGACCCTCGACGAGCTGATCGCCCGCTTCGGCCGGCCGCGCTTTTGCAAGCTCGACGTCGAGGGCTCAGAGGCCCTGGCGCTGCGCGGCCTGTCGGCGCCGATCCCGGCCTTGTCGCTGGAATACCTGCCGGCCGCGATCGGGGTCGCCCTCGAGGCGGTCGAGCGCCTGGCCGGGCTCGGCGCCTACCGCTTCAACCTCACCGAGGGCGAGCGGCTGCGCTGGCTCTGGCCCGCATGGCGAGGGGCTCCGGAGACCCTGGCCTGGCTTGCCCGCCGAGAGCCCTGGGAGCGCTCGGGCGACGTCTGGGCCCGGCTGGAGGCTGCGACGTGAGCCGGGAATTTCTCGCCGGGCGGGCGGCACCGGGCCATGGCGCCATGCTCCTTGGCGCGCTCGTCTGGCTGTCGCTGGTCTGGAACCTGCCGGTCGAGCTCGGCCGACCTCGGCGCCGGCGCGCTGCTGGCACTCGCGGGCGAGGTCGCCCTGCTGTTCGGGGCGCTGGCGCTGATCGCACCCCTGCGCGAGGGCCGGATCGGGCGGATCGTCGCCTGGGCGGTCGCCGCCGCCACCGCCTTGGTCGCGCTTTTGAAACTCGCCGAGCTGGTGATCCGGGCGAGCCTCGCGCGCCCGCTCAACCCGCTGCTCGATCTGCAGCTGGCATCGGCCCTGATGCACCTCTTGACCGGCACGCTCGGCAGCATCCTCGGCTGGCTGGCGCTCGCGGGCCTCGCTCTGATCCCGGTCCTGGTCCTGCTCGTGAGCGTGAGGGCGGTGCGCGTCACCCAGCGCGTGCTTGCCGAGCGGCGCTGGCGGCGGGCGACCCTCGGCGTGGCGACGCTGGCACTGGTCCTCATGGTCGCGGAGCAGCTCGCACCGCAGGCCTTCGCGCGCTGGCGCCCGGTGCCGCTGCGCACCAGTGAGATGCTCGCGCAGGAATGGCGGCAGGGGCGGACCATGCTCGCGGACCTCGCCGAGTTCCGGCGCAAGGCGGCGGGCGACCCCTTCCGCGACACGCCGGGCGCCGCGCTGCTGACCGGCCTGGGCCGCGCCGACGTGCTGCTGATCTACATCGAATCCTACGGCCGCAGCGCGCTCGAGCAGGAGCGCTACGCCGAGCTGCTGCTGCCGCGGCTTGCGACCTTCGAGCGCCGGCTCGCCGATGCCGGCCTGGTCGCGGCATCCGGCTATCTCACCTCGCCGACCATGGGCGGCCAGTCCTGGCTCGCCCATGGCACCCTCGAGAGCGGGCTCTGGATCACCGACCAGCAGCTCTACGACCTCCTGGTCACGAGCGACCGCCTGACCCTCACCAAGGCCTTCGACCGGGCCGGCCGGCGCACGGTCACGGTCCGGCCGGCGATCACCATGCCCTGGCCGGAGGGGCCGCTGCTCGGCTACCAGAAGATCTACGCGGCCAAGGATCTGGGCTATCAGGGCAAGCCCTACAACTGGATCACCATGCCCGACCAGTACACGCTGGCCGCGTTCGAGCGGTTCGAGCGCCTGCGGCCGCATCCGCCGCTCTACGCCGAGATGGCGCTGATCAGCAGCCACGCGCCCTGGACGCCGATCCCGCCCGTGCTCGAGCGCTGGTCGGCGATCGGCGATGGCCAGGTGTTCTCGCAATGGGCCGAGCAGGGCGATCCGCCCGACGTGGTCTGGCGCGATCCCGAGCGGGTGCGCCAGCAATACGCGCTCGCGATCGACTACGTGCTCGGCGTGCTGTCCTCCTACGCCGCCCGCTTCGTCGACGACCGGACCCTCCTGATCCTGGTCGGCGATCATCAGCCCGCGCCCCTGATCACCGGCGAGGGCGCCGGCCGCGATGTGCCGATGCACGTGATCAGCGGCTCGCAGGCGCTGCTCCAGCCGTTTCTCGCCTTCGGCTTCACCCCCGGCATGCGCCCCCAGCGCGGCCCGCCGGTCGCGCGCATGGATCAGTTCCGGGACATGTTCCTCGGCGCGTTCAGCCACCCGAACGCGCCCCCTGGCGCGCCCAAGTCGTGATCATCCAGGCCGAATGCGACGCCGGTCATCGCGGCGAGGCGACGCCCCGACGGTTGTGCTTCGATCGCCGCCCGGTGGAGCTGGTCGAGCTCCAGGACGCCTGGCTGGCGCCGGACCGTCGCGACTTAAGATGCGGGGCGCCGGCCGCGCGACCTGCCTCCTGCGCCACGATCAGCAAAGCGGGCTCTGGCAGCTCACGCTTGCGCGTGGCCCGCTGCTCACGCCAGGCAGCGGGCGACCGCGGCCAGGAGCTCGTCGTCGGCATAGGGCTTCTTGACGATCGCGCAGGCGAGCGCCTCGACCCCTTCGGCCTTGGTCACGAAGTCCGGGAACCCGGTCGTGATCAGGATCTTGAGCGCATACAGTCTGAAGAGCTCGGTCGCGGTGTGAATGCCGTCGACGTCGATCTCCAGCATCATGTCGACGATCGCCAGCACCGGCCGGTGGCGCTCGACCAGCTGCATCGCTTCGTCGGTCCTGCCGGCAATGCCGACCACGTGATAGCCGGCCTGGTCGAGCAGCAGCCGCAGCCGTTCCGCGCTCAGAAAATTCGCCTGGACAAGCAGGATTCCAGCCGGTTCCATCGTCCCGCAGCCTCCGCCCCAGAGCGACTGGCGCCTGGATCGAGCTTGCCGGAGCCTCAGCTCAAAGGAAAGCGAATCGTGCAGCGGAGCCCGGCCGGATCGAACTCGAGGTTGGTCGTGCCGCCGAGATCATGGGCGATGCCGCGCTCGATCACCACGCTGCCGAACCCCCGGCTTTCGGGCGGCGTGATCGCCGGTCCGCCGGACTCGGTCCAGATGACCAGGAGGTCCGGACCCGCGGCCGCCGGCTCGACCGAGGAGCGGATCGCCACCCGTCCGCCCGGCACCGAGAGGGCGCCGTACTTGGCCGCATTGGTGGTCAGCTCGTGCAGGGCCAGGCTCAGCGTCTGCGCCGCCCGCGGGCTGAGCATCAAATCGTCGCCGGCGATCGCGAGCGCCGCGCTGTCCTCGCCGACATAGCCTGCAAACTCAGTCACGATCAGCTCATGGAGGCGCGCCCCCAGCCATTTCTCGCGCGCCAGCAGGTCATGGGCGCGCGCCAGCGCGTGCAGGCGACCGATCAGGGTGTCGGCATAGTCGGACACCGAGCGCGCGTGCCGCTTGGTGAGCAGGACCATGGCCTGGATCGAGGCCAGCAGATTCTTGGCGCGGTGATCGATCTCGGCCATCAGCAGCACCTGGCGCTCCTGCGAGCGTCTGCGCTCGGTGATGTCGCGCAGGATGCCGGTGAAGCGGCGCTCGCCCTCCAGGCGGAACTCGCCGATCGAGAGGAACAGGGGCACTTCCGAGCCGTCCTTGCGGCGCCCGGTGACCTCGCGGCCGATGCCGATGATCCGCGCCTCGCCGGTGCGCAGGTAGCGCGCCAGATAGCCATCGTGGCGCTCGCGGTCGGGCGACGGCATGAGCATGCTGACATTCTGACCGATCAGCTCGGCGCGCTGGTAGCCGAACAGGCGCAGGACCTCGGGATTGACCGACTCGATGATGCCGCGGTCGCTGATCGTGATGATGCCGTCGGCGGCGGTCTCGACGATCGCGCGCAGCCGCGCCTCGCCCGCCTGCAACGCCGCCTGGCGGGCCTGCAGCGAGGCCGCCATGCCGTTGAAGCTGGTCGCCAGGCGCCGGAGCTCCGGGCTGCTGCCGGCCTCGAGCCGGGCGCGCGCGGCGAGATCGCCCCCCTCCATGCGGCCGACCACCCGCTCCAGCGCCGCGAGCGGTCGCCGGATCCAGATCTCGCCGCACAGCAGCGCCGCCACCGCCGCCAGGACGAAGGCGAGGGTGGTCAGGCTCGCCGCGCGCCAGAACCCGCGGTCCGCCTCCGCGATCGCCGCCGACCAGGGCAGGCCGACCATCGCGAACAGATCGGCCGAGGCGAGCAGCGGCGCGAAACCGTACAGACGGTCGATGCCATCGATGCCGACCGCCTCCTGCACGCCCTCGCGCCGGCTGACCATGTCCTGGGTGAGCGACGCCTGACGCACCTGGTGGCCGATCCAGTCCGGGGCGGGCGGCGTGCTCGCGAGCAGGATGCCGTTGCCATCGACCAGGTTCATCGCGGCGCCCTCGGGCAGCGGCGTGGTCAAGAGCGAGCCCGAGAGGCGCGTGAGGTCGAATCCGAGCACCACCACCGCCCTGACCTCGCCGGCATCGTTCAGCGCCGGATAGGCGAAGTTGAGGCTCGGGATGCCGCTCGCGCGTCCGATGATGAAGCCGCTGACCGCCAGGCGCTTCTGGTGCAGCGCCGCCTGGAAGTACGGGCGGTCGCCGAGGTTGATCGCCCCATCCGGATTCTTCGCGCGGCTGCTGCAGAACTGCACGCCATCGGGCATCACCGCGCCGATGCCGGCAATGGTCGGGAACAACTCGAGGAATTCGGCCATGCGGGCGTCGCAGCGCGCCGCATCGCCGTTCTGAACCTCCGGCAGCTTGGCCGCCGCGCCCAGGAGATAGCGGGCACCCTCGATGAACTGGTCCTGCTGCGCCGCCGCGAGGCGGGCAAGGTTCAGCGCCTGGGCGGCAATCGCGGCCTTGCGCTGCTCCCGGTCCGCCTGCAGCGCGTGCACCTGCAGAGCCAGGACCGGCAGCGCCGCGAACAGGACCAGGATCAGGAGGCGGACGCTGAGCTTCATGCCGGTATGGCCTCGCCGCGACCGGAGCCGTCTCGGGACCGGAGCGGCGGCTGTTTCGCATTGAATGCGTCCTGCGCCAAGCCCAATCCCTGGGTAGGATCGACGCCCGGGTGGCGGGGTCTTCGCCGGCGACCGGTCCGCTGCCCCCGGCGACCCGGCCGACGACGGCCCTCAGGCGAGCAGAGCCGTCAAATGGTCAGCCAGCCATGGCGCCAGCGTGGTCAGGGGGAGCGAGGGGTTGGCGCCGCCGCCTGCTGGCGGCGACCTCCAGGTGCCACGGTTGCGCGCTCGCGGATCATCAGCCCAGGTTCGCAGCGGCGGCGTCGGCCGCCAGCGCGACCGCGGCGCAGGCGCGGCATTCGCTGCGCGCGAGCACCCAGCCCTCGAGCAGGACCGTGTCGCCGCGCTCGAAGTCCTCCCGGACGCGCGCCCGCAACGCCGATCGCGCCAGGTCGCCAGCCCCCGCCCGGCCCAGCTCGTCCGCGAGGGCACGCGCTCCGGCGTGGTCCGGATAGCGGCTGAGATAGCGCCGGCCGATCGCGATCGCGCTGTCAGGATGGCTGAAGGCGAACCCCAGGCCGGCGCCGGACGCCGCCTCCGGGGCCGCTTGCGGCCAGACCGGTGGCCGCCACCCGAAGGCCGCAGCCGCGGCCGTGGCGAACAGGAGAAAGGTGCGGCGGCCAAGCTGGCCGAACGGGTTGGGCATCGAAGTCTCCCTCAGACGCGCTCGGTCGGAAATCGCGCGGGCCGGCGGCGCGCATCTGCGCCTGGACTACCGCCTTGCCATACAACGCCATCGACCCCGCTCGCCACCATATAGCGAAAATCCAAGCATGGTGCAGCCCGGTCCCGCATGCCCGGCGCCCGCCGAACCGACTCCGAGCGTCCCGGGACGGTCAGAGGCGCTTCTCCCTGAATCAGAGGCGCTTCTCCATGAAGAGGCAGAGCGGGTCCGGCCGGTAGGCGCCGAACGGGCCACGCTCGACATAGCCGAAGGCGCGGTAGAGGGCCAGCGCCTCGGGCTGCTTCACCCCCGTCTCCAGCTGGAGCAGGCTGACGCCCGCCTGCGCCGCGGCGCGCTCGAGATGCGCCAAGAGCGCACGCCCGATGCCACGGCCGCGCGCGCCCGGGTCGACGAACAGGCGCTTGACCTCGGCCTCTCCCGCCGCCCCCAGCGCGAAGGCGACGCAGCCGACCGCGCGACCCTCGACCCGCGCGACCAGCAGGCGGACATCCGGCGCGGCCAGCGCCTCGAGGTCGATCGCATGCCGGCTCGCGGGCGGGTAGAGCGCCGCAAGATAGGCGTCCGACTGCCGGATCAGCTCCGCGACCTCGGCCTGACGCGCCGATTCGACCTCGATCGCGGCCGCGGGCACGGCTGCGGCTCGCGCGGCGCTCAGTCCGGGACCTCGGTATGCGCCGGCTGGCGGCGTCGGTGGCGGACCTCGAAGAAGACGCTCATTGCCTTGTCCTTCGGCCTCGGCTCGGTCAGCGCCCGGGCGCGCGACCGGCGCCGCCCGGATCTTTCCGCAATTCGGCCAGGCCATCCACCCCTGTTGCGGAAACAACTGAAACCTTGCCGGACATCGTTTTGTAACCGAAGCCCTGCAATCTGCGCCGGATCGCCACTCCGGGCAATGTCGCCCGGCCGGCGGGCGGGAGGAGGACCCTGCCATGACACCGGAGCAGATCCAGCTGGTGAAGAGCAGCTTCGCCAAGGTCGCAGCCCTCGGGGACGCCGTCGCGGCCATGTTCTACGAGCGCCTGTTCGCGCTCGATCCGGGGCTGCGGCGCATGTTCAGCAGCGACCTGACGGCCCAGCGCGCCAAGCTGATGGCGGCGCTCAGGACCGTGGTCGGTTCGCTCGACCGGCTCGACCAGATCCTACCCGCGGTGCGTGAGCTCGGTCGCCGCCATGCCCACTATGGCGTCGAGCCGGAGCACTACGCCACGGTCGGCGCGGCCCTGATCTGGACCCTGGAGCAAGGGCTCGGCGGCGACTTCACGCCCGAAACCCGGCGCGCCTGGGTCGACGCCTACAGCCTGCTCGCCTGGACCATGATCGCCGCGGCCGAGGCGGAACTCCGAGACCGGCTCGCGGCTTAGCGGGGCAGGCCGCGGGCGGTCGCGATGATCAGCTGCCAGGCGCGCTCGACGTGGGCGCGCGTGGTGCTGAGCTGGCCGATCGTGAAGCGGATGACGTAGCGGCCGCGCACCCGGTTCTGGGTGAGATAGACGCGGCCGCCATCGTTCAGCGCGTGCAGCAGGCGCTCGTTGAGCGCATCGAGCGCGGCGTCGTCCTCGATCCCGGGCGGCCGGTAGCGGAACGAGAGCAGAGCAAGGCTCGGCGGCGAGGTCAGCTCGAAGTCGGGCTCGGCCCGGATCCATTCCGCCAGCTCGGCGGTCCAGGCGATGTGGTCGCGGAGCATCGCCTGGAGGCGCAGGACGCCATAGCTGCGGATCACGAACCAGAGCTTGAGCGCCCGGAACCGGCGCCCGAGCGGCACGCTCCAGTCGCGGTAGTCGATCACCTGGCCGGCCTCGCGCGACTGCAGGAAGGCGGGCAGGATCGCGAGCGTCCGGATCAGCGCGTCAGGGTCGCGCACGAAATGCGCCGAGCAGTCGAAGTTGGTGAGCAGCCATTTGTGCGGGTTGAAGACGAAGCTGTCGGCCTGCTCGATGCCGAGCGTCATCCAGCGCTGCTCCTCGAGCAGCAAGGCACTGCCCGCCCAGGCGGCATCGACGTGGAGATAGAGCCCGTGCTCCCGGCAGAGCGCGCCGATCGGCCTTAAGCGGGTCGATGGCGCCGACCCCGGTCGTGCCGAGGCTGGCCAGCACCCCGGCCGGCCGCAGGCCGTTTGCGAGGTCGGCCCGGATCGCCGCCTCGAGCGCGTCCGGGCGCATGGCGAAATGGGCGTCGGTCGCGATCAGGCGCAGGCTCTGACGCCCGAGGCCCGCGATCCGGATCGCCTTCTCGATCGAGGAATGCGCCTCCTCGGAGGTGTAGAAGCAGAGCTGCGGGCCGCCTGCCAGCCCTTGCTCGTCGGTCCGCCAGTCGGTCGCCCGCTCGCGCGCGACCAGGACCGCGCACAGCGTGGCGGAGGACGCGCTGTCCTGGATCACGCCCGCGAAGCCCTCCGGCAGGCCGATCATCTGGCGCAGCCAGTCGAGCACGCGGGTCTCGAGCTCGGTCGCCGCGGGCGAGGTCTGCCAGAGCATGCACTGGGCGCCGAGGGTCGCCGTCAGCATCTCGGCGAGCACCGAGGGCGGGCTCGAGTTGGCCGGGAAGTAGGCGAAGAAGCCCGGATGCTGCCAATGGGTCATGCCCGGCAGGAGGATGCGCTCGAAGTCGGCGAAGATCCGCTCCAAGGGCTCGCCCGCGGCCGGCGGCGCCGCCGGCAGCTGAGCGGCGATCGCGCCGGGCTCGACCTGGGCACGGACCGGGTAGCGCTCCACGCCCGCCAGATAGTCCGCCATCCAGTCGACCAGCCCATGCCCGTGCCGGCGAAACTCATCCAGGTCCATGGCGTTGTCCCCCCGCGTGAGGTGGCGGCCCGCTCGACGCTGGTCGCTCTCTAGCACGTCCGGCGGCGGCGGTCCGCTCCGGATCATCGGCACGATCGGCCGGCCGCCGGTCGCGCCCCTGATGAATTCCGACCGGGCCAGCCCGCCGGCCACGAAACCTTAAGCCTGACCGCTGCACTCTGGAGGGTGCGATTTGGTGGCCAGCGAAAGGTGGCGGGATCGGATGTTCCTCTCGGGCGGCCCCGAAGAGCTGCGCGCGCTGCTCGACGCCTTTGCGGTGCCGATGTTCGTCGTCGACGTCGAGCCGGACGCGACCCTGCGCTATGCGGCGATCAACGCGGCGTTTCAGGCGGCGACCGGGCGGACCAGCGCGGAGATGGTCGGCAGGCGCCCTGAGGACTGTCTGGCGCTCGATGCCGCCGTCCAGGTGATCGACCGCTACCGCGCGTGCGTCGCCACCGGGCGGATCGTCCAGTACGAGGTCAGCCTCGGGGGACCGGCCGAGCGCTGGCGGACCACGCTGTCGCCGCTGGTCCGGGATGGCCGCGTCGTCCGACTGATCGCCGTGACCATCGACATCAGCGATCTGCGCCGCGCCGAGCTCGCCCGTCAGCAGAGCGAGCAGCGCCTGGCGATCGCGCTCGACGCGGCCGACGCCGGGCTGTTCGACATCGACCTCAGGACCGGCAAGGCGACCTACAACGCGCGCGCCGAGACCATGCTGGGCTACGCGCCGGGCGAGCTGAGCGGCCGCGACGAGCCGTTCCAGGAGCGGGTCCACCCCGACGACCGCGCGGCGATGCGCCAGCGCCTCGACGACCACATCGCCGGCCGCACCCCGATCTGCCGCTCCGAGCACCGCCACCGCATGAAGGACGGCAGCTGGCGCTGGCTGATCGCGTCCGGCAAGGTGGTCGAGCGCGACCCCGACGGCACGCCGCGGCGGCTCCTGGGCATCCGCATCGACAGCCACGAGCGCAAATGCGCGCAGCTGCAGATCGAGCAGATGGCCCTCCAGGACACGCTCACCGGCCTGCCCAACCGCCTGCGTTTCGACCAGGAGCTGGAGCGCGCCCGCGCCCAGGCGACCCGCAGCGGGCGCCGCATCGCCCTCCTGGTGTTCGATCTCGACCATTTCAAAGAGGTCAACGACACGCTCGGCCACTCGGCCGGTGACGCGCTGCTGGTCGAGGTTGGCAAGCGCGTTCGGGGCTGCGTGCGCGCGAACGACCTGGTCGCGAGGCTTGGCGGCGACGAGTTCGCGATCATCGCCGGCGAGCACGAGCATGTGCAAAGCGTCGCCGCCCTCGCCGACCGCGTGGTCAAGACCCTGGGCGAGCCCTTCACCCTCGACGGCGCGATCCTGCGCACCGGGGCCAGCATGGGCGTCACGATCCTGCCGGACGACCAGGGCGACCGCGAGCAGCTGCTGGCCCACGCCGACGTCGCCCTCTATGCCGCCAAGAGCGACGGCCGCGGGCGCTGGCGCCTCTACGACCGCTCGATGCACGATGCCGTGCAGCAGCGGCGCTCGCTCGAAAGCGAGCTTCGCGAGGCGCTCGAGGGCGGCGCCTTCGAGCTTTACTACCAGCCCGTGATCGACCTTCGCCGCCGCAGCGTGGCCAGCGTCGAGGCGCTGCTGCGCTGGAACCATCCGACGCGCGGGCTGATCGCGCCGGCCGAGTTCATCCCGCTGGCGGAAACCAGCGGCCTGATCGTGCCGCTGACCGAATGGGTGCTGCGCCAGGCCCTCGTGCAGGCCCAGCGCTGGCAGACGCCGCGGCTGCGCAACCTCTGCATCGCGGTCAACCTGTCCAGGCGTCCGCTCAAGACCGCAGGGCTGATCGACTTCGTCGTGCGCGCGCTCGCGGCCGCCAAGACCGATCCGCGGCGTCTGATCATCGAGGTCACCGAGACCTCGCTCGCGGATGAGACCCACGCCGTGCCGGTGCTCGATGCGCTCCGCGGCCTCGGCGTCCAGGTCGCGGTCGACGACTTCGGCACCGGCTATTCCTCGATGGGCCGGCTCAGGAACCTGCCGGTCGACCGGCTCAAGGTCGACCGCTCGTTCGTCGCCGACATGGCGGCCGACCGCAGCCGCGCGGCGATCGTCGAGAGCATGATCAAGCTGGCCGACAGCCTGAACGTGAGGGTCGTGGCCGAGGGCATCGAGACCGACGCTCAGCTGCGCCTGCTCGAAGAGCTCGGGTGCCACGAAGGCCAGGGCTTCGTGTTCGCCCGACCCATGCCGGCGGGAGCACTCGCCGGCTGGATCGAGCGCTGGTCCGGCCCCCGCGCGCGCGGCAAAGCGATCGGCAGGCTCGCACCCCCCGGCGCCCGTCGCCGCCGGGTCAAGGTCGCCGCCGGCGCCTGACGCCGGGGGCAGCCGGCCGGCCCCCCCCGGCCTCATCCTCGAACCGGCCTCATCCTCGAACCGGCCTCATCCTCGAGCGGCCCGATCCTCGAGCGGTCATCTCGAGCTCTCTGGCCAAGCCGGGGCGCGCAGGCCATGCTGCGCGGTGAGGGTATCCGGTAAGCGCAGCGCCGATGACGGGGGCAGCCATGGCGGAACGGCGGATCGGCATCATCATGCACGGCGTGACCGGGCGGATGGGCATGAACCAGCACCTGCTGCGCTCGGTGCTGGCGATCCGCGACCAGGGCGGCGTTGCGCTCGCCGACGGCACGCGGGTGCTCCCCGATCCGCTCCTGGTCGGCCGCGACCCGAGGAAGCTCGAGGCGCTGGCGGACGCGCACGGGATCGCGCGCTGGACCCAGGACCTCGACGCCGCGCTCGCCGACCCGGACTACGAGCTGTTCTTCGATGCCGCCTCGACCCGGCTGCGCGCGAGCGTGCTCGAGCGCGCGATCGCCGCCCGCAAGCACGTCTATTGCGAGAAACCGATCGCCGCCAGCCTCGCCGATGCGCTCGCGGTCTGGCGCGCGGCCGAGGCCGCCGGGATCCGGCACGGCGTGGTCCAGGACAAGCTCTGGCTGCCGGGGCTGCAGAAGCTCAGGATGCTGATCGAGGCCGGCTTTTTCGGGCGCATCCTCGCGGTCAGGGGCGACTTCGGCTACTGGGTGTTCGAGGGCGACTGGCAGCCGGCCCAGCGGCCGTCCTGGAACTACCGGAAGGCCGAAGGCGGCGGCATCATCCTCGACATGCTCTGCCACTGGCGCTACCTGCTCGACAACCTGTTCGGCGCCGTCCAGGCGGTGTTCTGCCTGGGCGCCAACCACATCCCCGAGCGGGTCGACGAGCGGGATGAGGCCTACCTCGCCGACGCCGAGGACGCGGCCTATGCGATCTTCCGGCTCGAGGGCGGCATCGTCGCCCAGATCAACAGCTCCTGGTGCACGCGCGTCCGCCGGGACGACCTCGTCATCTTCCAGGTCGACGGCACCCACGGCTCCGCGGTCGCGGGGCTCAGCAAATGCTTCGTCCAGCCGCGGGTCGCGACCCCGCGCCCGGTCTGGAACCCGGATACCGGGTTCACCCCGGACTATCGCAGCCACTGGCAGGAGGTGCCGGACAACCAGGCCTGGCCCAACGCCTTCAAGGCCGAATGGGAGCTGTTCTTGCGCCATGTCGCCGGTGATTTTCCCGACTTCCGCTGGAACCTGCTGGAGGGCGCCAAGGGCGTGCAGCTGGCCGAGCTCGGCTACCGGAGCTGGGCCGAGCGGCGGATGCTCGACGTGCCGCCGCTCGCTGCCTGAGGTCCCGGCGCCCGGAGGCGGGTGCGGGGCAGGGCGCCGGGCATGCCGATCGTCATGACGGTCCGGCGGCTCTGGGCCGGCGAGCTGCCGCTCGCCACCGCCTTCTGGTCCTGCGCGATCCTCTGGGGGACCGCGCTCAACCTCCTCTCGACCGTGGCGGCGCTGGCCCTGCTGGCAGCCGGCGCGCCGGCGGTCCTGGCGGTGGCGCTCGCCGCTCTCCCGATCCCCGTCAATTTTCTCATCCTGGTCGCGGTCTGGCGGAGCGCCAGCGCCTATCAGGGGCCAAGGCTCTGGGCCGACCTTGCGCGCGCGGCGAGCCTGATCTGGGCGCTCGCCGCCAGCGCCACCTGAGCGACTACGCGATCCTGCAGGCGAGATGCGCAACGTCGGGGTCGAGCGCTGGTCCGGGCCGCCCGCGGGCGGCCAGGGGGTCGGCGGTCTTGGTCGAGGTGAAGGGCTTCGGGTCGGCGTCGTGCCCGGCGATGTCGCGATGGATCGTGGCCTGGAGGTCAACCACCGAAGAGAAGGTCCCGCGCTTGTGCCGGCGCCGGGTGAGCGCAGGCCCGAGATTCTCTCCCGGCATTGCCGGTAGCGTGAAGCTAGAGAATCGCTAGACAATCGCCTTTGAGGTTGTTAAATTGCTCCGTCGAGGAGCCGCATATGCGGAGCGTCGGATGAAGATTCTGCTGAGCGCCTTCTCCTGCGGCCCGGGCATCGGCTCGGAGCCGGGAGCAGGCTTGGGCGGTGGACATGGCCCTGTCAGGACCATGAGGTGCTGACGCTCGCCAGGGTCGAATACCAGGGCCCGATCAAGGCCGCGCTCGCCGGTGGCGGGCTGCCTCCGGGCCCGGGCTTCGAGTTCTTCATGCCGGCCTGGCTGGATCGCTTGCGCCATCCCGGCTTGCGGCTTGGCTACCAGAGCCTCGCGCTGCACCTCGTGCACCTGCTGTGGCAGATCGCGGCCTACGGCCACGTCCGCACCCGCCTCGAGCGGGAGAGCTCCGCGACCTGCCCGCGGTGAGTATCCCTATCGTTCAATGACGAAGGACGTTTCCATGGAGCGCGCGCTCGTGCCCGGCGCCGGCGGCTACATCGGCACCTCCCCGGTAGATTCGACGACCGATCACGACACTGCCAGAAGGCTACTCCCGCTTAATCGCTGGTATTCACTCATACATTCTACAGACTGGCAACGGCTACTATCACGCAGCCGCGTTACCGCGATGTCGATTTTGTTTTCGGCTGCGTGTTCTCTGGTGTTCTTCTTTATTCTGAGTGGTTCGGCGCGGGCGACGGACTGCTATTTGTTGACGATCGCCGGTACGGTGCCGATCGGGTTCGGCATGCCGTTTGACATGCTCTCGCCTTATAACGAACCGGTCGTCACCGGAGATTGTACCGAGGAGGGAATTCAGGTCAAGGTCGGGAGCGACTATGGCGTCCAGGCAGTCTACCATGAAGGGTACGTGTGGCGGGCTGGTGAGTGGCAAACGATCGATTTTACTGGTCAGGCCAATGGGGATGATCCCGGATGGCTGCAAAGCGGCGCGCACACGACGATTCCGCTGACTTCAGAGGAAAAGAAGCAGACGATATTTGTGCTTGCCTATACCTGTCAATATCTGGGAGGATTCATTAAATGGAAGTGCGGCTGCCGGCATTATTACTGCGAAGTGCCGATGTGGCAGCTTCAGGAATTCCAGTATGGAGCGAAGCCCCCGGAGCCGATTCGCATCGATCCCGCACACGAGCCCTTGTTTGAGCACGCAGGCCAGATCCGACCGGACGGCAGCATGATTCTGCTCGACGGCCGCATCAAGCAGACGACGAATTTTTGGACGCGCGAGTTGCCCCAAAGCATTCCAGCCGATTTCACTTCCCCGGTCGATTATGCGGACGGCAGGATGGATGTGCGACTTGAGCTTTTTTCCGTCGGCAAGGTCCATCCCGCGTTCTACGAAATCTGTTTTGAAAACGGCACGCACGGTATCGACGGCTGGGGCGAAACCTGCACGCATGACGACGAATCAGAAATAAGCGCGCCCGGGATCTATCAATGGACGAGTAGGTTCAGGGTGTTCGGTCTGAGCCTGGCCCTGCGGCGGCCGGCGCAGTGGTGGAAAAACGTCCGCGGTTTCAATTGGGCTGGCGGAGGGCCGAAGCGAATCACTATTAATTACCGCGCTGCGTCCGGCGAGGTATTCCTGGACGATGGGCTACCCTACGACCTTCGGCTCACCATCATCTTCACACCTGCCGGTAAACCCTTTGCAGGATTTTAGCGGCTTGGACGCACGGAAATGGGCTGGTCGAGACCTGCCCCCTCGGGCGCGGCTCGACCGACCCCTGCATGCGGTTGTCATATCTTGGCAGGTGTTTGATGATGCACGCCGCAAGAGCCTGACCCGAGCACCTCGACCGCACAGGGCTCACCCCGCCCGCGGCACCGATCAATCGGTCCGATGGTAGCGCAGAATCGTCGCGATGTTCTCGTACGCCAAGGCGTGCTTCGGGTCGACTTCGATCGACTTCCGATAGTCGATCAGGGCCTCCCGGTAATGGCCCAGCTTTTGCTGGATGTATCCTAGATTGTAATACGACCAGAAGAACCAGGGATTGGCGGCGATCGCCGCGCGGTAATGATAGATGGCAGCGGCATAGTCGCCGTGCTTCTGGAGGAGGTAGCCGAGATTGTAATGGGCGAAGGCATGGCGCGGCGCGTAGCGGAGCGTCAGCAGATACTTCGCCCGCGCGCCCTCCTCGTCGCCCTGCTGCTGCAAAAGATAGCCCCAGTCGTAGTAGGTCGCGGCGTGCTCCGGGTGGACGTCGGCGGCCATGCGGTAGGCCTCGATCGCCTGCGCGACGTCGCCCTTCTGCTGCAGCCGATGGCCCAGATCGTACAAGGGATCGTCGTCCCCGGCCTCCGGTTCGGTCAGCGCGGCGGTCCGGACCGCGACCGCGGCGAACTTGCTGCCGGCGGTGAGGCCCGAGGCCCTGGGGTCGATCCGGGGTGGCGTCCCTCGAGCCGCGGCGCCGAGCTGCTTCAGGGCGGGCGGCGCCGGCGCGGGATCGGTCGGCGCGGCGGCGGCCGCGGCGACCGGTGCTCCGGGGCCGATCGAAGATCTGGCGGGCTGGCGATCTCCCGGCGTGGCGGCGGCGGTGCGCGCCGGCGCGCCGGGCTCGACCGGGGATTCCGCAGCCGCGGAACCGGTCGCCGCGGCGGCGGCCGGGACCCGCGCTTCGGGGGCGACCGAGGATCTGGCGGGCCGGAGATCGCCCCTCGCGGCAGCGGCGGTGGGCGCCGGCGCGCCGGGCTCGACCGGGGATTCCGAAGCCGCAGAGCCGGTCGCCGCGGCGGCGGCCGCCGGGACCGGTGCTTCGGGGGCGATCGAAGCTCTGGCGGACTCGAGATCGCTCGGCGCGGCGGCGCCCCCGCGGTCCGGGGCGCCGGGCGCGACCGGGGATTCGGAGGGCCTGGAACCGGCGGCGTCCGAGGCCGCCGGGACCGGCGGGTTGGCATCGACCGGGGCTCCGGACGGCTCGAGATCACTCGCCGCGGCGGCCACCTCGGCAACCAGTCCGGTCGCGGCCGGCGGATCGGGCGGCAGGTTCGCGATCAGCTGCAGGCCGCGGACCGTCCCCTGGATCGGACCGCTCGCCGGCGGATAGCGATCGGGCGTCTGGGGTCCCCGGACCAGACCGTCGGCGAGCGTCGGCAAGTCGCTGGTCCGGGGCCGGTCCTGGCCGCCGGTCAGCTCGAACGGGGCGATCAGCGCGATCAGCACGACCGACGCGATCCCGGCTCCGGCGGCCAGTACGGCCGTGCGCAGCAGGGTCGGCCGGCCGAGCGCCTGCGGGAGGCCGACGCGCGACGCCCAGTCACCGCGCCCCGCCCGGGCGAACCGCGCCCGGGCCTCGGCCAGACCGGCCGGGCGCCGCGCCTCCGGCTCGGGCCGGTCGTCGTCGGGCGGGACCGCGCCCCAGGCCCCGAGGTCCGGCCCCAGCGCACCGGCCGCCTGGATCGCCGCGACGAAGCGCGCGAACCGCAGCCCGCGTCCCGGCCGCGGCGCCCAGCGTCGGTCCTCCGGACGGCCGGCAGCGCTCGGCGGATCGTCGCCCTGCATCAGATCGTCGTCGTACGGCGGGGTCAGGCCCATGTTCACCCGGGCCGGGGGCGCGCGCACGAACCGCGGCTGGATCATGGACCGCGATCGCCATGGCGGAGACTGGAGGCGTGCCGGCAGCGGCCGAAAGATCGGCGTCCCGAGGTTGGTCGCCGCATCGTCGCCTCCGTCACGATCCACGGTCATGGCCCTGGATTCCCGGATAATGATCGGCCGGGGCGCGGCACGGTCCGATCATTCGAGGCTCGGTTGTTCGGCTGTTCGCGACATTCCATTCCAAATTTGTCACAAATTAACAAAAGAACAGAAAGAATCAAGCCGGATGGCACTATTGATGGTTAACGACCACACTCAGGCCCAGATACGGTGGCAGGGCCTTGGACGACCTACAGGATATGGTATGTGTCCGGGTGGCCAACGTCGGCGTGCGGTCCCTCCGACGCCGGAACCGCCCTGGCAATCGGGCTCTCTGAGCCAATCCCGAGGCCTCGGCCCGATCCGGGATGCGATCGCACCTTGGAACTGCAGTCCTGGTCCCGCACGGGCGGTCATGCTGGCCCGCCGGTAGTTGGCGAGCGGTCGGAGGCAAGGCCGGCTCGAGGTTTACCGGCGCGTCACGACTGCCCCACCAATGTCTAGCTCAGGCGGAGAATGTCGACGAACAGGACGCGCAGGCAGAACAGCAGCGCGATGCAGCCGAACAGGGTGCGCACGAGATCGCGCTCGCCGTCCGGATTGCGATAGGTGATGCCGTGATAGGCGATCGCGGCCGTGACCAGCACGAAGACCCAGTTGACCAGGCTCTCCACCACCAAAGCCCGTCAATAACAGGGCGGCAGATAGCAGGACTGATACCAGGGGGCCAGGTGGGCGACGGTCACAGCACCCGTGAGCAGGGTGCCGAGGATCACGGTCAGCCAGAGGAAGTAGCGCAGGCCCTGGTTGTACATGTCCATGGACAAGGGCTTGGGCAGGATGCCGTAGGCCTTGGGGTCGAGGCGATCGGTCTCGGCCTTGGCGACCACCTCGCGCGCCAGCTGGCGAACCCAGAGCGGCACCTGACCGTGGAACATGTAGGGCAGATAGTGCTGCTCGAGGTCACGCTCGGCGATCCTGGCGCCATACCAGCGCCGATAGGCGATGCCGAACAGCTCGAACTCGGTGACCTCCAGGAGCGCGGCCGCCTCCAGCACGTCGGCGACGTCCGTCGACATCTTCTTCTCGTCGAAGAACAGCCGCCGCGTTCGCATTCCAGGCTCACGCTTTGGCCAGGCTCAGGCTCTGGCCAGGCTCAGGCTCTGGCGGCCAGGATAGCCGCTGCTGCCACCTTACGCCAACGCCGATGATCTCAGCCCGGTTCCAGGACCGCCTGCAGCTCGCGCCATTCGCGCGCGCTGAGGCCGCTGTCCGCCTGCTCGACCGGCTCACCTTTGAGCAGGCGACGGACGACCGCGAGCGCCTTGGCCGACAGCGTCCTGCCCTCGAGCCGGTAGTCGACGAAGGCGGCATGGGTCAGCGGCAGCCAGCGCTGGACGACGTCGAGCAGGACCTCGGCATAGGCCCTGATCTCGTACTGCGCATGAGGATCAGCCCGTAAAGTAATGAAATGCAGGAGATTGTGCAGGTCGGTCTTCCAGTACCACTCGGTGTAGGCACTGAGCGGCAGGACGATGCGCGCGAGCTCGCGCGCGAGACCGGCGCGATCGGGGTCGATCGGCTGACCGGCCTCGTCCAGGTTGAGCAGCCCGAGATAGCGCTCGTAGGCGGCCTCGGCGTCGCGCGCCAGCATGCGCTGCACGGCCGCGGCCTCGGCGCCCTCGAGCACGGCGCCCCGGCCCTGCCGGTTGCCGGTCGACTGGACCGCGAGCTGGTCGGCCGCCGGCTGGTAGAACTGGTCCTGCATGACCGAATAGCGGGCCGAATACTCGTTGACGTTGGCGGTCCGGTGCCGGATCCACTGGCGGGCGACGAAGATCGGCAGCTTGACGTGCAGCTTGAGCTCGCACATCTCGAACGGGCTGGTGTGGCGCATGCGCATCAGGTAGTTGATCAGGCCGCGGTCGTCGCTGACCTGCCTGGTGCCGCGGCCGTAGGAGACGCGCGCCGCCTGCACGATGGCACCATCATCGCCCATGTAGTCGATCACCCGCACGAAGCCCTGATCGAGCACCGGCAAAGCCTGGTACAGGATCTCTTCCAGCGCCGGCACCACCGCGCGCCGGGTCGGCACGGCGCCTGCGCGCAGCGCCTCGATCTCCTGCTCTTGCTCCCTGGAGAGCGGCATCGCTCGCCTCCTCGCTGACCGGCGGCGCCGGGCCGCCCGCGGCGATTGGATCACATCGCCCCCGACCGGTCGAGACCGCCTTGCAGCCGCGGGAGCCGGTCTCTAGCCTGCTCGCGCTGATCGCAGCGGACGGAGGCGGCGATGCGGCGGCATTTCGCGATCGCGATCGCGCTGGCGCTCGGAGGCGGGGCGGGGGAGGTCCGGGCGATGACCGGCTGGAGCGTCTACGGCGGCGATCCGGGCGGCACGCGCTATTCGCCCTTGGCCCAGATCGACCGCAGCAACGTCCGCCAGCTCGCGGTCGCCTGGAGCTACCGGACCGGCGAGCTCGGCGCCGGCTTCGCGACCCGGGACAAGCTCGCCTTCGAGGCGACGCCGATTCTGGTCGACGGCCGGCTCTATCTCTCGACCCCGACCGACCAGGTGGTGGCACTCGACCCGGCGAGCGGGCGCGAGCTCTGGCGCTACGATCCCAAGATCGACCGCGGCCGCCGCTACGCCGAGGCGACCTCGCGCGGGGTCAGCGCCTGGCGCGACCTCGACGCCGACCCGGCGGGCCCTTGTGCGCTCCGGATCTTCATCGGCACGCTGGACGGCCGGCTGATCGCCCTCGATGGCGCAACCGGACGACCCTGTCCCGACTTCGGCGCCGGCGGTGCGGTCGACCTCGCCCGGGACATGCGGCCGACCGAGCCCGGCCAGTACGCGGTGACCTCGCCGCCCGCGATCGCCGGCGACCTGGTGATCACCGGCTCGGCGATCGGCGACAACCGGGCGGTCGAGCTCGAGCTCGGCACGGTGCGCGCGTTCGACGCCCGGACCGGCGCCCGCCGCTGGGCCTGGGAGCCGATCCCGAGCACGCCCGATGCCGCCGCAGAGGCCAGCTGGCAGCCGGCGCAGGCGGCCCGCACCGGCGCCGCGAACGCCTGGTCGATCCTCTCGGTCGACCCCGAGCGCGATCTGCTGTTCGTCCCGACCGGCACGCCCAGCCCGGACTTCTATGGCGGCCTGCGCCTCGGCGACAACCGCTACGCCAACTCGGTCGTGGCGCTCCGGGCCTCGACCGGCGAGCTGGTCTGGCACCAGCAGCTGGTCCATCACGACCTCTGGGACTACGACGTTCCGGCGCAGCCGGTGCTGGTCGATCTGGAGCGGGATGGGCAGCGCATCCCGGCCCTGATCCAGGCGACCAAGATGGGCCTCTTGTTCACCTTCGACCGGGTCACCGGCGAGCCGCTGTTCGCGATCGAGGAGCGCCCGGTGCCGCAGGGCGGGGTCGACGGCGAGCAGCTGTCGCTGACCCAGCCGTTCCCGACCGCGCCGCCGCCCCTGGTCTCGCAGGCGCCGGTCACCGCGGCCGATGCCTGGGGCCTGATCCTCTGGGACCAATGGCGCTGCCGCAAGCTGATCGAGCGCTATCGCTCGGAGGGCATCTACACGCCGCCCTCGACCCAGGGCACGATCATGAACCCGGGCTACGCCGGCGGGGTCAACTGGGGCAGCCTCGCCTTCGAGCCCGAGCGGCAGCTCGCGATCGTCAACGCCATGCAGGTGCCGACGGTGGTGACCCTGGTGCCGCGGGCTAACCTGGCGGCCATGGCGGGCTCGGGCGAGTTCGAAAAATCCGAGTTCGCTCGCCAGGCCGGCACGCCCTATGGCATGCGGCGGGAGATCCTGCTGTCGCCGCTCGGCATCCCCTGCGCGGCACCACCCTGGGGCACGCTGACCGCGGTCGACATGCGGGCAGGCACGATCCGCTGGCAGGTGCCGCTCGGCACCACGAAGGGCAAGGCGCCGCTCGCGCTTCGCTGGGGCATGCCGAACCTGGGCGGCCCGATCGTCACCGCGGGCGGCCTGATCTTCATCGCCGCGGCGACCGACGACCAGCTCCGCGCCTTCGACGTCGACACCGGGGAGGAACTCTGGCGCGCCGATCTGCCGGCCGGCGGCCAGGCGACGCCGATGACCTACCGGCTGGACGCGACCGGCAAGCAATATCTGGTGATCGCCGCCGGCGGCCACGGCGGGCTCGATACGACCCGCGGCGACTACGTCCTGGCCTTCGCCCTGCCGGACCGCCCGCGCGAGTAGACGCGAGCCGCCCCCGTCCGATCATCGCTCGGAGCGGCCTTGCCCAACGAAGTGGATTTTTGCTTGGCAGGGCAGCAGCCCAGGCAGGCAAACGCGATGGCTCTTCAAACGCGCCGTCGGAACGCTTATATGGGGGATGTCGGCTTCGGTCGACTATGGCGATAAACGCCGTTCGGCATAAGCGTAGCGGACCCGGGGGCAGTACCCGGCGCCTCCACCAAATCCCGCCTGGGGCGACCCGGTCGGGCAGGCTTAGGGGGGCGAAACAGGCTCGACGCGCGTGGTAAAGGGACGGTTTTTGCCCGGCATGGTACCGCCGTTATCGGGCCAAGCTTAGAGATGCCAACGACAACCGTATGGCTCTCGCTGCCTAGCCATAGGTAAGCGCGGCTCGGGGGGCGCCGGGCAACAGAAGCCCCCCACTTTGACACGCGGTCGCGGGCCCGGCCCCCGATCGAGCCGAGGTCCGTCGATCGACCACGTCAGCATGCCCGCACCTGAACTCGACTATGATCAGTTGTTAGAGCGCGCCCAAGAGCGCGCCCTGCGCTGGGTGATGCAAGACGCGCTCCAGGTGGCCGCCGATCACGGTCTGCCCGGCGGGCATCATTTCTACATCACCTTCCGCACCGATCATCCGGGCGTGGTTCTCGATGACAGCCTGCGCGCGCGCTACCCGACCGAGATGACCATCGTGCTCCAGCACGAATACTGGGGCCTCGAGGTCGGTCCGGACGGCTTCGCCGTGACCCTGAGCTTCAACGCCATCGCGCAGCGCCTCGAGGTGCCGTTCGAGGCGGTCCGGGTGTTCGCCGACCCGAGCGTCGAGTTCGGGCTCCAGTTCACGGTCCCGGAGGCGGCGGCCGAGGCTGCGCCGCCGCCAGCGGCGGCGGTCGCGGAGCCGCCGCCCGCGACCGCTGGTCCACCGCCGGATGCTGCCCCCGCCGAGGCCGGCGGCGCCCAAGTCGTGACCCTGGATCAATTCCGCAAGAAATAGCGGCGCTGCCGGCTCCGCGCACAAGCCTCCGGCCGGACGCGGCCCCCTCGGCGATTGACAGGATTCGAGCGCCGGGCCTTGATGGATGGGCGGCGGTCTGCAACCACAGGTGTGACGATGTCCGGCGATAAGCGAATGCGCGTTGAAACCGACACCTTCGGCCCGATCGAGGTGCCGGCCGATCGCTATTGGGGCGCCCAGACCCAGCGCAGCCTGCAGAACTTCCGGATCGGCAGCGAGACCATGCCGGCGCCGCTGGTGAGTGCCTTGGGCCTGGTCAAGCGCGCCGCCGCCCGCGCCAATCGCGACCTGGGCGTGCTCGAGCCGCGCCTGGCCGATGCGATCGTGCGCGCCGCCCAGGAGGTCGCCGACGGCAAGCTCGCCGAGCACTTCCCGCTGGTGGTCTGGCAGACCGGCTCGGGCACCCAGAGCAACATGAACGCGAACGAAGTGATCGCGAATCGGGCCAACGAGATCCTGGGCGCGCCGCTCGGCAGCAAGTCGCCGGTCCACCCCAACGATCACGTCAACCGCAGCCAGTCCTCGAACGACACCTTCCCGACCGCGATGCACATCGCCGCCGTCCAGCAGGTCCACCAGCAGCTGCTGCCGGCGCTCGAGCACCTGCTGGCCGGGCTCCAGGCCAAGGCCGCCGCCTTCAAGGACATCGTCAAGATCGGCCGCACCCATCTCCAGGACGCGACCCCTTTGACCCTCGGCCAGGAGTTCTCGGGCTACGTCCAGCAGATCGCCTTCGGCATCGCAAGGGTTCGGCAGCCCCTGCCGCGCGTCTCCCAGCTGGCGCAGGGCGGCACCGCGGTCGGCACCGGCCTGAACGCCGCGCCCGGCTTTGCCGAACGGTTCGCGGACGAGGTCAGGGCGCTGACCGGCCTGCCGTTCACGAGCGCCGACAACAAGTTCGAGGCGCTGGCCGCCCACGATGCCCTGGTCGAGCTGTCGGGTGCCTTGAACGTGGTCGCGGTCAGCCTGACCAAGATCGCGAACGACATCCGCCTGCTCGGCTCGGGCCCGCGCTGCGGCCTCGGCGAGCTGCGCCTGCCCGAGAACGAGCCCGGCTCCTCGATCATGCCGGGCAAGGTCAACCCGACCCAGTGCGAGGCGCTGACCATGGTCTGCACCCAGGTCATGGGCAACAACGTCACGGTCACGATCGCC
Source organism: uncultured Alphaproteobacteria bacterium (assembly GCA_963733965.1). Taxonomy (GTDB): domain Bacteria; phylum Pseudomonadota; class Alphaproteobacteria; order Geminicoccales; family Geminicoccaceae; genus DATAOG01. The sequence continues at coordinate 111,743 of CAVTFM010000001.1, forward strand.
GGCGCCAACGGCCACTTCGAGCTCAACGTCTACAAGCCCGTGATCATCTACAACGTGCTGCAGTCGATCCGCCTGCTGGCCGACGGCGCGCGCAGCTTCACCGACAAGTGCGTGGCCGGCATCGAGGCCGATCGCGAACGGATCGACGAGCTCCTGCACCGCTCGCTGATGCTGGTGACCGCGCTCAATCCCAAGATCGGCTACGACAACGCCGCCAAGGTCGCCAAGAAGGCCTACGCCGAGGGCACGTCCTTGAAGGAGGCGGCGCTCGCCCTCGAGCTTCTGACCGCCGAGGAGTTCGACCAGCTGGTCCGGCCGGAGCGCATGCTCGGCCCGGCCTGAGAGCCTGTGAAAGAATGCCCGAAGTGCTCCGATCGCGTCAAATAACGCCAATGATTCCAAAGGGCATTTTTGCGCGGGCTCGATTGATTTACAAACTCTGAGCCGGGGCGACGGTCGCGGCGCCAAGGCTCAGGAACAACAGGGCAGGGCCGTCAGAGCCCTTGTTCCAGAAGCAGGCGCTCAGACCCGTTTTCTCAACGATCCCAGGCGGGCGCCAGGCCGCCGGGGTCGACGATCCGGCCGCCGGCGCGGGCGAGGGCTGCGATCTCGGCCAGCTCGGCGTCGGACAGGGCAAAATCGAAGATCTCGAAATTGGCCTTGGCGTGGGCCTCGCGCGCGGAGCGCGGGATCGCGCCGACGCCGTCCTGCTGGAGCAGCCAGCGGAGCGCCACCTGGCCCGGGTTCTTGCCGTGGCGCTCGCCGATCCGCCCGAGCACCGGCTCGGCGAACACCTTGCCCTGGGCGACCGGCGAATAGGCAATGAGCGCCATGCCGTTGGCGCGCAGCTCCGCGAGCACGGCGCGCTGGCTGAGATAGGGATGATACTCGACCTGGTTGACCAACAGCGGCGCCTCGCTCGCCGCCACCAACTCGCGGATCAGGGCCGACGGCGAATTGCTGATCCCGATGTGCCCGGTCAGACCGCGCCGCCTGGCATCGTTCAGCGCCCGGATGGTCTCGGCGCGCGGCACGTTCGGGTTCGGCCAGTGCAGCAGGAGCAGGTCCGGCTCGGTCCCGAGCCGGCGCACGCTCTGCTCGGCGGCCCGCTGCAGCGCCCCGTCGCGGAAGTTGTCCGGCCAGATCTTGGTGGTCAGCCAGATCTCAGCGCGCGGCACGGCAGACGCCGCGATCGCCTCCCCGACCTCGGCCTCGTTGCCGTACATCTGGGCGGTATCGATATGCCGGTAGCCGATCTCGAGCGCGTAACCGACCATCCGCCGCGCGGCGCGGCCGTCGAGCCGGAAGGTGCCGAACCCGAGCGCCGGAATCCTGACCCCATGCGATTCGATAGCGAGCATAGCGTTCCCTTCCTGGTCCTTGCGCGACGTACGGCATGCCTCTCAGACCCGCCAAGCGTCGTCAAGCCTGGCTGGACCGGGCGCATCCGCGCCGGCCGGCAAAGCTCGCCGCGGTTGCAGACGTTACCAATCGGTGCTAACGTCTGGTTAAAGCTGGTTGTTCATGGCAGCGCCAGCCTCTCGCAGACCATCGTGGCTCAATGGCGACCAAGTGAGCGCGTTGAATACTCTCCCAATTTTGATGGAAAAACAGGGACGAGTGATATGCCACAACTACGTGATCGGCTTCGCCAATCCGGACCGAAGAAGCTTCTGACCATCGACGGCGGCGGCATCCGCGGCGTCATGGCGCTTGAGGTTCTGCTCGAGATCGAGAAGATCCTGGGTCGCGGACGACCGGCATTCCGGCTGGCGCATTACTTCGACTACATCGCGGGCACGAGCACCGGCGCGATCATCGCCGCTGGCCTGTCGCTGGGCCTGTCGGTGCAGGCGCTCCTGGAATTCTACCAGGAGAAAGGTGCGCAGATGTTCGATCATGCGGTCCTGCTGCGCCGGTTCCGCTACAAGTTCGACGACCGCAATCTCGCGGCGATGCTGCAGGGCGTCATGGGCGCCGAGGCCACGCTCGGCTCGGACCGGCTGCAGACGCTGCTCATGATCGTGTTGCGGAACGCCACCACCGATTCACCCTGGCCGGTGTCCAGCAATCCCTACGCCAAATACAATGACGAGGCCCGTCCCGATTGCAACCTCAAGCTGCCGCTCTGGCAGCTGGTCCGCGCCAGCACCGCAGCGCCCACCTACTTTCCGCCGGAGGTGGTGCGGATCGGCCCGCAGGAGTTCGTGTTCGTCGACGGCGGCGTCACCATGTACAACAACCCGGCGTTTCTGACTTTCCTGATGGCCACCACCCGGGCCTACTGGGCGAACCGGGCCAAGCTCGAGGCTGACGACGTCACCTGGCCCGCCGCAACCGGCGCCGATCGGCTGCTTCTGGTCTCGGTCGGCACCGGCAGCGCCGCCAATGCCAACGAGGGTCTGCTGCCGGGCGAGATGAACCTCGTCTACAATGCCACCACCATCCCCTCCGCCCTGATGTTCGCGGCGCAGAACGAGCAGGACATGCTGTGCCGGATCTTCGGCGACTGCCTTGCCGGCGACGAGCTCGATCGAGAGATCGGCGATCTGATCGGCGAGAAGTCTCTGGGCGCCGTCAGCGACAAGCTGTTCACCTACCTGCGCTACAGCGCCGATATCGGCCAACGCGGGCTGGCGGCGCTGGACCTTGGCCACCTCGATCCCGTCAAGGTCCAAAGGATGGATTCGACCGAGGGCCTCGGCGATCTGCGCGAGGTTGGCCGCGCGATCGCGGGGCGCAAGGTCCGCGCGGAGCATTTCGCGCGCTTTCCATTCACGGAATGACGGAGATCGACCATGGCGCGGATCGCGGCTCTGGCGGGACGACGGATCGATGCGGCCGATGCGACGGCAGCCCGTTTTCCGCTCGCCAACATCGACATCGTTCGGGATCGCCTGACGGTGCTGCTCCGCGCTCGAGCGGGTTGAGGCGCTCGTCTGCTCGGCCGCGTGCGGCGCCGATCTGATCGCGCTCGACGTCGCCGGTACGCTCGGGCTCCGACGGCGCATCGTGCTGCCGTTCGCATCCGAGCGGTTCCGCGCGAGCTCCGTGACCGATCGCCCGGGCGACTGGGGGCCGCTGTTCGATCGGGTCGTCGGCGAGCTCGCCGCCACCGGCGAGGTCGTGGTGCTGGGCCTCGACCCGGGCGACGACCAAACCTACGCCGCCGCGAACCACGCGATCCTGGATCAGGCTGAGCTTCTGGCCGACGGCCACCCGTCGGACATCGTCGCGGTCGTCGTCTGGGAGGGTCGCTCGCGCGGCCAAGGCGATCTCACCGAAGCCTTCGCGACCGCAGCCCGCGCCCGCAATCATCCGGTGCGTGAGGTTCTGACAACATAGTCACCATTACCATGACATCGGGAGGATGTTTTCATGAGCGAACTTGGTGAGTTTGACAAGATTTGTTTTGTTCTGATGCCGTTCGGCCGGAAGACGGTCGGCGAAACACTTATCGACTTCGACGCGGTCTACAATGATATCATCGAGCCAGCGGTCAAGGCGGCGCGCCTGCCTGAAGGCGGCACTCTCGATCCTCGACGGACCGACCGCGACAAATTCGCGGCGTCCATCTCGCAGGACATGTTCGAATATCTCGAATACTCACGCTTTGCGCTCGCCGACATTACAGGGGCAAATCCGAACGTCTTCCTCGAGCTCGGCGTCCGCTATCGAGCGCGGGAATCAGGAACCGTCGTGATCCGACAGAACGACACTCCGATTCCCTTCGACATTAACCAGATCAAGGCTTTTCCTTACAGCTACGCGCCGGCGGCGGCCGCTGAGCAATCCCGGCGGCTGATCACCGAGATCCTCGAGGAATGCTGAGCGTGAACCGGGTCGACAGTCCCGTGCGTCTTGCCCTGCGGGCCCAGCAGGCTGATGCTAAGAACGTCGAGCCGCTCCTGCGCGATGCGGCAGAGGCGCTCAAGAACGGTGATCGGGCGACCGCCATCGCAAAGCTGACCGACGCCGTTAGAGGTGACCCCACCAATGCGCTCAGCCGCGTCAAGCTGGGTATCCTCCTCAAGGATCAAGGCGACCTCGAAGACGCGCATGGGCATTTCAAAAAAGCGATTGCCCTCGATCCAGACTATGGGGAGGCGCATCGCGAGAAAGGCGTGATCGAAAGCCTATGGTATCGCAAGAGTAAAATGCCAGAGTTGGCAAAGTCGAGCGAAACTGCACTCCAGCGAGCGATCGAGCTTAACGAGCACGACTTCGACGCCCTGGCATCACTCGGTGGGCTTCTCAAGCGATTGAATCAAACCGCGCGCGCTGCCGAATGCTACGAAAAAGCTGCCGAAGTATCCAAAGGGCATCCTTATCCTCTTCTTAATGCAATTAAACTAAAGGTTATCAGGGACGGCAATCTGACGATCGACAACAGCCTTAAGCGGCAGTTGCGCGCGGCCGCCAGGCAGAGAAGCAGGCAAGCGGAAGTGGACTTCGACCTGCCCTGGTGCATCTTCGATCTTGCTGAGATTAGCCTGTACCTCGGCGAGTCGGGCCAATTTCAGTCTTTCGTTGAGGGGGGGCTCGAACGTTGCGAGCATCGCTGGCAGGCCGAAACGTTTCTCGATGGGCTGAAGGGGCTTTTCAACTCCGGCGTCGCGTTGCCCGGTCTGAGCCAAGGCATCACGACTATCGAAGCGGAACTGCCTGATATCCCTGAGTGAATGGCGCGATAGGAACGATCGCGCTATCCCGAAGGCGGGCAGGAGCAGGCAGTCGCGGCCTGCATCCTGCCACGCGGCGGCCTGTCGTGCGGTCGAACGGCCTCAGATCAGGCGCTCCTTGTTGAAGAACGCCTTGCGCCAGCGCACGACCTCGATGCCCGCGAACAGGCCGGCCTTGGTGAACGGGTCGTTCTGGATGAACGCCTCGGCCTCCTTGCGGTCCTCGGTGTCGACGATGATGATCCCGCCATAGCCGCCCTGGCCGTCGTCGGCGACCTGGGCGCCGGCGGCCAGCAGCTTGTCCTTGTTCTTGGTCAGATACTCCACATGCACCTGGCGGGTGTCGTTGCGCAGCTGCAAGGAGTTCGGCTTGTCGCGGGTGATGATCGCATAGGGCATGAGGTCTCTCCCCGGGTTTTTTGGGATCTCAAACGGCGTCGTCCGGGCCGCAGAGCTCGCTGATCGCTGCGACCAGCACCTCGGCGTTCTGCAGCGCCTCCCGAACGTCCTGCGGGTCGGGCGAGGCGAGATCGTAGTCACCCTCCCGTCTCAGCTCCAGGGTCTTGTTGAGCGCCCGTCCGAGCGCGGGATCGAGAGGCCCGTGCTGCACGAATGTCCGCCCGAAGCGGCCGATGATCGTCCCGTGACGCTGACCGCCGGTAGCGATGCCGCGCATCTCCAGCGCCGCCCGCGCGGCGTGAAACATCGCGTAGTAGGCGCGACTGCTCGCTCCGTTCAGGCGTCCGGCCTGCAGGTCGGCTCTGGCAGAGGCCAGGCTCTCGCGTGCCTTAGCCATGAGCGCTCTCGCCGCCTGGTTCAAACTTCGATGCCTTCGCGCAGGATGGCGCGCACGAGGTGCGGGTAGGGAGAGGCCTCCGGCTCGGCGAGCCAATCCTCGCAAAGCGGCCACGGCTGAATGATGATGCCGCTGTCGAGAAACAAATCATAGGTGGCGTCGATGACCTCGCACTTGACCGAGAAGGGCCGTCCGATCGGTGGCTCGAGGACGACCGCCAGGTCGGCGTCGCTCGCTGCGGTGAGATCACCCCGCGCCCGGCTACCGAACAGGATCAGCCCCTTCAGCCGAGTTCCGTAAAGCGCCCCCAGCCGGGACTTCGCCGCCCGGATCAGCTCCTGCGTGGCTGGATCGACCGGTCGCAACGAATCCGCAGACGCGCGTGCTCCTGCCGCATCCGTCCGCTCCAGAACCGCCGCCGATCGTGACCGAGCAGCCATAGCGCGGTCAGCATACCATAGGAACCGAACCAGGTGGTGCCGGACGCCCGACGCGAGAGACCGACCTTGCCACGCAGCCCATGGCCGAAGGCGGCTGACCCATGGCCTGGAAGCACCTGGGTGGCTGCCCGCGTCCGCTCAGGGCGCCGGCCGCAGGATCTCGTAGGTGCAGGCGAACGCCGCCGCCGCGATCCGGTAGGTGTCCGCCGGGTCCTCCGGGCTGCGCACGATCGCATCGCCGGGGCGGGCCACCATCGGCTCGCCCCAGGGGGCCGTGAAGGTGAAGCTGCCATCGGCCGGACGCACGACGAAATACTGCATCTCGATGCCGCGCGGGCGGTAAGGCCGCCAGCCCGCGGCATCCGCGGGCGCGATCGGGCCCTCGTAGCGCTCGGCGAACTTGGCGGCCGAGACCAGGATCGCCTCGTTGCCGGTCTCCGGGCAGCGATTGCGGACCACCATGTCGCCCGGCTGCGCCGGCGGGCTCCCGGTCTCCTTGCCCTCGCCGGCGATCACCGTGACCACGACCTCGCCGGGCTCGGCCGGCCGGACGTCGACCGGCATGGTCTTGCGCGCGAGCCCGACCCGCGCCTCGCGCTCGGCCTGCTCGAACATCGCGTGCACATCGGCCGCCGCAGCCGCCAGCACCGCCCCCGCCGGCGCCAACGCGAGCACGGCCGCCAACACCACTCCCCGCCCGCGCATCGCGACCTCCGCCTGTCCCTCTCCGAGCATAGGCCAGCTCGCTCCGCCGGTCCACGTCACCGCACCACGCTGAGCCCAGCCGGACCCTCACGCAAACCGTCGCGCTCTAAGCGGGCGACTTTATCACGGTACTGGCCATCGGACGCCCCAAGGCCCCGAGCGCGACGATCAAGAAGATCGTCGTCGAGATCGCCCCCTATTCGAACCACGACCGGCTGCGGGTGGCGTAGCGGTCAAAGAAAGGCCATCCCGCCGACGATCAGAAGGCCAGCGACGCTGGTCAGAGCTCTTTTCCCCTTGAGGCTGCGACGGAAACATCGTCTGCGTCGTCACCGGTCACCGTGCGAGCTCCAGAGTTCCGCGGTCGTCAGTCGTCGGGCTTCACAGCTGCTTCACCAGCGGTTAGCAGGCACCGAGTCAATCGACGACCCGCCTCGGCGACTGAAACCTTGTTCTCAAGATCGACGAGAAAACTTCGATAGCAGGGCACCTCATGCGCAACCTTCTCCGATCTCTCAAGCACCTCGCATGCATCGGAGAATGCACCGGCAGCATACGATCGGAGCGCATCGCTCGCACTATGGATGATGCTGAGCGGTTTAATGACGAAATCGAGCGCCCATTCGTCGAATTCTAACAATGGTTGGCCATCGTGCGCTCTCGAATGCTGGTTAATGCTGCCAAAGAAATCAATCGCTCTTCTCAGCAAGTCTGTATCTCGTACAAGATCGATTGAAAGCTGATCGTCTCTGGGCTGATAGTTCAAGATTTCGGAGCATAGCTCCCGGACAACGACCTCGGTTTCCGTGATCCCGAGTACGACACCGACCGCACCCAAGGTGTCAACCAATCCCGCGTGGGCTGGCTGTTCCAATATGTAATCAAGACGCTCCTCCAGTAGCTTCATGCGTTCGCCTCGCGTAAGCCCATCGCCAAGTCCTTCCCGGACAAGCACCCTACAGCGGATCGGATCGTCGAAAAGCGGCAAGAGAGCCCGTCCTTCCCCTCGAGCAAAGGAACCGGGGGAGCGAAGAGCAGCAAGCTTGACAACGTTCAGGTGGCTGGCGGTGGCACGTCCACCGATCTCCGCGAACCAGCTCTGGCTCAACCTAATGACATCCTCGTTCCGTTCTCGACGAATGAACTCCAGTACATCCGACAGGGTCGCTTCCGTCTGCCACCGCTCATCCATCGCACACAGGAGCATCAACGCATTCGCGCGATTGTCAGAGTTCTGGCGAGTCGCAAAATGCCAGACAAAGTCCACGAAGTAGTTTTCCAACTATGTCAGTCACCGATGGCAACAATACTGGTCTTTGTACTAAACAATCTCGAATGCTGCACAAGAGCGGAGAGAATTGATCGGAAGTAGCATGATTTTTAAGGTCACGACATATATCCAACACGATATGATCAATAACGTCGGTTGGATTTCGGTCATCGGTGTCATGTGAAAAAGCCATTGTCCCGTTCAACTCGCGTCCGGCGGTCAAATCTTGAACCTCGACTATGTCGATCGCCGGTATATTCGAGGAAACGCTGTCGGCGGAGAATGGAAGCTTGTTTGACGCAAGCAAGCGCGCCGCGAGGATACCGGTGTTCTCTACGTCGAATATCGGACAATGCCGCAGTTCCTCAGGCGGCTTGAGGCGCCGATCGTGCATGGCCACCAGCACTCGGGTGAGCTGCCCCTCGATCTCAATTCGAAGGCCGGGCATGTACTCGGCTTTACACCAGACTGAGTTCCTGAACGTCGGCCCGACGTACACGACGATTGAGCGTGAAGCCCGGAGGGCTTTCGCCACCTTGAATTGTACGCGGCGATCACGGAGATCCACGTGGCCGTCGTGCCAGACCTTTACCCCGTGATCGTTCAGGCACCGAGCGAGCGACAAGGAGTTGTCATTTCGGTTGTGGCTTATGAATGCGTCGAAGGGGAATGCGCGGTCATCTAAGTCGTCTGTCCAGTCGGCCGGGATGATCGCGTCGAGGCTGAGAATCACCGGTTGCCTCCTTGAATTTGGATCGCAGGGTCGGCGTATGCGCGCTGTGCGGCGCTGTCAAGTCGGGACGGCAGAAGGCAATTCTTCCAGGTAACCTCTCGACCTACGGCGGTCCTGTTCAGTAGACAGAGTTCAGGTTTGGTTTCCTGCCAAGGTCCGTGATCACCTGATCCCGCCGGTCTCGACCCAATTGCGGCCCCTGGCGGATTGGAGGATCGCGTCGCAGACGCGCTGGGTCGCAAGCGCGGTGCGGAAGGTCGGTTCGGCGGGGGTGCCGGTCTCGAGGCCGTGGAGGAAGTCGGCCAGCGTGTGGATGAAGCTGTGCTCGTAACCGATTGACAGGCCGGGCACCCACCAGTGGCTCATGTAGGGGTGCTCGAAGCTGGTGACGTGGATCTTGCGCCAGCCGGCGGTGTGGCTCTCGATTTTTTCCCCACTCATCGGGTTGCGGTATTCGAAGAACTGCAGCCATTGGGCGTCGTGCAGGTCGAAGGCAAGCGAGCCGTCCGCCCCGTTGAGCTCGAAGGTCTTGAGCGCCTTGTGGCCGCGGGCGTAGCGCGTGCTCTCGAACAGGCCCAGCGAGCCGTTGGCAAAGCGCGCCATGACCATGCAGGCGTCGTCGATCCCGACCGGCTCGAGCTTGCCGGTCTCCTGGTGGCGGCGCTCTCTCACGAAGGTCTCGGTCTCGGCCATGACCCGGGTGATCGGCCCGTTCAGCCACATCGCTGTGTCGATGCTGTGGGCCAGCAGGTCGCCGGTGACCCCTGAGCCCGCGGCGTTCACGTCGAGCCGCCAGAGCGCCGGCCCGCCCTGGGGCAGGTCCTCCGCGATCGTCCAGTCCTGGAGGAACTGCGCCCGGTAGTGGAATGGGCGGCCGATCCGGCCCTCCTCGATCAGCTGCTTGGCAAGGCTGATCGCCGGCACGCGGCGGTAGTTGTACCAGACCAGGTTCGGCACGCCCGCGCGCTCGACCGCCGCCACCATCGTCTCGCCCTCGGCCGCGGTCATGGCGAGCGGCTTCTCGCAGAGGGTCATCTTGCCGGCCGCGGCGGCCGCGAGCGCGATCTCGCCATGCAGGTGGTTCGGCACACAGATGTCGACCAGCTCGATGTCCGCCCGCTCGACCAGGCGGCGCCAGTCGGCCTCGACGCTCGCGTAGCCCCAGACGTCCGCGAACGCGCTCACCTTCGCCGGGTCGCGCGCCGCCACCGCCTGCAGCACCGGCCGGTGTCCGAGCTCGGGAAAGAAGCGGCCGACCTGGCGATAGGCGTTGCTGTGCGCCCTGGCCATGAAGCCATAGCCGACCATGCCGACGTTCAAGGGCCTGGCGATCGCGATCTCCTTCCGTTGCGGCCGGGCGGCCGGGCTTGCCGGAGCGCGCCGCCCCGGGGGCTCAGCCGGCCGCCGCCCAGCCGTCCCGGATCGTCTGGATGCCGACCTCGTACACCTCCTCGGGCGACCGGAAGAAATCCCGCCAGACCCTGGTCGCGGCGGCGAGCGCCGGCAGCGCCTTGCCGAACGCCTCGACCGTCAGCCAACCGTCGTAGCCGGCGGCGCGCAACGCCTTGAAGGTCGCGCCGAAGTCGATGTGGCCCTTGCCGGGCGTGCCGCGGTCGTTCTCGGAGATGTGGACGTGTCGGATCACGTCCGCGGTCTGCCCGATCACGCCGATCGGGTCCTGCTCCTCGATGTTGGCGTGGAAGGTATCGTAGAGGGCGCCGAAGTTCGGGTGCCCGACCCGCCGCACATGCGCCCTGGCGTCGGCCATGGTGTTGAGAAAGTAGCATTCGAAGCGGTTCAGCGGCTCGATCGCGAGGGCGAGCCCGGCCTCGGCCGCGAGGTCCGCCGCCTGGCGGTGGACCTCGGCCGCGCGCGCCTTCTCGGCCTCGGTCGGTCCGGTCCCCGAGAACACCGCGAGCGGTTGGTGGAACGGCCCGCACAGCAGCCCGCTGCCGAGCGCCGCCGAGCAGTCGATCGCCCATCGGAAATGATCGAGCGCGCCCGCGCGGCTCCCGGCATCGGGGCTGATCGCGCTATGGGCCTCATCCGGCAGCACGGTCACGGTCGTGCAGGCGAGGCCATGGTCCGAGATCGCCCGCGCGAGCCTCCGGAAATGCCCGACCTTGCCCTCGAACAGCGGGATCTCGACGCCGTCGTAGCCGACCGCCTTGAGCTTGCCGAGCAGCGGCAGATGCGCGTCGCTGACGTGGGTCGTCCAGAGCAGCAGGTTGAACCCGGTCTTCATGGCCCCTCCCAGCGACCTCACCCGGCCGGCGCCGGGGCGCCGGCTGCGGCTTGCGACCGATCGCCCGTCCGCTTGCGGTTAGCGCATCGGGGGCCGGTCTGACAAGGCGGCGGCGCTGGTCGAAACCACGCCCGCGGGCGCAGGCCCAGGGCAAGGGAAGAGAGCCTGCGGGGCACGGCGGCCGCGGCTGCGCCCGGCGCGCAAGCCATGACCGGCGGGCCGGCATGCGGCGCGTGGCCGCGGCCGCTCGTCGTCCGGCCATCCCTTCCGGCGCGGATCCTGATGAGGCTTCAACCGCGAGGGGTCGGGCAGGTTCGCGCACAACCCTGCGCCGGCGCTCGCGACCGGAGCCGGTGACGCCAGCCCACCGCCTGCTGCGCGCCCGACCCGCGCGGCCGGCGTCGTCCTGCAGCGGTCAGTGGATGTGGTCGGTCTTGAGGCGCACGTAGGCGCCGTCCTTGAGCTCGTCGAACACCTCGCCGACCTGCGGGTGCTCGACCGGATCGCCGGAATCGTCGATCATCAGGTTCTGCTCGGAGACATAGGCGACATAGTAGGCTTCGGCATTCTCGGCCAGCAGGTGGTAGAACGGCTGGTCCTTGCGCGGCCGGATCTCCTCCGGGATCGCCTCGTACCACTCCTCGGTGTTGCTGAACTCGCAATCGACGTCGAAGATCACGCCGCGAAACGGGAACAGCCGGTGCTTGACCACCTGGCCGATCGCGAACTTGGCCACCCGCTGGGTCATCGTCGGCACGCTTTGGGTCATCGTCGATGTCCTTGGCATGTCCATAATGTAGGGGCTTGCCCGGCAGGACGCTAGCGCGCCGGCGGTCGATCCAGAGCCCGGCCGCCTTCAGGGCGCGACATCGCCGGCGCCCCGTGGCCGGCCGAGCACAGTGTGGCTGCTCGACCACGATCTTGCCCCCGCGCCGATGGCGCGCGCTTGCGTGACCCCCGCGGCAACGCTAGAGTTGCGCGCATGACGTGGCTCGTCTCCACCGGTCCAGGCGCCCCCAGCCGACGACGACGGCTCGGCTGAACGCGCCCTGGCGGCAGCGCCGCCGACCACGACCTTCGGCCCGATCCGCGATCGGGCAGCTCCGGAGACCAGCCGTGCCTTCCTGCCATCGGGCCCACCATGCGCAGCCTTCGGCTGCCGTCGCGGCCAGGCCGCTCCAGGCCTCCGGCCCGAAGCCGCGTCACCAACCCCTCGCACCAGGATGAGACCACCATGCCAACGCTCGCTCACACCCGACGTACCGCCCCCTGCCAGGTTCCGGATCCGGGCTCGGGAGGCGGTCATGGACCGGATGAGGTTACTTAGCGGCGCCGATGCGCAGGCGTTCCAGGCGCTCCGGCTCGAAGCGCTCGAGCGCCATCCCGCGGCGTTCGCCGCGGCGCCCGAGGAGGAAGCCGGCCAGAGCCTCGAGGAGGTCGCACGGCGGCTCGATCAGGGCGCCGTGTTCGGCGCCTTCGTCGACGGCCGCCTCGCCGGCAGCGCCGGCTTCGCGCAGCCCGACCGGGCCAAGAAGCGCCACAAGGGCCTGCTCTGGGGGGTCTACGTGCAGGCGCCGGTGCGCGGCCAGGGCCTGGGCCGCGGCCTGGTCCTGCGGGTGATCGACCATGCCCGCAGCCGGGTCTCGCAGCTGCACGCGACCGTCTCCACCACCAACCAGGCCGCCCGCCAGCTCTACCGCCAGCTCGGCTTCCAGACCTACGGCCTCGAGCCGCGCGGCCTCAGGGTCGCGGGCCACGATTTCGACCAGGAGCTGATGGTCCTGCTGTTCCACGACCTGGGCCGCGGCGAGATCGCCGGGTCGAGCCGATGAGGCCGCGCGAATGGCTCCCCGATCGTGATCGCGAGCAACCTCCGAGCGCGCCCGGTCAGCGGATCGTGCCGGCGGCACGCGCGCCACGTCCGGCGGGCAGCGACGCCTCAGGCGGTCGGGCGGCGACCGGTGCGCAGACGGGCCGCCACCTTCCGGTCCGCGACCGCCAGCGGGGTCTGGCCGGAGCCTGCGGCGGCGTCCAGGACGGCCGCCGTGATGCTCTCGATCCTGCCGACCGCGGCGAGCACCGCGGCCCGCGAATTGTCGATCCGCTCCTGATGGAAGTCGATCACGCCGCCGGCATTGGCGAGGTAGTCCGGGACGTAGAGGATGCCCCGCGCGGCGAGCATCGGGGCATGGCGGGCCAGGGCCAGCTGGTTGTTGGCGCCGCCGCAGACGATCTTCGCCCGCAGGCGCAAGATGGTCTCGTCGTTGAGCACCGCACCCATGGCGCAGGGCGCGAACAGATCGACCGGCTGGTCGTAGATCGCCGCCGGATCGACCGCCTGTGCCCCGAGCTCCTCGGCCGTCCTCGCCGCCCGCGTCGGATCCAGATCGGCGACCACCAGCTCGGCACCCGCCGCGTGCAGATGGTCCGCAAGCGGCCGGCCGACGTTGCCCAGGCCCTGGATCGCGACCCGCAGGCCGGCGAGCTCGTCGGCGCCGGTCAGGTGCCGGACGGCGGCCCGCAGCGCCATCAGGACGCCATAGGCGGTGACCGCGAGCGGGGCCCGGGCCGCCGCGGTCGCGGCCGCCGTATGGCTGGTCACCTCGCGCATCACGGCGAGGTCGTCGAGCGTGGTCCCGATGTCGTCCGCCACGATGTAGCGACCGGCCAGCTGCTCGACCGCGCGGCCCATGGCGCGCAGCAGGGCCGGCGTCTTGGCGCGCTTGGGATCGCCGATGATCACCGACTTGCCGCCGCCATAGGGGAGCTCGCAGATCGCCGCCTTGTAGGACATGCCGCGGGCCAGACGCAGCACATCCTTGAGCGCGTCCGCCTCGCTCGCGTACGGCCACATCCGGCAGCCGCCGAACGCCGGCCCGAGCGCGGTCGAGTGCAGCGCGATGATCGCCCGCAGCCCGGCCGCGGCGTCGCACAGGAACGCCACCTGCTCGTGATCGTCGAAGTCGGGATGGCCGAACATGGCTCGCCTCTTTGGCGGGAGCTGCGCGCGCGACTGTAGTCCTCGCCCGGTCAAGATTTGGTTGTCGGCAGCCGGCGACCCAAGGCTCGACCGCGCGCTCCAGGCATGCCAGGATGCGCCGCGGCCACCCGGCACGCCCGCACCCCGGCCGAAAGACCGCGCGTCACGCGCAAGGAGGAAACGCTACCATGGGCATCATCGGCACCCTGATCATCGGCCTCCTGGCCGGCATCGTCGCCAAGTTCCTGATGCCGGGGCGCGACCCCGGCGGCTTCATCATCACGATCCTTTTGGGCGTCGCCGGCGCCTTCGTCGCGACCTACCTCGGCCAGGCGATCGGCTGGTATCAGGCGGGCCAAGGCGCCGGCTTCATCGGCGCCGTGGTCGGCGCGGTGATCCTCCTGGTCGTCTATCGCTTCGTGAAGCGCTGACCCGGAGGTCCGGCGGCAGGGGTCGGGTCTTAACGCGTTCCTCAAGCCGCCATCCCGATGCGGATTCGACCGCTGTAGGACGGGCGGGAAACGGGTTCGCGTGATGCCGGCGCTCGTTCTCAATGGCGAAGCCTCTTCGCGATCCTCGCTTCGGAATCCCACCATCCGGCTTCGCGTTCGTAGGACGCGGCGATGTCCTCGATGACTCCTCCGACATAGGGATAGTCGAAGTGCAAGCGCTGAGCCCAGGCGCGGTATTTCGCGGCGAGCTCGCGCTCCTGTTCGCCCCCTTCGCCCCGCCACTGAGCGCCGCGAGAGTTATAAACGTCGATATTGAATCCCCTGCCGATTTCTGGGGATGCTATCCCTTCCATCGCCTCGCAGACCGCCTCGCAGGGCCATACGCCGTTCTCGCCCTCGGGCGCCCTGGCGAGCAGTTGTCCGAGGCAGTGGTCACCAATGTCGGCGCGGCCGTACTCGCGGCACAGGCGCCGAACCTCGGCGAGCCACCGGCGAGCGCCGCCGCGTCGATCCTTCCGTTTTCGTCCGTGCCGGGAATCTTCTTTATCTGATCGAGAAGACGATGGGCTGCCGACGCCACTGCCACCCGCTTCTCGGGATTCTCGATCCTCCATTCCGGCGGATCCTCTCGTTCGTCACTCCGCTTGTAGGCGAGCGCTACCGCCTGAACGAATACCGCCGGAGATTGCGCGATCTGGCTTTCGAGATTCGGGATTCCGTGCTTGCTGCGATCTAGGGCGTCGATCAAGAGGAATTCGAGCTGGGCCATTTCATCACGAGTGACGCCTGCGCGGCCATTAAGCAAATCCAGTCCCTCGGAAATGTAGTAGCGGTCGAGCTTGAAATGGCCTGCCGGTTCGGCATCGACCGTGGCAACGTCGCGAAGCAGTCGCTTGAGGCGGGACGTTTCGATTTCCCTGAATTCCATGTGGACGGCGTGGAAAGCCGCGCGCGGCCGCCGCGCCTCTAGAAGACGGTCGATCAGTTCGGTGAGCTCCGCGGGCGTGTGACGACCCCAGGATGGGAACACGTCCTGCCAATACCCGGCGCGGAGGTCTCCGCCATGACTGTCAAGAAGAAGCCAGGTGGATGCCTGGAAGGGCGCGCAGACAAATAACCGCCTAAGTTCTTCGGCAGGCAGCCCTTCGGCCGCAGCCTGCAACGCGTTGGCGCGCGAGTTGTCCCCGATCGCCCAAAGGAAGCCCTGCAGGCACCACTCGGCCTTGCTCCGAAGGTCTCCGTCAAGGGAAAGGCAGCGCCGGATGAAATCGACCTGCGGCTTAACGCCGGTAACACACGACGCGGCGCAATGGCCGACGGTGCTGGCGGCGCCGCTGCCGGCAAGCAATTCCCTAACCCCCTCGAAACCGCGCTCCGTCCATATCTCGATCATTGCCTCGCGGCGCAGCCTGTCGATCCGCTCGTTACGCTTCCGATAGTCGAAATCCTCCTCTTCGATCTCGTCAGCCGATTCCTGCACCCATTGATCGGCGAACAGCCAGCCATACCGGATGACCGGATCATGCGGCCGGAGGCTGTCATAGGCTTCGCGGGCACGGTCGCGCGTCGCTTCCCCAAGCTTCCGGTGGCGGCTGAGCCGGGTAAGGGCGAACCGCCGGATGCGCTCGCGTAGCGCCGCCTTGGCGGCTTCACCGGCTTTCCGGGACCATTCATCGATCAGGTCCCAGACCTTGGACTGGTCCTCCTCGGGCATGCCCTGGAGAGACTCGACGAGGTCGCCAAGGGTCTTTTCGTCATGGGACGGCCAAGCGATCAGGAAGTCCAGAGCCTTTCGGAAGAAGTCGTACATCTCCTTGCCCGTGACAACCTGCCCGGCCCCGGAGGCGTCGCTGCGCCAGCGTGGCCTGTAGCTGTGGTGGCCGATCCGGGAACCCGGCTTGATTTGCTCGATGCAAATCTCCCAGCCGACATCCGGGGAACGCCCGATGAGCATCTCCAGCGCCTTGACCCTCTCCTCCACCGAGGCCGCCGTCTGCGGCATCCATGACCTGAAGATGGCCTGAAGGCTCGCGTCCGGTTTATTCGCCCAGTTGTCGCCGATTTTCGGCCAGGAGAGCTGGGCGAGGATCACCGATACGCGCGGGAGGTTTTGCGGTTTCCAGGCAAGGCACTCCAGCGCCCAGAGAAGGCCCGTCCGCGACGGCGATGCCCAGAACGAGCCGCTGTCGACCGGCTTGAGAAGGCCGAACACGACGGGATCGTTGCGCCGCAGGTCTTCCTCGATAATCTTCAAAAATTCGTCGGGCGCGGCTTCTGCGTAGTGCGGCAGGTCGTGGTCATGGGAGAGCAGCTTTTCAAGCGTCAACGGCGTTAGGAGTTTGCGGATCAGAACTGCGACCCGGCCTTCGGCATCGATGCCGAGGCGGCTCTGGAACAGATTGTTGCCGTGGACCGACAGGATGACGAGTGTCTCGCAGATACCCTCGCGCAATGCGCCAGAGTGATCGCGTTTCTTGCCGTACAGGGCGGCGGCCCACCTGTCGTCTTCCGGCAGTTCGAGCGCCGGGTCGGACTCGGAAAGCACATATTCGGCGGCTCAAGGAACCGGTCGAGTTCCGCCGGTGTGACCATCCTCGCAATTGCAAACAAGGCGTCTTTCTTCGAGGCGACGCCCCGGTAACGTCCGGCGGACCAGACCGGGCTGTCATCGAACCGAAGTAGGCGCGCGATGTCGTCTTCGATCTTCTCGTACTTTCGATCCGCCAGGTAGGACACGATGTCGCGATCCGCTTCCGGGTCGGCGTGCCAGGCGCCGATCAAGGCTATGGGCACAAGGGCCTTTGCCGTGTCGTCATCGCCTGCCCACGCCGGCGTTCTGATCGCGGCGTTGTTTGACAGGCTGCGGCGCAGGATCGTCGGCGAACGGCCTGACTACACTGCAAGCCGGTCGACTTCGCCTTCCTCGATTCCCATGGCGGTGAGCGCCTTCTCGAAGGCGTTGTAGTCGAGCAGGTCGAGCGCAATGTCGGCTTCCATATCAACCGCGTTGCGGGGACGGAAAACGATGCAATGGAGCCGGAGATGGGCGTCGATGAGTTCGCGCTCGACGTCTTCCGAATGGACGATCGGGATGAAGGGCACGGAGGACGCAACGAGCGCCCTGAGCGTCGGCGGAGATGTGAAGACCGCGGCGAGGTCTTTGAATTGCCCGAGTTCTTCGTCATCGAACAGGCAGGCGAGAAAGGCGAGCGCCTCGTCCCGCGAGTCGGCGGCGACGACGAAGGGCCTGTCGCTCGGCTGGTCGAGCCACTTCTTGAACTTGGCTCGATACGCGGCGATCGAGGGTGCGAAAATTTCGGGTGTCAGATGGGGCTCGCTGGCCTTCGCCCAGCGCCGCCATGCCTGCTCCAGCGTCTCGTAGCCGCTGACCGGCAGGACGAGTTGTTCGGCAAGCCAGATCTGCGCCGGCACCGACTGCTCCAGCCACTGCTCGAGATCGCTCGCATCAAAAGCCCTGACGGCCTTCCAGTCGCCGGCCTCGTTCTTCCGTTTCTCCCAGGTCGACTTACCGGGCCAGTTGCGAGGCGTCACGAAGACGAAGGCGCTGGTTGCCCGCTCGGCGGGATCAACCGAGGTCAGCCGCGCGGTGTAATCGCTCTCCGCTTTGGCACCCGGCTTCTGGTCGGTGCCGAACTCCCAATAGGACTTCCCCTCGGGAACCCAGGGTGTGGCGGCGCCCGCTTCGACGAAACCGTCGGAACCCTTGCGCTGCGCGTTGTCGTAGCCGGGGAAGTCGACCTGGCGGAGCTCGTTGCCGGTTGAGTGCACCAGCTTCCGCAGAAAAACGGGGAGGTGGGTCCGGGCGTCGATCTGGCTGTCGACCCAATCCTCGATCTGCCTTGCCTTGATGGTCAGGAAATTCGGGACGAAGGCGCGAACCGCGACCTCCTTTTCACCGGCGCGACGCTCCTGCCGGTCGTAGGCGGCCTGCATATCGAGAAGCCGCTTCCGGTCGGCGCCGAACGCCTTCTCCAGCCTGACCGCCATTTCGGGGGACAGGGCGGATTTCCCGTTAAGGAAGTTCGACAGGGCCGGCCTGCCGATGCCGAGTCGCTTGGCGGCGTCTTTCACGGAATGCCGGCCGGGATGACGCTTTCGCGGACGAAAGTGCCGGGATGACGAGGGGTATCGGAGAGGTTTGTCATTGTCGCGCCCTCTTTAGGCGTAGCGTGTAGCGCTGCACAGTACATCCAACATAGCGTGTAGCGTGACGCGATACCAGCAATTTCTGCCGAGGCGGCGAAGAGCGGGTTTTGGGCTTAATTCCTCATTAACCTTGGCCAGCTAGAAGGCGGCCCGCACCTGGTGCGCCCGGGTCTGACGATCCGGCTCACCGTCGCCTGGGGAATGCTCTTGCCATGATCGCTATCCTGCAGCTACGCCGGCTCGTGGCCCTGGCGCTCGCCGCTGTGATGTTCCTGATCGCCGGGCCGATCGATGCCGCGCGCGCCGCCCTGGTCACGACCGAGCAGGCGATCGGGCAAAGCGCGCCGGTCGATGCCCGCGCGCGGGTCGCGGCGTTCCTGGCGCGTGACGACGTGCGCCGGCAGATGGCAGCGCTCGGCGTCGATCCGGTCGAGGCGGCCAATCGGGTCGCGAGCCTGTCCGACGCCGAGGTCCAGAAGATCGCAGGCCACCTCGACCGCCTGCCTGCGGGTCAGGACGCCATCGTCGCGGTGATCGGGGCAGCGGTGTTCATCTTCCTGGTGCTGCTGATCACGGACCTGCTCGGCCTGACCCACATCTTCCCGTTCGTGCATCATCCTTCTTGACGATGCCCGGGCGGCGCCCGGGCCTGGCGCTTCTGGCCCTGGCCGGCCTCGCGGCCCGAAGGACGATGCCCGGGTGGCGCCCGGGCCTGGCGCTTCGGGCCCTGGCCGGCCTCGCGGCCCGACGCACGATGCCCGGGTGGCGCCTGGGCTCAGGACTTCTGGCCGTCGTCGGCCTCGCGGCCTGCGCGACCCCGGCGGCGGTCGAGCGCGCGGCGCTGCGTCCGGATCTGCCGGACCGGGCCGAGGTCGCGGGCGTGCCGTTCGTCCCGCAGGACGAGCTCTACTGCGGCCCGGCGGCGCTCGCCATGGCGCTCGGCTGGTCGGGCCTCGAGCGGTCCCAGGCCGAGCTGGCACCCGCGGTCTTCACCCCCGGGCGCGCCGGATCGCTGCAACCGGACATGCTGGCCGCCGCCCGGCGCCACGGCCGGCTCGCGGTCCCGGTCGACGAGGTCAGCGATCTGCTGGCTGAGCTGGCCGCCGGTCACCCGGTCCTGGTGCTGCAGAATCTCGGCCTCGACTGGTGGCCGGTCTGGCACTATGCGGTCGCGGTCGGCTACGACCGCGTCGCGGGCGACCTCGTGCTGCGCTCCGGCCCAAGGGCGCGGGATCGCATTTCGCTCGCGACCTTCGAGCGGACCTGGGCGCGCGGTGGGCATTGGGCGCTGGTGATCCTGCCGCCGGACCGCCTGCCCGCGAGCGCCGACCAGGCAGCGGTCGTGCGCGCCGCGGCGGCGCTCGAGCAGAGCGGTCAGCTCGCGGCCGCGAGGGTCGCCTACGATGCCGTCCTCGCGCGCTGGCCGGACAGCGCGGCCGCGCTGCTCGGCCGCGGCAACGTCCGCTATGCGGAGCACGACCTCGACGGTGCCGAGCAGGCGTTCCGCCGGGCCGTCCTGACCGATCCGGCCAGCGCCGCGGCCTGGAACAATCTCGCCCAGGTCCTCCTGGAGCAGGGCTGGCCCGAGGCCGCGCGCGAGGCCGCGCAGCGGGCGGTCGGGCTGGGCGGCCCGTTGGCCGCGACCGCCCGGACCACGCTCGACCAGATCCTCGCCGCCGCCGCCGCGCCGCGCGCCCCGGAGCCTTCGGCCCCGCCCGATGGCCGCCTGAGACCGACGGTCGACCAGATCGCCGGGCGCTGAGCACCCTGCCGGGTGCGCTTGACGCGCCTTGCCCCGAGTGGCGCAAATTGCCCCAAGTCGCGCAAAGATCAACAATAACACTTACATTCGATCGCGTCTTGGAGTGTTTGCTCAACTACGGGCTGGTGGAGCGTTCGCCACGACCTTCGGAGCTGAGGGTCTGATCCCGCAGGCGCCTGGTCGTCGCCAGCCGGGGGCTGTTCAAGCGTCGCTTGACCCGGCAGGATGCGCGTCCCGAGGTGGTTGGGGGAGGCGGGACTTGGCCCTGATGTTCCTCAGTCCGGACGATCCGGCCGAGCTCTGGCGCGACGAGCTTCGCGCCCGCATGCAGGGGCTCGAGGTGCGGATCTGGCCCGAGGTCGGCGATCCCGCCGCGATCGACACCGCCCTGGTCTGGCGGCCGCCGCCGGGCGAGCTCGCGCGCTACCCGAACCTGAAGGCGATTCTTTCGCTCGGCGCCGGCATCGAGGGCCTGATCGCCGACCCGACACTTCCCAACGTGCCGATCGCGCGCATGGTCGACCCGTCGCTCGCCCGCACCATGACCGAATACGTCCTGCTCGCGGTGCTCCGCCACCACCGCGAGTTCGACCGCTTCGAGCGCGAGCAGCGGGCGCGCCGCTGGGCCTACCGCTTTCCGCCCCAGGCCGCCCTGCGCCGGGTCGGCATCATGGGTCTGGGCGAGCTCGGCGCGGCCGCCGCCCGGACCCTCGTGGCGCACGGCTTTGCCGTGTTCGGCTGGAGCCGCACGCCCAAGGCGATCAAGGGCGTCACCAGCTATGCCGGGCGGAGCGAGCTGCACGCCTTCCTGCACCAGGCCGACATCCTGGTCTGCCTCTTGCCGCTCACGGCCGAGACCCGCGGCATCCTGGACGCCGAGACCTTCGCGAGCCTGCCCCATGGCGCCTGCGTGATCAACGTCGCGCGCGGCGCCCACCTGATCGAGGCGGACCTGCTCGCGGCGTTATTGTCCGGCCATCTGGGCGGCGCCACCCTCGACGTCTTCGAGACCGAGCCGCTGCCGCCCGAAAGCCCGCTCTGGGCCCGCTCCGACGTGCTGGTCACGCCCCACGTCGCGAGCTACTCGCTGCCCGCGACCGCCGCCGACGGGGTGGTCGAGAACATCCGCCGCGCCCGCGCCGGCCAGCCGCTCCGGCACCAGGTCGACCGCGCCCGCGGCTATTGAGGGGCCAGGGGCCGTCGACCGGCCCGACGATCGCGCATCACGCTGCCGGTCGTGGCCCATGCCGTCCCGATCACGCGCTGCCTGCACCCGGGATGTGAAGCGCGTCCCTGCGCCCCCCATGCCCGAAGCCCCATGCCCGAAGCCCCATGCCCGAAGCCCCATGCCCGAAGCCTCATGCCCGAAGCCCCATGCCGAGCCTCATGCCCGAAGCCTTGCGTGGCGCGCCTGAGCGGGGCAAGGTGCCGTGTCGGCGCCGGCCCCCGGGGCACGCTCCGGGCACGCTCCGGGCCAGGCGCCGGCCCATGGGTCGCTCCGGGCCAGGCGCTGGCCCAGGGCGGGCGCCGGCCCAGGGCGGGCGCCTTGCGCCAAGCTGCCGAGGCGAGCAGCGGGCATCGGGATGGGGGGATGTTCCCATGCGGTTCTCGATCGTGGTTCCGTTCCGGAACGCGGAGCGCTTCCTCGAGGGGTGCATCCGTTCGCTGCTCGCTCAGAGCTACCCGGACGACCGCTACGAGATCCTGCTGGTCGACAATGCCTCGACCGACCGCTCGGTCGAGCTCGCCCGGCGACACCCCGCCGTCCGCCTGCTGCACCAGCCCCAGCCCGGAGCCTACGCGGCGCGCAACCTCGGCCTCGACCACGCGCAGGGCGAGATCATCGCCTTCATCGATTCCGACTGCGAGGCCGACCCGGGCTGGCTCGCGGCCCTCGAGCGCGCGCTCCGCGACCCGGAGATCGGCGTCGTCCTCGGGCGCCGGGAATTTCCGGTGACCGCCGGGCCGCTCAAATGGCTGCAAGCCTTCGAGCACCACAAGGCGGATCGGGTGTTCGCGCTCCCCGAGGCCGCCGGCTACTACGGCTACACCAACAACATGGCGGTCCGGGCCAGGATGTTCGACCGGCTCGGCCGCTTCGCGGAAGTCCGGCGCGGCGCCGACACGGTCTGGGTGCAGGCCGCCGCACGGCGGCTGTCGCCGCGCGCGGTGTGCTTCACCGCCGACGCCCTGGTCCACCACATGGAGATGACCTCGCTCGCCCAGTACTACCACAAGATGTGGCTCTACGGCCGCTCGAGCCGCCGCAACCGCAGCCGGCCCGACCGCCCCGTCGCGTCCCGCCTGCAGGCCTATCGTCGGACCGTCGCCGCGGAGCGCTACGGTTGGATGGAGGCCTCGAGCCTGCTGCTCCTGCTGACCGCGGGCGGCGTCTGCTACGACCTCGCCGCCCGTTGGCCGGTCGGCGCACCCCGGCAACCCGCCCCGACGCCGGAGTCCGGCGCCAAGGCGGGCCGCCATTGAGGCCGCCCGGGCGCGGCGCTGCGCCGCCGGCGCTCGCCGCCCGCCGCCTCATGCCCCGCCCGCTCCCGTAACAGTGCCCGGCGCGCCGTCCGCCTCGCCGCCGTCCCGCCGCCCGCCGCCGGCCCGGCTCTGCCAGTAGATCTGCTGCTCCTCGGCGATGATCCCCTCGATCGCATCGACGAACTGCAGATAGGCCCGCTCCTCGTCCGCAGCCTCCCGATAGCCGCCGGCGCCATTGATGTACAGACGATACTCGCGCTTCATCCGCTCCGCCGCCTTGCGGTAGCCGAGCCAGCCTTCCTCGAAATTGCCGATCCGCTCGAGCCCCTTGGCCAGGACCACGGTCAGGCTGAGCCCGCAGGTGACGATCTTTGCCCAGAAGTCGGCCGGGAAGATCTGGACCAGGATCGTGAGCCCGCCGGCCGCGAGCACCGTGAACGCGAGCCACTGCGACCAGCGCTTGTAGCGGCCCGCCTTCCGGTCGTACCAGCCGCGCTGATCCTCCAGATGCTCGCCAAGATACCGCCTGGCGCGCGCGATCCGCCTGGCCGTGGCGTCGTCGACCGGCGTTGCGGACACGGTCGCTTCGGTCTCCATGACGATCGATCCCAGCTACCCGACCAGGGCTTCCAGCGCCTCGACCTCCGGCCGCCGCCGGCCGTAGCCGGTTTCCTCCACGAGCCGCCTGGCCTCGGCGAGGTGCTCGCGCGCTTTTTCCCGAGTCGCCCTCCGCGAGCGCGAGCCGGGCGTATTCGAGATGGGCATCGCACTGGTGAAGCCGCATCTCGCCGCGCCTCGCGATCCGCATCGCCTCGTCCAGATCGCGCCGGGCCGCCGGAGAATCGCCGGTCTCCCGGAACAACGCCGCGCGCGCCAGCAGGCCGCAGGGCAGGTTGCTGATCGTGCCCGCCTGGCGCAGGCCGTCGACCGCCTGGTCGAGCTGCGCCCTGGCCTCGCCAGGCTCGCCCAGCGCCAGCGCCGCCCGGCCGAGGGAGAGGTGATCCAGGGCGATGTCGAGCAGCCATTGCGACTGCCGGCGTAACCGATTCGAGCGCATACGCCGCCCGCTCGCGCACCTCGGCGGCGCGGCCCTGGGCGAGCAGCAGATCGCAATAGCCGATAGCCCGGGAGCGAATAGAGCCGCGGGTATTGGGGCTGCCATTCCGCCTGGAGCGCCTCGGCCTCCTCGAACAGCGCCTGCGCGCGCGCCGCCTCGCCCGCCTGGTGCAGGGCATCGGCAAAGGTGGTGCGGTTGCCCATGCGCTAGAAGGCGTCCCCGCTCCGGTCGGCATGGTCGACGCTCGCCTCGCCCATCGCCACCGCCAGGGCGACATCGCCGAGCGTCAGATGCAGCTCGGAGAGATTGCCGGCGCGGATCGCGGCGTTCTTCCAGTCCTCCTGCGCGACGCAGCGCTCCAGCCCCACCCGCATCGGCGCCACCGCCTCCCGCAGCCGCCCGAGCGCGCGGAGATCGAAGGCGGCTTCGCTCAGGATGAACGCCTGACCGCCCTCGGTCAGCGTCGCGACCGGCCTGTCCCAGGGCGGATCGAACAGGCCCGCAAGCGCCGCCAGCTCCGCGCCGAACGCGCCGAGCTTCCTCGTCACGTAGAATTCATTGCGTCGCGGCGAATCCGCGCCCAATAGACCTCGTCCAGCGCCTCCTGATGCCGCCCGGCCTGGCAGCCGTGATGCATCGCCTGGAACAGCGGCGCCATCTCGGGCAGCGTGTCGGGCAGCTCCTTGGCGCTCGTCTTCAGATGCTCGTACAGCCGCCCGTGCCCCGCCCGCCACGCCTCCGGTTTTTCCGTCTTCAGCCGCTCCCCGAAATGCTCCCGCACCAGCGGATGCGCGTCGATCGTCGCCGCGCGTCTCGTCCTCGATCAGAGCCGAGCTGGCGCAGGCGAGCGAGGGCCCAGCGCCACTCAGTTCTCGGCGCACAGGCCGACGCAGCTCGTCGTTGAGTCCGGGGATCACCGGGAGGCTTGCGCGAGCACATCCGACCAGCTCGCGCTGCGGCCGGCCGGTCGAACAGGCCGAGGATGCGGAGGATCGCAAGCTCCGGGCGAGCCGGCGAACCGCTTCTCGTAGGCAGCGCATGACTGCGGCGCAGCGCTGATGGCCTTGCGTCGGCCGGATCCGAGCAGGCCGGACCTCGCGCCGCCTGCGGACATCGCGGCCGAGGATGTCGCGTAGGTAGGTGCCGAGCAGGTTGAGCGCGAGCGCGTGGCCGCCGAACTCGCGTGCTACGGCTTCGGTAGCTCCGTCCTGGCTCGCCCTCGACGCCGATCGCCTGCAGGAGGGCGCTGCCGGCCGGCGTCGACAGCCGGCCGAGATCGATGACCGGCGCGGTCGGTCGCCCGCCGGTCGGCGATGTCGGCGACCCGATCCGCGTGGTGACGACGCAGAGCCCCGGATTGTGCCAGCGCCGAGCTGGCGGAGCAGCTCGGCCGAGCGCCGGGTCCTTGAGCTTGCCGCCCTCGACGCCCGGCGGGTTCTGCAGCGGCTCCAGACCATCGAGGACGAGCAGCGTGCGCTGCCTTCTGGATCAGGCCCGCCAGGCGCTCGCCCTTCTGCCAGGGCGAGCCTGCTTGCGGCTCGGGATCGCCGAACCAGGCGAGCGCCGTCTTCGAAGAACTCATCGGCCGAGGTCTCGGTCTCCTTCGTGCCCTGGCTGTAGAACGACCAGCCGTAGACCACGCTCGGCGCCGCGGAACTCGTCGGCCGCCATGCGTGCCGAGCCAGTGGTTGA
The DNA here is from genome assembly GCA_963733965.1 of uncultured Alphaproteobacteria bacterium. GTDB lineage: Bacteria > Pseudomonadota > Alphaproteobacteria > Geminicoccales > Geminicoccaceae > DATAOG01. The sequence continues at coordinate 137,208 of CAVTFM010000001.1, forward strand.
CCAGGGCCGATTTGCCGACCCCGCCCCAGGCGACCAGGCTCATGATGTTGGTCTGCGTCGTCCGCCCAGGCTCGATCGAGCAGGGCCATCTCGCCCTCGCGCCCGAACAGGTGCTGGCCCGTCGCCGGCAGGCGGCTGAGGTCGAGTGGCTTGTCAGGCCTATCGCCTTGACGCGGCGGCGCGTCGGCTGGTCCTCGGTCGCGCCCCGAGCGGTGTCGGATTTCCTTGGCGATCGCGGCAAACTCTTCGTCGATGCTGTGATCGTTCGCCGCGGACGAACCCACCGATCGCCGTCGCGGGGCAGGATCTGCAATCCGGGTGAGCCAGTCGACCGCCTCCCAGGGGCACTTGTGACAGATCAGGACGGGACGATGTGCAGGCCTTCGCGCTCGCGCCGCTCGATCAGACGAAGGCAACCTCTTCACGCAGGATGAAGTCGGAGCCCAGGAAGTCGGCAGAGATCAGGAACACCGCGACGCTGGCGGCGTCCATGGCCTGCGCTGATCTCCGCGAACCAGTCCGTCGCCGGCGCCGATCTGTTCGTCGTTCCACTGAACGAAGTGGCCTTGCTTGACCGAGACGTCAGGTGGCGGACGAAGCGATCCTTCCACTCGCGTCGAGGTGGCTGTAGCTGATGAAGACGCTCGGCGTGTCGGCCATGGCTCAAATCCGGCCCGGTTACGATCGGAAGTTGATCGACCACGTCAGGAAGCCATATCTGAGCGGGTAGGGCAAGCGGTCCCACACCAGCCATGGCACACTTCCGTGACCTGATGGCACACCGAGGCGACGGTGCCCGCGTGGAGATCAGCTGGAGGCTGACTTGATATGGAGCCATTCTCCAGATTTGAAGGATGAGCCGATACGCGAGGTTGGCATCGTAACATATTGATATGACGTGATAATCAACTAATTACACTACGAAATTGTATCAATCCGATCAATCTCAAGCTCGATCCAGAGCTGGATCGTCCGCTGATGATCCATGGCCGAAAGACGAAGACGCTACACTATTGAATCCTGGAGGCGACAGAAACAAGACACTCGCAATAAATGATGCGTCACTTCTGTCTTATCGAGCGCGATCAATTCAGTGTCTCGAAGGAGTGTCGACTGTCATCTGCTTTCGGTCAAGATCCGAGGGATTGCCCGATCCGGCGCCAATCGAGCGAATGAGCGCTCTTCATCAGCAACCTATGCAATGATCGTTGCCCTTTTTTTGGTCATCGGCCCCCTTGATTCCGCATCCATCCTGGCGCCCGCGCGGCTGCCTGGAGCAGGTCCGGCAGGTCACGGGGCGCCGTAAGCTTCAAGCTCTGGCCCGGCGAGGGGATTGGCATCGCCGGGCTGGTCGGGGCCGGCCGCACGGTCCTGGCGCACGCCCTGTCCGGCAGCCTGCCCTGGACCGCGGCCGTGGTCCGGGTCGGCGGCCAACCCGATCGGCCGGCCTCGCCGGCGGCCGCGATCGCCCGCGGGATCGCCTTCCTGACCGAGGATCGCCGCGCCGAAGGCCTGCTCATGACCTCGAGCTCGCGCCCGACATCGCCCCGCCCGCGCTGGCCGAGGCCGGCAGCGCGGCTTCGCCTCGACGTCCGCGCCATGGGTCCGATCCGTAGGTCTCGATCATCCGGACCGGCCGCCGGGCCTGGCGCCGCGGCTCGAGTCATCCCCTGGGGCGAAGGTGCGGCTGCGGCTCGAGTCATCCCTTGGGGCGAAGGTGATAGAGAAGCTCGCCCGGGTCCTCGAGGTCGGGGACGCGCCAGCCGTCGAGGTCGTACTCCTCCATGCACTGCTCGGCGAAGCCGCGGAAGCGGTCGGCGTTGCCGTTGGCCTGGGCGCCGAACAGGCAATAGCGGCGGATCTCCTCGGTGCTGCCGCCGTAGTTGATCTCGTAGAGCTCGTGCCGGCCGCCGAACTCGGTGCCGAGGCAGTCCCAGAGCAGCTTCATCAGCTTCACCCGCTGCTCGGCGGTGTAGCCGTTCGAGCCGCGCAGGTAGCGCTCCAGATAAGGAGCAATCTCGGGGCTCTTGAAGTCGCGCGCGTGCGAGTTCAGGTAGATCAAGCCCGAGGCGACCGTCTGCTCGATGATGTACTTGACCTTGCTGTAGGCGATGGTTGCGATGATCTGGTAGGCGTTGCCCGGGTCCATGTTGGGCAGAAGGTAAGGGTCGATCCAGGGGCGCGGGTCGCGGACCATGGCGTCGGTCAGCGCCCAGAACAGGTTGCGCCAGGCGATCACCTCGCCGACGTTCGCCTGCACGCCGCGGAAATCCTTGGTGCCGGCGGCTTCGGTCGCCTTGAGCAGGAGGCCCGCGATGAAGTCGAGCTTGACCGCGAGCCGGGTGCAGCCGTGGACCACGAAGCGCGGCAGAAACCCTGTGCGCGGGAAGAAGTTGTTGGCCTTGTCGACGTCGGCGAACACGAACACGTTCTCCCAGGGGACCAGCACCTGGTCCATGATGAAGATCGCATCGTTCTCGTCCAGGCGCGAGGACAGCGGCTGGTCGAACGGGCTCGCCATGACCGCGGCGGTCATTTCGTACGAGGTCCGGCAGATCAGCTTCGCGCCGGGCGCGCTGGTCGGGAGCATGAAGACCAGGGCGAAGTTCTTGTCCTGGAGCGGGATCAGGCCGTGGTGGGCGACGAAGGTGTAGTTGGTCAGCGCCGAGCCGGTCGCGACCACCTTGGCGCCCGAGACGATCAGGCCCTTGTCGGTCTCGCGCTCGACGTGGCAGCAGACGTCGGCGACCTCGTTCGGCGGCCGGTCGCGATCGACCGGCGGGTGGATGATCGCGTGGTTGATGAACGGCACCCGCTCCTGGCAGAAGCGGTACCAGCGCCGGGCGTTGTCCTGATAGGGGTCGTAGAAGTCGGCATTGGCGCCGAGCGTCGCGAGGAAGGCCGCCTTGTAGTCGGGGGCGCGGCCCATCCAGCCGTAGGTGATGCGTGCCCATTCGGCGATCGCGTCGCGCCCGGCGATCGAGTCCTCGAGCGAGGTCGGGGCCTTGAAGAAGGCGTGGGTCCGGCCGCCGCTGCCGGTGTCGGTCGGCAGCAGCAGCCTGTCCGCCCGCTCGGGGTCGTGCAGCGCATCGAACAGGCGCGCGGTCATGCGGGCGGTGTTGCGAAAGGCCGGATGCGCGGTCACGTCCGCGACCCGCTCGCCGTAGATGTAGACCGCGCGGCCGTCGCGGAGCGATTCGAGGTACTCCTGGCCGGTCTGCGGCCGATCGCAACGGACGGCGCCGATCGCCTCGGGATCGGGGCTGGTGCTCGCGTCGGTCGCCATGTGCAACCCTCCCTGAGCTGGTCGATGCGGAGGCCAAACTTTTGTTCGTATTGTGAACGGGGTGAAGAATACGGACCATCCGGTCATTCGGGCAAGCGACAATCTGGCTCAGACCAGCGAGCGCCGGATCTCGGTTGCCGCCTCTCTCAGGCATGGCAGGTAGCGCTCCTTGATGGTCATGCGCGAGACGCGGCTCGCCTGGCAGGAGACGTTGATCGCGGCGATCACCTCGCCGGCGCGATCCAGGAGCGGGACCGCGATCGCGAGCAGGCCTGCCTCCAGCTCCTCGTCGACCAGGGCATAGCCCTGGGTGTGATCGTCCCGGATGCGCTCGATCAGCGCCCGGCGATCGACGATGGTATAGGGCGTGAAGGGCCTGAGCTCGATCCGCTGCAACCGGCGCCAGAGCTCCTGTTCGGGGAGAAAACCGAGCTGGATGCGGCCCATGGAGGTATGGAAGGCGGGCAGGCGCGAGCCGACGTTGAGGCGGACCGACAGGATCCGCCGGGTCGGGATGCGGGCGACGTAGACGATCTCCTGGTCCTGGAGGACCGAGGCGGAGCAGGACTCGCCGGTCGCCTCGGCGACCCGCTCCATCGCCGGCACCGCGCGCTCGATCCAGGACTGGCCCTCGAGGAACGGCAGCGACAGCTCGAGCACGCGCGGCGTCAGAAAGAAATGGCGCTCCTGACGCGCGACATAGCCGAGCTCGGTCAGGGTCAAAAGAAAGCGCCTGGCCGCCGCCCGGTCGAGGCCGGTCCGGGTCGCGATCTCGGTCAGCGTCGCGCGCCGGGTCTGGCCGTCGAAAGCGCGCAGCACGCGCAGGCCCTTGGCGAGCGAGCCGACGAAGTCGCGGGCGCCGTTGGCCGCGTCCGATCTCTCGCCACGCCGCGCGATGCTCATGAGTCGCGGTCGCCTGCCCAGGCTGGGGGGATCTCGGCAGCCAGCGCCCGGAGCGGGCTCACCCGGAGGTCGTTCCCGGGCGGGATCGAAGCCGTCCGGTTAACCTTTTGGTAACCACCCATTGCCAGTCTGGCAGGCGGTCCATGCGATCCTGGGAATCCGTCCGCCCGCCAGAGACCCGGCGGCGCGCAGTTCCACGGTCGCATGGACCCTCCGAAGGAACAACGAACGGCCAGGGAGTTAATTTCGCGCTAACGTCTGGAGGCGGGATGCCGGATGCGGCTGCCGGATGCGGCCGCGTCGGCCTTGTGGTCGGTCGGGTCCCAGCCTTGTGGTCGGTCGGGTCCCAGCCTTGTGGTCGGTCGGGTCCCGGCGGATGGTGTGGCTGTCCCACCGCGGCCGGACGAAGCTGCCTTCCGGTCACCTGGGGCATCGGCGCTCATGGCCCACCTGGCCCTCGGAGCCCATGGCCACCAGGCGTATCGGGGCTCATGGGCACCAGGGACGTCGCCGCGCCGAGCTACCGGAGGAGTCAGCCCGCACGCCCCCAAAGAGCATTGGCGCTCATGGCCACCTGGGCATCGGAGCTCGCGGCCACCGGGGCCAGCGGCGCCCGAGGTTCCTCGACCGAACCAGGAGGGAGCCCCAGCATGACGGAGAGGAAGCACATCAGTCACTGCCGCACCCTGAAGCTCGATGAACCCTGGCCCGCGCCGAGCTTGACAAGCAGCCGGCCCCCATGCTCAGCATTCAGTATACGACAAAAAGTTCGGCATGTGAACTTCAAACACGATAGCCAGGGCAGGGCAGGCAGATGATCAAGGCCGGGACGTCCCCTCTCGTCGAACTGCCACGGCGCGGGCTCAGCCGACGGCGGTTCCTGCATCGGGCGGCGCTCGGCACCGCTGGCTTGGCGGCGGCCGGTCAGCTAGGGCGACTCCGGCCGGCGCGCGCGGCCGAGGCGATCCGGATCGGCTATGTCAGCCCGGCGACCGGGCCGCTCGCCCCGTTCGCCGAGGCCGACGAGTTCATCCTGGGCGGCATTCGGGCGGTGCTCAAGGACGGGCTCGAGATCGGCGGCACCGCGCATCCGGTCGAGATCCTCCGCAAGGACAGCCAGAGCAACCCGAACCGGGCGGCGGAGGTCGCGTCCGAGCTGATCCTCGGCGAGCACGTCAACCTGATGGTCGTCGCCTCGACGCCCGAGACCACCAACCCGGTCTCGGACCAGTGCGAGCTCAACGAAGTGCCCTGCATCTCGACCGTGGCGCCCTGGCAGCCCTGGTTCTTCCCGCGCGGCGGCAACCCCGCGACCGGCTTCGAGTACACCTATCACTTCTTCTGGGGCCTCGAGGACGTGATCGCGGTGTTCACCGACATGTGGGGCAAGCTCGACACCAACAAGGTGGTCGGCGGCCTGTTTCCCAACGACGGCGACGGCAATGCCTGGGGCGATCCCAAGCTCGGCTTCCCCCCGGTGCTCGCGAGCCAGGGATACCGGCTGATCGATCCCGGCCGCTATCAGAACCTCTCGGACGACTTCACCGCCCAGATCTCCGCGTTCAAGCAGGGCGGCTGCGAGATCATCACCGGCGTGGTCATCCCGCCGGATTTCACGACCTTCTGGCACCAGGCCAAGCAGCAGGGCTACACCCCCAAGGTCGCGAGCATCGGCAAGGCGCTGCTGTTCCCGGTCGCGCTCCAGGCGCTGGGCGATGCCGGCCAGAATCTGTCCTCGGAGATCTGGTGGAGCCCGAGCCATCCGTTCAAGAGCTCGCTCACGGGCGTCTCGGCGGCCGAGCTCGCCAAGGCCTACACCCAAGCGACCCACCGGCAGTGGACCCAGCCGATCGGCTTCGCGCATGCGCTGTTCGAGGTGGCGCTCGACGCCTTGCGGCGTTCCGGCAATCCGAGCGACGCTCAGGCGGTCACGGCGGCGGTCGCCGCGACCGACAAGGCGACGATCGTCGGCCCGGTCAAATGGGGTGGCAAGGGGCCGTTCAAGAACGTCGCCAAGACGCCTTTGGTCGGGGGTCAGTGGCGCCTGGGCGGTGACTTCAAGTATGATCTGGTGATCACCTCCAACTCGATCGCACCTATGGTGCCGACCGCGGGTAAGATGGCAGCGATCGTCTGAGCCATCGCCCCCCGCGCGAACGACGAAAGGGGACAGCCATGGCCATCGATGGCGACCAGGATCTGGCCTATTTCACCGAGGCGAACTCGGCCGAGACCGTGATCGCCCGCATGGCCGAGTGTCCCGACCCGCGCCTCAAGGAGGTGATGGCGGTGGTGATCCGGCACCTGCACGCCGCGATCAAGGAAGTCGAGCCGACCCTGCAGGAATGGATGGCGGCGATCGAGTTCCTGACCGCGACCGGTCAGATGTGCAGCGACTGGCGCCAGGAGTACATCCTGCTCTCGGACGTGCTGGGGGTCTCGATGCTGGTCGACGCGATCAACAACCGCAAGCCCTCGGGCGCGACCGAGAGCACCGTGCTCGGACCGTTCCACGTCGCGGGCGCGCCGATGCGGGCGCCGGGCGACAACATCTGCCTCGATGGCAAGGGCGAGCCCTTGCTGGTCTCCGGGCGGGTCCGCGACGCCGACGGCCGGCCGATCGAAGGGGCCACGCTCGACGTCTGGCAGGCCAACGCCGAGGGCTTTTACGACGTCCAGCAGAAGGGCATCCAGCCGGACATGAACCTTAGGGGGCTGTTCCGCACCGATGCCGAGGGCCGCTACTGGTTCCGCTCGGCCAAGCCCCGGCACTATCCGATCCCGCATGACGGCCCGGTCGGCAAGCTCCTGCAGCGCTTGGCGCGCCACCCCAATCGTCCGGCCCACATCCACATCATCGCCCAGGCCGACGGCTTCGAGCCGGTCACGACCCACGTCTTCACGCCGGATGATCCCTACCTCGGCTCCGACGCGGTGTTCGGGGTCAAGCAGAGCCTGATCGGCGACTTCGTCCGGCAGGATGACCCCGCGCGCGCCGCCGAAGTGGGGGTCGGCAATCCGTTCTGGACGGTCGAAGCCGATCTCGTGCTGGTGCCAGCCGGAGGTCGGCGCCGTGCGGCTTGATGTGCGGCATGACCTGCCATCTCGAGCATCAGCCAGCCAGGACGATGTCGCTCGCAGTCCCCTGAAGTGGCGCGGCCGGGTGCCCGGCTGAGGGCGCGCCGGCATGGCGCCAATTCTGGAGCTGGCCGCGGTGACCAAACGGTTCGGCGCGGTGGTGGTCGCGGATCAGCTCGATCTGCAGCTCGCGGCCGGCGAGGCGCTGGGCGTGATCGGTCCGAACGGCGCCGGCAAGACCAGCATGTTCAACATCATCGCGGGCGATTTGCGGGCCGATCGGGGCCGGGTCCTGTTCGAGGGCCGGGAGGTCACCCTGCTGCCGCCGTTCCGACGTTGCCAGCTCGGGATCGGGCGCTCCTATCAGATCCCGCAGCCTTTTGCCGGGATGACCGTGTTCGAGAACCTGCTGGTCGGCGCGACCTTCGGCGCCGGCCGCCAGGGGCGCGAGATCGACCGCCGCTGTATTTGCATCCTCGAGCGGACCGGCCTGCTGGCCAAGGCGAACCGGCCGGCCGGCAGCCTCACCCTGCTCGAGCGCAAGCGGCTGGAGCTGGCACGCGCGCTCGCGACCGGTCCGAGGCTGCTCCTGCTCGACGAGATCGCGGGCGGCCTCAGCGAGCATGAGTGTCAGGAGCTGATCGGCACCATCCGAAGCCTCCGCGAGGGCGGGGTCTCGATCATCTGGATCGAGCATATCGTGCACGCCCTGCTGGCGATCGTCGATCGCTTGATCGTCATCCATTTCGGCAAGAAGATCGCGGACGGTGAGCCCAAGGCCGTCATGCAGAGCCCGGCTGTCCACGAGATCTACCTTGGCATCGCGCTCGACGCCGCCTGAAGTGCCCTTGCTCGAGACCAGGCGGCTGGATGCCTTCTACGGCGACTTCCAGGCGCTGTTCGGGGTCGACGTCCGGATCGGGCCTGGCGAGACGGTGGCGCTGATCGGCGCCAACGGTGCTGGCAAGTCGACCCTTCTGCGCAGCATCACCGGTCTGCTGCCGGCAGACCCTTCGGCGATCCTCTTCGAGGGCGAGCCGACAGGTGGCCTCGCGAGCCACAAGATCGTGCGCCTGGGCGTCGCGATGGTGCCCGAAGGGCGCAAGCTGTTCCGATCGCTGAGCGTCGAGGAGAACCTCCTGGTCGGCGCGCATGGCGGCCGTGGCGGCCCCTGGCGGCTGGAGCGGGTGCAGGGGCTATTCCCGCTCCTGGCCGAGCGCCGGCATAGCCCGGCTGTAGCACTCTCGGGCGGCGAGCAACAGATGGTCGCGATCGGCCGCGCGCTGATGGCCAATCCCAGGCTCCTGCTCTGCGACGAGCTCAGCCTTGGCCTCGCCCCGATGGTGGTCAGGGACATCTATGCGGCGCTGCGCGAGATCACCCGGGCCGGTACGACCGTCATGGTGGTCGAGCAGGACATCAACCAGGCGCTCGCGGTCGCCGACCGGGTCTATTGTCTGCAAGAAGGTCGGGTCGCGCTGGAGGGTCGCCCGCGCGAGCTGACCCGGGCGGGGATCGCCCAAGCCTATTTCGGGCTTTGAGCCGGATGGACTGGCTGAACAGCATCGTGCAGGGCGTCCTGGTCGGCGGCCTCTATGCGCTGTTCGCGACCGGCCTGTCGCTGATGTTCGGCGTCATGCGCCTGGTCAACATCGCCCATGGCGATCTGATCGTGCTGGCGGCGTTCCTGGCCCTGGTCTGCACCCAGACGATCGGCATCCCGGCCCTTTTTACGCTCCCGGTGGTCGTCCCGCTGATGGCGGCGCTCGGCTATGGCTTGCAGCGCGGGCTCCTCAACCGCACGCTCGGCAGCGACATCCTGCCGCCGCTGCTGGTCACCTTCGGCCTCTCGATCATCCTGCAGAACCTGCTGCTCGAGATCTTCACCGCCGACAGCCGGCGCCTGCAGGCCGGCGCGCTCGAGACCATGAGCCTGGAGCTGGCCCCCGGGCTTGCGGTCGGGATCATGCCGCTGCTGGTCTTTGCCTCCGCCGTGGTCGTGATCGGCGGCCTGCAGGTCGTCCTCTACCGGACCGCGCTCGGCCGCGCGCTCCGCGCCACTTCCGACGACCCCGAGACCGCCGGCCTGATGGCGATCGACCAGCGCCACATGTTCGCGCTTGCGATGGCGATCGCCATGGCAGTGGTGGCGGTAGCCGGCGTGTTCCTCGCGATCCGGACCAACTTCGACCCCTCGAGCGGGCCGTCCCGGCTGCTGTTCGCCTTCGAGGCGGTGATCATCGGCGGCCTCGGCAGCCTCTGGGGCACGCTCGCCGGCGGTATCATCCTGGGCGTCGCCCAGGCGATCGGCGCCGGGATCGATCCGGGCTGGCAGCTGCTCGCCGGCCACATCGCCTTTCTCCTGCTCCTGGTCGTCCGGCCGAACGGCCTGTTCCCGCGGATGCGCTGAGATGCCATCACCCGCCTTCCGGATCGAGCGCGGCACGGCGGCCAGCCGGATCGGCACTGCGCTCGCAGCCCTCCTCGTCCTCGGCCTGGCGCTCGCGCCCTGGTGGGCGGGGCCCGCGAGCCTCCGCCTCCTGATCGAGATCTTCTGCTATCTGGCGCTCGCGTCTTTGTGGAACCTTTTGGCCGGCTACGGCGGTCTGGTCTCGATCGGCCAGCAGACCTTCGTCGGGCTCGGCGGCTACATGCTGTTCGCGCTCGCGATCTTCGCGGGCGTGCCGCCCCTGCTCGCGATCCCGCTCGCAGGGCTCATCGCGGCCGCGCTCGCGGTGCCGACCGCGCTGGTCGTGTTCCGTCTCCAGGGTGCCTACTTCGCGATCGGCACCTGGGTGGTCGCCGAGGTCTATCGCCTGGTGTTCGCGCAGATCAGCCCGTTGGGCGGCGGCTCCGGCATGAGCCTCCCGGCCACGACCGTCAGGGCAATCGCGGGCAGCCGGACGGCCCGCGACAGCCTCGTCTACTGGACTGCGCTGGCCCTGGTCCTGGCCGCGATCGGCCTGGTCTATGTCCTGTTGCGCTCGTCCTGGGGCCTGGCGCTCACGGCGATCCGCGACAACGAGGCGGCGGCCCAAAGCCAGGGCGTCGACAGCTACCGCACCCGGTTCCTGATCTACGTCGCGGCGGCGGCGGCGACCGGAATGATCGGCGCGCTGATCTTCCTGCAGAAGCTCTGGATCAGCCCCGATGCCGCCTTCAGCGTCAACGACTGGACGGCGTTCGTGATCTTCATCGTGGTGATCGGCGGCATCGGCACGATCGAGGGCCCGATCCTCGGCACGCTCCTGTTCTTCGTCCTGCGTCAGCTGTTCGCCGACCTCGGCAGCTGGTATCTGCTGATGCAGGGCGGCCTCGCGGTCCTGATCATGCTCGGCGCGCCCAAGGGCCTTTGGGGCTGGCTCGTCCTGCGCTTCGATCTGCACCTCTTTCCGGTGCAACGGCGCGTGAGGTTGCTCGAATGAGAGCGGTCGGTACTGCCGACGGCCTGGGGCGGCTCAACACAGCGATGGAGGGAGCGCGATGAACGAGGTCGAATGCGTCCTCGATGCCAGGTCGATTTTGGGCGAGGGCGCGCTCTGGGACGTGCAGGAGGCCGTGCTCTACTGGGTCGACATCAAGGCCCGAGAGATCCATCGCTTCGATCCGGCGAGCGGGCGGGACGTGTGCTGGCGGGCGCCGGAGGATGTCGGCTCGCTCGCGGTGCGCGAGGCGGGCGGCCTGGTCGTCGCCATGGCGTCGGGCTTCCACTTCTTCGATCCCACGACCGGCGGCTTTCAGGCGATCGCCGATCCCGAGCCGGATCGGATCGAGAACCGTTTCAACGACGGCAAGCCAGACCGGCGCGGCCGGTTCTGGGCCGGCACCATGCACGACCCCGAGACGGCGGCCTCCGGCGCGCTCTACCGCCTCGACCCCGATCTGAGCTGGCGGAAGATGGTCGACGGCGTCACCGTCTCGAACGGCCTCGCCTGGAGCCCGGAGGGCGACGTGATGTACTACGCCTGCAGCAGCGCGCGGACTGTGTGGGCGTTCGAGAGCGACCCCGACAGGGGCTGGGTCGGCAACCGGCGCGTGTTCATCGACACGACCGCGCAGGGTGGCGCGCCCGATGGCGCCACGGTCGACGCGGAGGGTTGTTACTGGCTGACGCTGCCGGGCGCCTGGAAGGTCGCGCGCTACGATCAGAAGGGCCAGCTGATGCGGACGATCGAACTGCCGGTCGAGCTGCCCACCTGCGCGATGTTCGGCGGGCCGGACCTCGATGTCCTCTACGTGACCACATCCCGCTTCAATCGCACCGAGGCGCAGCTCGCGAGCCAGCCGCTCGCGGGCGGCCTGTTTGCCCTCGAGGTCGGCGTGAGAGGCCTGCCGGAAGCCCGCTTCCGCGGCTGATCAGGCTCAGCCCAGGGTCCCGAGCCGGCGCGCCGTGGCGCGGCGCACCAAGAGACCCAGGGTCCCGGCGGCGATGATCAGCGCGCCGGTCGCGACGTCGCCGACGTCCTGGGAGAAGCCCTGCAGGACCAGGCCGCTGGTGATCATGCTGATGATCAGGGCGCCGATCAGCCCGCCATAGATCGTGCCGCGGCCGCCGGTCAGCGCGACGCCGCCGACGATCACGGCGCCGATGACGCGGAACTCGAAGCCGGTGCCGGTGGTCGGCTCCGCGACCCGCAGATAGCCGAACAGCAGCGCGCCGATCAGGCCGCAGAGCGCGCCGGTCAGGATGAAGGCCGCAAGCTTGATGCGGTCGGTATTGATGCCGGCGAACCGCGCCGCCTCGAGATTGCCGCCGGTCGCATAGAGGTGAGAGCCGAAGCGCGTCCGCGCCAGGACCAGACCGCCGAGCGCCATGATCGCCAGCATCCAGACGACGTGCCAGGGAATGATGCCGAACAGCTCGCCGCCGGTGAACGCGTAGAACGGGGTCCGGCCGCGCGTGGTCAGCGGCCGCTCGCCGCTCGCGATCAGGGCACCGCTCCGGTAGGCGACCAGCATCGCGAGCGTGACGATGAACGAGGGGATGCCGATCCGGGTCCGGATCAGGCCATTGATCGCGCCGGTCACGGCGCCGAGCGCGGTCACCAGGACCATCGCGAGCCAGGGGTTGATGCCGACCGCGACCACCAGCAAGCCCATGATCACGTTGAGAAAGCCGAACACCGAGCCGACCGACAGATCGATCTCGCCGGCAATCAGAAGGTAGGTCATGCCGACCGCGACGATGCCGATCAGCGCGGCGTTGCGCAAAAGGTTGATCAGGTTGAACTCGGTCAGGAAGGTCCTGGTGGTAAGCGAGAAGAACGCGAACACGACCAACGCCACGAGCGTGATCGCGACGTTCGGGTTGCCGGCCAGCCGCTGCCAGACGGTCAAAGGGGCGGCTGGCGCCTCGTGGGCTGCGAGATCGTCCAGGACATCGTCGCCCGGCTCGAACGCAGCCACTCTCTGCTCGCTGGTCATCGGGCCGCGTCGCTCAAAGCATCTCGACGCCGACGATCATCTTGACGATCTCGTCCGGCGCGGTCGCGCTCTTGTTCCTGACCCCGACCTCGCGGCCGTGGCGCAGCACCAGGATGCGATCGGCGACCGAGAACACGTGGCGCATGTTGTGGCTGACGATCAGGACGCCGGTGCCGGTCGCCTTGAGGCGCAGGATCAGGTCCAGGACCTTGCGCGATTCCCGGACGCCGAGCGCCGCGGTCGGCTCGTCCATGATGATCACGCGGCCGTGCTGCGCGGTTGCCCGGCCGAGCGCGATCGACTGGCGCTGGCCGCCGGACAGCTGCCCGACCTCGGCGGTGAGCGAGGGAAGGTTGACCCGCAGATCCCGCATCACCTGGCGCGCACCCTCCAGCATCTTCTTGCGATCGACGAAGAAGCGGAAGCGGACCGGCTCGCGGCCGAGGTAGAGGTTGGCCGCCACGTCGCGCATGTCGACCAGGGCGAGGTTCTGAAACACGGTCGCTATGCCGAGCTGGCGCGCCGCCTGCGGGTCGCTGATCCGGATCGGGCGGCCGCCGACCTCGAGCTCGCCGCGGTCCGGCTGATGGACGCCGCTCAGGATCTTGATCAGGGTCGACTTGCCGGCCCCGTTGTCGCCGACGATCGCCAACACCTCGCCTTCGAACACGTCGATGTCGACGCCCTCCAAGGCGCGGACGTGACCGAAGCTCTTCGAGAGGCCCCGGGCCTGCAGGTAGGGGCCCGTCGCTACTGTGGCCATGACGCTCCCCAGGCCGGCGCGGAAGCGGGGGCAAGCCCCGCTCCCCGTCGTGGGCTCCTTATGCGAAGCCGTATTGGCGCGCCTTGGCGAGCCAGATGTCGGTCCTGGCCTTGACCCGGTCGAGGTCCTTGTCGAGCACGACCTCGCCGCCGGTGCGGACGTCGAGGTAGGGATAGCCGCGCTCGATCTGGACCCAGCCGCCGGCCGCGCACATGAAGCCCATCACGTAGAACTGCTGGTCGATGCCCCACTGCACCCAGCCTTCCTTGATCTGCTGCTGATGGGCCGGCGGGATGTCGGTCGAGCCGACCGCGATCTTGCCGGGCTTGATGCCGCGCTCCTTGAGCGCCTGGACGATCGGATTGGGATTGCCGGTGCCGATCGCCGCGACCAGGGCATCGCCTTTCGCGTCGATCTGGGCGGTCCACTTCTGCACCGATTCGGTCAGCTCGCCGAAGCTGCTGTCGGGAAACGCCTCGAAGGTGTAGGTGGTGCCGTTGGCCTCGTTGTACTTTTCGATGCCGAGCTTGCTGCCGTTCTGGCGCTTGTCGATCGAGGTCGAGCCCGGATTGCCGTTGCCGAGCACGATGACGCCGTCCTTCTTGCCGGTCAGCTCCTGGGCGAAGGTCGCGGCCTGGGTGCCGTTGAGGATGCCGGCGTTGAACTCGTCCTGATTGATGATGTGCAGGCCGAGCCCGTCGGCTTCCTCCTGGATGCCCTGGTCGGTGATCATCATCGTGATGCCCTGAGCCAGGCCACGCTCGAACGGCTCGACCAGGCCCACGCTCTCGAGCGAGGTCGCGATCACGTTCGCCTGGGCAGCGATCGCGTTGTTCACCTGCTCGGCGTGGTTCTGCACCGAGTAGACCGGGTTGCCGATCCGCTGATAGGTCCAGCCGACCATCTCGCAGAAGTCCCGGGCGCCGACCTGGAACGCCAGGTCCCAGTCGCCGAGCGCCTGCGGCACCCAGATGAACTTGCGCGGCGGGCCGAAGGCGCCGCCTTCCGCGAGCGCCGCCGCCGGCAGTCCCATGGCGCCCGCCACAGCGGTGAGGGCGGCCGCGCGGGCGCCGCCGACCACGAGGCCCCGCCGATCGGTCAGATGATTCCGTAACATCCCTGTCGCTCCCCTGCTTGGTTGATGTTTGCCTCTGTTCACGCGTCGGCCCGGCTCAGCCGGCCACCGGCACCCTGCCGGACCAGCAGGTCGAGCCCGGCCGCGACCAGGATCACCGCACCGGTCGCGACGCCGTCCCAGAACTGCTTCACGCCCATCAGGATGATGCCGCTGGTCAGCATGCTCAGGATCAGCACGCCGATGAAGCTGCCGAAAATCGTGCCCCGGCCGCCGAACAGCGCGACCCCGCCGATGATGATCGCGGCGATCACCTGAAGCTCGAGGTTGACCCCGGCGCTGAGCGGCGCAAGCCCGACCCGGCCGAACAAGAGCGCCGCGCTGAGACCGCAGAGCCCGCCCATCAGCACGAAGCAGATGAGCTTGACCCGCTTCGTGTCGATGCCGTTGTTGCGCGCCGCCTCGGCGTCGCCGCCGGTCGAGTAGATGTCGCTGCCGAACTTGGTCCTGGCGAGCACGGTGCCGCCGACCAGCATCACGACCGCCATCGCGACGAACAGGTTGGGGACCGGCGTGCCCGGGAAGTTGGCCCGGATGATCCGGTAGAATGCGAGGTCGGTGTTCTTGGCCGGGATCGGATAGCCGCTCGAGACGGTGTTCGCGGCGCCGCGCAGGAGCGCCAGCATGCCGAGAGTGGTGATGAACGACGGCAGGCCGACGCGGGTCACCAGAAGCCCGTTGACGGCGCCGATCGCGAGCCCGATCAGGATCACGACGCCGGCCGACAGCCAGGGGTCGATGCCGAGCCGCTCCTCCTGGAACGACATCAGGATCAAAAGAAAGCCGTAGTGCGAGCCGATCGAGAGATCGAGCTCTCCGGCGACGAACAGATAGGTCATGCCGACCGCGAGGATGCCGAGAATGGCCGCGCGCCGCGCGATGTCGACCAGATTGTTCTCGCTGAGAAACCGCGGACCCAGGAGCGCGAACAGCGCGAACAGGACCACAGCGACGATCAGGATCGCGACGTCGCGGTTGCTGAGCAGACGGCCCAGCAGTCCAGCGCCGGTGGCACCCCCGATGGCGCCGTCGGGCTCGGCCTCGAGCGCTTCGCGCACCACCTCCTCGGCGGCATCGAAGCGATCATCCGCTCCTGGCGACGGGCCGGCCATGGCCTAGGCGACGGGTGCCGGCGTCATCGCCGGAAGGCGGCGCGCGCGGCCGCGACCATCGTCCCGGCGCCGCCCGCCAGCAACTCCACGTCCGAGGTCAGGAGCGTCAGCCTTGCGCCGCGCTCGATCCACTCCCGCTGCCGTTCGAGCGGCAGGGTGATGCCGGTGCAGACCGCGACCCCGCGCGCCGAGGCGGCGCTCAGGACCCTCTCGATCGCGCCGCGCACGACGGGATGGTCGTGTTGGCGGAGCACGCCGGCGCTGCCGGACAGATCGTTGGGGCCGATGCAGAGCGCGTCGACGCCGGGCACGGCCAGGATCTCCTCGACCGCGGCGGCCGCGTCGACGTGCTCGATCTGCGGGATCACGATCGTCGCCGCATTCGCGCCCGCGACGTAGGCGTCGATGTTGCGCCCATAGTCGGAGGCGCGGCGGGGGCCGAAGCCGCGGATGCCGTCCGGCGGATATTTGGCGGCGGCGACCAGGGCGCGGGCTTCGGCAGCGTTCTTGACCATTGGGGCGAGCACGCCGTCGGCACCGACGTCGAGGGCTTGCTTGACGTGGACCTGATCGTTCCAGGGCACGCGCACGATCGGCACGGTCGGCATGCCGCGGAAAGCGAGCAGCGCGGTCTGGAGCGATTCGAGCGACCAGGGCGCATGCTCCGTGTCGATCAGGATGTAATCGAACCCGGCCCCGGCCATGATCTCGGCGACCACCGGATCGGCGATCGACAGCCAGGCCCCGAGCGCGGTCGCACCCTCGCGCAGGCGGCGCTTCAGATCGAGGGCGCGCTCCGACATCGATGGCTCTCCTAAGGCGACAGGACTTCGGGGTTGAGGACATAGCCGGGGCCGGGATCCTGGCCGCGGTGGATCGCGAGGATGCTGGCGACGCAGCGCTCGCCCATCAGACGCTCGGCGGCCTCGTCCATGCCGGCGGCATGGGGGGCGAGCAGGACGTTCGGGAGGTCGAGCAGCGGCGAGCCAGCCGGCGGCTCGGCTTCGAACACATCGAGGCCGGCGCCGGCGAGGCGCCCGGAGCTCAGCGTCTGATGCAGCGCCTTCTCGTCGATCAGCCCGCCGCGCGCGGTGTTGATCAGGAAGGCGGTGGGCTTCATCAGGGCGAGCTCGCGCCGCCCGATCAGATGGCGGGTCTCGGGTGCCAGCGGCGTGTGCAGCGAGACGATGTCGGCCGCGCGCAGCAGCTCCTCGAGGGTCACGAGCTCGACGCCGTTGGCCGCGGCGAACGCCCGGTCCGGCAGCGGATCGGCCGCCAGCAGCTGCATGTCGAAGGCGCGGCAACGGCGTGCCATCGCCTTGCCGATCCGGCCGAGGCCGACGATCCCCATGCAGCGGCCCCAGAGCCCCTGATGGAAGCTGCAGCCCCAGCCCCGACCGGCGACCCGGGCATGGTGCGGCAAGAGCTCGACCGCGAGGCCGATGGCGAGCGCGAAGGCATAGTCGGCGACGCTCTCGTGGTTGGCGCCGAAGGCCATGGCCACGGCGACGCCGTGGCGGGTCGCGGCCTCGACGTCGACCCGGTCGTAGCCGACCCCGAAGCGGGCCACCACCCGCAGCTCCTGGGCCGCGGCGAATACTCGCTCGCTGTAGACCTCGCCGCCGGCAATGGTCGCGATGGCACCCGGCAGGCGCTCGATCAACTCGGCCTCGCTCAGCAGCCGGTCCTTGTCGTTCATCACGATCTCGAAGCCGGCCGCGCGCAGCGGTGCCAGGAACGCCGCCGGTCGTCCCTGGAGCTGCTGGATGTTGCAGAGGACCTTGCTCAAGGTCGCTTGGCTCCCTGACCACGTCTTTCTTGTACGGCACCTGAGCGCGATCCAGCCACTATCGCAGGCACCGCTGGATTGCGAAATAGGCTTCGCGGCGATAGCGGCGGCGCCTCGGAATCCTGCCCCAGATGCGCGGTCATGAGACGACGGCGGGGCTCGGCAGGGCGGTCGCCGCTACGCGATGCGGGTCAGCAGGGCTTGAACGGCGGCCGCGCAGCGAACAGCAGGTCGGGGCCGATGCCGGCGATGCTGGCGATGCCGCAGAGCCCCATCACGCGATCGATCTCGCGCCGGTAGATCTCGAGCACCTGCGCCACCCCCGCCTCGCCGGCGACCGCGAGGCCCCAGAGCTGCGGCCGGCCGATCAGGCAGGCGCGCGCCCCTAGCGCCAGCGCCTTGACGACGTCGCTGCCGCGCCGGATGCCGCCGTCGAGCAGCACCGGAATCCGGCCGCCCACCGCCTCGACGATCGCCGGCAGGGCCTCGATCGTGCCCGGCGCGCCGTCGAGCTGCCGGCCGCCATGGTTCGAGGCCACCAGCGCATCGGCGCCATGCGCGAAGGCTTCCTTGGCCTCGGCTGGGTGGAGCACGCCCTTGAGGATCAGGGGCCCGCGCCAGATCCGGCGCAGCTCGTCGACGTCCTGCCAGGTCATTCCGGGATCCAGCAGGGCCGCCATGCGGCCCGCGAGCGCCTTGAGATCGGCGGTCTCGCCCGGGCGCAGGTAGTTGCCGAAGGTGATCCGCCCGAGGTGCGCGCGCATGCGCCAGAGCCAGCCCACTTTCAGCGCCATCTCGGCGACCGCCGCCGGGCCGAAGCGCGGCGGGATGGTGAAGCCGTTGCGCACATCACGCTCCCGGTTGCCGAGCAGCTGGTTGTCGATCGTCAGCACGAGCGCGTCGTAGCCGGCGGCCGCGGCGCGCTCGGTCAGCTCGCGGGTGAAGCCGCGGTCGGTGAAGATGAAGACCTGCATCCAGCGGGGTGCGGCGCCGGATCGGGCGAGCTCCTCAAGCGTGCAGACCGAGCCGTGGCTGAGGCAAAAGGCGGTGCCGGCGGCCGCTGCGGCGCGCGCCGCGCAAAGCTCGCCATCGGGCCAGAACAGACCGGCGAGGCCGGTCGGGCCGACGATCACCGGCAGGCGCAGCCGCTGGCCCAAAAGCTCGATCGAGAGATCGCGCACGCCGGCGCCGTTCAGCGGCCTCGGCAGCAGGCGGAGGTCGTCGAACGCCGTCTCGTTGCGGCGCAGCGTCGTCTCGTCCTCGGCCGCCCCGTCGGCGAAATCGAACACCGCCCGCGGCAGAGCCCGTTGCGCGAGCCTGCGCAACTCCTCGATCGAGAAGCCACGGCGTTGCAGATCTGCCGGGCGCATGACGGCGGGCTCAGCCGTTCAGGCGGTAGAAGCTGATCGCGTCGTCGCGGAACGGCTTGCGCTTTTCCTCGGCGGCGCAGCCCTCGACCACCCAATCGGCGATCTGGTCGATCACGACCGGTGCTGCGGCCTTCGTGAGATTGCGCGGCCGGGTCCAGGCATAGCCGAAGCGGGCGGGCTCGCAGAGATGGACGTGGCTGTCGACGATCGGATAGTCGGGCACGAGGGAGACCTCCCGGACTTCGGTGATTGGGCTCGGCGTCGGGCTTTCGCGACGGTGTCAGCTCATATAGACGCCGCCGTTGACGTCGAGCACGGCGCCGCAGATGTAGCTCGCCGCGGCCGAGCAGAGGAAGGCGATCGGGGTGGCAATCTCCTCCGGCCGCGCCATGCGACCGAGCGGGATGCGCTCGAGGTCGACCGGCTGGCCCTCCATCAGGGGCGTTGCGACCGAGGCCGGTGCTATGCCGTTGACCAGCACGCCGTGGGGGGCGGCCCGGCGGGCGAGCCATTTGACGAGCGCATGCACGGCACCCTTGGAGGCGACGTAGTGGGGGCCTGCGATCAGCCCGCCCATGCGGCCGGCGAGTGAGCCCACCAGCACGATGCGGCCGCGCCGGCGGGCAATCATCCCCGGCAGGAAAGCGCGCGCCGCATGGATGGGTCCATGCACGTTCACGGCCATGACCTGCTCGAAGCTCGCATCCCACTCCGGTGTCTGCCAGTCCTCGCCGAACGGGCAGAGCGCGGCATTGAGGACCAGCGCGTCGACCCGGCCGACCTCGGCGGCGATCCGCTCGATCTCGGCGCGGTTTGCGACGTCCGCCCGAAAGACGCGGGCGCTGCCGCCGGCGGCCTCGATCGTGCCCGCGACGGCGGCGCAATTCTCGCGGTCGACCAGGATCGGCTCGGCGCCGAGTGAGGCGCAGAGCGTCGCGGTCGCCGCGCCGATCCCCTGCGCCGCCCCGGTCACGAGAATGCGCAGGCCGTTCAGGTCGAACGGGCTCGAGGTCACGGCCGGCCGCCGGCCGCGCGCCGCTCGCGCCGGCGCTGGCTCCAGCCCGCGAGCCCGACCGCCAGCACCAGCATGCCGCCGTTGAACAGGTTCTCGACGAAGAACGGCGCGCCGAGCTGGGTGAGGCCGGCGACCGCCACGGCGAGCACGGCGACCGCCAGCACCGTGCCCCAGACGTTGGGCCGGCCCGGCCGGATCGCGGTCGCGCCGAGCAGAGCCCCGGTGAAGGCCGGCAGCATCAGCTCCTGGCCGACGGTGCTCTGGCCGACCTGGAGCTGGGCCTGCAGGATCACGCCGGCGAAGGCGGCGATCGTGCCGGACGCTATGAACGCGAGGGTGACGTAGGCGGTGATCGAGATGCCGGTGAGCTCGGCCGCCCGGGGGCTGTCGCCGATGATGTAGAGGAAGCGGCCGAGCGGCAGGTAGTCGAAGACGACCCAGAGGATCAGCGCGATGATCAGCACGTAGCCGACCGGTGCCGGAATGCCGGTGTAAGGAATCCTGCCGGACCAGGCGACGAAATCGTGCGGCAGCAGCCCGACCACCTGCATGCCGCCGGTGTACCACTGATTGAGGCCGAGCAGCAGCGTGCCAGTGCCGAGCGTGGCGATGAAGGAATTGATCTTCGCGCGCGTGACCAGGACGCCGTTGATCAGCCCGACCACCGCGCCGAGCAGGATGCAGAGGACGAAGGTCGCCTGCCACGGCAGCCCCTGCTGCGTCTGCAGGCCGTTGGCCAGCACCTGCGTGATGCCGAGGATCGAGGCGACCGAGAGATCGAAATTGTTGGAGGCGAGCGGGATCATCACCGCGAGGGCCACCATGGCATTGATTGAGCGGCTGTTGACCATGGACTGGAAGGTGAAAGCGGTGAGGAAGGTGTCGCCCTTCAGCACCGAGAAGACGAGGATCAGGGCCGCGAGCAGAATCGCGAGGTTCCAGACCGAGAAGAACTGGGTGGCACTCCCTCTGAGGCTGCGGGCGGCACTGACCTCGGGGACGCTCATGACAGCCTCGCCTGCGGGTTGCCGGCCGCGGCGCCCGATGCCAGTGCGGTCAGCCGCGCGATGCTGAGCTCGGTCCGCGCCAGCTCGGCGGCGACCCGGCCGCGATCGAAGATCAGCGCGCGATGGCAGATGCCGGCGACCTCCTCGAAGTCCGAAGAGATCAAGAGGACCGCGAGGCCCTGATCGAGCGCCTCCTGCAGCAGGCGGTAGATCTCGGCCTTGGAGCCGACATCGACACCGAAGGTCGGCTCCTCGAGCACCAGGAGGCGGCTGCCGGCCTCCATCCAGCGGGCGACGATGACCTTCTGCTGGTTGCCGCCCGAGAGCGTCGCGATCACCCGCTCCGGCGCCGGCGGGCGCACCCCGTAGCGCTGCAGGACGCGGCGCGCGCGGGTCTGCTCGGCGGCAGGCAGGATCGGCTGCAACAGCCGGGTGCCGGCGGTCACCGGGTTGATGAACAGGTTCTCGCGCACGGTCATGCTGCGCGCCAGGCTCTCCTCGCCGCGCTTGCTGGAGACGAAGCCGATGCCGGATCGGATGGCGTCGCGCGGGGAGGCGACCCGCAGCGCCTCGTGACCCAGCGCCACGGTGCCGGCCTCGATCGGGAGGTCGCCGAAGATCGCCCGGCCAACGACGTCGTGGCCGGCGCCGCGCAGGCCGACCAGCCCCAGGATCTCGCCGGCGGCGACGCTGAAGGTGACCGGGCCGACCTCGCGCGTGGCCAGGCCGTCGACCGTCAGCACGGCCTGGGCAATGGCCGCCGACGGCTTGATGAACAGCTCCGCAAGCGAGCGGCCGACGATGCTGTAGATCAAGGCCTGGGGATTGGTGTCCTCGACCGCCTCGGTGGTCACGCGGCGGCCGTCCCGCAGCACGGTCACGCGATCGGCGATGCGGAACACCTCATCGAGCCGGTGGGTGACGTAGACGATGCCGATACCGCTCGCGCGCAGGCGGCGCAGGACCTCGAGCAGGCGCGCGACGTCGGCCTCCGGCAGCGCTGCGGTCGGCTCGTCGAGCACCAGGAGATCGCTCTTGACCGCGATCGCGCGGGCGATCGCGACGATCGACTTCTCGGCCGCCGGCAGGGTGCCGACCCTGGCGTCGGGATCGACCCCGCCGCCCATCCGCTGCAAGGCATCCGTGGCAGCGGCCCGCGCGCCCCGCCAGGAGATCAGGCCGCGGCGGCGCGGATAGCCCGCGAGCACCGCAACGTTCTCGGCCACGGTCATGGTGTCGACCAGGCCCAGATCCTGATGGATGAACGTGATCGGCAGCTTTTCGGTGACCGGATCGACCGCGCGGCCGCGCAACCGGACCAGGCCGGTATCGGCCCGGTGCACGCCCGCCAGCACCTTGATCAGGGTCGACTTGCCGGCGCCGTTCTCGCCCAGAAGGGCGTGGACCTCACCCGCCCGGACGTCGAAGTCGACCGCATCGAGTGCGAGCGTACCGGTGAAGCGTTTGGTCAGCCCTCGGACCTCGAGCAGCGCAGGCTCCGCGTCGGTCATGCACCCCGCCCGCAGCGCCCGAGCCGGAACCCGGGCGCCGGCGCCTCAGGTCTGCCGTAACGAGCTACGCCGGTATCAGCCCTTGATGCCCCAAAGTTCGAGATAACGCCGCTCGTAGTCGTTGCTCGGGATGAAGGTGTTCTTATCGCCGCCTTCGGCATCGATGTTCTCGGGCGTGACCAGGTAGGGGGTCTGGACGAAACCGCTCGGCGGCATGCCATGGAAGGCCCGATCGAGCTCGTCGATCGCCTGGTAGGCCTGCATCTGATAGGGCTCGGACGCGGTCACCAGCTGGTACTGGCCGCCGGCGCGGATGCGCTCGTAGGCCGATTTGTTGCCATCGGCCGAGACGATGATGACGTCCTCGGGCGCGACGCCGCCGGCGCGCAGGGCCGGGATCTGGTAGTCGGCGGTGTAGTCGGCGACCGAGGTGATGTAGAGCGGCGTGCCGTATTTCTGCACCCAGGCGGTCACCAGCGCGGGCTGGCGCTGCGCGACCTCGGCGATCGGCGAATTGGAGAACTCGAGCACCTTGCAGCCCGGGCACTCCTTGATCCGCGCCTCGGTCGCGTGCGCCTTGGCGCAGGCGATCGCGTATTCGCAGTGGCTGGTGACGACGACCCGTGCGGTGCCCTTGGAATGGTCGATGATCCAGTCGGCCTGGGCGCGGCCGATGTCGCGCGGGTCCTGCTGGATGTTGACGAACAGGCCGAGATCCGGCTGGGGCCCCGGGAAGCCGGTGGCGTGGATGCCGACCACTACGATGCCCTTGGCATTGGCGTCCTTGATCTGCGGCTGGAGGCTCGCGGCATCCGCGTCCATGACGATGCCGTCGACCTTGAGCGCGATCGCCTGGTTGACGCCCTCCTGCCAGCCGACCGGGCTGCCGTGGCCATCGATGATGGTCACCTGCCAGCCGATCTTGTCGCCGATCTTGGCGATCGCCGTGCCCCATTCGCGCGAGGCGTCGTTCTGCTGGTTGCTCGACAGGTAGGCAATGTGCTTGCCGGGCTCGGGCTTGGGCGCCGAGGTCGGCCCACGCCAGTCCGACTGGGGGCCAGCGAACCTCACGACCTCGACCTTGACCTGGTCCATGAACGGATCGGCCTTGGCGGGCGTGGCGCCGCCGAGCGTCATAACGCCACCGAGCATCATGGCGCCACCGAGCGTCACCCCGCCACCGACCACCAGGCCCGAGACGATCCCTTGCAGCCGCCAACCAGACATTGCTTGCCTCCCTGTGCCACGCCGGTTCCGGGTTGATCGACGCCTTCCCTGACCGCGCCATCCTACGGTCAGACCCGCCGCCAGAGCAACGGCTTGCAGCGTCAATCCCGCCCGCGGATTGCCGCCATGCCGAGGGGTCGGTCGGAGCCGAGCTGCCCTCGCCATCAGGGCGCAAAGGACGGCACGAACGTGGAAAGAGATCGCCGGCCTGAGCCAGCTCCGGCCAGCACTCCCTGAGCGTGACTCTACGCCGAGGCCGTCTGCGGCCAGCTCAAGGCGCTCGGCGGGGTCAGGGGTGACCTCGCGCGCCTTCTCGAATGGGCGCGTGCCGCAGCCGTCAGGCGGCTTAGGCCGGGAGGTTCTTGGGGGCTGCGGTCGGGCCCCGGCGCGCCGCGGCCTCGTAGCGTGCAGCCAGCCCAGCGAACACCTTCCGGCCGTCGGCCAGGCCATAGGACGCGGCCTCGCCTTCGTCGAGCCGCGGAATGAGTCGCAGGATTGCCAACTCAATCTGCCGCGCGTTCATCGCGATCCGCTCCGCCCGCGCCCTGTCGTCGTTGACAACCGTCATTTGATCCCTCCTGAGCATGATGCCGCACGCGCGATGGCTGCTCCGGGGCGGCGCTCTTGTTGTTTGGCACCTTCGTTCGCTCGCCGGGAAGCCGGCAACCTCAACGTGGGCTCATCGCTAAATATGTCCCTGATTTCGATGAAAGCGGTGGCGCCACGCGGAATTTTTGCCACGCTGTGGCGCCTTTGCCACGGTGAAGCGCCCCCGCCACAGGTCCACCGACGGCTGCCGCCCATTTCGCGCTAGAACCTGCGAGCGTGGGTCGGCGGGACACCCGCGATGGAGCAAGGCATGGCCGATCGCGGCAGCATCGACACACGGGCTGCCGTGCGCGGTGCGGCAGCGGCAGCGGCGAGATGAGCGAGCGCGAGGCATGCTTGCTGCCGTGATCGCCAAGGTGGATGATGCTGGCGGACGAATTCAGATCGGCCAGCGAAGCACGAATTTCTGCGCGCGACCTCGGGCCCTGCCGGACGAGATCGGGGTCGCGCAGAAGGCAAGTGCGCGGGGAGGCGCTGGTTTGCTGCACGCTATCGGGTTCGACCTCGGAACGTCGGGTCTCAAGGCCGTGCTCGTCGACGAGGCCGGCAAGGTGATCCGGACGGCGCGGCAGCCCTATCCGCTGCAAACCCCGTTCGCGGGCTGGACGGAACAGGATCCCGAGGTCTGGTGGCAGGCCCTGCTGGTCACCAGCCGGACCCTCCTGGAGGGAGGAGTGGCTCCGGACGCGGTTGGCCTGACCGGACAGATGCACAGCGCGGTGGTTCTCGGGGCGCAGCAGAGATCGCTTCACCCGGCGATCCTCTGGAACGATCAGCGCACGATCCGCGAGTGCGCCGAGATCAGGGAGCGGTTCGGCGATGCGCTCGCGGGCTGGACCGGCAACCACATGCGGACCGCGTTTACAGCGACCAAGATTCTCTGGCTTCGTCGCCATCATCCGGAGCTGTCCGCGAAACTGCGCGCGATCCTGCTGGCGAAGGACTTCCTGCGCCTGCGACTGACCGGCACGCTCGCGACCGATGTCACCGACGCCTCGGGCACCGGCCTGTTCGACGTGCATCGCCGGCGCTGGTCCGACGACGCGCTGGAGGCCTTGGCGATCGCGCGGGACTGGATGCCGGAAGCCCACGAGTCGGCGAGCCTGGTGGCGAGCGTGCACCCTGAGGGTGCCGCAGCGAGCGGGCTTCGGGCGGGCACGCCGCTTGCCGCCGGCGCCGGCGACCAGGCGGCAGCGGCCCTCGGCAGCGGGGCAGTCACCCCGGGTATGCTGTCGATCACGCTTGGAACCTCGGCCGCGGTTCAGCTGGCGACCGCGGTCGCGGTCCCCGATCCGGACGGCGTCTTCCAGACCTTCTGCCACGCCCTGCCCGGGACCTGGCAGCTCATGGCGGGAGTGCTTTCCGGTGGCGGCTCGTTCGACTGGTACGGCCGGCTCGCCGGCATCGCGCACCCGGGTTCACCGGAGCTGTCCGAGGGCGGCGTCGACTTCGAGCTGATGTGCAAGATGGCGGAAGCCGTTCCCCCCGGGGCCGAAGGGCTGCTCTTTCTCCCTTACCTCACCGGCGAGGGGGCCCCGTTCCTCGATCCCGAGGCGCGCGGCGCCTGGTTCGGCCTCACCCGTCGCCACGACCATCGTCACCTGGCCCGGGCGGTCATCGAGGGCGTCGCGTTCGCGGTCCTCGGTGTCGTCGAGGCCGCCGAAGCGTTGGCGGGCAGGGCCCGCGAGATTCGGGTGAGCGGCGGCGCCAGCCACGGCCGGATCTGGCTCAAGACCTTCGCCAACGTGCTCGGCCGGGCGATCACGGCGGTGGGCTCGGGCGACTCGTCGGCGCGCGGGGCCGCGCTGCTCGCGGTGGCGGCCGCCACGGGGAGGGAGCCGCGGGACCTGGCTGTGGAGTGGGCGCCCTCGGGCCGACCGGTCAATCCGGAGCCGGGACCGGTCGCGCGCTACGAATCGCAGTACGCCATCTTCCGCGAACTGTATCCGGCGACCCGCCATCTGATGCACCGGCTGACCGACCTGGACCGGAGCGGCGAGTCGACGAGCGGCGTCAGTGGAGCGCCGCGATGAGGCCGATCAGCGCCGCCATCTCGGCGAAGGTCGCATCCGCGCCTGCCGCCCGGAGCCGCGGCCCGTGCGACTGCGGACGCACATGGCTGGCGCCGGTGAACCCGAATGTGGTCATGCCTGCAGCCTTGCCCGCGCGCACCCCGACCTCGCTGTCCTCGACCACGAGACAGCGTCGCGGGTCGGCGGCCATCGCCGCTGCCGCCAGCAAAAACAGGTCCGGTGCCGGCTTGCCGTGGTCGACCATGGTCGCGCTGAACAGGTTGGGGGCCAGCCGGTCGAGCAGGCCCACGAGCTCGAGCGAGCGGCGGATGCGCTCGGGATGGCTGCTGGAGGCGACGCAGCGCTTGAGCGGCAGGGCCTCGAGCACGGCCCGGACGCCGCTGACCGGCTCGAGCTCGTGCTCGAACGCCTGCAGGATGCGCGCCCGCAAGGCCTCCTGGAAGCAAGCGGGCAGCCGGCAGCCGTGCTCGGCCTCGATCGTACCGAGCATCGCCGCCGTGCCGATGCCGAGGAAGCGCTCGCAGACCTCCGCCTCGGAGATCTCGATCCCCGCCTCGGCCAGCGCCGCCGCCGTGATGCGCGAGCTGATCGGCTCGCTGTCGACCAGCACGCCGTCCAGATCGAAGATGACGAGATCGAACGGGCCATCGGCCTCCCGGCCCATCAGCTCATCCAGTTGCCGCCGTCGACGTTGAGCGTCTGGGCGACCACGTAGTCGGCATCCGACGAAGCCAGGAACACCGCGGCACCGGTCAGATCCTCGGGCGCGCCCATCCGGCCGTAGGGCACGGCCTGGCCGACCTGGCGCTTCTTCTCGCCGATCGGCAGGCCCTCATGCTTGGCGAACAGGGCGTCGACCTGGTCCCACATCGGCGTGTCGACCACGCCGGGCGCGATGCCGTTGACGTTGACGCCGTGCTTGATCAGGGCCAGGCCCGCCGACTGGGTGAGGCTGATCACCGCCGCCTTGGAGGCGCAGTAGACCGCGACCAGCGGCTCGCCGCGCCGGCCGGCCTGGCTCGCGAAGTTGACGATCTTGCCGCCGCGGCCCTGCTTGACCATCTGCGCCGCCACCGCCTGGAGCGTGAACAGGAGCCCCTTGACGTTGACCGCGAACTGCCGGTCGTAGCTCGCCTCGGTGATCTCGAGCAGCGGCGCGAGGTCGAAGATGGCGGCGTTGTTGACCAGGATGTCGATGCCGCCGGCGCGCGCCACGACCGTCTCGACCATGGCTTCGATCGACGCCCGCCTGGTGACGTCGAGCGGTACCCCGAGCGCGTCGCGGCGGATCTCGCGCGCCAGCGCCTCGGCCTCGTCGGCCAGGATGTCGGCGACTGCGACGCGCGCCCCCTCGTCGGCATAGCGCCGGCAGATCGCCGCGCCGATGCCGCGCGCGCCGCCGGTGACCACCGCAACCTTGCCCTCGAGCTTCATCGGGTGCGCCTCCCTACCAGCAGCAGTAGCCGCCGTCCGCGAGCACGATGCTCCCGGTCATGAGGCTCGAGGCGTCGGATGCGAGGAACAGAGCGACCGACCCGATCTCTTCGGGCTGCCCCACCCGGTTCATCGGCGTCATCTCCAGCCAGACCGCGGCCATCGCTTCGTCTTCCATACCGAAGCGGGTCAGCGGCGTCTCGATGTAGGTGGGGGCGACCGCGTTGACCCGGACGCCCCGCGTGGCCCATTCGGCCGCGAGCGAGCGGGTCAGGTGATGGACCGCCGCCTTGGAGGCGTTGTAGAACGACTGCGGCTGCGGCTTGTTGACGATGAAGCCGGACATCGAGCCGACGTTGACGATCGAGCCCTTGCCCTTGGCCAGCATCTGCCGGCCGAACGCCCGGCAGCACCAGAACAGGCCATTCAGGTTGACGTCGATGTGGAAGCGCCAGTGCTCGTCGGTGGTGTCCTCGGCGCGCACGTCGCTCTTGGCCACGCCGGCGTTGTTGACCAGGATGTCGCAGCCGCCGTGGTCGCGCAGGACCCGGGCCGCCATCTCGTCGACCTGGGCGGACTTGGTGACGTCGAGCGGCAGCGCGTAGGCTTCGATGCCGAGGCCCTTGAGCTGGGTCCTCGCTTCCTCGCCGCGATCGGGCAAAAGCTCGCCGATGATCACCTTCGCGCCCGCTTCGCCCAGCGCCTGCGCGCAGGCGAAGCCGATGCCCTGGCCCGCTCCGGTCACGACCGCGGTCCGGCCCTTGAGGTCGTATTTCTCGAGGTACATCCGAGCCTCCCCTGTCCTCAGGCCGCGGCGTGCGCGGTCGGATCCTTGATGTCGGCGAGCGGATGCCGCCGCGCGCGCCGCACCGCACTGCCGTCCTGCTTGAACAGGTGGCAGACCCGGCCATCGATCACGACCCCGATGCGATCATGGACCCGGGTCGCGTTCTCGCCATCGGCCTGGACCACCAGCATCACGCCGTCCGCGACCTGGGTGTAGAGGTAGGTATCGCCGCCCAGACGCTCGGCGACCAGCACCTCGCCGCTGACGTCGCCGCCTTCGCTCGTCACCCCGAGGTGCTCCGGGCGGACCCCCAGCGTCAGCGGCTCGCCGTCCGCGACCTGGCCGGGGGCGACATCGACCTGGATCCGGTCCTGGTTGGCCAGCTCGACCGTAACGCCCGCGGCATCCGTCCCGACCGCCTTGGCGTCCAGGAAGTTCATCTTGGGCGAGCCAATGAAGCCGGCGACGAACAGGTTCTCGGGATGGTGGTAGAGCTCGAGCGGGCTGCCAGCCTGGGCGATCAGCCCGCCCTGCAGGACAACGATCGTGTCGGCGAGCGTCATCGCCTCGACCTGGTCGTGGGTGACGTAGATCATGGTGGCGTCGAGGGCGTCGTGCAGGCGCGCGAGCTCGATCCGCATCTGGACGCGCAGCGCGGCGTCGAGGTTCGAGAGCGGCTCGTCGAACAGGAACACCTTGGGCTCGCGCACGATCGCCCGGCCGATCGCGACCCGCTGGCGCTGGCCGCCGGAGAGCGCCTTGGGCTTGCGGTCGAGGAAGGTGTCGAGCTGCAGGACCTTGGCGGCCGCGTTGACCTTCTGGTCGCGCTCGGCCTTGGACACGCCGGCGAGGCGCAGCGCGAAGCCCATGTTGTCCCGGACCGTCATGTGCGGATAGAGGGCGTAGGACTGGAACACCATGGCGAGCCCGCGCTCGGCCGGCGGCACGTCGTTGATCCGCTCGCCGTCGATCAAAAGGTCGCCCGAGGTGATCTCCTCGAGGCCGGCGATCATCCTGAGCAGCGTGGACTTGCCGCAGCCCGAGGGCCCGACGAAGACCACGAAGTCCTTGTCGTTGATGTCGAGATCGACGCCTTTGATGACCTCGACCTCGCCATAGTTCTTGCGCAGGTTGCGCAGTCGAAGCGTTGCCATCGATCGTCTCCCTACTTGACGGCGCCGAAGGTCAGGCCGCGCACGAGTTGCTTCTGGCTCATCCAGCCGAACACCAGGATGGGCGCGATCGCCATGGTCGAAGCGGCCGAGAGCTTGGCCCAGAACAGGCCCTCGGGGCTCGAGAAGGACGCGATGAAGGTGGTCAGTGGTGCTGCCGCGGAGGTGGTCAGGTTGAGGCTCCAGAACGCCTCGTTCCAGGCCAGGATGACCGCCAAGAGGCCGGTCGAGGCGATGCCCGGCAGCGACAGCGGCAGGAGAATGTGCATCAACTCCTGCTTGGGCTTGGCGCCGTCCATGCGGCCGGCCTCGAGGATGTCCTTGGGCACCTCCTTGAAGAAGGTGAACAGCATCCAGACCACGATCGGCAGGTTGACCATCGCGTCGACGATCAGGAGCCCGGTGCGCGTGTCGAGCAGGTTCAAATCGCGAAAGATCAGGTAGATCGGTACCAGGACCCCGACCGGCGGCAGCATCTTGGTCGACAGCATCCAGAGCAGCAGATCCTTGGTCCGCTTGCCCGGGAAGAAGGCCATGGCGTAGGCCGCCGGCACGGAGAGCACCAGGGCGAACAGGGTCGAACCGAACGCGATCAGGATGCTGTTCATGGCGAAGCGGAAGTAATCCGCGCGCGCCTGCACCTCGACGTAATTCTCCAGCGTCGGGACGAAGAACAAGGACGGCGGCGTCTGCACCGCGTTGAGCTCGGTCTTGAAGCTGGTCAGCACCATCCAAAAGATCGGGAAGAAGATCAGGGCGGCCGCCCCCCAGCCGAGGACGGTCATCAGGAGCTTCTCGCGCAGGTTCGGGGCCATGTCCGGTCCTCCTCAGGCGTCGAGATTTTTGGCGACGGAGCGGATCAGGAAGACCGCGACGATATTCGCGAGCACGATCGCGATCACGCCGCCGGCCGAGGCGCCGCCCACGTCGAAATCGAGCAGGGCTCGCATGTAGATCAGGAAGGCGAGGTTGGTCGACGCGAGACCCGGCCCGCCCGAGGTCGTGACGAAGATCTCGGCGAAGATCGTCAGGAAAAAGATCGTCTCGATCATCACCACGACCGAGATGGCGCGGCCGAGATGGGGCAGGATGATGAACCAGAACATGGCGAGCGGGCCCGCGCCATCCATCCGGGCAGCTTCCTTCTGCTCATTGTCGAGCGACTGGATCGCGGTCAAGAGGATCAGCAGGGCGAACGGGGTCCATTCCCAGGAGACGATGATCACGATCGAGGTCAGCGGCAGGTCGGCGAACCAGTCGATCGTGCCAAGCCCGAGGCCCCTGGTGATCCAGGCGAACAGACCGTTCACCGGATGCATCAGCATGTTCTTCCAGATCAGGGCGCTGACCGTCGGCATCACGAAGAACGGCGCGATCGCGAACAGGCGCGCGACCCCCTGGCCGACGAAGTCCTGATCGAACAGGACCGCGAGCAGGGTGCCGAGGACCACCGTCACGACCAGCACCCAGCCGACCAGCAGCAGGGTGTTGATCATCGCGGTCCAGAGTGCCGGGTCGGTCAGCAGGTACTCGTAGTTCTCCAGACCCGCAAAGCCCGTGATCGTGGGCACGACCAGGTTGTAGCGCTGGAACGAGAACCAGAGCGTGAGCGCGAGCGGCACGATCATCCAGAGGAAGAGGATGACGACCGAGGGTGCCAGCAGCGGGGTCGTGTTGACGTCGCGCCGGCTCCGACGCTTGCCGGCCGCTGCCGCTGCGCTCGCGGTCGCCGTTGCGGACACTGACTGGGCCATGACGCACCTCCCCCTTGAGGTCGGGCTCGAGACGACGGGTCACCCCGGGCCGGGCGCTGTTGTCAGCGTCCGGCCCGAGTCCGAGGGAGACGCTTACTTGGGGTAGCCGGCCTGCTTCATGGTCCGCTCGGTGGCGCGCTGGGCGGAGCTCAGCGCCTGGTCGACCGACATCTGGCCGGTCAGCGCGGCGGCGATCGTCTGGCCGACCTGGGCGCCGAGCGCCTGGAACTCTGGGATCCCGACGTACTGCACGCCGCTATAGGGCTTGGGTTTGGCGGTCGTGTTGATCGGATCGGCGGTCTCGATCGCCTTCTCCACGAAGGCCGCGAACGGCGCCGCTTTCTGGTAGGCGGGATTGTCGTAGGTCGACTTGCGCGTGCCGGGCGGGGCCGCGACCCAGCCCTCTTTCTCGCCGACCAGCTTGATGTAGTCCTTGGAGGTCGCCCATTCGATGAAGGTCTTGGCGGCGTCCTTGGCATCGGATGAGGTCGGCACGCCGAGCGCCCACGACCACAGCCAGTTTGCGCCCTTCGGCCACGTGTCGATCGGCGCCTGGGCGAAGCCAAGCTTGTCCGCGACCTGCGACTGCGCCGGGTTGAACAGGAGGCCGGCGGCGACTGTCGCATCGACCCACATCGCGCATTTGCCGGTCGAGAACAGCGCCAGGTTCTCGTTGAAGCCGTTCGAGCTCGCCCCCGGAGGCCCGTAGTTCTTCAAAAGGTCGACGTAAAAGCTCACCGCCTCCTTCCACGGCTTGGTGTCGAGCTGGGGCTTCCAGTTCATGTCGAACCATTGGCCGCCGAAGGTGTTCACGAGCGTGGTCACGAACGCCATGTTCTCGCCCCAGCCGGGCTTGCCGCGCAGGCAGATGCCGTACACCGGTTTGGAGGGATCGTTGAGCTTCGCCGCCCACTGCTTGACGTCGGGCCACTTCGGCTGCTCAGGCACCTTGATGCCGGCCTTCTCGAACAGGTCCTTGCGGTAGAACAGCATCGAGCTCTCGGCATAGAACGGCAGCGCGTAGAGCTTGTCCTTGTACGAGAGGCCGTCGCGCACGGGCTTGAGCACGTCCGGGAGGTCGTAGTCGGCCGGCAGGTTGTCCATCGGCTCGAGCCAGTTCTGCGCGGCCCAGATCGGGACCTCGTAGGTGCCGATGGTCACAACGTCGAACTGGCCGCCGTGGGTTGCGATGTCGGTCGTGACCCGTTGGCGGAGCACGTTCTCCTCGAGCACGACCCACTCGAGCTTGATGTCCGGGTGCTGCTCCTCAAACGCAGAGGAGAGCTTCTGCATGACGATCATGTCACCATTGTTGACCGTGGCGATCGTGACCGTCGCTGCGTGTGCTGAGCCGGCGCCGACGAGCAGAGCTCCGATCGCCGCGGCCGTGAAATCCGCCTCCGCATCTTGCCAAGCCTCCTGGTTCTGTGAGCATTTGCCCATTCGATGGTCAGATGCTCGCTCCGATCCGAAGCCGTGTCAAGCGCGAATCGACCCTTCGGCGATCAGCCCTGGGCGCCGCCGGCAAGTCCTGGGACCGGTCAGAGTGCCTTGGTCTGGAGCTCGAGGATGCGCCTGGCTGCGGCCTCGTCGGTGATCAGGCCGGACACCAGACGGCCGCGAAGGGCCCCGGTGATCGCCTGAACCTTGCTCCGGCCGCCGGCGACGCCGATCGTCAGGCGCTCGAGCGGCAGGCGGTGCGGAATGGCGGTCAGGCGGGCGTTGCTGCCGCCTTCGATCTGGCGCCCCCGGACATCGAAGGCCCAGCCGGTGATGTCGCCGATCGCACCGAGCCCGATCAGCTCGTCGCGCTCCGCCTCGGTGATGAAGCCGTCGCGTAGCAGGGGGGTCTCGGTCTGTCGGTCGAGGGTGCCGATCCCGACCACAGCAATGCTCGCGCTGTCGGCAAGCGAACGGATCAGTTGCCACGGCCGCCTGCTCTCGAGCAGCACCCGTTCCTCGATCGTGTCGGTCACCACGGTCGTCGGTACCGGGTAGCAGGCGGCGCCGATTCGTTCGGCGAGCCGCATGACGACGTCGAAGGCGCTGGCGCGCCCGTCCCGCGTCGTCGTGCCGACCAGGGAGACGACCCTGTGCTGCGGTCGCTCCATCCGCTCGACCTGGCCGACCGCGGCGCGCAGGGTTCGCCCGGTGCCGAGAGCGAGCACCGTAGGGGTTTTGGGTGAGAGATGCGCTTCCAGCTGACGCGCGGCCGCGCCGCCCAGGCCGACCACGCCGTCCTGGTCCGCGTCCCCCGGGACGACTTCGACGTAGTCCAGGGGAAAACGAAGCCGCAAGGCCTCTTCGAGCTCGACGCAGGCGCGGATCGGGTGGTCGATCCGAAAGGTGATCAGGCCGTCGGCGACCGCGCTCGCGACCAGTCGCTGCGCCGCCTGGCGCGAGACGTTCAGCTTGCTCGCCAGCTGGTCCTGGGTGTTGCCCGCGACGTAGTACAGCCACGCGGCCCGGATAGCCAGATCGCGTCTCCGGTCCTGCGAACGGAAGACGGTGGACTCCCGCGAATCGAGTTGCTCGGGCATGGCCTTCAAAGGGTCGTGGCCGAGCATCCTACGCCCGACCCCGGCGCCGGATCAAGGTTGGCCCGGCGCAACACCTTGCGACGCCCGGCGCCATTCGGGAGCGGCAGAGTGCGCTTCCGGCGCACGATCGCTGTCGGGCCGACAAGTCACGGCGGGGCTGAGACGGCACTCCGGTCGCGCGCGTGCGGCAGCTCGGGGATCGGCGTCCCGTCGGCAGAACGGGTTTGGCTGACGCTCGCTAGGATCTGCGGTCGACCGCGGTCGGGGAGCGCGGGGGCCGGTCGGCTGATCCGGCCGCCGCGGGGGCGAGGATCCGCCCGCGCTCGATATGGAAGATGCGATCGAGCAGGTCGGCGACGTGGGTCTCGTTGGACTCGGCGAGTAGCACCGAGACGCCTTCCTGCTTGAGGTCGGAGAGGACCTCGGCGAGCCGGCGGGCGAGCGCCGGCGCCAGACCCTCGAACGGCTCGTCGAGCAGCAACAGCCTGGTCCCGGCCATCAGCGCGCGCCCGAGCGCGACCAGCTTCTGCTGGCCGCCGGAGAGCTGGATCGCGCGGCTCAGGCGAAACTTCTCGATCTCCGGCATCAGGCCGAATACCCAGTCCAGGCGGCGGCCGGCGCCCTCGAGCCCGATCGACCAGGCCGGCAGCATGAGGTTCTCCTCGACCGTGAACTCGGGCACCAGACGCCGGTCCTCGGGCATGTAGCCGAGCCCGAGATGCGGCCGCCGGTGCGGCGGCACGGCCATCAGGTCGACATCGCCGAGCTCGATCGTGCCGGTCGCCGGCACCAGGCCCATCAGCGCGCGCATGAAGGTCGTCTTGCCGGCGCCGTTGCGGCCGATCAGGCCGCCCATCTCACCCTCGTCCATCGCGAGGCCGACGCCGTAGAGGATCTGCACCGGCCCGATCCGGGCGTCGATGTCGCTGACCCTAAGCATGGACCGCCGCCGCGCCCGGCCGGGTCGAGCGGTGCAGGGTCTCGCCGACCACGAACTGCTTGACCTGATCGTCGTGGAGGGCCTGCGCGGGCGGCCCGTCGGCGATCACGGTGCCGTCGTAAAAGGCCAGCACCCGGTCGGCGTAGCGCTCGACGATCTCCATGTCGTGCTCAATGAACAGGACGGTCATCCCGGCCGCGGTCAAGGCGCCGACCACGACCTCCATGATCTCGTATTTCTCCTCGACACTGATGCCGCTGGTCGGCTCGTCGAGCAGCACGAGCCGCGGCTCGGCGGCGACCGCCATCGCGATGTCGAGCAGCTTGCGCACGCCCTGCGGCAGCGTGCTCGCAAGCGCGTGGCGATAGTCCGCGATCCGGTAGCGCTCGAGGATCGCCTGCGCGTCCCGGAGCAGCTGCGGGGTGCGTAGCGGCCGCCAGATCGCGCCCGCAGCGCGGCGCGCGATGCCGAGCGCCACCGCCATGTTGTCGAGCACGGTCATGGTCGTGAACACCTGCGCGACCTGGAACGAGCGGCAGACGCCGAGCCGCGTGATCTGGCGCGGCGTGAGGTCGGTGATGTCCCGGCCCTCGAAGCGGATCCGGCCGGAGCTCGGCTTCAGGTAGCCCGTGATCAGGTTGACGAAGGTGGTCTTGCCGGCGCCGTTCGCCCCGATGATGCCGACCGTCTGGCGCGCCGGCACGGCGACCGTGATGTCGCGCGCGGCCGTGACCCTGCCGAAGGTCTTGCCGAGGTCGTTGACCTCAAGGATCGGCGTCGCCACCGCTCAGGCGCCCGCGCGCCGGCGCTCGAACAGCGACCAGAGGCCGCCCGGGAAGAACAGGATGGTCAGCAGCAGCGCGCCGCCCAGCATCATCTGCCAGACGTCCGGCGTGTAGGCCATGGCGAAGCTTTGCACCAGCTCGAACAGCAGCGAGCCCAGGAAGGGCGCGATGACGCTGCCGGTGCCGGCCAGGATGGTCACGAACACGAAGCCGCCCGAGGTCGTCCAGTAGGCCATCTCCGGGTCGATATGGCCGACCGCGAGCGCGGTCAACACGCCGCCGAAGCCGGCGAGCGCGCCGGCGATCACGACCTCGAGGTGGATCACGGCGCGTACCGAGACGCCGAGATACTCGACCCGGATCTCGTTGTCGCGGATCGGCGAAGCGAGCTGGCCGATGGTCGACTGCAGGAAGACGTGGACCAGCCAAGCGGTGATCAGGCCAGTCACGATAGTCAAGAGATAGATGCTCTGCACCACCGCCCCGCCGCTCGGCGCGTAGCCGAGGAAGGAGGGCGGCGCGATGTTGACGCCGTCGGTGGAGCCCAGCGCCTCGGTGTTCACGAGCAGACCATAGAGGATCATGGAGAACGCAAGGCTCAACATGGCGAAGAAGATCTCGCGGTAGCGCGCGAGCAGGATGCCGACCACCCAGGCGATCACGGCCGCGACAGCGCCACCGAGCAGCAGCAAGAGGATCGCGTCCGACAAGCCGAACCAGAGGCCGGCGAGACCGGCCGCATAGCCGCCGGCGCCGAAATAGAGCGCCTGGCCGAACGAGACCAGCCCGGTGCGCCAGAGGATCATCAGGCCGAGCACGACCAGCGCCTTGGCGACCGCGACCGTGCTGAGGAACAGGGCCCACTGGGGCAGCACGAAGCCGGCGACCGCCGCGGCGACGAAGACCGCAGCCATGATCAAGAAGGTCCGGTCGGGCATCAGATCTTTCTCGCCTGCATCCGGCTGAACAGACCCTCGGGCCGGACCGAGAGCACCAATGCCATGACCACATAGACGACGAACAGCTCGACCTCAGGGAACAGATGCACAGCCGCGGCCCGCCCCAGGCCCACGATCAGCGAGCCGATCAGGGCGCCCGGGATGCTGCCCATGCCGCCGATCGCGACCACCGCAAACGCGATCACGATGACCTCGACGCCAAGGCCCGGCGTGACCGAGATCTTGGGCGCCGTGAACGCGCCGCCGAAGGCGCCGAGCACCGCACCGATCAGGAAGGTGATGGCGAACACCTTGGTGACGTCGATGCCGAGCGCGGTCGCCATCTCGCGATCATAAATGACCGCGATCAGGAGCTTGCCCCACGTGGTGCGGTTCAGCCCCCACCAGGCACCGAGCGCAATCAGCCCGGCGAGCCCGATCAGGCCTAAGTCGTAGTTGGAGATGATCAGGTCGCCGACGACGATGTTGCCGAGGGCGACGTAGGGCTGATAGGCGAAATAGGGGTCGTTGCCCCAGATCAGGCGCAGCACGTCTTCCAGGATCAGGAACACGGCATAGGTCACGAGCACGACGATCACCTCGTCGCGGCCGTAGACCCAGCGCAGCAGGCCGCGCTCGAGAATCGTGCCGAGCACGATGCCGATCACGATCGCGGCCAGCAGCATGGCGGCGAAGCCGCCGGCCAGCGGCAGGCCGGCATCGAAATAGAGGCCGACCAGGGTCGCCGCGCCATAGGCGCCGAAGGCGTAGAAGGCGCCGTGGGCGACGTTCAGGATCTTCATCACGCCGAAGATCAACGACAGGCCGACCGCGACGATGAACAGCCAGGAGGCGTAGACCAGGCCGTCCATCAGGATCGCGAACGCCGTGAGCACGGCCGCGCTCGGCCTTGACGCCGTCTAGAGCGGGGCGGGGCGATGCGCGCGGCACCGCCCCCGCCTGCGGTCAGCTGCGGGCCGGCCGCTCAACCGCATTTGGCGCCCGGCATGCCCGCCTTGAGCCATTCCTCGCTGGTCGTGCCCGGGGGCGGGTTGACGCATTCGGCCGGGTAACGGACCACGTCGACGATGGTCGGCGTGCTGGTGTCCTTGTCGAACTTGTAGGTGCCGTAAGCGGTCTCGCTGACCGCCTGGTGGCCGTTGCCGAGGGCCATGTTGACAGTCTGGCCCATGGACTCGAAGCTCAGGTTCTCGAACGCCGCGATCACGTCGTCGGTTGCGGGCTTGCCGCCCTTGGCCGCGGCCGCCTTGTCGAACGCCGACTTCAGCCCGAGCATGCCCTGCGCCATGTGGTAGGCGGAGTAGATCGGCGGCGTGCCGTAGCGATCGGTGAACGTGGACTGGAACCAGCGGTTCAGCTCGGTATCGTTGGCGAGCACGCCGTTCGGGCCGCGGGCGCCGATGATCGTGCCGTCGGGCAGCTTGGACTTGAGCCGGAACATCGCGGTCTCGGCGGTGGTCAGCACCATGGGCATGCGCTGCGGCAGGCCGCGGGCCAGGCTCTGGAAGATGAAGCTCTCGAGGTCGCCGCCCCAGAGGCTGGAATGCAGGACGTCGGCGTTGCTGACCAGGAGCGCCGAGATCTCGGAGCCGAACTCGCCCGCGAACAGCTTCGGGAACAGTTCCTTGCTCACGGTCGCGTCGGGCTCGAGCGCCTTCATCGCGAGCACGAAGTCGCGCCAGGAATCCTGCCCCCAGGCGTAGTTCTGATTGATCCCGGCGTAGGTCTTGATGGTGCCGAGCTTGCCCTTGATGTAGCGGGCCGCGCCGACGCTATCCATGGTCGCATGCGGCGTCGTGCGGAACACGTACTTGTAGGTCCCCTCCTCGAAGATCCGCGGCGTGCCGCAGTCGAACAGCACGGTCAAAACCTTGAGCTCCTCGGCGACCGGTGCCACTGCGAGGCAGCTGCCCGAGGAGATGTAGCCGATGATGGCGTCGACGTTCTCGCGCTGGACCAGGTTGCGCAGCTCGGTGACCTGGGTGGTCGTGCCGCCGGCCTCGTCGATGTAGACCGGCTGGATCTTGAGGCCGGCGACCCCTTTGCTGTTGTAGGGTGCGGGTAGGGTGCCGGCGTTGATGTTCTCGATCATCAGCTCGGCGGCGTTGCGGGCCGGGACACCGAACGGGCCGGCGGCCGGGCCGGACAGGAACACGACGATGCCAAGCTTGAGCGTGCCGTCCTCGGCCATGGCCGGCGCCCCGCCCGCCAGTAACGCGGTTGCCAGCAGGCCGCCCGCGAGCGCCGTGCCAAACTTGCCGGGCAAACTCCAGATCATGATTCGCCTCCGCGCCTCTGGTTGTGCTTGACGCCACGATGCACCCTCGCGAGCGTTCTGGCAAACCCCCAGGTCCGCCGCGGCCGGGCTCGCCGACGCCGCCGGCGATGGCCGATGGTAAGTGCGTGCAGGAGATGCCGATGCCACCGATGGATGAGTTGCCGGACGTGCCGGCGGGGGCGGGCTTCGCGCTGCTCGCGGGCGTGCGCGTGCTCGACCTCACGACTTCGATCGCCGGCCCCTATGCGGCCATGCTGCTCGGCGACCTCGGCGCCGAGGTGATCAAGGTCGAGCGCCCGGGGGTGGGCGACGATGCGCGCCACTGGGGCCCGCCGTTCCTGGACGGCGAATCGCTCTGGTTCCTTTCGGTCAATCGCAACAAGCAGAGCCTGGCGCTCGACTACAGCCGGCCCGAGGGCCATGCGCTGCTGCTGGAGCTGGTCGCGCGCTCGGACGTCGTCGTCCTGAACCAGATGCCGCGGCTGCAGGCGAAGCTCGGCACCGACTACGCGACGCTCAAAGGCGCGCGGGCGGACCTGATCCACGTCTCGCTGACCGGTTTCGGGCTCTCCGGCGAGCGCGCCGACCAGCCGTGCTACGACCTGATCGCGCAGGGGTTCTCGGGAGTCATGGACCTGACCGGCAAGGCGGGCGGTCAGCCGCAGAAGATCGGCACCCCAGCCGCGGACCTTCTGGCCGGCAGCGACGCGGCATTCGTGGCCGTCGCCGCGCTGTTCGAACGGCAGCGGACCGGGCAGGGGCATCAGATCGACGTCTCGCTGGTCGAAAGCATGACCCGGTTCATGGCGCCCAGGCTCACGCCCTATCTGGGCTCGGGCGAGCTCCCGCGGCGGTCGGGCGCCAAGGACAGCGTGCTCGCGATCTACCAGGTGTTCGAGACCGCCGACCAGCCGCTCACGCTTGGCATCGGCAACGATGCGATCTGGCGGCGGTTCTGCCGGGCGATCGGCAATGACGCGCTGGCCGAGGACAAACGGTTCGCAACCAACGCCGGGCGGCGGGCGGCGCGTCCGGAGCTGGTGGCGCGGATCGGGGCGATCCTCAAGACGCGCAGCCGCGTGCATTGGCTCGAGCTGTTCGCCGCGCATGCAATTCCCGCTGGCCCGATCCTACGGCTGGACGAGGTGGCAGCCGATCCGAATTTGCTTGCGCGTGGCCTGTTCTATCGAATGAGCTGTCAGGACGGCCGTCAAGTACCTCAGGTCAACACCGGCATCCGGGTCGACGGCGCCGCCAACGCACCGCGCTCGGCGCCGCCGCGAACTCGCTGAGCATGGCACGGAGATCCTCCGCTCCTTGCTGGGCAAAAGCGACGACGAGATCGAGGGATTGCGGGCCGCGGGCATCGTGTAGGCGAGCATCGCCGGGTCAGGATGGGGCCTGATGGACCTCGATGACGTTGCCTTCGGGATCGTAAAAGAAGATCTGCTGCCAGCCATTCATCGCAAAGCCGCCATAGTCGGCGTAGGGAATGCCCTTGTCATCGAGGCGGCGCTTGAAACCGTCGATGTCGTCGGTGCGAAAGGCGATGTGGCCCCGTTCCAGGGGGTTGACCGGCTTGCCCATCCGAAAGCCGACCTCGAGGTCCTTCTCGGCCAGATGCATCTGGGTCGTGCCGTCGGTGACGAACGCCACGTCGCCCGCATAGCCCTGCCCGGTGATCCGGCTGGCGTTCATCGTGGGCTCCGGGTCCAGGTCGAGCACGCCGCGATAGAACTCGTCCATGGCCGGCACGTTGGTCGTGCACAGGTTGATGTGGTGCAGCTTGATCTTCATGGCTTTTTCCCCCACTGCCGCGGACCGGTGGCGAAGCGCTTGCATCCGCCCAGCCGGGCGCTTAGGCAAAACTGGATCGACGCGCCTCCGTCACCATACACCAGCAGCGGGAGGCAGGTGTTGGACTTCGAGACCATCCTCTACGCGGAAGACGGGCCGGTCGGCTGGTTGACGCTCAATCGGCCTGACGACGGCAACATGTTCACCGCCACGATGTGCCACGAAATCCGAGACTGCATCAACGCGGTCCGGCGCGAGACGCGCACGCGCGTGCTGGTGATCACGGGTGCGGGCGAGAAGTTCTTCTGCCTGGGCGGGCGCAAGGAGGGCATGGAGGAGACCCGGCTCTATGCCGGCGTCCTGCCGACCCTCGAAATGTACGAGAGCATCGATCGGCTGCAGAAGCCGGTGATCGCCTGCGTCAACGGCTTTGCGGTCGGCGGCGGCAACGTGTTGCAGGTGGTCTGCGACCTCACGATCGCCAAGGAGAGTGCCATCTTCCGTCAGGTCGGGCCGATGATGGGCAGCTTCGATGCCGGCTATGGCACCTGGTATCTGGAAGACCTGGTCGGCAAGAAGAAGGCGAAGGAGATCTGGTACCTGAACCGCAAGATCAGCGCCCGGGACGCGCTCGAGATGGGCCTGATCAACCGCGTCGTGCCCGACGACCAGCTGCGTGCCGAAACCCGGGCCTGGGCGCTCGAGATCGCGGGCCGCGGCGCCTTCGCGCTTGCCGCCATCAAGATGGCGTTCCATGCCCGCCACGGCGGCGTCGCCGGGCTCGCCCGGGTGGCGCACGACCTTTTGCTGCGCCAGTATCTGGACAGCGAGGAATCCAAGGAGCTGGGGGCGGCGTTCGCCGGGCGACGAGAGCCCGACCCCGAGAAGTTCGGCCACTGAGGCACATCCGCGGTCATGGGCCACCTCCTGACCCTGCACGATCCGCGCACCGCCAGGCGCTACTATGAAGCCGGCGTCTGGCGCGCCGACACCTTCTACACGCTGCTCGCGGGCCATGCGGCGCGCCGCCCGCAGGATTTCGCGGTCCGGGACGGTGCCAGGCGGCTGACCTTTGCTGAGCTGCTCGGCTGGGTCGATGCCGTCGCCGATGCGTTCGCCGAAGCCGGGCTCCGGTCCGGCGAGCGGGTCAGCCTATGGCTCTCGAACCGGCTGGAGGCGCTGGTCGCGTTCCTCGCCTGCGCCCGTAACGGCTACGTCTGCAACCCCTCGCTGCACCGCAACTACCGGGTCGAGGAGGCGCTCGCCCTGCTCCGCTACATCGACGCCCGCGCGATCCTGATCGAGGAGGGTTGGGGAGTCGATGCCGGCCGCCAGCATCCGCTCGAGACCTTGCCGGGGCTGCGCAAGGTCTGGCGCCTCCCGAGATCGCGCACGCCGGGCTCCGAGCTGCCTGGGCCGGAAGTCGCGGGGCGCGGTCTCGCCCCGGTCGACGACAATCCGGACAAGGTCGCCTATCTCGCTTTCACCTCGGGCACCACGGGGTTGCCCAAGGCGGTCATGCATTCCGACAACACGCTGCTCGCCAACTGTCGCGACCTGGTGCGCGACTGGCGCCACGATCATACGACCGTGCTCCTGACGCTCTCACCAGTGTCCCACCACATCGCGTGGGTCGCCCTTGGCCAAGCGCTCACCGCCGGCATGGAGCTGGTGGTCGACGATCCGCCGGCCGGCATGAGCCGGCTCGACTGGCTGGTCAAGAGCGGCGCCACCTACGTCATGGGCGTGCCGACCCATGCGATGGACATCCAGGCCGAGCAGCGCCGGCGCAGCCTCGAGCGCCTGGGCCGGGTCCGGCTGTTCTACATGGCGGGCGCGCCAATCCCGCGCCCGGTCGCCGAGCGCTTTCTCGAACAAGGGATCAAGCCGCAGAACATCTATGGGATGACCGAGAACTCCTCGCACCACTACACCCACCCGGACGATGATGCGGACATCATCTGCGCGAGCTGCGGCCGGGGCGGGCAGGGCTATGAGGTTCGGATCTTCGATCAGAGCGATCCCGACCGCGCGATGCCGGCCGGGACGGTCGGCCAGATCGGCGGCCGGGGTGGGGCGCTGATGCTCGGCTATTTCGGCAATCAGGCGGCGACCGAGCGGTCGTTCAACAGGGACGGCTGGTTCCTCTCGGGCGATCTCGGAATGCTCGACGCCCGAGGCAATCTCAGCATCGTCGGCCGGCTCAAGGACATGGTGATCCGCGGCGGCCACAACATTCATCCGGCCAGGGTCGAGGAGCTGGCGCTGCGCCACCCGTTGGTCGGCAGGGCCGCCGCCTTCGGGGTGCCGGACGAGCGGCTCGGCGAGCGGCTGTGCCTCGCGGTCAGCTGTGCTGGCGACGAGCCGCCGCAGGCGGATGCCCTGCTACAGGCGCTCTTTGCCGCGGGGCTCTCGATCTATGACATGCCGGAATATTTCGTCCGACTGGAAGAATTTCCGTTGACCGCGAGCGGCAAGATCCTGAAGCGCGAGCTCATTGCCTGGGCGCGCGAGGGCAGGATAGCGCCCGAGCCCTGCCGCTTCGAGGTACGAGAGCGGCCATGACCGTTCTGCTCGATCGGCTCGACCTGCCGCCCGGCCTCGCGGACGAGGAGGTGATGCTGGTGCGGACAGTCCGCCAGTTGGCCGGGGAGGTGATCGCGCCGCGCGCGGCGCACTACGACCGCACCGCCCTGTTCCCTTGGAACAACGTCGAGGCGATCAATGCGCTTGGCCTGAACGCGATGTTCGTGCCCGAAGCCTATGGCGGCGCGCCGACCTCGTATGGCGCCTATCTCGCCTGCGTACGCGAGCTGAGCAAGGCCTGTGCTGCGACCGGCAGCGTATGGTCGACCAACTTCCACGCCATGAAGCCCCTGATCGACTTCGGCAGCGAGGAGCAGAAGCGGCGCCTGCTGCCGAAGATCGCGGCGGGCGGGCTCGCCTGCCTGTGCATCACCGAGCCCGACGCCGGGTCGGACGCGACC
The DNA here is from genome assembly GCA_963733965.1 of uncultured Alphaproteobacteria bacterium. Taxonomy (GTDB): domain Bacteria; phylum Pseudomonadota; class Alphaproteobacteria; order Geminicoccales; family Geminicoccaceae; genus DATAOG01. Next base: position 180,903 of record CAVTFM010000001.1, read on the forward strand.
GGCATGCGCACGCGCTTTATGCCCGAGGGCGACGCCATCCGGATCGAGGGCGGCAAGACCTTCATCACCAACGGCGATGTCGCCGACCGTTATCTGCTGTTTGGCAGGTGGAGCGGGATCGACGAGCCGCGCAAGGCGATCTCGGCCCTGGTGGTCGAGGGCGGCACACCAGGCCTCTCGGTCGTGCGCACCGAGGACAAGATGGGTATCCGGGCGTCCTCGACCGCGACGCTTGCCTTCGAGGACTGCCGCGTGCCGCGGGCGAACCTCTTGGGCGCGCCGGGCGATGGCCTTCAGATCCTGCTGGCCGCGCTCAACAAGTCGCGCCCCTCGATTGCGGCGCACGCGCTCGGCATCGCACGGGCGGCCTTCGAGGACGGGATCGCCTACATCAACCAGCGCCGGCAGTCGGGCCGGCGGATCGTCGAGTTTCAGGGCATTCAGTTCCTGCTGGCCGACCTCGCGAGCGAGCTGGCGCTCTGTGAGCGCTGGCTCTGGCACGTGGGTGCGCTGGTCGATGCCGGCGAGAGCGACATCGGCATCGAGGCCTCGCTCCTGAAGCTGCGCGCCTCCGACCTCGCCATGCGCATGACCACGGAGGTCGTGCAGCTGTATGGCGGCTATGGCTACTGCAAGGACCAGCGGGTCGAGCGGCTGATGCGGGATGCCAAGATCACCCAGATCTGGGAGGGCACCAACCAGATCCACCGGCAGCTGATCGGACGGAGCTTCATCGAGAAATGAGCAGCGGGGTCAGGACGGTCGGCGTCGCCGGCGCCGGCGGCACGATGGGTGCGGGGATCGCGATCGTCGCCGCCCGCGCGGGTTTTTCCACGATTGCCTATGACGTCGAAGCCGCAGCCCTCGAGCGCGCCCGCCGCCAGACCGAAGGGTTTCTCACCAAGTCGGTCGAGCGGGGCAAGCTCAGCCGCGAGCAGCTCGACCAGGTCGTCGGTAATTTCAACCAGACTACCGAGCTTGCCGACCTCGGCGCCTGCGATCTGGTGATCGAGGCGGTGTTCGAGGACCTTGCGACCAAGCAGAAGCTGTTCCGAGCGCTCAACGAGGTCTGCCAGGAGAGCACTATTTTCGCCTCCAACACCTCGACGCTCTCGATCACCGAGATCGCCGCGGGCTGCGGCCGCGAGGACCGCGTGGTCGGCATGCACTTCTGCCTGCCGGCGCAGCTTATGAAGCTGATCGAGCTCTCGCCCGGCCTGAACACCAGCGAAGACACCTTCGAGACCGCCTTGGCCTGGTGCCAGGCGGCCGGCCAGACGCCGGTCCGGACCGAGGACCGGCCGGGCTTCATCCTGAATGCGCTGCTGGTGCCGTTCAACAACGACGTGATCCGCGTGGTCGAGGCCGGTGTTGCGACGCCGGCCGACATCGACAAGGCGGTGAAGGTCGGGCTCGGCTACAAGATGGGGCCTTGCGAGCTGCTCGATCTGATCGGGCTCGACACCCAGCTCAGGCTCTGCGAGGCGTTCTACCCGGTAACCCTCGATCCGCGCGCCGCAGCGCCGCCCTTGCTCCGGCGCATGGTCGCCGCCGGTCACCTCGGCCGCAAGGCGGGTCGCGGTTTTTTCCGGTACGAAGGCAACGGGATGTTCGGAGGCTAGGATGTCCTTCCGGATCGTGCAGCGGGGCGAGAGCCGGTCTTTTCCAGGCGGCGATTCTTTCCTCACCGGTGCGAGCGCCGATGGCGAGGTCGTGCTGTATCTGGGAGCCCCCTACTCCCCGGACGGTTCGAAAAAAGCAATTCTGGTCGAGCTCGCCACCGAGTGCCTGGGCGCGCACACCGGCGAGGGCTACAGCGACGAAGGCTCGAACGTGCTCGGCTTCGCCCGCTATCGTAACGGCGACGACCCACCCTCCAGGCTGGTCGAGCTGGTGGTCCAACCGAGCAGCGATCCCGGTGCGATCGAGGCTGCCCGTACGCTGTTCGAGAAAAACGGGCTCGAGGTCGTGATCTCGACCGATCAGGCCGGGCGGATCCTCGATCGCCTGCTGCGCCCGGTCTACAATGCGGCGCTGCGCCTGCTCGACGAGGGCCTGGCGAGCGCGGCGGGGATCGACACCGCCTGCCGGCTCGGGCTCGGCTATCCCGACGGCCCGATCGAGCGGGTCATGCGCGGCGGCCTCGCCCATCACCACGACGTCACGAAGGCGCTGTTCGAGGTCTACGGCACACATGGTTTCGCGCCCGCGCGTCGGGCCGTGGTTGCGAAGCAACGCGAGGAGCAGGGCGGGTGACCCAGCCGCTTGCCGGCATTACCGTCCTCGACTTCTCGACGCTCCTGCCGGGGCCGCTCGCTGGCCTGATCCTGGCTGAGGCGGGCGCCTCCGTGATCAAGATCGAGCGCCCGGGCCGGGGTGATGAGATGCGCGGCTTCGAGCCCAAGCTCGGCGACGACAGCGTCAACTTCGCGCTGCTCAACCGCGGCAAGCGCTCGATCGCCATCGACCTCAAGGCAGCGGGCGCGCGCGACCGGCTCCTGCCGATGCTGCGCAAGGCGGATGTACTGATCGAGCAGTTCCGGCCGGGGGTCATGGACCGGCTCGGGCTCGGGTATGGGGCGTTGAGGTTGGAAAACCCGCGGCTGATCTACTGCTCGATCACCGGCTACGGCCAGAGCGGGCCCAAGGCGCAGGTCGCGGCGCACGATCTGAACTACATCGCCGAGGCTGGGCTGCTCGGCCTCTCGGCCGGCAGCGACGGCGCGCCGGTGATCCCGCCCGTGCTCATCGCCGACATCGCCGGCGGCGCCTATCCGGCCGTGATCAACATCCTGCTCGCCCTGCAGCAGCGGGCGCAGACCGGCCAGGGCTGCCGGCTCGATGTCGCGATGACCGACCAGCTGTTTCCGCTGATCTACTGGGCGCTCGGCAACGGCCTCGCGCTCGGCCGCTGGCCGCGACCGGGCGGCGAGCTGGTCACCGGCGGCTCGCCCCGCTACCGGATCTATCGGACCGCGGACGGCCGTTTTCTCGCGGCGGCGCCCCTGGAGCAGCGCTTCTGGGATCGGTTCTGCCAGCTGATCGGCCTGGAGGAGCATTTCCGCGACGATGCCCACGACCCCGCGGCCACCACCGCGCGCGTCGCCGGGATCCTCCAGGCCAAGCCGGCGGCGCATTGGCAGTCGCAATTCGCGGGCGAAGACGTCTGCTGCGCCATCGTGCGCACGCTCGAGGAAGCGCTCTCGGACCCGCATTTCCGCGGGCGTGGCCTGTTCGACCACGAGCTGCAAGCGGGCGGGCGCAGCGTGCCGGCGGTGCCGGTGCCGGTCGCGCCCGAGTTTCGAAGTGCTGCACCCGCGGGCTATCCGGCCCTCGGTGAAGACAACCGTCTGCTCGAGCCCGAGCCGGATCGAACCTAGCCGTGCGCGCGATCGTGGTCAGCGAGTTCGGGTCGCCCGCGGCCATGGCGCTTGAGGACTGGCCGACGCCCACGCCGGGGCCGGGCCAGGTCCGGGTCGACGTCCGGGCGATCGACGTCAACTACCCGGACCTCCTGGTGATCGGCGGTAAGTATCAGATCCTGCCGGCGCTGCCGTTCATCCCCGGCAAGGCCGCCGCCGGGGTGGTCTCTGCGGTCGGCGAAGGCGTCCAGTATTGCCGGGATGGCGACCGCGTGCTGGTCCAGGTCGAGCATGGCGCCTATGCCGAGCAGATCCTGGCCGGGGGCGCGCACGCCTACGTCCTGCCCGCGGGCATGAGCTTCACCGAGGCGGCCGCCATGGGGCTTGCCTACCAGACCGCGCATTTCGCGCTGATCGAGCGCGGCCGGTTCGTAGCGGGCGAGACGGTGCTGGTGACCGGATCGGGCGGCGCCGTCGGCCTCGCCGCGGTCCAGCTGGTCAAGGCGCTGGGCGGCATCGCGCTCGCCGGCACCCGCCGCCCGGCCGAGGCGGATGCGATCCGGGCCGCCGGTGCCGATGCGATGATCGATCTTTGCGCTCCTAACCTTCGCGACGCGCTGCGCGCGCAGGTCTATGCCGCGACCGGCGGGCAAGGGGCCGACGTCGTGCTCGATCCGGTCGGTGGCGATGTGTTCGACGCGAGCATCAGGGCGCTTGCCTGGCGCGGCCGGATCGTGGTGATCGGCTTCGCAGCCGCCCGGATTCCCGAGCTCCGCGCGAACTATCTACTGGTCAAGAACATCAGTGCCAGCGGCCTGCAGTGGAGCGACTATCGCGATCGCGACCCGGCCCGGGTGCGCCGCGTCCAGAACGAGTTGTTCGAGCTGTACGCCGCCGGCAAGCTCTGCCCGCGGGCGACCCGGGTCCTGCCGATGGCGGACTTTGCAACCGCGCTCGACCTGCTCGCGCGGGGTGAGGCGCGCGGCAAGCTGGTGCTGACGACCGGCGCGCGGGACTGAGCCCAGTTCTCGAGGCCACAGCCGGAGGGCGCCCTCGCTCGGGCTCCGTGGTCAGCGTTGAAGCCCGGCCGCGAAGTCGATCAGGCTCTTGATCTGATCGTCCGGGACCGCGACGATCTCCTTATGGTCGGGAAGCTGGAGGTAGCGGCCGAGGTCCGCGAGATTGCCGACCGTGAAGTCGAGCGGTGGTCGCGCTTTATCCTGGGTGAACAGAATGATGATCGCCGCCGGATCGACCAGGCCGTAGGTGTCGCCGGGCGCGCCGGAGGCGACGGTGGCTAAGATCCGGGTCTGGCTGAACGCGGCTAGCGCCGTCGCGATGCGCCCGCTCTGCGCAGGATCGGCCCGATGGACCGTGTTCGGATCTTCGCCCGGTGCGTGCCAGTGCAGGAGCCACGCCCCGGTGGGATCGCGCTCGAAGCGATAAGCCTTATCGCGCGCGTAGATCTCGACCGCGGCCACGTCGTCGATCGCGAGCGGCACCAGCAATCGCGGCGCCGGCGCCTCGTCAGAGCGGTGCCCGTCGAGGACCGCCTGCCACTCCTTGCCGACGAAGCCCGACATCAGGTACAGGTCGTCCCGATCTCTGAGGCGCATGTACTGCAGCAGGCCGTCGGCGCCATCGTTGCCGAAATCGGCCTCCAGCACGACGCCATGCGCGTCCTCGAGCGTGATCTGCAGGCGCGGGTGCTCGAGCCCGAACTCGGCCAGGCTCGCATCCGCGATCTCCTTACGCTCGAGCTCGCGCACCGGGTTGGCGGTGTGCATGAACTTCACCGCGCGGTCGATGATCTCAGCGAGCGCGGCGTCGACCGTCGCCGCGTTGCCTTCTCTGACCCAGCCGTTGGCCTGCCGGACGAACACCGCCGGCGTGGCGTTCGCAACCACCGTGGCCCGCATGATGCTCTCCGGCGCCAGCGGGAGCACGCCATGCGCCTCCGACCGAACGAGCTGGGTGCGTTCCGGCAAGGCGCCGCTGACCAGCATGATCACCAGGTAGACCAAGGCGACCGACGCGGCCGCCGGCATCCAGAAACGGCTGACGATCGCGCTCATCGCCGGCGCCACCAGATCAAGCTGCCGAGCGCGATCACCGATAACGGCAGCAGGACGACCAGGATCAGAAAGACGCCCTGCATCTGCGCCTTGGTCAGCAGGACGCGCGTGGGTGCCGGGATGCGCGAGGCGATCGCGACCGCCTGCTCGTCGCGCAGCAGCCAGCGCACCATGGCAAGGGCGAGATCGCTGTTGGCCGTGTAGGGGAGAAAGGAGTTGCTGGCAAAGTCGCTGTCGCCGATCACGATCGCCCGGAACGGGCGGCTGCCGGCCTGCGCGAGCGTGCCCTCGATGGCGGCGGCGAGGACCTGCGCCTGGGGCGGGCCGGGCGAGGCAACATGGGCGGCGGCCAGCACAGGCTCGGACGCGGCCCCAGGTTGGCGTCGCGCCACGGCGGCGACCGGCGTGGTCTGGCTGTCGGCGCTGCTCGAGACGATCGGGACCGTCCGGATGCCCTCGGCCGGCGGCACCAGATCCAGCGGACGGACGCCGGGGTAGAAGGTGAACGACACGTTCCGGGTGATCGGATGCCGCTCGTAGGCGGTCACCGCGACCATTTCCGGATCGGCACCATAGTGGCTCTTGGGGTCGACCACCACGGCCTGCGGCAGCTGCAGCCCGAGTGTTTGCAGCAGCTGCTCGAGCTTGGGCTCGAGGGCAAACCCGAGGTCGTACATGAGCAGCAGCGACCCGCCCTGCTGCAGATAGCGCTCGAGCGCCGAGCTTTCCGCGGGCAGGTAGGTGGTGCGCGGACCGTTGTCCACCGTGACCGCGCAGTCGGGCGGAATCGCGCCATCAACGGCAGGCGTGATCTTGCGAACGTCGTAGCCGATGCCTTCCAGAACGCGGCGGAAGCGGCCGAAACCGTGCCCGGTGGTCTGGATGACCGCCGAAGTCGGGTCGTCGTGGCTGTGGCCTACGGCCCCCTCGAAGTGGGTATGGAACTCGTAGTTGTCGACCGGATACTCGCTGTGCCCCTCGATGAAGCAGATGGTGACGACCCGCTCGCGCAGCACTCGCTGAATGCCGATCGCGATCTCGCTCTCGTCGATCGAGCGCACCGTGATGCGGCGGCCGTCGGCCTCGAGCACGGCGGCGTTGTATTCCTTGATGCCTAAGTTCTCGGCGAGGGTCGGCTGCTTGTCCGGGTCGACGGTCCGGACGCGCAACAGCGGGTTGCGCTGCCCCATGATCTGCATGATGTCTGCGGCCCGCCGGCCGTTCGGATCCTGACCCTGAAAGAAATAGGTCAGCTGCACGGGCCGCTCGAGGCGGTCGACCACCTCCAGGGCCTGCTGCGACGGCGTGAAGACCGCTTCCCGCGTCAGATCGAGATGCGCATCGTGCAACGACAGCGCGAAGTTGGCGAGCACGGCGACCGCGAAGATCAGGATGATGACGGCGCCCGCGTAGAGCCGCGCCGCCCAGCGCGGAAAGGCGCGTCTGCAGGGGCAGGCGAAGGGCGAAGGCGAACAGCCCCGCGACCGCGACCAGCCAGCCGAGGAACCAGACCAGATTGACGAGCGGTAGAGGATGATGCTCCACGCTCAGCGTCTCGCCAGCGCCCGCACGGTGAGCAGTAGCCCGAGCAGGATCAAGGTCGTGAAGAAGCCGAAATCGCTCAGGTACATGGCGCCGGTCGCAAACGGCGTGAAATGCGCCAGGAGCGACAGGTTGATCACCAGGTTGTCGTAGGGATCGGGCAGCAGCGAGCCGAGGCTGTCGAGGATCCACATCAACAGGAACAGCCCGAGCGAGACGATGGCCGCGACGATCTGGTTCGCGGTCAGCGCCGAGACCGCGAGCCCGAGCGAGGTCAGCGCGCCGCCGAGCAGGATCAGCCCCAGATAACCGCTGTACACCGGGCCCCAGTCGGGGTCGCCGAACATCTGCAGCGTGATCGGGTAGGCTAAGGTCGGCGCCAGCATCGCGACGATCACCGCCATGCTGGCCAGGAACTTGGCGAGCACCACCTCGATCTCGCGCACGGGCGAGGTCAGCAGCAGCTCGAGCGTGCCGCCGCGGCGCTCCTCGGCGAGCAGGCGCATGGTGATCACCGGCACGATCAGCAGCAGCAGCATCGAGGCCTGAAAGAACTCGTGGATCATGGTCGCGATCTTGCTCAAGAACAACGTGGCGGTGAAGGTGTAGCTCATCAGAAGCAGAAACACCGCGATGACCGCGTAGGCGATCGGCGAGACGAACAGCGCCCTGGTCTCTTTGGCGAGCAAGGTTGCGAAAGTTCTCATGCGGCGGCCTGGCTGGTCAGGTCGAGGAACAGGCCTTCCAAATCGGTACGTGCTTCGGTCATCTCGAGCAGCCCGAAGCCACCCGCGGCCAGGTTCGCGGCAACCGCCTCCGCCGCCGCAAGCCCCCTGACCTCGACGACGAACTCATGCACGCCGTCGGCGACCCGGGCCTCCGACAGGATGGCGGTCACGCCGGGCACGGCGCCGAGGGTCGCTCGCACGGGGCCGGGCGAGGCGCTCCGCACTCGGACCCGCAATCTCGGCCTCTCGCCCGGCGCCAGCGACTGCACCGAGAGCAGTCGCCCATTCAACAGGATCGCCACGCGCGTCGCCACCCGCTCAATCTCAGTCAGGATATGGGAGGTCACGAGAATCGTGTGGCGGGCGGACAGCGACCGGATCAGCTCGCGAACCTCGATGATCTGACGCGGATCGAGGCCATTGGTCGGCTCGTCCAGGATCAGCACCTCCGGCTCGTTGAGCAGGGCCTGGGCGATCATCACACGTTGCCGGTAACCTCGGGAGAGCTTGCCGATCGCGACCCGCCGGACCGCATCGAGAGCAAGCCGCGCGCAGCTCGCCTCGACCGCGCGCGGCAGGGCCTGGCCGTCGAGACCTTTGAGCCGGCCCATGAACGCAAGGAACTCGTCGACCCGCATGCTGGCGTAGAGGGGCACGTCCTCGGGGACGTAGCCGATCCGGCGACGCGCCTCCAATCCCTGCTCGACGATATCGAAGCCGGCCACCGACGCACGGCCCGAACTCGCCTGCAGATAGCCGGTCAGGATGCGCAGGATGGTCGTCTTGCCGGAGCCGTTCGGACCGAGGAGCCCGAGCACCTCGCCGGCGCTGGCTTCGAAGGAGACGTCGTCGACGCCGAGCCGGCGGCCGTAGTGCTTGGTGAGGTGCTCCGCGATGATGACCGGCGCCATGAGCTGAAAGCCACGGCGCCGGGGCGTTGCCGCCCCGGCGCGCAGGTGATGCGAGGACCGCGAGTTGCGCGGCCGCGGTCAGTCGTAGAAGTCGGGCGCCTTCTTCATCGCCTTGTAAGCGTCCGGGTCGTGCGCGGTGAAGAAATCCGCACCCTCCGACGCCATCATGAAGCGGATGAAGTCGTACGCCCTCATGATCCCGCCCGGATCGTAGGCGAGCACCAGGTTGGGCGGAATGTGCTTTTCCACGTTCTCGCGGAAGTACACGTTGTCGGAGGTCAGGATGATCGTGCCGGTCTTGGGCAGACGGACGACCATCATCTGCGTGCCCTTGGTGTGTCCACGGGCACTCTTGATCACCAGGCTGCCGTCGCGGAACAGATCCATGTCACCGTTCAGGAGCAGCATGTTGAAGGCGTTCGGCTTGCCGCTGCCGACCGGGGCCCGCAGCACGGCGGCGTCGCCCGGGATGAACGGTCCGGTGAACGGCTCGTCCGGCCACATCGCGTATTCGAGCTCGTCCCTCTGCAACACGATGGTCGAGTGGGGGAACTTGGCGATGTTGCCGCCGTGGTCGAGGTGCATGTGGCTCACCACGACGTACTTGATGTCGTCCGGGGTCAGGCCGATCTTCTGCAGCTGCACGTCAATCGCCACATCGGGCGTGTTGACCGGCTTGAGGAGCATCGAAGTTCGGGCCCCAGTAGCTCGGGTCGGTGATGATCTTGTCGTTGTTGCCAGTATCGAACAGCACGTTGCCCATCGGGTGCTTGATCACGAAGAAGCCAACCGGGATCTTGATCGGCGGGTCCATCGGACCGAAGTTCTGCAGAACGCCTCTGCCGATCGTCAGGGCACCCGAGCTGAACGCATAGAGCTTCATCCCTTCGGGCGACGCCGCCTTCGCCCACGGCGCCGTGCAGACGACCGCCAGAATCACCGCCGCACCCGACAGGATGCGTTTACCGAGCATCGACATTTCGCTGCCCCCCTACTGATTCGCCACCAGCCCCCGCATGGCTGATCGTGTCAGCATCCAGAGTTGAGCCGTCACCATCCTACGGCGGCGGCCGCTGGTCAAGCGCTGCGCTGGCGATTTCTAGCGCGAACGGCGGCGCGGTGGCGCCGGGCACGGCGACCGTGAGGGACACCCGCGAGCCAGGGACATGGGGGGCCGAGCTCAGCTCACGGAACCGATCCCGACTGCGAGCGCCAGTCAGGCCGCTGCCCGTGAGGGGATCGCGGCCGCGAAGCGGGCCAGCGCCGGATGCAGAACCTGGCCTGCGGTGAGCGCGGAGACGAGGAGCGCGGGCGGCGAGCCGCCTCGGCGTCTACGCCTCGCGCAACGCCGCCACTGGGCCGATCGAGGTGTTGCCCACCCGCGCTCGTCGACCCGCTGAGTGCTGCAGGCGCCGGTCCAAGCAATCGGCAAATGCTCTGGTTAAGCATTTCTGCCGGTCATCACGCTCCGAACTGGTCGGGTGTGAAGCACTTCACTGATTTCCCGCGCCCGCCGGCTTATCCCCCAATGCCAAGGTGCTACTGAAAAAGGAGTATCGACCAGTCGGGCGGAGGTATGGCGGAGGGGGGATGTTGGCTGTGGGAGTGCTCGAAGACACTCACCTGCGGGTGGGCTGCGCTCGGCGCGAACTCAAAGGCTTCGCCCGGCGAGACCGCCGGCGACCGATCCCGGCGCCACGCTTCTTCGGTCTCCTTCTGCAGGAACAGGCGCGGGCAGGGGGCGATACCGGTCCCGCGCCCACGCCCCGGGCCAGAGTACCGCGCCGCCGGGGCCGGACCGAAATTTTGCTCGAGCGCCTGTGGACAGCACTGGAGCCAGCCATGAAAATATCTGCTAACATGACGTGCGATTGCGTGCTTCTCTGCTTGTCCGCTTCTCGTTGAGCTTCGCTGCAGATCTGGGTGCAGATTGGTGACGACGGAGCGGGTCGGGGAGAACGTGACAGGGATGGCCTTGGATCTCGAGCAGCTCCTGCAGCCGATCGCGGCCGACGCTCCGTGCGGCGCCGAGCTTCGCTACGATGCAACCTTTCACGAGCTCGAAGCCGCGGCCGAACCCGCGTTCGACTATCAGCGCGGTCCGGACGGCAAAGAAGTCGCGCGTCCGAAGCCGCGCGATTGGTCGAAGATCGGTCGCGACGCGCGCGCCCTGCTGGTCAAGGGTCGCGACCTCAGGGTGCAGATCCTGCTCCTGCGCAGTCTCCTGGCGACCGACCGGCTGGCCGGCTTCGCCCAGGGTCTCGAGCTCGTCCACCGCTCGCTCGAGGACTACTGGGAGAGCCTGCATCCGGCGCTCGACCCCGACCAGCAGGAGCCCGCCGAGCAGGCCTTCGAGCGCCTGAGCGTTCTTGGCCAGCTCACGGTCGGTGAGGGACTGCTCACCGATCTGCGGCGGGTGCCGATCATCGAGGCGCCCGCGCTCGGTACCCTCACCCTGCGGCAGCTCGAGATCGCCAGTGGCCGGGCGCAGGCAGGCAGCGGCGAGGAGCGGATCGACCCGACGCAGGTCGAGGCGCTCCTGAGGGCCGCCGGACCCGAACGGGTTGCGGCGGTGCGCGGGGGCCTCGCCGCGGCGCGGGGCGCGCTCGACGGCATCCAAGGGCTGTTCCTCGCCAAGCTCGGCGATGCGGCGGTACCGAACTTCAAGCCCATCCAGCAGATGCTCGACGAGATCGATGCCGCTCTGGCGGACCACGCGGCTCCGCAGCCCGCGGCCGGCGAACCCGCGGCCGCGGCGACCACCGCAGATCCGTCTGCCGCGACCGTGGCCGACGCAAAGGCGCCGGCGGCGACCGCCGGTGCGACTCTATCCCGAATAGACAACCGCGAGGACGTGGTCCGCGCCTTCGATCTGATCCTCGACTACTACCGGCGCGAGGAACCCTCGAGCCCGATTCCGCTCCTGGTCGAGCGGATCAAGAAGCTGGTGCGGATGGGCTTCCTCGAGCTGATGGCCGAGGTGGCGCCGGCCGGAGTGCCGGAGTTCAAGGCGCTGGCCGGGCTCGAGGACGAGAAGTAAGGTTAGCGGATTTCATCGAGCGCGAGAGGAGTACGGACGTGGCCCAAGAAAGCAGTCAGAAATTCATCGCGCGCAACCGCGCGCCCCGGGTGCAGATCGAGTACGACGTCGAGATCTACGGCAGCGACACCACGGTCCAGCTGCCGTTCGTCATGGGCGTTCTGGCCGATCTTTCGGGCAAGCCGGCCGAGGCGCTGGCGCCCGTGGCCGAGCGCAAGTTCCTCGAGATCGACGTCGACAACTTCGACGATCGTATGAAGGCAGCCAAGCCGCGGGTCGGCTTCCGGGTGCCCAACACGCTCACGGGCGAAGGCGAGCTGCCGGTCGACATCACCTTCGAGAGCATGGACGACTTCGCGCCCGATGCCGTGGCGCGCAAGGTCGAACCCCTGCGCCGGCTGCTCGAGGCCAGGACCCAGCTCGACAACCTGCTGACCTTCATGGACGGCAAGAGCGGGGCCGAGGAGCTGGTCAGCAAGCTGCTGCGGGAGCCGGCGCTGCTGCAGGCGCTCGCGGCAGCGCCGAAGACCGACGAGGGCGCGGCCGAGGACCAGGGCGGTAAGGCCTGAGGAGAGAGAGATGGCGGAGATGCAGGCGGCGCAGGAACGGCCGGAGGCAGCCGAGGCGGAAGCCCAACCGCTCGAGCTCAACGAGTTCCAGTCCCTTCTGAAGCGAGAGTTCCGTCCGCGCGATCAGGAACAGGAAGACCGCGTCGCCGATGCCATGCGCACGCTTGCCGAGCAGGCGCTGGCGCAGGTCGGCCTGATTTCGCCGGACGTGGTGCGCTCGATCCAATCGCTGATCGCCGCGATCGACCAGAAGCTGACCGAGCAGGTCAACCAGATTCTGCACCACCCGGACTTCCAAAGTCTGGAGGGCACCTGGCGCGGCGTGCACTATCTCGTCAACAACACCGAGACCGACGAGACCCTGAAGATCAAGATCTTCAACGTCAAGAAGACCGAGCTGTCGAAAACCCTCGAGCGCTTCGAGGGCACCGCCTGGGACCAGAGCCCGCTGTTCAAATCGATCTATACCCAGGAGTATGGCATGTTCGGTGGCAGCCCGTACGGCTGCCTGATCGGTGACTACTACTTCGACAACCACCCGAAGGACGTGGCGCTCCTGCGCAACATGTCGAAGATCGCGGCGGCCGCGCATACCCCGTTCCTCGCCGCGGCGGCGCCGACGCTGCTCAACATGGAGAGCTGGCAGGAGCTGATGAACCCGCGCGATCTGACCAAGATCGTCTCGACCCCCGTCCATGCGAGCTGGAGCTCGCTCCGGGAGAGCGAAGACGCGCGCTACGTCGGGCTCACCCTGCCGCGGGTGCTCGGGCGTCTGCCCTACGGGGCCAAGACCAGCCCGGTCGAAGCGTTCGCCTTCGAGGAGGACACCACCGGCTACGATCACCACAAATATTCCTGGATGAACGCCGCCTATGCCATGGGCGTCAACGTCAATCGCTCGTTCAAGCTCTATGGCTGGTGCTCCAGGATCCGCGGCGTCGAATCGGGCGGCGCGGTGGTCAACCTGCCGGTGCACGCCTTCCCGACCGATGACGGCGGGGTGGCGATGAAGTGCCCGACCGAGATTGCGATCGACGATCGACGCGAAGCGGAGCTCGCCAAGCTCGGGCTGATGCCGATCCTGCACAAGAAGAACACCGACATCGCCGCCTTCATCGGCGCCCAGTCGCTGTGCAATGCCGAGGCCCGGGCAGGCAAGCTGGTTGATCCGGACGCCAAGGCCAACGAGAACCTGTCGGCCCGCCTGCCCTACATGTTCGCGGTCTGCCGTTTTGCCCACTACTTGAAGACGATCGCCCGCGACAAGATCGGCAGCTTCAAGGAGCGCAAGGACATGCAGGACTGGCTGCAGCGTTGGATCAACAACTATGTCGATGCCAATCCCGACTTCTCTTCGGAGGAAGTCAAGGCGCAGAAACCACTGCGTGCCGCCGAGGTCGAGGTCGACGAGGTCGAGGGCAACCCCGGTTACTACAGCGCCCGCTTCTACCTGCGGCCGCACTATCAGCTGGAAGGCTTGCGCGCCAGCCTGAGGCTGGTGTCCAAGCTGCCATCTGTCAAACAGGCGTAACCGATCAACACGCGAGCTGACGCGACCCGCGTCATACAGGAGACAATCGTATGGCGACCGACATCTTTCTCAAGCTCGACGGTCTCGACGGCGAATCGTCGGACCATGCCCACGAAAAAGAGATCGACGTGCTGTCATGGTCGTGGGGCATGACCCAGAGCGGTAGTATGCACGTGGCCAAGGGCGGCGGTGCCGGCAAAGCCAATGTCGGCGATCTGCAGCTGACCAAGTACATCGACGCCGCTACCGTCAACCTGAAGAAATCCTGCTGCTCGGGCAAGCAATTCCCGACGGCTGTACTGGTTTGCCGCAAAGCCGGCGGTGACGATCCCGTCGAATACTACAAAATCGAGATGAAGAACGTGATCATCTCGTCGGTCCAGGTCGGCGGCGCGCAGTCGGACGACCGGCTGATCGAGACCGTCGGCCTGAACTTCGGCGAGTACTCCAGCACCTACACGCCGCAGGACAACGAAGGTAAGCCTGGGCCGGCGATCGGTCCGGCGGGCCACAACATGCAGACCAACAAGCCGGTCTGATCGGAGGCGGCCGGATGGCGGACACGGCGCTCGCGGCGCTCAAGGCCGGGCGGCTCGACGACTGCCTGAAGCTCGGGCAGGACGCCGCCCGCCGCGAGCCCGCGAAGGTCGAGCACCGCTTCCTGCTGTTCCAGCTGTTCGCCGTCGTGGGTGACTGGCGGCGGGCACTGCGGCAGCTGGCGATCATCGCCGAGCTCGACCCCAAGCGCGAGCTGTTCTGCGCCTTGTACCGTCCGCTGCCGGCCCTCGAAGCGGTTCGGGCCGAGGTCTTCATGGGCAAGAAGGCGCCCATGTGCCTCGGCCAGCCGCCAGCCTGGTTTGCGCGTCTGCTCGAGGCGCTGCGCCTCGATGGACAGGGTGAGCACGCGGCCGCCAAGACTTTGCGCGACCAGGCGTTCGCCGAAGCCGAGGCGGTGCCGGGCCGGCTCGAGGGCGCGGCGTTCGCGTGGCTCGCCGACGCCGACGAGCGCCTCGGCCCGGTGCTCGAGGCGATGGTCGACGGCCGGTACTTCTGGGTTCCGCTGATGTGCATCAAGCGGCTCGAGATCGAGGCGCCGAAGGACCTGCGGGATTTCGTCTGGCTGCCGGTCCAGATCACGCTCGCCAACGAAGGCACGGCCGCCGGGTTCCTTCCGGTCCGCTATCCGGGCTCGGAGGCGAGCGGGGACGCCGGCCTCCGCCTTGCCCGGCAGACCGAGTGGCGCCAGCTTGGCGACGGCAGCTGGGTCGGGCTCGGCCAGCGGATGCTCGCGACCGATGCCGGCGAGCACGCGCTGCTCGACTGCCGGCTGATCGAGGTCGACGCCCCGCCGCCCGAGGGGACGACCGGGCATGCATGAGGGCTTCTCGCGCGAGCGGCTGCAGCCGGCCCTGCTCGATCGCCTGGTGGACAACATCTCCGGGATCGGAGCCGAGATCGCCCGGCGCCGGCAGCACCTGCTGCCACTCCTCGACGATCGTCAGCAGGCGGCTCTCGCCCGGCTCGGCGATCCCGAGCGCGCCGGATTCCGTCTGCCCACCCCCGCCGAGCTGGAGCCGTTCGCGGACCTCCAGGGCGAGCCCCGGGACCTCCTCGACCGGCTGCTGGAACTCGAGCGCCTGCGCCTGTTCGAGACGCGTCAGCAGCTCGTGATCTCGCGCGAGCGGCTGAAAGAACTCGTGCTGCGCGATCTCGAGTCCCTGTTCAATACCGAGAGCTTCACCTTCACGCCCCTGCGCCTGACGGCCGAGCCGGTCGACGATCCGCCCTCGCTCGACGATTTTCCGCTCGCCCGGCGCAGCGTCGTCAACTACGGCTTGCCGCCGCTGGCCGGCAAGGTCGGCGGCGATATGGATCTTGAGGCGCTCGGGCGCGAGGTCGCCGAGATCATCCGCACCTTCGAGCCACGGCTGCGCGATCCGATCGGGGTCAAGGTGGTCTACGACCCCGAGCAGGCTGCGCCCAACACGCTGAGCTTCGAGATCGAGGCCTACCTCTGGGCGCAGCCGATGCCGTTGAGGTTGCTCCTGCGCGCGCTCGTCGACCTCGAGGACGGCGGGGCGAGCGTGGTCGAAAGAGCGGCCTGATGGATCGACGCTTCCTTCACTACTACGAGGCCGAGCTGCAGCATCTGCGCGATCTCGGCGGCGAGTTCGCCAAGGCGCATCCGCAGGTGGCCGGCAAGCTCGGGCTCGATGCCGCGCCCTGTCCCGATCCCTACGTCGAGAGGCTGCTCGAAGGCTTCGCCTTCCTCGCCGCGCGGGTGCAGCTCAAGCTCGATGCCGAGTACCAGACCTTCGCCGAGCACCTGCTCGATCTGGTCTACCCCGACTATCTGGCCCCGACGCCCGTGATGGCCCTGGTCCAGCTCGCGCCGGATCTCAGAGCAGGTTCGCTCGAGGACGGCTATGCCGTCCTGCGCGGCAGCCGGCTCAACAGCCGGCTCCTGCCGCAGCTGCAGACCCGCTGCACCTTCACCACCACGCATGAAGTCTGTCTGTGGCCGCTCCAGCTGACCGACGCGAGCTATCTTGCGGGGGCAGCGCTGGCGGCGAGCGGTCTGCCGCGCCGGCGCGATGTCGAGGCGGCGATCCGGGTCCGGCTCGAGACCCAGGGCGAGCTGCCCTTTCAGGCGCTCTCGCTCGATCGCCTGACGCTGCATCTGCGGGCCACGGGCCCGCGCGCGTTCCGGCTCTACGAGGCGATCTTCGGCCACGGGCTCGGCCTCGTCGTGCAGCCCAGCGGGCCGCAGCCAGCCTGGCGCCACGAGATCGGCCGCGAGGCGATCGGCCGGGTCGGCTTCAAGGAGGACGAAGCGCTTCTGCCCTGCCCGCCGGAAGCCTTCGACGGCTATCGGCTGCTGAAGGAGTATTTCGCCTTTCCGGCGCGCTTCCTGTTCGTCGAGCTCTCGCGCCTCCGGCCCGCGGTGCGGCGTCACGAGGGACGCGCGCTCGAGCTCTTCATTCTGCTCGACCGGCGCGAGCCGGCGCTCGAGGAGAGCGTTTGCGCGGACGATCTGGCGCTGTTCGTGACACCTGCGATCAACCTGTTCGAGAAGGCCTGCGAGCCGATCCTGCTCGACCGCCGCCGACGCGACTTCCACATCGTCCCGGACCGGGTCCGGCCACTCGACTACGAGGTGCACAGCGTGCGCGAAGTGACCGCCGACGGCGGCGACGGCGGCGCGCAACGGTTCCGCCAGCTTCACCGGCTCGACGCCCGGGACGAGGGTGCGAACGCCTTCTACACCCTGGAGCGGCGGCCGCGCCTGTTCTCGGCGCGCGACCTCGCGCGTGGTGCTGCCCGCTCGAGCTATCTCGGCAGCGAGGTCTTCCTCTGCCTCGCCGACGGCCGGGCCGCGACGAGCGACCTCAAGCGCCTGTTCGTCAAGGCCAATTGCAGCAACCGCGACCTGCCGCTGTTCCTGCTGCGCACGCCGGACGAGAGCCAGTTCACCGCCGAGACCGGGGCGCCGATCGCGGCGATCACGCTGCTGGCCGAGCCGAGTTCCCCGCAACCCTCGCTCGCGCACGGCGAGCCCGCACGCGCCCGTCCCGGGCAGAGCCACGGCGAGATCGCCTGGCGGCTCGTGAACCACCTCGCGCTCAACTACCTGTCGCTGGTCGACCAAGGCCAGGGCGAAGGCGCCGGCGCGCTGCGTGAAATGCTGCGGATCTATGCCGACTTCGCCGACCCTGCGGTGGCCAGGCAGGTGGACGGCCTTGCCCGAGTGGCGAGTCAGCCGGTGATCGATCGCCTGCCGATCGCGGGCCCGATGGCCTTCGGCCGCGGCCTCGAGATCGAAGTCAATCTGGACGAGCGTCGCTTCGAGGGCGGCGGGGCCTTCCTTCTGGGTGCGGTGCTCGAGCAGTTCTTCCGGAGGTACGTGTCGATCAACGCCTTCACCCGCACGGTGGTGAAGAGCGTCGAACGTGGCGAGATCATGCGATGGCCGGCGCGGATCGGACGGCGGCACCTGCTCTAGAGCGGGCGCTCGCCGAGGAGGTGAGGGGCTTCGATTTCTTTCAGGCCTTGCGCCTGATCGAGCGCGCCCACGCGCACATGCCACGGCTTGGCAAGGCGCGCCGCGGCGCGGACGACCCGATCCGGCTCGCTCAGCGGGCGCAGCTGGCATTTCCGCCGACCGATCTTGCCGCCTACGAGCCGGGCAGCCAGGGCCGGCCCGGGCGGCTCGAGGTGCTGCTGATGGGCCTGTTCGGCCCGCACGGACCGCTGCCGTTGCATCTTACCGCCTACGCCCTGGACCGGCGCGACCGGGCGAGCGATCGCACCTTCGTCGACTTCTGCGACATCTTCCACCATCGCTTCTTGTGCCTGTTCTATCGGGCCTGGGCGGACGCGCGCCCGCAGGTGCAGCACGACCGGCCCGAGGATGACCGCTTTCTCCTCTATCTGGGTGCGCTCGCCGGCTTTGGCACACCCGCGCTGCGTGATCGCGATGCTTTGCCCCATGCCGTCAAGCTCGGCCATGTCGGACTGCTGGCCTGCCAGAGCCGGCACCCGGAGCGCCTCGTCCGGCTGTTGCGCAACCATTTCCGCCTGCCGGTTTCGATCGAGGAGTTCATCGGCGGCTGGCTCGAGCTGCCGCGGGGCCTGCAGTGCCGGCTCGGTCTGGCGCGCGCCCAACTCGGCGTCGAGGCGGTCGTCGGCGCCCGCTCGTTCCAGGCGCAGCACCGGTTCCGCGTCCGCCTGGGTCCGCTGGAGCTTGCGATCTACGAGCGTTTCCTGCCCGGCGGCATCTGGCTGCGCCGGCTGATCGCCGCGGTCCGCAACGTCGTCGGCGACGAGTTCGAATGGGACGTGCGCCTCGGGCTCAAAGGGCCGGAGGTGCCAAAGCTCCTGCTCGACGGCGGGCGCCGCCTGGGCTGGACGAGCTGGCTCGGCGTCCGCGCGCCGACGCGCGATGCCGAGGATCTGGTGCTCCTGCCCGGCCGGGCGGCAGTCCAGAGCGGCGTCTAGAGGAAGGGCAAGAGATGAAGGGTGTCAGCCGCGACAAGGTCTTCACAAGGCTCGACCCAGTGCCGTACCGCGCGCTCGAGAGTGCGGTGCAGTTCGCCCGCACGCGGGGCAATTCTTACATCGAGCTGCATCACTGGCTGAACCAGATCCTGATGCTGCCCGATTCCGACCTGCACCGGGCGATCCGTGCCTTCGGCATCGATCACGCGCGCCTCGCCGCCGACTTCGCCAGGGCGTTCGAGCGGATCCGGGGCGGCGGCTCGGCGATGCTCGATTTCTCCCGCCACATCGAACTCTCCATCGAGCGCGGCTGGATCATCGCGAGCCTCCTGTTCGGCTCGGCCCGCATCCGCAGCGGCCATCTGCTGATCGGACTGCTCGAGGACGAGGACCTGGCGCGGGCGCTGTTCGCCCTGTCCGAACAGTTCCGCCGGATCTCGGCGGAGACCTTGAAGCGCGACTTCGTTGCGCTCGTGGGTGGCTCGCCCGAGGGCAAGGGGGCGCCCTCACTCGAGGCGGCCGAGGCGGCGCCCGCGGGCGATCAGGGCGGTCTCGCCCCGGCGCCGATGGGCAAGGCGGAGGCGCTGAGGCGCTTCACGATCGACCTCACCGAGCAGGCTCGCGCCGGCAAGATCGACCCGGTCATCGGGCGCGATGCCGAGATCCGTCAGGTGATCGACATCCTGCTGCGGCGCCGCCAGAACAATCCGATGCTGGTCGGCGAGGCGGGCGTCGGCAAGACGGCCGTGGTCGAGGGCTTCGCGCTGCGCATCGCCGCCGGCGACGTGCCGCCGGCGCTGCAGGATGTGGCCCTCAAGACCCTGGACGTCGGTCTGCTCGAAGCGGGCGCCTCGATGAAGGGCGAGTTCGAGCAGCGCCTCAGGCAGGTGATCGATGAGGTCCAGAGCTCGGAGAACTCCGATCATCCTGTTCATCGATGAGGCCCATACCTTGATCGGCGCGGGCGGCGCTTCGGGCACCGGCGATGCCGCCAATCTCCTGAAGCCGGCGCTAGCGCGCGGGACGCTGCGCACGATCGGCGCCACGACCTGGAGCGAGTACAAGCAGCACATCGAGAAGGACGCGGCGCTCACCCGCCGCTTCCAGGTCGTCAAGATCGAGGAGCCGGACGATGCCGACGCGATCGAGATGATGCGCGGCGTCGCCGCTTCGCTCGAGCAGCACCATAAGGTCGAAGTGCTCGACGAGGCGCTCCGGGCGTCGGTCGACCTCGCGCGCCGCTATATCCCGGCGCGCCAGCTGCCGGACAAGTCGGTGAGCGTGCTCGATACCGCCTGCGCGCGCGTGGCGGTCAGCCAGAGCGCTGCGCCCGCCGCGCTCGCGGCGTGCCGGCGGCAGATCGCTGCGCTCGAGACCGAGCTGTCGCTGATCGAGCGCGAGCGCCGGCTCGGGCTCGACGTCGAGGCCCGGAAGCCGCAGGCCGAGGCGCGCCTCGCGGCGGCGCGGGGCGAGGCCGAGACGCTCGAGCTACGCTGGCAGAAAGAGACCGATCTGGTCGGCCATATCCTCGGCCTGCGCGCCGAGCTACGCGAGGCCGACGAGGCGGCGCCTGCGGCCGACGGCGCGGCCAAGCTCGCCGAGCTGCGCGAGTTGCAGGACGACCTCGCTGCGCTCCAGGGCGACAGCCCGCTCGTCTTCCCGCGGGTCGACGAGGCGGCGGTCGCCGAGGTGATCGCCAACTGGACCGGCGTCCCGGTCGGTCGCATGGTCAAGGACGAGATCCAGGCGGTGCTCGAGCTGGTCGACACGCTCAAGGCGCGGGTGATCGGCCAGGACCATGCCCTCGAGATGATCGCCAAGCGCATCCAGACCTCGCGCGCCGGGCTCGAGGACCCGAACAAGCCAATCGCCGTGTTCATGCTCTGCGGACCGTCCGGCGTCGGCAAGACCGAGACCGCGCTGACGCTTGCCGAGGCGTTCTACGGCGGCGAGCACAACATCATCTCGATCAACATGTCGGAGTTCCAGGAGGCGCACACCGTCTCGACCCTCAAGGGTGCGCCGCCCGGCTACAAGGGCTACGGTGAGGGCGGCCGGCTGACCGAGGCGGTGCGCCGGAGGCCCTACAGCGTGGTCCTTCTGGACGAGGTCGAGAAGGCGCATCAGGACGTCCACGAGATCTTTTTCCAGGTCTTCGACAAGGGGATGATGGACGACAGCGAGGGCCGGCGCATCGACTTCAAGAACACGATGATCCTCCTGACCACCAACATCGGCTCCGAGCTGATCATGAACCTGTGCGCCGATCCCGATACCATGCCGGCGCCGGACGGCCTTGCCGAGGCGCTGCGGCCGCAGCTCCTGAAGACCTTCCCCGCTGCGCTGCTCGGCCGGCTGGTGGCGATCCCCTACTACCCGCTGAGCGACGAGATGCTGGAGCAGATCATCCGCCTCCAGCTCGAGCGCGTCAGAAAGCGCGTCGAGGCGCGCCACGGCGTGCCGTTCGCCTACGATCCCGCGGTGGTCGAGCTCATCCGCAAGCGTTGCACCGAGGTTGAGAGCGGCGGCCGGATGATCGATGCCATCCTGACCAACACGGTCCTGCCGACCATCAGCCGGGAATTCCTGATCCGGCTGAGAGACGGCACGCCGATCACCTCGGTGCAGGTCGACGTCCGGGACGGCGCCTTCGCCTGCGCCTTCGGATGATGCGGGAACCGCGCCGGTGACCCTGGTCATCACCCTCGACAACGCACCGCCCGGATTCGCCGAGCGCGAGCAGCGGCTCGAGCGTGGCCGGCTGACGATCGGCCGCACCGCCGACAGCAACTGGGTGCTGCCCGACCCGGAGCGCTATCTCTCGCGCCAGCACTGCCTGCTCGAGGGCGGCGATGACCAGTACTGGATCACCGACACGAGCAGCAACGGCGTCTTCCTCGATGCCGGCCGGGCGCCGCTCGGCCGCGGCAATCGGACGCCGTTGCGCGATGGAATGCGCATCGCCCTGGGCGACTACGTGATCCGGGTGAGGATCGAGGCGGCGGCCACGCGCCGTGCCGAGACCGCCACCGGCGGCGGCCTGTTCGACCCGCCGGACCAGCCGCCGCATCCCAAGGCTCCGCCGCCCCCTGTCGAGCCGCCATCACAGCGTGCCGGGGCCGGCCTGTTCGACGCGCCGGACCAGGCGCCGCATCCAACGGCTCCGCCGCCCTCTGTCAAGCCGTCTTCGCGACGTGCCGGGGCCGGCCTGTTCGACGTCAGCTGGGTCGGCGACGGGCCGCTCCGCACGCCCGCCCATCCCGCCCGGAAAGGTGAGATCGGCGCGGGCACGCCCCCCGATCATCTCTCGCCCGAGTTCGAGGCGATCGAGCGGCGCCGCCCGCCGGAGCCGCCCCGGCCGGCGGCCGATGTGGCGGCGCCGCCGTCAGCCAGGGAGCTGCCCCCGCAGCTCGAGGTGCCTGCTCCTGTGCCAGCGCGGGCAGGGTCTGATCGGCGGCAGCTCGATGCCTTCCTGGCTGGTGCCGGCGTGGCCCCGGAGGAGGTGCCCTGCGAGGACCCGGAGGCGCAGCTGAAGGCGCTCGGCGAGGCGTTCCGCGCTCTCACGGCAGGGCTGGCGCAGCTGCTCGCGACCCGGACGCTGGTCAAGCGCGAGACCGGCGTCGAGCGCACCCTGGTCGGCGCGGCCGGCAATAATCCCTTGAAGCTGGCGGCGAGCGAACACGAGGCGGTGCTCTCCGTGATCCGCCACCGCGGGCCTGGCTATCTCGAGCCGCACGAGGCGATCGGCGCCGCGTTCGGCGACCTCAAGAGTCACGAGCTCGCGCTCCTCGAGGGGGTGCAGGCGGCGCTTCGGACCCTGCTTCGGCGTTTCGATCCGCAGGCGCTCGAGCAGGAGATCGAGGAGCCCTCGCTGTTTACGAGCCTCGTCGCAGGTGGCCGCAAGGCCATGTACTGGGACCTCTACAACCGGCGCTATGCCGACCTCGCCGAGCGGGCGAGGTCGCGCTTTTTGGGCGAGGTCGGCGTGGACTTCGCGCGCGCCTACGAGGAGAAAGCGAGGTCGCTTTGATGGATCGATCGGTGCTGAACCGCCGCCGCGCGTTGCTGCTTGTCCCGGCCGCGACTCTGGCACTGTCCGGCTGCGGGATGTTCGGCAAGAAGAAGGAGCCCCCGCCGCCCCCGCCGCCGCCCCCGCCCACCATCGTGGGCCTGACGCTGAAGGCCGCCGCCGACGTCAACCAGAGCGCCGACAGCGGCGCCCGGCCGATCTTCGTCCGGGTCTTCAGCCTGGCTTCGGTCACCGATTTCCTGGCCAGCGATTTCTTCGCGCTCAATGGCGATCCGGCGGCCGCGCTCGGCAAGGCGCTGATCGTCGAAGCCGATTTCACGCTGTCTCCAGGCACCACCGAGGTCTACCAGCGGGAGTTCGACGACAAAACGCACTTCGTCGGCGTGATGGCCTCCTATCGCGACCTCGACGCGGCCAGCTGGCGCGCGTTCCACGAGGTGCCGCGCAACCGGACCACGCTTCTGATCGTCGATCTCGGCGCCAAGGGCATCACGATTCGCCCGGCCGATCTGTGAGCCGCGAAGGGAGCCGGCATGGTCTGGAGCAATAAGGTCGTCTGGTCCGAGGGCATGTTCCTGCGGGCACAGCACCTCCAGCAGCAGGACCGCCACACCGACGCCCTCGTGCGCGCGGCGCTGCGCGGGATCAGGAGCCACGGCTGGGGCTTCAGCCGGCTCAAATTGAACACGAGCCTGCTGACCACCGGCAAGCTTGCGATCGCCGAAGCCGAGGGCATCCTGCCGGACGGCACGCCGTTCCTGATCCCGGACGACGTCGATCATCCCGAGCCGCTGCAGTTCGATTCCGAGAGCCGCGAGGGCGTGGCCTATCTCGCCCTGCCCGAGGTGCAGCCAGGCGCGGTCGCCTTCGACCCCGAGGGTAGCCCGGACCGCGGCGCCCGCTTCCGCGGTCGGGTGGTCGAGGTGCGCGACAGCGTCAGCGGCGGCAGCGAACTCGCGCCGATCGAGGTCGCGCGACCCACCTGTCGCCTGCTGAAGGCGGAGGACGAGCTCGGAGGCTTCGTCGCGGTCGGGGTGGCGCGGGTCAGGGGCGTGCAGCCCGACGGCGCGCTGACCCTGGATCCCGACTACCTGCCGCCCAGTCTCACGATTGCCGCCCACCCGACCTTTGCGAACTGGCTGAACGAGCTCGAAGGCAAGCTCGAGAGCGTGGCCGAGAGCCGGATCGGCTACGTCATGAACCCGATGGCGCGCGGGGCGGCGGAGGTGCAGGACATCCTGGTGCTGGAGCTGGTCAACCGGGTGCAACCGGTGGTGCGGCACTTCGGGGAGCAGCTCACCCTGCATCCCGAGGCGCTTTACCGCTTCCTGCTCGGGCTCGCCGGCGGAATGGCGACCTACGGCGCGAGCGAGCGGCGGCCGCCCGCCTTTCCGCCCTACCGGCACGATGACCCGGCCAGCTCGTTCCTGCCCCTCATGGACACCCTGCGGCGGCTCCTGCTCGAGCTCGCACGGCCGGAGCGCAGAGCGGTGGCGATCCCGGTGCACCGCAACCGCTCGGGCATCTGGGCCGCCCGGGTGGACAATCCGAAGCTGTACGCCGAGGCGACTTTCGTGCTCGCGGTCAAGCTGGCCCTACCCTCGGACAACGTCCGCCAGCTGCTCTCGCGACAAGGGACGATCGGTCCCTTGGAGGAGTTCGAGGATCTCTGGCTCTCCCGGCTGACCGGGATCGCGGCGACCCCGCTCGCGGTGGCGCCACGCCAGATTCCCTACCATGCCGGCATGGTCTACTTCGAGCTCGACCGCACGAGCCCTTACTGGAGCAAGCTCGGGACCTCCGCCGGCATCGCCATCGGCGTCAGCGGCGAGTTCCCCGACGAGCCCAAGCCCGAGGTCGAATGCTGGGCGATCCGCGACTAGAGCCATGAGCGGCAAAGACGATCCCTTCGGTCTCTACGACGCGGGCGACCGGACGGTTTTCGTCCGGCCGCAGCCAGGCGGACGCGGGCCGGCCCTGCGACCGGAGCCGTCGCCGCCGCCCGCCTACGCGGGCGCAGCTCTCGAGCTGCCGGCGAGCCAGCACAACCCATTGGTCGCCGCGGCTGCGGCGCTCCTGAGCCTGGCACCTCGCCTCAAGACCGCCTCGCCGCCGTCGCGACCTGAGGAGCTGCGCGAGCGCGTGCTGGCCGAGCTGCGTCGCTTCGAAGACCGTGCGACCGCGCAAGGGGTGCCCCACCGCTTGACCCAGCACGCGGCCTGGGCGCTCGCCGCGCTGGTCGACGACATCGTCCTCAATACGCCTTGGGGCCGGCACAGCAGCTGGCCGCAGCAGAACCTGGTCGCCAACCTGTTCCGCGAGGTCGACGCTGGCGAGCGCTTCTTCGACCGGCTGGCCGAGCTCGAGCGCGACCCGGGCAACAACCGCGATCTGCTCGAGCTGATGTACCTCTGCCTGGCGCTCGGTTTCGAGGGCCGCTATCGGATCGCCCCGCAAAGGGCGACGTCGATCGCCGATCTGCGCGAGGGGCTGTACCGTCTGCTGCGGCGGCCGGAGGCCGAGGCGGCCGAGCTCTCGCCGCATTGGCGCGGGCTTGCGATCGCGCAGGAAAGCCCAGGCTTTCGCGTGCCGCCCTGGGTCCTCCTCGCCGGTACGCTGGCGCTGCTGCTTCTGCTCTATACGGGATTTTCCTTCCGCCTCGGGAGCTACACCGACCGGCTCGGTCCGCTCGTCCAAGCGCTGCCGCCGCTCGGCCAGGTCCAGCTGCAGCGCGAGCAGTCGGGGGCGCCACCGGTCCAGGCACGCTTGCCCTACGCGGTGCTGCCGAAGATCCAGGCGGTGCTGGGTGGCGAGATGCGGCAAGGGATCGTCGCGGGTACCGAGGACGCGGCGACCGTGCGCGTGCGTCTGCAGCATGAGCAGCTGTTCTCGTCGGGCAGCGCCGAGATGACCAGGAGGTTCGCCCCCATGGTCGGTGCGCTTGGCGCCGTGCTCGCTGAGGAGCCGGGGCGAATCCGGGTCGTCGGTCACACCGACAACGTGCCGATCCGCAGCGCGCGCTTCGCCTCCAACTGGGCGCTCTCGCAGGCACGGGCGCTGACCGTCGGCCGGCTGCTGGTCGGCGCTGGCGTCGACATCAGGCGGATCGAGATCGACGGCAGGGCGGATACCGAACCGCTCGCCGCGAACGACACGCCCGAAGGACGGGCGGCGAACCGCAGGGTCGAGATCCTGCTGCTCAAGGGGCGCTGAGGCGGCGATGCGATTCCTGAAGACGCTTTTTGCCGTGCTCACCGCGCGCT
Organism: uncultured Alphaproteobacteria bacterium; assembly: GCA_963733965.1. Lineage (GTDB taxonomy): Bacteria > Pseudomonadota > Alphaproteobacteria > Geminicoccales > Geminicoccaceae > DATAOG01. The sequence goes on from CAVTFM010000001.1 coordinate 206,952, forward strand.
GGTTCCTGACCCTGCTCGGCGTGGTGATCCTGGCGCTGATCGTCTGGTTCTTCGGCGAGCTGCTCGCCTTCGCCGACTGGCGTCCGCTCGAGAGCGAGCTCTCGCGGCTGGTCACGATCCTTGTCCTCACCTTTATCTGGGGTGCGGGCAACCTCCTTGCCCAGCGCAAGGTGCGTAAGGCGAACGAGGCCTTCGTGAGCGACCTCGCAAAGGCGCCGCTTCCGGGTCCGGCCGACGAGGAGATCAAGGAGCTTTCCGCGCGCTTCAACGCCGCGCTTTCCGAGCTGAAGAAGCGTCGTCTGCACGGCCGCCGCTACCTGGCCGAGCTGCCCTGGTACCTGATGATCGGCCCGCCGGGCTCGGGCAAGACCACGGCCCTGCTCCAGTCCGGCCTGCGCTTCCCGCTTGCCGAGGCCGATCGGGGGTATGAGGTCCGCGGCGTCGGCGGCACGCGCAACTGCGACTGGTTTTTCACCGAGGAAGCGGTGCTGATCGACACCGCGGGCCGCTACACCACCCAGGAAAGCCACGCCGAGGCGGATCGGGCTGCCTGGCAGGGTTTTCTCGATCTCTTGAAGAAGCACCGTCGCCGGCGTGCCATCAGCGGCGTCCTGATCGCCTTTCCGGCCGACGATCTGCTGCGCGCCGACCCGGCGCTGGTCGCTCAGCACGCGCGCGCGATCCGTAGCCGGCTCGACGAGCTGACCAGCACGCTCGGGCTCCGCTTCCCGGCTTATATGCTCGTGACCAAGGGCGATCTGGTCGCCGGCTTCAACGAGTTCTTTGCCGATCTCTCCGAGCGCGAGCGCGAGCAGGTCCTGGGCTTCACCCTGCCGATTGATCCGGCCCACCCCGAGCCCGCCGCGCGCGAGCTGCTCGAGCAGGAGTTCAATCGCCTGGTGGCGCGGCTCGAGGAGGGCGTTTTGGCCCGGCTCGACGCCGAGCGCGACCTCGAGCGCCGGGCGCTCGTGTTTCGCTTCCCTGGTCAGCTCGCTGCCCTGAAGTCCCGGCTCGTCGAGCTCGCCGAGCGGATCTTCTATGAGAGCACCTTCGCGGCACCGGTTCTCCTGCGCGGCCTCTACGTCACGAGCGGCACCCAGGAAGGCGCGCCGATTGATCGCCTGATGCAGGCGATGGCGGCGAGCTTCGGTCTCGAGCCCGCGCCGCCGCCGGCGAGCCACGGCAATCGCAGCTTCTTCCTGACTCGGCTTTTGCGTGAGGTGGTGTTCGCCGAGGCCGGGCTGGTCGCCCGCGACCCGGCGCGCGAGCGCCGTGAGCGCTGGCTCGAGGGTGCCGCCTGGACGGCAGCCGCGGTCGTGCTGGTCGGCGCCGCCGCGGTCTGGGGCGTTGGCTACCTGCAGAGCCGCAACGAAGCGCTCGCGCTCGGCACGGCGCTGCAGCAGGCGAGCATCGAAGTGGAGCCACTGGCGAAGACCGAGCTTGCCGCACCGACGGATGTGGCGTTGGCGCCGGTCCTCCGGGCCCTCGACCTGCTGCGCGGCCTGCCCGCGGGAGGAACCTCGCCGGTTGCGCTGCGGCTCGGTCTCTCGGCGAGCGACTCGCTGGGCGGCGCTGCGGACGCGGCCTACCGGCGTGGGCTCGAGCGTCTCCTCCTGCCGCGGCTCGTGCTGCGCCTCGAGGGGGACCTGCGGGCCCGGATCAGGGATCCGGACTTCGTGCTCCAGGGGCTCAAGGTCTACCTCATGCTGACCGGCCGGGCCAAACTCGACCGCGAGCTGATCGAAACCTGGTTCCGCGTCGTCGACCGGCCCGAGGCCGAGGGTCTCACCACGCCCGAGATCGAGCGTCTGGCCGGGCATCGCACGGCGCTTCTCGATCTCCTGCCCGAAATCGTGGAGCGTCCCGAACCTGATCCGGCGCTGGTCGCGCGCGCGCAGGGGACACTGGCGGGCATTCCGCTCGCGCGCCGCGCCTACGATGCGCTCCTGGGGCTGCCCGAGATGCGGGCCTTGCCCGCGTGGAACCCTGCCGAGCACGCCGGGCCTAACGCCGCTCGGGTGCTGACCCGCCGCTCGGGCAAGCCGCTCGGCGAGGGCATTGCCGGCATCTACACCTACCAGGGCTTCCATGAGCAGGTGCTGCCGCACCTGAAGGAGGTCGTGGCGGCGACCGCGGTTGAGAGCTGGGTGATGGACGCCGGCGCGCCGACCGAGCGCAGCAAGGCGGAAATCGAGCAGCTCCAGGCCGACGTCCTGAAGCTCTACTACGACGACGACATCGCGGTCTGGCAGCAGCTGCTCGCGGATGTGACCCTCGCGCCGCTCACCGATCTGCGCTCCGCCGTCGATGCGCTCAAGGACCTCTCGGGGCCGACCTCGGCGATTAAGCTTCTGCTCACCGGCATCGTCGCCGAGACCGACCTCACCCGCGTGCCCGAGACCGGGGATGCGCAGGCGGCCGCGGCCGACACGGCGCTCAAGAAGGGGACCAAGCTCCTGGGCAAGGTCGGCGGCGCTGCCGCGAAGCTGGCCGCGCTCGCCGGCGGCAGCCAGCCCGAGGGTGCTGTGCCCGGGGCACCGGTGGCCGAGCATTTCGGCTATCTGGTCAAGGTCGTCGCAGGCGCCGAGGGGGCGCCACCAGCGATCGACGACGCGACCGCCGTGCTCGGCCGCCTGTTTCAGGAGCTGCAGACGGTGGCCACCAGCCCCAATCCGGAGAAGGCGATGCTCGAGCGCGGCGGGATCGCCGGCGTGACCAGGCCGCTCGCGCAGGAGGCCGGCCGCCTGCCCGCGCCGCTCGACGGCTGGCTCGGTGGCGTGGCCCAGCAGACTTCCAAGCTCGGCGGCGGCGCGGTGGCGCGCCAGCTCAACGCCATCTGGCAGACGGACGTGCTGCCGGTGTGCGCGAAGGCGCTCGCCGGACGCTTTCCGTTCCAACTCGACAGTGCGATCGACATGGATCTGGCCGACTTCGGCCGCCTGTTCGCGCCGGGCGCCGTGATCGATGGTTTCATCAACGCCAACCTGCAGCCGCTGGTCGACACCGCCCGCCGACCGTGGCGCTGGCGGGAGGATCTCGACCTCTCGAATGCCGCGCTTGCCCAGCTCGAGCGGGCGCGGCGGATTCGCGATGGCATGTTCGCAGGGGGCGCCAACCCGCAAGCGAGCTTCACCCTCAGGCCCGTCGATATGGATGCCGGCGCGGCGCGCGTGCTGCTCGATCTCGACGGCCAGCAGGTGAGCTACCGGCACGACCCGACCCATCCCGTGCCGATGGTATGGCCAGGGCCCGGCGGCAGCAACATCGTGCGGCTGACCTTCTTCCCGGTCACCCAGGCGGCCCCTGCGGTGCTGACCCGCGAGGGCGCCTGGTCCTGGTTCCGTCTGTTGCGGGAGGGCGCGCTCGAGCCGACCGGCCAGCCCGACCTGTTCTACGTCACCCTGTCAGCCGGCGGGCACTGGGCGCGCTTCGAGCTGCGCGCGGCGAGCGTCTACAATCCCTTCGATCTGGCCCTGTTGGGCGGATTCCGATGCCCGCCCGGGATCTGAGCATGGGGCCGGGGCTGTTCGGCAAGCTGCCGGCGTTCGGCGATTTTCTCAGCCGCGGGCTGCCGCATGGCTTCACCAAGGCCTGGGACGGCTGGCTGCAGGATGGGATTCGGGCGAGCCGCGAGATGCTGGGCGAGGCCTGGCTCGAGATCTACCTGACGAGCCCGCTGTGGCACTATGCGCTGGCCCCGGGCGGCTGCGGCCCGGACGCCATGGCCGGCGTGCTGATGCCGAGCGTCGATCGGGTCGGCCGCTATTTCCCGTTCACGCTCGCCTGTCCGCTACCCCAGGGCACGGGGCCCTTCGCGTTGAGGCGCACGGCGGGTAGCTGGTATGCCGGTGCCGAGGAGCTGGCGCGGGCAGCACTCCAGGCCGGCGGCGAGATCGACCAGCTGCTGGCCGACCTCGAGCGCCTGGGCCCGCCGCCGTCGGCCCCGGCCCCCTCGCGCTCCAGTCTCGAACAGGGACTGGTGGCCGGTCTCGAGGGCGAGCAGGGCGAGGCGGCGCTGCTCGGTCTGCTCGCCGATCTCGAGCCGCCCGGCAGCTTGTGGTGGAGCGAGGGCTCGGCGCGGGTGCCGCCGGTGATGCTCGCCGCCGCCGGGCTGCCGCCGGCCGGGGCGTTCGCGGCGATGCTCGATGGCGGCTTCGCCGCGCGTGGCCTGAGCGAGGTGCGTCCATGAGCGGCCTTGTCTTCCGATCCGCCGCGCGCAGCCATGTCGGCCATGTCCGCACGCTCAACGAGGACAGCTTCCTCGACCGCCCGGAGCTCGGCTTGTGGGCGATCGCCGATGGCATGGGCGGGCATGAGCTCGGCGACCGGGCGAGCCGCCTGATCACCGCGCGGTTGGGCGAGCTGCCGCCGGCGCCGGACGCGCCGACGCTTGCCCGCATGGTCCAGGCGGCGCTCGGCCAGTGCCACGAGGAGCTGCAGCGCTTCGGTGGGCCGGATCGGGTCTGCGGCAGCACGGTCGTGGTGCTGCTGGTGTTCGAGGAGCACTTCGCCGGCCTGTGGGCCGGTGACAGCCGGCTCTACCGGCTGCGCGACGGCCGCCTTGAGCTCCTGAGCCGCGATCACAGCCTGGTCCAGGAGCTGGTCGAGCGCGGCGAGGTCGCGCCCGAGGCCGCGCGCCGCCATCCCTTGCGCAGCCGGATCACCCGCGCGATCGGCGTCGGCGACCGGGCTCGAGGTCGAGGTCGTGCAGGACCGGCTGGTCGCGGGCGACCTGTTCCTTCTGTGCAGCGACGGCCTGACCGGCGAGCTCGAGGATGCCGAGATCGAGGCGGTGCTGCGTACCGCCGGGCTGGAGGCGGCGGCCGAGGAGCTCCTCGCCCGGACCCTCGCCAGGGAGGCGCGCGACAACCTCAGTCTGATCCTGGTAGGCTGTGAGGCGGCCGGTCAGGAGCTCGCCTCGACCCTGCCGCGCGGGCGGCCGCAGCAGGGGGGAAGCGGGCGATGGAGCTGATCAACGCCACCCGGATGCAGGCGGCCTACACCATGGGCATCGAGCCGTCGGCGCGCGAGCACCTGGTGGTCGCGATCAAGGGCACCTTCGCCTTTCCCGAACGCGACGGCGAGGCCTGCACGCTGGCCGACGAGCAGGCGCCGCTGATCATGGCGGACGAGTTCTTCGGCGCGCCGGGTTATTCCTCGCCGCGCTACGAGGTCGACTTCGCGCTGACCAAGCCCCGGTGCGACATCCTCCTCAACGCCACCGCCCACGCCCCGGGCGGCCGGCCCTCGCCGCGCGTGCCGGTCGGGGTCAAGATCGACGGCTGGTCCAAGGTGTTCGACGTCGTGGGCGATCGGGTCTGGCTGCAGCGCGGCGCCACGCTCGGCCCCTCGGCGCCCGAGCCCTTCGTCACGAAGCCCATCACCTACGAGCACGCCTTCGGCGGCGTCGACAACCTCGACCCGGACGAAGAGCCGCCCGACAGCTATGTCGCCAACCCGGTCGGCCGCGGCTGGCACCGGGTCCGCAATCAGAGCCGCATCCCGGGCACGCCCCTGCCTGCGACCGAGGACCCCGCGGATCCGGTCAGAGCGCCCTGGGGCGACTACAGGCCGATGGGCTTCGGCGTGCGCGGGCGCAACTGGGTGCCGCGCTACCGCTACGCCGGCACCTACGATCAGGACTGGATCGACAACGTCTTCCCGTTCCTGCCGGCGGACTTCGACGTGCGCTACTACCAGGCCGCACCCGAGGACCAGCAGATCGACCACCCCAGGGGCGGCGAGGAGGTCATCCTCGCCAACCTCACAGCCCAGGGCCGCGCCCGCTTCCGCCTGCCGCAGCTCGAGGTGCCGGTCGTCTTCTTCCACAAGCGCGGCGGCCACGAGCAGAAGCCGGCGGTGCTCGACACGATCCTGATCGAGCCGGACCAGCGCCGCGCGCTCCTCACCTGGCGCGCGAGCCTGCCGCTCAAGCGCAACATGTTCGAGATCACGCAGGTCGTGGTCGGCCAGATGTCACGCGCCTGGTGGCGGGCGCGCGAGCTGGGCAAGACCTACTACCCCTCGCTCGGTACGCATGGTGCAGGCGCGCCGCAGCCGAAGAGGCGGAAGCATGACGTCGCCGGTCGCGATCCTCGGCTGCGGCATGATGACCGGCGTCGGGCTCACCGCCGAAGCGAGCTGCGCCGCGATCCGCGCGCGCCTCGACAACTTTCAGGAGACCCGTTTCATCGCCCGCGGCGGCGAGTGGATCATCGGCAGCGAGGTGCCGCTGGAGGAGCCCTGGCGCGGCATCGCCAAGCTCGCTCGCCTGCTCGCCGGCCCGCTGCGCGAATGCCTGGACCTCGTGCCCGACGTGTCGCCCGAGAGCATCCCGGTCCTGATGTGCGTCGCCGAAGAGGACCGGCCCGGCCGGCTCGAGGGTCTCGGCAATCCTCTGTTCCTCGCCGCCTGCGGCCTTCTCGGGGTGCGCTTTCATCCGGATTCGCAGGTGATCGCCCAGGGCCGGGTCGGCGGCGCCGACCGCGTCTCCACCACGCCAGCCGGATGATTCACGAGAACGGCTTTCGCCAAGTCATCGTCGCCGGCGTCGACAGCTATCTGGTAGCCGCCACGCTTCGCGCCTATGATGAACGCGAGCGGCTGCTGACGGCCGAGAACTCGAACGGCTTCATCCCGGGCGAGGCGGGCGCTGCGCTTCTGGTCGGCCCCCGACAGCGATGGCCCCGGGCTTACCGTCCTTTCGCTTGGGCTTGGCGGTCGAAAAGGCGACAATCGAGAGCGATGAGCCTTTGCGGGGAGAAGGGCTGGCCGCAGCCTACCGCCAAGCCCTCGATGCCGCCGGGTCTCGGGCTGCATGAAATCGACTACCGCATTGCCGATTTCAGCGGCGAGCAGTATTGGTTCAAGGAGGCGGCGCTCGCCCTTGCCAGGGTGATGCGTGACCATGAGGGAGTTGCAGGAAATATGGCACCCGGCCGACTGTATCGGCGAGATCGGCGCTGCAGCCATGCCGGCCTTGCTGGGCGTCGGTGCTTACCAGCGCCTGCAAGCGCTACGCCCCCGGGCCGCTCTGCCTCGCCCAAGCCGCGAACGACGACGGCCGCCGCGTCGCGCTCGTGCTCGATGGAACGAGAAGTCGCCTGATGGCCAACAACGTGTTCGCCAATAACAACGAAATCGCCTGCAAGGCCGGCGCTGGCAAGTCGATCTGCTGCTTCCCCGACGTCTGCATGACGCCACCGGAAAACCCGGCGACGCCGCCTGGCGTACCAATCCCCTATCCAAACACCGCATTCGCCAGCGACACGACGGACGGCAGTCGCACGGTCATGATCTCCGACAAAGAGATCATGATCAAGAACAAGAGCTACTTCAAGAAAAGCACCGGTGACGAGGCTGGCTGCGCAGCGAAGAAAGGCGTCGTCACCAGCGTCAACAGTGGCAAGGTCTACTTCGTCTCATGGAGTATGGATGTCAAGATTGAAGGTGAAAATGTCGATAGGCATTTGGATATGACCATCCATAATGAAGCCTGCATTCCTCCAAATGCCGCAACCATGGCGTTTATTGATGCGTCGGCATTCGCCCAAATCCCTAGCTGCAATAAAGAGCCCGACGGTGACTTTCACAAGGCGAAGGATGCGTGCAATGGCCAAGATCGTTGCCCGGGTGTCCTAAATATGCCCGTCGGAGAGCAGAGGGAGGAGGTCAATAAGAGCGCCGCACAGAGGAGCTCCGAATTTGCGGGCTATGATGGCACAATCGAAGCCGCCAAGAAGGCCGAGATTGATGCCGGCCGGACGGGGTCGAGAACAGCTCGAGCGGGCGCCGTAGCGGAGGCGGAAGCAAAAGCAGAGAAGAACAAATGCGTCCAGGCAGCACGCTGTTACTTGAGACCATATAAGCCGAAGAAGGACGAGGACGGATGCTGTCCCGGCCAGACACCGCATCATATTCCTCCAAAGGCCTGTTTTGAGGGCCTGAGCTCATATAAAGAAGAAAGCGCCCTCTGCGTATGCATGGAAGGCGCGAGTCAACATGTCGGCTCACACGGCAAGAATCATGCGGCAATCGATTATCTCGCAACGAAGAAAGGATTCGAGAAGAACAAAAAATGTGACCTCGCCGAGTACAGCAGCATGTGCGCTTCTGCCGTTGCTCAGCAGACCGGATGCGATCAGAAATGTTTGGAAGACCAGCTCAAGGGCAGCTTTCCTAGCAACGTGAAAAACATAACCCACAAACCGTCAAATAGCAATGTCAAGCTCGAGAAAGAAGAAAAAGCAGCGCTGTGCGAGAGGGCTAAAGTTCCAGTCGATCCTCCAGGAACTGGCAGCAGAGGAAGCTAGATATGGACCACGTCGGATGGACGTTCTTCTGTGCATGCGCAGTGTATGCCGATTTCGGCTTTTTTGCGCGCGAGGAGGATGAGCTCTCTGATCGTGACGTAGTAGCAACGACGTTTTACCGCTGGGATGAGCAGTTAGCTCCAGCGGAGCAGTGGGCGATCTACAGTCACGTTGTCGACTGGCGGGCGCAGGCCATGGCGAGCGCCAAAGAGGGATCCGGTGACCGAGTCGTGGTATGCGTCGGGCGACAGGGTCAGTTTTACGAACTTGTCCCGAAGATACCGGAACAATACGAAGGCAACATTGATTCGGAGGAAATCTTCCCACGCGCGATTACCGCGCTCGATGGGACATTGTTCCTGGCAGGATTGGGCCGCGTCGTGAGGCGGCGAACCGACCGCGGGGTGTGGGTTGAGTTCGGTCCCGGGGCAGCGGATGACGGCGAACAGCGGGTTGTGGGATTTGAAGCCATTGGCGGACTTTCGGCCAACTTGATCTACGTCGCTGGCTGGCACGGTGAGATATGGCGTTGGAACGGGCGCAGCTGGCAGCAGATTGACGTGCCAACCAATGCCAATTTCAATGCCGTCGCCTGCGCTGCGGACGCTACCGTCTATGTCGTCGGCGACAATGGCAGCTTCGTTCAAGGCAATGGCGATCAATGGTTCGTGCGTGATAGTGCCAGGCTCGAAAACCTGCTGGCACTTGAGGTATTCGAAGACAACGTCTTTGCAGTCACCGACTACAGGATCCTTAGATTGACAGACGATGGGTTCGTCGACGAGGACCGATTCGAGAACGATGACGCGCCGGCATCCTGCCTTCAACTGTTGAGGGGCGAGGACGGGGTCCTGTCGATGGGGCCGAAGGATCTGTTCTCGTTTTCGAATGGCCTGTGGCGAAGAATCATCTAAATCGGGACGACTATGGTTGGGCGGGCGGCGGCGTAGCCACGAGAATGGCATCAGCCCGGCGGGGGGTCATGACTGCGGCAACGCCGCTCGCTGCTGCGTGCGTTCCGGCTCGCGCCAGTTGAACAGCGGGGCGCTGGGGTCGGCGGTCGCGCGCTCGAACGCCGCGGCGCGGCGTTGGCGTTGGAAGCCGGCGGTCAGGGCGTGGTGGCAGGCGGGTTCGTCGATCGGGCGGCCGAGGAGGTGGCGGGTGTCGGCGGGGAAGCGGGCGGCATTGGCCTGCCACCAGGCCTGGATCAGGGCGGGGTCGGGCCAGGGCAGGTTCTCGTCCGGGTCGAGGTCGACGTTGGTATCCGAAGGCTCGTCGGTCGGGCCGGGCTGGAAGTCTTGCGGGGCGTCGATCTCGAGGTCGTCGTAGGCGAGATCGACGCCGGTGATCAGCGAGAAGCTCTCGCCGGCGACGCGCGCGAGCTCGGGGATCGCCATCTTCGCGATCAGCCAGGGCACCGCGACCGGGTCGCCGAGCTGGCCGGTGGCGATCACCACGGTTCGGGCGTGGGCGGGCTCGCCGTTGAGGCGGCTGAGCCAGGTCCTGGCTTCGCCCGGAGGCATGATGCGCACGGCGACCTCGAGCGCGCGCCGGCGGTGGGGGCCCGCCGTCTCGACCTCCGCCATCAAGACGGGGGCGGCCGCGCTCGCGCTCGCCGACCAGCGCTGCCGACCAGGCGGCCCAGAAACGGCAGTCGGCATCGGCGTCGCTGAGAGAGCGCGGTGCGCACCTCCGGGCCGAGGTCGGCGCGGCCGAGCTCGCCCACGAGCCGGAGCGCGCGCGCCCGCACCAGCGCCGAGGGATCGGCGAGGAACTGCCCGAGCCGCGAGGCTGGATCGGCGCGGTGCAGGGAGCAGGCGACGAGGCCGAGCCAGCGCTCGAGCGGGCGTCCGGAATCGAGCCAGGGGCGGATCGTCGGCCGCAGCCGCTCCGGTGCGGTCCAGCCGATCGCGCCCGCGAGGCCGCGGCGCGCTTCCGGCACCTCCTCGGCCAGCTCGACCAGGGGATCGATGCGCGCAGCGCAGGGCGCTCTCGAGCGCGAGCACGCCGGCCGCGAACAGCTCGCCCGCCTCCGGGTGCGCCGCCAGCTGCTCGAGCGCGATCTCGAAACCCGCATCGCCCGCCACCCGCAGGCCGTCGATATGCGCTTCGACCCGCTCGTCCAGACGCGCGAGGTGGCGGAGCGCGTAGTGCGGCGCGTCGACTGCGGCATCGCGCAGGAGCCAGAGGAAGGCCGCCTCCTCGGCGTGCTGCTCGACGATGTTGCGCAGGATGCCGGCCATGCGCGACGCCTCAGTTCAGCTGCACCGAGCCGCCCTTGATCCGGTTGGCGCCCGAGGAGCGGCTCGAGATGTAGGTGCCGCGGATCAGGACCTTGCCGGCGGGGGTGAGCGTGATGCTGGCCTTGCCGCAGCGGATCACGACCTCGCGCCGGGCGGTGAGCTCGAGGCGCTCGTCGGCGATCTGGATCTGGAGCTCGCGCAGGCGCGCGCGCACCGGGTCGGCGCCCTTCAGGATGCGGCCGATCAGCAGCGGGCGCGCCGGATCGCCGTCCTCGAACAGGAGCGCCACCTCGCAGCCGACGTCGGCGGGCGACAGCCGCGCCGTGGCCCGCGCCGGCACGGCCGCATCGTTCGGGTTGCCGGGATAGACGACCAAGGGCGCGCCCGCCTGATCGAAGCCCATCAGCAGCCCGATCGCCACACCGCCGGCGGTCGCGGGCGGCTGCGCGCGCGCGTCCGCCACGGGCTCCAGCTCCATGACCTTATCGTCCATGCCCACCTCCCCACGTCAGTTCTGCAGAATCTTATCGCCCTTCATGGTGATCGTGCTGCTCGCCTTGACGTTGATCTTGCCCGAGGCATCGATCGTGATGTCCTTGCCCGAGATGGTGATCGTGCCGTCCTTCTTCATGACGATGCTCGCCTTGCCGGTTGTGATGCTGACCTCGTCGCCGGCGCTGACCACGAGCGTCTTGCCGACGGTCATGCTGGCGTCCTTGCCGACGCTCAGGGTATCGTTGTCGCCGACCGAGGCCGAGCGGTCCTTGCCGACCTTCAGGCTGTCGTTCGCGCCCACATCGGCGCTGCGATCGCTGCCGACATTGAGCGAATTGTTGCTGCCGATCTTAGTGCTCCGGTCGACCCCGACCCCCCAGCTGTCGCTGATCCCGACCTCATGGCTCTGGCTCGCGCCCACCTTCACGTCGCGCATGGCGCCGACCGTCTGCTGCTGGGCGATCAGCACGGTGCGGGCCTCGTTCTGGCTCACCGTGTCGGTGCGGTTGCCGCCGACGCTGATCGTCTGGTTGGCGACGACCGTGACCGTCTCGTTGGCGCCGACCTTGCGGGTCCGGTCGTTGCCGACCGTGAGCTTCTCGTCGTGACCCACGGTCTCGGTGCGGTCGTGGCCGATCGTGATCGTCTCGTCGTGGCCGACCTTCTCGCTCTTGTCGTTCTCGACCACGATGCTCTCGTCCTTCTGGGCGTGGAGGTAGACCAGCTCCGAGCCCTTCTTGTCCTCGAACATCAGCTCGTTCGAGCCGCCGCCGCCCTTGCTCGAATTGCTCTTGATCCCGGACTGGGTGGCGTTGGCCGGCAGGCCGTAAGGCGGCATCGCCATGCCGTTGTAGACCCGTCCCGTGATCAGGGGGCTATCGGGGTCGCCCTCGAGGAAGTCGACGATCACCTCCTGGCCGATCCGGGGAATGTGGATGCCGCCGAAGCCCGGGCCGGCCCAGAGCTGCGAGGCCCGCACCCAGCAGGAGCTGCTCTCGTCGTGTTTGCCGAGACGGTCCCAGTGGAACTGGACCTTCACGCGGCCGTATTTGTCGGGCCAGATCTCCTCGCCGGCGGGACCGGTGACGATCGCCGTCTGCGGTCCCTGGACGATCGGCTTGGGCGTCACGCGCGGCGGGCGGAATGTCAGATTCGACGGCATCGCCTCGAAGGTGCACAGATAATGTTCCTCCTCGCCGGACATGCCGGTGCGGTAGGTCGGCTCCCAGAGCTCGTGCGCGACCTCGAGGAGCAGGTGCTCGGCGTTCTGATCTGCGCGCGGATACTGCGTCAGCTTGAAGGTGTAACCGCTCACCAGGCCGGCCGCGGTGCCGGCGCCCGACACGCGCTTGTGGGCGACCTGCGAGGCCTCGAGCCGAAGGCGGGCGACCCGGTCGCCCTCGCCGAGGTCGACATGCGGGCCCGGATAGTCGTAGACCTCCCCCGAGCTCAAGGCATGCGGCATCGGTCGCGCGAGCTTGGCCGCGAGGTCCGCCTTCGGCTTCTCGAAATCGAAGGCGGTGTGCACATAGGTCCCCGACTCGACCAGCGAACGCACCTGCCACTCGTAAACGTGGTCGCGCTCCCGCCGGGCGAGCTTGTCCAAGGGGAAGAACGGCACTTCGGCATAATCTTTGAAGCTCTCGTGGGCCTGCGGCGAGTCGGCCAGCACCAAGGTGTGCCGGTTGTCCTCATGCTTGAAAAAGTAACAGATCCCCTCGCTTTCCATCAGCCGGCTGACGAAGTCGAGATCGCTCTCGCGGTACTGGACGCAGTAGACGCGCGGCGCGTATTGCCCGGTGAGGCGATCCTCGAACTCGTGATTGGGATACTTCGCGAAGATGGTCTTGATGATCTCGACCACCGTCTGCTTCTGAAAGATGCGGCAGTCGTAGGTGCGGCCGAGGAACCAGAGCCAGGGGCGGAGGGTCGCCTGGTAGAACGCGAGCTCGTTGTCTGTGCCGACGTAGGCGAAGTCGCTGGCCAAGCCATGGAAGTAACGCTTCGCCCCCTGGTCGAGCTCGAGCGCGACGGTCACCGGCGTGCCCAGCACGGCCTCCAACGCCAGCGACATGTCCTCGCTCACCAGGACGAGTTCGAAGGCGAACGGACGGCTGATCGCTTCGCTGCCGGTCATGTGATGGAAGGAAAGGGCGTCGCCGAGCGCCGTCTTGACGTTGACCGAGCGCTGGATGGGCATGCAGGCGTCCTCGGGCGGTTGGCTGCGCGCTCTCGCCCGGGTACACTAGGCGAAACGCGATCAGGTGTGAATCAGATCACATATCCTGTCGCTGACAAGGCCTTTTAATTATGATCCCGGTTGAGCTGGATCGATGGCTTGGCAACTGCCCCCGCCGGGCGAGCCGCAAGCGGAGCTGAGGCGCTTGAATTCCAGAATGAGCGCGTCGGGCGTCGCCCGCAGCCGGGTCACGAGGAACAGGCGCTCCGGATGAGCTTGGAGAGTTCCTTTGGTCGCTACCGGATCGAGGGCTTGCTCGGTGAAGGTGCCATGGCGCGCGTCTACAAGGCCTACGATGCGCGCCACGACCGCTATGTCGCGCTCAAGGTTTTGAAGGAGGCATGGCGCGGCGATCGCGAGGTCCTCGACCGGTTCTTTCGCGAAGCGCGCGCCGCGGGCGCGCTCAACCATCCGAACATCGTCATCATCTACAACGTCGAGAGCGCGCCGGAACCGTTCATCGACATGGAGCTGGTCGAAGGCCCTTCGCTGGCCCGGCTGCTCAAAGAGCGCGGTGGCCTGCCGCCCGTTCAGGCGGTGGCGACTGCCAAAGCCCTGGCCATGGCGCTCGACTACGCCCACACCCACGGTCGCGTTCATCGCGACATCAAGCCGAGCAACATCCTGCTCGCGAGCGATCTCTTGACGCCGAAGCTCACCGACTTCGGCATCGCGGTGATCGATCAGCCGGAGACGGCGCAGCTCACCCAGCACGGGCAGATGCTGGGCACGCCCCGCTACATGTCGCCCGAGCAGATCCGCGGCGAGCGCGCAGACGCCCGCTCGGATCTGTTCTCCCTCGGCGCCACGCTGTACGAGATGCTGACCGGCCGCTACGCCTTCCCGGGCGAGACGCTGGTCGCACTCAGCAGCCAGATCACCCAGGACCATCCCCTGCCGGTCCGCCGCCTCGCGCCCGAGACGCCGCCGCAGGTCGCGGCCGCGGTCGAGAAGCTGCTCGAGAAGGATCCCGCGCGCCGCTTCCAGTCGGGCCGGGAGCTGCTCGCTGCGCTCGAGGCGGCACCGGTGGAACGCGGGCGCAGCAAGGGACGGACGGAGCGCCGGCGCCTGCCGATCGCCGCAACGCTCGCCGTGATCGGTGCACTGGCGCTCGGTGGTGGCCTCGCCGCCCTCTACTTCTGGCCCGTCCCTGTGAACCGGCCGCCGGTCGCGAACGATGATCGTGTCACGATCCGGGGCGACGAGACGGCGACGATCGACGTGCTGGCCAACGATTCCGACCCGGATGGCGACCCGCTGCGGGTGACCTCGGCGGAGATCCTGAACGACGGCCCTGGCCGGGCCACCATCGCCGACAATCGCGTCCGCTACGAGCCGGCGGCCGCTCTCGCGGCACTGAAGCCAGGCGAGAGCGCGCAGGTGGCGGTTGGCTATCGGATCAGCGACAGTTATGGCGCGACCGCCGGGGCGAAGGTCGACATCGAGGTGATCGGCGGCGCCCCGACGCCCCCAGCCACCCCGCCGCCGGTTGCCCGCGAAGATCAGGCCACGACCTCGGCCGCCGACCCGCTGCTCGGGCTCGTGCAGGAGGCGGCGCGGATGCCCTGTGCCCGGATCGAGGTCGAGGATGGCGCGGATGGGCGGCGTCTGATCGGCTACGTCGCTGCTGAGGCCGACCGCTCGGCGCTGGCCGCGCGGGCGCGCGCGCTCCTGGGCGATGCCACGATCCGCTTCGCGGCCGCGGCCGGCCCGCTGCCGATGTGCCCCTTTCTGAAATTCCTCGATGACCGCACGCTGCCCCATGTGCCGCGGCTGCTCCAGCTCGTGCCACCGGTCGACGGCGTTTGCGCCGCCGGCGCCGGCTGCTATCAGGGTCTTGCCGACCACCGGCTGGCCGAGGGCGAGCGCCTGGTGCTGGAGATCGCCACCCCGGATTTCACGAGCTACGCCACGGTCGACTACTTTACCGCCGACGGTCACGTCGCGCATCTCGCGCCGGCGCCGGACCTGAGAAGCCGGATGGTGCCGGCGCAGGCCTACGAGACGTCCCGCCCGGCGAACAGCACCTTCTTCATCGGCGACAAGCGCGGGAACCAGCGGATCGCCTATCCGGTTGGCAGGCCGTTCGGCCGCGAGATGATCCTCGGCCTTGCCAGCAGGCGGCCACTGTTCGACGCGGCGAGGCCTGAGGTCGAACCGGCCGAGGTCTATCTGGCTGCCCTGCAACAAGCGCTCGACGCGAGCGGCAGCGAGCGACCGATCGCTTCGCTTCTGATTCTCGAGACCGTGGCGGGGTCGCCCTGAGCCGCGCGCGTGCGGCCGACCCCCGCGGCCCGGGAGCCGCCGACCTGGCTGATCGGCAGCATCAGGCGGAATTGCGCAGTTGGCTGGTTCAGATTAGAATAATTGCAACGTAGCGGTGAGGAGTGCCGACATGCGTAATCTGCTGCAGCTGTCGCTGGTCTGCGCGCTCGGTGCTTTCGGCCTCGGATCCGGGGATCATGCTTTCGCCGGGGCGAAAAACCTGATGCAGGGCATCCCGACGCCCGACCAACTGGTCGAGGCGCTCACGCCGCAACCTCAGATGCGCGGCATCACGGCCAAAGCCATGACCGACCTGGAAGAGGAGCGCCCCGCCGCGGACCTGGCCGTCAACTTCGAGTTCAACTCCGCGAGCCTCACGCCCACGGCGCGGAAGATCCTGGACAACCTGGCCGCGGCGATGACCTCGGACCTCGATGCCTACAAGTTCGTGCTCGAGGGGCATACCGATGCGACCGGCTCCGACTCCTACAATCAGGCGCTCTCGGAACGGCGGGCGGATGCGGTGCGCGATTATCTGGTCGAGGAGCATCATGTCGAGGCGCAACGCCTGGAGGCGGTCGGCAAGGGTAAGAAGGACCTCCTCGATCCGGCCAATCCGGAGGCCGCCGTCAATCGCCGCGTGCGGGTGATCAACCTCGGCGTCTCAGGCTGAAAGCCGATCCCGCCGGGGTCAGTCGTGCCCTCGGTCCCTTCTTGGCGGGCGCTTGCCCGCTCCGCAGCTCGGCGCGAATGGATCGGTCGGAGAAGCTTCGCGCTCGGTGGGGCTGGTCGGGTCAGGTGGTCTGCGGGCTCTCCAGGCGAATCGGGCTGGTCTCGAGATAGCGGCGGGTCGACCAGCCCATGCCGGCGATGGAGCGCAATCGATCCGACCAAATGTGCGTTCCGCGTCGCTACCCGCGCGCCCCGCCTTCGCCAACGTTGACAAATGGGGCCCAAAAGATCGGATGCGCGAACAGCGGATGCCGCTTCCCATCCGGATGCTCGCCGTTCATGACGCGGAGCATCGCCCGGCGTAGCGCTTGGGCCCGGCCGATCTTGGGATCAGCAGCGAGCGCTTGCGCCGAGAATACCGTCAGTGCCGTTGCCGCCTCCGACGGTACGGACCAATGGCTCACCAGGAGCGCCCGCGAGCCCGCGTGAAAGAACGCGCGGGCGAGGCCCGACAGGCCCTCCGCCCCGGGTCTGTCCCCGGCGGCGGTGTTGCAGGCCGACAAGATCACCCAGTCGGCATCGAGGTCGAGGCCGGCCACTTCGCTGGCCGTGAGCAGCCCGTCATCGGCGGGGCCCGGCCTGGCGGGTGGCGTCAACACCAGCGCCGGCTCCGCGAGGCCAGTGAAGTCGCCCGCGACC
>CAVTFM010000002.1:0-216034 GCA_963733965.1 uncultured Alphaproteobacteria bacterium
TCTTCACCCACTGGTTCGGTTGGTCTTGCTTCCTGTTCATCAGCCACAAGTTCGACGAGATCTTCGCGCTCTGCGATCGCTATGTCGCGCTGCGCGACGGCTGCTTCATCGGCGCCGGGCAGCTCGCGGAGACCTCCCAGGACGAGCTGGTCACGATGATGGTCGGGCGCACGGTCGACCAGGTCTTCCCCAAACGGCAGGTGCCGATCGGCGAGGTGGTGCTGGAGGTCGATGGCCTGTGCCACCCGACCGAGTTCGCGGACATCGGCTTCAGCCTGCGCCGGGGCGAGATCCTGGGCTTCTACGGCCTGGTCGGCGCCGGGCGCAGCGAGGTCATGCAGGCGCTGTTCGGCATCACGCGACCATCCCGCGGCCGGGTCCTCCTGGACGGGCAGGAGGTCCGGATCACGAGGCCGAGCGACGCGATCCGCGCCGGCATCGTCTACGTCCCCGAGGATCGCCAGCACCAGGGTGCTGTGCTGCCGATGCCGATCGTGCACAACATCGGCCTGCCGCAGCTCGACCGCCTGAGCCGCAAGGGCTTCCTCGACGCCGCGGCCGAGTTCGAGCTCGCCCGCCGCTACGGCGGAAGGCTTCAGGTCAGGACGGCGAGCTGGTCGCAGCCCGTGGAGGAGCTCTCGGGCGGCAACCAGCAGAAGGTGGTGATCGCAAAGTGGCTAGGCACCCGGCCCCAGGTCGTGATCCTCGACGAGCCGACCAAGGGCATCGACGTCGGCTCCAAGGCCGCGGTGCACGACTTCATGGGCGAGCTCGTCGCCGAGGGGCTGGCGGTCGTCATGGTGAGCTCGGAATTGCCCGAGATCCTCGGCATGTCGGATCGCGTCGTGGTGATGTACGAGGGCCGCATCCGCCACGTCTTTGCCCGCGCCGAGGCGACCCCGGAGGCGATCGTCACCGCCGCCACCGGCGCCTTCGCCACGGCCGCATGAGGACCGGGGCATGACCCGGGCTCTGCCGCACGCCCTGCGCAGCCGCGAGGCGGCGCTGGCGCTTCTGGTCCTCGCGCTGATGGTCCTGATCGGGCTGCGCGCGCCGGTCTTCCTGGCGCCCTCCAGCCTGCTCCAGACGTTCAGCGACACCTCGATCCTGATCATCCTGGCGCTGGGCCAGATGCTGGTCATCCTGACCCGCGCGATCGACCTCTCGGTCGCCGCCAACCTGGCGCTCACCGGCATGATCACGGCCATGCTCTCGACCGTCGCCCCCGACCTGCCGGTGAGCCTGACCATCGCGCTCGCGCTCGGCATCGGCCTCGTGCTCGGCGCCCTGAACGGCATCTGCGTCTGGAAGATCGGTATCCCGCCGATCGTGGTGACGCTCGGCACGCTCAGCATCTACCGCGGCCTGATCTTCGTGCTGCGCGGCGGCGAGTGGGTCAACAGCAACGAGATGAGCAGGGCCTTCCTTGGCTTCCCGCGCCAGCTGCTGCTCGGGCTCGACGTCTTCTCGTGGCTCGCCATCCTGGTCACCGCCCTGGTCTGGTTCGTGCTCGCGCACACCCGCTTCGGCCGCGACATCTACGCCGCCGGCGGCAACCCGCGCGCCGCGATCTACGCCGGCATCGACCCCGGCCGGATCCAGTTCGTCGTGTTCTGCCTCTCCGGGATGCTCGCCGGCCTCGCGGGCTACCTGTGGGTCGCGCGCTACGCGGTCGCCTACGTCGAGATCGCGATCGGCTTCGAATTGCAGGTGATCGCCGCCTGCGTGATCGGCGGCATCAGCATCGCCGGCGGCATCGGCAGCGTCGGTGGTGCCGTGCTCGGGGCCCTGTTCCTGGGCGTGGTCAAGAACGCGCTGCCGATCATCGAGATCTCGCCGTTCTGGCAGATGGGCATCTCGGGCGCGGTGATCGTGCTCGCGGTCGTGCTCAACTCCCGCAGCGAACGGCAGAAGGGCCGCCTGATCCTGCGCGAGGCCGCCCCGGCCGCGGAGCCCGTCACCTGATGCAGGTCGCCCCGACCTTTGCCGACGAGCGCGCCCGGCTGGTCCCCGACGCGCTGCCCAAGGCGCTGACCGAGCGGCTGCTGCGCTGGGAATTGCTGCTGCTGCTGTTCACCGCCCTCGTGTTCGTCGCCAACACCCAGCTGTCGCCCTATTTCCTCGACCCCTGGAACCTGTCGGACGCGACCTTCAACTTCACCGAGAAGGCGATCGTCGCCCTGCCGATGGCGCTCCTGATCATCGCCCGCGACATCGACCTCTCGGTCGCGGCGATCATCGCGCTCGCTTCGACCGCCATGGGCGCCGCCGCCGCCGCGGGTACCGGCGCGCCGGCGCTGCTCGCGATCGGGCTTGGCACCGGGCTCCTTTGCGGCCTCTTCAACGGCTGGCTGGTCACCCGCTTTTCGATCCCGGCGATCGTGGTCACGATCGGCACCATGAGCCTCTACCGCGGCATCTCCTTCGCGGTGCTGGGTGATCAGGCGTACCGCAGCTATCCGCCCGACTTCGCCTACTTCGGTCAGGGCTACGTGTGGGGCGTGCTGTCGTTCGAGTTCTGCCTGTTCCTGGCGCTGACGCTCACCTTCGGCGTGCTCCTGCACAAGACCAGCTTCGGCCGGCGGGTCTATGCGATCGGCAACAACCCGGTCGCGGCGCGTTTCTCCGGCATCGACGTCGACCGCCACCGGCTGGTCCTGTTCGTGCTCGTGGGCCTGATGTCGGGGCTCGCAGCCGTGCTGCTGACCTCGCGGATCGGCAGCACGCGGCCCAACATCGCGACCTCGTGGGAGCTCGAGATCATCACCATGGTGGTGCTGGGCGGGGTCAACATCATGGGCGGCGCCGGCACCATCCCGGGCGTGTTCATCGCGGTCTTCCTCATGGGCCTCGTGACCTTCGGCATGGGGCTCCTGAACGTCCCGGGCATCGTCATGACGATCTTCATCGGCCTCCTTTTGATCGTCGCGATCGCGACCCCGATCCTGATCCGGCGCGCGACCGCGCGCTTCGCGGCGCTGAACCAGCCGCCCGTGACCACCGCCGTCCTCGACGTCGGCAAGACCAACCTCAAGCTGGTCGTGGTCGAGGGCGACGGTCAGATCCGGCACAGCGTCACGACCGCCAACCGGCCGCTCGCCGGCCCGCCCTATCCGCACGCCGACGTCGAGGCCATCTGGGGCTGGTTTCTGCGGCAGCTCGCGCGGGCGCCCGACCGCGAGGCGGTCGCGGCGCTGGTGCCGGTCACCCACGGGGCGAGCGCGGCCTTGCTCGCCGGCGACCGGCTGGCGCTGCCGGTGCTCGACTACGAGCACGCGGGGCCGGATGCGATCGGGGGCGAGTATGGCGCCCTGGTCGACCGGTTCGCGCAGAGCCTGACGCCGGACCTGCCGCAGGGCCTCAACCTCGGCCGCCAGATCCGGTGGCAGCAGCGGGCGTTCCCGGACCGCTTCGCACAGGTCACGGACATCCTGCCGTACCCCCAGTACTGGGCCTTCCGGCTGTCCGGCCGAAAGGCGTCGGAGGTCACCTCGCTCGGCTGCCACACCCACCTCTGGCGGCCGCGCGAGCGCAGGTTCGGCGGTCTCGTGGCGCGGGCCGGCTGGCAGCAGCTGATGCCGCCGGTGCGGCCGGCATCCGAGGCGCTGGGCACGCTCCGGCCGGAGGTCGCGGGCGCGACCGGCCTCGACCCGGCCTGTCGCGTGCTGTGCGGGATTCACGACAGCAACGCCTCCTATCTGCGCCACCGCGCGCGCCGGGCGCCGCCGTTCACCGTGGTCTCGACCGGCACCTGGGTGATCTGCATGGCCGCCGGCGGCGCGCTCGACGGGCTCGACCCGGCCCGCGACATGCTGGCGAACGTGGACGTCAACGGCGATCCGGTGCCATGCGCACGCTTCATGGGCGGGCGCGAGTTCGCGCTGATCGCCGGCCGCGAAAGCGGGTTCACCGGATGCGATGCGGCCGACCTGCAGGCGCTGCTCGCGGCGGGCGTCATGGCGCTGCCCGCGTTCGGGAGCGGCTCCGGCCCGTTTGGCGCCCGGTCGGGCGAGATCGTGCCCGCACCGCCTCAGGACCCGCGCGCGCGGGCAGCGCTCGCGATCCTCTACACCGCCCTGGTGACCGACGTCTGTCTCGATCTGCTGCAAGCCCGCGGTCCCCTGATCATCGAAGGCAGCTTCGTCGGCAACCCGGTCTTCCCCGGCCTGCTCGCCGCGCTGCGCAAGGAGCAGAGCGTCCTCGTCTCCGACGATGCCACCGGCACGGCGGTGGGTGCCGCGCTCCTCGCAAGCTGGCCCTCCACGCCGCCACCCTCGAGCCGCGATCATGGCGCATGTGAGGCCCTCGATCTGGAGGGCCTGGGTCGCTACCGCCAGGCTTGGCGCGAGCGATCCACGGCGGCCTCCCCCTGAGCCGCCTGAGGACGAGCCGCCGCCTTCCACCCGCGAATTGATCGTCCAGGCCAGCATCGATGAGCCCGCTTTGCTCACGCCTGGGCGAGGCCGAGCTCCTGGTTGTAGAGGCCGATCTCGCCCCGCTGGTCGAGCGCGCGGCCCAGATCGCCCTCCAGGATGCGCATGTCGTGCGCCGCCCAGCGCACCAGCACGGCATCGCCGATGTCGACCGGGGCCGCGAAGAACCGGTCGTCGGCGACATTGGCGACGAAGTCCGGCCAGCCGGGCACGTCGAGGGTCACCTTGACCCAGGAGCCCTGATACTCGATCGCGTGGACCAGGCCGGTCAGCGCGTTGATCTGGCCCGCGCGGCCGGTGCCCGGGAGCCGCTCCAGCTGGATGCGATCGCGCCGGACCGCGCAATGGACCGGCGTGCCGACGTGCCCGGCCGAGCCCTGAAAGGGCAGCGCGAACCGGTCGCCCTGGGCGCTCTGCAGGATGGCTTCGCCGCCCGCGACCGTCGTGACCTTGCCGGACAGCACGTTCTGGCCGCCCATGAAGCGCGCGACATAGGCGGTCTGCGGCTCGCTGTAGATCTGTTGCGCCGAGCCCGCCTGCTCGATCCGCCCCTGGTCCATGACCACCACCAGATCGGCAAGTGCTATCGCCTCGAGCTGGGTGTGGGTGACGTGGATGAAGGTGATGCCGAGCTCGCGCTGCAGGCGCTTGAGCTCGCCGCGCATCTGCAGGCGCAGGTACTCGTCGAGCGCCGAGAGCGGCTCATCCAGCAGCAGCACGCGCGGGTTGGTGATCAGCGCGCGGGCGAGCGCCACCCGCTGCTGCTGGCCGCCCGAGAGCTGGGCCGGCATCCGGTCGGCGAACGCCTCCAGATGGACCCGCGCCAGCATCGCCTGCGCCTGCTCGCGACGTTCCGCCCGGCCGACCCCGCGCATGCGCAGGTTGTAGGCGACGTTGTCGAGCACGGTCATGTGCGGGAACAGGGCGTAGCTCTGAAACATCATGGCGGTGCCGCGCTGGACCGGGGCCTGGCCGGTGACGTCGTCGCCGCCGATCCGCACCCGGCCGGCGCTCGGCTCCTCGTGGCCCGCGATCATGCGCAGGATCGTGGTCTTGCCGCAGCCCGACGGACCGAGCAGGCAGCAGTAGCAGCCGTGCGGGATGGCGAGCTCGATGTCGCTCACCGCGACCGTCGGCCCGAACCGCTTGGTCACCCGCTCGAGCTGGATCTCGCCGGCGCCGGCCATGGTCAGGCGCCGCCCTCGGACGTGCGCAGGACCCGCCGGGTCCGCCGCCTCTGGATCAGCGCGATCGAGCCGAGCGCCAGCGCGATCACCAGGAACGAGACCGCCGTGGTCACCGTGCCGATCGCGTAGAGGGCGGGCGAAGTGACGTTGGTGGTCATGTTCCAGATCTCGAGCGGCAAGGTGTTGCTGGGGCCCACCGCGATCGAGGTGCGCGGGAACTCGTCGTAGGAGAGCGTGAAGCCGAACAGCGCGACCGCGATCATGCCGGGCAACAGGATCGGCAGCACGATCGTCCAGAGGATCGCCCATCGGCTCGCCCCCAGGTCGCGCCCCGCCTCCTCGTAGGCGCGGTTGAACCGGCTGAACACGGCGAACATGATCAAAAGGCCGAACGGCAGCGTCCAGGTCAGATGGGCGCCGAGCGCCGAGGTGTACCAGTTGGTCTTGATGCCGAGGAACTGGAACATCAGGCCGATGCCGAGGCTGACCAGGAGGCCCGGCATGATCAGGCTCGCGATCGCCATGTAGAAGATGACGCCGGCGCCGAAGAAGCGCCGCCGGAAGGCGAGCCCGGCCATCACCGAGATCACCACCGTCAGCGCCAGGACCAGGAGTGCGAGCGCGATCGAGCGGGCGAACGAGCCCGCGATGTCGCCGGTCCGCTGCTGCTGGAACAGGGCATAGAACCAGTTCAGCGAGACGCCGTTCAAGGGGAACGTCAGGCCGCCGTTCGGCCCCTGGAACGACAGGATGTAGATCGCCGACATCGGACCGTAGAGGAACAGCACGAACAGCGTGAAGAACGCCGCGAGCGCATAGAACGTCCAGGGTCGCCGGCCCGATCGCGGCTGTGCCATGGCCCGGTGCCCTCAGCCGGCCAGCTCGCGCCGGACGTCGACGACGCGCAGGATCGCCGCCACCATCAGCGAGACGATCACGATCAGGACCACAGCACTCGCCGCCGCCGGCGGATACTGGAGCATCGCGATCTCGTTCGACATCGCGAACACGACGTTGCCGCTCTGGCCGCCGCTCATGATCTTGACCACGAAGAAGTCGCCCATGACCAGCGCGATCACGAAGATCGAGCCGAGCGCGATCCCGGTCTTGGACAAGGGGATCACGATCGTGGTCAGGATCTTGAAGCCGCTCGCCCCGCCGTCGCGCGCCGCCTCGACGATCGCCGGATCGATCCGCGCCATGGCATTGAAGATCGGCACGATCATGAACAAGGTGAACAGATGGACGTAGGCGGTCACCACCGCGAAGTCCGAGAACAGCAGAAATGCCAGCGGGTGGTCGACGATGCCGAGCGCGATCAGGCTCTGGTTGAAGATGCCGTTCAGGCCGAGGAACGGGATCCAGGAGATCATGCGAATGATGTTGGAGGTCCAGAACGGCACCGTGCACAACAGGAAGAGCGCGATCTGCCAGAGCAGGCTCCTGACGTGGAAGACCAGGAAATAGGCGACCGTGAAGCCGATCACCAGGGTGATCGCCCATACCAGCAGGGCGTATTTCAACGTGCTGAGGTAAAGGTCGAAGGTCAGCCGCGAGCTGAACAGCTCGACGTAATTCTGGAGCGTGAAGGTCGGGATCAGGCTGACGATGTCGTAGTCGAAGAAGCTGACCACGACCACCAGCGCCAGGGGCACCCCGAGAAAGCACAGGAGGACCACGGTCAGCGGCAGGACCTGGAGGTAGGGGATCAGGCGCTCGGGGATCTGCATCGGGTCCGGCGCGATCGGGGGGCGGCCGCAGCCGCCCCCGTGCTCGAGCTCGACGATCAGGCGGCGATGAACTCGTTCCAGCGCTGGATCATGTAGCGGTTCTCGTCCATCAGCGTGTTCCAGCAGGCGACGTTGCCCATGCGCTCCCAGAACGAGCCGCCGTCGCGCACCCGGCCCGCGTCCTCCATGTGATTGCCGTAGGGGTCCTTGATCTCCTCGGTCGCCGGCTTGCCCTCGTACCAGTAGTTCCACTCGTTCTCGGTCATGAACTTCTTCGCGGTCTCGGGCACCGAGGTGTAGTAGCCCTGCTTGGCGATGAAGCCGCCCTGCCAGCCGGACTGGTACCAGTTGAGATACTCGTAGGCGGCGTCGAGCTTGAGGCCCTTGAGATGCGCCATCGGCGCGATGCAGCTGCCCCAGGCCCGATAGCCTTCCTTGAGCGGCGCGTAGTAGCACTGGATCCCGCGCGAGCGGACCGCGGTGACCGCCGGCGACCACATCGACTGCAGCACCACCTCGCCCGAGGCCATCAGGTTGACGCTCTCGTCGAAGGTCGACCAGAAGGCCCGGAACTGGCCGGCCTTCTTGGCGGCGATCAGGATGCCGATGGTCTTGTCGATCTCCTCCTTGGTCATGTTGCCCTTGTCGCCGTACTTGACGTCGCCGCGGGCCTCGATCGCCATGGCGGCATCCATGATGCCGATCTGGGGCACGTCGACCAGGGCGGTGCGGCCCTTGAACTCGGGATTGAGCAGCTCGGACCAGCTCTTGAGGTCGCGGCCGACGAGGTCGGGGCGAAGGCCGAGCGTGTCGGCGTTGTAGACGGTCGGGATCGCGGTCGCGTAGCCGGTCGGGCCCTTGGCGAACTTGGTGTCGCCCGGCTTCTCGACGTACTGGACCTCGTAGGGGTTGATCCCCTGGCGCGAGACCTCGCGACCGTCCGGATACTGGCCCTTGGTGAAGATCGGCACGACCTTGTCCCACCACTTGTACTTCTTGAGGTCGACCGACTGGATGATGCCGCGCGGCACCGTGTAGTTCAGGAAGAAGAACTCGGTGTCGGCGATGTCCAGCGACTCCGGCTGGCTGACCAGACGGTTCAGGAGCGCGGCGTGGTCGGCGGTCTGCATCTCGACCTTGAAGCCCAGGTCCTCGCTCGCCTTGCGCGCGATGTCGATGATCGCCGAGTAGGAGCCGCCGACCTGGAGCAGCGTCACGTCCTTGAGATTCTGCGCCCAGATCGTCGGAAAGCCGGTGAGCGCGCCCGAGCCTGCGGCGAGGCCGACGCCTGCGGCGGCGCCCTTGAGGACCGAGCGGCGGCTCCAGCCGCCGGCGCTGCCGGTCGGCTCGATGGCACTGCTTTCGATCGTCGTTCGCTGGTCGGTCATCAGAGCCTCCTTGGATTCCCTGAGGTGAGCGCCCGGCGCCCGGGCACTGCCCTTTGAGCGGTCGGCGCGGCGGTCGTGATGCCGACCGCCCGCCGCCGCGATTGCGGTCGATCTTGCCGCCCTCCGCCCGCGACCGCAAGCTGCCGAATCGGACCCGGCACCGAATCCTCCGTGCCGAGGCGGACCGATGCCCTCACTCGCCCTTGGCCAGCACCGGTCCGGGCACCTCCCGCGCGGCGATCGGCGAACTCTCGATCTCGCGCAATAGTTTCCTTCGGATCGCCTGCGCAAAGTCGTCGAAGTTCCTGGCGACCATCAGGAACGCGTCCGGCCCGCCGATCACGTGGTCGGCGTAGTAGAGATCCACCGTCGGCTCCTCGTTGACGATCGCGAGGCCGTTGATGGTGATCCGCGCGGCCGCGGCGGCATCGCGCACCGGGTCGGGATCGGCGCCGACGTTGCTCGGGCCGTCGCCGGAGATGTCGATCACCTGGCGGCCGCCGGTGAACCGGTTCTGCTGCAGTTGCCGGATCGCGAAGGCGAGCGCATTGGCGATCCCGGTCTCGGCCTGGAAGCGGCGCTCCATGGTCTCGATCCGGCGGGCGAAAGCCTCTGCCGAGGGCGCATCGTGGACCAGGGTCCAGTCGATCGCCACGTCCTGCTGGAACCGGCCGGACCACTGCACCAGGGCGACCGCGATGCCACGCCGCCCGGGGGCCTGCAGGGCGGCCTGCACCTCGGGATCGCGAAACGCCTGGGCGAGGCCCCGGGTCTGCAGCTCGTATTCGGGCGGATCGACGCTGCCCGAGACATCGACCGCCAGCACCAGCTCCAGATCGACCGGGACCGGGGCGTCGGCGCCCGGGGTCGCGGTCTCGGCCGCGAGCGGGCGGGCGAGTGCCAGCAGCACCGCGAGCAGGCCGCAGATGGCCGCCACCCGTCGTCGCCTCGCTCGCCGTCCGGGATCCACCGACCGCGCGCTCCCTGCTCCCCCGATCCGACGTTAGCATGCCGCGGATCGCGCGACAGGCCCGGCAAACGGTCGCGGTTGACGATGCCGTGAACGAGGCCCCCGTCGACCGCGCCGGAAGTCGCTTGCGCCGGCAGGCTCATCCGCTAGCATCGTGCGTGGCGGGCGGGCGATCTGCCTGACAACCGAGCGCGCAAAAAACCGGGAGAGGCAGCATGGCCAAGGAAATCTTCTGTGCCTACGGCGTCGACGTCGATGCGGTCGCCGGCTGGCTCGGCTCCTACGGCGGCGAGGACAGCCCTTGCGACATCTCGCGCGGCATGTTCTCGGGCGAGGTCGGCTCGCCGCGCCTCTTGCGCCTGTTCGACCGCTTCGGGATCAAGACCACCTGGTTCATCCCGGCGCACTCGATCGAGACCTTTCCTAAGCAGATGCAGGCGGTGGCCGATGCCGGCCACGAGATCGGCATGCACGGCTACAGCCACGAGAACCCGATCGCGATGACGCCCGAGCAGGAGGAGGCCGTCTTCGACAAATGCATCGAGTGCATCGTCAAGCTTTGCGGTAAGTCGCCGCGCGGCTACGTCGCCCCCTGGTGGGAGTTCGGCCCCAAGACCAACGAGCTCCTGCTGGCCAAGGGCATCAAGTACGACCACTCGCTGATGCACAACGATTTTCACCCGTTTTACACCCGGGTCGGGGACAGCTGGACCAAGATCGATTTCTCCAAGCACCCCAGCGCCTGGATGAAGCCGCTCAAGCGCGGCCGCGAGACCGACCTGGTCAACATCCCGGCGTCCTGGACGCTCGACGATCTGCCGCCGATGATGTTCATCAAGGCAGCACCCAACAGCTACGGCTTCACCAATCCGCGCGACGTCGAGGACTTCTGGCGCGAGCAGTTCGACTGGGTCTACCGCGAATACGACTACGCGGTCTTCACCATGACCATCCACCCGGACGTGTCGGGCAAGCCGCATGTGCTGACCATGCACGAGCGCCTGTTCGCGCACATCATCAAGCACCCGGGCGTCCGCTTTGTGACCTTCGAGGCGATCGCCGACGATTTCCTCAAGCGCTACCCGCGCAACAAGCCCGCCCGGCCGGTCTCGTAGGGTCGGCAGTACCGATGTGCAGCCTGTGCGGCGTGCTCGGCGGCGGGACCCATTGGACCGACCCCGGGGCACAACCCGAGGCGTTCCAGACCCGGCCCGGCCAGCCGACCCGCCGGCAGGAGCGCGCTGGGAGAATCGCGCTCGCCAACCGCATCCTCCGGCACTACGGCCTGAAGCTCGGCGACTTCGAGGGCCAGAGCTACGTGCTGCGCTCGGCGACCGGACGCCAGGCGATGGTGCCGGATCTGGTGGGGATGTGGACGGCGGCCGAGAAGCTCGCCGGGCGCGCCTGCGATCCCCTCGATCCGGACCTGATCGGCGCCCTCGAGCGCGGTTGAGCGCGCGGCGGCTGGCCGGAGCCGGTCGGCTCTGGTACCTTGCGCGCGGCTGGTTCGGCCGAGGCCAGTTCGACCGGGGAAAGTCCTTGGACGTCGCGGCTTGGCTGCAGGAATTGGGGCTGGAGCGCTACGCCCAGGCGTTCCTCGACAACGACATCGCGCCCGCGGTCCTGCCCGAGCTGACCGATCAGGACCTGAAGGACCTCGGCGTCTCGCTCGGCCACCGCCGGCTGCTGCTCAAGGCGATTCAGGGGCTGCGGGACGGCCCGGCCGAGCCGCATTCGACGGTGTCCGCCGAGCCGGCGTCCGCGCGCTCAGCGCCGGCGGCTCGACCCGAGGCGGAGCGGCGGCAGCTGACCGTGATGTTCGTCGATCTGGTGGGCTCGACCGCGCTGTCGGCGCAGCTCGATCCCGAGGACATGAGCGCGGTGATCCGCGCCTATCAGGACTGCTGTGCCGAGACGGTCGAGCGCTGGGGCGGCCATGTCGCCAAGTACATGGGCGACGGCGTGCTCGCCTATTTCGGCTGGCCGCGGCGCACGAGGACGACGCCGAGCGCGCGGTCCGGGCCGGGCTCGCGATCGTCGAAGGGCTCGCGGGGCTGCAGACGCCCGCAGGCCATCCCTCGCGGCGCGGATCGGCATCGCGACCGGCCTGGTCATGGTCGGCGAGCTGATCGGCGAGCACGAGGCGCAGGAGCGGGCGGTGGTCGGCGACACCCCGAACCTCGCGGCCCGGCTGCAGGCGCTCGCCGAGCCCGGAGCTGTGGTCATCAGCCAGGCGACCCGCCGGCTGGTCGGCGGCCTGTTCGAGCTGACCGACCTCGGCCCGACCCGCCTCAAGGGCTTCGCCGAGCCGCTCGCGGCCTTCCGGGTCGAGGGCGAAGGCCGCGCCGACGGCCGCTTCGAGGCGCTGCACGGCGAGCGGGTCACCCCGCTGGTCGGGCGCGAGCACGAGCTGGCCATGCTCATGGAGCGCTGGGCCCGGGCCAAAGATGGCGACGGCCAGGTCGTCCTGATCGCGGGCGAGCCGGGCATCGGCAAGTCGCGCCTCCTGCGCGCGCTGCGCGAGGCGCTGAGCGGCGAGCCGCACGTCGCGCTCAGCCATTTCTGCTCGCCCTACCATTCCAACAGCCCGCTCCATCCGGTCATCGCCCAGCTTCAGCGGGCGGCGGGCTTTGCCGCCGATGATGAGGCCTCGGACAAGCTCGCCAGGCTGGAGGCGCTGCTTGGCCAGGCGACGGAGCAGCTGGCCGAAGCGGCGGCGTTGATCAGCGCGCTGCTCGGGCTTGACGCGGGCGAGCGCTACCCGGCCCTGAAGCTCGGCCCGCAGCAGCAGAAGCAGCGCACCCTCGTGGTCCTGATCGACCAGCTGGCCGGGCTCGCCCGCAAGCTGCCGGTGCTCGAGCTGTACGAGGACCTGCATTGGGCCGACCCCTCGACCCTGGAGCTGCTCGACCTGCTGGTCGAGCGCGTCCGCGCCCTGCCCGTGCTCGTCGTCCTCACCTACCGGCCCGAGTTCAGCCCGCCCTGGATCGGGCAAAGCCATGTAACGGCGCTGACCATGAACCGCCTCGGCCGCCGCCAGGGGGCGGCGCTGGCCCTCCGGATCACCGGCGGCAAGGCCCTGCCCGCCGAGGTCCTGGACCAGATCCTGGCGCGCACCGACGGCGTGCCGCTGTTCGTCGAGGAGCTGACCAAGACGGTGCTGGAGTCGGGCCTGCTCGTCGACGCCGGCGACCGCTACGAGCTGGCCGGCCCGCTGCCGCCGCTCGCGATCCCGGCGACGCTGCACGACTCGCTGATGGCCCGGCTCGACCGCCTCGCGCCGGTCAAGGAGATCGCCCAGATCGGTGCCGTGATCGGCCGCGAGTTCTCCTACGAGCTGCTGGCCGCGGTCTCGACCGCTGCACGCGGATCAGCTGGCGAAGCCCTCGAGCAGCTGGTCGCCTCGGAGCTGGTGTTCCGCCGCGGCGCACCGCCCGATGCGATCTACGGCTTCAAGCATGCCCTGGTCCAGGACGCCGCCTACCAATCGCTTCTCAAGTCCAAGCGACAGCAGCTGCATGCGAAGATTGCCGGGGTCCTGGAAGAGCGCTTGGATGACACACCGCCCGAGATCGTCGCCCGTCACTGCACCGAAGCGGGGCTGAATGATCAGGCAGCGATGTATTGGTACGAGGCCGGACAGTGGGCAATCAGGAAATCGGCCTATACGGAAGCACTCGCTCATTTGAACGCCGGTCTGAAGGTATTGGATGACATACCTGTGAGCGCGCAACGCGCCCGGCAGGCACTTCGCCTGCGGTTGACACGGGCCGAAGCGTTGCAAGCCGCGCGGGGTTACATTGCACCAGAGACGATGGATGCCTACAGCAACGCTCTCGACTTGGCCAGAGAGGTAGGAGATCCCGGCTACATCTTTCCGGCACTCCGAGGCAGACACATTGCTTACACGCAACAGGGTGACAACCGCTCTTCGCTTCTGGTTGGGGACGAGTGCTTGCAGCTCGCCCTGAGGCGGGATGACAGCGCGCCGCAGTCCCTGGCCCATCGTATTATGGGCCAAAGCTCAATGTTTCTGGGGGATTTGGAAACCGCCCGCGAGCACCTGGAACAAGCCTGTGCCCTCTACAACTCGAAAGAGCATCACTCATCGGCGGCCACTTTCGGCTTAGATCTCAAGACAGCAGCTCTCAATTTCTTGTCGCCAACCTTGTGGTTGCTTGGCTATCCCGACCAAGCCCTGGCGATGTCGGAGAGCAATCTCAGCCATGCGCGCCAATTGGGGTATGCGTTCAACCTCGCTCTGGCCATGATGTGGGGATACTACACGCGGATGCTGCGACGCGAGTATCGGGCCGGCAAAGAGCAAGCAGAGCAATTACTGGAACTGGCGAGCAAGCATGGCATCTCCGACTGTATCGTCGCGGCAAAGGCCCAATGCGCCTTGGCGAAAAGCCAGCTGGGAGCAGGCAGCGATCAAACACTGGCCGAAGTCAGGCAATGCATGGGTGATTATCGGGCCAAATGGGACAAGTTCGTCGTTCCCTACAACCTCGGAACTCTGGCGAGCGCTGTGGCGGCAGCCGGGCGGAGCGACACGGCGCTCAGTGTGATCGCCGAGGCTCTGGCGCTCGATACGGATGAGTGCTGGAGCGAAGCCGAACTCCAGCGTTTGCACGGTGAGATACGACTGGCCGAGGGCGGAGCCAGCGCTGCGAGCGACGCAGAAGCCTGCTTTGAGCGATCGCTGGACATCGCCCGTCGTCAAAGCGCCAGATCGTGGGAGCTGCGCACCGTGACGAGCTTGGCCGGCGTCTGGCGTGATCAGGGCGAACGGGCCCAGGCCCGCGACCTGCTCGCGCCGGTCTACGGTTGGTTCACCGAGGGCTTCGAGACCGCCGATCTGAAGGAGGCGAAGGCGCTGCTCGAGGAGCTGAGATGACCGCGATCGTCGACGTGCGCGGCTGGCTCGAAGCGAACGGCTGCCGCCGCTTCGCCGAGCTGTTCGAGGACAACGAGATCGACGGCGAGGCGTTGCTCGAGCTGGAGGAGGCCCATCTCGAGCAGCTCGGCATTCCGCTGGGACCTCGCCTCAAATTGCTGAGGGCGATCGCACAGCTGCGTGAAGCGCGGGTCGCTGCTGCCCAATCTCTGCCGACCGAGCGCGCGCGCTCCGAGACGACGCCGCCGCGAGAGCCGCGCGCCGAGGCCGAGCGGCGCCAGCTGACCGTGATGTTCGTCGATCTGGTCGGCTCGACCGAGCTGTCCGCGCAGCTCGATCCCGAGGACATGGGTCGCGTCATCCGCGCCTATCAGCAATGCTGCGCCGGGGTGGTCGAGCGGTGGGGCGGGCACGTCGCCAAATACATGGGCGATGGCGTGCTCGCCTATTTCGGCTGGCCGCAGGCGCACGAAGATGAGGCCGAGCGGGCGGTCCGGGCAGGGCTTGCGCTCATCGATGCGCTGGCGGGACTGGAGACGCCAGCGGGCGAACCGCTCGCAGCGAGGGTTGGCATCGCCACCGGTCTGGTCATGGTCGGCGAGCTGATCGGCGAAGGCGCGGCGCGCGAGGAAGCAGTGGTCGGGGAGACGCCGAATCTCGCTGCGCGATTGCAGACGCTCGCGGCGCCCGGCAGCGTGGTGATCAGCCAGGCGACCCGCCGGCTGTTGGGCGGCCTGTTCGAGCTCGACGATCTCGGGCCACAGAGCCTCAAGGGCTTCGCGAAGCCGCTTGCGGCGTGGCGGGTCGCGGGCGAGGGCCGGGCCGAAGGGCGCTTCGAGGCGCGCCAGAGCCCGGTCTCACGCCGCTGGTCGGGCGCGAGGAGGAGATCGCGCTGCTGCTGCGCCGATGGCAGCAGGTCAAAGACGGCGAGGGGCAGGTCGTCCTGCTGTCCGGCGAGCCTGGCATCGGCAAGTCGCGTCTGGTGCGGGAAGTGCGCGCGCGCCTCAAGGACGAGCCCCACGTACGCCTGCTCTACCAATGCTCCCCGCACCACACGACCAGTCCGTTGCATCCGTTGATCGAGCAGCTGGAGCGTGCCGCGGGTTTTGCGACCGGCGATCGTGCCGAAGAAAGGATCGGCAAGCTGGCGGCGCTGCTGGCGCGTGGCACCGACCGGCCTGAGCAGGCGGTGCCGCTGATCGCGGCGCTACTGAGCCTGCCGACGGAGGGCCGCTACCCGGCGCTCGATCTGACCCCGCAGCGCCAGAAGCAGCTGACGCTGGAAGCGCTGGTCGAGCAGCTCGAAGGGCTCGCGGCGGCGCAGCCGGTGCTGCTGGCCTACGAGGACGTGCACTGGAGCGACCCGACCACGCAGGAGCTGCTCGGCCTGACCATCGAGCGCCTCCAGCGCCTGCCGGTGCTGCTGCTGATCACCTACCGGCCGGAGTTCAGCCCACCGTGGCCCTCTCAGCCGCATGTCAGCGCGCTGGCGCTCTCCCGGCTCGGCCGTCGCGAGGGCGCCGCCCTGGTCGGCGGGTGGTCCGGGACAAGCCGCTGCCGGACGAGGTCGCGGCGCAGATCGTGGCCAAGACCGACGGCGTGCCGCTGTTCGTCGAGGAGCTGACCAAGACGGTGCTCGAATCGGGCCTGCTCACGGACGCGGGCGACCACTACGAGCTGGCCGGGCCGCTGCCACCGCTCGCGCTGCCATCGACCCTGCATGACTCGCTGCTCGCCCGCCTCGACCGCCTCGCACCCGTGAAAGAGATCGCCCAGATCGGCGCCGCGCTCGGGCGCGAGTTCTCCTACGGGCTGCTCGCCGCGGTCGCCAACCGGCCCGAGGCGGAGCTGCAGGCGGCGCTGGACCAGCTGGTTGCGGCCGAGCTGGTCTATCGCCGCGGCACCGCGCCCGATGCCACCTACAGCTTCAAGCACGCGCTGGTCCAGGACGCCGCCTACGGCACGCTGCTCAAGTCCAAGCGCCAGCACCTGCATGCCCGGATCGCGCAGGTCATGGAGGAACAGTTTCCGGAGATCGTCGAAACCCAGCCCGAACTCCTCGCGCAGCACTACACCGGCGCTGGCCTCACGGAGCAAGCGATTGTCTACTGGGACAAGGCTGGTGAACGCGCGATCCAACGCTCGGCCAATGCGGAGGCGATCGAGCGCTTCTCGAAGGCGCTGGAGCTGCTTGAAACGGTGCCGGAGACCCCCGAGCGCATACGGCGAGAGCTGGCCTTGCAGACACGCCTTGCCCCGGCCGTGATGGCCGTCAAGGGCTATGCGGCGCCCGAAGCGGGGACCGTCTACAACCGGGCGCGCGAGCTCGTGCGCGCGGGTCGCGGATTGCCCACAGCTGTTGTTCTCGACGCTGCGTGGCCTCTGGCGTCTTCCACAAGCTTAGAGCGAGGCACGATGCGGCGCAAGAACTGGCAGGCCAATGCTCGCTCTGGCCCAGCAGGAACGAAGCCACGCGTTAGAGTTGGAAGCTTAAAGTTGCTCGGGCAAATCCAATTCTATCTTGGCGAGTTCGTCGGGGCCCAAGCAAATCTTGAGGATGCGGTTCGCCTTTACAATCCCGAGCAGCACCGTACCCACGCTCTCCTCTATGGCGTGACCCCGCGGTCGCCGCACGGGTCTATGCGGCCTGGACATTGTGGTGCCTTGGCTGTCCGGATCAGTCCTTGGCGAAAGGCCACGAAGCGCTGGCCGTGGCCCGGCGAGAGGGCACACCCCCACCCTGGCCATCGCCCTGTGCCATTGTGCCCTGCTTCACCAGCTCCGCCGGGACGTCCAACTGACCGAAGAGCTGAGCGAGCCACTGACGGCGCTTTCCACCGAGCAAGGCTTTGCTTACTGGCCGGGGGTGGCGATGGCGCTGAGGGGCTGGGCGCTGGCGGAGCGGGGCCAGGGAGAGGCCGGCATCGCAGAGTTGCGCTCGGCGATGGCCACGATCCGCGCCATCGGGGTCGCCGCGGAGCTGCCATGGTATCTCGCCCTGCTGGCCGGAGCACACGCGACCGTTGGACAGACGGCAGAAGGGGTCGACGCCATAGCAGAGGCATTGGCGCTGGTGGCGAGCACCAACGAGCGCTTTTACGAAGCGGAGATCTACCGCGTCCAAGGCGAGCTACTGCTCAAGCACCGTGGATCTAATACCGTGGCCGAAGCCGAGACCTGCTTCCGCCAAGCTCTCGATATCGCCCGGGTGCAAAGCGCGAAATCGTGGGAACTCCGAGCCGCAACCAGCCTCGCCCGTCTATGGGCCGATCAGGGCGAGCGCGCCGAGGCGCACGACCTGCTCGCGCCGGTGTATGACTGGTTCACCGAGGGCTTCGAGACCGCCGATCTGAAGGACGCGAAGGCGCTGCTCGACGAGCTGGGGTGACGGGGAGGCGCGATGGCCGACTACGCGACGCTGATCCCGGTCAACCTGATCACGGGCTTTCTCGGCTCGGGCAAGACGACGCTGCTCAACCGGCTGCTCAAGTCGCCCGCGCTCGCCAATACCGCGGTGCTGGTCAACGAGTTCGGCGCGGTCGGGCTCGATCATCTGCTGCTGGAGGCGGTCGACGGCGAGACCGTGATCCTCCAGAGCGGCTGCATCTGCTGCACGATCCGGGGCGAGCTGGCCGACGCGATCCGGGCGCTCTTGAGCAAGCGCGAGCGGGGCCTCGTGCCGCGCTTTACGCGGCTCGCGATCGAGACCACCGGGCTTGCCGACCCGGCGCCGATCGTCTCGACCCTGATCGCCGAGCCGGTGCTCCGCCACCATGTCCGGCTCGGCAGCATCATCACCACGGTCGATGCCGTGAACGGTTTTCTCCACCTCGAGGACAACCCGGAATTGGCCAAGCAGGTCGCGGTCGCCGATCGTCTGGTGATCACCAAGACCGATCTCGCCGGCGCCGATGCGGTCGGGCGGCTCGAGAAGGCGCTGAGGCGGCTCAACCCGACGGCGCCGATCCTGGATGCGGTCGCGGGTCCGTTCGCACCTGATGCCTGGATGGTCGGTGATGTCTACAATCCGGCGCACAAGCGTGCCGAAGTGGCGCGTTGGTGGCGCGCGGAAGCCGCACTTCCGTCGCCTCATGGTCACGATTCCGACCGCCATGGCGAGGGCATCCGGGCCTTTTGCCTGGCCTTCGAGCAGCCGCTGGACTGGACCGCGTTCGGCATCTGGCTCACCATGCTGCTCCACGCCCATGGCCAAAAAGTATTGCGCGTCAAGGGCATACTGAACGTCCTTGATGTGCCGACTCCGGTCGTGATCCATGGCGTCCAGCACGTCGTGCACCCGCCGGCCCACCTCGACCGCTGGCCCGACGACGAGCGCCGCTCGCGCATCGTGTTCATCGTCCGCGGCCTCGAGCAAGCCCTGATCGAGCGCTCGCTGGCGGCGTTCCGCCGGCAGGCCGAGGCCCACCCGGACGCTGCGTGAGCCCCAGGCGAGGGAAGACCATGGCGGACCCGATCGACCGGATCGCGAGACTGTTCCTCAAGGCGCGGCGCGATCGCGGCGCGCTCGTGGTGCCGGGGCCCGAAGCGGCCCTGGCGGGGGTCGCGGACGCCTATGCCGTGCAGGAGCGCGTGGTCCGGGAGCTCGGGCCGGTCGGCGCCTGGAAGGTCGGCGCGGCCTCGGCCACCGCCGAGCCCGTGCGGGCACCGATCCTGGCCGCGACCATCCATGCGAGCCCGGTCACCCTGCCCGCGAGCGGCTTCCACGTGATCGGCATCGAGGCGGAGATCGCCTATCGCCTCGGCGCCGATCTGCCCGGCGATCGCCCCTACACCGAGGACGAGGTCGCGGCGGCGATCGAGGGGATGCTGCCGGCGATCGAGCTGGTCGACACGCGGCTGGCCGATCACGGGGCGGCGAGCGCGCTCTGGAAGCTCGCCGACAATCAGATCAACGGCGGCCTCGTGACCGGCGCTCTGGCCACGGACTGGCGCCCTTTCGAGCCTCGCTCGCAACCGGTGCAGCTCGAGATCGACGGCACGATCGTCGCCGAAGGCCGCGGCGGCAACACCGCCGGCGATCCGTTCCGGCTGCTGGTCTGGCTCGTCAACCACTGCGGCGCGCATTGCGGCGGGCTGCGCCGCGGCCAGATCGTGACCACGGGCTCGCTCACCGGCCTGCGCTTCGTAGCGCCCGGCGCGCGGGTGCGGGCGATGCTCGAAGGGCTGGGCCAGGTCGCGGTAACATTCAGACCGTAGCACCGGCCGCGGTTGCAGCCTGCCGATGGCAAGGTTATTGCTCGGTCAGACCTGAGGTGCCGAGTCAGATCGTCAGGATTTCACGCCGCTCGACCGTAGCCTGCGCGAGGATCTCGTGGCATGGTTCGTGCGGTCGGATTGCGGATGATCCTGCGCTGCCGACCGCAGTCGGATACTGTGCTCACAAGGGGGGAAGGCGATGTGCTATCGCGCGCTCCGCGCCGGCGTTCTTGGCGTGACGATCGTGCTCTCCGGCGGTTGGGGGACTGCCCGAGCCGACGGCCTCGACTACTTCGAGAAGCAGCTCGCGGCGTTTCGCGACAAGCCGGAGTTCACAGCGCCCGGACCGGCCTTCGATGCTGCCGGATGCATGAAGGGCAAGAAGATCCTCAGTATTCCGGTCTCCAGCGCCAATCCTTTCACCGCCAACATCGAGAAAGCGATGGCTGCAGCGGCCAAGAAGGTGGGGTTTGAGTTCGTGGTCTGGGAGAATCAGGGCCAGAGCTCGCAGTGGGTCCAGGGCATGGATGCCGCGATCAACCAGAAGGTCGACCTGATCGATCTTCTCGCCGGCACCGACCCGCGGGTGCTCGTGCCCCAGGTCCAGGCGGCCAGGGCGGCCAGGATCCCGGTGATCCCCTCGCACTACAACGGCCTCGAGCAGACCGACATCGTCAAGAAGTCGGCGGACGGCGACGTCCCGATCGACTACTTCAAGGCCGGCGCGATGCTGGTCGACTGGGCGGTCGTGCAGACCAAGGGCCACATGAACGCCCTGGTCCTGATCTCGACCGGCCCGCTCTCGACCGACTCGATGATGGCCGGGATCACCGACGAGCTCAAGCACTGCGAGGACTGCAAGACCAAGGTGATCAACGTGCCGGTGGTCGACTGGGGCACCCGGATCACCCCGAACGTCCAATCGGCGCTGCTGTCCGATCCGACCGTCAACTACATCATCGTGATCTACGACAGCATGTCCCAGTTCGTGGTGCCGGCGGTCACGATCACCGGCGCCCAGGACCGGGTCAAGATCGACGCCTTCAACGGCACGCCCTTCGTCCTCGGCCTGATCCAGCAGGGCCAGGTCGAGATGGACATCGGCGAGAACCTCGACTGGATCGGCCACGCGATCATCGATGCCGAGATGCGCATCGTCTGCGGCCTGCCGCCGGTCGCAAACCCGCGCATCCCGTTCTACATCTTCGATGCGCACAATGCCAAGGACGCCGGCACGCCGCCGCAGCTCTCCCAGGGCTACGGCGACGCCTACGTCGACGGCTACGCCAAGCTGTGGCAACTGAAGTAGCGCGCGCGCGGGAGAGCGAGCGGGCCGGCGAAGGACCGCCTCCGCCGGCCCTGCACTTTCGCAACCTGTCGAAGACCTTCGGCGGCCAGCGGGCGCTGGATGGCGTCTCGCTGCAGGTCGAGCGCGGCGAGGTCCACGGCCTGCTCGGCCAGAACGGCTCGGGCAAGTCGACGCTGATCAAGATCCTGGCGGGCTTCCACGAGCCCGACCCGGGCAGCGAGCTCGCGATCGATGGCCAGGAGGTGCCGCTGCCCCTGGCGCCCGGCCGCTTCCGCGAGCTCAAGATCAGCTTCGTCCACCAGAACCTGGGCCTGATCCCGGCGCTGACCGTGGTCGAGAACCTGTTGATCGGGCGGCTCGCCACGAGCGCCCGCTGGCGCCTCGACTGGCGGCGCGAGCGCGCCCAGGCGGCCGCCCTGTTCGAGCGCTACGGCATCGGGATCGACCCCGCGGTCGAGGTCGCCAAGCTCTCGCCCGTCCAGCGCGCCCTGCTCGCGATCGTGCGGGCGGTGAGCGATCTCGACCAGGTGGCGGGCGGCGGCGGCCTCCTGGTGCTGGACGAGCCGACGCCGTTCCTGCCGCGTCGCGACGTCGACCAGCTGTTCGCCGTGATCCGGACCATCGTCGCCGACGGCGCCTCGGTCGTCTTCGTCTCCCACGACGTCGACGAGGTGCTGGAGATCACCGACCGCGCGACCGTGCTGCGCGACGGCCGGGTCGCCGGCACGCTGGTCACCCGCCAGTCGCTCAAGGACCAGTTCATCGAGATGATCGTCGGCCGGCGGCTCGAGGTGCTGGCGCCGGCCGCCCTGGCGAGCGAGGCGCGCCCGGTCCGCGCGCGGGTCGAGGGGCTCGCGGGCGAGGTCGTGCAGGGTTTTTCCCTGGCCCTGCACGAAGGCGAGATCGTCGGCGTCACGGGCCTGCTGGGCGCCGGCTACGACGAGGTGCCCTACCTGCTCTACGGCGCGCGACCGGCGGCGGCGGGCGTGCTCGAGCTCGGGCAGCGCCGGTTCGATCTGCACGAGCTCACCCCGGCGCGGGCGATCGCCGCAGGCATCGTCCTGATCCCGGCCGATCGTGCCGGCGCCGGGGCGATCGCGACCCTGCCGGTGACCGACAACGTCACCATGCCCGTGCTGGGTCGCACCTTCCGGCCCTGGCGCCTCGACCGCAGCGCGATGGTCGCGCGCGCGAGAGAGCTCGGGCGGGCGTTCGAGGTGGTGCCGGACAATCCGACCCTGCCGCTCTCCGGCCTCAGCGGCGGCAATCAGCAGAAGGTGCTGCTCGCCAAGTGGCTGCAGCTCGAGCCGAAGCTCATCCTGCTCGACGAGCCGACCCAGGGGGTCGACGTCGGCGCCCGGCAGAACGTCTTCCGGCAGATCGTGCAGGCGGCCGCGGGCGGTGCCGCGGTGCTCTGCGCGAGCTCGGACTACGAGCAGCTGGCGACGCTCTGCCAGCGGGTGCTGATCTTCGCCCAAGGGCGGGTGACCGGCGAGCTCACGGGTGCGGCCATCACCAAGGACGCGATCGCCGAGCGCTGCTACGTAGGTTTCGGCGGCACGGGCAACGGCAGCGGAGTGCCATTTCCATGATCGGCGAGATGCGGGCATGATCGGCAAGATGCGGGCTTCCGCCCCGGGCGCCCCGGATGCCCCGGGTGGCGCCGCGGCCGCGAGCGCCAGGCGCACCGCCACGCTCGTCACCCAGGCCGAGCGCTACGGCCTGATCGTCGCCTGGCTGGCACTCCTGGTCGTGTTCAGCATCCTGCGGCCCGACACCTTCTTCAGCTGGCCCAACTTCACGACCATCCTGGGCTCCCAGGCGGTGCTCGTGGTCGTGACGCTCGGGCTCATGATCCCGCTCACCGCCAACGACTTCGATGTCTCGATCGCCTACGTGATGACGCTCTCGGCGATGATCATCGCGGTCTTGAACGTCAACCACGGCATCCCGATCGGCTGGGCGATCGCGGCGGCGCTGGCCATGGGCGTCGTGGTCGGCATGGTCAACGGCTTCTTCATCACGGTCTTCGGCATCCACTCGCTGATCGTGACCCTGGGTGTCGGCACCTTCCTGCACGGCCTCACGCTCTGGATCAGCGATTCGATGACGATCAGCGGCATTGCACCTGCCCTGATCACCGGGGTGATCGTGACCCGCGTGTTCGGCATCCCGCTCGAGTTCTACTACGCGATCGGCCTCGCCCTGCTGATCTGGTACGTCTTCGAGTACACCGCGGTCGGCCGGCGCATCCTGTTCGTCGGGCGCGGCCGCGAGGTCGCCAGGCTCAGCGGCATCGACACCAACCGGGTGCGCCGCGGCTGCCTGATCGCCGCGAGCTTCCTGGGCGCGCTCGCGGGCGTCCTCTACGCCGGGACCCAGGGCGCCGCCGACCCGGTCTCCGGCACCTCCTACCTCCTGCCCGCCTTCGCCGCGGCGTTTCTCGGCTCGACCAGCATCCTGCCCGGCCGCTTCAACCCCTGGGGCTCGACGATCGCCGTCTATTTCCTCGTGACCGGGATCACGGGGCTCGTGTTCCTGGGCTTCAGCTCGTTCATCCAGGACATGTTCTACGGCGGTGCCCTGATCCTCGCCGTGACCCTCTCGCAGCTCGTCCGCGGGCGGCAGGAGCAACAGTTCTAGCAAATCAGGGAGGCATCATGAGCGATCTTGCGCGCGACCTCGTGGGCTACGGCGCCAGCCCGCCCGACCCGAAGTGGCCGGGGGGCGCCCGGCTCGCGGTCAACTTCGTGCTCAACTTCGAGGAGGGCTCGGAATATTCGTTCGGCAATGGCGATGGCCGCTCGGAGGTCAGCCTGACCGAGATGCCGGCCTCGCCGGTGCCCGCGGGCGAGCGCGATCTGGCCGCCGAATCGATGTTCGAGTACGGCAGCCGCGCGGGCTTCTGGCGGATCATGCGGGTGTTCGCCGAACGCAAGCTGCCGATGACGATCTTCGGCTGCGCGCTCGCGCTCGAGCGCAATCCGCAGGCAGCCCAGGCGATCGTCGCGGCCGGCCACGACATCTGCTGCCACGGCTGGCGCTGGGTCGAGCACTTCAAGCTCACCGAGGCCGAGGAACGGGACCACATCCGGCGCGCGGTCGCGAGCCTCGAGGGCACGGTCGGCGCCCGCCCGCTCGGCTGGTACTGCCGCTACGGTCCGAGCCTCAACACGCGGCGCCTGGTCGTCGAGGAGGGCGGTTTTCTCTATGACAGCGACGCTTACAACGACGATCTGCCCTACTACGTGCAGGAGGGCGGCCGGCCGCATCTGGTGGTGCCGTACACGCTCACCAACAACGACGTGAAGTACGGCACCAGCAATTTCGGCACCGGCGAGGATTTTTTCACCTACTGCCGCGAAGCCTTCGACTTCCTGTATGCCGAGGGCGCGAGCCAGCCCAAGATGATGTCGGTCGGCATGCACATGCGCCTGCTCGGCCACCCGGGCCGCGCCTCCGGTCTCGCCCGGCTGCTCGACCACATGCAGAGCCGGAGCGACGTCTGGATCTGCCGGCGGCTCGAGATCGCGCGCCACTGGCTCGAGCGGCACCCGGCCGGCTCGTGAGGCGGGCCATGCGCCAGATCCGGCTCGAGCCGCTGACCGCCGAAGCATTCGCGCCGTTCGGCCAGGTCCTGCGGGCGCCGCCGGGAGGCCAGCGCAGGAACCTCATCGAGCAGCTGGAGAACCGCCGGCCGGCGGCGCGCGCCCAGCTGACCCTGATCAGCGTGCCGCCGCGCGTGCTGCCGCTGCAGATCGTGGAGATGGAGCGGCACGCCCACTCCTCGCAGGCGATCCTGCCGCTCGAGGTCGGCCGCTGGGCGGTGATCGTGGCGCCCAAGGCCGCGGACGGCGGCCCGGACGCCGAACGGATGCGCGCCTTCCTCGTGCCGCCCGGCGCCGGCATCAACTACCGCGCCGACAGCTGGCACCATCCGGTCGCGGCGCTCGGGCGCGAGGGCCGGTTCGCCGCCTTCATCTGGGTCGACGGCGGCCCGGAGGACGAGGAGTTTCGCCGGCTGCAGGAGCCGGTTCTGCTGGAGGAAGCCTTGGCCGGGGCGTAGTTCGCCAGCGTGCGGTCGTGATCGGGCCGGCCTGACGGCGCCCGTCGACAGGCTGTTCTCGGTGCCGGAACCCTAGTACAGTGGTGAGAAAGCGCCGCTGACGATAGTATTTGCACAGGTCCAATTCCTGCCGCCAGCCCCAGCACCCGGCAAACGCCAGTCACACCATTCAATGATTATTGTCTTATACCGGCAGAGGCGACGGGGGTGACGCAGATCTGTGCGCTTCGTAATTCACAACTGTCGCATCGAACATTGGCTCGGGCCAAGTCGAGCCCAAGTCGTCGTGGTCGATCAAGCCGGTTGATCGAGCGATCAATCTGGCCTCCATCCCGCCAAGCTCCTGAATTGTCGAAGATTTTGATCGCGATCTCCGGGCAGCTCCGACCATTCGGGGCCGATTCGAAAGCCTCGATTGATGGCGATTGATCCGCGGCCGCGCCCGGTCGGGGGCCTCACTTCCGTGCCATCGATGCGCCACTTCCGTGCGATCGGTGCGGCACCTGACGGACCGCTCACCGCTCGATCCTGACCTCTGGACCCGACCCGCGAAGGACGTCGGGCCGCAGCCGTCAGCGAATGCCGGGCGAGCCGGCTTCGGCGAGGTCCGCATGGGGATGGCGCCGGTCGCCGCGCGCATTGCGCTTGCGGACATAGGTGATCATCGCCTCCGGCTGGGCCATCTTGGCCTTGAGGGCAGCGATCAGGGCATCTTCGGCCTCGATCGCAAGCTGATCGGCCTTGTTCCTGAGCCTGATGCCGACGACGTACTGCAGAGACGGCATGGACGTCCTCCTCGCATTCGGGGTGAGGCGCAGCGGGGCCTCGTGGCAGCGGCAAAGGCAGGGGCGCCTTTGGCCGGCAGGGCGGCTAGATCTCGACCTGGATGCCGATCTCGATCACCCGGTCGGGCGGCAGCTGGTAGAAGGCGGTGGCGCGGGCGGCGTTGCGGGCGAGGAAGTCGAACACGTGGTCCTGCCAGAGCGGCAGGCCGACGTCCTTGCGCGGCAAGAGCGTCACCCGACCGAGGTAGAAGGTGGTGCTGTCGAGGTCGACGAGCAGCCCCAGGGCCTCGCACAGCCGGAGCGCCACGGGGATGTCCGGGGTCTGCATGAAGCCGTAGCGCACGTCGACCCGATAGAGCCCGAGGTGCAGGCGCTCGATCTGCAGGCGCTCGGCCGCCGGCACCCGCGGCAAGGCCTCGGTCGCGACGTGCAGCATCAGCACCTGCTCGTGCAGCACGCGGTTGTGGCGCAGGTGGTGGAGCAGGATCGGGGGGATGGCGACGTCGTCCGCGGTCATGAACACGGCCGTGCCGGAAACCCGGAGCGGCGGCGCCTGCTCGAGCTCGGCAAGGAAGTCCGCGAGCGGTCGCTGACTGGCCTGCAGCTGTCGGCCGACCAGCGCGCGACCGCGGCGCCAGATCCAGATCAGCATGAAGACCGCCGCCGCGACCAGCAGCGGATACCAGCCGCCATCGGCGATCTTGAGCAGATTGGCAGCGAAGAACGCGAGGTCGACGATCAGGAAGGCGGCCGCCAGCAGGCCGGTCCACCAGACGTTCCAGCCCCAGCGGGTGGCGACGAAGAAGGCGAGCACGGTGGTGATCACCATCATGGTCGAGATCGCGACCCCGTAGGCCGAAGCGAGACTGCTCGACGAGCGGAAGCCCAGGACCAGGCCGATGGTCGCGGCCATCAGGGCCCAGTTGACGCTCGGGATGTAGATCTGGCCGCGCTCCTCGCCGTGGGTGTGGATGATGTTGAGGCGCGGCAGCAGGCGCAGCTGCACGATCTGCCCGGTCAGCGAGAACACCCCGGAGATCACCGCCTGGGAGGCGATGATGGTCGCCGCGGCGGCGAGCAGGACCAGCGGGTAGAGCGCCCAGGCCGGCGCCAGCTCGTAGAACGGCTGATCGATCTCGGTCGGATTGCTCAGCACCAGGGCGCCCTGGCCGAAATAGTTCAGGACCAGCGCCGGCAGCACGAGCGCGAACCAGGCCAGGCGGATCGGCAGGCGGCCGAAGTGGCCCATGTCGGCATACAGCGCCTCGCCGCCGGTGACCACCAGGAACACCGCGCCCAGCACCGGGAACGCCAGCCGTGCCTGGGCCTGGAAGAAGATGAAGGCATGGCGCGGGTCGAGCGCCAGGAGCACCGAGGGCGCGCGGACGATGCCGCCGATCCCGAGCCCGGCCAGAATCAGGAACCAGACCAGCATGATCGGACCGAAGACCTGGCCGATGGCGGCGGTGCCGCGATGCTGGACGGCGAACAGGCTGACCAGGATGGCGATCGTGATCGGGACCACCAGCGGCTCGAAGGCAGGGGTCGCGACCTTCAGGCCTTCGATCGCGCTGAGCACCGAGATCGCGGGCGTGATCGTGCCGTCGCCGTACAGCAGCGTGCCGCCGAACAGGCCGATCGAGATCAGGGCGTAGCGCAGGCTGCCGGGCCTGGCCTGGCCCGGGCTGAGCAGGGAGACCAGGGCGATGATGCCGCCCTCGCCGCGGTTGTCGGCGCGCAGCACCAGCAGGAGGTATTTGATCGAGATGACGACGATCAGCGCCCAGAAGATCAGCGACAGCACGCCCAGCACGTTGGTGGGCGTGGCGGCGAGCGGCGCCCCCTGGCCGAGAAAGCTCTGGCGGAGCGC
Source organism: uncultured Alphaproteobacteria bacterium (assembly GCA_963733965.1). Lineage (GTDB taxonomy): Bacteria > Pseudomonadota > Alphaproteobacteria > Geminicoccales > Geminicoccaceae > DATAOG01. The sequence goes on from CAVTFM010000002.1 coordinate 27,856, forward strand.
GTACAGCGGGCTGGTGCCGATGTCGCCGTAGACGATCCCGAGCGCGACCAGGCTGGTCCAGAGCAGGGGCGCGCGCGCCGGCGGCTCCGGACGCTCGGGCGCGGGCGGCGGGCCGGGATCGGCGGCCGGCTCCGGGCGCACGATCGAGGGCGATCGCTGGCTCTGGGCGCCGGCTCAGATCAGGATGCCGCCGTCGACCACGAACAGCTGGCCGGTGGTGTAGATGCTCTCGTCGGCGGCGAGGTAGAGGGCGATCGCGGCGATCTCCTCGGGCGTCCCGAGGCGGCCCATCGGCTGGCGGGCGATGAACGCCCGGCGCGCCGCCTCGGGATCGTCGAAGGCCGCGATCCGGTCCTCGAGCGAGGGCGTCTCGATCGTGCCCGGGCAGATCGCATTGCAGCGGATGCCGCGGCCGACGTAGTCGGCGGCGACCGATTTGGTGAGCCCGATCACGGCCGCCTTGCTGGTGCCGTAGACGAAGCGGTTGGGCAGGCCCTTGAGGCTCGAGCAGACCGAGGCGACGTTGACGATGCTGCCCCTTCCGGCCGCCAGCATCGCCGGCAGGAACGCCCGGATCATGCGGTAGAGCGACTTGACGTTCAGGTTCATAGAAAAGTCGTAAGCTCTTTCGTCGCAATCGAGAATCGATCCCGAATGGACATAGCCGGCAACATTGACCAGGACATCGAACGGCGCCTGGGCAGCGGCCAGCCCGGCGATCTGGGCAGCGTCGGTGACATCCAGCGGCGCCGTGCTCACGCCCAAAGTTGCCTCGAGCTCGGCCAGCAATGTGGTGTTGACGTCGGTCGCCAGGACCGCAGCACCCTCGCGGGCCATGGCGAGCGCGCTCGCGCGCCCGATGCCCTGGGCCGCCGCCGTGATCAGCACCCGCTTGCCCTCCAGTCGTCCGGCCACCTGCTCCTCCCCTCGGCTTGGATCCAACCGCGGTGCAGCCCCTGCCCCGCTCCACCCGACCCGGGCCGGCTCATGCTAGGCGAAGTCGGCGCCGGAGCAAGACGGATCGCAGCCGCAGGCGGACGGGGCTGGACGGGCCGGCGGTGCCTGCTACGTTCGTCGCCTTGCGAGGGAGACGTCGAGGCCATGCTGGTTCTGCTACCCGATGCGCTGTTCGAGGACGACGGCCTGATCGAGCGCGAGGTCCTCGGTGCCGAGTTCGAGGTCGCCGTGCACCACGAGCTCAGCGCCGAGCGCATCCCGGACGAGCGCTGGCGCACCGCCGATGCCCTGATCGTGTATTTCGGCGTGCCGGTCGACCGCGCCCTGATCGACCGTCTGGCGAGCTGCCGGATTCTGGTCCGGGCGGGCGTCGGCTACGACCACATCGACATCGCCGCCTGCGGCGAGCGGAGGATCCCGGTCTGCAACGTGCCCGACTACGGCACGACCGAGGTCGCCGACCATGCGATCGCGCTGATGCTCGGGCTCGCCCGCGGCCTGGTCTCCTACCACGCCCGTCTGCTCGCCGATCCGCACGCCGGCTGGCACTGGGCCGGCGCGCCGCTGGTGCGCCGGCTGCGCGGCGCGTGCTTCGGGGTCGTGGGCCTCGGCCGGATCGGCACCGCGGCGGCCCGGCGCGCGCGCGGCCTCGACATGGAGGTCATTTTCTACGATCCCCTGCTGCCCGATGGTGCCGACCTGGCGCAGGGCTGGCGCCGGGCGCAGAGCCTCGAGGCTCTGCTCACCGAAGCCGACGTGGTCAGCCTGCACTGCCCGCTGACCGCCGACAACGCCAATCTGATCAACGGCGCGGCGCTCGGGGCGTTCAAGAAGGGGGCGCTCCTGATCAATACCGCGCGCGGCGGGCTGGTCGATCTCGGCGCGCTCGAGACGGCGCTCCGCGACGGCGGCCTGGGCGGCGCCGGCCTGGACGTCCTGCCGGCCGAGCCGCCCGACCCGTCGCACCCGCTGATCCAGGCCTTTCGCCGCCGCGAGCCGTGGCTGGACGGGCGCCTGCTGCTGACCCCGCACGTCGCCTGGCTGTCGCCCGACGGCCGGGCCGACCTGCGGCGCAAGTCGGCGGAGACGGTGCGCGACTATCTGGTCGGGCAGCGGCTGCGCAACTGCGTCAACCGGGCCGCCCTCGAGGCCGCCGAACCGCCAGCGGACACATAGCGCGCGGCGCGCCGCTCAGCCTTTGACCGCGCCGGTGATCCCCGAGACGTAGTGCTCGACGAAGAAGGAATAGACGATCGCCACCGGCACCGAGCCCAACAGGGCGCCTGCCATCAGCGAGCCCCAGAAGAACACGTCGCCCTTGATCAACTCGCTGGTCACCCCGACCGGGATGGTCTTGTTCGCCGGCGAGGAGATGAAGACCAGCGCGTACAGAAACTCGTTCCACGACAGCGTGAAGGCGAAGATCCCGGCGGACAGGATGCCCGGCACCGCGATCGGCAGGATGATGAACACCATCGCCTGGATGCGCGTGGCGCCGTCGATCCGGGCGCACTCCTCGAGCTCCTTGGGGATGGTCTGGAAATAGCCCATCAGCAGCCAGGTGCAGAACGGCACCAGAAAGGTCGGATAGGTGAAGATCAGCGACCAGGTCGAGTCCTGCAAGCCCATCCACGAGATCACCCCGGTCAGCGGGATGAACAACAACGTCGGCGGAACCAGATAGGTGACGAAAATGGCAATGCCGAACACCGTCGAGCCGGGGAAGATCAGCCGGGCGAGCGCGTAGCCCGCGAGCACGCCGGCGAACAGCGAGATCAAGGTCGATGCGCACGCGACCCAAAGCGTGTTGATCGCCCACTGAACGAACAGGGTGTCATTTAACAAGCTTTTCCAGTGGCTCAGGGTCGGCTCGCGCACCAGGAAGGGCGACAGCCGTGGATTGTAGAGCTCCTGGTCAGGTTTGATCGAGGTGATGAACATCCACACGAACGGGAACAGCGTGACGAACACGAACAGGAAGAGCGGTAGGTAAAATACCATCAACCTCTTGAGGTAGGTCTCGCCGACGATCGAGCCCATCAGGTCGCTCCCGGGTATCCGTGGCGCACGCGCTCAGCGCACGCCCTGGCGGCGCAGATACCAGAGCTGAAACACGATCACCATGGCCAGGATCGGCAGCATGAACAGCGACACCGCCGCGCCCTGGCCGAGGTTGCCCGAGGTCATGCCGAGCTGGTAGGCGAGCGTGGCCAGCAGGTTGGTGGCGTTGTTCGGGCCGCCGCGGGTCAGGACGTAGACCAGCTGGAAGTCCGCGAAGGTGACGACGATCGAGAACACGACCACCACGATCGCCACCGGCTTGATCATCGGCAGGGTCACATGCCAGAACTTGCTCCAGCCGGTCGCGCCGTCGAGGTCCGCGGCGTCGTACAATTCCTGGGGAATCGTCTGCAGGGCGGCCAGAAACGAGATCGCGAAGAACGGCAGGCCACGCCAGACGTTGACGATGATCACCGAGGCCATCGCCCAGCCGGGATCACCGAGCCACAGGGGCCCGTGGAAGTAGCCCCAGTTGGGCTTGAGCACGATGCCGAACAGGCCGATCTGCATCTGCCACAGCCAGCGCAGCACCCAGTTGAAGACGCTGAAGGTGGCATCGAACATCCACAGCCAGGCAAGCGTGCTCAGCACCGTCGGGATGATGAACGGCAGCAGAACCGTCGCTCGCGTCACCCGCGCCAGATGGAACTTGCGATTGAGCAGGACCGCGAGCCACATCCCAAGCGCCGCCTTGAACACCGTCGCCATGAAGGTGAAGAACACCGTGTTCCAGGCGGCGGTGCGGAAGATGTCGCTCTGCAGCAGCTTGGCGTAGTTGGCGAGGCCGACGAACTTGCCGGACGTGCCCACCAGCTTGTCGGTCAGCGACATCCAGATGCCCAGACCGAACGGGTAGGCGATGAAGACCAGGATCAAGAGCATGGCCGGCGTGAGCAGAACGAAACCCAGGATCCTCTCGTCCTCGAGAGCGAGCGCGATCCGGCCCCTCTGCGTGGCCTGGACCGGAGCCGCTTCGGCACGACCGGTCTCGATCCGAGCCGCGTCAGCGCGAGCCTCAGTGCGGAGGGTCGATCTCAATGACTGTCATCCCCTAGCAGAGGGTGGAGGGCAGCCCGCGGCGACGAGGCGAAGCCACCGAACGCCGGCATCGCTCCCGCCCGGGCCCGCCGCGGGCCGCCCGTCACCAAGGACCCGAGGTCACGCGCCGTAGACGTTCTCGAGCTCCTTCTGGGCCCAGTCAGCGATCGCCTTGGGGTCCTCGCCGCGCGCCGCGCGGGCGAACATGTCGACGATGATGTACTTCTCCACGACCTCGCCCGACTGCCGGTTCCACGGGCCGGCGTAGCCGGAGGCCCGGCCGTAGCGCGGATTGGTGGCGTAGATCGCGATCGCCGGATCGGACTTCCACACCGGGTGGGTCTCCCACTTCGGCGTCAGGCCCTGGACGTAGCCCTGGTTGACCCACATGAACTTGTCGAAGTTCTCGTCCTTGAACGACCAGCGGATGTACTCGGCGGCGGCATTCCTTGTCCGGCGCGTACGCCATGATGCTGAGCGTTCGCGGCTGGACGAAGTGGAACCGCCCTGCCGGGCCCTCCGGATTGAGGAAATGGTCGAGCTTTTCGGCGAAGCCCGGGTACTTGTCGGGGCTGTTCTTCGCGACGAAGTAGATGCTGGCGCCGTTCAGGGTCGCGCCGATGGTCTGGCCGAGGAAGGCGCGGTTGTTGCTGGTGTCGTCCCAGGCGAAGCCGCCGGGATCGCAGGCCGCTTCCCAGAACTCCTTCATGAAGGCGAGCGCGTCCTGGGTGCCTTTCGAGTTGATCACGACCTTGCCCGACTTGTCGACCTCCATGCCGCCGAAGCTCCACATCAGCGGGTAGACGAAGGTCGGGGCGTCGCCGAAGGTGTGGCCGAGCGTCTGCCCGACCGGCAGGTTCTCGTTCTTGATCGCGGTGCCGACCTTGAGATACTCGTCCCAGGTGTTGGGCACCTTGAGGCCCAGGTCGTTGAACACGTCCTTGCGGTAGACGGTGGCATTGCCGAGGTTGAACAGCGGCACGCCGCGGGCGACCCCGTCGACCACGGCGGCGGCGCGCGCCCACTCGTAGATCTGATCACCCCCGAGCTCCTTCATGAGCGCGTTGTGGTCGGCCAGACCGTTGGCGAACAGCTGGGGCTGGTTGGCGTTCAGCTGGATCACGTCGGCGCCGCTGCCGCTCTCGATCGCCGCGGTGATCCGGGCCGGCATGTCGTTCTGGTTGATCTTCTCGGCCGTGACCGCGATCCCGGTCGCCTTCGTGAACTCCGCGGCCTGGCGGTCGATCTCGACGTCGGCGGCGGGGATGAAGCTGCTCCACTGCAGATAGTGCACCTTGCGCGCCTGCGCATAGGCCGGCGCCTTGCCGCCGAGGAAGGGCGTGGCGAGCAGGGCGCCGCCGGCGACCGCGGTCGTCTCGACGAACCTGCGCCGGGACATGATGGTCTTGGCTGGCGACGTGGTCTTGGCTGGCGACGTGGTCTTGGCTGGCGACGTGGTCTTGGCTGGCGACGTGGTCTTGGCTGGCGATGTCGGCGTGGTCGAGTCGGTCTTCTTCATTTTTGCTGCCTCCCTGGTGGAGCCGCCTGCGCGATCAGACCAGGCTCCGAGGCGAGGCTGAAGCGCGCCGGCGGCATTCGGCTCTGCCCTCAGTGTAAGGGGTTCTTCGGGCGCGGTCCACGGTTTTGCCAGATGGCACGTCCCATGCGGCCGCGGCCGGGCGCTGAGCCCGGGCGATCGGCGGCGCCGCTGCGTCAACAAGGCAGCTGGCTCGAGGCGCGGCTGAGCGGCGCGCGACGGATGCCCGTGGACCGCCGGTCCGCGCCCCTGCGACTTTTTGAACGCCCGGCTGGTGACATCGCCGGCGGTTGTGGAGTAGCCTGATCGCAGCCTCCAAACCGTCGGGTCGTGCCGCCGGCGCGGGTCGGGTCGACCACGCAGGAAGGCATCGATCGGAGGCCTGGATCAGGGAGGTCTTGGGGATGATCGGGATCGACCGCCGATCCCTGCTGCAGAGCGCGGCCGCGCGCGGCGCCGGGCCGGCGGGGGTCGTGATCGGCGACCGGGTCGCCGCGGCGGCGACCGGCGCGTCGAGCCCGGAGGACGCCATGGCAAAAGCCGGGAAGCGCGCCAACCGTAACGACCGGGTCTGATCGGCGACCGGCCGGCGGGCGGGCCGTTCCCGCCGGCCTGCCTTCGCCGGGCCCTCAGAGGAAAGGATCGGCACCTTGGCGACGATTGCTGGACGCGCGACCTACGCCGCCGCCCTGCCCTGGTGGTCCTGGAGCCGGCTCAAGCACAACCGCACCTGGGTCGGCTTCTGGTTCATGCTGCCGGCGGGCGCGTTCCTGATCCTGTTCCTGACCTATCCGCTCGGGCTGGGCGTCTGGCTCTCCTTCACCGACACCAAGATCGGGCGCCCGGGGGTCTTCATCGGCCTCGAGAACTTCGCGTGGCTGTGGGACGATCAGGTGTTCTGGCTCGCGGTGTTCAACACCTTCCTCTACACGATCGTCGCCAGCGTGTTCAAATTCGGCCTCGGCCTCTACCTCGCGATCCTGCTCAACCACTCGATCCCGTTCAAGGCCTTCATCCGGGCGATCATCCTGTTGCCGTTCATCGTGCCGACGGTGCTCTCGGCGATTGCCTTCTGGTGGATCTACGACAGCCAGTTCTCGATCATCAGCTGGTCGCTCGAGCGGATGGGCCTGATCGATCAGTACATCGACTTTCTCGGCACCCCGAACAACGCCCGCGCCTCGGTGATCGTGGCCAACGTCTGGCGCGGCATCCCGTTCGTCGCGATCACGCTCCTGGCCGGCCTGCAGACCATCTCGCCGACCCTCTACGAGGCGGCGATCATCGACGGCGCCAACCGCTGGCAGCTGTTCCGCCACGTCACCTTCCCGATGCTGACCCCGATCATCGCCGTGGTCATGACCTTCTCGGTGCTGTTCACCTTCACCGACTTCCAGCTGATCTACGCCATGACCCGGGGCGGACCCTTGAACGCCACCCATCTGATGGCGACGCTGAGCTTCCAGCGCGCGATCCTCGGCGGCTCGCTCGGCGAGGGGGCGGCGATCTCGACCGCGATGATCCCCTTCCTGCTCGGCGCGATCATGTTCAGCTGGTTCGGCCTGCAGCGGCGCAAGTGGCAGCAGGGCGGGACCGACGACTGATCGAGGTCGAGAGCGACCAGGAGCAACCGGCCATGGCCGAACCGCTGACCCGCCTGCCCGCCGATGAGGCCACGGCGAACAAAGCCGGCCTGCTCCAGGGCTGGCGCGACCGCCGCCGCAGCGAGCGCGAGGGCATGCAGTACCTCGAGCGCCTGCACACCAAGGTGATCACGGTCTATCTGCCGATCATGCTGTTCCTGATCGTCCTCTTGTTCCCGTTCTACTGGATGGCGCTGACCAGCATCAAACCGAACAACGAGCTGATCGACATGAAGACCCACAATCCCTGGTGGGTCGTCAACCCGACGCTCGAGCATTTCCACAAGCTCTTGTTCGAGACCGCCTATCCGCACTGGATGTGGAACACCATGTACGTCTCGATCAGCGCGACCACGCTGTCGCTGGTCGCGAGCCTGATGGCCGCCTACGCGATCGTGCGCATCCGTTACCGCGGGTCGAGCACGGTCGGCGGCATGATCTTCCTCGCCTATCTGGTGCCGCCCTCGATCCTGTTCATCCCGCTCGCGATCATCGTCTTCCAGTACCACCTGTTCGACAGCCCGCTGGCCCTGATCCTGACCTACCCGACCATCCTGATCCCGTTCTCGACCTGGCTCCTGATGGGCTACTTCAAGACGATTCCCTACGAGCTCGAGGAGTGCGCCCTGATCGATGGCGCCGGGCGCATCCAGATCCTGACCAAGATCATCCTGCCGCTGTCGATCCCGGGCCTGATCTCGGCCGGGATCTTCGCCTTCACGCTGTGCTGGAACGAGTTCATCTACGCGCTGACGTTCATCTCCTCGTCCGAGAACAAGACCGTGCCGGTCGCGGTGCTCTCGGAGCTGGTCGAGGGCGACGTCTACCACTGGGGCGCCTTGATGGCCGGCGCCCTGCTCGGCTCGATCCCGGTCGCGATCATCTACTCGTTCTTCGTCGAGCACTACGTCTCCTCGATGACCGGCGCGATCAAGGAATGATGTAACGATCCACGAACTTACACGAACAATGATGCACGAAGCCGGACTGATTTGATCCGCTACGCAACCGCCCATGCTTGCCTTCACTTCTGATGACTGCCGCCTACGTCATCTCGCCCGCCAGGAGCGCCAATCCGATCATCGTGACGGCGGCTGCACCGAGGATCTCGAGCCCCGTGGCGATACGCTCGACCTTCGCGCCATGCCGCGCAAGGAGCTGCGCCAGCCACCGGCGGCACACGATCAGGGCGATGGCGATAGCCGCCACCGTCGTGGTCATGCCGATGGCCATGCTGAGGCTGACGAACAGACCCAGCACGACCATCCCGTTGGCGAGGGGCGACAGACCCGCGCAATACGGCCTTCGCACGAGTCCTGTAGCTCCTCGACTGAACGCTACGGGCGGGAGCATTCGGCCGTCTCCTCCGGCGGGCGCACGTTTCGGAACATCGCCAGGAGGAGCAGGTCGTAGGTGATCTTCAGTCCGCCGGCGAGCAGCAGCGGCCAGCCGAAGCCGGAGGCTGCGAGCAGTGCCCCGGCCAGCATAGGGCTCGCCGCCGCGGCGAGGCTGCGCGGCACCGAGGTCATGCTGGCGGCCGCCAGTCGCTCCTCGGGAGCGACCACCGCCATGACGTAGGATGTCCGGGTCGGTACGTCCATTTGTGACAGCGCGCTGCGCACGAACAGCAATGTGATCGCGAGAGGAAGGCTTGGGGCGAAGGGGACGAGGGCGAGGCAGAGATTGGCCGGCAGGTGCGTGAACACCATCGTGTTGATGAGCCCGATCCGCTCCGCGATCCAGGCGGCGGCGAAGTAGGAGAGGGCCGAGAGCACGCCCGTCCAGAAGAAGATGGCGGCGGCGGCCGCGAGCGAGAGGCCGAAGCGCTCGAACAGCCAGAGCGCCAGCAGCGACTGGACGACCAAGCCCCCGGCGAAGGCGTCGAGACTGAACAGAGCCGCCAGCGTGAGCACGATGCGACGCGAGCGTCCAAGCGGCTGCGCGGGCGCTCGACCGGGATCGGCGATCTCCGCAGCCCGTGGCAGGTGCCGATAGAGCAGCAACGCGAACCCGCCCAGGCCGGCGTAGACCAGGAACGACGCCTGGAGCGCGGGCTTGAGCCCCGTGCCCCAGAGTTCCGCCGCGGCCTCGGGAAGGGCGGCGCCGAGTGCGCCCACCGCCGCCATGATCGATCCGATGAAGCTGTAGCGGGCGAACAGGCGCGTGCGGCCACGATCGCTGACCGAGCGGGCGAGTTGCGCCTGCTCCAGCGGCAGGAAGACGCTGACATCCCCCGAGGACGGATTGAGCGTGCCGACGAAGGCGACGAGGAGGAGGGGCCAAAAGTCCTCGAAGCTGGCAAAGGCGATGCCGGTCAGCATCATCAAAAGGGCGGCGCCGACCAGCAGCGTCCGTCCCGAGGCGCGGTGAGCGTAGAGGCCAACGAGCAGAGTGAGGAGCGCCGAGCCGGCAAGCGTCGCGGTCGCGATGACGCCGGTCTCGAAGGCACCGTACCCGAGCGCGAGCAGATAGACCGGCAGCAGCAGGCTTACGAAGCCGTCGCCGACCGCCCGCAAGCCGCGCGCGGCCAGCAGGAGGCGCGTCTCCGGCGCAGCGCCAGCGGGCCGGATAGCCGACCGTGTCAGCATGCCGGCGCCCGAGACGCGCGGGATCACGCGATCACCCCGAGCGCCAGGAAGTCGCGGGCACCAGCGAACGAGTAGGCGGCCAGCCTGGGCGGAATGCCGAGCCACCGCAGGCCTGCGGCCCACCGACAGCGCCGACCTGGTGCACTCGCGGGCCCTTGACCTTGCGGGCTCAGCTGGAGCCGCGCCGGCGGTTGCGAAAGGAGGCATACAGATTCTCGAACAAGGCGACGCCCTGGGCGAGACGGTCCTCATCCTTGGCATGGGCCCGTGCGATGCCGGCAATCAGGCTGGCAATGCCGGCTGCCTCGTCGCGGCCGAACTTTGCGTCCTTGAGGTCGATGTCGTGCACGATCTCGGCGATCGCGCGTAGCGCGGGATCATCCAGCCCGGCCTGTTCGAGCAGGACCTCAAACGTGCACCGATCGCCCTGGTGCGTGAACTCGGCCTCGAACATGTCGAACCGGAGCTCCCCAAACTCCGGCTGGTAGCCCTTGGCCGGGACGAACTTGAACCGGGCTTCCGGGTCGATGAACCGGCGGATCAGCCAGGCCGAGGCGATCCGGTCGACAAAGACGCCCTGTCGCGTCACCCAGGTCCGCCCGCGTACGTTCTGCAACGCGTGGATCTCCCTCGAAGCTGCTTCGGGTGGTTCTGCCGTGGCTGGCTCGGCGACACGTTCCTCGAGCTCGGCGAGCAGCCCTTCGGCGGGCGGGCGCCGATCGGCGCCGAAAAAATCGATCGCCACGAGCTGGGCGAGGCGGTTCTTGAGCCGCGCGAGCTGCGCCTTCGCTTCAGCTCGCTTCGCCGGCGGCGGCGCGTCCCCGAGCTCGGCGCCGATCGATCGCGCCTCTTTGGCAATGGCATCGTAGCCCTCGTCGCGAGCGCGATTGAACAGCGCGCGCACCTCCGCATCGGAGAGGCCGTCGATGAGCCTGGCCTCGCACACCACAGCCTCGCCCCCGCCTTCGGTGATCTCGCGCAGGAGCCACTCGAAATCCTCCTGCGTCTGCTCGTCGTAGGGCAGCGCGTAGACCGCGTTCTTCACCGCTACGGCACCGAGGCTCTGCAGGCGGCGCCAGACCTTCACCCGGAAATATGCGGGCTTGGCCGGCAGCTGGTGAAGCAGCAGCAGCCAGCGGCTTCCGGCGGAAGCGTCGGTTTGATGGCCCACCTGCATGCATGTATCACGGAATTGTAATGATGCAACGCTTGTATCATCGCACGACCCCGCTATCGTGTCGGCGTTCGGGAAGGCGTCGACCGCACCCCTTGGTAATCGACGCCTGAGGCGGCCGGCCTCCGAGGATCAGCCCAGGCATCCCGTGACCGCCGCCGTCCCCTCACTCAGTCGGACGAACCAGGAGGCTGACCATGAACCGCTTCGTCGTCACGCTAGGCGCTCTTGCCGGCATGATCCCGGTCGTCTTGCCAGGGATGACGCGTGCGGATGAGAAGTCGGACCAGGCCGCGCTCGCCGCCGCGCTCAAGGATACCAAAGTGACGCTGGAGGACGGGCTGAAAGCGAGCGAGCGCGAAGGGACGCCGGTCTCGGCCAAGTTCGAGGTCGCGGACGGGAAGCTCCAGCTCTCGGTCTATACAGCGAAGAGCGGCGGCTTCGCCGAGGTCGTGGTGGACCCGAAGACCGGCGCGATCGCCGAGGCCGACAAGATCACGGACCCCGGCGATCTCGAAGCCGCCACGAAGCAGAAAGCGGCCGTCGACAAGGCGACCGTCTCGCTGCTCGCCGCCACCGAGAAGGCGCTCAAAGCCCACCCCGGCTATCGCGCCGTCAGCAGCGTTCCCGAGATGACGGCCGGTCACCCGACCGCAGAGGTGACCCTGCTGCAGGGCCAGACCTTCAAGAAAGTACCGGAGAAGTTCGACTAGGGCAGGCCACAACCGCCGCGACAACGACCGGCAAAGGCTGGAAACGAACCACGAGAGGAGACGCTCATGTCGAGGGGCCTTCGCATGGCGGCGGTGATCGCTGCTCTCGGGCTCTCGATCCCGGTGTTCGCAGCGGACATCGACTGGAAGAAGGTCGAGGACGCCTTGGGGAAGGCGGGCGCCGTGCAACCGGACGGGGTCTACCGCGTCGGTCTGCCGCGCTCCGACCTGAAGGTCACGCTCGACGGGGTGGAGATCAGGCCGGCGCTCGCGCTCGGCTCGTGGCTCGCCTTCGAGCCCGCGGGCGACGGCGCCATGGTCATGGGCGACCTCGTGCTCACACAGGATGAGGTCAACCCCGTGATGAAGAGCTTGGCCGAGGGCGGGATCGAGATCACGGCGCTGCATAATCATCTGCTGCGATCCTCACCCGCCACCATGTACATGCACGTAGAGGGCCACGGCGATCCGGTGAAGCTGGCGACCACGCTGCACGCCGCCCTGGCGCTAAGTGGCACACCGTTCGCCACGGCCGCCGCGCCGGGCGCGCCTCAGACGATCGACCTCGATACCGCCAAATTGGACGAGGTCATCGGCCAGAAAGGCAAGGTCAACGGCGGTGTCTACCAGTTCACCGTGCCGCGCGCCGAGCCGGTCAGCGACGCCGGGATGGCCGTGCCGCGCTCCATGGGCACCGGCATCGCGATCAACTTCCAGCCCACGGAGGGCGGCAAGGCGGCGATCACCGGCGATTTCGTGCTCACAGCGAGCGAGGTCAATCCGGTCCTGCTGGCCTTGCGCGAGCACGGGATCGAGGTGACGGCCCTCCACAATCACATGCTGAACGACGAGCCACGCCTATTCTTCATGCATTTCTGGGCCAATGCCGACGCGCAAACCCTCGCTAAGGGTCTGCGTGTTGCGCTCGACCAGATGAACATCAAGAAGAGCTAGCTGATGGGACGGCATCGGAGGGCATGTCGGCGACCTTTGTCATGTCCTTCGTATCCGCTCTCCGGACCGAACGTCAGACGGCACCGCGCAGGAGGGGAAATTGAACGGATTGCCACGCGGCCGTGAGCTGCTCGCCGTTTCCTTCATGCTCGTGGGGCTCATGGGCTCGGGGTTGCCCGCCAGGGCGGGCCCGGCGCAACCGCTGGTCCTGGAGCAGAAAATCCCTCTTGGCGAGGTGAGCGGCCGGATCGACCACCTCGCGGTCGATCTCCCCCGGCAACGCCTGTTCGTCGCCGAGCTCGGCAACAACAGCCTGGGCGTCCTGGATCTTGCCGCAGGCAAACTCCTGCGCCGGATCGGCGGCCTCGCGGAGCCGCAGGGCGTTGCGTACGACCCTGCCTCCGACACGGTCTTCGTGGCTGATGCGGGCGACGGCGTGGTTCACCGCTTCACCGGCGCCGGGCTCACCCCGCTCGACCCTCTCCGGCTCGGTAGCGACGCCGACAATGTCCGCCTCGCGCCCAAGGACGGGCAGGTGGTGGTCGGCTACGGCGAGGGCGCCCTGGCCCTGATCTCGGCCGCGTCCGGCAAGCTCGACGCGAAGATCCCTCTGCCCGGGCACCCCGAATCCTTTCAGCTCGAGCGCGGCGGGACGCGGATCTTCGTGAACGTGCCGGACGCGCAACAGATCGTCGTGGTGGATCGGGGCACGGGCCAGCAAGTGGCGGGCTGGAGCATCGCCGACGCGGGGGCCAATTTCCCCATGGCGCTCGACGAGGCCAATGGGCGACTCATGGTCGTTTACCGCAAGCCCGCCCTACTTGCCGTGTTCGACACCCGTTCGGGCGCGCCGTTAGCACGCCTGCCAGCCTGCGGTGACACCGACGATGTCTTTCTCGACGCCAGCGCCAGCGCGTCTATCTCAGCTGCGGCGCGGGCTTCCTCGAGGTCATCCAGCAGCACGGTGACACCTACGAGGAGCTGGCACGCATCCCGACCATGGCAGGCGCCCGGACCGCGCTGTTCGTTCCCGAACGCGATCGTCTCTATCTCGCGGTCCGGGCCAGCGGCGGCGAGGGCGCAGCCGTCTGGGTCTTCCGGCCCGCGCCGTAGCGAGTGACCAATTCGACGAGGCTCGACCAACACCGTACGAGATGCCTGCCGGTGGGGACCGGCGGGCGATACCGAGGGAGCACAACCATGCGTGAGATATTCTCTGCCGCGGCTTTCGTTCTGTTGCTCGCTGCGGCCGTCCCGGCGGCCACCGCTGCCGGAACGGATCAGGCGAGCCCGGCCAAGAGCGCCGGTTCCCCAGCTGAGCAGGTGATCACCGGCACCGTGAGGTCGGTGAACGAGGATACCGGTGCCATCATGATCAATGGCCAGACGATCTACATGACGCTGAACAGCGAGATCGCCTTCCCCAAGGTCGGGCAAAAGGTTACGTATATCTATGAGGAGCGCGACGGCCGCGACGTGGTCACCTCGTTCCGTCAAGGGCAATGACTCCGGGCTGCGGCCTCGGAGCCAGTCCGCGCGTACTCCTATGAGCGCCCTCTCGGTCTGCCTTCGGCCGCCTTAACTTCGCCTTTACCCCCGCGCCCGCAGACCCGCCCTCAGAGGCGGGGGCGGGTCATGGCGCGGAGCGATCCACTCCCCTCGTCGCGCTTCAGGAAGCCATGAACCGCTTAAAGACACCCTTTGCGACCGGTACCGAGCGACGGCGCAGATAGGAGCCGAATTGCGGTAGCCGCGGCGCAGAGCACGACCAGCGTGCTGGCGAGGAATACTGTGTTATTGCTCGTAATCTTGGCTCCTGCCTGCCATGACCGCCGCTCAGCGACCGACCAGCTGCTGCAGATGTTCCGGGTACCGGGCTCCTTGCACCGTGACCTTGGAGACCGCGCGCTCAATGTCGCGGAGATCGTCGGCAGTCAGTTCGACGCCAGCCGCTCCGATGTTCTCCTCCAGCCGGTGCAGCTTCGTGGTGCCGGGGATCGGCACGATCCACGGCTTTTGAGCGAGCAGCCAGGCGATCGCGATCTGAGCAGGGGTCGCCCGTTTCCGGTCCGCGATTTCGCGGAGCAGATCGACCAGGGCCTGGTTCGCTTTCCGAGCCTCCGGCGTGAAGCGGGGAACGATGTTGCGGAAATCGGTGCTGTCGAACGTCGTGTTCGCGTCGATGGCGCCCGTGAGGAAACCCTTGCCCAGGGGGCTGAAGGGGACGAAGCCGATCCCGAGTTCCTCGAGCGTCGGCAGCACCTCCGCCTCGGGCTGCCGCCACCACAGGGAATATTCGCTCTGAACCGCCGTGACCGGCTGGACCGCGTGAGCCCGACGGATCGTCTGCACGCCCGGCTCGGAAAGTCCGAAGTGCTTGACCTTGCCTTCCCGGATCAGGTCCTTGACCGCGCCGGCGACGTCTTCGATCGGCACGTTCGGGTCGACGCGGTGCTGGTAGAACAGATCGATGACGTCGATCCTCAGCCGCCTGAGCGAGGCCTCGGCGACCTCCTTGATGTGCTCCGGCCGACTGTTCAGGCCCCGGTTCTGGCCGGTGTTCGGATCGAGATCGAAGCCGAACTTGGTTGCGATCACGACCTGCGCGCGAACGGGGGCAAGAGCCTCGCCCACGAGGTCCTCGTTGGTGAACGGGCCGTAGACTTCAGCGGTATCGAAGAAGGTGACCCCACGCTCCACGGCCGACCGGATCAGCGCGATTCCATCCTGCTTGTCGACCGCCGGACCGTAGCCGAAGCTCAGTCCCATGCAGCCCAACCCGATGGCCGAGACTTCCAGATTGCCGTTGCCAAGTTTGCGCTTCTGCATCGTTTTCTCCTTCGAGGAGGCCCGAACCGCTTGGTTTGATCTCGATTGCCCCGCTCTCCCTTTGTTGGCAGCCCGCCGCGCTGCCGCCCGCCGGTCAGCGCGGTTGGAGCCGCAGCGTGGTCGGCAGGACTTCAGAGCGCACCATCGCCTGCGCATAGGGGCTCAGCTGGTACTTCCTCAGGTATTCGCGGCTGGCCCGGCCGACCGCAGCGGGCTCGCTCGCCGGGATCGCCTGCACCGCCAGCCGGCGGCCGGCAAACTCCAGCGTGGCGGGCCCGCCTGCCGCGAGGTCCCGGTACCAACGCCCCTTGGTGCCGCGTACCGATCGCACGAAGACCTCGTCGTCAGCCACCGCCACCCAGATCACCACAGCGTTCTTGGGGTGCTCTCGGTCCGGATCGCGACTTCCTGCACGTGGCGCAATTCGTGCAGGGTGTCCGTATCGAAGCTCGTCATGGCCTGGTCTCTCCTAGCGTCGCAGGCCGGCCGCGCCGGGGCGCGGTAGCCTCGCCATGATTTGGAGTGCGCATCGGTCGCGATCAGCCGCTGAAATCCGCTACCGGCCCTTGCCGGCGGAAAAGCCTCCGTCCACCGGCAGGATCGCTCCGGTCACGAAGCTCGCCTGGTCGGAAGCAAGGAAGAGGATCGCTGCGGCGACTTCTTCCGCCCGGCCTTCCCGGCCGAGCGGCTGAGAGGCGCGGATGCGTCGCTCGTCGTCCGGATCTTGAAACATGACCTCCGTCATGGGGGTACGGATCATGCCTGGCGCCACGGCGTTGACGCGTATGCCCAATGGGCCAACTTCCATGGCCAGCGCGCGCGTGAGCCCGATGATCGCGTGCTTCGACGAGACATAGCTCGCCCGATTCGGAATGCCCATGATCCCAGCCATCGACGAGACATTGACGATCGCGGCCGGTCTGCCGGCCTGACTTGCCAGCCGCGCGAAGGATTGGCAGGCGTTGAGAGTGCCTTCCAGATTGACCGCATGGACGCGTCGCCATGGGTCGGGCTCGACATCCATGACCGACCCGACGCCCCGGACACCGGCGCAGTTCACGAGAACGTCGAGCCGTCCGAACCGGTCGGCGGCCTCGGTCATGAGCGCATCGACGCGCGTGCGGTCGCTAACGTCCAACGCCGCGGCGCAGGCCTGCCTGCCGACACCCAGACCGTCGGCGACCCGCTGTGCCGCCGCCTCGTTGACGTCCACCACGACGACCGAGGCGCCTTCGGCGACCAGCCCGCGGACCACGGCTTCGCCGATGCCGCTGCCGCCGCCGGTCACGACGGCAGCGCAGTCGCCAAATCTCCTCATGGCAAGGTCTCCCCCAGCAGCCGCGCCATCGTCCGCTCCGGTCCGGCCATAGGCACGATCAGCAGATCATCACGCCCGGTACTGCTCGTCGCTGACGTGCTCCATCCAGTCGACGGTCTTGCCGTCGAGCCGTTCCTGGATCGCGATATGGGTCACACCCGTGGTGGCCGTGGCCCCGTGCCAGTGCTTCTCGCCCGGTTCGAACCAGACCACGTCGCCCGGCCGGATCTCCTCGACCGGCCCACCGTCGCGCTGCACCCAGCCGCGACCGGACGTGACGATCAGCGTCTGGCCGAGCGGATGCGTGTGCCAGGCGGTCCGCGCGCCGGGCTCGAAGGTGACGCTGGCGCCGGCGGCGCGGGCCGGATCAGGCGAGCTGAACAGCGGCTCGATGCGGACCGTGCCGGTGAACCACTCTGCAGCTCCTTTACGGGAAGGCTGCGAACCGCTCCGTTTGATCTCCATCTCCGCCCTCTTCGCTCGACGATGCTCTGACGGTGATGTAGGTCGTGCATCGGCATGCGATTAGCCGCTATAATGCGCATGAGCTTATAAGCAGGCCTTCTGAATGGCGCGCGAGAACATCAACGATCTTATCGCCTTCCTCGCGGTCGCGCGGGAGCGCAGCTTCACCAGGGCCGCGGCCAAGCTCGGCGTGTCGCAGTCGGCGCTGAGTCAGACCATTCGTGGCCTGGAAGCGCGGCTTGGCCTTCGGCTGCTGACCCGCACAACGCGCAGCGTCGCGCCGACCGAGGCGGGGGAACGCCTGCTTCGGACCGTGGGCCCTCGGTTGGAGGAGATCGATGCCGAGCTGGTCGCGCTGAGCGAGCTCCGCGCGCAGCCCGCTGGCACCGTCCGCATCACGGCCGACGAGCACGCCGCCGAAGCGGTCCTCTGGCCTGCCTTGGCAAGGCTCCTGCCCAACTACCCGGACATCAAGGTCGAGATCGTCATCGACAATGGCCTGACCGACATCGTCGCGGAGCGGTACGACGCCGGCGTGCGGCTCGGCGGGATGGTGGCCAAGGATATGATCGCCGTGCGCGTCGGGCCGGACATGCGCATGGCTGTCGTCGGTGCGCCGTCCTATTTCGCAAAGCGGCCACAGCCGCGGACGCCGCAGGAGCTGACCACCCACAGCTGCATCAGCCTCCGCCTGCCAACCTACGGCGGCCTCTACGCTTGGGAGTTCGAGAAGAACGGACATGAGCTGCGGGTGCGGGTCGAAGGGCAGCTCGTGTTCAACGGTATTGCCCTGATGCTCAAGGCGGCCCTGGCCGGCTTCGGCCTGGCGTACCTACCCGAGGAGCAGGTGCAGACGCACCTCGCCACTGGACGGCTGATCCGGGTGCTCGCCGATTGGTGTCAGCCCTTTTCGGGTTACCACCTCTACTACCCCAGCCGTCGCCAACCCGCGCCAGCCTTCGCCTTGCTGGTCGGGGCACTCCGCTACCGAGACGCCCCCAAAGTCTTGCAAGACTCCTGATTTTCGGCGCTGCTCGCGGCTGCGAGCTTGCAACCGCACGAGACCTGAATGTCCGCTTTCCGCCCGAAGCCGATTCTGGCGTGGGTCCACGATGGCGCGCATTGCCGGGTCACGGACCAGCCGTGCCGCGTCGTTGACGTCCTCATCCGGCGCCAGAAGGCGGCATGTCCGCGGCGCTCAAGATCTGCTCTACGGTCGGATCCCTGGCCGTTGAGAGGTCGGCGCCGCGGAGGTCGGCGCCGCGGAGGTCGGCGCCGCGCAGCCCGGCCTTGTCGAGGCTGCCCCGCCGACCACAGCCCCGGGCCACCACGGGTCGCGTCAACGTCGTCGCTGACGAGCGGCGCTCGCCGGACCGAAATCCTGCGCGCAGGATCGCCCGGTCAATGGAAGTAGACCGCCGGGCCGCAGCGGGTCAGCCGCCGAGCGGCCCGTCGTTGAGGCTCGAGCGGGTGCCGCGGGAGACCGGGTAGATCGATCGGCCGCCCGGCTCCCAGAACGGGAACACGGCCTTGGCGCCCCGCCAGTGCTCGCGCCAGGGCCGCGCGACCAAGCCGGGCTGCAGGTTCCAGACCGGCGGCTTGCGGAACAGCATCGGTCAGACGCTCACGCCGTCCTTGTGGAAGGCCAGATCGGCGCTGGCGAGCGTGTCGGTCGAGCCCGAGCGCTTCACGCCGACCCGGAACGGGTAGACGGCGGGCGGCACCCGTTGGCGTCAGTCGTAGGGTATGCCCTGGGTTTCGACGTAGAGCGAATAGAGCGACTGTCCCCCGGTCATGAACAGCCGGTTACGCTTGCGCCCGCCGAAGCACAGATTCGAGCACGGTTCGGGCAGATGGATCATGCCGATCCTGGCGCCGTCAGGCGCGAACACCTGCACCCCGTTGCTGTGCGGTCCGCCGAAGGAGGACGCCGCCCACAGATTGCCATCCACGTCGCATCTGATGCCGTCGCTGCGCCCCGGCGCCATGTCGCAGAAGGCCCGCTCGTTCCGCGTCCGCTCGCCGCCGATGACGTCGTAGACCAGGATGTTGCGATGGTGGTCGGGATCATCGGTGCACCCGGTATCGACCACATAGAGCAGCGTGCAATCAGGCGAGAAGCAGAGCCCGTTCGGCCGCGTGAGCGTCTCGATCACGACGCTCGCAGCACCGCTGTCCGGGTCGAGCCGATAGACCCGCGTGGGCAGCTCGAAGGGCGCCCGCGAGCCTTCGTAGTTCGACAACAGGCCGTAGCCCGGATCGGTGAACCAGATGTGTCCGTCCGGATGCACGACCACGTCGTTCGGTCCGTTCAGCCGCCGGCCTTCGAAACGATCGATCAGCACCGAGATGGTGCCGTCGATCTCCGTGCGCGTCACGCGGCGGCCGTCCTGCTCACAGGTAATGAGCCGCCCCCGCCGGTCGCGCGTGTTGCCGTTGGCACAGCCCGACGGCGAGCGCCAGATGGTGACCGCCCCGGTGATCTCCGACCAGCAGAGGATGCGCTCGTTCGGGATGTCGCTGAACAGCAGGCAGCGGGCGTCGCCGAACCAGGCTGGTCCTTCGGTCCAGCGGCCGCCGGTCCACAAACGCTCGATCGAGGCCGGCAGCAGACGGCAGCGCTGAAAACGCGGGTCGCACACCTCGATCGCCGGATCGGGATAGCCGGTCACGCCCGCAGTCCAGTCGCGGTCCAGCCGATAGTCGTCATGCGATGCCGTCATCGGTCTTCCCCGCCGCGGTTGCGAGCTTGCCTGAGCACTCTCTTCGTCCCTGGGCGCCGCGGCCCTAGCGCGGCGCAGCCGCGATCCGCCTGCCGGCGCGGGCCAGCACATCGGGTGCGTTGGCCACGACCAGGACAAGCGTGATCACCAGCCCGCGTGCGATGTTCTGAAACTCGATCGGCAGGCCCGCCATCGTCACCGCGGCCACCAGCAGGGTCAGAAGGATGGCGCCCAACACCGTCCCGACCACGGTCGCGGTCCCGCCGGCGATCCGGTTGCCGCCCAACACCACCGCACCGACGCTGGCCAGGAGGTAAGGGTTGCCGAGCTCGAGATCCGCGCTGCCGACGGACGCAGCCAGGAGCGGGCCGGCCAGTCCGGCGAGGCCGCCGCTGATCACGAACGCCACCAGGACGGTCAGATCGACGTCGATGCCCGAAAGATGCGCGGCCTTGCGACTCTGTCCGACCGCGAGCAGGGTCCGCCCCAATGGCGTGCGCCGGATCACGACCATGGCGAGGCCCGCGACCGCGAGCAGGACATAGAACGGCGTTGGTATCCCAAGAAGTTGCGAGCGCATGAGATTGGTCAGCGTGCGGTCGGCGAAGGTGGTGGCGCCGCTGGCGGAGATCAGCTGCACGAGGGTCAGCACGACGAAGCCCACGGCGAGCGTGCCGATGATCGGTGGCACCCGGACCCGGACGACCACGAAGCCGTTGACGAGCCCGACCGCGATCCCGAACCCAAGGCCGAGCAGCAGCACCAGCGGGATCGAGAGAGGGTCGTGGGTGATCAGCTGGACCGCCAGGAAGGCGCAGAAGTTCATCACGAACGGGATCGAGAGGTCGATGCCGCCCTCGCCCGAAGCGACCGGGAACATCTGGCCGATACCGACCAGCGCCAGAAAGGACGCTGCGGTCAGGTTGGCGGTGAGGATGCTGTAGCGGAACTCGGGCGACAGCGCCGCGATCGTGACGATCAGGATGGCGCTCGCCGCGGCCGGCCAGAACCAGGCTAGCTGGCGGAGCGCGGCCAGTGCCGTCACGGGGCGGTCTTCCAGGTCAGCAGGACCCGGATGCCGATCGCGCCCAACAGCATGAGGCCCTGGACCATCGGGAGATAGACCGCGCTGACCTCGAACAGCGACAGGAGCGTGCCGACCATGACCAGCGTCAACGTGCCGAACAGCGCCCCGAGGGGCGCCACGTTGCCGCCCGAGAAGGCCGCGCCGCCCAGAATGACCGCGGCCACCGACAGGAGCGTCATCGAGGTCGCGCCGGTCGGATCCCCGCCGCGCGTGCTCGCCGTGATGACCATCCCGGCCAGGAAGGCGAAGGCGCCGGCGAGGCCATAGAGCGTCGCCTTGGCGCAGCGGGTCGACCAGCCCGCCGCCTCGATCGCCCGCGGGCTGGCGCCGAACCCGCGCAGCACGGCACCATAGCGCCACACCATCAACACGAGATAGGCGACGACCGCGGGGAAGACGCACAGCAGCACGGGCAGGGGGACGATCGGGATTTTGATCCGCAGCAGATCCACGAGCCACTCGGGTGCCGAGCCGCCCGCCCGCGGCAGCCGGTACGCCGCCAGTCCGAGCCAGACGAAGGACAGTCCCAGCGTGACGATGATCGCCGGGACCCGGCGCGCGTCGATGAACAAGCCCATCAGCGGATAAGCCGCAAGCATGCCGATGAAGCACAGCGCGGCGAGCCACGGATCGGTCACGAGCCACGTGGCCGCGACCGCATTGACCAGGCCGATGAAATTGCCCACCCCGAGATCGATGTCGCCCGCCGCGATCACGAACAGCTGGCTGATCGCGGCGAACGCCAGGGCGAACGCCGCCGAGAACACCAGGGTCAGGCCGAAGCTCGACAGGATCAACGGGTTCTGGACGGCGCAGGTCGAGAACACGGTTGCGAACGTCACGAGCGGGATCAGTGCCGAAATCAGGGCTTCGCGGCGCCGGGCGCGCTCGGCTGCCTGCTGCGCATGGGACGCTCCGCCGGCGTCGTCGACCCGGCGAAACGATGCCTCCACCAGCCGCTCCTCCGAGGTCTGGCCGCGGGTGAACTCCGCCACCACCGCGCCCTCGCGCAGCACCAGCGTGCGATCGCATTCGCCAAATTCGGGATCGTCGGTCGAATACCAGAGCACCGCCCGCCCTTCGTCGGCGAGGTTGCGGAACAGCCGGTAGAGGTCCGCCTTGGTGCCCATGTCGACGCCGCGCGTCGGGTCGTCCAGAAGAATGACGCTGGCATCCGCCGCCAACGCTCGGGCGATCACCACCTTCTGCTGGTTGCCGCCGCTCAGCGCGGTGATGCCCACCGATCCCGACGCCGCATGCACCTTGAGCCTGTCGATCCACCCGGCGGCGAGATCGCGCACGCGTTGCACCGAGATCAGTCCCCAGCGCGCCAGCCGCCCGAAGCTCGAGGCGGCGATGTTCTCGTCGATCGACCACAGCGGGAAAATGCCCTCGACGGTCCGGTCGCCCGAAACGAAAGCGACCTTGCCGTCGACGGTCACCTCACCGGCGCCACGATGGCTGCCGGCGAACACCGAGCGCAGGACCTGCCGCTGGCCGCTGCCTTCGAGCCCGGCGAGCCCGACGATCTCGCCGCGGCCGACGGCGAGGCTCACGCCGCGCAGGCTGCCCTCGCGCAGGTCACGCAGGCGGACCAGCGCCTCGCGCTCGGCCTCCGGCGGCGTCGCGCGCGCGGCAGCAGCGCCCGCCTCCCTGCCGCCCAGGAGCTCCATGAGGTCGGCGTGGCCGATCCCGCTGGTCGCCCCGGTCCAGGCGACCCGGCCGTTTCTCATGACCGTGATGCGGTCGGCCACGTCGAGGGTTTCGCTGAGGCGGTGGGAGATGAAGATGAACGAGATGCCTTCGCTGCGCCGTCGCCTCATGTAGGCGCGAAGTTGCTCGGCCTGCCGTGATCCCAGCGAAGAGGTCGGCTCATCGAGGATCAAAAGCTTGGTCGCGGGATGGCTGGTGGCCCGGGCGATCTCGACCATCTGCTGCTGCGAGAGCGACAGCGCGCCGACCTTCGCGCGCGGATCGATCGTGTTGCCCGGGAACACGGCATCGAGCCCCGCCTTGGCGAACTCGCAGCCGCTGGCGTGCCAGCGGACACCGCGAATGACGTCGGGCAGCTCGACCGCGAAGTTCTCGAACACGCGCAGGTTCGGGCACAGCGACAGCTCCTGATGGACGAAGCGCAGCCCCAGTTGCATCGCCGCCCGGGGCGAATGGTCCGCCCCGACGCGCCGGCCCAGAAGTTCGATGTCGCCGCGGTCGGCTGCGACCAGGCCGCCGACGATCTTCACGAGCGTGCTCTTGCCGGCACCGTTGCCGCCCATCAGGCCCACGATCTCAGCCGCGTGCACGGCGAAATCGACCTGCTGCACGGCCTTGGTGGTGCCGAACGACTTGTCGACCGCCGCCATCACCAGAAGGTGGAATCGGCTCCCATCTTCCGGTGACCGGTCGGCGTCCGCGTGCACGAGCTGGGCCTGGGCAGCCCCTGCAACGACGGCCATGTCTCACAGTCTCGAGGATCCGTGCTCCGGCTAGCCCGGCAGCTTGTCGGTCCGCGTGAACACCTCCGGGATCTGCCCGAACGTGAACGTCTGCACCGGGATCCGTTCGCCGGTGACATCCTTGAACGAATTGATGTTCTCGTCCGTGGTCCGCACCGACGGGGCGAACCAGTCCTTGGGCTCCTTGTCGTCGTCGAGCAGGATCCGCGTCATGTAGTAGACCGCCCAGGCGCCGATTTCGGGGTCGGCGTTGAGCCCGGTCGACGTGTAGCCGTATTTGTCCCGCGCTTCACGCCACCACTGGATGTAGTCGCCATCGGCGCCGGTGCAGATCGGCGGCATGGTTTCCATCGTGTAGCCCGCGGCCAGCATGCCTTCGACGATGCCGAAGGAATCGTTGCCGCCGGCGCCCAGGACGCCGTCGATCTTCGGCAGGCCGGGCACGATCTGGGCGACGTTGCGCTGCGCCACGGAGCGGGTCGCCTGGCCCTCGACTTCGCCCACGACCTTGAGGCCCGGGTTTCGCGCCAGCATCGTCTGGTATTGGTCGTAGATGAGCTTGCCCGCCGTGGCACCCAGCGACAGCCGCACCATCAAAAGATTGCCCTCGGCCTTGCCCGAACCGCCCAGGTGCTTCTCCATGAAGTCGGCATTGTTCTTGCCCCATGAGGCGAAATCGAAGCCGATGTTCCAGGAGCGATCCGAGTTCGCGTAGGCATCGTAGGAGACGACCTTGATGCCGGCATCGGCGGCCTGCTCGATCACGCCTCCGACCTGGCTGCCCGACGAGCAGTTGACCAGAATGCCATCGTTGCCCTTGAGGATCATATCGCCGATGGCGGCGAGCTGCGCCGGGACCGAGTTGTCGGACCCGTGCACCGCGCTGTATCTGCTGATGTAGCCCGCCGCCTGCATCTCCTTGCAGGCCCGCTCGAAGGCTTCGGCGTGCTGCCGGCGCCATTCGTTACCGTTGTAGGCGTTGGACAGAGCGATCTTGAACGGCCCCTGCGCAGCGCCCGCCGGCATCGAGGTGCCGGCCAGCGCCAACGCGCCGGCCGCGCCCGCTCCGTAGCGCAGAACGTCACGGCGCGTGGCTCGAACCCCCTCGCCTTCGGATACGCCGGCGCTGCCCCTGCGCATGCTCGCGATTTGTGTTGTCACCGCTGCCCCCCATTTTTGGATTGCGTGATCGTCTCAGCTGCCAACCAGCCCGTCAACGGAATCTGCGTCGCCCGTCTTCGAGATCGACGAGGTCACTCTCGATCAGCGTGACGCGCGCCCTGCCGCGCTCGCCCAAGCGGTCGCCGAGCCGGGTGACCAGCTCGAGCCCGCCGCCCCCGCCGACCACCACGATGAGGTGGGAGGTCGTCTGAAGTCCGCCCGGCTACTCCGGGCGGTGCGGTCGGCGCGCGCGGTCGTGGGTGTCGA
This sequence comes from uncultured Alphaproteobacteria bacterium, assembly GCA_963733965.1. Lineage (GTDB taxonomy): Bacteria > Pseudomonadota > Alphaproteobacteria > Geminicoccales > Geminicoccaceae > DATAOG01. The sequence continues at coordinate 52,827 of CAVTFM010000002.1, forward strand.
CGGCAACCGGATCGCTCACGCCAGCCTGCTTGCGGAGGTCGGCCAGGATTTCAGGCTCGTGCTGCGGCCGGCCTGGACCCGGCATCGTCGGCGTGCTCGTCGACGAGCTCCTGCGTGACCAGCACCTTCTCCGGGTCGTCCGCCTCCTCCTCGGTCTCCTGGTCGAGATGCCGGCGCATGCGCGCCATGTCGAGCGCGTTCTCCCACCTCGCCACGACCATCGTCGCGACGCCATTGCCGATCAGGTTGGTGAGCGCCCGCGCCTCGGACATGAAGCGGTCGACGCCGAGAATCAGCGCGATGCTGGCGACCGGCACGGTGCCGAGCGAGGCGAGCGTGGCGGCGAGCACGATGAAGCCCGAGCCGGTCACCCCGGCAGCGCCCTTCGAGGTCAGGAGCAGGACCGCGATCAGGCCGAGCTGATGGGTGAAGGTCAGCTCGGTGTTGGTCGCCTGGGCCAGGAACACCGCCGCCATGGTCAGGTAGATGCAGGTGCCGTCGAGATTGAACGAATAGCCGGTCGGGATCACCAGTCCGACCACCGACTTGTCGCAACCGAGGATCTCCATCTTGGCGATCATGCGCGGCAGCACCGACTCCGATGACGAGGTACCCAGCACGATCAGCAGCTCTTCCTTGATGTATCTGATGAACTTGAGGATGCTGAAACCGACGATCCAGCAGACCGCGCCCAGGACGACGAAGATGAACAGCAGACAGGTTGCGTAGACTCCGGCCATCAGCTTGCCGAGCGAGAGCAGAGTGCCGAGGCCATACTTGCCGATGGTGAATGCCATGGCACCGAACGCGCCCAAAGGTGCGACCTTCATGATGATGCCGACGATCCCGAAGAACACATGCGCGACCTGGTCGACCAGATGCAGGAGCGGCTTGCCGCGCTCGCCGAGAAAATGCAGCGCGAACGCGAACAATACGGCGAAGAGCAGGACCTGGAGGATCTCACCTTCCGCGAACGCGCCGACCACCGTGCTCGGGATGATGTGCATCAGGAAATCGAGCGTGCTCTGCTCACCGGCCTGGGTGGTGTAAGCCGCGATTGCCTTAGTATCGAGGGTCGCGGGATCGACGTTCATCCCGACCCCGGGCTGCCAGACGTTGACGATAATCAGGCCCACGATCAGCGCGAGAGTGGTCATGAGCTCGAAGTAGACGATCGCCTTGAGCCCGACCCGGCCGACTTTCTTCATGTCCTCCATGCTCGCGATGCCGTGCACCACGGTGCAGAAGATGATCGGCGCGATCAGCATCTTGATCAGCTTGATGAACGCGTCGCCGAACGGCTTCATGCTCGCGCCGACGCTCGGGTAGAAATACCCGAGCAGGACGCCGATCACGATCGCGCACAGGACCTGGACGTAGAGGTGGAGGTACCAGGGCTTGTGATGGGTGCTCAGAGCGAGCGTTTGCGATGGTGCTGCCATGTTCGCCTCTCCCTGCGGCTAAGGGCGCCCCTAGCGCTGGTTGATCGCATCGATCGCGGCCAGCGCGGTCATGTTGACGATGCTCCGGACCGTGCTCGTAGGAGGTGAGGACGGGCACCGGGTGGGCCGCGCCGAGCAGGATCGGCGCGACGGTGACGCCCTCGCCGGAGACGGTCTTGAGCGCGTTGAAGGTGATGTTGGCGGCGTCGAGGTTGGGCATGACCAGGAGAATTGCCGCATCGCTCAGCCGCGAGCCGGGGAACGACTGCTCGAGCGGCGTCTTGGAGAGCGCGGCGTCGGCGTGCATCGTCGCCCTCGACCTCCAGATCGAGGGCCGTATTGGTGATCAGCTCGGCCGCCGCGCGCATCCCGCCGGTCGCGCCGTTGTCCCACTCGCGTTTTCGGCCCGGCGGACACGACGTCGGCGCAGAGGAAGAGACCGAAGCGCCGCACCCCCGCAGCGGCAAGCAGCGCGATCTCCGCGAGCTCGTCGGCGCTCGCGACGTTGTTGATCTGGTTCGGGTAGTCGGAACGGCCGGTCGCGACGATGCAGTCCGGCCGCGCCGCCTTGGCCGCCTCGGGCCGGATCTCGGGCTCCGGGTTGGCCATCGCTAGGATGATCGGCCGATCGGCCATCTGCTGGACCATCTCGGGCTTGATCACGGCTGCCGCCGAGAGGCCGAAGAACACGTCGACTCCCCCACGATGTCCGCGAGCGTCCTGGCCGGGGTCGCCTGGGCGTAGCGGGCCTTCGGTCCGTTCCTCGCCTCGCGACGGCCCTCGTATACCACGCCTTTGCCGTCGGCGATTTAGATTTTCTCCCGCTCGAGGCCGACGGCCAGATCCGGGCAGGCGATCGCGGCGGCGCCGGCGCCGGAGCAGACCAGCTTGATCTGGTCGATCGCCTTGCCCACGATCTCGAGCCCGTTGAGGCGGCGCCTCCGCAGCGTGAAGGACGGTCGCGTCCCAGCCAACCTCCGGTTCGGCCGGCGCCGTTACCGGATCTGTGGATGCTGTCGGGGGCAAGCTCTCGGGCGGCAGGCCGACGTGAGAAGTTCAGCCGCTCCTGGTCGCAGCCTCCGCCGGCGCCTGGAACGACTCAAGGGTCTTGATGTAGTTCGCGCGCTCGAACGCGGCGGGATCGGCCACATTCGCCTGGCTCATGGCGCCCTTCATCTGCTCGACCGACGAATAGCCGCGGCGCTCCATCCACTGCCGCAGCCCATTCAGCAGCGTCTCGAGGTGCCGCGGGCCGTGCTTCAGGAGTGCCGAGGTCGTCATCACGGCGTCGGCGCCGGCGAGCAGGTACTTCACGACCTCGTCGCCCGAGTGCACGCCGGTGCTGGCGGCGAGCGAGGTTTTGAGGCGCCCGTGCAGGATTGCGATCCAGAGCAGCGGCAGGCGGATCTCGTCCGGCCGGCTCAGCTGCAAGGCCGGCGTAACCTCCAGCGTCTCAAGGTCGAAGTCAGGCTGATAGAAGCGATTGAAGAGCACGAGGCCGTCCGCGCCATCCGAGACCAGGCGCCGCGCCATCTCCCCGGGCGCGCTGAAGAACGGGCTGAGCTTCATCGCGATCGGAATGTCGACCGCCGCCCGGATTTCGCGCAGCACGTCCAGGTAGAGCTCCTCCACGTCCCGCCCCGTAGCGCTGAGATCGGCCGGGATGTAGTAGACGTTGAGCTCGAGGGCCGAGGCGCCGGCCTGCTCGATCTTGCGGGCGAAATCGACCCAGCCCTCCCGGGTCATGCCGTTGAGGCTCGCGATGATCGGCACCCCGGTCGCCTCGCGCGCGCGCCGGATCAGCTCCAGGTACGGCTCGGGCCCGACCTCGTAGTTCTCGACCGCGGGGAAGTAGTCGAGCGCTTCCGGGAAGCTCTCGGCGCCGACCCCGATCAGATGCTCGGTCGCGGCGTTCTCGAGCCGGATCTGCTCTTCGAACAGCGAGAACAGCACGATCGCGGCGGCGCCCGCGTCCTCGAGCTGCCGGATGCCGTCGAGGGTATGCGAGAGCGGTCCCGCCGAGGCCGCGACGGGGTGCTCGAGCCTGAGGCCCAGATAGGTCGTGGCGAGGTCGATCACGCGCCTGGTCCGCCCGCGGCCGGGTGCTCGCCAGTGGTTGCCATGACCTCGTAGAGGTCCCACTTCTGGCCGATCGCGGCTTCGGCCCGCGCCATCAGCGCCTCCTGCTCCTTGGGGTTGGTGCGGCTCAGCATCCGGTAGCGCAGCTCGCCGTCGGCGTACTCCCTAAACGGCACGCGCGGCCGTTGCGAATCGAGCACGAACGGGTTTTCGCCCGCGTGCCGGACCTCCGGATTGTAGCGCAGGAGCGGCCAGGAGCCCGAATGCACGGCGAGGCTCTGCTGGTGCAGCCCCTTTTGCATGTTGATGCCATGCGCGATGCAGTGGCTGTAGGCGAGAACGAGCGACGGGCCGGAGTAGGCCTCGGCCTCGCGCAGCGCCAAGAGCGTCTGCTGCGGGTTGGCGCCCATGGCGACCCTGGCGACGTAGACGTTGCCGTAGGCGATCGCCTGCAGGGCCAGATCCTTCTTGGGGACGTGCTTGCCGGCGTAGGCGAACTTCGCGACCGCGCCGAGTGGCGTCGACTTCGACATCTGGCCGCCGGTGTTGGAATAGACCTCGGTGTCGAGCACCAGGACGTTGACGTCGCGGCCCGAGGCGAGGACGTGGTCGAGCCCGCCCGAGCCGATGTCGTAGGCCCAGCCGTCGCCGCCGATCAGCCAGACGCTCCGGCGCACCAGGTGCTCGGCCACCGACAGCAGCTGCTTGGCGGGCTCGCCCTCGACCTCCGTGAGACGCTGCTGGAGTTCGGCGACCCGCGCCCGCTGACTACGGATCTGGCTTTCGGTGCGCTGCTCGGCCGAGAGGAGCTCCTCGACCAGCGCCTCGCCGACCTGGGGCGCCAGCGCCTTGGCGAGGTCGACGGCGAGTGCCCGGTGCTTGTCGGCCGCGAGCCGCATGCCGAGGCCGAACTCGGCATTGTCCTCGAACAGCGAATTGGACCAGGCGGGGCCGCGCCCCTCGGCGTTCTTGGTCCAGGGCGTGGTCGGCAGGTTGCCGCCGTAGATCGAGGAGCAGCCGGTGGCATTCGCGACCACCATGCGATCGCCGAACAGCTGCGAGACCAGCTTGATGTAGGGGGTCTCGCCGCAGCCGGCGCAGGCGCCCGAGAACTCGAACAGGGGCTCCAGGAACTGGGCGCCGCGCACGGTCGAGAAATCGACCCGGCTGCGGTCGTTGACGGGCAAGGTCTCGAAGAAGCGGATCGCCGCGCGGTCCGGGGCGAGGTCGGGCGCCTTGTCGCGAAGGTTGATCGCCTTGACGCCGGTCCGCTCCTTGCTCTTGGCCGGGCAGACCTCGACGCAAAGCCCGCAGCCGGTGCAGTCCTCGACGTAGATCTGGAGCGAATAGCGCGTCTCCGGGAAGCCGCGGGCATCGATCGGCGCCGACCTGAAGCTCGCCGGCGCGTCCTCGAGCGCGCTCTGATGGTAGAACTTCGAGCGGATCACGCTGTGCGGGCAGACGAAGCTGCAATTGCCGCACTGGATGCAGATGTCCGGCTCCCAGACCGGCACCAGCTCGGAGATGTTGCGCTTCTCGAAGGCGGCCGTGCCCAAAGGATAGGTGCCGTCGATCGGCAGGGCCGAGACCGGCAGCTCGTCGCCGCGCCCGGCCATCATCATTGCGGTGACGTTGCGCACGAACTCCGGCGCATCGTCCGGCACGAGCGCCGGGCGGGGCCGGCCGTTCGCGGGCTCGTCGGGAATCTGCACCTCATGCAGGTGGGCGAGCGCCGCGTCGACCGCGGCGAAGTTCTTGCGGACGACCTCGCCGCCCTTTTTGCCGTAGGTCTTCTCGATGGCATGCTTGATCTGCGCGATCGCCTGCTCCTTGGGCATCACTCCCGAGATCGCGAAGAAGCAGGTCTGCATCACGGTGTTGATCTGGCCGCGCATGCCAGCGGCGCTGGCGACCTCATAGGCGTCGATCACATAGAAGCGAAGGCGCTGGGCGCGGATCTGGGCCTGGACCTCGCGCGGCAGGTGCTGCCAGACCTCGCCCGGCCCATGCGGGCTGTTGAGGAGGAAGACCGCCCCCGGCGCCGCCCGACCGAGCACGTCGATCTGCTCGAGAAAATGGAACTGGTGGCAGCCGATGAAGCTGGCGTGCGGGATCAGGTAGGTGGAGCGGATCGGCTCCGGCCCGAAGCGCAGATGCGAGACCGTGCGCGAGCCCGACTTCTTGGAATCGTAGACGAAGTAGCCCTGGGCGTGGAAGGCCGGGTCGTCGCCGATGATCTTGATCGAGTTCTTGTTGGCGCCGACGGTGCCATCGGCGCCGAGACCGAAGAACATGGCGCGCGTGGTCGTCTCGGGCTCGATGTCGAAGGTGGCGTCGTGGGGCAGGCTGGTGCCGCCGACATCGTCGGTGATGCCGACCGTGAAGTGATTCTTGGGCCGGTCCTTGCCGAGCTCGTCCAGCACCGCCTTGACCATGGCGGGCGTGAACTCCTTGGACGAGAGCCCGTAGCGGCCGCCGGTCACGCGCGGTGCGGCCCGGTCCTCGAGCCGCCCTTCGGTCCCTGCCTCGGCGATCGCCGCGACCACGTCGAGGTAGAGCGGCTCGCCCATGGCGCCGGGCTCCTTGGTCCGGTCGAGCACCGCGATCGACCGGACGCTCACCGGCAGGGCGGCGAGGAAATGCGCTGGCGAGAACGGCCGGTAGAGACGGACCTGGACCGCGCCGACCCGCTCGCCCCGGGCGGCAAGGTAGTCCACGGTCTCGCGCGCGGCCTCGGCGCCCGAGCCCATCAGCACGACGACCCGCTCGGCGTCCGGGTGGCCGAAGTATTCGAACAGCCGGTATTCGCGGCCGGTGAGCCCGGTAAATCGGGCCATCGCGTGCTCGACGATGCCGGGCACCGCCGCATAGAACCGGTTCACGGTCTCGCGCGCCTGGAAGAAGACGTCCGGGTTCTGGGCCGTGCCGCGGATGAAAGGATGGTCCGGGTTCAGCGCCCGGCGGCGGTGGGCGAGGACCAGATCGTCGTCGATCATCGCCCGGACCTCGGCGTCCGCGAGCAGCGTGATCTTGTTGATCTCGTGCGAGGTCCTAAAGCCGTCGAAGAAGTGGATGAACGGCACTCGCGCCTCGAGGGTCGCGGCCTGCGCGATCAGTGCCAGATCGTGCGCTTCCTGGACCGAGCTCGAGCAGAGCTGGGCAAAACCCGTGGTCCGGGTCGCCATCACGTCCGAATGGTCGCCGAAGATCGAGAGCGCCTGGGCGGCGATCGAGCGCGCCGCGACGTGAAAGACCGCGGGCGTGAGCTCGCCGGCGATCTTGTGCATGTTGGGGATCATCAGCAGCAGGCCCTGAGAGGCCGTGAAGGTCGTGCTCAAGGCCCCGCCCTGGAGGGCGCCGTGCAGCGCCCCCGCAGCACCCGCCTCGCTCTGCATCTCGATCACGGCGGGCACGTTGCCCCAGATGTTGGTCCGACCGTCGCAGGCCCACTGGTCGGCGAGCTCGGCCATGGGCGAGGAGGGCGTGATCGGATAGATCGCGCACACCTCGTTGACCCGGTAGGCGACCGAGGCCGCGGCCTCGTTGCCGTCGATCATCGTGACCTCGCGCTGGGCGGGACGGAGGCGTCCCGAGCGGGCCGCGGTCGCGGGTGTGGCGCCGACGTCGATGGTCATGCTGCCGGCTCCGGGATCATGTCGATGGCGTGGCAGGGGCATTGCTCGAAGCAGACGGCGCAGCCCGTGCACAGATCGTAGTCGTAGCGGTAGCGCTTGCCGGGGTCGAGCTTGACGACCGCATGCTCCGGGCAGGCGCCGTAGCAGCCATCGCACTCGAAGCAGTTGCCGCAGGACAGGCAGCGGCGCGCCTCGTACTGGGCCTCGCCCGCGCCGAGCCCGGCGACCACCTCCGCAAAGCCCGCGAGCCGCAGGGTGATCTCGAGCGCCTTCTGCTGCCGGCGCGCGGCGTCGGTGTAGTACCAGACGTGGAGCTTGTCGAAGCTCGCGAGGTCGTGCTTATCCGGCTTCTCGTAGGTGGTGGCGCGCAGCCAGGCGTCGATGTGACGCGCGGCCTTCTTGCCGTGGCCGACCGCGACCGTGACGGTGCGCTCGGACGGCACCATGTCGCCGCCGGCGAACAGGCCCGGGCGCCCGGTCATCATGTTGCGGTCGACGACGACCGTGCCGTCGTCCTGGAACGCCACGCCCTCGACCTTCTCAAGGAAGCCCGTGTCGCTCGCCTGGCCGAGCGCCATGATCAGCGTGTCCGCTTCCAGTGTCTCGACTTCGCCCGTGGGCCTGGGCCGGCCGTCCTCGCCGATTTCCATGACCTCGACGGTGAACGTGGTGCGGTCGATCGATTTGATCGTGCGCAGCCAGTGGATCTCGACGCCCTCGGCCTCGGCCTCGGCGGCCTCGAACGCATGCGCCGGCATGTGCGCGCGGTCGCGCCGGTAGATGATCATGGCGTCCGTGGCGCCAAGGCGCCTTGCGACCCGCGCCGCATCCATCGCCGTGTTGCCGCCGCCGTAGACCGCGACCCGGCCGAGCCTGGGCGCCTCCTGGCTTTCGACGTCGCGCAGGAAACTCACGGCATCCAGCATCTTCGCGGCGTCGCGTGCGGGGATGTCCGTGCGCTTGCTAAGGTGGGCGCCGACCGCGACGAAGCAGGCGTCGAATCGCCCGGCCTTGATCTCGGCCTCGACATCCTCGACCCGGTGGTTGGTGGTGATCCTGACGCCCAGCTCCTCAATTTTCCGGACCTCGGCCTCAAGCACAGCGCGCGGCATGCGATAGGCGGGAATGCCGAAGTGCATCATGCCGCCCGCCGTTGGGCCGGCGTCGCGGATCTCGACCTCATGCCCGAGGCGCGCGAGGTGGTAGGCGGCGGCAAGGCCGGACGGCCCGCCACCGACCACCAGCACCCGCTTGCCCAAACGCTCAGCCGCCCGCTCGAACTGCCACCCGTGTTCGATCGCGGCGTCACCCAGGAAGCGCTCGACGGCGTGGATGCTGACCGCGCTGTCGAGATGCTGGCGATTGCAGCCGTCCTCGCACGGGTGGTAGCAGACCCGCCCGTGCACCGCGGGCATCGGGTTGTCGGCCGTGAGGATGCGCCACGCCTCCTCGAAACGCCCGCCCTGCGCCGCACCGAGCCAGGCCTGGATGTTCTCGCCGGCGGGGCAGGCGTGGTTGCACGGCGGCAGGAGGTCGACGTAGATCGGCCGCTGGGTGCGCAACGGCCCGGTGCGCCGCTCGCGGGTCAGGTCCGGCGCGGGTGTGAGATCAGAGCGGTCCTGGCTCATCCGGGTGCTCCCCCTTGACCTCGGCCATTGAGGCTCGACGTCCCGAAGCTGTGCATTGAGCGAGATCAAATAGCGCTTTCAACCGGCTGCGCGGTGTCAGGATCGGGCCCTGACTCAAATTTATATCTGCATACATATACATCCGTGAAGCTAGAGGAGATGCAGGCCGCAGCCGAGCGGGTCGCCGAGCTCATGAAGCTGCTCGCGAACAAGCACCGGTTGCTCGTGCTCTGCCAGCTGGCAGAGGGCGAGAAACCCGGTCGGCGAGCTGGCGAGGCTCCTCGGCGTGCGCGAGCCCGCGATGTCCTCTACACCTCCGTCACCGCCTTTCTCGCGATGGTGCCGATGGCAATCTGGGGCGGCAGCGCGGTCGAGAGCTTCGCCGTCCCGATGGTGTTCGGCATCGTGGTCGCTGCGAGCTCGACCGTGTTCATCGCTGCGCCGATCCTGCTCTTGCTCGTCGACTGGCGGAACCGACGTAGGGTACCGGCGCCGCAGGAGGCGCCCGCTGGTGCCTGATGGGGGAGGATCCGCAGCCCGCGAAGCAATCCGGAGCGTCGCTCGGAGCTGCTTGAAGTCGGCGCTTGACCGTGGTCCCTTGAGGAGAGCGTCGACGCGGTCCCCGGCCGCGCGTCAGGTCGGGAACGTCGGAGGGTGTCGGGTCGTTCCGATGCCGTAAGGCGGAGACCTGCTCAAGCGGGGGCGGGCGCGCCGGGCCCTGGCACGGGAAGGACTGCACGCGATGCGTGTGCGCTGAGGCCAGCTCCCTAAAGGATGGGATCTGCGCGCAAGGAGGAAGCAGCCGGTCTTTCCGGCAGCCGGTTACCGGTCCTGGTGGTCGGTGCCATCGGCGTCGTCTACGGCGATATCGGCACAAGCCCTCTCTACACGATGCGCGAAGCGTTCAGACTCGGTGGGCTGCCGCTCGACGACGTGACCATCCTCGGCGTGCTGTCCCTGGTGTTCTGGGCGCTGCTCGTGGTCGTCACGCTCAAGTACGTTGCCGTCATCATGCAGGCCGACAATCAGGGCCAGGGCGGCGTCCTCGCGCTCGCGACCCTTGCTGTGCGTGGTCTGCGCGCGGGCGGACGACGGCAAAGGCTGGCGATCGTGCTCGCGATGATCGGCGCCGCGCTGTTCTACGGGGATGGTATCATCACCCCGGCCATATCAGTGCTCAGCGCGGTCGAGGGCCTGCAGGTGGCGACACCTGCGTTCGAGCCTTACATCCTGCCGTTCGCGATCGCGATCCTGATCGGGTTATTCCTGATGCAGCCTCGCGGCACGGGCGGCGTGGGCCAACTGTTCGGCCCGGTGATGTGCGTCTGGTTCGCCACGCTGGCCGCACTCGGCCTATGGCAGATTCTGGCGGATCCCAGCGTTCTGCGGGCGCTCAACCCCGTCTATGCGGTCGCCCTGTTTGCGAGCCATGGCTGGCAAGCTTTCGTGGCGCTGGGCGCGGTCGTCCTCGCGGTGACGGGTGCCGAGGCGCTCTACGCCGACATGGGGCACTTCGGCCGGTGGCCGATCCGGCTTGGCTGGTTCAGCGTGGTAATGCCGGCTCTCCTGCTCAACTATTTCGGCCAAGGGGCGCTCCTGATCAGCGACCCCGGCGCGGTGGTCAACCCATTCTACCTGCTTGCCCCTGCCTGGGCGCTCTATCCCATGGTCGTCCTGGCGACCTGGGCTACGGTCATCGCCTCGCAGGCGGTCATCTCGGGGGCGTTCTCGCTGACCAGGCAGGCGATTCAGCTTGGCTATCTTCCCCGGCTTGAAATTCGCCACACCTCGGAGCAGGAGATCGGCCAAGTGTACCTGCCGCGGGTCAATTGGGCGCTCATGATCGCCGTGGTCGCGGTCGTGGTTGGCTTCGGCTCCTCGAGCGAGCTCGCCGCGGCCTATGGCATCGCGGTCGTCGGCGCCATGACCATCGACGGCATCCTCGCCTGCATTGTGGTCATCACCTTGTGGCGCTGGCACCCGGTGGCCGCCGGGCTGGTGTTCGCGTTGTTCTTCGCCATCGACCTTGCCTTCCTCGGCTCCAATGCCCTCAAGATTCCCGCCGGCGGGTGGTTCCCGATCGCCTTCGGCGCCGCCGTCTTCACATTGATGTCGACGTGGCGGACGGGGCGCGAGGCATTGTTTCAGCGGCTGTACCGGGGCGCGCCGTCATTGCACTCATTTCTCGCCAGCCTGGCTCACCGGCCGCCGGCGCGGGTCCCAGGCACCGCGGTGTTCCTGACCGGCAACCCTGACTCGGTGCCGCGCGCCCTGCTGCACAACCTCAAGCACAACAAGGTCTTGCACGATCGGGTGGTCGTCTTGAACGTGCAAACGGAAGACGTTCCCCAAGTGCCAAATTCCGAACGGGTGCAGGTTGAGCACCTCGCGGCGAACTTCCATCGCGTTTGGCTACGTTATGGCTTCCTGGAGCATCCGAACGTAGCGGCAGCTATCCTGCGATGCCAGCTCGGGGCGCCGGAGCCTACCTACATGGACACCTCGTTCTTTCTGAGCCGCGAGAGTTCGATTCCCTCGGACCACCCGGACCTGCAGCCCTGGCGCGAGCACATCTTCATGCAGATGACCAACACCGCGCTCGACGCCACGCGGTATTTCAGATTGCCACCCGATCGGGTCGTCGAGATCGGCAGCCAAATCGAAATCTAGCGTGCTTGGCGGCTGGTGCCACGGAGCTGCCGGTTGGGCTGGTGGCCGCCAAGAGCGAGCTCGACGTCCGGCCCCGGCCGATATCGCCCGAGGCACTCGAAGAGCAAGGGCTGCGCGCCGCGGTTGGCCCTTGCAGCCCGCTCGTCGCCGCAGGATCAGCGTCGGGCAACCAGCTGGGCGTGAGGCACGGATGGCTCTCGACCTTACTCCGCGGACGCAGAAGGCGATTCGCCACCAGGAGACCTGGGGAGGCCCAGCATGACGCTCGAGCAGGGGTTTGCCTTCGCCATCGTCCTTGGCACCATCGGCCTGCTGATCTGGGGTCGCATCCGCTACGATCTGGTTGCCATGCTGGCGCTGCTGGCTGCGATCGCCTGCGGCATCGTCACGCCCAAGGACGCCTTCCGCGGCTTCAGCGACGACATCGTGATCATCGTCGGCTCGGCGCTCGTGGTTAGCGCCGCGATCAGCCGCTCGGGCCTCGTCGAGACGCTGATGAAGCCGCTCGTGCCGCGGATGCAGACCAGCGTCATGCAGGTCGCGGTGCTGGGCTCGGCGGTGACGGCGCTCTCCGCCTTCATCAAGAACATCGGCGCGCTCGCGATCTTCATCCCGATCGCGCTGCAGGTCGCGCGCCGCACCGGCAAGCCCGCGTCCCGCGTGCTGATGCCGCTCGCGTTCGGCTCGCTCCTCGGCGGGTTGATCACGTTGATCGGCACCTCGCCGAACGTGATCGTCTCGCGCATGCGCGCGCAGATCACCGGCGAGCCGTTTCACATGTTCGACTTCGCGCCGGTGGGCCTGGGCCTGGCCGTCGTCGGCGTGATCTTCCTCACCTTCGGCTGGCGGCTGCTGCCGAAGATCAAGAGGGGGGCCGGCGGCACGCCCGAGACACGCTTCTCCGTCGAGGATTATATCACCGAGGCCCGCCTGCCGCCGGATTCTCCCTACGCCGGCAGGACGGTCCGCGATCTCGAAGCGCTCGGCGATGGCGACGTCACCGTGGCCGCGATTATTCGGGAGAACCGCCGGCGCTACATTCCGGCCGGATTCTGGCCGCTCTTCGCGGGCGACATCCTGGTCCTCAAGGCCGACACCCACGCGCTCTCGAAGCTGGTCGACGCGGCGACACTGGAGTTGATCCACCGCAAGGAGCTGGTGCCGGGCGACGCTCGCGAGGACGATCTGGCGGTGGTCGAGGCCGTGGTCACGGCGAACTCGCCGATGATCGGCAGCACGGTCGAGCAGCTCGCGCTGCGCGAGCGCTACGGCCTGAACCTGCTGGCGCTCAGCCGCTCCGGCCGCAGGATTGCGCAGCGGCTGCGTCGGGTCCGCTTCCAGGAAGGCGATCTGCTCGTGCTGCAGGGCCGCGAGGAGCGTCGCAACGACAAGCTGACCGCGCTCGGCTGCCTGCCGCTCGCCGAGCGCAACGTGCCGCTCGGGCGCACGCGCAACCTCTACCTGCCGGCCGTGGTCCTCGGCATCGCGCTGATCCTGGTGACGACCGAGGCCGTGACCGTGCCGGTCGGTTTCTTTGCCGCTGCGGTCGTGATGCTGGCGCTGCAACTGCTGACGCTCAAGGAGGCGTACGAGGCGGTCGAGTGGCCGGTTTTGGTGCTGTTCGGCGCGCTGATCCCGGTGAGCGAGGCGCTCCAGACCACCGGCGCGACCGCGCTGGTCGCCAGCTGGCTCTCGGCCGCGGCGCAGCATCTGCCGCCGCTCGGTGCGCTCGGCATGACCCTGCTCGCGGCCATGGCGCTCACGCCGTTCCTCAACAATGCCGCCACGGTCCTGGTGATGGCGCCGATCGGCGCGAGCCTGGCCAGGGCAGCTGGGTCTGCATCCGGACCCGTTCCTGATGGCGGTCGCAGTCGGCGCCGCCTGCGACTTCCTGACGCCCATCGGGCACCAGTGCAACACGCTCGTCATGGCCCCCGGCGGCTACCGCTTCGGCGACTACTGGCGCCTCGGCCTGCCGCTATCTCTGATCGTCGCCGCTCTCGGGACCTTGCTCATCAGCTGGTTTTGGCCCCTCACTTGAACACGAGGTGCCGTGCGCCCCCCTCGCTGCCACCCCCCGAGCCGCGCTTCGCCTGGACACCCTGCGGCAACACCGCTCGCGGTTCACTTGGGCGGCAGGTGGGGTTTGGGGTCGATCTGGACGGTGGCTGTCATCCCGGCCACGAGCACCACGCCGTCGGGCACCTGATCGATCTCGATCCGCACCGGAATGCGCTGGGCAAGACGCACCCAGGTGAAAATCGGGTTGACCGTCGCGACCCCCTGCGCGTTCGGTTGCGCGTTCGCGACGTTGATGCCGCGCGCGAGGCTGCCGACGTGGCCGGGCAGGATCTGGCTGTAGCCCATCAGCTTGATCCTCGCCGGGTCGCCCACCTGGACCTTGCCGACGTTGGTCTCCTCGAAATAACCGTCCACCCAGAAGGAATCGGCATCGACCACGGCGATCTTGGCCTGCCCGACGGTGGCGTAGTCGCCCAGCCGCGCCAGCAGATTGGTCACCCAGCCGTTGACCGGCGAGCGGATCTGCGTGCGTTCGAGGTCGACCCGCGCCCGCTCCAGGTTGGCCTGGGCCTGCTGGTGCTGTGCCTGGGCCGCGACCGCGTTGGTCGCGTGGATCTCTGGTCCTCGACGCTGACCGCGTCCACGCTCAGCCGCAGCCGCCGTTTGGCCTCTCTGTCTGCGTTCTGCGCATTGGCCAGGGCCTGCTGCACCGCCGCCTCCGCGAGACTGACCATGATCCGATAGTCGGTCGGGTCGATCGTCATCAGGACGTCGTCCTTGTGCACGAACCGGTTGTCGGCGACCGGCAGCTCGACGATCCGCCCGGCGACCTCCGGCGCCATCGTCACGACATAGGCGCGCACGGCGGCATCGCGCGTCCAGGGCGCCCCCATGTAGGCATCCCACATCGCCCAACCGAGCGGCAGGGCAACCGCGATCGTCGCCAGATGCCGGCATCGGCCGCGAGGATCAACGGGCGGGTCGCCTCGCGCTGCGCTTCCGCCAGGTAGTGCACGTCGCTGTTGCCAGGGTCGGTCCCAATGGTCCTGGCGAAAACCTGCGCCACGTCGGTCCTGAGCTTGTGCACGGCCGGCACCACGACGTGGCTCGGGTCTTCGTTGTCGAGCTGCTGGATACGCTCGCCGAGATCGGTCTCGATCACCTCGATCCCGACCGACGCCATGTAGTGCCGGAAGCCGCACTCCTCGGTCAGCATCGACTTGCTCTTGATCAGCGACCTGGCGCCATGGTCGCCAAGGATGCCGTGGACGATGCGGTTGTGCTCGGCGGCGTCCTTCGCCCAGTGCACGTGGATGCCGTTCGCGCGCGCGTTCGTCTCGAACTGCTCGAGGTAGTCGTCGAGGTGGGTGAGCGTATGCTCCTTGATCGCCGAGGCGAGCGAGCGCAGCTCTTCCCATTCGGGAATGCCGTGCATCTCGCGGTCACGCTTCTGCCGGAGGTCCCACAGCCGCTCGTCATGCATCTTCTCGTGCTCGGGCGCGGCGATGAAGCGCGCGGCCGCCTCCGCCTGATCGACCGGCCGATTGCCGTGGATCTTGGCGCCGCGCGGCTGCGGCTCGGGCCGCGAGCGCAGCGGCTTGGAGGTTCCCTCGGCGTGGTCGAGGCGGCGGCCGTCGCGCACTATGGCGTGGGCGTCGTCTTGAGCCAAAAGCTCAGGGTGCAGCATGGCAGGAGGCGTGCTCATGCGCGGGCTCCATTCAGGATCTGGGCGATGTGGATGAACTTGATCGGCACGCCGATCCGCTCGGCGCAGCCTTGCTGATGCATCAGACAGGAGCTGTCAGCCGAGACGATGTACTCGGCGCCGGCGCGCGCATGGTCGCTGACCTTGTCGTAGCCCATCTTGGTCGACACGACCTCCTCGAAGACCGAGAATGTGCCGCCGAAGCCGCAGCACTCGTCCGGTCGCGCCGGCGTGGCGAACTCGATGCCCTCGACCTTCGAGAGCAGGTCCATCGGCTTCGAGAAGAACGGCTCGTTGAGCTCGGATGGTTTGGCATGCTTGAGCGCGCGCAGGGTGCCGCAGCTGTTGTGCAGCCCGACGCGGTGCGGGAAGCTGGCCCAGGGAAATGCCGCGGCCTTCTGGATGTCGTGCAGGAACTCGACGAGCTCGAAGGTGCGCGCACGGACCTCCTTCACTTCGGCGGTCTGCTCGAGCGCATCGAAATTGTCCCGCACGTGGTGGACGCAGCTGCCGGACGGCGCGACGACGCAATCGAAGCCGGAGAAATTGCGCACGAACAGCGCCTCGGTGTCGGCGCAGTCGGCATTGAACCCGCTGTTGGCCATCGGCTGGCCGCAGCAGGTCTGATCGCGCGGGTACACGACCTCGTGGCCGAAGCGCTCGAGCAGCTCGAGGGTCGCAATGCCGACCTCCGGAAAGAAGGCGTCGATGTAGCAGGGGATGAAGAGCCCGATACGCATTTGATCGCCCTCCGTTCAGCCGCTCCTGACGACGGTCAGCCGCGCTCGGCCATCATGCGCTTGGTATCGGCGATCGCGCGCGCCGGGTTGAGCCCTTTCGGGCAGGTCCTGGTGCAGTTCATGATCGTGTGGCAGCGATAGAGCCGGAACGGGTCCTCGAGCCGGTCGAGGCGCTCGCCGGTGCGCTGATCGCGGCTGTCGGCGAGCCAGCGATGGGATTGCAACAAGATCGACGGGCCGAGGTAGCGGTCCTGGTTCCACCAGTAGCTCGGGCAGGAGGTCGAGCAGCAGAAGCAGAGGATGCACTCCCACGACCCGTCGAGCTGGGCGCGCTCCTCGGGCGACTGATGGCGCTCGCGGTCCGGTGGCGGCTGATCGGTCTGCAGCCAGGGCTCGATCAGCTCGTACTGCGCGTACAATCCGGTGAGGTCGGGCACGAGATCCTTCAGGACCCGCATGTGCGGCAGCGGCGTGATCCGGCTCGTCCCTTTCTTCAGGCTGTCGATCGGCGTGAGACAGGCGAGCGTGTTGGTCCCGTCGATGTTCATCGCGCAGGAGCCGCACACGCCTTCGCGGCACGATCGTCGGAAAGACAAGGTCGGGTCGATCTGGTCGTTGATCTTGACCAACGCATCCAGGACCATCGGCCCGCAGTGATCGCGATCGATGTCGAACGTGTCCAGCGTCGGATTGGCGTTCTTCGCCGGGTCCCAGCGATAGACCCGGAAGCTCTTGACGCGCTGGGCCGGTTGCGGGAGCGGCCAGTGCTTGCCTTCGCCGACCTTCGAATTGGCTGGGAGAGTGAACTCGGACATCGGAGATGGCCTCCTAATGGGTGCGCTCGGCAGGGGGAAAGCCCTGCACGTCGTTGGACAGCGGATTGAGATGCACCGGCCGGTAGGCGAAGGTGACGTTCCAATCTTCGTCCTTGCACGCGCAGGTGTGCTTCAACCAGTCCTTGTCGTCACGCTTCGGAAAGTCCTCGCGCGCGTGTGCCCCTCGGGATTCCGTGCGTGCCACCGCGGAGTAAGCGATGACCACCGCCTGATCCGCGAGGTTCGCAAGCTCCAGCGCCGAGACCAGCGCGACGTTCCATTGCAGCGAATCGTCGTCGACCGTCACGCGCTCGAGCGGCTCGCGCAGAGCTGTCAGCTTGTCCAACCCCTCCTTCAGGGTGTCGCCGCGGCGGAACACGCCGAAGCTCGACTGCATCACCTCCTGCATCTGCGGACGGACCTCGCCGGGCTTGTTGCCGCCCTTGCTGTGGCGGATCCGGTCGAAGCGCTGCAGCGCCTGCTCCTGCGAGTGGCCGTTGGCCTCGCGCACGCGTGACCCCGGCTTGATGATCTCCGCCGCTCGCAGCGCAGCCGCGCGGCCGAACACGATCAGGTCGAGAAGGCTGTTCGTGCCCAGTCGATTGGCGCCATGAACGGAGACGCACGCCGCCTCGCCGATCGCCATCAGGCCCGGCACGACCTGGTCGGGGTTGTCCTCGGTCGGGCGGACGACCTCGGCCGTGATCGTGGTCGGAATGCCACCCATGACGTAGTGGACGGTCGGTATCACCGGGATCGGCTCCTTGTGCGCATTGACGCCGGCGAAAATGCGTGCCGTCTCGACGATGCCGGGCAAGCGCTGATTCAGAACATCCGCTGGCAGCTGCTCGAGATGCAGGTGGATGTGGTCCTTTTTCTCGCCGACCCCGCGACCCTCGCGGATCTCGACCGCCTCGGCCCGGCTGACCACGTCGCGCGAGGACAGATCCTTCTCGTGGGGCGCATATTTGGGCATGAAGCGTTCGCCTTCACTGTTGGTCAGGTAGCCGCCCTCGCCGCGCGCGCCCTCGGTGATCAAAACGCCGGCGCCATAGACACCGGTCGGGTGGAACTGGATGAATTCCATGTCCTGCAAAGGCAGGCCGGCGCGCAGCACCATGGCGTTGCCGTCACCGGTGCAGGTGTGCGCCGACGTGCAGGACTGGAAAACCCGGCCGCACCCGCCGGTCGCGATGACGGTCATGTTGGCGCGGAACCGATGGATCGACCCGTCCTCGAGACACCAGGCGAGCAGCCCGCGGCAGGCGCCGTCCTCGTCCATCAACAGGTCGATCGCGAAATACTCGACGAAGAAGCGCGCCTGGTGCTTCAGGCACTGCTGGTAGAGCGTGTGCAAGATCGCGTGGCCGGTGCGATCCGCGGCGGCGCAGGCCCGATAGGCCATGTCGCCCTTCGCATAGTCGGTCGTGTGCCCGCCGAAGCGGCGCTGATAGATCGTCCCGGCCTCGGTGCGGCTGAACGGCACGCCGAAATGCTCGAGCTCGATGACCGCGGGGATCGCCTCTCGGCACATGTACTCGATCGCGTCCTGGTCGCCGAGCCAGTCGGAGCCCCTGACCGTGTCGAACATATGCCAGCGCCAGTCGTCCTTTTCGATGTTGCCAAGCGCGGCGCTGATGCCGCCTTGCGCGGCGACCGTATGGCTGCGGGTCGGGAAGACCTTGGTGACGCAGGCCGTGTTCAGCCCGCCGCGCCCATGCCCAATGTCGCCCGCAATCCGGCGCCGCCGGCGCCGAGTACGACCACGTCGAACGAGTGGTCGATGATGTCGTAGCTGTTTGGCATTGTTCGTCTCCTTACTGACCGAGGAAGAGCTTGAGCACGGCCAGTACGCTCGCCCCTCCGATCAGCACCGCAGCACCGCGCACCAGCAGGTCGGCGGCGACCAGCTCGGGCGCGGCTGTGCACGTAATCCAAGAGGACCGAGCGCAATCCGACGACCGCATGCGCCAGCAATGCGAGCACGAAGAGGATGGTCAGGAGCGCCGGCACCGGCGAGGCGAGCCACGCGGCCGCGGTCATTTGATCCGAGGTGGCGAGCCGCAGCATCGAGGCGGCGAAATAGAGCCCCAGCGGCACGAGGGCGACCGCCGTCAAGCGCTGCAGCCGCCACTCTTGCAAGCCGCTGCGAGCACTACCGAGATGGCGCACCCGCCGGAGCACGGATTCATCGCGCAGCGCCGTCGCGTTCGACAGAGGGCGAGAATTTGCCATCGGGACCTCCTAGGCCAGCGAGCACGTAGAGCCAGGCGAGCACGGTCAGGACGACCGTCGCGGCGAGCACGGCGTAGCCGCTGCGGTAGGCGTCCCGGATCTCGAAGCCGTAGCCGGCATCCCAGGCGAGGTGCCGGATGCCGTTGCACAGGTGGTAGAAGAACGCGACCGACCAGAGGAACAGCAGCAGCACCCCGATCGGCGAAGCGAGGAAGGCGTGCGTCGCCGCGAACACCTGGCCGCCCGCCGCCACGGCGACGAGCCACCAGGCGAGCAGGATCGAGCCGACCGCCAGCGCGATGCCGGTGAGCCGGTGCAGGATCGACAGGGCCGACGTGATCTGGAAGCGGTACCAGACCGGGAACATGAAGGGCGACAGCGGGCGTTCCATGATCATCCTCTCTTCTGACGGTCGAGGGAGGAGCGCAGCAGGCACATCACGTCGTGGTCGCAGGCCGGCGGCGGCCGGCTGCGCCCGGTGATCCAGTCGAACAGATCGGCGTCGGCGCAGTCGAGCAGGCCTTCGAACCGGTCCAGCTGGGCGCCGTCGAAGCCACCGAGCGAGGTCTCGGCGAACGAGCCGAGCAGAAGGTCGACCTCCTGCGTGCCGCGGTGCCAACAGCGGAACAGGAGCCGCTTGCGGCGCAGATCCGATTGCTGGTCCCGCAAGCCGTCGAAAGCGCTGCCAAGATGGCTCATCGTAGGTCGTCCGTTCTCGTGCGCGGCCGTTGGCCGGACCTTGTCTCTGGCAGCCGCCGTCGGTGGCTCAGGCCGCCCGACGAAAGAGCGGGTGCTCGCGCGCGATGGCCGGGATGTCGGCGCGCCGCAGCCCGATCTCTTCGAGCTCGCGATCGGTGGACTGATCGAGCTCGCGGTACAGCCGCCGTCGCTCGCGTCCGGCCTCACGCGCCGCATCGAAGCGGGCGCGGGCGGCGGTCCACCAGCGTTGGAATGCGCGGTCCCCCGGCGGAGGCTCGGCGGGATCGATTTCCTTCGCCACCAGTGGGATGTGCTCCCGCTCGATGCCGATGTCGGCGAGCACGCGATCGCTGCAACGCATCAGGGCGTTGCGGGTCGCGCGCTGTTGTGCCCAGCGCCCTGCGGGCGTCAGCAGAGCGCGCAGCGCGCCGGTCATGCCGCGCCATGCGCCGGCGATCATGGCCGCGGCGTCGGCGTGCTGTTCGCCGGCGCGAGCGGCGAAATGTCGGGATTCCGACGAGCTCTGCAAGCTGGCGGGCGGGCCTGTGTCCGCCATCTCGAAACGGTGTTCCTGGTTCATCGCGTCGTCTCCTTGCCTGAAGGATACGAATGAACCTGCTGCGGCGCGCGTCCTGGATCGAGTAAAGTGAGGTGAAACCCAGTAAATTGTGGCGAGGGGAGCTGATCGCGCGCCATTCCTGAATTCCGCGATGCCACTTCCGGAACAGGAGCCGCCGGCGCGACGGACATCGGATCATCGTTGCCGTCGCAAGCGCTACGAGCGCGCTCATGATAGCATTCCCGCTCAACGCATAGGCATCGGCATCATGTTGGCGTTGAGGTTGGCGATGATCCAGAGTGAGCCGGCGATGACGAGAAAGACGATCAGCACCCCAAAGGCGAGGGCCAGAATATTGTTGGTCTGATCGGGCCCGCTGCCCAGATGCAGAAAGAAGACGAGGTGGACGCCGATCTGCGCGATCGCGAGCACGACCAGCCCGACCTGGATGCCCGGGGGCCACAGCAAATTGGTCTGCGCCACGACGAACGAGGCGATCGTCGCCAGGATCGCGAGCGCGAGCCCGACCGTGTACGACAGAAAGTTGGCTGTGGACTCGTACTCTTCGACGCCCGGCGTCCGGTCGCCGAGCAGGCGATCGTCACCATCCATCACTGCACTCCCATCAGGTAAACCAGCGTCATCACCCCGATCCAGACGATGTCGAGCGCGTGCCAGAACAGGCTGAAGCACAACAGGCGCCGAAGCACGGCGGCGCGCAAGCCCTTGGCGACGACCTGAGCCACCAGATAGACGAGCCAGATCAGGCCGATGGTCACATGGGCGCCGTGCATGCCGACCAAAGTGAAGAAGGCGGACAGAAAGGCGCTGCGCCAGGGCCCGGCGCCCTTGCTGACCATGCCGGCAAATTCCGAGATCTCGATGAAAAGAAACGCCGCACCGAGCACGAAGGTGAGCACCGCGAAGATCAGGAAACGCCCCGGCTGCCGCCGCTCGGCGGACAACACCCCGAGGCCGCATGTATAGCTCGAGAACAACAGACACATGGTCTCGATGAAGACCTTGCGGAGATTGAAGAGCTCCGGGCCGGTCGGGCCACCGGCGGTATTGCCCGACAACACCGCATAGGCCGCGAACAGCGCCGAGAACATGACGATGTCGCTGAGGATGAAGATCCAGAACCCATAGGCGACGACGATGCGCGTCGGGGCCGGCCCGCCGCCGCCGCGCCCGCGCGTGAGCTCGGTGGGAACGGCGCCGATGGTTGCCGTTGCCATCGTCATGCGGCCCGCCCCGGGCTCAACCGGGCCCGTTCCATTTCCGCGATTTCGGTGGCCGGGATTTCGTGCTCGCGGTCATCGCTCCAGCCGAACACGAGGATCGTCACCGCGGCCGCGAGCAGGCCCAGGATCACGATCCACCAGATGTGCCAGATCAGCGCGAAGCCGGTGACCGCCGCGAAGAAAGCGGTGATGAAACCGATCGGGCTGTTGCGCGGCATGTGGACGGTTTCATAGGCCTTGTCGACCGGGCTCAATCCGCTGCGCTTCATCTCCCAGAAGGCGTCGATGGTCTCGACTTCGGGCAGCACTGCGAAATTGTAGGCCGGGGGAGGCGACGAGGTCGCCCACTCCAGGGTTCGGCCGTTCCACGGGTCGCCGGTCAGGTCGCGGCGGCTCTCGCGCGTCACGGATGCTGACATAGAGCTGTGCGATCTGGCAGAGGATGCCGATGAAAATCACGATCGCCCCGCACTCCGCGACCAGCAGCAGCGGCTGCCAGCTCGGGTCGGGGATGTGTTGGAGGCGCCGGGTCATGCCCATCATGCCGAGGGCATAGAGCGGCGTGAAGGCGAGATAGAAGCCAATGAGCCAGCACCAGAAGCTGGCCTTGCCGAGCCGCTCGTCGAGGGTGAACCCGAACGCCTTCGGGAACCAGTAATTGTAGCCCGCCAGCGCGCCGAACACGACCCCGCCGATGATGACGTTATGAAAATGGGCGACCAGGAACGTGCTGTTGTGCAGCACGAAATCGACCGGCGGAATTGCCAGCAACACACCGGTCAGGCCGCCAATGACGAACGTGACCATGAAGCCGATCGCATACAGCATCGGCGTCTTGAACACGATCCGACCGCCGAACATGGTGAACAGCCAGTTGAAGACCTTGACGCCGGTCGGCACCGCAATGATCGTCGACATGATGCCAAAGAAAGCGTTGACGTCGGCGCCCGCCCCCATGGTGAAGAAATGATGCAGCCAGACCATGAAAGAGAGAACACAGATCGCCAGGGTGGCGAGAACCATCGAGCGGTAACTGAACAGGCCCTTGCCGGCAAAGGTCGCGACCACTTCGGAGAAGACACCGAATGCCGGCAGAATCAGGATGTAGACTTCGGGATGACCCCACGCCCAGAATAAATTGACATACATCATCTGGTTGCCACCGGCGTCATTGGTAAAGAAATGCATGCCGAGATAACGGTCAAGCAGCAGCATCACGAAGGTAGCGGTCAGGATCGGAAATGCGACAACAATCAACAGGTTTGCGGCCAAGGCGGTCCAGCAGAACACGGGCATGCGGAAGTAGGTCATGCCAGGCGCGCGCAATTTGAGAATCGTGGTAACGAAATTGACGCCGGTGAGTAACGTGCCGATGCCCGAGATCTGCAATGACCAGAGATAGTAATCGACGCCGACGTCGGGGGAAAACGCGAGCCCGGACAGCGGCGGGTAGCCCATCCAGCCGGTGCGCGCGAAATTGCCGATGACGAGCGACAAGTTGATCAGGAGCGCGCCCGTGGCGGTGAGCCAGAAGCTGACCGAGTTGAGCACGGGAAAGGCGACGTCACGGACGCCGAGCTGCAAGGGCACGGCAAAGTTCATCAGACCAATGACGAGCGGCATCGCCACAAAGAAGATCATGATCGTGCCGTGCGCCGAGAAAATCTGGTTGTAGTGCTCGGGCGGCAGGTAGCCCTGGGCATTGCCGATGGCGAGCACCTGCTGGGTGCGCATCATGATGGCATCGGAAAAGCCGCGCAGCAGCATGACGAGCCCGAGACACACGTACATGACGCCAATGCGCTTGTGGTCGACGCTGGTCAGCCACTCGCGCCACAGATAAGGCCACCAGCCCTTGACGGTGATGATCCCGAGCACGGCGAGAATGACGATGGCGACCACCGCCCCGCTGATCAGCGGCAGAGGCTCGTTGAACGGAATCGCCGCCCAGCTCAGCCTGCCCAGCATCTCAACCTCCCGCCTGTCGCACCGGCCGACACCAGGCCGCGGCGACACCCGCCGGGGCGGGGCCCGATGTCGTCTGGTCGAGGATGCGCTCGAACAGCTGCGGCGCGACCGAGCGGTAGGTCGTCGGGGGCACGGCCCGGCTCGGCTTGGCCAATTCGGCGTAGCCGGCATCGTCGAGCGCGGTCCCGTTGCCCCGCACCTGCGCGACCCAAGGGTCGAAATCGCCGGCCGGCACCGCCTTGGCGATAAACCGCATGTCGGAAAAGCCATCGCCGCTGAAATTGGCTGAAAACCCGGGATAGTCGCCCGGCTCGTCCGCGAGCAGGTTGAGGTGCGTGGTCATGCCGCCCATCGTATAGATCTGGCTGCCGAGCTGCGGCACGAAGAAGGAGTTCATCACGGTCGCCGAGGTCAGCCGGAACTGGACCGGGGTGCCGGCCGGAATGACCAGCTGATTGACCGCGGCAATGCCCTGATCGGGGTAGATGAACAGCCATTTCCAGTCGAGCGCCACGACGTCCACCCGGAGCGGGTCGGCATGCGCAGGAATCGGCGCCCGCGGATCCAGCTCATGCGTGCCGATCCAGGTGACCCCGCCGAGCAGCATCACCGTCAGCGCCGGGATCGACCAGACGACGAACTCGATCCGCCCTTCGTAAGCCAGACCCGGGCTGCGGCTGGCGCGGCGATTGGACGACCTGTACCACCAGGCGAACGCCAAGATCGCCAGGATCACAGGCACCACGACGACGAGCATGATCGCCGTGGAGTTGATCAGGAGAAGCCGCTCCGCCGCCGCGACCGGCCCGCGCGGATCCAGGATGCCGGCCGGCTGACAGGCAGCAACCAGCGTCGCGGCGCCTACGACCGGCCAGCGACGCCGGCCGGAACGCCGAAGGCCGTGTTGCCGATTGGCTGTTCTGCTCATCGAACGAATCGGCCCTTCCACCCGCGTTCGGAAATGCTCGAATTGCCGCAAGCTACCGCCACAGGTTCGTCCTGGCGAGGTCGATGATCTCATCGCCCCGGCCGCTGATCAGGGCTTTCACCATGTAGAGCGTGAAGCCCTTGGCCATCTCGAGCGTGATCGAAGGCGGCATCGCGAGCTCCGTCCGGTTCACGACCGCATCGACCAGAACCGGTCCGTCATGGGCGAAGGCAGCTGAGATCCCTTCGTCCACCTCGGCCGGGTCTTCGAGCCGGATCCCGCGCATGCCGACGGCTTCCGCCATCGCCGCGAAGTTCGGGTTCTGGAGCTCGGTCCCGAACGTGAGGAACCCGGTGGATTTCTGCTCGAGCTCGATGAACCCGAGCGTGCCGTTGTTGAACACCACCACCTTCAGCGGCAGCCGGTGCTGCGCGAGCGTGAGGAAGTCGCCCATCAGCATGGTGAAGCCGCCATCGCCCGAGAGCGAGATCACCTGCCGGCCCGGGAACGCGGCCTGGGCGCCGATGCCCTGCGCCATCGCATTCGCCATCGAGCCGTGCCAGAACGAGCCGAGCGAGCCGACGCTTGCCGTTCATCGCCAGATAGCGCGCGGCCCACACCGTCGGCAGGCCGACGTCGCAGGTGAAGACGGCGTCCTCCGCCGCATGGTCGCTGATCGCCTTGGCGATCTGCTGGGGGTGGATCAGGCGCTTGCCCGGCGTGCCGACGGCGAGATCGTCGAGCGCCTTGCGCGCCTTGGCATAGTGCTGCCGGGCCTGGGCGAGATGCGTGCCGTCGCGCTTCTGGTCGAGCAGCGGCAGCAGGGCTGCGAGCGTCGCGCGGACGTCACCGACGACGCCGAGATCGACGGCGGCACGGCGCCCGATGTTCTCGGCCCTGAGATCGACCTGCGCGATGCGGACGCCTGCTCCCTCGGGATAGAATTGCCGGTAAGGGAAGTCGGTCCCGAGCATCAGCAGGACATCGCAGCCCCGCATCGCGTAGTAGCCGGACGAGAAGCCGATCAGCCCGGTCATGCCGACGTCATAGGGATTGTCCCATTCGACGTGCTCCTTGCCGCGCAGCGCGTGCACCATGGGCGCCTGGAGGCGCTCGCCCAGCGCCAGCAGCTCGTCGTGGGCCCCCTGGCAGCCCGAGCCGCACAGGATCGTCACCCGACTGTCGCCGTTGAGCAGTGCCGCGAGACGGTCGAGATCGTCGTCGCGACGGCGTCACGACTGGCGCAGCCGGCAGCAGCCCGCCGACCTTCGCCGGCGGCGCATCGCTGGCAGGCTGCAGCGCCACGTCGCCGGGGATCACCAGCACCGAGACGCCGCGCCTGCCGACCGCCTCGCGGATCGCGACCTCGAGCGCGCGCGGCATCTGGTTGGCGCCCGACACGAACTCGCAGTAGTGGCTGCACTCCTGGAACAGCGTCTGCGGATGGGTCTCCTGAAAATACCCGCTGCCAATCTCGGCCGAGGGGATCTGCGCGGCGATGGCGAGCACCGGGACGCGGGAGCGGTGACAGTCGAACAGACCGTTGATCAAGTGCAGATTGCCCGGCCCGCAGCTCCCGGCGCAGACGGCGAGCTCGCCGGTCAGATGCGCCTCGGCACCGGCCGCGAACGCGGCAACCTCCTCGTGCCGCACATGGACCCACTCGATCTTGCCTTGCCGGCGGACGGCGTCGGTCAGGCCATTCAGGCTGTCGCCGACGATGCCGTAGATCCGCCTGACCCCCGCCGCCGCAAGCGTTTCCGCGAATTGGTCAGCCACGGTCCTTCCCATGACGTTTCTCCTCGTGCTCGTTCTGATGTCGCCGTTTGGGGCTCGCCGGGGAGCGCCGGTGGCGCTCAGGCCGCCGGATCGTGCTCGCCACGAGCGGCGGCGCGCCATTCGCGCAGCGCCGCGAGCACCGCCGATTGACGCGGCGGCGCTTCAAGAACGACGGTGCAGGTCATGCCCGAACTGATCAGCACACCCTCAGGCACATCATCGATATGGATGCGCACCGGGATCCGCTGAGCAAGCCGCACCCACTCGAAAGTCGGATTAGGATTGACGAGGAGCTCGGGGCCGGCGGTATTGTCGGCATCGGTGATGCCGCGGGCGATGCTCTCGACATGCCCGCGCAGGGCGGGGCTGCCGTTCAGCAGATACATTCTCGCCTCTTGTCCGAGACGTACGGCCGGGATCTTGGTTTCCTCGAAATACCCCGTGACCCGGTAGGAATCGCTGTCGATCAACGCCATGATTTCGGTGCCGACGGAGGCGTACTGACCGATTTCGAGGGTGAGGTTGGTGACGAACCCGTTGACCGGCGCGCGCAGGATGGTTCGGTCGAGGTTGAGCTGGGCCGTCGAGCGGTCGGCGACCGCCTGCTGGTGGGTGGCCGCGGCGGCGTTCGCGCTGAGCATGGCGCTATCGCGCGCCTCCTTGGAGATCGCGAGCTCCGTCAACTTGGCGCGTCGTGCCGCTTGCTGTGCGGCGTCTTCCATATCGGCCCTGCGAGCGGCAACGTTCGCATCGGCGATCGCGAGAGCACGGGTATAGCGCTCGCGATCGAGGACGACCAAGATGTCGCCTTTGTGCACGAACTGGTTGTCCTTGACCCGAACCTCGTCGACAAAACCGGATACGTCCGGGGCGATGCCGACGACATCGGCCTGCACTCGGGCATCGCGGGTCCAGGGCGAGATCATGTAGTAGTCCCACAGCTCGTAGCCGCCGATACAGCCGGCAGCCACGAGGATCAGGGTGAGCAACACGCGCGCGGCGGTTTTCATCGAAGCTTCCTCATGGCCTTGTCAAGAGGACGAGACCGGAAAACAGGCAGACGAAGAGGGCCAGCCGCACCAGCGGCGGATGCCAGACGAGGCGGTACAGGCCAAGCGGCTTTGCCAGGTGGTCAACCGCGAGGAACAGCGGGACCGCGGCAAGGAAATAAAGCAACAGCGAGGGCACGCCGGCGCCAAAGAGGCCGATCTCACGCAGCATCGGATTGCACTCCTTCGTGCCTCATTCCAGTGAGCAAGGCGCCGCCGCGCGCGAGTTCCTGACCGATCGCGGCGAAGGCGCCCAGATCGCGGGCGATAGCCTGCGCCCGCTTCGTCCCGAGATCGTCCTCGCGCAGTTCGGCAAGGCATTTCGCGGCCGCTTCTTGCGCCATTCGTCGCGCGCGCTCGAGCCACTCGGCTGGCCGGTAGCCAGCGAGGCTGGCGATGTGTAATTCGAGATCAACCGCGGCCGAGGAGTGGGGGCTCTCGCGCATCCGGATCAATTCGCGGCCGGCGCCGAGGAGGGCCGTGCCGGCCTCGAAAATCGCGATATCCTCGGGCTGATCGTCGCGGAGATAGCCCCGAAGCTGGTACAGCGCTTCGGTCATCGCGGTCTCGAACTCGGCGAGGCTGATGCGCGACCGCGGCGCCGCGATCCGTGCCAGCGCCTGGCGCACGGCGCGGACAAACCGGCGGCGCGCCGCCGCCGGCGTGGCCGGCGCCACGACTGCCCACAGCACCAAGGCCGTTGCCGTAGCAATGACGGCGGCAATCGAGGTGTTGATGAGGCCCACCGGGTCGTAAGTCATGTGGTTCTGGAACAGCCCGGTCGAAGCAAACAGCAGTGCCGAGAGATATCCGATCAACATGGTCTTCTTGTGCGCCATCAAAAACGCGCACAAGAACAGCATCGGCGCGACCACGAGGGCGAACATGCCGAAGCCTTGCGCAAGAGGCAGCAATACCTCGATGATAATGAAGGCAGGAATGGTCGAGAGGCTGAAGATCAAAGTGCCGGCAATGGCAATCGGCACCGCGGGAGCCATGGTTGCGAGCCGCGCCGTCGCCACGGCGCCAAGGATTGCCGCGGTCGGCCCGTGCGGCCAATCAGCGAGGATCCAGAACCCGCTGACAAAGAAGACCGCCAGTGCGGCGCGCACTCCCGTCCACAGCGCACCCACCGGGTCGTTGGCACGCTTGAAGCGCATCGGGCGTGACGCCGTCTTCGGCGCCGAAATGAAGGCTTCGTAAGCCTCGGCATAGGCGGCCAATGCGGTCAAGAATTCGCGCAGCCTGGCGATCATCGCAATGCGCGAAATCACCTCCTCGTCTGACGCTGACGGATCACGGGACAGCGGCCAAACGCGGGGCAAGTGTGCCTGCGCCCGGAGCAGACGTCGGCGAAGGGCGTCCGCATCGATCGCGGAGGCACGCCACGCCCTGATCGCAGAAGTCGCGTCGGCGATGGCGGCGTCGAGCGCCCCTTCGGTCGACGCGCCGCTTCGCCTCAGAGCGTCGAGCTGGGGGCGGAGGAGTTGCGCAACGCCGACGACGTCGATCAACGCCAAGTCGAGAAATCGGAGCCGGTCGCTGCGGTCGCGGATCTCGCGATCCTCGAATATCGCCGAAGCAAGTAAGTTCTCGATGGCGATCGCCTGGCCCAACAGTTTCGCACGCAACGGCGCGCTGTCGTCGGGCTTGAAGAGCGCAAGGGCGTAGTCAGCGAGTGTTTCACGAGCGTCGGCTACCGCTTGCCATAGCTGCGTGCCGAGCGAGCTCGGCAGGATGATGCGGTTGACCGTCGCCGCCGCGATGATGCCCAGGCAGACTTCGGTGACGCGCCCCGTGGCGATGTAGAAGGCGTTGCCCGGGTCGAGCGCGCCCGGAATGCCGACGATTGCGGCGGTGTAGCCGGACAGGACGAAGCTATAGGCGGCAAAGTTCCTCGCGTATTGCGAGGCGAAGGCGCAAAGACCGATCCAGAGCGCGAGCGCGCCGAGGAAGAGCACGCGTTCCTGAGCAAAGAGACCAACGAAGACGAGCGCCACGGCGGCGCCGATCACCGTCCCGATCATGCGGTAGAAGCTCTTCGCCAGGACCTGCCCGCTCTGCTGCGGCTGCGCGACGATGAAAACGGTGAGTAAAGCCCAATAGGGCTGGTCGAGGTTGAAGGTGAAGGCGACGAGCAGGGCGATCAACCCCGAGGCAGTGGTCTTCGCGGCGAAAATCAGCCCGGACCGATCCTCCACAGCGCGCATGACCGGTTGTGGGGGAGCCTGTTTCTGGCCCACGCCGCCAACCCGGCTGTGGGACGAGATTGAACATCCCGGCGCGAACTGCCGGCGGCAAACCGCGGCGCTCTGGTCTGCCACCACTGGCACCTGGCAACTCAATGCTGCTGACTGGGCCACAGCGTCACCCGCGCCGAGAGCATGCCCATCAGTCTCTCCCAGCAGGAGTTGGGATCGCGAGCGTCACTGCCCTTTCTCCGGAGGCGGCGCTGATTCTGGCGGTGAACCGGCAGCTTCGAAAGATGGCCAGTGACTGGCTCATCGCACCGGTCCGATAATCCGACCGTCGGGAACGCGCCCGTTGAACCCAATCGATCTCGCTGCGATCGATGGCGTGGGCGATCCGGTTCAATGTGTCGCCGACGATCCCGTAGCACGTCTTCACGCCGGCTGCCTGCAGCGTTTCGACCAATAGATCTGCCACTCGCTTACTCATAGCGGTACCTCACGCGTGTCGATTGGTCATGTCCGCGAACTGAGGATGCGCGCCGCCGCGCCGTGATCCGTGCGAGCGCTTGGCCCACGGTGCGGACAAACCGGCGGGCGCGCTGTCTCTGGGCCACGTCGTCGACCCGGCTGCGGGACCAAGTTGAACGCCCGGGAGCGAACCGCCGGCGGCTGATCAGGCCGCCCGCGGCGAGGCATGACGGCGCCGGGCGTTGTCAGAGCAAATTGGCTTGAGCCCGGCAGAGCCCCACGGATGGCGAAATGCCCCCGGAATTGCTCTAACAGCTTGACCGGGCAGGGGCGAAGTTTCGAGGCGTCCGTAACAAAGTCTTAACCCCGCGCCAGCAGACTGGCCCTCAGAGGCGGGGGCGGGTCATGGCGCGGAGCAATCCAGAGCTTTGGCGGCGGCTGGCGGAATTCGAGGTCGGCCCGGGCGGGGCGGTCTTCAGCTTCGTCAAGCGGCTCGCCCGCGAGAACCGCTGGTCGTCCGAGTTCGCGCAGCGCGTGCTCGATGAATATCGGCGATTCCTCTATCTCGGCGTCGTCGTCGGGCAGCGCCTGATGCCCGCGGAGGCGGTCGACCAGGCCTGGCGGCTGCATGTCAGCTATCCCGCCTCCTACGCGCAGGCGCTCTGCCTGGGCGTGCTCGGGCGGCGGCTGCGTTACGAGGCGCCGGACGGCATCGGCGAGCCGGCCGCGCGCAAGGCCAGCTATCGGACCACGCTCGCGGCCTACGAGCGGGAGTTCGGCCGGCCGCCGCCGGCCGAGATCTGGCCCGCCGTCGCCACGCGGTTCGGGGCCGCGGATGCGCCCCTGGGCGCACCCCCGGACCGGCCGCGGCGCGCCGGTCGGAAGGCGCGCAAGCCTTCGGTGCCGCTCATGCGCGCCGCAGGTCGAGCATGACGATCGAGACGTTGTCCCGGCCGCCCTCGTTCATCGCGGCCTCGAACAGCGCCCGGATCGAGATGCTGTCGACGTCGCCGAGGCAGGCCTCGAGTGCTTCGCGCGGCACGAGATCGGACAGGCCGTCGCTGCAGATCAGGTAGCGTTCGCGCGCTGAGGCCGGCAGGGCCAGCAGATGCGGCTCGATCGCGGTCGCCTGGTAGGCGCCGCCGAGCGTCTGGGTGATCAGGTGGCTGGTGAGCGCGGCGGTGCGGCCGTCGGCGAGCTTGGGCCCGGGAGTGTCGTCGGTGCTGAGCTGCTCGAGCCGGGCGGCGTCCCCGATCCGGTAGACCCGGCTGTCGCCAACGTTGAACACCAGGCTGCCGGCCGGGCCGATCGCGACCCCGGCGACCGTCGTGCCCATGCCGCCGAGCGCCGGGCGCTGGCGCATCAGCTCGAACAGCTCGGTATTGACCTCGGCGAGGAGGAGCGCGAGCGCCGCCTCGCCGTCCGCCCGCCCGGCCCGCTCCGCCAGGCGTTCGGCGACCAGGCGGCTTGCGACCTCGCCGGCGGCATGGCCGCCCATGCCGTCGGCGACCAGGCAGATCAGCGGCTTTGCGACCTCGAGCTCGAACGCTGCCGGCGCCGTCATCGGCGCGCCCATCACCCAGGCGCCGACCGCGATCGTGTCCTCGTTGGCCGGGCGGACCGCGCCCTGATGGGTGAAGGCGGTGGCCCGGAGCCGCGCGGCGGCTGAGCTCGAAGGTGGCATCGCCCGAGTCCGACCGTCAGCCGTCGACGATCGCGACCGCGCGGGTCCAGCCGGCCGAGGCCGCCTGGATCTTGACCGGGAAGCAGCAGACCTCGAAGCCGGTCGCCGGCAGCTGGTCGAGGTTGGCGAGCTTTTCCAGGTGGCAGTAGCCGATCTCGCGGCCGGCCTTGTGGCCCTCCCAGATCAGGCCGGCATCGCGGGTGCGGGCGTAGGCCTGCGCGGTCCTGGAGAACGGCGCGTCCCAGCTCCAGGCGTCGGTGCCGGTCACCCGGACGCCCTGCTCGAGCAGCCAGAGCGTGCCGGCGCGGCCGCAGCCGCAGCCGCGATCGATGTAGTCGTCGGCGCCGTAGCGGGCGCCGGCCGCGGTGTTCATGAGCACGATGTCGAGCGGGCGGAGCTCATGGCCGATGCGCGCGAGCTCCGCCTCGAGGTCGGCGGGCGTCACCACGTAGCCGTCCTCGAGGTGGCGGAAATCGAGCCTGACGCCTGCCTGGAAGCACCAGTCCAGCGGCACCTCGTCGATGGTCGCGGCGCGCTCGCCCCGGTTACTGGTCGAGGCCCGGTTCATGGTCGAGGCATAGTGCCAGGGCGCATCGAGGTGGGTGCCGTTGTGGGTGGCGATGGCGACCCGCTCGATCGCCCAGGCCTCGCCGTCGGGCAGGTCCTCCGCGGCCAGGCCCGGGAAGAAGGCGAGCAGGCTCGCGAGCGTGTCCTGATGGTCGAGGTAGGTGATCTCCGGCAGCATGAAGGGCGGATCGGAGCGGATACCCGCCTGGAGCGCGACCGAGATGTCGATGATCTTGCGGGCCATGTCGCCTCCTCCTGGCCGAGGGCTCAGAGTTGGTAAATCAATCGCGCCCGCGCAAGAATGCCCTTTGGAATCATTGGCGTTTTTCGGCGCGATCGGAGCCTTCGGGCATTCTTTCACAGGCTCTCAGGGCACGGCCCGCCGCTTGCCTGCGACCCGCGCCGGTCCGGCTCCGGCGGCGATCGGCCGGGCCAACCCGGCCAGGCGGAGCTCGCGCGCCCGACGGGCGCCCGGATGCGCCACAACGTCGCGCGGCGCCGCGCGGGCCAACCGACCGGAACCTCGACCGCCGGCCGCCGTTTTCCCCGGCATCGTGACTTCCCTCAACGTACCGACCGAGCGCCGGGATCGATGACCTCCTTACACCGCGAGGCGGTCGAGCGCCACCGCCAAGGCGGCGCCGGCCGGGCGCCGTTCTGGCCGCGCAGGCCGGGCCTTGGCGAGCCGGGGCGGCTTGTGCTTTGGTGCGCGCCCGGCGCCCGACGGGGCGATCGGGCCAGGTGCAGCGCCACCACCAGGGATCCGGTGATCTGATGACGACCCGATGGCTCATCCTCTGGAGCCTGCTGGCGCTGGCCGCGCCCGGCCGGAGCGATGCCGCGAGCTACGACTTCCCGTTCGTCGACGCTCTGGCGGCGACCGTGGTCGGCACGCCCAGCCTCTATCAGGCCAAGCTGCCCGCGCAGGTGCCGCTCGAGGAGCATCAGCTGACGGTGTTCCGCGACCGGCAGATTCCCGACGTCTTCTGGTATGCCAGGGGCCTGCACTTCGGGTTCCTGCCGCAGGCGCACAAGGCGCCGCTCGTGTTCGTGATCGCCGGCACCGGCGCCGACTACGATTCCAGCAAGAACCTGATCCTGATCCGGATCTTTCAGAAGATCGGCTTTCACGTCATCTCCCTGCCGTCGCCGATCCATCAGAACTTCATCGTCAACGCCTCGACCACCAGCGTGCCCGGGCTGATCACCGACGACGCCGCGGACCTCTACCGGGTCATGCGGCTCGCCTATGCGCAGGTCAAGGACCGGATCGAGGTGTCGGATTTCGATCTGACCGGCTACAGCCTCGGCGCGGCGCAGGCCGCCTTCGTCGCCAGGCTGGACGACGAGCAGCATGCCTTCGACTTCCGGCGGGTGCTGCTGATCAACCCGCCGGTCAACCTGGAGACCTCGGCGCACATCCTCGATCGCCTGCTCGAGGACAACACGCCGCAAGGCATCGGCACCTTCATCAATCAAATCATTGGCGCGTTCATCGGCACAGTCGTGCAACAGGATGCCCCGAGCTTCACCGAAGATCTCCTCTACACCATGTATAAGCGCCACGAACCGCAAGATGAAAGCCTGGCGGCCGCGATCGGATTGGTATTCCGGGTGACCTCGGCCAACATGATCTTCACCACCGATGTGATGACCAGAGCTGGCTACATCGCCCCGCGCAGCCCACCGCTGCGGACCACGGATTCGCTGACCGAGTACGCCGAAGTCGCGCTGCGCACCAGTTTCGACGACTACATCAACGACCTGTTCCTGCCGTTCTTCCAGCGCCGCGAGCCGGGGGTCACCCGTGACGATCTGATCTATCGCACCAGCCTCAAGAGCATCGAAGGCTATCTTGCCCGGACCAAGAAAATCGGATTGATGCACAACGAGGATGATATCACGTTGGCCGATGGCGAAATCGATTATCTGAAGAAGGTGTTCGGCGATCGCGCCAAAATCTACATTAAGGGTGGTCATGTCGGTAATCTGAATTATCGCGACAACGTCGCCGATATCATCGATTTTTTCACCAAGTAACGGCTGAGCAGGCTCCCGATGGGCACTCGACCGGCGGCAGTTGCGGCGCTGCTCGCCGGCCTGTCTCTTGGCGCCTGCGCCAGCATGCCGGCGGCGCCGGCGATCCCGCCGCACCGCCAGCTCAAGGATGTCGTTCACCCCGGCGAGGTCCTGGCGATCCCGGTCTACGATCCGATCGAGGGCTGGAACCGCGGCGTCTATACCTTCAACGCGCGGCTCGACCGCTATGTCGTCCTGCCGGTGGTCAATGCCTATCGGTTCGTGACCCCGGAGTTCGTGCGCAATCGGATCGCCGACTTCTTCTCCAACCTGACCGAGATCCCGACCTTCGCCAACGCCATGCTGCAGCTCAGGACCGAGACCGCGGCGCGCGCCGCGCTCCGGTTCATCGACAACGTCCTGCTCGGGGTCGGCGGCCTCTACGACATCGCGGGCGACCAGGGCGGCGTGGCCCAGGTCAGGGAGGACTTCGGCCAGACGCTCGGAGTTTGGGGGGTCGGCGACGGGCCCTATCTGGTGCTGCCGCTGCTGGGCCCGTCCAACCTGCGCGACGCCAGCGGGCTGGCCGTCGACAGTGTCGGCTTCAGCCTCCTGATCCCGCCCGGGGTCAGGGACAGCACCGCCTACCTGGCGACCGCCTATGGTCTGCGGCCGATCGATCAGCGCAGCAACATCGCGTTCCGCTACTACCGGACCGGATCGCCGTTCGAGTACGACCTGATCCGCCTGCTCTACACGCGCTCGCGCGAAGCCGAGATCGCGAGGTAACCGGCCGGCCGCGGCCGAGCCGCTCCATGGCGGGGCGCGGCCGAGGCCGCCCCGCCTCAGAGGGTCCTGGTGACCTTGTGCAGGCTCCGGGGCCGGTCCGGGTCGCGGCCGCGGGCTTCGGCCAGCGCCGCGGCGAACGGATAGAAGGCCTGGATCGCGACGATCGGATCGAGCATCGGGTGAAGCGGCGGCGGCAGCGGCAGGCAGACGCCAGGGCCGGGCTTTGCGGACGCGATCAGGCAGGTCTGACCGCTGGCGACCAGGGCCTCGGCCAGGGCGGCGGCGTCCGCCGAGGCGGCATCCTCGAGCGCGTAGATCAGCAGCGGAAACCCCGGCTCGAGCACCGCCCGCGGGCCGTGGCTGAGCTCGGCCGCGGACAGCGCCTCGGCGTGCAGGGCCGAGGTCTCCTTGAGCTTGAGCGCGCTCTCGGCGGCGATCCCAAGACCGAGGCCGCGGCCGACGACGTAGAGGCTCGCGGCCGGCGCCAGCACGGCGAGCCCCGCCGACCAATCCAGGGACAAGGCGGCCCCGAGCCGCTCGGGCAGGCGCTCGAGGGCGGCCTGCAGGCCCGCATCGCGCCGCCAGGTCGCGATCAGGCGGGCGACCGCGGCCAGCGAGGCGATGAAGCTCTTGGTCGCGGCGACGCTGCGCTCGGGCAGGGCGTGCTGATCGAGCACGAAATCGGCCGCCTTGGCGAGCGGCGAGGCGAGGTCGTTGACGATCGCGACGGTGAGCGCCCCCGACGCGGCTGCAGCTTCGAGGGTCATGACCAGGTCCGGGCTCGCGCCCGACTGCGAGATCGCGAGCGCCAGCGCCCCGTCCAGGCGCAGCTTTGCGCGGTAGCGGGTGATCGTCGAGGGCGGCAGCGAGGCGGTCACGATGCCGGCCAGCATCGCGAGCAGGGTCGCGGCATAGCTCGCGGCATGGTCGGAGCTGCCGCGCGCCACGGTCACGGCAAACGGCGGCGGCGCTGCCCGAAGGCGGGCCGCGAGCGCCTCGTAGGCCTCGCCGTCGGCCGCGAGCAGGGCCGCGACCCGCGCCGGCGCCTCACGCGCCTCCTCGAGCATCCGCGAGCTCAATCGCCTCTCCTTCGATGTAGACCTGAAGCAGCCGCCCGGCGCCGTCGACCACGACCAGATCGGCCCGGGCGCCAGGCTCGATCCGTCCGCAGTCGTCCTGCCCGAGATAGGCCGCCGGCACGCCCGAGAGGCGCCTGGCCGCATCCGCGAGCTCGAGACCCAGCGCCAGGAAATTGCGCAGCGCCCGGTCCATGGTCAAGACGCTGCCGGCGAGCGTGCCGTCGGCGAGATGGACCGCGTCCGCCTTCTTGAAGACCCGATGCCGGCCCACAGAATATTCGCCATCCGGCATGCCGGCGGCGGCGACCGCGTCGGTGATGCCATAGAGGCCGGGGATCGCGCGCAGGGCGAGCTTGGCGGCGCCGGGCGCCACGTGCTGGAAATCGAGGATGAGCTCGGCGTGGCGGGCCTGCGCGAGCGCCGCGCCGGCCATGCCGGGCTCGCGGTGATGCATGCCGGTCATGGCGTTGAAGAGGTGGGTGAAGCCCGCGGCGCCGGCCTCGAGCGCGGCGCTCGCCTGCTCGTAGCCGGCACAGCTGTGGCCGAGCTGGACGCGCGTGCCCTGGCTCACCAGGTGCCGCAGGAGCGCATGATCCGGGTCGATCTCGGGGGCGATCGTCGCGACCTTGATCGGCGCCAGCGCGCAGAGCTCGTCGACCAGGGCCAGATCGGGCGGGATCGCGTAGGGCGGCTGGGCGCCGAGCGCCTTTGGGCTGATGAACGGGCCCTCGAGATGGCAGCCGAGCACGCGCGCCTCGCCCGCCCGCCGGTCGCGGCTGACCCGGCCGATCGCGCGGAGCGCAAGGCGGAGATCGTCGCTCGGCGCGGTCACGGTGGTGGCGAGCAGGCCGGTCGTGCCGTGGCGGGCGTGGAAGCGCGCCATCTGGCGGAGCGCGGCCTCGCCGGCCATGCCATCGGCGCCGCCGCCGCCGTGGACGTGCAGGTCGACGAAGCCCGGCAGGACGAAGCGGTCCTCGGGCACGTCCGCCCGGGCCGCGACCGCCTCGATCGTGCCGGCAAAGGTCAGCCGGCCCGGGCACCAGCCGTCGGGGGTCAGGATCCGGCCGTCGAGATGGGTCGTGGTCATCGCCTCCAGAAGCCGCCTCGCCGGTCTGTAGCACCGGTCCCGCGGCCGACCAAGGGGCCGACCCCGGGGGCCGCCCCAGGAGCCGATCCAGAAGCCGGATCCGGGAGCCGATCCAGGGATCGACCGCGCGCCTCGGCCGTGACCGACGCGTCTCAGTTGTGGATCGGAGGCGCCGCTAGTGCCAGAAACAAGGAGCGAGGAGCCGGCAGCAAGAGTGGACCCGTGCCGGCGGAGGATCAGGATGCCGCTTCAGAACCGGGTCACGCCGTTCGGCGAGATCGTAAGCAGCCCGGCGCGCGGCCTGCTCATGGGCAACCGCGGCATCCTGCACAACGACGAGCGCCGGCTCGGGGCGGCGCGCTGGCAGCATCCGCACTGGGTCATCTGCCGGCTCGAGTTCAAGGGCCGGCGCCAGGAGGTGATGCGGCCGGGCGCCTATACCCAGCTGTTCTTTTTCGACGAGGCGGTGGCGCTGGCGGCCGGCCATCGGCCCTGCGCGCTCTGCCGGCGGACCGCCTACGAGGCCTTCGTCAGCGCCTGGGTGGCGGCGACCGGGCGGGCGGGCCGGCCGCGCGCGGTCGAGCTCGACTGGCAATTGCATCGGGAGCGGGTCGAGCCCCAGACCCGCCGCCAGATCACGTACCTGGCGGCAATCGACGATCTGCCCGAC
The DNA here is from genome assembly GCA_963733965.1 of uncultured Alphaproteobacteria bacterium. Classification (GTDB taxonomy): domain Bacteria; phylum Pseudomonadota; class Alphaproteobacteria; order Geminicoccales; family Geminicoccaceae; genus DATAOG01. The sequence goes on from CAVTFM010000002.1 coordinate 90,579, forward strand.
GGCACCTTCATCACGCTGCCTGGCAAGCCAGGGGTGCCCTACCTCGTGCAGGGCGACCGGCTGCTGCCCTGGGCGCCCGAAGGCTATCGGCCGGCGCGCGAGCGACCGCGGCGGCTCGAGGTCACGGTCCTGACCCCGCGCGCGACGGTCGCCGCGCTGGCCGCGGGCTTCCGGCCGCAGCTCCATCCCTCGGCGTCGGCGGAGCGCTGACCCCGGCGCCGGGCGGGCGAAGCTGGTCAGCGGCGCGCTGACCGCCTAGATCATCCTTCGAGCAAGACGCGGCGGTGCCCGAGCGCCGCGCCCCTGGCGGCCCACCGGCGCTCGACCGAGCAAGCGGCGGGGGCCGGGTCGGCACCGGAGATCAGGGCCATGGGCCTGCTCGACCGATTGAAACGGGTCCTGGAGCCGGAGGCTGCGCTCGCCCGCCCGGTCCAAGACGAGCTCCACCTGGCGGCCGCGGTCCTGCTGGTCGAGGCCGCGCGCATGGACGACGAGTTCGACCCCGCCGAGCGCGCCCGGATCGAGGCGCTGCTGGCGCAGCGCTTCGGGCTCGAGGCCGACGACAGCCGGCAGCTGCTGGCGCAGGCCGAGCGGACCGCGGCCGAGATCGTCGAATGGCAGGGCTTCACCCGGGTGATCAAGGAGCGCCTCGAGCCGGCGCAGCGGATCGGCGTGATCGAGATGCTCTGGGAGGTGGTCTACGCCGACGGCCGCCTGCACGACTACGAGGCGAGCCTCCTGCGCCGGATCACCGGCCTGCTCTACGTCAGCGACTGGGAGAGCGGCGAGGCGCGCAAGCGGGTGCTGGCGCGCCTCGGCATCGACTGAGCCCGCTCGCCCGGGTCTCGCGGTCGACGGGCCTTTGCCTGCCGGCTCAGGCGACCTTGACGTCGTGCCAGAACCCGAAGCGGCCGGCGACCCGCTGCATCGCCGGGCGCGGGTCCTCGTAGGACCAGGCGGCGCGCTTGTGACGCGGGCCGTCGACCACGACGTCGTAGAACTGGACGGCGTGCGGGCATTCGAGATCGTCGGCGGTGCGCGGCGTCTTCTCGAGCCACTCCATGCGTACCGCGGCGGGCGGGAAGTACTGATAGCCTGCGGCCTCGACGATGTCGTCGCTCTCGGCGACCACGTGGCCCTCCAGGACGGCCTTCATGCTCGGGATCCTCCATGAACCGGTAACGGTATCCTCAGAGATGAGGCGCCGCTCGCCGCCAGGGCAAGCGTCCCGCGCCAGGTCCTGCCGATCAGGATCGGGACCACCGGACCAACTCCGTCCCCAATCTGTGAAGCAGTTCACAGGCTAATCAGGAGTTCCGGCATATTGTGGGCAGGATCAGCTTATACTTCAGGTTGCGGGCAGAAAGCAGCAGCTGGCCGGATGCCACCCCTTTACCTGCTACAAACCCCTTTGACTGAGGAGAAGCGCAATGAATGGCAAACTTGAGGACACACTTGCAAACGTAGGTTACGCCAAGGTCATCGTGACGCTAACGCCCAATCTGGCGGCGGCCGACAGCAAAGCCACGCTGGAGAAGCACTTCATCATTCCGAGCGAGAAGCAGACGGAGAGCATGCTGGCCGTGGCCGCGCGGGCCGCCAGCAGGAAGGCCGGCTACCCGCGGCCGATCGCCGAACAGAGGATGAAGGTCTATCCAAACCTCGGCCTCGCGCTCGGCTTCGTCGACCGGGATGGTGCGACCGCTCTTGCGGCCTCCAGGCAGGTCGAGCGGGTCGTCGAAGCGCCGGAACTCAGTCTCATCCGGCCCTTCGCCCGGCGCGCGGCGCGGCTGACGGTGGCGCCGACCTGGGGGATCAAGCGTCTGAAAGTCGATCAGCTCTGGGCACAGGGCGTCAAGGGCAAGGGCGTGACGGTCGGCCATCTGGACACGGGCGTCGACGGCACTCACCCGGCCCTGACCAACGCGATCGGGGCGTTCGCAGAATTTGACATGGCCGGCGACCAGGTACCTGGTGCCAAGCCCACGGACAGTGGCGAGCATGGCACGCACACCGCCGGCACGATCGTGGGCCGGCCGGTGCCAAAGGGGGCCTTCGGCGTCGCCCCGGAGGCCCAGCTCGCAAGCGCCATGGTGATCGAGGGCGGTCAGGTGATCGACCGCGTTCTGGCCGGCATGGACTGGATCATTGCCCAGCATGCGCGGATTCTCAGCATGTCGCTCGGGCTGAGAGGCTTTACACCCGCCTTCCAGACGGTCGTTGACGCCCTGCGCAAGGCTGACGTACTGCCGGGCTTTGCGGTCGGAAACGAGGGACCGAATACTAGTCGGTCGCCCGGGAACTATGCCAACGTGCTGTCGGTCGGCGCGCTGGATACCGAAGACGAGGTCGCAGACTTCTCGAGCAGCCAGAGGTTCAACCGGCCGACCGACCCGCTGGTCCCCGACCTGGTCGCGCCCGGCGTCGACGTCCTTTCCTGCATCCCCGATGGCAAGTACGCGAAAATGGATGGCTCCTCGATGGCCACGCCGCACGTCGCCGGTCTGGCGGCTCTGCTCCTATCGGCCGAGCCGGGCGTGACCGCGGATGACATCGAGCAGACGATCCTCGGCTCCTGCGCCCGACCGGGTGGCATGCTGGAGGCCCGCGCCAACCTGGGTATTCCGGATGCGGTAAGCGCGCTCAACATTCTGAGGCCCGGTCGCCAGCGCGCAGTCGCGTAGTCAACGTCGACCAGTGCCAGCCCGGCCTCCAAACGAAGCCGGGCCGCACCCATATACGGAATGCAGCCTGGAGGTCGTCGCGGAGGTAAAACCAGTGCCGGATAATGCCAAGCCCTCGACCGACTGGGCGACCGAGAATGTGCTGAAGCGCCTGGAAGAGAGGACGCCTCCGGGTCAGGCGGTGTCGGCCCAGATCTTCCTCGCGGACACGGTGGCGGCCGAGGACCTGCCCGCGGTCGCCCGGGAGATCGTGGATGCCGCGGCCGGTTCGGCGGGCGAACCGTCGCGGTCGGTGGAGATCGGCAAAGTCCATCGCTCGGCCAGATCCTTCTCGGTCAAGGCCGCGCCGACGGTCATCCGACAGATCTCGAACCTCGGGCGGGTGAAGGCCGTTCTGCCCTCGGAGATCGAAGAAGGCATGCTGATAAGGCCGGTCAAGAAGAAGCCCGTCCCCTGACGCGGCCGATCCGCCTCCTTGTGCCGTAGCCGACGGCCCGAGCCGCGTCGAGCTGACCGGCGGAGGCAAAGGTCAGCCGCCGCTGATTGCGGTCATGATGATCACCTCCGCGCCCGGAGCGAGGCGGGTCGCCAGGGTCGCGCGCTCGCCGGCGACGAAGACGTTGATGTGGCGCCGGATGCGCGGCCTCGAGTCGCAGAGGCGGTCGCGCATCCCGGGCCAGCGGCGGTCGAGCGCGTCGATCACCTCGGCAACCGTAGAGGCGGGCAGCTCCAGGCGGCGCACGGAACCGGGGAACAGGCGCAGCAGGATCGTCGGCAGCGTGACCGAGACCTGCGGCAGCGTGAGCACGGGCGCATCGTCCGGCATCGGCTCGTTGTCCTGCGATGCGGCTAGGCGTCGACGACCAGCGTCTCGACCGAGGTGATCAGCGGCAGGTGCTGGGCGATGCAGCGCCAGCTGTCGCCCTCGTCGGCGCTGGCGTAGAGCGCGCCCGAGCTGGTGCCGAAGTAGACCCCGGCGGGCTCGAGCGGGTCGGTCGCCATGGCCTGGCGCAGGACGCCGAAGAACGCGTTCCTCTGCGGCAGGCCCTCGCGCAGCGCCTGCCAGCTGTCGCCGCCGTCGCGGGTGCGCCAGACCGCGGCCTGGGCGTCGGGGACGTAGCGACCCGCGATGTCGCCGTTCAGCGGCACGAGGTAGAGGGTCGCGGGGTCGCGCGGATGGACCGCCGCGGGAAAGCCGAAGGTCGACGGCAGGCCCGCCTCGATGCTCTGCCAGCGCCGGCCGCCGTCCTCGCTGCGGTACATGCCGCAGTGGTTCTGCTGGTACAGGCGATCGCCCTTGCCGGGCGCGCGCACCAGACAGTGCACGCACTGGCCGTACTCCGGGTAGCGCTGCGCCTCGGGCAGATAGTCGCACCGGGTGCCGCGGTTGCGCGGCTCCCAGGTGGCACCGCCGTCGGCGGTATGGAACACGCCGACGCTGGAGATCCCGACCCAGATCCGTCGGTCGTCGTCCGGATGGGGCACCAGCGAATGCAGGATCAGCCCGGCGCCGCCCGGCTGCCAGTGCGGCCGCGTCGGGTGGTCGCGCAGGCCCTCGATGTGCCGCCAGGACTGGCCGCCGTCGTCGCTCCGGAACAGCCCCGCCGGCTCGACCCCGGCGTAGAGGCCGCCCGCGGCAGGGGCCACGCTCCAGACCGTCTTGATCGGCTCCTCGCCCTCCTGATAGGCGAGACCCTCGCTCGAATGGGTCCAGCTCGCCCCCAGGTCGGTCGACTTCCAGACCGCCGGGCCGAACCATTCGTTGCCGCCGCCGCCATAGATCGTGCCGGTGTCCGGGTCGGCCTTGACGTGGTTCAAGGGCCAGGTCTCGCAGAACGGCCCGCTCAGCTCCCATGAGCGCCGTTGCGCGTCGCTCTCGAGGACGAACGCGCCCTTCTTGGTTCCGAGCAGGATCAGGACTTTTTCCGCCATGTTGGCCTCCGTTGGCCCGCCAAGCTGCTGATTGTTGCGGTCAGTTGGTACGCTCTGGCTGATCGAACATGTCGATCAGCCGGACCTCGATCGCGCCGCAGGCGCGCCCCAACGCCTCCAGGTCGCTCCCGGACAGGGCGTCGAACTTGTCCTGGTCCATGACGTCGTGCAGGCGGCCGAGCCGCGCCTTCGACAATCCCGCGGTGCTCATCGCCCGGTCCCTCGGTCCCGTCTCATCCGCGTGCCGGCGGCGGCCGGGTGAACTCGGCCTCGATCAGGATCTCGACCTCATCGCTGACGCCGAAGGTCGAGCCGGGCGGCGGCACGCCCTCGGAGATCCCGAATTCGGAACGCTTGAGCGAGCCCTGCGCGGAAAAGCCGATGCGCGCGCCGGACGGATCCATTGGGTGCCCGGCATAGCCGCCGTTGAAGGTCACATCCAGGCTCACCGGGTGGGTTACCCCATGCAGACCGAGCTCTCCGATCATGCGCGCGGTGTTCGGTCCGGTCAGCTCGAGCCCGGTGGAGCGGAAGGTCATCTGCGGAAATTGCGCGGTATTCAGCCAGTCCTGGTTCTGCAGCTGGCGGTCGAAGTCGAGCGTCGGATCGGGATTGTCGGTCTCGATCGAGCTCGGGTCGATCGTCGCGGTCACGCTCGAGGCGGCGGGATCGGCGGGATCGAACTCGAGCTTGGCCTCGAAGCGGGTGAAGCGCGCGGTATAGTGGGAAAAACCCAGATGGTTCACCCGGAAGATCAGGCTCGCATGGTTGCGGTCGAGGGTGTAGGTGCCCGCGGGCGCCTCGGTCGCCGCCGGCGCGATCGGATCCGCCGCAAGAGCGGCCGTGCCCGGGTCGCGACTTTGCAAGAGGCAGGTCGCGAACGCGACCAGGGCACAGGCCGTCAAGCGAGGTCTCATCTCTGCCGAACTCCCGCCGGCTCACGAGCGATGCGCAAGCAGGCGGCCTAAGCCGCCGGCACCAGGACCATCCAGCCGACACCGAAGCGGTCGGCGACCATGCCGAAGCGCGAGGCGAAGAAGGTCTTGGTCAGCGGCATCTGGACCTGGCCGCCGTCGGACAGCGAGGCGAACAGGCGCTCGGCCGCGGCATCGTCCTTGGCCGACAGCGACAGGGCAAAGCCCTGGAAGGAGGGCTTGCCCGAGCAGCGGCCATCGGACGCCAGCACCGTGCTGTCGCCGATCTGAAGGCAGGCATGCATCACCTTGTCCTTGGTTTCGGGCGTGACCATGCCGGGGTCGGGGCTGTCCTTGTAGTGCATGAGCATGCTGACCTTGGCGCCGACCGTGCGCTTGTAGAACTCGATCGCCTCCTCGCAGCGACCATCGAAGAACAGGTAGGGTTGAACCTGCATGGCAGTGCCTCCTCAAGAGTTGCGGGTGATCAGGGTTGCCAGGGTCGGCCGTAGCCGGTCTCGGCGCGGGTCAAAGGGGGGTGCGGCCAGGCCGACCCCGACGGCCGCCGCGATGGCGACGCGACTTCTCGTGAGCATGCGGTTTCTGGTTCCGGTGGCGGAGATCGAGCTTCATGGTCGTTGCCTTGCGCAGCTTCCTGGGTCCTGGCTCGGCGCGATGAACCGCTATGGCTGCAGGTCGAGCGACGCCCGGCCGCTGTCGGCGTCGAACGGCACCGAGGCGTGCGCGTGGGCGATCAGCCACTCGCCGTCGATCCGCCGCCAGCAGACGGTCGCCCGCCACCACATGTCGAGCTTTCCGCCGCCGGTGGTCGTGCCGCGCACCCGGTTGAGGCTGCAGGCGAAGGCCGCGTCACCGCCGGTCGTGATGCAAAGGTCGCAAAGCTCGTAGCCGATCGGGCCGTCGAACGACGCGAACCACTGGGCGAGGCGCTTTCGGAGCGCGTCCGAGCCCTTGGCCCGCAGGGGGCCTACGACGTCGAACAGCAGGACGTCGGGCGCATAGCTGGCCACGCTGCCGTCGATGTCCTTGGCCCGGATCGCCTTCGCCTGCCGGTCGATCAGCGCGCGGATCTGGGCTTCGGCGGTCGCGCTGCCGCTCAGGGCGGTCATCGGCTCATGCTTTCCCGTGATCGGGAGGTCGGCGCGTCCCGTGGCCCGAGGTCGAGCATCGCCTTGCCGCTCTCGGGGTCGAAGGGTGCCGAGCAGTGGTCGTGCACGATCAGCCAGCGGTCCCGCACCTTGCGCAGGCACACGGTCACGCGCAGCCAGCCGGTGTGCTCCTGGCCGCTCAGACCGGTCGCGCCGTAGCGGGCGAGGTAGTGAGCAAAGGCAAGCTCGCCGTGGGCCGCGATGTCCAGATCGTGGATCTCGAAGGCCATCGGGCCCCGCATGCACGGCATGCAGGCATCCAGATGCCGCCGGAGCGCCGCTGCACCCTCGAACTGGAAGTGCGAATGGCAGTCGAACGAGCGCGTGTCCGGCGCGTAGCTGGCCATGATCCGGGCGACGTCCCTGGCGCGGGTCGCCTCGGCCCAGTCGTCGAGGCGGGCGCGGACCTCGGCTTCCGCCTTTGCTTCGGTCACGATCGCCTCCTCTTACAGGCTGGCGCCGTCGAACTGGGTGATCTTGAGCCTCGAAAGGTCGAGATCGTCGGCGCAGCGCAGATTGACCGCGACCATCGCCTTGCCATTGGGGCCAATGCCTTCGGCGAACGGCGCGCAGCCGCAGGTCTTGCAGAACTGATGGCGGATGACATGCCTGCCGAAGGTGTAGACGGCGATGTCGTCGCGCGCGGTCTCGAGGTGGAACTGGTCCGGCGTGAAGGCGGCCAGCAGGGAGCCCTTGCGCCGGCAGATCGAGCAGTTGCATTCGAAGGCCTCGGTCGGCTCGGCATCGAGGCGGTAGGCGATCCTGCCGCAATGGCAGCTGCCGCGAATGGTCATGAGCGTCCTCCTTCGTCAGCCCAAGAGGCGGCGCCCGCGCCGCGGCGACGGGCCAACCGGTCTTGGGATTCCCAGTCTTGAAGATGTCTGGCGGCGAGCTGGCCGCAGGGCGCGGCTCGCCGGTCCGTGTTACGCCGCGCTGGGCTGGCCCGCCTTCTGGTCCTCGTAGCGGTCGTGGTGGCGCACCCAGGCCATGGTCCACGGCAGCTCGGCCTCGTCGCGGCCCTTCGGCGCCAAATCCAGCCAGTTGTAGGCGCCGACCAGGATGTCGAGCCCGCGCGCGTAGCAGGAATAGGTGTGGAAGATGTCGCCGGCCGCGTCCTTGTAGAACACGCTGGCGCCGGGCGCTTCCTCGCTCGGAAACTCGCCTTGCTTGTAGTTGTAGTAGACCTTGCCCTTTGCCATCTCATCGGGCGTGAACGACACATGGTAGTCGTGATTGAAGTCGGTGCCGGCGGACGACAGCCATCTGAAGCGCCAGCCCATGCGCCGCTTGAAGGCTTCGATCTCGGCGAGCGGCGCGCGCGAGACCACGAGCAGGGTCACGTCGCGCTGGGCGAGGTGCACGGCCGCGCCATCGAAGTGGTCGGCCAGCAACGAGCAGCTCGGGCAGCCCTCCTCCCAGCCCGGGCCGAACATGAAGTGGTAGACGATCAGCTGGCTGCGACCGTCGAACAGGTCGGAAAGCGTCGCCTTGCCGGCCGGGCCGTCGAAGACGTAGGTCTTCTCGACCTTGACCCAGGGCAGCTGGCGGCGCTCGGCGCTCAGCTGGTCGCGCAGCCGGGTGAACTCCTTCTCCTTGGCCAGGAGCCCCTTGCGCGCGGCGAGCCACGCGTCGCGGGACAGGATTTGGTGCTGCATGGTCCGATCTCCCTCGGGTTGCGGGGCACGTTTCAGACGTTGGCGAGATATTCGGCGAAGCGCTCCAGGCTGCTCGCCCAGCCGTCCTCGTGGGCGTCGCGCGAGCCGATCGAACTCGAAGCCGCTCTGGCGCAGGGTGAGCCTGGTCCTGGCGCCCTGGTCCTCGAAGGTCACGGTCACCAGGGTCTCGGGACCGCGCCGGCCCTGGGCATCCTCGTCGATGTAGGTGAAGACGAGGCGCTCCGGCGGGACGATCTCGCGGTAGATGCCGCGCTTGATGTACCTGGTGCCGTCGGGCGCGCGCAGGCTCCGGACCCAGGCGCCGCCCGGCCGCACATCGGTCTCGCAGGACAAGAGGGTGAAGCCCTTCGGCCCCCACCAGCGGGCCAGGTGCTCGGGCTGGGTCCAGACCTTGAAGACGAGGCTGCGCGGCGCCTCGAGGACGCGGCTGACGACGAGCTCCGGCGCCGCCGCCGGTGACGGCGCCGTCGCGGCGATGCCGGCTCGCGTCGGCAGCGTCGGTTCGGTCGCCGGCAGGTCGTGCAGCAGCGCGTCCAGCCGGTCGAGGCGCGCCTCCCAGTCGTCGCGGTCGTCCTCCGGCCCGTCGCGGGGGGCCGGCTCGAACGCGGCCTGATGCACGATCAGCCTGGTCTTGCCGGCCTGCTCGGCGAAATTGACCGTCACCAGCGTCTCGTGGCCGGGCTCGCCCGCGGTATCTTCCCAGGCCCAGGTGAAGGCCAGCCGCTCCGGCTCCACGATCTCGCGATAGGCGCACTGCAGCCAGCGCAGGCTGCCGCCGGCCGAGCGCATGCAGACCCGCCAGGCGCCGTCCGGGCGGACGTCCATCTTGCCGCCGGGGGTGGTGAAGCCGCGCGGGCCCCACCAGCGCACCAGACGCTCCGGCCCGCTCCAGGCCTCGAAGACGTGGGGGCGCGGCGCGTCGAAGGCGCGGGTGACGACCAGCTCGCGCGCGCTCGATGTCGTCGCCACCGTGGCGGCGTTAGTTCTCACGGCCATGATTTTCTCCCGGCGCCTGCAGCTCGCGCAGGTAGTCCTCCAGGCGATCGAGGCTCTGCTCCCAGAAACGGCGATAGTGCTCGACCCATTCCGCGACGTCCTTGAGCGGACCGGCCTCGAGCCGGCAGGGCCGCCACTGCGCCGCGCGGCCGCGCGCGATCAGTCCGGCGCGCTCGAGCACCTTGAGGTGCTTGGACACCGCCGGCAGGCTCATCTCGAAGGGCTGCGCCAGCTCCGTGACCGAGGCCTCGCCGGAGGCGAGACGGGCGAGGATCGCGCGCCGCGTGGGATCGGCAAGCGCGGCGAAGGTGGCGTTGAGGTGATCGGGCGACATGCGCTCTTGAACCGTTCGGTTAAGTAACCTGTTGGTTAAATAGATCTCGCACGGCACCGTGTCAAGCGATGATTTCGAGCGCGGTCGCGGATCGTGGCCGGCTCGAACCGCGACCATCTGCCGCCCCGTGCTCGAGGGCGGCATCGCAGCGCTAGGGAGCCCGTCCCGCGGCGGACGAGCGGAACCGCTCCGCTCCTCTGGCGCGGGCCTTCAAGGCTTCGACGTCTCGGTCGCGGGGCGGGGCGTGGGTCACGAGCGAATCGAGCAGCTCGTGCGCCGCCTGGGCCACCTGATCCACGGCCCGGCTGAACGCGAGCTCGTTGGCTTTCGCGGGTCGGGTAAAGCCGCTCAGCTTGCGCACGAACTGCAGGGCCGAGGCCCGGATCTCCTGATCCGTGGCCGGCGGCTGGAAGTTGTGCAGAGTCTTGATGTTCCGGCACATGAGAAGCCTCCCCGGACCCTTGGCGAGGCTCAGGCGAGCGTACCGGCCGCCAGAGCCTCCTCCAGGCAGTCGAAGCAGCTGGCCCAACCTTGCGCGTGCCGGTCGCGGTTGTCGGCGGTGTCGAACACCTCCTGATGGAGCACGAGCCGCGTGCCGTCCGGCACCTCGAACAGCTCGATCGTGACCACGGTCTCGTGGCCGCGGGCGCCCTGGCTCTCATGACCCCAGGTGAAGACCAGGCGCGAGGGCGGGACGATCTCGCGGTAGACGCCGCTCACGATATGGTCCTGGCCCTCGGGCGAGCGCATGGTCGTCCGCCAGGCGCCGCCCGGACGCACGTCAAGCTTGAGATTGGGGACGGTGAAGCCCTTGGGGCCCCACCACTTCACGAGCTGGTCGGCTTCGGTCAACGCCCGGAACACGCGCTCGCGGGGCGCCTTGAAGCGGCGGGAAAGGCTGAGCTGCAGCGCCTGATCCGGCTGCGGTTCGGCGATCGTCATCTCGGGCCCTCTCGGCAGCATTTAACCACACAGTTAAGTACCTGCGTGCCTCCTTAGCCGCCTGCCAGAGAGCTGTCAAGCCGTCCGATCCGACGATGTCCGATCATCGAGGCTCAGTGAGGCGCGCCAAACCCGCGCCGGGGGCCGGCCCGACCCCTGGTCGGACCGGCCTGGCGTCGGTTCCCGGTCGTGATCACTTCCAGATCGGCTTGCCGAGATCGATGTCCTTCTCCTTGGTCAGCGCCCCGGTCGCGGCCCCGGCCGCGCCGCCGAGCGCGGCGCCGGCGACCGGATGGCCGGTGAGCAGGCCGGCAGCGCCGCCAACTCCGGCGCCGATCCCGCCGCCGCTCAGCGCACGATCGCTCGTGCTGGACCCGCAGGCGGCGAGCATCAGGAGCGCGGCACCCGCAACGCTTGCTTTCCACAGCATCTCGATCTCCTCGATTGCATCTGCTAGCCTCGCCAACGCCTTCAGCGGCGATCGGTTCCCCGAAATCAGGCGGTGCAAACCGGGTGGGCCGCCCGGCTCGCTGCCGGCGACCGCAGGCGGAGCGCGCTCGACCATGACCGGATCATCGACGGATGCCCTGACCCAGCTCGGCCGGCCGGCCGAGCTGCCGGCATCGCCCGATCAGGCGCGTCTCGAGACGGTCGCCAACCCGCACCCGGACCGGGCCTATGTGGTCCGCTTCACCTGCCCGGAGTTCACCTGCCTCTGCCCGATCACCGGCCAGCCGGACTTCGCCCATCTGGTGATCGACTACGTGCCCAAGGCGCGGCTGATCGAGAGCAAGTCGCTGAAGCTCTTCCTCGGCTCCTTCCGCAACCACGGCGGGTTCCACGAGGCCTGCACGCTCGCGATCGCCAGCCGCCTGGAAGAGGTGCTGGTGCCGGTGTGGCTGCGGATCGGCGGCTACTGGTACCCCCGCGGCGGCATGCCGATCGACGTCTTCTACCAGTCGGGCGCACCGCCTGCCGGCCTCTGGCTGCCGGACCAGGGCGTGCCGCCCTACCGCGGCCGCGGGTGATGAAGCGGGGGCGGGTGCTGCCGTTCGTCGCCGCGGCGGCGCTGCTCCTGGTCGCCTGTGGCGGGGACGATGGCAATTTTTCCCAGGATCCCGGTTTTGCCGAATGGTATGCCGCGCATCCGCCGAGCGAGCAGCTGCCGACCGCGGCCGAGCAGGCGCTGCTCGAGCGCTACCAGCCGCGGGTGTTCCTGCCCGCGGGCAACGAAGGGCCGATCGACTTCTACCGCGACTATGTCGCCCAGGGTCAGCTGTTCGATGGCGCGGGCCGGCTGATCTCGGCCGCGGTCAGCCCTGAGCTGCTGAACGCCCACAAGCGGGATCCGAAGGTGGTGTTCGTGCACACGCCGAGCGGCGTCGCGCCGAGGCCTGTGATCTATGGCCGGATCGATCGCGCCGGCCTCGAGCCGCCGGGCTGTGCGACGCCGCTACCGGTCACCTTCCTCACCTACAACCTGGTGTTCCGCCATTCCGGCCTGCCCGCGGGCCTGCCCGGCTGGCAGACGGTGCTTCTCGAACTGGTCGCCGATCTCGAAGACTGGCATCAGCTGGATCAGTACCCGGCGCTGACCCTCGCCCTGGCCGCCCCAGACCCCAAGCAAGACGCCAAGAAAGACGGCAAGGGCGACGGCAAGGGAGACGGCGAGGACCTGGCGCCGTTTGCGGTCACCTTCCAGCAGCACAACTATCAGCGGACCTATGTGCTGGCCGACCGGGACGGCCCGGGCAGCCTCGTGCTGCCGCCGGATGGCCGGATCGGGATCGACGTCGCAGAGCGGTCGAACGAGCTCTACCCGCATCGACCGGGCCCGGTGCGGCGCCGGGCGGTCGCCTTCATGAGCCCCAAGACCGCCCGCTACCTGGTCGAGGGCCTGGACCCGCCCTGGCTCGCGGCCGACGACATCACCCTGCCCGTGCGCGAGATCCAGCCCGAGCTCCAGTTCCTGCCGCCCGCGGACGCGTTCTACGTCTTCCAGGGCTGGCTCGGCGCGCGCCGGCTGCTGCCGGGCCGCGACGGCCCGCCCGGCGCCGACTACAACACTTTGCCGGCGTTCAAGTCCAAGGCGACCCAGCTGGCGCTCGCCTATTGGACCGAGGACGACCAGGACTATCTGGCGCGGCTGGGCGAGCTGTTCGCCGGCGGCCGCCCGCGCGTGGTGGCGCTGGCACCGTTCGCCGCCCGCCTCGCCCGCGCTCTCACCCGCGCTCGCAAAGGATCGCCGGTGCTCGCCGCCTGCGCGGGGTCGGCCACGGCATGATCCCTGTCGTGCCGCCGGCCGCCGCGGCCTGACCCGCAAGCCAGGCACCCATCGACCCGGCAGGCTCCGCCCATGGCCGACCTAGCGCCGCCCTTACGTCCGCGCCCGCGCCCGGGTTCGCGCTTGGCGCGCCTGCCTTTCTTCTACGGCTGGGTGGTCGTGGCGGTGGCCTTCGTCACCATGGCGATCGGGGTCAACAGCCGGACCGCGTTCTCCCTGCTGTTCCCGCCGATCCTCGACGAGTTCGGCTGGGACCGGGCGACGATCGCGGGCGCCTTCTCGATCGGCTTTCTCGCCTCGGCGCTGTACACGCCGTTCATCGGCATGGCGATGGACCGGTTCGGGCCGCGCCTGGTGATCCCGTTCGGCGTCCTCCTGGTCGCCGGCGGCCTGGTGCTGGCGACCGGGGCGAGCCGGCCCTGGCAGTTCGATCTCAGCCTCGGCGTGCTGGTGGTCGGCGGCAGCGTGTTCGTCAGCTACATCGGCCACTCGGTCTTCCTGCCGCACTGGTTCGTGCGCCGGCGCGGGCTGGCGACCGGGATCGCCTTCTCGGGCGTCGGCATCGGCTCGATCCTCCTGCTGCCCTGGCTGCAGAGCCTGATCGGTGCCGCCGGCTGGCGCAGCGCCTGCCTGGCCATGGCCGGCCTGCTGCTGGCGGTGCTTTTGCCGCTCAACCTTTGGCTCCAGCGCCGGCGGCCGGAGGATCTGGGCCTGGCAGCCGATGGCGACCCTGGCGGGGCGACCGCGCGGGCCGGTCAGGCCAGCGCCCTGAACGTCGTCGATCACGCCTGGGATGCGACCGACTGGACGCTCGCGCGCGCGCTCCGGACGATCCGCTTCTGGTGGCTGTTCCTCGCCTTCTTCTGCGGCCTGTTCGCCTGGTACGCGGTCCAGGTCCATCAGACCGAATATCTGCTCGAGGCCGGGTTCCGGCCGGAGGTCGCCGCCTTCGCGCTCGGCCTGGTCGGGCTCGCCGGCGTCGCCGGCCAGATCGGGATCGGTCATTTCTCGGACCGGGTCGGGCGCGAGTGGGCCTGGACCGTGGCGGCGCTCGGCTTCGTCCTCTGCTATCTCTGCCTGCTCGCCCTGCCCGCCCATCCGAGCCGGTTCCTGCTCTACGCCATGGTCGGCGCGCAGGGTCTGCTCGGCTACGGCCTCGCCACGGTCTACGGCGCGATTCCGGCCGAGCTGTTCCAGGGTCCCCGGTTCGGCACCATCTTCGGCAGCCTCAGCAGCGCGTCCATCCTCGGCGCCGCGACCGGGCCCTGGGTCGCCGGCCGGGTCTACGACCGGACCGGCAGCTACGCGCCGGCGTTCTGGCTTGCGATCGCGCTCTGCCTGGTCTCGATCGCCTGCATCTGGCTCGCCGCGCCGCGCAAGGTCCGGGTGGTCGCCGGCCAGGTCGCCCGCCTCGAGGCCCGGCGCGCCGCCGCGGTCAGGCCCGAAGCCTAGATCCCGCGGGTCTCGCCGATCCGCATCACCCAGGCAGCGTCCTCGCCGTAGCCGGCGGCGGCGGCGGCCGCGCGAAAGCGCACCGGCGGCTCGAACGGCGGCTCGTCGGTCAGGCGGATGGTCCCCCAATGCATGCCGACCAGGCGCCGCGCGCGCAGGTCGCGCGCGATCTGGAGCGCCTCCTCAGGCGTCGCGTGGGAGCCCTGCATGAGCAGCCTCGGCTCGTAGGCGCCGATCGGCAGCAGCGCCAGATCGAACGGCGCCTGCCGCTGGCCGACCTCTTGAAACACCGGTCCGTAGGCGGTGTCGCCCGCGAAATAGACCCGCAGGCTCCGCCCCTGGAGGGCATAGCCGGTCCAGAGCGTGCGGTTGCGGTCGAAGATGGTGCGCCTGGAGAAATGGATCGCCGGCAGGGCCGTGACCCTGAGCTCGCCCTGGGTCAGCTCCTGGTGCCAGTCGAGCTCTTCGACCTTCGGGTAGCCGCGCGCCCGGAAATAGCCGCCGAGGCCGAGCGGCACCACGACCTGGGTCCGCTCCTTGCCGGCCAGCGCCTCGACGGTCGGCAGGTCGAGGTGGTCGTAGTGGCTGTGCGAGAGCAGCAGAAGGTCGACCGGCGGCAGGCGCTCGACCGGCAGGCCCGGCGGCGCGAACCGCTTCGGCCCGAGCAGCGGCAGCGGCGAGGCGTGGTCGCTGAGGAAAGGGTCGGTCAGGATCGTCCGGCCGTCCAGCCGGAGCAGGAAGCTCGCGTGGCCGAGCCAGGTCAGGCGGTCGCCGTCGCTGCGCCGGTTGAAAGCGCCGTCGACCGCCTCGGCCGCGGGCAGGACGTGGCCGTCCGGCAAGGCGACCGCGCGGCGGTCGGTGAACCGGCGCCAGAAGAAGCTGCGCCAGGCGCCGGGATCGCCGCCCCGGGCGGGGCTGCCCTGCGGATTGCGAAAGCCGTCCGCGGTGTGGTGCCAGGGGCGCTCGGCGGCCGGGCTCGGGGGCCGGCCGGCGCCGCCCGCCAGAGCCGCGGGCAGCCAGGCGAGGCGGCGGCCGAAGGCCCTGCGGGTGCCCTCGGGCGCGGCTGCTCGGTCGGGCGGCGCGGCCGCCCGGTCGGGTCCAGATCGGGGTCCCGGCATCTCACATTTCCCGGCTCGGGCAGCGGTCTTGACCGATCGCGCGCGGCCAACCAATTAGCTTACCCCGGATGGGGCGGCTTGGACCAGGTCTTGAAACCGTCAAGATCATCGTCTAGCCCTAGGGCCGCCCGGTACCCTCGGGCGGTCCCGGATGGGTTGCCGGGGCGAACAGCTGAACCACCGGCAGGCTAAGTCGGATGAGGTCGATCGAAGCGCAGAGACTACCGCCGCTCGAGGCTTGCCCGGCGCTGGTGCTGAACGCCGACTATCGGCCGCTGAGCTATTTCCCGCTCTCGACTTGGCATTGGCAGGAGACGGTCAAGGCGATCTTCCTCGACCGGGTCGCGGTCTTGTCGCACTACGAGCGCGTGATCCGCTCGCCGTCCTCGGTGTTCCGCCTGCCGAGCGTGGTCGCCCTCAAGCAGTACATCCCGCAGAACCGGCGGCCGCCGTTCACGCGCTTCAACGTCTTCCTGCGCGACGGCTTCACCTGCCAGTACTGCGGCCAGACGCGGCAGGCGCCGGAGCTGACCTTCGATCACGTCGTGCCGCGCTCGCGCGGCGGCCGCACCAGCTGGGACAACGTGGTCACCGCCTGCACGCGCTGCAACCTCACCAAGGGCAGCCGGCTGCCGCGCGAGTGCCACATGCGGCCGCTGACCAGCCCGAACGTGCCGACCACCTTCCAGCTGCAGGAGCGCGGCCGGGCGTTCCCGCCCAACTTCCTGCACGTGAGCTGGCGCGACTTCCTGTACTGGGACAGCGAGCTCGAGCCCTGAGCCTGGGGCCCTGAGCCTGGGGCGCGGGCCGAGCGGCGGCGCCGCGGGCGCGGGCGCCAGAGCGGCGGCGCCGCGGGTCGATGCGACGTCGGGGCCCTCGATCCGACGCTAGAGGGACCCGGGGCGCCGCCGGGCGACCGGCCCCAAGGGCGGGACAAAGCATCGCGTTGGCCGGCGGCGGCAGGACGTGCTAGAGTCGCCTCCAATCGGGCCAGCCCGGCGACGGAGCTGGCCCCAAAACGGCGAACCGCAAACCCGAGGGGGCAGACGATGGACGTGAGGCAGACCGTGCTCGCCGGCTTGGCCCTGACGATCGGCCTGACGGCCGGGCTGGCGACCGAGGCGCTTGCCGGCGGTGAGCAGTTCATCCCGCTTCTGGTCTACCGCACCGGACCCTACGCGCCGGACGGCATCCCGATCGCCAACGGCCTGAACGACTACTTCAACCTGATCAACCAGCGCGACGGCGGGGTCGGCGGCGTCAAGCTCACCTGGGAGGAGTGCGAGACCGCCTACAACAACGACCGCGGCGTCGAGTGCTACGAGCGCCTGAAGGACCACGCGCCGACCGGCGCCTCGGTGGTCAATCCCTACAGCACCGGCATCACCTACGCCCTGATCGAGCGCGCCACGGCCGACAAGATCCCGATCCTGTCGATGGGCTACGGCCGCACCGATGCCGCCGACGGCCGGGTCTTCCCCTACGTCTTCAATCTGCCCATGACCTACTGGAGCCAGGCATCCGCCCTGGTCAGCTACATCGGCGCCCAGGAAGGCGGCCTGGACAAGCTCAAGGGCAAGAAAGTGGCGCTGGTCTACCACGACAGCGCCTACGGCAAGGAGCCGATCCCGACCCTCAAGAAGCTGTCCGAGAAGTACGGCTACGAGCTGTCGCTGTTCCCGGTCGCCCATCCGGGGCTCGAGCAGAAGGCGACCTGGCTGAAGATCGGCCGCCAGCTGCATCCGGACTGGGTGTTCATGTGGGGCTGGGGAGCGATGAACTCGACCGCGATCAAGGAAGCGGCCGCGGTCGGCTATCCGATGGACCACTTCATCGGCGTCTGGTGGTCGGGCGCCGAGCCCGATGTCCAGCCCGCGGGCGAGGCCGCCAAGGGCTACGAGAGCGCCACCTTCCACGCCTCGGGCACCGGCTTCCCGGTGTTCGACGACATCTTCAAATACGTCTACGACAAGGGGCTCGGCAAAGGCGAGCGCGCCAAGGTCGGCGAGGTCCTGTACAACCGCGGCCTCATCAACGCCATGATCATGGTCGAGGCGATCCGCACCGCCCAGGGGATCCACGGCCAGAAGCCCCTGACCGGCGAGCAGGTGCGCGACGGGCTCGAGCACCTCGACATCACCGAGGCACGCCTGGCCGAGCTCGGCATGGCCGGCTTCACGCCGCCGATCAAGGTCAGCTGCGCCAACCACGAGGGCGACCACGCGCTCCGCATCCAGCAGTGGGACGGCGAGAAGTGGTCCTTCGTCAGCGACTGGATCGAGCCGATGAAGGACGTGGTCCGGCCGATGATCGAGGAGAGCGCGGCCGCCTACGCCAAGGAGAAGGGGATCACGCCCCGCAGCTGCGCGAGCTGAGCGGGGCGACTCGGTCGTGGCCGCGACCGCGCTGGCCGAGACGGCCCTGCGGCCCGGGCCGGACGCGGCCCGGGCGCTGCTCGTCGTCAACAACATCGAGGTCGTCTACGACCACGTCATCCTGGTCCTGCGGGGGGTCTCGCTGACCGTGCCCGAGGGCGGCGTGGTCGCCCTGCTCGGCGCCAACGGCGCCGGCAAGACCACGACGCTGAAGGCGATCTCCAACCTGCTCCGGGTCGAGCGCGGCGAGGTCACCAAGGGCACGATCGAGCTCGCCGGCCAGAATGTCGCGGCGCTGTCGCCGACCGAGCTGGTGCGCCGCGGCGTGGTCCAGGTGATGGAGGGCCGCCACTGCTTCGAGCATCTGACGGTCGAGGAGAACCTGTTGACCGGCGCCTACACCCGGACCGACGGCAAGGCCGGGGTCGCCGCGGACCTCGATCTGGTCTACGGCTATTTCCCGCGGCTCAAGGAGCGCCGCCGGGCGCAGGCGGGCTACACCTCGGGCGGCGAGCAGCAGATGACCGCGATCGGCCGCGCGCTCATGGCCCGGCCCAAGGTGATCCTGCTCGACGAGCCGTCGATGGGCCTGGCGCCGCAGCTGGTCGAGGAGATCTTCGAGATCGTGGCCCGGCTCAACGCCGAGGCCGGGGTCACCTTCCTGCTTGCCGAGCAGAACACCAACGTCGCCTTGCGCTATGCGAGCTACGGCTACATTCTGGAGAGCGGGCGGGTGGTGCTCGACGGCGACGCCGCGGCGCTGCGCAGCAACGAGGACGTCAAGGAGTTCTATCTCGGCCTGTCCTCGAGCGGGCGCAGGAGTTTCCGCGACATCAAGAGCTACAAGCGGCGCAAGCGTTGGCTTTAGGACATGACGATGATCGGCAGCCATCCCCAGGCCAGCCTGGCGCAGCGCACCGGTTTGGCGCTCGCCGAGGCCCTGCGCCACGACAATGCGAGCGAGCCCCTGCAGGGCGACGGTCGGATCCGCCGGATCAGCGACCTGCTGATCGATGGCATCGCTGACCACCAGTTGCCCGACTCGATCGACCGCACCCGGTTGAAATCGGCGCATTCCGCGGCGGCGCTGGCGATCAACAGCTTCCTGCCCTGGCGCCGGATGACCGATCGGATGCCGCTCGCCGGCTGGGTCGGCTTCGACGCCGTGCAGTTCGAGGTTCGCTGCCCGACCGGCCTGCGCGGCACGCCGCCGCATCTCGACCTCCTGGCCCTGCGCGAGGGCGTGGCGGTGGCGGTCACGGTGCGCTGCACCGAGTATCTGAGCCGGCGCAAGGCCACGGTGGCACCCTCCTACGACCGGTTGCTGGCGACGACGCCCGCCCTGGAGCTCTGGCAGCAGTTGCTGCAGCAGCTGCGCGCCAAGCCGACGCTCTACCGGCACGTCGACCTCGGCGGCCTGGTCAAATACGCGCTGGCCCTGGGCCGCACCTTTCCGGATCGGCTGACCACGCTGCTCTATCTGTTCTGGGAGCCTTTGAACGCCGATCAGTTCGACGAGTTCCACCGGCACCGGGCCGAGCTCGCGGCGCTGAGCGAGGCCGTGCACGGCGGCCGCGTCACCTTCCAGTCCGCGAGTTTCGACGCCCTCTGGCGGGAGTGGGCCGAGCGCCGCCAGCCGGCCTGGCTGGCCGGCCACGTGGCGCGCCTGCGCGCCCGCTATGGCGTCTCGATCGCGACCAGCAGACCATTTTGAGCCCGACCGGCGCCCGACCGGCCCAACCCGGACGATGACCGGCCTCGCGAGGTGAAGACATGGCCGAGACTGGCGGGGTCTATTACGATCCGCTCGAGATCCGGGATCCGGCGCAGCGCGACACGGAGATGCTGGCCGCCCTGCCCGGCCTGCTGCGCCACGCGATCGAGGGCGCGCCCGGGCTCGCCGCTCATCTCGCCGGCATCGATCCGGACCGGGTCACGAGCTTCGAAGCGCTCGCCGCGCTGCCGCCGCTGCGCAAGGAGGATCTCCACCGCCTGCAGGCGGCGAGCCCGCCGTTCGGCGGCCTGAATGCCACGCCGCTCGGGCAGCTCGCGAAGGTGTTCGTGTCGCCCGGGCCGATCTTCGATCCCGAAGGCGCCCGGCCCGACTACTGGCGCTTCACCCGCGCCCTGCATGCGGCCGGCCTGCGCAGCGGTGATCTGGTGCACAACAGTTTCTCCTATCACCTGACCCCGGCCGGCTCGGTGATCGAGAGCGCGGCGCGGGCGCTGGGCTGTCCGGTGATTCCGGCGGGCACCGGCCAGACCGAGCAGCAGCTTCGGGTGATCGAGCAGCTGCGCCCGGTCGCCTACGCGGGCACGCCCTCGTTCCTCAAGATCCTGCTCGAGCGCGGCCAGGCCCTCGGCATCGATCTGGCCTGTCTGACCAAGGCGGTGGTCACCGGCGAGGCCTTCCCCAAAGCCCTCGCCGAGGAGCTCCGGGACGCCCACGGGATCGACGCCTATCAGAGCTACGGCACCGCCGACCTGGGCCTGGTCGCCTACGAGACCGCGGCGCGCGAAGGCCTCGTGGTCGACGAGGGCGTGCTGGTCGAGATCGTCCGTCCGGGCACCGGCGACCCGGTGCCGCCGGGGGAGGTTGGCGAGCTGCTGGTGACCACGTTCAACCCCGACTATCCCCTGATCCGGTTCGCGACCGGCGATCTCTCGGCGATCATGCCGGGCCAGAGCCCCTGCGGCCGGACCAACCGGCGGGTGCGCGGCTGGCTCGGCCGCGCCGACCAGACGACCAAGGTCAAGGGCCTGTTCGTCTACCCGAGCCAGGTCGCCGAGGTCGCCAGGCGGCATCCCGAGGTCGGGCGCGCCCGGCTGGTGGTCGAGCGCGAGGAGAACCTCGATCGGATGAGCCTGCAGTGCGAGGTCAGGGCGACGGTCGAGGGGCTGGCGGATGCGATCGGGTCGAGCCTGCGCGCGGTCACGAGCCTGCGCGGCGAGGTCCGCCTGGTCGCTCCCGGCACGCTTGCCAACGACGGCAAGGTGATCGACGATCGCCGTGCGCCCGGCTGAGCGCCGCCTGTCCACGGTCGTACCCTGCCCACCGCCGCGCTCCTGACCGCCGCCGCGCTCTTGACCGCCGCCTCGCTCTTAACCGCCGCCTCGCTCTTAACCGCCGACGAGCTGGCCTGCGTGCGCGGCGGCCGCGGCGTGTTCGCCGGCCTGTCGTTCGCGCTTCAGGCCGGTGAGGTCCTGGTGCTGCGCGGGCCGAACGGCAGCGGCAAGTCCAGCCTCCTGCGGCTGCTCGCGGGCTTCCTGGCGCCCTCCGGCGGCCGGCTCGCCTGGGCGGGCGCGCCGCTCGAGGACGATCTTGCGGCGCATCAGGCACGCCTGCATTACGTCGGCCACGCCGATGCCGTGAAGAGCGCGCTCACGGTGCGCGAGAATCTGGGGTTCGCGGCCGCGCTCACGGGCGGCCCGGCGGGCGGGCTCGAGGCGGCGCTCGCGGGCTTCGATCTGCTGCCGCTCGAGGGCGTGCCGGCGCGCTATCTCTCGGCCGGGCAGAAGCGCCGTCTGGCGCTGGCCCGCCTGCTCGCGACCGACCGGCCGCTCTGGCTCCTGGACGAGCCGGGGGTGGGACTGGATGCGGCCAACCGGAGGCACCTCGAGCAGGCGCTGGCCGCGCATCGCGCCGCGGGCGGGCTCGCGGTGCTCGCGACCCATGGCGACGTCGCGGTGCCGGACGCCCGGGTCCTGGAGTTCGGAGCATGACCCGGGCGTTCGGCGCGCTGATCCGGCGCGATCTCCGGCTCGGGCTCCGGCGCGGCGCCGACAGCTTGCAGCCGGTGCTGTTCTTCGTCCTGGCGCTGGCCCTGTTCCCGTTCGGGGTCGGCCCGGCGCCCGAGATCCTGGCGCGGATCGGGGTCGGGGTGATCTGGGTGCTGGCGCTGCTCGCGGTCATGCTGAGCCTCGATCGGCTGTACCAGGCCGACGCCGAGGACGGCTCGCTCGAGCTCCTGGCGCAGGGCTTGCTGCCGCTGGAGCTGGTGGCGCTGGCGAAGTGCCTCGCCCACTGGCTGACCGGCGGCCTCGTGCTGGTGCTGGTCTCGCCGCTGCTCGCGCTCCTGATGCAGCTGCCGGCCAAGGCCCAGGGTGTGCTGGCACTCGCCCTCCTGCTCGGCACGCCGACGCTGACCCTGATCGGCAGCATCGGCGCGGCGCTCCTGATCGGCGCCAGGCGCGGCAGCGTGCTGCTGGCGCTCGTGGTGCTGCCGCTCTACATCCCGGTGCTGATCTTCGGGGTCAGCGCGGTCGAGGGCGAGGTCATGGGGCTCGGCGGCCGGCCGCAGCTCCTGATCCTCGGCGCCATGCTGCTCGGCGCGCTCGCGCTCGCCCCGCTCGCCAGCGCCGCCGCGCTCCGCCTGGGGCTGGAGTAGGCCGCTTGAAATGGCCGCGGCCGACGACACCTATCCGGAGGGGTTCGAATGGGGCGAGACGAAGCGGCGCCTGAACGTGGCAAAGCACGGCACGGATTTCGCTGAGGTCGTAGCGATGTTCGCCGGCTATCTTGTTGAAGAGCGGGATGACCGCCGTGATTACGGTGAAGAACGCTGGCTCGCGTATGGCGAAGTCGAGGGCCGCGTGATTGCGGTCGTGTACACGTGGCGCGGTGACCGTCGGCGCCTGATCAGCGCGCGACGGGCGCGGGCCGATGAGCGGACGAAGTACTATGCGCGTCTCGTTGGTGGAGGCGAGTAGGATGACAGGCGCCACGGACTGGGGGCGGGTCGACAAGCTCACGGACGAAGAGATCGACGCGGCCGTCGCCCAGGATCCGGACAGCTTCGTCCCGGACGACGCATGGTGGCGGAGAGCGGTGGTCGTGCCACCCGGCATCAAGAAGAGGCGAGCGATGCTCGAGCTCGACGAGGACGTGCTCGGCTGGTTTCGCGAGCGTGGCCGCGGCTACCAGCACGCGATCAACCACGCGCTCCGGCGCTACATTCAGGACGTCGAGCGGGACCGCAAAGCGCTCGATGAGAAGGACTCGGCGGCCGAGTAACCGACCCATGCACCGGTTCGCCAACCCGCTGCGCTACCAGCGCCTGGCCGACGCCGTGCTGCCGTGGGCCGGCGGGGCGGCGGTCGTGCTCATGGCGGTTGGCCTCTATCTTGCTCTGATCGAGGCGCCGCCCGACTACCAGCAGGGCGAGGCCTACCGGATCATGTACGTGCATGTGCCGGCCGCCTGGATGGCGCTCCTGGTCTACGCGCTGATGGCGGTCATGAGCGTGATCGGGATCGTCTGGCGCCACCCGCTGGCCGAGACCGCGGCGCGCGCGGCCGCGCCGATCGGCGCCGCCTTCACCGCGATCGCGCTGGTCACCGGCAGCCTCTGGGGCAAGCCGATGTGGGGCACCTACTGGGTCTGGGACGCGCGGTTGACCTCGGTCCTGATCCTGTTTTTCCTCTATCTCGGCTACATCGCGCTCTACGAGGCGTTCGACGATCCGGGCCGTGGCGCGCGCGCGGCCGCGATCCTGTGCCTGGTCGGCTCGGTCAACCTGCCGATCATCAAGTTCTCGGTCGACTGGTGGAACACGCTCCATCAGTCATCCAGCATCCTGCGGCCAGGCGGCCCTGCGATCGACCCGAGCATGCTGGTGCCGTTGCTCGTGATGTGGGCCGCCTTCTTGTGCTACTTCACGGCCGTGCATATCTTGCGCACGCGCGCGGAGTTGACCGCGCGCAAGATCCGCAACCTGCGCTTGTCCGCCGATCCGGCGGGGTAGCCCGCCGCCGGCCGCGGCAGCACCTGGCGATCGAGGAGAGCCACCATGCCCGCATCCGGCTCCGTGTCTGGCCGCGACAATCTGGGCGTCCGGCGCCAGCTCCAGGTCGGCGGCACCAGCTACGACTATTTCTCGCTCGAGGCGGCCGGCGCCGCGCTCGGCGCGATCGCGCGCCTGCCCTATTCGCTGAAGGTGCTGTTCGAGAACCTGCTCCGCTTCGAGGACGGCCGCACGGTCACGCCCGAGCAGCTTCAGGCGCTGGTCGCCTGGCTCGGCCAGCGTCGCTCCGAGCAGGAAATTGCGTTTCGGCCGGCGCGCGTCCTGATGCAGGACTTCACCGGCGTGCCGGCGGTGGTCGATCTCGCCGCGATGCGCCAGGCGATGCTCGATCTCGGCGGCGACCCGCAGAAGATCAACCCCTTGACCCCGGTCGACCTCGTGATCGATCACTCGGTCCAGGTCGACGCCTTCGCCCGTGCCGGCGCCTTCGAGCGCAATGTCGAGCTCGAGTACCAGCGCAACGGCGAGCGCTACGCCTTTCTGCGCTGGGGGGCATCCGCGTTCGACAACTTCAAGGTCGTGCCGCCGGGGACCGGCATCTGCCACCAGGTCAACCTCGAGTACCTGGCCCAGGTGGTCTGGACCACGCCCGAGGGCAACCGCCAGCTCGCCTATCCCGACACCCTGGTCGGCACCGACAGCCACACGACCATGGTCAATGGCCTGGGCGTGCTCGGCTGGGGGGTCGGCGGCATCGAGGCGGAGGCGGCAATGCTCGGCCAGCCGATCTCGATGGTCATCCCCGAGGTGGTGGGGTTCAAGCTCACCGGCCGGCTGCCCGGGGGGGCCACGGCCACCGACCTCGTGCTGACCGTGACCCAGACGCTGCGCGCCAAGGGCGTGGTCGGCAAGTTCGTCGAGTTCTGCGGTCCCGGGCTCGACCATCTGCCGCTCGCCGACCGCGCCACGATCGGCAACATGGCGCCCGAGTACGGGGCGACCTGCGGCATCTTCCCGATCGACACCCAGACGCTCGACTATCTCCGCCTGACCGGCCGCGCGCCCGAGCGGATCGCCCTGGTCGAGGCCTACGCCAAGGCGCAGGGGCTCTGGCGTGCCGGCGACGGCGAGGAGCCCTTGTTCACCGAGATGCTGGAGCTCGACCTCGCAACCGTCGAGCCGTCGCTCGCCGGCCCCAAGCGGCCCCAGGACCGGGTCGCGCTGTCGGGCGCCAAGGCTGCCTTCGAGGCGGCGCTGCCGGCGCTCATGGGCGCGGGCGGCGATCCGGCCAAGCGGGTGCCGCTCGCCGGCATGGCGGGCGATCTCGGCCACGGCGACGTGGTGATCAGCGCGATCACCAGCTGCACCAACACCTCCAACCCGGGCGTCATGCTCGGCGCCGGCCTGCTCGCCCGCAACGCCCGCCGCCGCGGCCTCCTGCCCAAGCCCTATGTCAAGACCTCGCTCGCGCCCGGCTCGCGGGTGGTCACCGACTACCTGAACAAGACCGGGCTGATGGAGGATCTGCGCGCGATCGGCTTCGATCTGGTCGGCTACGGCTGCACCACCTGCATCGGCAACTCGGGCCCGCTGCCGGACCCGGTCGCGCGCGCGATCGACGAGCATCAGCTGGTCGCCGCCGCCGTGCTGTCCGGCAACCGCAACTTCGAGGGCCGGGTTCATCCCCAGGTCAAGGCGAACTACCTCGCCTCGCCGCCTCTGGTGGTCGCCTATGCGCTGGCCGGCAGCCTGCGGGTCGACCTGACCCGCGAGCCGCTCGGCACCGGCAGCGACGGCAAGCCGGTCTATCTGCGCGAGATCTGGCCGAGCCCGGCCGACGTCCAGGCGGCGATCCAGGGCGGGGTCGACGCGCGGATGTTCCAGGACGCCTATGCCGACGTCTTCAAGGGCGACGAGCACTGGGCCAAGATCGGCGGCGCCGGCGGCGAGGTCTACGATTGGGAGGATGCCAGCACCTACGTGCGGCTGCCGCCCTACTTCGAGAACATGGCGCCCGAGCCCGGGCCGGTCCGGAACATCGCCGGTGCCCGCGTGCTGGCGCTGCTCGGCGACAGCATCACGACCGACCACATCTCGCCGGCCGGCAGCATCGCGCGCAAAGGGCCGGCCGCGGACTATTTCATGGAGCGCCAGATCCGGCCCCAGGACTTCAACTCCTACGGCTCGCGCCGCGGCAACCACGAGGTCATGATGCGCGGCACCTTCGCCAACATCCGCCTGCGCAACGAGGTCGCCCCCGGCACCGAGGGCGGCTGGACCAAGCTGATGCCGGATGGCCTGGTCATGTCGATCTTCGATGCCGCGATGAGATACCAGGAGCGGGGCGTGCCGCTGGTGGTGATCGGCGGCAAGGAGTACGGCTCGGGCTCATCGCGCGACTGGGCCGCGAAGGGCACGCTCCTGCTCGGCGTCAAGGCCGTGATCGTCGAGAGCTTCGAGCGCATCCACCGCTCCAACCTGGTCGGCATGGGCATCCTGCCGCTGACCTTCAAGGACGGCATGACGCGCAAGACCCTGGAGCTGGATGGCAGCGAGCTGTTCGACATCTCCGGCCTCGAAGGCGGCATCCGGCCGCGCCAGGACGTGCCCGTGACGATCACCCGCGCCGACGGCCGGCGCGACGAGATCAGCCTGCTCTGCCGGATCGACACGCTCGACGAGGTCGACTACTACCGCCACGGCGGGCATTCTCCACTACGTGCTGCGCCAGCTGCTCGCGGAGAGCACGCCCACCGGCCGCCCGAACTGAGCGTCAGCTTGCCCGGCGCCCCGTCGAAACCGACGATGACCGCAGCCCGACCTCTCTACGAGACCGATTTCTACGCCTGGACGCAGGCCCAGGCGAAGGAGCTGCGCCGTTTCGCCAGGGACCCGGCCGAACCTGCCCCTCGACCTCGCGCACATTGCCGAGGAGATCAGCGATTTGGGCAAGAGCGAGCGCGACGCCGTCTTCAGTTTTGTTCGATTGGTCATCCAGCACTTCCTGCTCGCCACCTATTCGCCGGCGAGGGAGCCGCGCCAGCACTGGCTCGACGAGGTCGACGAGTTCAGAAGCCAGATCGAGGATAAGCTGACCCCGACGATCCGACGCGACCTCGAAGCCGAGCTGGCCGCGATCTATGGGCGAGCGCGGCGGAACGCTGTCCGCAAGATGCGCCGGTACGGCGAGGCGACGGCGGCCGCCGCGCTGCCCGAGGCGTGCCCGTACACCCTCGAGCAGATCCTCGGCGACTGGGAGCCGGGCGCGGATCACGGCTCCGAGTGATTCCTGCGATTGGCGGAT
The DNA here is from genome assembly GCA_963733965.1 of uncultured Alphaproteobacteria bacterium. GTDB lineage: Bacteria > Pseudomonadota > Alphaproteobacteria > Geminicoccales > Geminicoccaceae > DATAOG01. The sequence goes on from CAVTFM010000002.1 coordinate 117,503, forward strand.
CGCCGGCGGCCGTCTACACTTCCGATCATGAGCGCGACCCGGCCCGAGCAGCTCTACGAGACCGACTTCTACGCCTGGACCCAGGCCCAGGCGAAGGAGCTGCGCCGCTTCGCAAAGTCGCGGCCGAATCTGCTGCTCGACCTCGGGCACATCGCCGAGGAGATCCGCGACTTGGGCAAGAGCGAGCACGACGCCGTCTTCAGCCTGGCGCAGCAGATCATCCAGCATTTCCTCCTGATCGAGCACTCGCCTGCGATCGAGAATCGCCGGCACTGGATGGACGAGGTCGATGCGTTCCGCATGCGCATGAAGCGCAAGCTCTCGCCGACCATCCGACGTCAGTTGAAACGGGCTCTCGGGGAGGAATACGGCGAAGCGCGTCGGCTGGTGCAGCGCAAGATGGAGCGTTACGGCGAGCGAGCGGCCGCGGCAACCCTGCCCGAGGCCTGCCCGTACACGATCGAGCAGGTCATCGGCGACTGGGAGCCGGACGGCGCGACCGCGGGGAGGTGACCATGGCCGAGATGGCGCGAGCGGAGGACTGGCCGCGGACGGTCGCGGAATTCGAGGCCTGGCACGCCCGCCAGCCCGAGCGCTGGGAGTTCGTGGACGGAGTGCCGCGGATGATGGCGCCCGGCTCGATGAACCACTCGATCATCAAGCGCAACGTCACCGTCGCGCTGCACGCCGCGCTCGCGCCCCGCGGCTGCGAGGTGCTGGTCGACGGCCCGCAGATTCTCACCGACGAGATCTCCGCGATCCCGGATGTGGTCGTGACCTGCGCGCCGATCGTCCACTCGACCCCGGTGATCGCCCTGCCCGTCATCATCGTCGAGGTGATGTCGCCCTCCAGCAAGGGCGACGACAGCGGCCTCAAGTGGCTCGCCTACCGCAAGATCGCGAGCCTCCAGCACTACCTGGTGCTGGCCCAGGACCAGCGCCTGGTTCACGTCCACTCGCGGGCGGGCGGGATCTGGCGCGAGCGCTTCGTCAGCGAGGGCAGCGTCGAGCTCGACGACCCGCCGGTCCGCCTCGAGATCACCGCCCTCTATGGGGCGACCGATCTCGCCGCCTGATACCAAGCGCAGAAGTCTCGACTTTCGCGCTTGGTCTGCGCGCCTGGGTTGGCGGGCGGCAGGCGCGCCCCGCGAAGGTGAAGACTTCGCGGGACCGGTATGAGAGCCTGTGAAAGAATGCCCGAAGTGCTCCGATCGCGCCGGAAAACGCCAATGATTCCAAAGGGCATTCTTGCGCGGGCGCGATTGATTTACCAACTCTGAGCCGGCATTCGCCTGTTCGCGACCCTCGGGCGCCCCGATCTACAAGCCAGAGAGGGGCAGTCGGGAGACCGGCGACTGCGGGCCGATTTTGCTCAAATTCGAGCCTTCCCCCCTGGGCTCCGCAGCCAGGAGTTCTACATGGGCGCCATGAGGCTTAGCGCCCAGGCGCACGCCCGGCCCTGATCGCCGACGGCCGGGGCCCGGTCGGACTCGCATCCCTGGGGTCGGTTGGCACCGGCTCCTTCAACTGATAGGCTCTGGCACATCGAGCCAGGGACGCCTTCGAGGTGGCCGAGGCCACCGCCATAACAATCGGGCTTCGGCCACCCCGTCGGGTTTTGGCCGCCTCCATCGGGTTTGGGAATGCCGGGACCACGCATCTACAACCTCTTCCCGCTGCTCGCCGGGCCGGTGCCGGCCTGGGCCGGCCATCTCGACCGGATCGCCGGCATGGGCTTCGACTGGCTCTACCTCAACCCGTTCCACTACCCGGGCTTCTCGGGCAGCCTGTATGCGGTCAAGGATTTCTACCGGCTGCACCCGCTGTTGCAGGACGGCGGCGAGCCCGCCCTGCTGCTGGCGGCCTTCACCAAAGCCGCCGCCGGGCGCGGCATCGCGGTGATGATGGATCTGGTGATCAACCACACTGCCAAGGACTCGCTTCTGGTCGAGCAGCACCCGGAGTGGTTCAAGCGCGAGGCGGACGGCGAGCTGCGCTCGCCGCGGGCCCTCGATCCGGTCGACCCGCGCAAATACACGGTCTGGGGCGACCTCGCCGAGATCGACTACGACAACCCGAGCCACCGGCCGGCGCTGACCGCCGGCTGGGTGGAGCTCGTGCGCCACCACCTGAAGCTCGGCTTCAAGGGCTTCCGCTGCGATGCCGCCTACCAGGTGCCGGCCGAGGTCTGGCAGCCCCTGATCGCGGCGGCCAAGGCCACCGACCCGGACTGCAGGTTCTTCGCCGAGACCCTCGGCTGCACCCCGGACCAGGTCCTGGCGCTTCGGGGTGCCGGCTTCGACTATCTGTTCAACAGCGCCAAATGGTGGGATTTCAGGGCCCCCTGGCTGCTCGAGCAGTATGCGCTTTACCGCCGGGTCGCGCCGACCATCGCCTTCCCCGAGAACCACGACACCGAGCGCCTCGCGATCGAGCTCGGCGATCCTGAGCCCGCCGAGCTCGAGCGGCATTACCGGCTCCGCTACCTGTTCGCCGCGACCTTCTCGTCCGGCGTCCTGATGCCGATGGGCTACGAGTACGGCTGCCGGACGCGCATGGACGTGGTCGCGAGCCGGCCCGGCGACTGGGCCTGGGAGACCGACAGGCCGCGGCTGGATCTCACCGGCTTCGTGGCCGCGGTCAACGCCATGCGCGCGGCCTGCCCGGCGCTCAATGTCGAAGGTGCGCAGACCAAGATCACGGCACCCCACAGCCCGGTGGTCGGCCTGCTCCGCCTCTCGGGCGGCGATCTGCCGTCGTCCGAGGATGCGACCATCGTCCTGATCAACCCCGACCCCGGCCGTGCCTGGGGCGTCGACCCGGGTCCCCTGCTCGGCGAGGCCGGCGGCCGGATCAGCGAGTTCGAGGACGTGACGCCGGAGGCAGCGCCGGTCGCCTTCGAGCCGGGCCACCCGATCACCCTCGAGCCCCTGCAGCTCCGAGTCTTCCGGAGCCGCGCCGACATCCGCCGCCGGGTCGCGCCGCGGGCGGGCGAAGCGCTTGCCCGGGCGAGCGAGCAGCATCTCCTGGCGCTCGCCGCCAACCGCGTGGTGATCGAGCGGGTCGAGCCCGAGCTGGATGGTGGCCGGCACGCGATCAAGCGGGTGGTCGGCGACGTCGTGCCGGTCGCGGCCGACATCTTCTGCGACGGCCACGACAAGATCGCCGCCTGCATCCAGTACCGCGCCCAGGACGAGCAGGGCTGGCGCGAGGCGCCGATGGCGTTCGTCGACAACGACCGCTGGGGCGGCCAGTTCCCGGTCACCCGCAACGCCCGCTATCTCTACACCATCCAGGCCTGGCGCGACCTGTTCGAGAGCTGGCGCGCCGAGGTCATGAAGAAGCACGATGCCGGCCTGAACGTCGGCCTCGAGCTGACCGAGGGGCGCCTGCTGGTCGAGCGCACCCGGGCCGCCGCCAAGGGCCAGGACCAGCGGGCGCTGGCGACGCTGCTCGAGGAGCTGAGCGGCGCATCCGGACGATCACGGCCGCCTGCTCCAGATCCTGCTCGGCGAGAGCGTCCGCGAGCTGATGCGCCGGGCCGGGATCCGCACCAACGCGTCCCGCTACCAACCCGAGCTCGAGGTCCTGGTCGACCGGCCGGCCGCCAAGTTCGCGGCCTGGTACGAATTGTTCCCGCGCTCCCAGAGCGGCGATCCGAAGCGCCACGGCACCTTCGACGACGTGATCCGGCGCCTGCCCTACGTCCAGGGCCTGGGGTTCGACGTGCTCTACTTCACCCCGATCCACCCGATCGGCAGGAAGAACCGCAAGGGCCGCAACAACACGCTCACGCCCGCGCCGGACGATCCCGGCAGCCCCTATGCGATCGGCAGCGAGGACGGCGGCCACGACGCGCTCCACCCCGAGCTCGGCAGCTTCGAGGACTTCCGCCGGCTGGTCGCGGCGGCGCACGCGCACGGCCTCGAGATCGCGCTCGACTTCGCCATCCAATGCTCGCCCGATCACCCCTGGATCAAGCAGCAGCCCGACTGGTTCGACTGGCGCCCGGACGGCACGATCCGGTATGCCGAGAACCCGCCCAAGAAATACGAGGACATCGTCAACGTCCACTTCTATCGCGATGCTTTGCCGTCGATCTGGTATGCGCTGCGCGACATCGTGCTGTTCTGGATCGATCAGGGAGTGAAGATCTTCCGGGTCGACAATCCGCACACCAAGCCGGTGCCGTTCTGGCAATGGCTGATCCGCGAGGTGCTCGACCGCCACCCCGACGCGATCTTCCTCGCCGAGGCCTTCACCCGACCGAAGATGATGCGCCAGCTCGCCAAGGTTGGCTTCACCCAATCCTACTCCTACTTCACCTGGCGCACGACCAAAGCCGAGCTGACCGAGTATCTGAGCGAGCTCACGCAGGATGAATCCAAGGAGTACATGCGGCCGAACTTCTTCGTCAATACGCCCGATATCAATCCGGTGTTTCTGCAGACCAGTGGCCGCCCGGGCTTTCAGAGCCGGCTGGTGCTGGCGGCGACGCTCGCGACCGTCTACGGCATCTACAACGGCTACGAGCTCTGCGAGGGCACGCCGATTCCCGGCAGGGAAGAGTATCTCGACTCCGAGAAGTACGAGATCAAGGCCTGGGACTACGACCGCCCGGGCAACATCCGCGACTACATCGCCAGGCTCAATCGAATCCGGCGCGAGAACCCGGCGCTGCACGAGTTCACCAATCTCCGCTTTTACAACGCCTGGAACGACCAAGTCCTGGTCTACGGCAAGATGACCAAGGCCAAGGACAACATCGTCCTGATCGCGGTCAACCTGGACCCGCACCAGGCGCAGGGCTGCCAGTTCGAGGTGCCGCTGTGGGAGCTGGCCCTGCCCGACTGGGCGAGCGTGCAGGTCGAGGAGCTGTTCTCGGGCCACGGCTTCACCTGGCACGGCAAGGTGCAGCAGGTCTGGCTCGACCCTGCGGTCAACCCTTGCGCGATCTGGCGGATCGTGCCCCCCGGTCTGCCGGCGTGACCGGCCCGCGGTCGCGAGAGGGCGCGGCGCCATGATCGATCGCAGCGATCTGTTGTGGTACAAGGACGCGGTCATCTATCAGCTGCACATCAAAGCCTTCTTCGATGCCAATAACGACGGGATCGGCGATTTTTCCGGCTTGATGCAGAAGCTCGACTACATTCAGGAGCTCGGCATCAACACGATCTGGATGCTGCCGTTCTATCCCTCGCCGCTGCGCGACGACGGCTACGACATCGCCGACTACCGCCACGTCAATCCGACCTATGGCACGATGCGCGACTTCCGGCGCTTCGTCCGGGCGGCTCACGAGCGCGGCCTGCGCGTGATCACCGAGCTCGTGATCAATCACACCTCGGATCAGCATGTCTGGTTCCAGCGCGCCCGACAGGCCAAGCGCGGCTCGGTGCACCGCAACTATTACGTCTGGAACGACACCGATCAGCGCTACCCCGAGACCCGGATCATCTTCATCGACACCGAGCCGTCCAACTGGACCTGGGACCCGATCGCCCAGCAGTACTTCTGGCACCGGTTCTATCATCACCAGCCCGACCTCAACTTCGACAACCCGACCGTCCTGCGCGAGATCCTGCGGATTCTACACTTCTGGCTGGAGATGGGGATCGACGGGCTGCGCCTCGATGCCATCCCTTACCTGGTCGAGCGCGACGGCACGATCAACGAGAACCTGCCCGAGACCCACGCCGTCCTGAAGCGCATCCGCGCCGAGATGGACCAGCATTTCCCGGGTCGGATGCTGCTCGCCGAGGCCAACCAGTGGCCCGAGGACGTGCTGCCCTATTTTGGCGACGGCGACGAGTGCCACATGTCGTTCCACTTTCCCGTGATGCCGCGCATGTACATGGCGATCGCCCAGGAGGACCGGCATCCGATCGCCGACATCCTGCGCCAGACCCCGGACATCCCGGGCTCCTGCCAGTGGGGGATCTTCCTGCGCAACCACGACGAGCTGACCCTCGAGATGGTGACCGACAAGGAGCGGGACTATCTCTGGAACTTCTACGCCGCCGACAAGCGGGCGCGGCTCAACCTCGGCATCCGGCGCCGGCTCGCGCCCTTGCTCGAGAACGATCTGCGCAAGATCCAGCTGATGAACAGCCTCTTGCTGTCGCTGCCGGGCACGCCGATCGTCTACTATGGCGACGAGATCGGCATGGGCGACAACATCTTCCTCGGCGACCGCGACGGCGTGCGCACGCCGATGCAGTGGTCGCCGGACCGCAACGGCGGCTTCTCGCGCGCCGATCCGGCGCGGCTCTATCTGCCGCCGATCATGGATGCGATCTACGGCTACGAGGCGGTCAACGTCGAGGCCCAGCAGCGCGAGCCGGCGTCCCTGCTCAACTGGATGAAGCGGATGATCGCGGTCCGCCAGACGCACCAGGCGTTCGGGCGCGGCACCTTGCGCCTGCTCTACCCGCGCAACCGGAAGGTGCTGGCCTATCTGCGCGAGCACGACGGCGACCGCATCCTGTGCGTCGCCAACCTCGCCCGCTCGGCCCAGGCGGTCGAGCTCGACCTCAGCGCGTTCAAGGCCTGCGTCCCGGTCGAGCTGCTCGGCCGCAGCCCGTTCCCGCCGATCGGCGACCTGCCTTATCTCCTGACCCTGCCGGGCCATGGCTTCTACTGGTTCGTCCTCGCGGAGGCGGCCGAGCTGCCGCGCTGGCACGAGCCGATCCCGGAGCCGCTGCCGGATTTCATCACGCTCGTGCTGCGCGACGGCTGGCGCGCCGTGCTCGAGGGCCAGGGGGGACGCGAGCTCGAACGCGAGGTCCTGCCTGCATTCCTCGTCAACCAGCGCTGGTTTGGCGCCAAGGATCGGACCATCACCGGCACCCGGGTCGCGGACTGGGCCGAGCTCGGCGGCGGCCGCGACGGCCACCTGCTGGCCGAGATCGAGGTCGGGCTCGCCGGCGGCGAGGCGCCCCAGCGCTATTTCCTGCCGCTCGCGACCAGCTACGACGACCAGGCCTTGAGCCATGGCTGGCCGCTGCTCTCGTTCGCGCTCGCGCAGGTGCGCCGCGGCGCCAAGGTGGGCGCGCTCTACGACGCCATGGCCGGCGCCGACTTTCCCCTCGCCGCCCTCAAGGCGATCCGCGAGGGGACGGTGATCGCCGGTGGCGCCGATGCCAGCATCCGCTGCTGGTCGACCTCGGCGCTGGCGGGCGTCGAGGTGCCCCAGGAGGTCGAGGTCAAGCGCCAGGCCGCCGAGCAGAGCAACTCCTCGGCGATGATCGGCAACCGCGCGGTCTTCAAGGCCTACCGGAAGCTCCAGGCCGGCGTGCAGCCGGAGATCGAGATCGGCCGTTTCCTGACCGAGGTGGCGCGGTTCGCCAACACGCCGCCCCTGCTTGGGGCGATCGAGCGGATCGGCGCCGACGGCGAGCCGACCGCGCTCGCGGCGGCGTTCGGCTTCGTGCGCAACCAGGGCGACGGCTGGGTCTACACGATCGACTATCTGCACCGGACCCTCGACGAGCTCCGCCTGCACGCCGCCGCCGGGCCGGAACCGGGCGCCGCGCCGACCGAGAACCCGCACGGCTTCTATCTGGCGCAGGCCCGGGTCCTGGGCCAACGGACCGCGGAGCTGCACCGGGCGCTGGCGACCCCGACCGAGGACCCCGCCTTCGCCGCCGAGCCGATCACCAGGGCCGACCTCAAAGCCTGGCAGCGCGCCGTGCGCCGGCAGGCCGAGGCGGCGTTCAAGGCGCTGAAGCACGTGCTGCCGCAGCTGGACGAGGACGACCGGCGCCGGGTCCAGGCCCTGCTCGCGCATCGCGACGACGGCTACGCCCGGATCGATGCGCTCATCGAGCCGCCGGTGCGCGCGGCCAAGACCCGGGTCCACGGCGACTTCCACCTCGGCCAGGTGCTGGTCGCGCAGAACGATTTCTACATCCTCGATTTCGAAGGCGAGCCCGCGCGGCCGCTCGCCGAGCGGCGGGCCAAGTCGTCGCCGCTCAAGGACGTGGCCGGCATGCTGCGCTCGTTCGACTACGCCGCCTGGGCCGCGGTCACGAGCCTGGCCGAGGTCCACCCGGGCACCGGGGAGATCGTCCGGACGCTGGCCGAGGCCTGGCGCCAGGCGAGTGCCGCGGCGTTTCTTGGCGGCTATCGGGAAACCATCGCCGGCTGCCCGAGTTATCCCGAGGATGCGGCCGAGGCGGAGCGCCTGCTCAACCTCTTCCTGCTCGAGAAGGCGCTCTACGAGATCTGCTACGACGCCGCCAACCGGCCGCTCTGGGTGCGCATCCCACTCAAGGGCGTGACCAGCCTGCTCGAGCTGGAGGCGACCGACCATGCCGACTAGGACGAGAATACCCGCCGTCGATCAGGCCGCGATCGAGGCGCTGGTGCGCGGCGACCACGGCGATCCGTTCAGCCAGCTCGGCATGCACGAGGCCGCGGACGGGGGCCTGATCGTGCGCAGCTTTCAGCCTCAGGCGTCCCGGGTCTGGCTGATCGAGGCGGCGAGCGGCCATCCGGCCGGAGAGTTCTCGCGGGTGCACGCCGACGGCCTGTTCGTGTTGCCGCTGCCGGACCGCGCGGCCCGCTTCGGCTATCGCCTGCGCCTGGAGGCCGGCGCGGACACGGTCGAGATCGAGGACCCCTACCGGTTCCCGCCGATCCTGGGCGAGCTCGACGTCTATCTGATGGCCGAGGGCAGCCACCTCAGCCTCTACGAGAAGCTCGGCGCCCATCCGATGACCCTCGAGGGCATCGAGGGCACGGCCTTCCTGGTCTGGGCGCCGAATGCGAAGCGGGTCTCGGTGGTCGGCGCTTTCAATGGCTGGGACGGACGCCGCCACGCGATGCGAAAGCGCGTCGAATGCGGCGTCTGGGAGCTGTTCCTGCCGGGGCTCGGGCGCGGCGAGGTCTACAAGTACGAGATCAAGGGGCCGCAGGGCGAGCTCCTGCCGCTCAAGGCCGACCCGCTTGCCTTCGCGGCCGAGCATCCGCCGAAGACCGCGTCGGTGGTCGCCGGCCTCGGCGATCACAGCCTGGTCGGATGCCGGCTGGATGGCCGCGCGCCGCGACGCCAATGCCCGCGAGGCGCCGATCTCGATCTACGAGTGCCACATCGGCTCCTGGATGCGGGTGCCCGAGAACGGCAACCGGTACCTCAGCTACGACGAGCTCGGCGATCGCCTGGTGCCGTACATCAAGGAGATGGGCTTCACCCACCTCGAGCTGCTCCCGGTCTCGGAGTATCCGTTCGACGGCTCCTGGGGCTATCAGCCGGTCGGCCTGTTCGCGCCGACCAGCCGGCATGGGCCCCCCGAGGCGTTCGCGCGCTTCGTCGACCGCTGCCACGAGGCCGGCATCGGCCTCCTGCTCGACTGGGTGCCGGGGCATTTCCCGACCGATCCGCACGGCCTCGGCTATTTCGACGGCACCCACCTCTACGAGCACGCCGACCCGCGCCTGGGCTTCCATCTCGACTGGAACACGCTCATCTACAATTACGGCCGGCGCGAGGTCGCGAACTTCCTGCTCGCCAACGCGCTGTTCTGGCTGAAGCACTATCACATCGACGGCCTGCGGGTCGATGCGGTCGCCTCGATGCTCTATCTCGACTACTCACGCAAGGCGGGCGAGTGGATTCCGAACGAGTATGGCGGCAACGAGAACCTCGCCGCGATCGCGCTGCTGCGCCGGCTGAACGAGCTCGCCTTCGGCGAGGTCGCGGGTGCGACCACGATCGCCGAGGAATCGACCGCCTGGCCCAGCGTCTCGCGGCCGACCTGGCTCGGCGGTCTCGGTTTCGGCTACAAGTGGAACATGGGCTGGATGCACGACACGCTGCACTACATCAGCGAAGACCCGGTGCATCGCAAGTATCATCACCACGAGCTGACCTTCGGCCTGATCTACGCCTTCACCGAGAACTTCATCCTGCCGCTGTCCCACGACGAGGTGGTGCACGGCAAGGGCTCGCTGCTGGCCAAGATGCCGGGCGACGGCTGGCAGAAGTTCGCGAACCTGCGCGCCTATTACGGCTTCATGTTCGGCCATCCGGGCAAGAAGCTCCTGTTCATGGGCTGCGAGTTCGCACAGGGCCGCGAGTGGAACCACGATGCCAGCCTGGACTGGCACCTGCTCGACCATCCCTGGCACCGGGGCATGCAGCTTTTGGTGCGCGATCTGAACCACCTCTATCGCGAGCTGAAGGCGCTGCACGAGCGCGATTGCGAGGCCGAGGGCTTCGATTGGCTCGAGCTGCACGACAACGAGCAGAGCGTGGTCGCCTTCCTGCGCCGCGGCGCCGAGCCCGGCAGGATCGTGGTCGTGGCCTGCAATTTCACCCCGGTGCCGCGCTACGGCTACCGGATCGGCGTGCCGCTGCCCGGGTACTACCGCGAGCGGCTCAACACCGATGCCGAGGTCTATGGCGGCGCCAACATCGGCAACGGCGGCGGCGTGACCGCCGACGACTTCGGCTCCCATGGCCGGCCGCACGCGCTCACCTTGACCCTGCCGCCTTTGGGCACAGTGTTTCTGGAGCGCCAGCCGGCCTGATGCGCGGCCGGAGTTTGGCGATCGACGGATGAGCGAGGTGAATGCAGCATTCGGAGCCGACGGATCCGGCCGTTAACCTTAAGACAAGGTTGAGCCGGCAGGTTCGGTCACCTCTGACGGAGGTGACCATCATGCCGACCTTGTTCTGGCTGGCGCTGCTGCTGGGCTATCTGGCCGGCCTGGCGATCGCCGTCGTGCTGTGGCCGGCGCTGATCGAGCCGGTGGCTGGTCCGCTGGCCCTCATGACGGTGATCGCGTTGGCCGGGTTCGGCATGCTGTTCCGGCTGCGCCGGGTCCGCCGCCAGGCCCGCGAGGCCGCGGCGGCCGCCCCGGTGCGGGTGGTGCCGCGGGCCAGCCACGACCAGCCTGCGGACCCGGTCGAGCCCGCGGACCCGGTCGAGCTCGCGGACCCGGTGGAACCCGCGGACCAGGTCGAGCCCGCGGACCAGGTCGAGCCCGCGGACCAGGTCGAGCCCGCGGACCCGATGGAGCCGCCCGCAGCCGCCCTCGACGATGCGGCGCCGGAGGCGCGCTGGCCCTTGCTGGTGCGCCTGGAGCCGCCGGGCGTGCTCGGACCGCGCGAGCTGCAGGCGGTCCTCGCCGAGGGTCGGGTCGACGTCCGCCTGCGGCCGATCGCCAGCCTGGAGCAGCCGGACGCCGCGCTCTACCACGCCCTGCCGCGCCTGCACATGGCCGACGACAGCCCTCTGGCGCCGGCGCGCTACCGCTCGACCGCGGCGCGCTGCGGGTTGCTCGGGCCGATCGATCAGCGTCTGCTCCGGCGCACCGCCGAGTTGCTCCGCGAGGCCCGCGCCGACGCGCGGGAGGTCATGGTGGTGTGCGAGATCGCGTCCGACAGCCTGAGCAATCCCGCCTTCGGCGCCGAGCTCGACCGCCAGCTGGACGACGATCCGGAGCTGGCCGAGCATCTGGTGCTGGGGCTCGATCAGGTGGTGCGCGATCAGCCGGGCGTGGCCGCGCTCGCGAGGTTGCGGGCGCGCGGCATGCGCTTTTGTCTCCGCCGCGTCGGCCCGCCGCCGCAGGATGCCGCCGCGCTCGGCGCGAACGGGTTCGAGTTCGTCCTGCTCGATGCGGCGCGCTTCGCGCTCAGCGCGCCGGATGGCCAGATCGATCCGGCGCTGGTCGAGCTGCAGCGCGGGGTCGGGCCGGTCGGGCCGATGCTCCTGGTCGGCCGGGTCGGGTTCGCCGAGGAGGCGATCGCGCTGCCGGGCGAATGGGCGCTCTCGGCGGACGACGGCGCCTTCGATCTGGCGCGCTCGCACGCCGCCTGAGCGACCACGCGCCGGCGGCTTCCCAAGGACGGCCGGTCCATGGCAAGAGACGCGCCATCGCCGTCAGTGGCCGCAGAGGAGATGCCGTGGTCGCGTCCTTGCCGCCGATCGCCCTGATCCCGGGCTTGCGGGAGATCGTTGCCGACTATGACGCCCTGATCGTCGATCTGTGGGGCGTGATCCATGGCGGCATCGAGCCTTACCCGGGCGTGCTCGAGGCGCTGGCCGCGCTGCGGGCGGCGGGCAAGCCGGTGGCGCTGCTCTCGAACGCGCCGCGGCGCGCCGCGAGCGCCGGCCGCCGCCTGACCGCGATCGGCGTCCCGCCCGACGCCTACGATCTGCTCATGACCTCGGGCGAGGCGGCGCATGAAGCGCTGGCGCTGCGCGACCGGCCCGAGCATGCCGCGCTTGGGCGCGCCTACCTCTACATCGGGCCCGCCTGGGACATGGATCTGGTCGCGGGCCTCGACTATCGCGCGGTCGAGCGGGTCGAGGCGGCGGATTTCCTGCTCACGGTCGGCCTGTTCGACGAGGCCGACCCCCTTGCCAGCTACGATCCCCTGTTCGCCGCGGCGCGGGCAGGAGATGCCGCGATGATCTGCGTCAACCCGGACCTGGTCGTGCACCGGCAAAGCGGCGTCACCAGCCCCTGCGCCGGCCTGCTGGCGCAACGCTACCAGGAGCAGGGAGGCCGGGTGATCTATCACGGCAAGCCCGATCCTTTGATCTTCCACCGCGCCGCCCGCGCGCTCGGCCAGCCCGAGGACGCCCGCATCCTGGTGGTCGGCGACAGCCTCGCGACCGACATCAAGGGCGCTGCGGCCGCGGGCTACGACAGCCTGCTCGTGACCCGCGGCATCCACGCCCAAGAGCTCGGCATCCGCCCGGGCGACCAACCTGACCCGAAGCGTCTGGCCGAAGTCTGCGCCCGCCACGGCCATGTCCCCACGGCCGCGATCGCCGCCTTCTCCTGGTAGCGCCACCGGCTCATGGTCCAGACCGCGCTCGAAGGATCGGCTCGAGCGGCAAGAACAGGCGATCAGGGCTTTCCGGAAAGGGATGAAAGCCCATGCGCTGGTAAAATGCCTTGGCGCCGTCGTTCTTGGCGTCCACGATCAGCGCGAAGATCGCAAGCGATTGGCTCGCTCGAATCAGACGCTTGATCGCGTCGGCAATCATCAGCGCGCCGAGCCCTCGGCGCTGCCAACGCCGCTCCACGGCAAGACGGCCCAAAATCGCCGCGGGGATCGGGTAGCGGGGCAGGCGCCTCGCGAGTGGTTCCGGCAGGTTCTCTCGCAAGAAGCTGGCCGCGCTCAGACTATAATAGCCAACCACGAGATCTTGCGCAGGATCGATGGCAACGAAGACGCGGGCGGTCCTACGCCGGACGTCTTCTGTGGCACGCTGTCGGAGGTAGTCGTCCAGGGCCGGGTCGCCACTGTCGAAGGCAGCCCGGTGGTGCCGGGGGGCCAGCGGTTCGAAGACGACCGGCCCCAGCGCGGCCATCTAGCCGTAGAGATCGTCGTGGCGTCGGAGCGCCTGCCTGAGATGTTCGCTCGGCTCGGGCGGATCGAGCAATGCGTCGAAGAACACGTCCCAGTCCTTCGGCGAGAGGGCGATTGTCTCGCGGCTGCGAATCACCTCGCTCGCCGCCGCGAGCGCGTTGCTGAGGACGAAGTCGCTGAGCGTCGAGCCGGCATAAGCGGCAGCCCGCTCCAGGGTCCGCTTGCTCGAGGCATCAATCCGTAGGTTGACCCGCAGGCTCTTGCCCAATTCATCGGTCCTTTGCATGACATTCACCCCACTTCGTCCCCCCAATGTACTCACACCGGCAACAGCATTCAACTTCGATGACAAGACTTGGGTCGCAGCCGTTGCCCGCGCGGGCGGCCGAGGTTAGACGTGGACCATGGCTGAGGATCTGGACCTGTTGCGCGCAAGCAAGGCTTGGCCCGTCGTCGAGGCGGTCAACCTGATCGAGCGGCTCGGCGGGCGGCCGCCCGCCAAGGGCTTCGTCCTGTTCGAGACCGGCTATGGGCCGTCCGGGCTGCCGCACATCGGCACCTTTGCCGAGGTGTTTCGGACCTCGCTGGTGCGCCGGGTGTTCGAGCGGCTGTCGGGCTGGCCCGCGAAGCTCTACGCCTTCTCCGACGACATGGACGGGCTGCGCGCCGTGCCCGACAACATCCCGGACCGGGAGAAGATCGCGCAGCATCTTCATAAGCCTTTGACAGCGATTCCAGATCCGTTCGGCACCGCAGAGAGTTACGGCGCGAACATGAACCAACGCCTGAAGTCGTTCCTGGACGGCTTCGGGTTCGACTACGAGTTCGTGAGTGCCACCGAATGTTATCGCTCGGGGCGGTTCAACGACGCGCTCCGGCGCGTGCTCGAGCGCCATGACGCGATCCTCCGGGTCGTGCTGCCGACCCTTGGGCCGGAGCGCCAGGGCACCTACAGCCCGATCCTGCCGGTCTGCCCCGAGACCGGGCGCGTGCTGCAGGTGCCGATCCTGAAGACCGATCCCGAGGCCGGCACGGTCACCTGGCGGAACGAGGCCGGCAAGCTGGTCGAGCAGTCGGTCATGGATGGCCGGGCCAAGCTGCAGTGGCGGCCCGACTGGGCCATGCGCTGGGCGGCGCTCGGGGTCGATTACGAGATGTACGGCAAGGATCTGATCGATTCGGCCAAGCTCTCGGGCCAGATCTGCCGCATTCTCGGCGGCACGCCGCCCGCGGGCTTCGCCTACGAGATGTTCCTGGACGAAGTGGGCCAGAAGATCTCGAAGTCCAAGGGCAACGGCCTCACCTGCGACCAGTGGCTGACCTACGGCACCAAGGAGAGCCTGAAGCTCTTCATGTACCAGGCGCCGCGCAAGGCCAAGCGGCTGTATTTCGACGTGATCCCGCGCAACGTCGACGACTACTTCGGCCTGCTCGACCGCTATCCCGAGCAGACCCTGGAGCAGCGCTACCACAACCCGGTCTGGCACATCCACAACGGCCAGCCGCCGGCGGGCGGCCTGCCGATCAGCTTTGCGATGCTGCTCAACCTCGCCTCGGTCGTGAACGCCGAGGCGCCAGAGGTGCTCTGGGGCTTCATCAACCGCTACGCCCGCGATGCGAGCCCCGAGAACTCGCCGCTGCTGGACCAGCTGGTCGGCCACGCGCTCGCCTACTACCGGGACTTCGTCAAGCCCGCGAAGTCCTACCGGCTGCCCACGGACGCGGAGCGGCCGGCGCTCGCCGAGCTCGCGCGCTGGCTGGAGGCGTTCGATCGGCGCGCGGCCCTCGATCAGGCGAGCTTCGAGCAGGGCGCCGAGGCGATCCAGGAGGAGGTCTACGAGATCGGCAAGCGCCACGGCTTCGCCGCCAATCTGCGCGCCTGGTTCCAGGCGCTCTACGAGATCCTGCTCGGGCAGAGCGAGGGGCCGCGCTTTGGCACCTTCGTCGCGTTCTATGGCCCGGCCGCCACCGCCGCCCTGATCGAGCAGGTCCTGGCCGGCCGGCGGATCGACCAGCCGGCCGCCTGACCGCCGGTCCAGCCATGGTGGCCCCGATGAGCGCGGCCCCGCCGAGCGCGGCCCCGAACGGCGCCCGCCGGGTCGCGCTCGACGTGCTCGATCTGGTGCTGGGCGATCGCCGGCCGCTCGACGAGGTCCTGGCCGGGCACCCGAAGCAGGGCCTGCTGGCGGCGCGCGATCGGGCGCACGCCCGCCTGCTGGCGGCGACCACGCTCCGCCGGCTCGGCCAGATCGACGCGGTCCTCGACCGGTTCCTGCGCGCGACGCCCAAGTCGATCCGGGTGCGCAATCTGCTCCGGCTCGGCGCGGTCCAGCTCCTGTTCCTCAGGACCCCGGCGCACGCCGCGGTCGGCGAGACGGTGGCGCTGGCGAGCGGCCGCGAGAGCTTCGCGCGCGGGCTCGCCAATGCCGTGCTGCGCCGGGTCGCCCGCGAAGGCCAGGCGTTGGTCGAGGCGCAGGACGCCGCCCGCCTCAACACCCCGGACTGGCTCTGGCAGAGCTGGTCGGCGGCCTATGGCGAGGAGCGCGCCCGGGCGATCGCGCAGACCCATCTGATCGAGCCGCCGCTCGACCTCACGGTCAAGGATCACCCCGAAATCTGGGCCGGCCGCCTCGATGCCGAGCATCTGTATGGCCTTACGCTGCGCCGGGCGGCCGGCGGCGCGGTCGAGGACCTGCCCGGCTATGCGGATGGCGCCTGGTGGGTCCAGGATGGCGCGGCCGCCCTGCCCGCCCGGCTGCTGCCCGAGGTCGCGGGGCAGGTGGTGATCGATCTCTGCGCCGCCCCGGGCGGCAAGACCGCGCAGCTGGCCGCCGCCGGCGCCCGGGTGATCGCGCTCGAAGCCTCGCCCAGGCGCGCCGAGCGGCTGAGCGCCAACCTCCAGCGCCTCGGGCTCGGCGCCGAGGTCGTGGTCGCGGACGCGCGCGACTGGCGTCCGGAACACCCCGCCCCGCGGCTGCTGCTCGATGCCCCCTGCAGCGCGACCGGGACGATCCGCCGCCACCCGGACATCGCCTGGCACAAGACGCCGGCCGACGTGCTCCGCCTCGCGCAGCTGCAGCGCCAGCTGCTGGACAGCGCCGCCCTGATGCTGGCGCCAGGCGGGGCGCTGGTCTACGCCAGCTGCTCGCTGCAGCCGGAGGAGGGTGCTTTGCTGATCGAGGCCGCGCTCGAGGGCGGCCTGCCGCTCGAGCGCTGGCCGATCGCGGCCGAGGAGCTTGGCGGCCTCGCGGTCGAGCGCACCCCCGCCGGCGAGGTCCGCACGCTGCCCTGCCATCTGGCCGGCCGGGGCGGCCTGGACGGCTTCTTCATCGCGCGCTTGCGAGCGCGCGGTTGAGCCGCTACCAGAGCGGTCGTCTTCCCGGAGCCCCGCCATGACCACCCTACCATGACCGCTCGGCCGACCCGGCGCGCCCTGCTCTCGGTCTGGGACAAGACCGGGCTCGCCGAGCTCGGGCAGGCGCTGGCCGGGCTCGGCATCGAGCTGGTCTCGACCGGGGGCACCGCGCGCCTGCTGCGCGACGCCGGGCTCGAGGTGATCGACGTCGCGACCCTGACCGGCGCCGCCGGCATCCTGGATGGGCGGGTCAAGACCCTGCATCCCGCGGTCCACGCCGGCATTCTCGCGCGCCGCGACCTCGAGACGCACATGGCGACCATCGAGGCCCTGAACATCGCGCCGATCGATCTGGTGGTGGTCAATCTCTACCCGTTCGAGGCGACCGTCGCGGCCGGCGCCGGCGCCGAGGAGGCGGTCGAGATGATCGACATCGGCGGCACCGCCCTGATCCGGGCGGCCGCCAAGAACCACGCCGGCGTCACCGTGGTCGTCGACCCGGCGGACTATGGCCGGGTGGTCGCCTCGCTCAAGGCGCAGGGCGGCGACACCGGCGAAGCCTTGCGCCGGAGCCTCGCGGCCAAGGCGTTCGCGCGCACCGCCGCCTACGACGGCGCGATCGCGCGCTGGTTCGCGAGCCAGGAGGGCGACCTCCTGCCCGAGCGCCTGATCCTCGGCGCGACCCGCCGCCAGACCATGCGCTACGGCGAGAACCCCCATCAAAGCGCCGCGTTCTATACCACCGACCAGGCGCGGCCGGGCGTCGCCGCCGCCGAGCAGGTCCAGGGCAAGGCGCTCTCCTTCAACAATGTCGCCGATGCCGATGCCGCCTTCGAGCTGGTGAGCGAATTCGGCGCGCCCGCGGTCGCGATCATCAAGCATGCCAACCCCTGCGGGGTGGCGATCGGCGACGACCTGGCGCTGGCCTATGGCCGGGCGCTCGCCTGCGACCCGCAGAGCGCCTACGGCGGCGTGGTCGCGCTCAACCGGCCGCTCGATCAGGCGACCGCCGAGCAGATCGCCAGGGTGTTCACCGAGGTCGTGATCGCGCCCGCGGCCGATCCGGCGGCCCGGGCCGTGCTGAGCGCCAAGCAGAGCCTCCGCCTGCTGCTGACCGGCGGCGGGCTCGAGCCGCGGCCGGGCGAGCTGGTGGTGCGCTCGGTGGTCGGCGGCCTCCTGGTCCAGGAGCGCGACGCCCGGCTGCTGGCCGAGGGCGATCTCCGGGTGGTGACCGAGCGGGCGCCGACGGCCGCCGAGCTCGCCGACCTCCGGTTCGCGTTCACGGTCGCGAAATACGTCCGCTCGAACGCGATCGTGTTCGCCAGACGACGGTGCTACGATCGCCATCGGCGCCGGTCAGATGAGCCGGGTCGATGCCGTCCGGATCGCGATCGAGAAGGCCGCGCTGGTCAGCCGGGAAGCTGAGGAGGGCCAGTCCCGGATCGTCGGCAGCGTGGTCGCGTCCGATGCCTTCTTCCCGTTTCCCGATGGCCTCGATGCCGCGCTGCGCGCCGGCGCCACCGCCGCGATCCAGCCCGGCGGCAGCCTGCGCGACGCCGAGGTGATCGCGACCGCGAACCAGGCCGGCGCCGCCATGCTGTTCACCGGCATCCGCCACTTCCGGCATTGAGTCGCCGCCGGCACTTCCGGCATTGACTCGCCCCTACGCCGTGGCCGCGATCTCGACCGGCGGCGGGTTGCGGAGCGTCTGGTAGACCACGCAATAGCGCTCGGTGAGCTTGATCAGGGTCGCGAGCTGCTCTTCGGTGGCGTCGCTGTCGAGCTCGAAGCGCAGCCGGATGTCCTTGAAGCCGACCGGAGCGTCCTTGGCGACCCCGAGCGTGCCGCGAAAGTCGAGATCGCCCTCGACCCGGACCTTGCCCGCGCGGACCGGGATCGCGAGCGCGGTCGCGACCGCGTTCAGGGTGACGCCGGCGCAGGCCGCGAGCGCCTCCAGCAGCATGTCGCCCGAGCAGGCGTGCAGGCCGCTGCCGCCGGTCGCCGGATGCAGCCCGGCCTCGACCAGCGCCTTCGCGGTCTGGACGCTGCAGGTCACGCCCTCGCCGATCGCGCCCTCGGCCTTGAGCGTGATCACCGCCACTTCGGGCGTCTCGCGGTAGCGCTGCTTGAACGGGGCCTGCAATTCCTTGAGCGCAGCGGCGTCCATCGCCATGCCTTCCCTTGCTGGTGGTCGGGGACTAGAGAGGACGAAGTTCGCACCGATCGGTCTTCGAGGGCAACCCGTCCGGCGCGACCGACCCGACAGGCTGCGGACAACGGCTGGAGGGATGGCGCTGATCTGGCAGGCTTGGCGCATCGTGCCGCCAGATGTGGGCCACGCTGTTTGGATGCAGTCTGCGCTCGTCTCGGGAATCCTGGTTTAAACAAGGAGGGGCTATTGATGCCGCGGGTCGTTTTGATGATCTTGGCTGCCGCGACCGTTGTGTCCGTCCTTGTTACGATTCCATGTGCCTCCGGGCGTGCGGCTGCCGGGAATTTTCGCCGATCTTTGGTGTCACAATCCCCGATGGCTACCGGCAGTGGGAATTGATCGCGCCGTCGGAAGAAACCGGGCTGGACGAGCTCCGAGCCATTCTCGGCAACGCTCTCGCGGTGACGGCCTACCGGGAAGGGACCCTTCCCTTTCCGGACGGGACCATTCTTGCCAAACTGGCCTGGAAGCGCGTCCCGTCCCCTGAGTTCAAGGGGGCCTTCGTTCCCGGCAGGGCCACCACCGTCCAATTCATGGTCAAAGACTCGAAAAAGTACGCTGCCACGGGCGGTTGGGGGTTCGGCCGGTTCGTCGACGGCAAACCCGTCGACGAGGCGCAGCATCGGACCTGCTTTGCCTGCCACGCGGCGAACGTGAAGGACCACGACATCGTGTTTACGCGCCTCGCGCCTTGACTTGCGCCGCCCGGTTTCTGCAGCCTGCCAATCCTTCCCCACCCCAAGGCCCAGACTTCATGCAACGCTTCAAGTTGATACCGGAAGTCCATCTTTTTCTTATCCGAGAGAACCAGATCCTGCTGCTGCGCCGGTTCAACACCGGCTACGAGGACGGCAACTACAGCGTGGTCGCGGGCCACATGGACGGCGGCGAGACCGCGCGCGCCGCGCTCTGCCGCGAAGCGATGCGAGGAAGCCGGGCTCCTGATCCTGCCCGACGACCTCCGCTTTGCCCATGTCGTGCACCGCTGCACCCGGGACGAGCGGATCGGCCTGTTCTTCGAGGCCGTCCGCTGGTCGGGCGAGCCGCAGAACCTGGAGCCCGAGAAGTGCGACCACCTCGCCTGGTTCCCGCTCGACGCGCTGCCGCCCAACATGGTGCCCTACGTCCGGAGCGCGCTTCATCGGCTGGCGTGCCGGCATCGCCTATTCGGAGGACGGCTGGCAAGGCTGACGGATCCGGGGCTGCGGCGTTGCCCTGGACGGCCGATCAGGCATCGCGCCCCAGCCCGCGGCTTAAATCATTAGTTGTCGCCCCTGTGAACAGCTTCACAACCGAAGCTCGAATTACCGGCTTACCGTCAAGCGACGTTAAGCTCGATGCTCAGGCATCAGGAGATAAAGCCATGCGCGCGATCCTGATCTTGCTGCTCGCCTGCACCGCGCTGCAACTCGTGACGAGCCCCGCGACCGCCTGCCCGCCCGGCTATGCCGATTGCGGCCGCGGTGTCTGCTGCCCAGGCAGGTGAGGATGGATTGCCGATCGGGAGGGTGCGGCCGCCGACCGCATTTGGCAAGGAGCGCTCTGCCATGCTCGACATGCTCAAGAAGAAGGCGATCACGCTCGGCACCTCCGCGATCGCCCTGACCAGCGCGACGACGCTGTCCTCGTTCCTCGCAGGTGCCTCGTTCAACGACGCCCTCGACCACTACGGCTGGATCGAAGCCGCGCGGCTGAGCAGCGCGGTGCCGGGGCAATTCTATGTGATCTCCGACCAGAACGAGGTCCGCGAGCCGCT
Organism: uncultured Alphaproteobacteria bacterium; assembly: GCA_963733965.1. Taxonomy (GTDB): domain Bacteria; phylum Pseudomonadota; class Alphaproteobacteria; order Geminicoccales; family Geminicoccaceae; genus DATAOG01. The sequence continues at coordinate 138,156 of CAVTFM010000002.1, forward strand.
TTGCTCCCTGATCTCCGGCGACTTCAATCCGCAGGAGAGCCAGGAACCTGGCATCCGCTTCGTGAACGTGCTCGGCGAGGCGCTGCCCTTCGTCGCCCGGATCCCCGACACTGTCGCGCCGGGCTTGCAGGCCAAGGAGCCCGGCGCCGGGGTTTCTTACATCTTCGAATTGAGCGCGTTCAAGCGCAGCTCGGTCCCGATCGACAGCCTCCTCGACCACAACCGGCAGATCCTCCAGAATCGGGACCTCGAAGCGCTGCGTAAGAACCTCGATGACCAGCACTTCGCCGAGGTCATGCGGCTCGAAAGCTGCGCCAATGCGATCGTGACCAGCCTTGGCCAAGGATTGCATGTCTGCCAGCTGACCGAAGTCGCAACCGACGAGGCCAGGGATCGGCTGCTCGGCGTCGCCTTCGCCAGCTCCTGCCTGACGAGGCAGGACGACGCCAAGCCGCAGGCCCTGCCGGAACTGCGCCACTATCCGCTGTGGACCAAGCTGAAGAAGACCCTCGGGCTGATCGATATCCGATTCTCGTGACACTCCGAGCGGCGGGCGCGGACGCAGGCCCTTCGCTCCAGCCTACGCCGCGGGCCTCAGCTCCCGAGCGAACACGGCGGCGCCGGCGAGGTCCTTGAGGGTCACGGTCACGACCTCGCTGGCGCGGTCGATGTCGACCTGGCCGGAGAACTGCAGGCCGACGGTGCCAGGTTCGCCCGGTCCGCGGGCGGCGCCTTATGGGACACGACTTTAGGGTCGAACATGTCGTCGAGCGGGTTCGGCCCGAAGGTGCCGGCGTTCAGCTGCCCCGAGACGAACTCCCAAAACGGAGCGAACTCCTGGAACGGGGGCGCATTTGGGTCGTAGTAGTGGGCGGCAGTGTCGTGCAGGTCCGCGGTCAGCCAGACGACGTTTCCTGATCCCGGCGTCGCGGATGAAGCGTACCATTGCACTGAGCGGCGACGATCGACGTCCGGAACCAAGGCCCGGGTCCTTACCGGAGCTTAGTCAATTTCGCCGACCTTGGCCTTGATCAGCGGTTGGTCTGGGAGGCAGCCAGCCGGCTCGGTGCCTGCGGATGGGTGCCCGACAACACGTCACGGAGATGTGGGCCGGCAGCATCGCCTGCGCTTGCGAAGGTCGGTGGCGTAGAAATTTCGCCAAAAGGTTGTTTTTGTCATACTGATATTAATCATTAGTTGACAATTGCGCGCAAAATTTCGACCATATGTCGGCAAGCGGGAACCTCCGGGTCGCCGCGGTGTTTGCAGAGGCGCACCGAAAGAGGCTGCGCCATAGGGGGAGAGATGACCAAGCTCAATGGCATCGAGCTGAAGCGGGCGCGGCTCGTGCCCAGCTCGATGTTCGCGAGCCCCGATGCCGTGGTGCGATCGGCCGATCTCAGCCGCGCGCAGAAGCTTCAGATCCTGCGCCGCTGGGAGTTCGATGCGCGGCGCACGCCCTGCGCCGCTGCCATCCCGTCCCCGGGCGACGACGCCGGCATGCTGACGCTGGTGCGGGGTGCGCTCGCCGAGCTGGGGGCGCTGCCACCGATCAGGAGGCCGGTCGGCCCGCTCCGGCATTGAACGCCGCGCCTCCGGGCGGCCGGGCTCCGGCCTCCGCGGGGCCAGCTTGTGCTTGCTGGCGCGCGACCGCGTCCGGCTGGCGCGCCCGGATGACGCTCAGATCTGGGCCTGGATGGCCGCGAGGTCGACCCCTGGAACTCGGCCGCCAGCTGGCAGGCTCCGCGTCGGCCCCACCTGCGCGTCTGGGCTGGCGTGACGCTCAGATCTGGGCCTGGATGGCCGCGAGGTCGACCGCCTGGAACTCGGCGGGCAGCTGGTACGCTTCGGCGTCGGCCTGGACCTGACGACCGTCGAAGCCGTTGGCCGCCGGCACGTATTTGTTGCTCAGCACGGCCACGGGGTCGATCGGCTTGCTGATCATGGCGAGGTCGTGAATGGTATTGAAGAACCGGCGCCACTGGTCGATGTCGTGCCAGCCCCAGCCGTGCCGGTGCGCCCAGTCGCCGCGAAAGGCGTGGCCGAGCTGCATCAGCGATGCGGTCGCGACCGTCGGCGTCAGGCTCGAAGCCAGCCCCGGGAATTGCTGCAGGACGATGTGGGTCGCGGCGCGCGGGTTGCGATAGCCGAACTCGAGCCCCATCGCCCAGGCGCGCAGGTAGGCTTCGTAGAGCTCGTTCTTGCCCGGATCCTCGAAATCCGCGCGCCGGATGACGAAGCTGTTGGCGGGGAACTTCGAGAGCTCGGCCGGCAGGATGTAGTCGAAGTCCAGGCCCTGGCCGGTCCACTGCGCCCGCAGGCCCTCCCAGCACAGCGCCGCGTCGCCCTGGCCCTGCTTCAGCGCCTGGCCCCACTGGTTGCCGGCCTCGGCGTAGTGCACGCTCTTGAAGTCGACCCCGGCCTGGGCGAGCAGCGGATCGACGATCGCGCGCCAGCCGGCGCTGCCGAGCAGGATCGTCTTGCCGGCGAGGTCGGCGATCGCCGCCACCTTCTGGCCCTTGCGAAAAGCCAGGCTGAACACGTCGTAGGCGACCATGTGCCAGACCGAGACCAGGGGGATCCCCTGATCGATGCCCTGGGCGAACACCCGGGGCGGCGGGAAGCCCACGTCCGCCTGGCCCTGATCGACCATCCTGAGGGTCGCGATCTCGTCGCCCCGGGGGCCCGGGTCCAAGGTGGTCTCGATGGCGCCGAAATAGCCGTACTTCTTGGCCACCCAATAAGGGTAGTCGTCGAGCACCTCGACCGTGCCGCGCGGGCTCACCCAGCGCACCCGCCCGGTCGCCGCGCGCCCCTGGCCGGGCCACCAGAGGGCGGTCGAGCCTAAGGCGACGGCCCCGGTTGCGGTCAGCTCGAGGACTCGCCGGCGGTGGAGAGCCCAGCCGTGACGGTTCAAAGCAAGCCTCCCCCCTGATTGCGGGGTCGATGTTCGGGCTCGGCCCCCCTTACCGGCGACGTTCGGGCGTTTCCGCTCGCCCCACGCCTTGCCGATCGGGAACAAGAGAACCTAGTTCGAGATCCCGATCATCGCCAGGACCAGAATGCGGCGACCGGCCCGCGCTCCGGATCAGCCGCAGGGTCGAAGCGGCCAGTTCTTCGGGGCGCCTCATGGCTGCTCCCCGAGGAGGCGATGCTTGATCAGGTAGCGCATGGCGTGCTGCCAGCTCTCGTCGGTATCACCGCGCATGTCGACGCTGCCCGCGAGGACCGGCGTGCGGGTGGTGGCATCGCGGACCACGACATTGAGGTTGAGGATCAGGTTGCTGACCTTCTGGACCCAGCCGACCAGCGCGAGATCGGCGTCGAGCTTCCTCGCGATCCCGAGCTCGCAGCCGTTGCAGCTCCAGAGACGGCCGGCCGCCTCGATCGCGGCCGTCGCGGGCGCGGTATCGACCAGCTGGTAGCGGCCCGAGGCCACGAGCGCCGTGCGCAGCTGGTCCTGGATCATGGCGAGCCGCGTCTGGTCGGCCGGATCCGCGCCCTGGCGCTCGCCCTGGAGGCTGCCGTCGATCAGCTCGAAGGGGAACATCGCGAGGCGGGGCGGCTCGGCGGCCCAGGCCGCGCCCGCGCTCAGCCAGGCGACGACCAGCAAGCCTGACAGCGGCAGTCGCCGTCGCCACGCGGGTCCACTCATGCTCGATGCTCCGCAAATCAAGCCCGGACCCGGCTTGCCCCGGCTTCGGCCTTGAACTATCTGGTGATCCGGACGGACAAGCAAGAGCCTCGGGCGAGCGCCGTGCTTCGCCGGTGAGGACGTCGGCAGGGATGGGAGAGCTCGTGGCGGTAGTGCGGATGCGCAGGCGCCAGGCCGCCGGTGCGCTGGCCGGGGTGCTGATGGCCGTGGCCATCGGCTGCCTCCAGGCCGGGCCGGTGCGCGCGGCGGACCCGCTCGACGTCGTGATCACCTACGTCACCCAGGCCGAGGACCGGGTCATCCCGCTCTCGCTGCTCGACACGCTGCTGCCCGACGAGGGTGTGATGGGCGCCCGGCAGGCGATCGTCGAGAACCAGACCACCGGCCGCTTCCTCGGCCAGAACTTCGAGCTCAAAGAGGTGCTGGTGCCCAAGGACGGCGACCTGGCGGCGGCGGTCAGGGACGCGCTCGCCGCCGGCCAGCGCCTGTTCATCGTCGATCTGCACGCCGATCAGCTGCTGACGCTGGCCAGTCTGCCGGAGGCGGCAGGCGCGGTGCTGTTCAACACCCGCGCGGAGGATGACCGGCTGCGCCTCGACGACTGCCGGGCGAACGTCTTCCACGTCATACCCAGCCGGGCGATGAAGACCGATGCGCTCGCCGAATATCTGATCTGGAAGAAGTGGCGGCGCTGGTTCCTGGTCCACGGCACCCTCGAGCCGGACCTGGCGTTCGCCGCCGCGATCGAGCGCTCGGCCAAGAAGTTCGGCGCCAAGATCGTCGAGAGCCGGGCCTACAAATACGAGGCGACCGCGCGCCGCACCGACAGCGGCCACATCCAGATCCAGACCGAGATCCCGGTCCTGACCCAGGACGCGCCCGACTACGACGTGCTCATGGTCGCCGACGAGAGCGACATCTTCGGCGAATACCTGCCCTACCGGACCTGGGACCCGCGGCCGGTCGCCGGGACCCAGGGGCTGATCGCGACCGCCTGGCACCGCTCCCAGGAGCAGTGGGGGGCGACTCAGGTGCAGCGCCGCTTCCAGAAGTTCTCCGGCCGCTGGATGACCGAGCGCGACTATACCGCCTGGCTGACGGTGCGCATCGTCGGCGAGGCGGTGACCCGGACCAAGAGCGTCGATCCCAAGGTGATCCGCGACTACCTGCGCGGCGACCAGTTCCAGGTCGCGGCGTTCAAGGGCGAGGGGCTGACCTTCCGCAAGTGGAACCAGCAGATGCGCCAGCCGATCCTGATCGTCGGGCCGCGGACGCTGGTCTCGGTATCGCCGCAGGAGGGCTTCCTGCACCAAAGGACGCCGCTCGATACCCTGGGCTACGACGAGCCGGAGACGAAGTGCCGGCTGCAGTGAACCCTGATGTCTGCAACCTGTGCCCGAGAAGGACGCCTGTGATGCCGCGCATGATGCTCGTCCCGACGCTGGCTGTTCGCCCTGATGGCGCTCGGCCAGCCCGCCTCGGCGCGGACCATTTACGTGTCCAACGAGAAGGGCAACTCGATCAGCATCGTCGACGGCGACAAGCTCGAGCTGGTCAAGGAGGTCAAGGTCGGCCAGCGGCCGCGCGGCATCGTGCTGAGCAAGGACGGCAAGTTCCTCTACATCTGCGCGAGCGACGACGACACCATCCAGATCCTGGACACGGCGAGCCTGCAGATCGTCGGCGAGCTGCCGTCCGGGCCGGATCCCGAGCGGATGAGCATCTCGCCGGACGGCACCAAGCTCTACGCCGCCAACGAGGACGACAACATGGTGACCGTGATCGACATCGCCGGCCGCACGGTCGCGGCCCAGATCCCGGTCGGCGTCGAGCCCGAGGGCATGGCGGTGAGCCACGACGGCAAGTGGATCGTCAACACCTCCGAGACCACCAACATGGCGCATTTCATCGACACCGAATCCCAGCAGATCACCGACAACGTGCTGGTCGACCAGCGGCCGCGCTACGCCGAGTTCACCAGCGACGACGCCCAGGTCTGGGTCAGCTCCGAGGTCGGAGGCACGGTCAGCGTGATCGACAACAAGACCCGCAAGGTGATCGAGAGGATCACCTTCGCGATCCCGGGGGTGCCGAACGAGGCGATCCAGCCGGTCGCGGTCAAGATCACCAAGGACCGCAGCAAGGCGTTCGTGGCGCTCGGCCCGGCCAACCGGGTGGCCCTCATCGACGCGCAGACTTTTAAGGTGAAGGACTACCTGCTGGTCGGCCAAAGGGTCTGGCAGCTGGCGTTCTCGCCCGACGAGAAGTTCATCTACTCGACCAACGGCGTCTCCAACGACATCTCGGTGATCGATGTCGACAAGGGCAAGGTGATCAAGTCGGTGAAGGTCGGCAGCTATCCCTGGGGCGTCGCCGTCAGGGACTGAACCGCAGGGATCGAGCGGGAGTTGGCTCCGATGCGCCACGACCTGAGCACAATCCGCGGGTTGCGAGGGGGGGCAGGCGCCTTGGCGGCCGCGCTGGCCGGACTGCTGGTCCTGACGTCCGCCCGACCTGCGGCCGCCGCCGCGGCGACCGCCGATTGGCCCTGCCAGCAACGGCTGGTGCCGGAGATCGCGGCCGGCATGATCTGGCCCGGACCGCCTTTGAACTCGGTGCCGGCCGAGGTCGACGATCCGACGATCCGGCATCTCGCCGGGGAGCTCGCCGCCCGCCGGACGCCGCTGGAGCAGGCGAGCACCCAGATCGACCAGTTCGCCAACGGGCTGCCCGCCGAGCAGCGCAAGCAGCGGCTCACGCAGCTGTTCGCGGAGACGCTCGCGGTCATCAACCGCGACCGCGGCTCGATCATCGGCGGGATCAAGAAGTACAGCCAGGGTCAGCAGGCGCTCGCCGACCGGATCACGACCAGCAACCAGCAGCTGACCGAGCTCGCGAGCGACCAGGTCCAGGAGCGCGATGCGCTCGCCGCCCAGCGCGATTGGGACCTGCGCATCTATCGCGACCGCAAATCGTCGCTGTCCTATCTGTGCGAGCAACCGGTGCTGCTCGAGAAGCGGGCGTTCGCCGTCGCCAAGGCGATCGCCGGCCATCTGGAGTGAGGTGATGGCGAGCTGCCTGCGATCGACCCTGGGCGCTCTCGCCGTCGGCGGCCTCATGGCCATGCAGCCGGCCGCGGGCCGCGCCAACGACTATCCGACCGAGGTCTCGGCCGACTACGTGTTCGGCTGCATGGCGAGCAACGGCGAGACCCAGGACGCGCTCAAGAAGTGCGCCTGCAGCATCGACGTGATCGCATCGCTCCTGCCGTACGACGACTATGTCGAGGCCGAGACCGTCATGCGCATGCGCGAGGTGCAGGGCGGCGGCGACAAGGCGGCGCTGTTCCGCGACACCGAGGTCGCCAAGGGCGTGGTCGACAAGCTGAAACGCGCCCAGACCGAGGCCGAGGTGCGCTGCTTCTGACCGGGCCTCGCCGGACGCCGCACAGCGTTCCCAGCAGCCGCAGCTAGCCCAGCAGCCCAGCAGCTAGCGAAGCGCCGCCTCGAGCCGCTCGCAGACCGTCTCCAGCACCTTGAGCCGGGCGTAGCGCTTGTCCTCGGCCTCGACCAGGGTCCAGGGCGCGTAGCTGGTGCTGGTGCGGTCGACCATGTCGCCGACCGCCTGCCGGTAGAGGTCCCACTTGTCCCGGTTGCGCCAGTCCTCGTCGGTGATCTTGTACTGCTTGAACGGAATCTCGGCGCGCGCCTGGAAGCGGCGCAGCTGCTCCTCCTGGCTGATCGCCAGCCAGAACTTGACCACGACCAGGCCGAAGCCGGCGACCTGCGCCTCAAAATCATTGATCTCGTTGTAGGCGCGCAGCCACACGGTCTCGTGGCAGAGGCCCTCGACCCGCTCGACCAGCACCCGGCCGTACCAGGTGCGATCGAAGATCGCGACGTTGCCCTTGCGTGCCAGTCGCCGCCAGAAGCGCCAGAGGTAGGGCTGCGCCCGCTCCTCGTCGGAAGGTGCGGCGATCGGATGGGTGCCGAAGCGACGTGGGTCCAGCGCCTGGGTGATCCGCCGGATGCTGCCCCCCTTGCCGGCGGCATCGTTGCCCTCGAACGCGAGCACCAGACCGATGTCCGCGAATGCCTTGGCGTCGGTCAGCGCCGCGAGGCGGTCCTGGAGAGTCCGCAACCGCTTCTCGTACCTGACTTTGGGCACGGTCAGCGAGAGGTCGAGGGCGTCCAGGACGGTCTTGCCGTCGGGAGCCGCGATCAGCCCCGGCGCCGCCAGCGGCCGCGACCCGACGCCGTGGGCCAGGCGCTTTTGCAGCGAGGCGAGAATCGTCTGGCCCATGGTCAGGTCACGAAAGTGGTCGTCGGCGCTCGGGATCACGACCCAGGGGGCGTGCGCCGTGCTCGTGCGCTGCGCCGTCTTTTCGCCAGCACCGGTCGCCGCCAGGTGATGCTCGATGCCCGACCACTCCTCGAGCACATGCCGGCTGGCACCCGGATTGGCCTTCAACGCCCTCAGGCGCTTCTTCTGCTCGGCCCGGCTGACATGAAACCAGAGCTTCAGGATCAGAGCGCCCTCGTCGGCCAGCATCGTCTCGAAGCGATTGATCGCGTCGAGCTCGCGCTCGAAGGCGAGCTCGTCGATCTCCCCGAGCACGAAGGCCTTGACCGGGTCGTTGTACCAGGAGCCGAAGACCACGCCGATCGTGCCCTTGGGCGGCAGATCGCGCCAGTAGCGCCACATGCGTGGCCGGGCGCGTTCCTCGTCGCTCGGCTCGCTGTAGGCCCGGGTCTGCAGGTGGCGCGGGTCCAGCCACTCGTAGAGCTTGTGGATCGCCTCGCCCTTGCCGGCGCAATCGACCCCGGCGATGACCACGATCGCCGCGATGTTGCGCCGCTCGATCAGGTCGAGCTGCGCGTCCAGCAGCCCCTGCCGGAGCTTGGGCTCTTCGGCCTTGTAGACCTCCTTGTCGATGACGTGGGGCAGGGCCGCGGATTCGAACATCGGGCGCCCTAGGACGAGGTTTCCGGCGCGACCGGCCAGCTGGCGGTGAAGCTCTGGCCCTCGCTGTCGCGCACCACGGCCTCGAGCGCGCCCGGCCGGTCGGGCACGAAGGAGAAGTGGATCGAGGGGTTCTCGCTCAGGCTGATGTCGGCGTCGACCGAGAGCAGCGGCCGGCCGTCGTAGCGCGCCTCGATGGTCTGGACGTAGTGCGGCGGGATCCAGTTGCGGGACAGCTGATCCATCTGCATGCCGGTGTAGTTGGGGTGGCTGATCAGCAGCTGGACCTGGTTCGGCTCGCCGAGGCGGAAGGGCCCGTGCTTGAGCTTCATCTGGCCGAGCCGGGCGAGCGCCGCCTCGCGGTCCTTGAGCGCCGGCGCCGAGCAGCCGCCGGCCGCCTTGACGAAGCGGCTGGCCATGTAGAGCTTGCCGTCGCTGGTCTCGGCGATCACCCGGATGTCGGTGTACTCGTTGACCCGGACCCGGGTCGCGATGGTCGCGACCCCGTTGGCCGGCGTCAGATGGAACACCCCCGCGACCGGCGCCGGGTTGTGGTCGATCACGAGGTGCAGGGTCTTGATGTAGCGCCCCTCCGTCTGCGGCATCAGCGCCGTGATCGTCAGCGGCACCACAGCGGCATCGTAGGCCCGGACCGGCGCGTCGAGCGCGATCACGCCGGCGCCGTCCTGGATCGGGCGGTCCGCGAACAGCTGCGCGCGCAGCTCCGGCCAAGGATCGTCGGCACCGGCGGCAAGGGCCGGCCCGGCGATGGCGAGCCCCAGCAGCGGCGCGGCGACCGCGAGGCTTGCCAGGCGGCGCAGCATGAGCATCGATGCCTCCTTCGATCCGAGGTCAGGACGGGCGATCCGAGATCAGGGCGGGCGATCCGAGATCAGGACGGGATCATAGCCGAGCCCGCGCGGCAGGCAATTCCAGACGCGCGCGAGGCTCGGACCCTCGTCGATCGGTGGCCGAATCGCTGCGGCTTTACCGGTTGTTCAGCCGGAATCGCTACCCCTACGGGGCGCCGGGATGCGGCGCTCGCGCTCGGATGTGCCATGCTTTTCCTGGTCGGCTTCCTGGTCGTCGTCGGATCGGTGCTGGGTGGCTACCTGCCCCACGGCGACATCGGCGTCCTCTGGCAGCCGCTCGAGATCCTGATCATCCTGGGTGCGGCGATCGGCGCCTTCATCATCGCCAACCCGGCCGCGGTGCAGATGGCCGTGCTCAAGAATCTGAAGGTCCTGTTTCGGGGCGCGCCCTACCCGAAGGACGCCTATCTCGAGCTGCTGACCCTCTTGTTCACGATGTTCAAGCTCGCCCGCACCAAGGGGCTGCTGGCGCTCGAGTCGCACCTCGAGACCCCCTACAAGAGCGAGCTGTTCCGGCGCTTTCCGCATTTCATCGCCAACCATCACGCGGTCGAGTTCCTGTGCGACTACTGGCGGCTGATCACGCTCGGCGCCGAGAACCCGCAGCAGATCGAGGAGCTGATGGCGGCCGACCTCGAGACGCACCATGCCGAGATGGAGCAGATCGCGAGCTCGGTCACCACCATGAGCGACGGCCTGCCGGCCTTTGGCATCGTCGCCGCGGTGCTCGGGATCATCGTCACCATGGGCTCCATGGCGGAACCGCCGGAGGTCCTCGGCAGCCACGTCGCGGCCGCGCTCACCGGCACGTTTCTGGGCGTGCTGCTGGCCTACGGGTTCGTGGCGCCCGCCGGCAACAAGCTGAAAAGCTACTTTGCGGCCGAGGCGAAGTATCACGAGTGCATCAAGGCCGGCCTGCTCGCCTTCCTCCAGGGCTATGCGCCGGTGATCTCGGTCGAGTTCGCCCGCAAGGCGCTCTACAGCCACGAGCGGCCGAGCTTCACCACGGTCGAGCAGGCGGTCGCGAACACGCCGGCCCTCGGCTGAGGCCACGGCAGGCGCCCGGGGAGGCCGCTCATGGCCCGCGCGAACGACCAGCCGATCCTGATCAAGAAGGTCAAGAAGGGCCACGGCCACGGTCACCACGGCGGCAGCTGGAAGATCGCCTACGCCGATTTCGCGACCGCGATGATGGCCTTCTTCATGCTGCTCTGGCTGCTCGCCGCCACCACCGAGGAGCAGAAACTGGGCATCGCCAACTTCTTCATGCCGACCCCCTTCACCAAGAACGACATGGTCGGCAGTCAGGGGATCAGCGGCGGCCAGACCCCGCACGACACCAGCTCGCTCGATCAGTCGCCGATGAGCCATCCCGACGTCACGCTCAGCATGACCATGCCCAGGGACGACAACTCCGACCAGGATGTGACGGACGAGCAGGTCCAGAAGCAGAGCGAGCGCGCCGACGAGGCCGAGCTGCAGCGGGTGAAGGCGGAGCTGGACCAGGCCATCCAAGCGGACCCGGAGCTCACCGGGCTGGGCGAGAACCTGCGGGTCGACCGGACCCAGGAGGGGGTGCGGATCCAGATCGTCGACCAGGACCAGCGCTCGATGTTCCCGCTCGGCCGAGCGGTGCTGGAGCCCTATACCGAGGCGCTGATGGCCAAGCTCGCGACCATCATCGGCCGCACCGGCCGGCAGATCTCGGTGACCGGGCACACCGACGCGATCCCGTTCCGGGCCGGCAGCGTGCAGGACAACTGGCAGCTGTCCAGCGATCGCGCCAACGCCTCGCGCCGGGCCCTGATCGCGGCCGGCCTGCCCGAGGCCCGGATCGCCCGGGTGGTCGGCAAGGCCGATACCGAGCCGCTCGAGCCCGCCCATCCGGATGCGGCCCAGAACCGGCGGATCAGCATCGTGCTCCTGCGCCAACCGACGGCGGCCCACGCGTCGGCCCCGGCGGGCGCCGCGCCATAGACCCGCGCGCGGCTACTCCCACTCCAGCTCGGTGAAGGCGGCGGTGACGTTGCGCGGGTGGTAGAAGTCGAACAGCCGCCACCGGTCGCGCTCCGCCTGACCGACGGTCGCCACCGCCTGCTCGAGCGTGCCGCCGGCCGCGAGCAGCGCCCGGGTCTCGTCGCGCAGCCGGGTGAGATAGCGCAGGGTCGGGATGGCGCTGCCGGGCCAGGGGGCGCTGACCGGACCATGGCCGGGCACCACCCGGGCCGCCGTCTCCGCCCGCAGCGCCGCCAGCACGCCCAGCCAGCCGAGCAGGCTGCCGTCGATCACCGGCACCCGCTCCAGGAACAGGAGGTCGGCGAGCCACAGCGTGCCGGTCGCGCTATCGAGCACGGTCAGATCGTTGTCGGTGTGGGCGGTCGGCTGGGCGCCGATCACGAGCCTGCGGCCGCCAAGCTCGAGCTCGAGCCGGTCCTCGACCAGGAGCGTCGGCGGCACGACCCTGGTGCCCTCGGCGACCGGCCCGAGGTCCCGGCGCAGGTTGTCCAGATAGTACGCGCCGCGGGCGGCGAGCGCCTCCGGCAGCTTGGCGTGGCCGACGAACTCGGGGCGATCCTCGGCGAAGGCGGCGTGGCCGAACAGATGGTCGGGATGAACGTGGCTCGCGATCACGTAGCGGATCGGCCGGTCGGTGACCCGACGGATGGCCTGGCGGAGCCGCCCGCCGGCCCTGGCGCAGCCGCCGCTGTCGATGACCAGGGCCGCGTCGGCCCCGACCACGAAGCCGACGTTGGCGATGCCACCCTCATTTTCGGCGCTCGCGAGCTCGTGCACGCCCTGGTGGACGAAGATGCCGGCCGCGATCTCCGTGACCGAGAGCGGCTCGACGTCGGCGGCGCGCGATCCGAGGAGGCCGGCGCCGGCTGCGAGGCCGCCGGCGCCGACGGCCAGCGCCGTCCGGCGGGTGAGGCGACCGGTCATGCAGGCCCGGTCGCTCAGTGCAGGCCGATCGCCTGCGCGCGCCCGATCGCGTCGTCGAACCGGGCGCCTTGGACGTCGGCGCCGGTGAAATCGGCACCGGCGAGGTCGGCGCCGGCGAAGTTGGCGCCGGCCAGCTCGCAGCGGGACAGGTCGGCGCGCTTCAGATCGGCGCCCGAGAAGTCGGCGAACTCGGCGGTGCAGCGCGAGAGCATGGCGCCGGCGAGCCTGGCGTTCTTGAGGTTGGCCTTGGTCAGATGGGCGCGCATCAGGCCCATCGACTGGTTGGTCATGTCGGCCGCGAGGTTGGCGCCCTCGAGGTTGGCGCCCTCGAGGTCGCTGCGCTCGAACCTGGCGACGATATTGGCGCCGCTGAGGTCGGCGCCGGCGAGATCGGCGCCGGAGAACACGGTCTGGAAGGCGCTGACCTCGCGCAGCCTGGCGCCCTTCAGCCTGGCATCGCGCAGGATGACCAGATCGAGGTTGGCGCCGGCGAGGTCGGCGCCCTCGAGGTTGGCGCCGTTCAAAAGGCTGCCGCGCAGATCCGCGCCCGGCAGCTTCAGGCCAGCAAGGTCGAGGCCCTTGAGATCGAGATTGGCGAGATCGACCGGCCGATCGCCCGCGGCGGCGATCCGCGCCGCCACCTCCTGCGCGGTCAGGGCGGCGGCCAGGGCCGCGGCGGGCATCAGCCAGAGCAGGCCGAGCGCCAGCAGCGTCGGCATGACCCGGGCGGCGCGCGCCGCCAGAGCGCACCGCCGGCCCCCGGTCGCCTCCGCCATCGCCTGCTCCCCCGCGTTGTGTCGTCTCGCTTCGGCCAAGCCTACGCGATCTCGGGCGGGTCAGAAAGGCCTGCCCGCGGGTCGGGGCGAGCACGCTGGTGAGCGCTGGCCGAGCGTGGTATGAATGTGATCGGGGACAATCAACCAACCACCGCGTCTGGGGCCTTGGACATGCCACGATCTCTCGCGCAGTCGCGCGCCACGCTCATCGTGCTTGGCCTGCTGGTGCTGCTCGCGATCCTGGGCTGGACCATGTATCTGAGCGTCCGATCCGGCTACGACGCCCAGCAGGGGCGCTTCAACCAGGAGCGGACCGAGCTCACCGACCGCGTCGCGAGCCTCGAGGGCACGCTGACGGCGGAGCGGGCCACGTCGTCGAGCCGGATTGCGCAGCTCGAAGTGACGCTCGCGAAGGAGCATGCGGCGGCCGGCGATCTGGCGGCGCTGACCGCCGGCATCGACAAGGCCAAGTCCGAGCTCAATCAGCGGATGACGGTGCTGGGCGAGCGCGAGCACGACCTCGCCGCCGCGGCGGCCGGGCTCGCCGAGGCGCGCAGCCAGCTGGCCGCGCTGACCGAGGCGCGGGCGGCGTCGACCGATCGGCTCAATCACCGGCTGCAGGTTCTGGGCGAGCGTGAGCTCGACCTGGCCGAGGCGGAGCGGGTGCTCGGCCGCGCCCGCGCCGAGCACGACCGTCTCCAGGCCGAGGTTGCCGAACTGGATCGGACGCGCGCGGGCCGGAAGGCGGCGCTCGGTGCCCTGGACGTCGAGGTCGCGGCGCTCGCTCGCGAGCGCTCGAAGTCGGCGAGCGAGCTCGACCGCACCCGAAGCGCCCTGGCCGGGACCCAGGCGACGCTCGGCGCGACCGAAGCCAAGCTCGACAAGGCGCTGCTGGCGCAGAGCGTCGCCGAGCTCACGGCGAGCCAGACGGCGCTCCGGCAGGAGGTCGCCGGTCTCAACGATGAGCTACAGCACAAGCAACCATTGTTCCACCAGAGCGTGAGCGTCAACCAGCAGCTCCTGGGTCTCGACGAGCAGCTGCGCGCCCTCTCGGCCGAGCGCGCCAAGCTGACCGGGGAACTGCAGAAGCTGGTGGCGCAGCTGGCGCCGCCCCAGGCGTCGCGCGCGGCCGGCCCCGGTGAGCCGCCGGAGAGCCTCGCCAAGCTGAACGGTCAGTAGATCCCGCGTCGTCGGGCGGGCGATTTTTCCGCGCGTGCTCTGTGGCAACCGCGTGCGGGCTGTGCTAACGTTCGACGGGAACGAAGGTACCTTGGCGTCTGAACCGGGGCCAATCAACGCGGAGGCTCGGCCATGAAGAGCGTGATGTCGTTGCCGCGTGCCACGCAGTTCACGATCGGCGCGCTGGTGGTGGCCCTCCTGGGCTGGGGAATCCTGATCTATTCGACCTCGGCGCACAGCGACGCCGCGGCGCTTTGGGCCAAGGAGCGCCACGATCTCGACCAGCGGGTCACCGAGCTGAGCCAGACCGGCGACAAGCTGCAGGCGCGGGTGACCGAGCTTGAGGGCGCGCTCAAGCAGGAGCAGACCAAGGCCGGCGATCTCGAGGGCACGCTCAAGCAGCAGCAGGCCAAGGCCGGCGATCTCGACAGCCTGATGCACCAGATCGATGCCGCCACCGCCAAGCTCAACGCCCGGATGGAGACGCTCGCCGACCGCGAGCAGGAGATCGCCGACGCCGGCACCAGCCTCGCCGGCCTCAAGGGCCAGCTTGGCGACGTGCAGGCGCGGATCGACCACGCCACCGGCGCGCTCAATCAGCGCATGACGGTGCTGGGCGAGCGCGAGCGCGATCTGGAGCAGAACCTGCGCGACAAGGATCGCCTCGAGACCCAGATCGCGGCCGCCGAGGACCGGCTGGCGCAGCTCAACGGCCGGGTCAACGAGCGCATGGCGGTGCTCGGCGAGCGCGAGCGCGATCTCGCCGATCTGCGCGCGCAGAAGCAGACCGTGGCCGATCAGCTGGCGGCGACCGAGGCCCATCTGAACAAGGTCACCGTGGCGCTGAACGAGCGCATGACGGTGCTCGGCGAGCGCGAGCGCGACCTGGCGGCAAAGCGCAACGATCTCGACCGGCTGGTCGCCAGCCTGGCCGAGACCGACGGCAAGATCGGCCAGGCGGTCACCCGGCTGAACGCGCGCATGAGCGTGCTCGGCGAGCGCGACCGTGACGTCGCCCAGGCGCAGGCGGAGCTCGCGACGGTCAAGGACCAGCTCGCGGACCAGCAGGCGCGCTATGGCTCGGTGACCGGACGTCTGAACCATCGCCTGGAGCTGCTCGGCCAGTTCGAGCGCCAGACGGCCGACGGCGAACGCGGCCTCGAGAGCCTGACCAGCCAGGTCGCCAAGGCCAAGGAGCAGCTGGCGGCGACCGAGTCGGACCTGATCAACCGGCAGACGGCCCTCGCCCAGGTCCAGGTCGAGCAGGCCCAGGCCGAGCGGACCCGGTCGCGCGAGGCCAAGGATCTCGCCGAGACCGAGCAGCATCTCAAGACGACCCAGTCCAAGCTGGCCGAGGTCGAGGGCCAGCTCGACCATGCGGTGCTGGCGAGCGACGTGACCAAGCTGACCGCACAGCGCGCCGACCTCACCCAGCAGGTCGCGGCGCTGGATGCGGACATCAAGCGCAAGGGACCGCTCGCCGAAAGCGCGGTCGCGCTGAGCACGCGGGTGGCCGGGCTGCAGGACCAGATCGTCGACCTGACCCGCGACCGCGACCAGGCGGCATCGAAGCTCCATCAGACCCAGTCGGACCTCAACATGGCCCTGGCCGATCGCAACCTGGCGACCACGGAATACGCCAAGCTGGCCGAGAAGGTGAGCGATCTGCGCGGGCAGAGGACCGAGCTCGAGGCCAAGCTGAACGAACTCGGCGCCGAGGTCCGCAATCAGGATTCGGTGTTCCAGACCCTCGAGGTGCTCAAGAAGGAGCAGGACTTCCTGCGCGGGCTGCTCGGCAACATGCTCGACGAGGGCCAGCAGGCGCGCCAGCAGATCAACGATCTCCATCAGGAGAGCGCGTCCCTGGCGGCGCAGAAGATCGAAATCCAGAAGGATCTGGCGAGCAAGCAGGCGCAGGTCGACATCCTGGACAAGGCGATCATGGCCAAGGACCAGGAGGTCGACGGCGGGCACGGAGTGCGGAACACGCGCTCGTTCTGAGATCGGCGGCGAGGCCTGGCGGCCATCGGCCCGCCGCTACGACGGGCCGATGGTCGCCGGCCGGTTGCGACGCCGGGTCGCAGTCGGAGGCAACCGCCGGGATTTAGCCCGACGTGATTCCGCTTGTCCGATCGCGGTGGCTGTCGCTACATGTCGCCTGATGAGAGAAATCGCGGCGACCGGACGGTCAGCAACCACACCGCTGTGATCGAACCGGGACGTTAAGAGAGGCGTCTGGCGGCCTGTTTCGGGGCTGCCGGCGCATAACCAGCTGGGAGAGCTGATCATGCGACGAGGGTGGCTGTTAACCGGCGCGGCTGCGATGGGGCTGCTGGCGCTTTCGATCTCTGCACAGGCCAACGAAGAACTGATGGTCATGCAGAACAACCCGGCCAACTGGGCGATGCCGCTGGGCAATTACAGCAGCACGCGCTACAGCAATCTGGCCCAGATCAACAAGGACAACGTCAAGAATCTGCAGGTCGCCTGGACCTTCTCGACCGGCGTGCTGCGCGGTCACGAGGGCGGTCCGCTGGTGATCGGCGACGTGATGTACATCGTCGCGCCATTTCCCAACACCGTGTACGCGCTCGACCTGAACGACGTGGGCAAGGTGATCTGGAAGTACGAGCCCAAGCAGGATCCGGACACGATCCCGGTGATGTGCTGCGACACGGTCAATCGCGGCGCCGCCTACGGTGACGGCAAGATCTTCCTGCATCAGGCGGACACGACGCTGGTGGCGCTCGACGCCAAGACCGGCCAGGTGGTCTGGAGCGTGGTCGACGGCGACCCGAAGAAGGGCGAGACCGGGACCAGCGCGCCGATGGTGATCAAGGACAAGGTCCTGGTCGGGATCTCCGGCGGCGAGTTCGGCATCCCGGGCCGCCTCACCGCCTACAGCATCAAGGACGGCAAGAAGGTCTGGTCCGGCTTTTCGAGCGGTCCGGACAATCTCACCCTGTTGGATCCGGAGAAGACCACCATGCTCGGCCAGCCGGTCGGCAAGGACTCCGGCACCGCCACCTGGCAGGGCGATCAGTGGAAGATCGGCGGCGGCGCGACCTGGGGCTGGATGTCCTACGACCCGGACCTCAACCTGGTCTACTACGGCTCCGGCAATCCCTCGACCTGGAACCCGGTGCAACGCCCCGGTGACAATCGCTGGTCGATGACCATCTTCGCCCGCAATCCCGACACCGGCGTGGCCAAGTGGGTCTACCAGATGACGCCCCACGACGAGTGGGACTTCGACGGCGTCAACGAGATGGTGCTTGCCGACCTCAACATCGACGGCAAGATGCACAAGGCCCTGGTCCACTTCGACCGCAACGGCTTTGGCTACACCCTCGACCGCGACACCGGTGCCCTGCTGGTCGCGCAGAAGTACGACCCGGCGGTCAACTGGGCGACCCATGTCGACATGGAGACCGGCCGGCCGCAGGTAGTGCCGCGCTACTCGACCGATCATCAGGGCGAGGACGTCAACACCACCAACATCTGCCCGGCGGCGCTCGGCTCCAAGGACCAGCAGCCGTCCGCCTACTCGCCCCAGACCGGCCTGTTCTACGTGCCGACCAACCACGTCTGCATGGACTACGAGCCGTTCGCGGTCTCCTACACCGCCGGTCAGCCCTACGTCGGCGCCACGCTCAGCATGTACCCGGCGCCGGGCGGCACCAACCTCGGCAACTTCATCGCCTGGGATGCCACCACGGGTAAGATCGCGTGGTCGAACCCGGAGCCGTTCTCGGTCTGGAGCGGCGCGCTCGCGACCGCCGGCAACGTCGTCTTCTATGGCACCCTCGAGGGCTATCTGAAGGCGGTCGACGCCAAGACCGGGCAGGAGCTCTATCGGTTCAAGACCCCGTCCGGGATCATCGGCAACGTCAACACCTGGTTGCACAACGGCAAGCAGTACGTCGGCGTGCTCTCGGGCGTCGGCGGCTGGGCGGGCATCGGCCTCGCGGCCGGCCTGACCGAGGACACCGCGGGTCTGGGCGCGGTCGGTGCCTACAAGGCGCTGTCCAGCTACACCCAGCTCGGTGGCGTGCTCACCGTGTTCACTCTGCCCGACTGATCGGGCTCCTTCGCCGCGAGCGCGGCCCGGCACCGCTGTCAGAGGCGGTGCCGGGCCGCCGCCTCGGGGCGCACCAAGCCGTCCCCGCCCGGCCGCCGGCCGCGGCATGGGGCGACAACGAGTTGTCCATGGAGGTATGTCCGACGTGATCCGTCATTGGCGCGCCTGCGCCCTCGTGCTCGCGGTCGGCGCCGCGTCGGTCGGCCTCTGCCCGACCGTCTCTGCGCAGAAGGCCGACAAGCCGGACTGGGAGGCCAAGCCCTATACGGTGCTCGACGGCAAGGTCGACATGGCGACCTACAACGGCTATCGGCGCTACGACAATGCGTGCCTGCGCTGCCATGGCCCCGACGGCGCCGGCAGCTCCTATGCGCCCTCGCTGGTCGATTCGCTCAAACAGATCGACTACGAGAAGTTCGTCGAGACGGTCATCTACGGCAAGAAGGACGTCAGCACCAGCCAGCAGCTGGTGATGCCGGCGTTCGGCGAGGTCGAGGACGTGGTCAACAATCTCGACGACATCTACACCTATCTCAAGGCGCGCTCCGACGGCGTGGTCGGCCGCGGCCGGCCCGAACGGATGGCGAAATAGGCCCCCCCGATGCAGACGCGCGCAGGTCTCGACATGATGAGGGCAGCGGCGATCGCCGTGCTGGTGGGCGGCATGACGACCAGCGCCTGGGCTCAGGTCGGCGAGCTGACCGATCGGACCAAGCTCCGGGTCTGCGCCGATCCGAGCAATCTGCCGTTCTCCAACAAAGCCGGCGAGGGTTTCGAGAACCGGATCGCCGACCTGCTGGCCGCGAAGCTCGGGGTGCCGCTGACCTACACCTGGTACCCGCAGAGCACCGGCTTCGTGCGCAAGACGCTCAATGCCGGCGCCTGCGACGTGGTGATCGGCATCCCGACGCCCAGCGAACTGATGCAGAACACCAACCCCTACTACCACTCGAGCTACGCGTTGGTGCAGCGCGCCGACGCCAACCCCAAGATCGCCTCGCTGCACGATCCGGCGCTCGCCGACCGCAAGATCGGCGCGGTCGCCGGCACGCCGCCCGTGACCCTGCTCGCGCAGCAGGGTCTGCTCGCCCATCTCAAGCCCTACCAGCTGGTGGTCGACACCCGCTTCGACAGCCCTGGCCGGCAGATGGTCGAGGACATCGCCGCCGGGGTCATCGACGTCGCCGTCGTCTGGGGGCCGATCGCGGGCTATTGGGCCAAGCAGCAGAAGGACCCGATCGAGGTCACGCCGCTGGTCGGCGAGGAGAAGGGGCTGCGGCTGGACTTCCGCATGTCGATGGGGCTCCGGCGCGGCGAGCCCGAGTGGAAGCGCGCCCTCAACGAGTTCCTGGCGGCGAACCGCGCTCAGATCCAGTCGATCCTGCTCGATTACGGCATTCCGCTGCTCGACGAGCAGGGGCAGCCGATCCCGGCCACGGCCGAGAAGCAGGGCCGGCTCGAGACGGTGCCGGAGCCTGCGGGCTATCGCCTGGCCGACTACCGGGCAGCCGTGCCGGCCTCGCTCGCGGGCGCCAGGGTGGTGACCACGGCCGAGCTGCAGACGTTGCTCGCAAGCCCGGCGGCGCCGCTCCTGATCGACGTCCTGCCGGCGCCGCGCGAGCCCGCGAACCGGCCGCCGGGCAGCATCTGGCGACCCAAGCCCCGGGACGACATCCCCGGCAGCGTCTGGCTGCCGAACGTCGGCTACGGCGAGCTCTCGGCGGAGTTCGAGGGCTGGTTGCGCGACAATCTGGCGCGGCTCACCGAAGGCGACCGGTCACGCCAGCTGATCTTCTACTGCCAGGCGAACTGCTGGATGTCCTGGAACGCCGCCAAGCGCGCGCTCGCCGAGGGCTACAGCAACGTCGTCTGGTATCCGGAAGGCACCGACGGCTGGCAGGCCGCGGGCTTGCCGCTGGTGGCCGCCGAGCCGTTGCCGATGCCGGATTTCCTGCCGGCGGCGAGCCGCTCGGCGACCGCCGGCGAGCGGTCAAGCTAGGTGGGCGCGGGCGCTGAGGGATGCACGCAGAGGTTACATCATCAGTTGAGCTGATTGGATCGACAAGAACATACGATTGGTACTTATCGGAGTCACGCCTTACATGAGGGTTCAGTTAGCCTCAGGGTATCTTGCCTGCGGGCTGGCAGATCGCGACCGGTGGCGGTCGCGCAAACGAGGAGGCTGCTATGCAGTGGAACACCCCGAAGATCGTCGAGATCGCGTGCGGTTGCGAGATCAACGCCTACTTCCCGGCCGATCTCTAAGCCAGTAAGCCACGCAAGGGGCGGCGCGGCCCAGGTGCCCGCCGCCCCGGTGGCCACAAGCGATGTCGAATTCGTCTGAGCTGGCGATGAGCGCGCCGGCGGCGCAGCAAGTTGCGCCGCCGGTGTCGCTGCTGGCTGAGCTCACTCACCGGTGCCCGTTGCAGTGTCCCTACTGCTCCAATCCGCTTGCGCTCGAGAAAGCGGCGGCCGAGCTCGACACCGCCACCTGGCGGCGGGTGATCGAGGAGGCGCATGCCTTGGGCGTGCTCCAGACCCATTTCTCGGGCGGCGAGCCGACGCTAAGGCCGGACCTTCCGGAGCTGATCCGGCATGCGAGCGGCCTTGGCCAGTACACCAACCTGATCACGGCCGCGGTCCTGCTCGATCAGGCGAAGATCGACGCGCTCGCCGATGCCGGCCTCGATCACATCCAGATCTCGATCCAGGACAGCGAGCCGGGCAACGCCAACCGGATCGGTGGCTATAAGAACGGCCACGCCAAGAAACTCGCGGTCGCGGGCATGGTCAGGGCCGCGGGCCTGCCGCTCACGATCAACGCCGTGGTCCACCGCCAGAACCTCGACCGTCTCGGCGAGATCATCGACCTCGCGGTCGACCTCGGCGCCCGCCGCCTCGAGGTCGCGCATGTCCAGTACTATGGCTGGGCGCTCGCCAATCGCGCCGCGCTGATGCCGACCCGCGCGCAGACCGAGCGCTCGATCGAGCTGGTCGAAGCGGCCAGAGTGCGCCTCAAGGGCGTGCTCGTGATCGACTACGTGGTCCCCGACTACTACGCCCGCTATCCCAAGCCCTGCATGGGCGGCTGGGGCCGGCAGAACCTGAACGTCACGCCATCCGGCAAGGTCTTGCCCTGCCATGCGGCCGAGGGCATCAAGTCGCTCCGCTTCGACAACGTCAAGGAGCGTCCGCTCGCCGAGATCTGGTATCGGGGCGACGCCTTCAACGCGTTCCGCGGCACCGACTGGATGGCGGAGCCGTGCCGGAGCTGCCCGCGCCAGCTCATCGATTACGGCGGCTGCCGCTGCCAGGCGTTTGCCATGACCGGCCGGGCCGAGGCGACCGACCCCGCCTGCTCGCTCTCGCCTCATCACGCCGAGCTGGTCGCGACCGCGGTCCGGGAAGCCGGAGGGCTGCCGCCGGAGTTCGTCTATCGGCGGCCGGGCAACGCCGCTCGCGCCGCGCCGCGGGAAACGGTGCCGGCCGAGTGAGGCCTCTGCCCGCCGGGTGCGGGCGGCGACTCACGACTTGCCGGCGTGATAGACGGCGAGCGCCTCCTCGAGATCCTGCCGCTCCTTGCAGTCGGGCCGCGCGCCGCCGGTGCTGGCGGCCTTCGCGAGGCGCTGGCACTCGCTGTCGAGCCGGTCGAGCATCGCCTGGGCATCCTTCGGACGATCCATGTCGAGGTAGGCCTCGCCCAGATATTCGAGCGCGCCGAGGTTGTGCGGGTTCAATTTCAGCGCCGTATCGTAGAACTCCAGCGCCTGATTGTACTTGCCGAGCTTGCGGTAGGCGAAACCCGAGAGGTTGTAGGCCTGGTCCTCCCAGGGCCGGTCCTCGATCACCTTCGCCATGTGATCGATCACGCCTTGCCAGTCCTGCTGATCGAACGCCGCGACCCCGGCCGCGTACTCGTCGCCTCCGGCAGCCGAGGGCGCCGGCCCTACGCTGCCGCCCATGACCGCGCCGACCGGGGCCGCCGGGATCGTGACCGCCAGAACCGCCAGCAGGGCGAGGCTGAGCAAGGGGCGCATGGGCATCCTCCAACTCCTTGCCAACTCCTTGCCGCAGCATTCTATACGCAGCCGGCGACAATCGGTAGGCTCGGGCGTCGCTCGATCGGAGGCGAGCGGCCATGCAGCGGAGATGACCCGGATGTACGAGCTGATCGTGATCGCGTGCCTGCTGAACCAGCCGACCAAATGCGAGGAGTTCTACCCGCCCTTCCAGCAGCCGATGGGCGCCATGCAGTGCATGCAGGAGGCCGAGCTCAAGCTCGTGCATTGGGCCGAGGAGTGGCCCGACTGGCAGATCCGCCGCTGGAGCTGCAGCGTGCCCAAGGCCTGAGGCGGGCGCGCCGGCCCAAGGCCTGAGGCGGGTGGAGGAGCGATCATGGCGAGATGGCTGAAGGAGGGCATCAGCCAGGCGGCGGCGGACGAGGCGGACGCCAGGGTGCGCGCGACCGTCGCCGGCATCCTGGACGAGGTCAAGCAGCGGGGCGACATCGCCGTGCGCGCGCTCTCGGAGCGGTTCGACCACTGGTCGCCGCCCAGCTTTCGCCTCGGCCCGGACGAGATCGAGGCCTGCATCGCCTCGCTGGGCGAGCAGGTGATCCAGGACATCGAGTTCGCCCAGGCGCAGATCCGCGCCTTCGCCGAGATCCAGAAGGCGGCGCTCCGGGACGTCGAGGTCGAGACCCTGCCGGGGGTGGTGCTGGGCCACAAGAGCATCCCGGTGCAGGCAGTCGGCTGCTACGTGCCGGGCGGCCAGTATCCGATGGTCGCCTCGGCGCATATGAGCATCGTCACCGCCAAGGTCGCGGGCGTGCCGCGGGTGATCGCCTGCGCGCCGCCCTATCGGGGCCGGCCCGCGGCCGCGATCGTCGCCGCCATGCATCTGGGTGGCGCCGACGAGATCTACGCGCTGGGCGGCGTCCAGGCGGTCGCCGCGATGGCGCTCGGCACCGCCACGATCGCGCCGGTCGACATGCTGGTGGGCCCTGGCAACGCCTATGTGGCCGAGGCCAAGCGCCAGCTGTTCGGCCGGGTCGGGATCGACCTGCTGGCGGGCCCGACCGAGACCCTGATCATCGCCGACGACACGTCCGATGCCGAGATCTGCGCGACCGACCTGCTCGGCCAGGCCGAGCATGGCCCGACCTCGCCCGCGATCCTGCTGACCAACTCCGAAAAGCTCGCGCGAGCGACCATGGCCGAGGTCGAGCGCCAGTTGCAGCGCCTGCCGACCGCGGCGCTCGCCGGCCGGGCCTGGGCCGACTACGGCCAGGTGATCGTCTGCGCGGACGAGGCCGAGATGGTGGCGGAGGCCGACCGGATCGCGTCGGAGCACGTCCAGGTCATGACCCGCGATCCGGACTTCTTCCTCGAGCGGATGAAGAACTACGGTGCTTTGTTCCTCGGGCCGATGACCAACGTCGCCTATGGCGACAAGGTGATCGGCACCAACCACACGCTGCCGACCCGGCGCGCGGCCCGCTACACGGGCGGCCTCTGGGTCGGCAAGTTCCTGAAGACCGTGACCTGGCAGCGGGTCACGACGCCCGAGGCGAGCGCCATGATCGGCGCATACTGCTCCAGGCTCTGCGCGCTCGAGGGCTTCGCCGGCCACCAGGAGCAGGCGGACCTGCGCGTCCGCCGCTATGGCGGCCGGAACGCCCCAGGGGCATCATGAGCGGCCCGATGGGCCAGCCGTCGTTCCGCCTCGACGGCCAGGTGGCGCTGGTCAGCGGCGCCGGCCGCGGCATCGGCCGGGGCTGCGCTCTGGCGCTGGCCGAGGCGGGTGCCGAGGTGATCGCGCTCAGCCGGACCAGGCCTGAGCTTTTGACCCTCGTCGGCGAGATCGAGGCGGCCGGGGGACGGGCGCGGGCGCTGGTCTGCGACGTCACCGACACGGCCGCGGTGCGGACCGCGATCGAGCGCCTCGAAAGCCTCGACGTGCTGGTCAACAACGCGGGCTCCAACCAGCCGCAGGCGTTTCTCGAGGTCGAGGACGCGGTGCTCGACCGCCTCTTGACGCTGAACCTGCGGGCGGCCTTCGTGGTCGCCCAGGCGGCGGCGCGGGTGATGGCCCGGACCGGCGGCGGCGCGATCGTCAACATGTCCTCGCAGATGGGCCACGTCGGCGGCGCCCGGCGCACGGTCTACTGCGCGACCAAGCACGCGCTCGAGGGCCTGACCAAGGCGATGGCGATCGACCTCGCTCCCCACGGGATCCGGGTCAATACGGTCGCGCCCACCTTCGTCGAGACGCCGCTCACCCGCCCGTTCTTCGACGACCCCGCCTTCAAGAGCGCGGTGCTCGACCAGATCCTGTTCGGCCGGCTCGCGCGGATCGAGGAGGTCGCGGCCGCGGTCGTCTACCTCGCCTCGCCGGCGGCCGCGATGGTCACCGGCACGAGCCTTTTGGTTGACGGCGGCTGGACCGCGCGCTAGGGCGGTGACGTTTTTGGGATGAGCGAGGTGGTCCGCGCTGCTTCGCTGGGCATCATTTGGCTGCAACGAGTGGAGGGGAACGGATGAGACCGCTTTGGATCGTCGCCATCGCGTGGCTGCTGCTGGTGGGCCCGGGCGCCGCGCCCGCCAGCGCAGCTGCCGCCTTGAGCGCCGCGGAGCAGGCGATGCTCGGAGAGATGCTGGGGCCAGGCGTCGTTGGCGAGCCGGTCGCCGGCGGCAAGCTGACGCCGGAGTTCGCGCCGCTGCGGGATGGCACCTGGACCTATCGGATCGTCGGCGGCAAGGATGCGGGCCAGACCGAGCAGCACGTCGTGGAACGGCTCGCGCGGGACCCGACGGGCGCCAGCTGGCGCTACGCGGTTGGCGCCAAGGGGATCGTGTTCATCAAGAAGATGAAGGACGGCAGCCTGACGTTCGTCACCGAGGAAAACTCCGAGCAGGGGGTGATCACACGCTACGAGCCACCCGAGCCGGCTCTGCTCGTCGGCCTCGCACCGGGCGACGCTCGCAGCTCATCGGTCGCGGTCGAGGTCTCCGACCTCAGCGACCCCACGGTCGTGAGCCACAAAGGCAAGCTCGAGGTCACCTACAGCTACCTCGGGGCGTACAAGGTCACCACGCCTCTCGGCACCTACGACGCCGCCCTGATCAAGTGGGCCTACAAGGGCAAGGTCGGGCCCGCCAAGGTCGAGGATACCCAATACCGCTTCTTCGCGCCCAACGTCGGCATGCTCGCCAGCGTCGACCACCTCGATGTCTCGGCTCTCCTTGTTTACCAGAAGCAGACGAAGTTCGGCAAGCTGCTCACCCGGGCACCACAGTAACCAAGGGCAGGCTCAGTATCTGGTCAGCTTTTCGGGCGCCATCGCGCGGAACGTGAGGTTGATGCGCGCGGCGACGCGGCTGGGCGGCTGGGCAGCCGGCGCATGATCAGCGCCGGCATGCGGGCAGGTCCGCGAGCCACTCGCTCGCCGGACGAGCTGCCGGAGCTGAGCGGCGCAAGTCTGCGGCGGAATTCTGGAAGGAACCTTTGTTGTTCAGGCTGTCGAGACGGTGAGCTTCACGCCAAGGCTGTGCAGGACTTTCAGAACCGTGTCGTAGCGCGGCTTGGCGCCTGGCGCCAACGCCTTGTAGAGGCTCTCGCGCCCAAGGCCGGCGCGTTCGGCGATGGCGCTCATGCCGCGAGCCTTGGCGACGTTGCCGACCGCAGCGAGAAACACGTCTGGGTTATCGTCCTCCAGCGCTGCCGTCAGATACTCCGCCACGACTTCGTCGTCGTTGAGAAACGCGCTCGGATCAAACTCTGTCACGCGAACCATACCCTCCTACCCCTCTGTCGAGTTCCGCGCCGAGTCAGCTGCGCACGCTCAATGTCTCGCGCCTGGCTCGACTTGTCGCCACCGCATAGCAGCAGCAGGACCGTTCTCTGTCGCCGGGCGAAGTAGACCCGATAGCCCGGGCCGACATGCACACGCATCTCATGGATGCCACCGCCCAAGGTCCTGGTGTCGCCGAGGTTTCCCAGGCGGGCCGATTCCAGCCGCGCCAGGATTCGGGCTTTGGCCTTGGCATCGCGGAGCCGGACCAACCACTTGGCAAAGATCTCCGTTTGCCGCAAGTGATACACGGCGATGATTGTATCCGTTTGGATACAGCCGGTCAAGAGGCGTTGGCGGCCAGGCCTTACGCGGGCCTGCCAGTGGTCGCGGCTGGACCGCGCAGTGAGTGATCAGGTCATTCGTCGGAACGTGAGGTTGATGCGCGGGCCGACGGCTTGCGCGGTCTTGGGCAGCTGGTGCAGCCAGTGGTGCTGGGTCGCGCCGGCCATGATCAGGCAGGAGCCGTGGGGAAGGTCGATGGCGATACGCTCGGCGGAGCGGCGGTGCTTGAGCTGGAAACGGCGGACGGCGCCCAACGAGAGGCTGGCGATCACCGGGTCCTGGCCGAGGCCCGGCTCGTTGTCGGCGTGCCAGGAGACGCTGTCCCGGCCATTGCGATAGAGGTTGAGGAGCACGCTGTTGAAGGGCTGGCCGGCGAGGGCCTCGGCGATGTCCTTGAGCTCGCGCAGGACCGGCGTCCAGGGCGCCGGCTCCATCCGGATGCCGCTGTAGACATAGCCCGCAGCGCCATGCCAGGCGGTCAGGCGCGGGATCGGCAGCCGCCGGCCCATGACCGTCGCCACCTCCTGACGCCAGTCGATCGTGCTCTGGAGCTGCTCGAACAGCCGGTCGGCCTCGGCCTGCGCGAGCGCGTCCGCGTACAGAAGAACCGCGCCGTCGCAGGGCAGGAGGTTCGGCGGCACGGCCTCGGCGTCAGGACTTGCGGAACAGGCGGTCGCCCTGCTCATCGATGATCTGCTGCGCCTTGGTGATCGAGAACGCGATCGCGTCGTCCCTGCTGCTGTGGGTGTCGACCCGGATGAAGCGCTGCTCCTTGACGCCGTCCTCGAAAGTCTTGGCGATCACGCCGGCGGTATTCCAGCCCGAGGGCTGGCGCTCGGGCGCGGGCGTGATCCGGTAGCCACGGTATTCGACCGGCTCGCCGGCCGCCACCACGCCGGCCTCGCCGCGGCCGCCGAACAGACTGCGGAGCGTGTCCAGGATGCCCATCACCCGTCTCCCGCTGGCTGGTCGCGAGGCGCCCGGCGCCCCGCTCGCTTCCCGAGAGCCATGCTACCGAGGGGTTGCGGCGCTGCCTAGCGCGTCTCGGCCGCCGGCGTCGCCCGGGCGGAACTTCGGGCCGCCGCCGGCGTTGTTGCAGGACCTGGCGCGGAGGGGAAGCGATGGCCAAGAATCACGGTCCGCCGATCAAGGACGACGAGCGGCACGAGGCATTGCGCAAGCAGGGTAGCCAGGCGCGCGCAGGAACTCGACATCGAGGGTCGCCCGCGCATGAGCAAGGACAAGCTCATCGACGCGATCTCCCACCCGTGAGACGGGATGGCGCCGAGGCTAGGAGGCTCGCCGCCGAGCGGCCTCCGTCGCGGGTAGAGATCCGGGAGGAGCCGACGCCGGTCACCGATCGGCGCAGCCGTGACCTCCTCGTCTGGTTGCTCGCCCCGATCACCCTGATCCTCTGTGCGGCCGCGCTCAAGCTGTCGGCCGAAGTCACCATGCCGCTCGCGTTCGCCTATTTCCTGGCGGTCCTGGTGCAGCCGATGAAAGTCTGGCTCCAAGCCCATCTGCCGCGCCGGCTGCGCTGGCTCGCGGTGCCGCTGACCATGCTGACGGTGGTCGCGATGGTGGCGCTCGCGATCAGCCTGCTGTCGATGAGCCTCGCGCCGGTCATCAGCCGTGGCCCGGACTATGCCCAGCGGTTCGAGGGCTGGCTGGTCGGCGCGCTCGGCTGGGGGCGCGCCCACGGTATCCAGCTGCCCGAGGTCGGCGAGCTCGGCGGCAGCAGTCTCAGTGCCCTGGCGAAAGGCTTGCCGACCGGCCTCAACCTGATTGGCGGGCTCACGGGTATCGCGGTCCTGATCTTCTTCTTCGCCCTGCTCATGCTGGTCGAG
The DNA here is from genome assembly GCA_963733965.1 of uncultured Alphaproteobacteria bacterium. GTDB lineage: Bacteria > Pseudomonadota > Alphaproteobacteria > Geminicoccales > Geminicoccaceae > DATAOG01. The sequence continues at coordinate 166,605 of CAVTFM010000002.1, forward strand.
GCCAGCGCCTGGGAACGCAAGGCCGAGAAGGCTTTCGGCCACTCCGAGGAGACGCGCCAAACCGTCCTGGCCATCGGCCACAAGGTCCGCTGGTATCTGCTGATCCGCAGTTTCTCGGGCGCGCTCTCGGGCACCCTGGTCGCGACCTGGCTGTGGCTGATCGGCGTCGACTTCGTTCTGCTCTGGGGCCTCATGTTCTATCTGCTCAACTATGTGCCGACGGTCGGCTCGATCATCGCGGGCGTGCTCGCGGTGCTGGTCGCCCTCCTGCAGCTCGGGCCGCTCTGGGCCGCGGTCGCGGCCGGCGGCATCATCGCGATCGACCAGGCGATCGGCAACGTCCTCGACCCGCGCCTGCAGGGCCGGGCGCTCGACATCTCGCCGCTGGTGGTGCTGTTGTCGGTGATCTTCTGGGGCTGGATCTGGGGCCCTGCGGGCATGATCCTGGCCGTCCCGCTGACCGCGACCCTGATCACGCTGTGCGAGCTGGTGCCGGCGCTGCAGCCGGCCGCGATCCTGATGAGCGGGAGCCCCGACGAAGCGGGCAAGGGCAGCTGAGCCGCCAGCCACGGCACGCCAGCTTCCCTTCGACCGGCGATCCCGGCATAAAGCTAGGCGGGATCGCCGGCGGGAACGGGCGCCATGCAGGATGAGGCCGCGCTGATCGGCATCGACTGGGGCACGAGCTCGTTTCGCGCCTATCGGATCGCCGCCGACGGCGTCGTGCTCGAGGCGAAGACCGCGCCGGCCGGGATCCTCAAGGTCGAGGGCGGCGCCTTCGAGGCCGCGCTCGAGCACGAGATCGGCGCCTGGCTCGCGCAGGCGCAGGGCCTGCCGCTGATCGCATCCGGCATGATCACCTCGCGCCAGGGCTGGGTCGAGGTGCCCTATTGCGCCTGCCCGGCCGGCAGCGGCGAGCTTGCGGCGGCGCTCAGGCGGCACGTGACCCGCGCCGGGCGCGTGATCCACTTCGTGCCGGGCCTGTCGCTGACCGGCGTCGACGGGGTGCCGGACGTGATGCGTGGCGAAGAAACCCAGATCATTGGGGAGCTTGGGGGGGAGCTTGGCGGGGAGCTTGGGGGCGAGCTCGGCGACGAGCGTGCGCGTGGCGCGTTCGTCCTGCCCGGGACCCACAGCAAATGGGCGTTCGCCGAAGGCGGCCGGATCGTCTGGTTCGCGACCTTCATGACCGGCGAACTGTTCGCGGTGCTGAAGGCGCACAGCATCCTCGGGCGGCTGATGGCGGGTGAGGCGGCGGACGAGGCCGCCTTCGCGCGTGGCCTGGCCTATGCCCGGGAAGGCCCGGGCGGGCTGCTGAGGCGGCTGTTCAGCGCGCGCACGCTCGGCCTGTTCGACCAGTTGCCGGCGAGCGGCATCGCCTCTTATCTGTCGGGCCTGCTGATCGGCAGCGAGATCGCCGAGGCACGGGACTGCCTGCCGGACCATCCGGGGGCCGGCGAGGTCACCGTGATCGGAAGCTCGGAGCTGGCGCGGCGCTATCGGCTCGCGATCGAGGCCGCCGGCTTGTCCGCCCGGACCGGGCATCCGGACGCCGGGGCCCGCGGTCAGCTGCTGATCGCCAAGGCCGCGGGGCTGATTCCATGACCGAGCTCAGGGAACTCCTGGGGCCGCTGCCGCTGATCGCGATCCTGCGCGGCGTGCGGCCGGACGAGGCGATCGCGATCGGTGGCGCGCTGACCGAGGCGGGCTTCGCAGCCATCGAGGTGCCGCTCAACTCGCCCGAGCCGCTGGCGAGCATCGAGCGCCTGGCCCGGGCGTTCGGCGAGCGGGCGCTGATCGGCGCCGGCACCGTGCTGCGACCGGCCGCGGTCGAGCAGGTAGCCGCGGCCGGCGGCCGGCTGATCGTCATGCCCCATGGCGATCCGGCGATCATCCGCGCGGCCAAGGCCAAGGGGTTGCCCTGCGTCCCGGGCGTCGCGACCCCGACCGAGGCGTTCGCGGCCCTCGAGGCGGGCGCCGATGCGCTCAAGCTGTTTCCGGCCGAGGCCCTGCCGCCCAAGGTCGTGAAAGCCTGGCGCGCGGTGCTGCCGAAGGACCTCTGGCTGCTGCCGGTCGGCGGCATCGCGCCCGCGACCATGGCGCCCTATCTCGCGGCCGGCGCCAATGGCTTCGGCCTGGGCTCGGCCCTCTATCGGGCGGGCATGACCGCGGCCGAGGTCGCGGCCTCGGCGCAGGCGTTCGTCGACGCCTGGCGCGCGCTTCGCAGTCCCTGAGACGACATCCCTAGCAGATCATGTGCTCCTAGCAGATCATGTGTTGGGCTTTGGGCAGCTCGCAGGTGAGCGCGGCGTAGCTGCGCGCCTCGCCGCGCCGGATCGGCTTCTCGTCGAGCCGCGCGAGACCGAGATACTGGACGTGCACCCGGGCGAGGCCCTGATCCTCGAAGCCGAGTTCGTGCGCGGCGGCCTGCGACAGGTCGATCAGGCGGTCCTTGAGGAACGGGCCGCGGTCGTTGACCCGGAGCACCAGGCTGCGGCCGTTCTCGAGATTGGTGACCCGCACCAGGCTTGGCAGCTGCAGGGTCGGATGGGCCGCGGTCAGCGCATCGACGTCGTAGATCTCGCCGTTCGCGGTCTGATGGCCGTCGTAGGAGGCGCCGTACCAGGACGCGATGCCGGTGGCCTCGTAGGCGGTCACGAACTTCGGATAATACCACCTGCCGTCGACCCGATAGGGCTCGCCGATCTTGAAATGCGGGCCGGCGTTGGGTGCGCCCGCGCCGGGCGGCGTGCTGCTGCAGCCGGCGAGCGCCAGGAGCGCGCTCAAAAGAGCCCCGGCGCCGAGGCCGATCCATCGCTTGCCCGCTCCCGGCGCTCGTTCCATCTGAGAGCTCCCCCTCCCCAAAGGTCCATAAAAAACACAGCGAATTGTCCGGGACAACCGGCCAGGGCCGCAGGCGAGTATGTTGCGGCCGAAAAAGCGCCCGCCGGCGGCCGGTGTTGTCGCTGGGCGCGTCCGGGCGTAGCCTGCGCACGCGTGATCCGGGAGGGAGGACCTGATGAAGATCGGCATCGTCGGTAGCGGGGCCATGGGCTCGGTCTACGGCGCCCTCCTGGCCGCCGCGGGCAACGAGCTCTGGCTGTTCGACCAATGGCGGGACCACGTCGACGCGATGCGCGCGAAGGGGCTGCGCTGCACCGGTGCCAGCGGCGAGCGGACGGTGCCGGTCAGCGCGACCACGGATGCCAGCGAGGCGGGGCCGTGCGAGCTCGCGATCGTCGCGACCAAGGTCATGGACATCGAGGCGGGCGTACGCGCGGCAGAGCCCATGATCGGGCCCGAGACGCTGGTCCTCACGATCCAGAACGGCCTTGGCAACGTCGAACGGATTCAGCGGGTGCTGAGCCCGGAGAACCTTCTGTTCGGCATCGCCGGCGGCTTCGGCGCCGAGATGATCGGGCCCGGCCACGTCCACCACAACGGCATGGAGGCGATCAACCTCGCCGAGCTCAAGGGCGGGATCACGCCGCGCCTCGAGCGGGTCGCCGAGGTCTGGCGCCAGGCGGGCTTCAAGGTCGCGACCTTCGCGGACCTCTGGCCGGTGGTCTGGAGCAAGCTGATCGCCAACGTCGCGTTCAGCGCGACCTGCGCCGCCACGGGCATGCGGGTCGGCCAGGCGCGGGCGAACGAATGGGCCTGGGGCATCGCCAGGGCCTGCATCAACGAGGCGGCCGCGGTCGCCGCGGCCAAGGGCATCAGGCTCGCCTACGACGACCCGGTGCAATGGGTTTCCGACTTTGCCGGCAAGATCCCGAACGCCAGGCCCTCGATGTACCAGGACCTGCTCGCCGGAAGGCGCTCGGAGATCGATTCGATCCAGGGCGGGGTCGTGGCGGAAGGCGTCAAGGTCGGGGTGCCCACCCCCACCTGCGCCTTCATGGTCCAGCTGGTCAAAGCCCTCGAGGCCAAGCACCAGGCCCACGGCGACACCTACCGCGCGCTATAGCGTCGCGAAGAGCTACCGGTTGCTTGCATGCGCATGGGCATGCGCATATGCTCTGGCGCCTCGGACTTGCCGGAGAACTTGCGATGGCTGCGCCCGTCTGCGACCCCAAGGCGCCCAGGAAGGCGGTCAATCTCTCGATCAACAGCGACCTGCTGCGGCAGGCCCGCGAGCTCAGGATCAATCTGTCCAAGACCCTCGAAGCGCAGCTAGAGCAGCTGATCCGAGCCGAGCGCGCGCGACGCTGGCAGGAGGAGAACCGAGAGGCGATCGAGGCTCACAACCGCTTCGTCGAGAAATACGGCCTCTTCAATGACATCCGGAAGCGGCTGTAGTGGCGCAGTTCGACGTCTATCGGAATCCGGCGCCGGAAATTGAGGGATTCCCCTACGTGCTCGACATCCAGGCTGACATCCTGGCGCACCTGAACCTGCGGGTCGTGGTCCCTCTGGTGCGAGCGGACGTGGTCGATCCACCCTTGCCCGGGCTGAACCCGAAATTCGTCGTCGAGGAGAAGACCGTCGTCATGGCGACCACGCTGATTGGCGGCTTGCCCACCCGCAGCCTGCGTGAGCCGCTCGCCAACCTCGCCGACCACCGCTACGACATCATCGGCGCGATCGACATGCTGATCACCGGCGTCTGAGCCCGGTGATCGCAAGGCGGCCTACGAGCGGTAGTCGGCGTTGATCGCGATGTAGCCCGCGGTCAGATCGCAGGTCCAGACCGTGGCCGCGCCCGGGCCGCTGCCGGCCACCACCTCGAGCAGGATCTCCTGGCCCTTGAGATGGGCCACCACCGGCGCCTCGTCGTAGGCCTCGAGCCGGTGGCCGGCCTCGGCGATCGCGTGGCCGCCGACCCGGATCGCGATCAGCGCGGGGTCGATCGGCTCGCCCGCCTTGCCGATCGCCATGGCAAGCCGGCCCCAGTTGGCATCGCCGCCCGCGATCGCGGTCTTGACCAGCGGCGAGTTGGCGATGCTGAAGGCGATCCTCTTCGCCGACTCCGTCGGTGACCGCGCCCGCGACCCGGACCTCGATCAGTTTCTTGGCGCCCTCGCCGTCGCGCACCACCTGCTTGGCGAGATCGGTCATCACCTCGGCCAAGGCGCTCCGAAAGCCTTCGAGCAGCGGGTCGTCGAGGCGCGCCGGGGCCGGGTGGCGGGCCTGGCCGGTCGCGAACAGCAGGACCGTGTCCGAGGTCGAGGTGTCGCCATCGACGGTGATCGCGTTGAACGAGCCGCGATTGGCCTCGGCCAGCAGGGCCTGCAGCAGGCCCGCCGGCAAGGCCGCGTCCGTGAACAGGAACGCGAGCATGGTCGCCATGTCCGGCTGGATCATGCCCGAGCCCTTGCAGAGGCCGCAGATCGTGACCTCGGCGTCACCGATCGCCGCCCGGGCAAAGCTGCCCTTGAAGAAGGTGTCGGTGGTCGCAATCGCCCTGGCGGCGAGCTCCCAGGCGCCGGGAGCCAAACTCGCCTCGAGCTCCGGCAACCTTGCGACCACGGCCCCGACATCGAGGCGCTCGCCGATCACCCCGGTCGAGGCGATGTAGATCTCCTCCGGCCGCGCACCCAGCAGCCGGGCGGCCGCCTCGGCCTCGGTCCGGACCACGGCATCGCCCGCGGCGCCGACCATGACGTTCGCCTGGCCGGCGTTGACGACCAGCGCGCGCGCCCGGCCATAGGGCAGGATCGCGCGGCACCAGCGGACCGGATGGCCCGGCAGCAGGCTCTGCGTGAACAGCCCCGCGACCGTGGTGCCCGGGGCGAGCTCGATCAGGGTCAGATCCGGCCGGTCGCGATAGCGAAGACCGGCGGCGCAGGCCGCCAGACGCACGCCCGCGACCCCCGGCAGATCGGGGAAGCGCGCCGGTGCCAGCGGTGAGCGCGCAAGCGCCATGGCCTCTCCCTCCCCGACCGGCCCCCTGACCCCGGCGCTTCGGTCGCGATCACCCGGGCCCGGCGGCCGCTCTCACTTCGCTTCTGGCTTCGGTTGAGTTTCCGGCTGGGCCTCGGGCACCGGCTGGGCCCCGGGCGCCGGCTGAGCCTCGGGCGCCGGCTGGGCCCCGGGCGCCGGTGCCGCCGGCATGGGCGAGCCGTCGAGATTGAAGCGCTCGATCTTGGCGCCCTCGTGCAGATCGGCGACCAGGGCGGTCACGATCTCACGGGCCAGGTCCTGGCGCAGCTGCGGCTCGCTCTCTTCGAAGGTCGGCTCAGCGGTCCGGCGTTCGAACACCTTGATGACGTGCCAGCCGAACTGGGTCTGGACCGGCTCGGTGGTGATCTGGCCGGGCTGCAGCGCGAACGCCGCCTCGGCGAACGCCGGCACCATCTGCTCGCGCCGGAAGAAGCCGAGATCGCCGCCGTTCGACGCCGATGGCCCGGTCGAGCGCTGCTGGGCGAGGGTGGCGAAGTCGGCGCCGCTTTGCAATTGCTGGATCACCGCCTGCGCCTCCTCCTTGGTCTTCAGGAGGATATGGCGGGCATGGATCTCGGGCTGCGCGAAGTTCGCGGACGTCTTCAGCTGATCGTAGCGCTCGTGCAGCTTGGCGTCGGTCGTGCCCTCCTCGATCTTGCGCCGGATCAGGGCATCGCGCAGCACGTTGGTCCGGGCCTGCGCGAGCGCGAGCTGGACGCTGGCGTCGGTGCCGAGATTCTCGTGCTCGGCCTCATTGGCGAGCAGCTGAAAATCGATCACCCGGTCGAGCAGGATGCCGAACAGCACCTGCATCGGCATCTGCCGGTACTGCTCGGGCAGACCGCGCGCGGTTTCCTCGAGCTGCGAGCGATGGACCGCGACGCCGTCGACGATCGCCACCACCGGGTCCTCATCCGGGGCCGGTTGCTGCGCCCAGGCCGGGGCGCTCAAAGCCAGCAGGCCGACGGCGGCGGCGACGAGGGACTTGGCCAACATGGATTGGCTCCAGGGATCAGTGCAAGAGGGGCGCCATAAAGCACAAGAGCGGGCCGCTCACAAGCGTTCGCGGAACCCTCGATCGACCGGGGGTCGCGTTGACACCCAGGGGCAAACTGCCTATCTCACGGGGCAGTCCCGCTCCCGTCTCGACCCGCCCCGGAGGACCCTGCGCCCATGATTGGCGCTCTCGCCAAGCGGCTGTTCGGCTCGGCCAACGACCGCGTCATCAAATCCTTGAACAGGACGGTCGATGCCATCAACGCTCTCGAGCCCGAGCTCGAGGCGCTCTCGGACGCCGATCTGCGGGCCCGGACCGATCGCTTCCGCGAGCGGCTCGGCGCCGGCGAGACCCTCGACGACCTCCTGATCGAGGCCTTCGCGACCGTGCGCGAGGCGTCCAAGCGCACCCTCGGCCAGCGCCATTTCGACGTCCAGCTGATGGGCGGCATGGTCCTCCACCAGGGCAAGATCGCCGAGATGAAGACCGGCGAAGGCAAGACCCTGGTCGCGACGCTTGCGGTCTATCTCAACGCGCTGACCGGCAAGGGCGTCCACGTGGTCACGGTCAACGACTATCTGGCGCGGCGCGATGCCGGCTGGATGGGCCAGATCTACCAGTTCCTCGGCCTCTCGGTCGGCTGCATCGTGCCCGGCCTGGACGAGCCGGCGCGCAAGCAGGCCTATGGCGCCGACATCACCTACGGCACCAACAACGAGTTCGGCTTCGACTATCTCCGCGACAACATGAAGTTCGCGCCCGAGAGCCTGGTCCAGCGCGGCTTCAACTTCGCGATCGTCGACGAGGTCGACAGCATCCTGGTCGACGAGGCGCGCACGCCCTTGATCATCTCGGGCCCGAGCGAGGAGAGCTCGGAGCTGTACCTGACCGTCGACAGCTACATCCCGAAGCTCGAGCCGGACGACTACGAGAAGGACGAGAAGCAGCGGGCGGTCTCGCTGACCGAGAGCGGCGGCGAGAAGATGCAGGCCTGGCTGGCCGAGGCCGGCCTGCTCAAGCACCCCGAGCTGTACGACATCGCCAACGTCACCCTGGTCCACCACGTCAACCAGGCGCTGCGGGCGCACCGCCTGTTCGCGCGCGACGTCGACTATCTGGTCAAGAACGGCAAGGTCGTGATCGTCGACGAGTTCACCGGCCGCATGATGGAGGGCCGGCGCTATTCCGACGGTCTGCATCAGGCGCTCGAGGCCAAGGAGAAGGTGACGATCCAGCCGGAGAACCAGACGCTGGCGTCGATCACCTTCCAGAACTACTTCCGGCTCTACCCCAAGCTCGCCGGCATGACCGGCACGGCGGCGACCGAAGCGGCCGAGTTCGGCGAGATCTACAAGCTCGACGTGGTCGAGGCCCCGACCCACATGCCGATGATCCGGGACGACGAGGACGACGAGGTCTACCGGACCGCGAACGAGAAGAACAAGGCGATCGTCGCCAGCATCGCCGATGCCCACGAGCGCGGCCAGCCGATCCTGGTCGGCACGGTCAGCATCGAGAAGTCGGAGCATCTGTCGACCCTGCTCCAGAAGCAGAAGATCCCGCACCAGGTGCTGAACGCGCGCTACCACGAGCAGGAGGCGTTCATCGTCGCCCAGGCCGGGCGGCTCGGCGGCGTGACCATCGCGACCAACATGGCCGGTCGTGGCACCGACATCCAGCTCGGCGGCAACGCCGAGATGCGCAAGCTGCAGGAGCTCTCCGAAATCGAGGACGAGGCGGAGCGGGCCGAGCGCGCCGCCCGGATCGAGCGCGAGGTCGAGGCGGAGAAGCAGCAGGTGATCGCGGCCGGCGGCCTCTACGTGCTCGGCACCGAGCGCCACGAGTTGCGCCGGATCGACAACCAGCTGCGCGGGCGCTCGGGCCGCCAGGGCGACCCGGGCCGGTCCAAGTTCTTCCTGTCGCTCGAAGACGATCTGATGCGCATCTTCGGCTCCGAGCGCATGGACGGCATGCTCAGCAAGCTCGGGCTGAAGGAGGACGAGGCGATCGTCCATCCCTGGATCAACAAGGCGCTCGAGAAGGCGCAGCAGAAGGTCGAGGCGCGCAACTTCGAGATCCGCAAGAATCTGCTGAAGTTCGACGACGTCATGAACGATCAGCGCAAGGTGATCTACGAGCAGCGCCACGAGCTGATCCAGGCGCGCGAGGTCGCCGACACCGTGCGCGACATGCGTCATCAGGTGATCGACGACCTGATCGCGACGGCAATTCCGGAAAAGGCGTACCACGAGCAGTGGGACATCGCGGGGCTCGAGCGCGACACCAAGGGCTTGCTGGCGCTCGAGCTGCCGGTCGGCGAGTGGGCCAAGGAGGAGGGCATCGCCGACGCCGAGATCAAGGAGCGGATCGTCACCGAGTCCGACCGCAAGGCGGCGCACAAGGTCGTGACCTACGGGCAGGACATGATCCGGATGGCCGAGAAGAGCCTGCTGCTGCAGATCCTCGACCATCTGTGGAAGGAGCACCTTTTGCACCTGGACCATCTGCGCCAGGGCATCCACCTGCGCGGCTACGGCCAGCGCGACCCCTTGAACGAGTACAAGCGCGAGGCGTTCGTGCTGTTCGAGGCGATGCTGACCAATCTGCGCCAGACGGTGACCCAGGTGCTGACCCATCTCGAGATCCGGATGCAGCCGCAGCAGGCCGAGGTTGCGGACGGCGCCGAGGAGCCCCTGGCGGCGACCGGCACCGACGATCCGCGCCCGGCGCGCGGCGTCGTCACCCGGCCGAGGCCGCGGGTGGCCGCGAGCGGCGGCGGCATGTCCGGGGGTGGCGCCCGCGCCGCCGGCGCGCCCGGCCCGAGCCAGCCGGCGAGCTGGGGCAAGGTGCCGCGCAACGCGACCTGCCCCTGCGGCTCGGGCAAGAAATACAAGCACTGCCACGGCCGCCTGCACTGAGCGGGGCGGCACCTGCGGCCTCCCCTTGATCGGCGGCATACCCGCCATCGCGAGGGGAGCATGAGCCGAACCCGCCAGCGACCTTGCCTTGCCGCTCTGCTGGCGGCCTGCGGTCTCGGGCTGATCGCCCTGGCCCTCGAGCCAAGCGGCGCGCAGGCGCAGATGCAGGCGCCGCCGTTCGGCTGGGACATGTGGGACCCGGGCTGGACGCGCCGGGACGTGTGGCGGTCCGAGCGGATGGATCAGGGCCTCCGCGAGCGGCTGACCCGCCACCAGACCTTCCTGCGGGATGGCGTGCCGGCGGCCTACCGCGGCGCACGAAACCCCTTCACCAGGACCCCCGACACCATTCTCCGGGGCGGTGCGATCTATGCGGACCGGTGCGCCGCCTGCCACGATGCCGCCGGCATGGGCCATGGCGATGCCGGGCTCGCGCTCTACCCGTCGCCGGCCCTGCTCGCCGACCTGATCCGGATGCCGCAGGCGGTCGACGAATACCTGCTCTGGGCGGTCTCCGAGGGCGGGGCGCCGTTCGGGACCAGGATGCCGGCCTTCAAGGACACGCTGACCCAAGACCAGATCTGGCAGGTCATCACCTACATGCGGGCGGGCTTCCCCGCTCCGAGCACGACCGGCCAGCCATAGGGCGCCCCGCGGCCCTCCCGGCTCGGTCCGGAAGCTCCGGCGGGCGGGGCGTCGGCGGCCGGCCGGGTGCTCCGTCTGCCAAACCTGGTCACGTCGCGCAGCCGCCTCCGGCGCCCGTCACCAGGACCCGCCTCGCATTGCCAACCACCGTGAAGGCGGTATAGTGATCGGATGCCGGGGGCCTGCGGACTCTCGTGCGCTGGAGGAGGCAGAAATGATCAGACGCAAAGAGCAGGGAGATCTCCGGCAAGCGGCGTGGCGGCAGCAGATGCTGCGTGGCGAGATCGAGCGGCGGGAGTTCCTGGCGCGCAGCCTGGCCGCCGGCCTCGGCATGGCCGGCGTGAGCGTCGCGGCCAAGTTCGGCATCGCCACGGCGCGCGCGGAGCGGCCACTGACCCCGACGTTCTATCAGTGGATCCAGGACCTCCATCCCGGTATTCCCCAGGTCAACGCCAAATTTCCCGGCCTCAATTACCAGATCGCGCCGGTCGAAGGCTTCGGCATCGAACGTTTCGTCGCCGAGGCCAAGAACCACGAAAGCACCTGGGACGTCTATGTCGGCATGACACCGTTCGTCGAGATGACGGCGATGATCAAGGCCGACGTGATCGAGCCCTGGGACGAGTACATCCCAAAAGAGGTGATCGACGACATCATTCCGTCGATCCGGCAGGAATGCACGGTCGACGGCAAGCTCTACAGCTGGCCGTTCCTGCTCGACGTGATCGGCATGGGCTGGCACTCGGGCCTGACGCAGAAGGCGGGCCTCGCGGACACGGCGCCCGCGACCTGGGACGACTACCTGAAGAATGCCCAGACCATCGTGGACTCGGGGGCAGCACCCTTCGGGGCGACTTTCGATGCCCATGGCTGGCGCTCGCTCGCCCCGATCACCCACAGTCTCAGCCCCGACGTCTACACCTCCGAAGGCCTGTTCGATTTCACCAGCGAGCCGGCGATCCAGGCGCTGATGCTGATGAAGAAGATCATGGCGCTGGCGAATCCCGACATCCTCTTGGCCGGGTCATCCGACGCCGGGGTCAACGGCACGCCCGACGAGGTCGCTTTCGCCGCCCAGCGCGTCGGTTATTATACCAAATACTTCAATGCGCCGCTGCGTATGGCGCAATACTGGCAGGACCCGAGCCTGCTGAAGCTGGCACCGCTGCCCAAATTCGCCCAGGGCGCGGGCTCGACCGTGTTCTGGACCACCGGCTCCTGTCTCCTGAAATATGGCCAGAACAAGGAGAAGGCGGCCGAGTACATCAGGACCCTGACCTACGACCCGCAGATCTGGAAGGACTCGATCGCCGGCACCGAGACCGCGCACCCGGGACAATTGCCGCCCTACAGCTCGATCTACGCCGACTGGAAGGCCAAGCCGCCGGCCTGGATGCCCGACTTCGTCGGCTTGGTGCGCGGCCAGCTCGACAAGGCCAGGGCGATCACCAACAATCTGTTCGGCCATCAGCAGTTCGTGATCGGGCAGCCGATCTGGGAGACCTATCTGAAGGGCGAGGAGAAGGATCCCAAGGTGGCCATGCAGAAGGTGGTCGATGCCGTCCATGCCGAGATGCAGCGCGGCTAGCGGCTCCAGGCGCAGACGGCAGGAGCGGGCCTCCCGCGTGCCTGCCGTCTGACCCGCCCCGGCCGGTCAGACCGCCTGCTTTTCGGTCGGCGCCCCCGCCTCGAAGACGAGCAAAGTCGTGGCAGCAGCCGTAGCCCGAACGTCCTGGCCCGCCCGCCGGAGCAACCTTCAACAGCAGATCAGTCCGTGGGTCTTCCTCCTGCCCACGCTCATCTTCTTCGTCTGGTATCAGGCCTATCCGATCGTCCGCGTGGTCTGGATCAGCTTTACGGATTTCAAGTTTCTGAGCCGGGAACCGGCCCATTGGGTGGGTTTCAGCAATTATATCGAGGCTTTGCGCGACCCTTTGATGTGGACGAGCCTGTGGCGGGCCGCGCTGTTCACCATGATGTTCCTGCCGGGCACGATCATCATTCCGCTGCTCGTGGCGATCCTGGTCGACCGGGTGCAGAACCAGCGGGTGGCGACGGTCTACCGCGTGATCCTGTTGATCCCGGCGGTGATCCCGAGCACGCTGGTCTTCGTTCTTTGGAAGTGGATGTACAATTACCAGACCGGACCGATCAATCACCTGCTGGTCGACGTCTTCGGGCTATTCACCTACCAGAATGCGCCGCAGTGGCTGGGCGGCACGGCGCTGACCCTGCCGTCGATCGCGGTCATGGAGATCTGGTGGGGATTGGGATATCACAGCGTCTTCTTTCTCGCCGGACTGGCGGCAATTCCCAAGGAACTACCTGAGGCCGCGCGCATCGACGGCGCCAATGAATGGCAGGTGTTCTGGCACGTCACCCTGCCGCGGCTGCAGCCGATCATGATGATCCTGGTCGTGCTGCGCTTTGGCACCTCGATGGCGGTGATCGACGAATACCTGATCATGGGCGGCTTCAATCGCGACTCGCCGACCTACACCTGGACCATCTTCATGTACGATCAGGCCTTCAAGACCGGCCTGTGGCGCCAGGGGTTCGCCGCCGCGATCGGCATGATCGGGGCGGTCGCGATGATGGTGTTCGTGGCCGTTCTGCTCTACGTCTTCCGGCGCAAGGGCTGAGGCGGGCAGATGCAGGCGAGCCAGTCGCAACGGCGCCAGCTTCCGGCCGCGGCGCGCTCGGGCGCGCCGCCCTGGCTGGTGCGCCATCGCAGTGCGCTCATCCGGCACGTCGTCATCAACTTCTTCCTGCTGACGATCCTTTTGCCGCTGTTCTGGGTGCTGTTGCTGTCGATCAAGTCCCTGCCGGATTCCATGACCGGGCAATTCTGGCCGCGTAAGTTCGATTTCTCCCACTATGCCTATGTGTTCGACAAGATCGACACTCTGCCGATGAATCTTTTCAACAGCATCTACGTGACCGCGGCCACGGTCGGGATCACGGTGTTCTGCGCGGTCCTGGCCGGCTATGCGCTGGTGCACCTGAAGCCGGGCGGCGGCGCCTTCATCGTGGCGCTGTTGATCGCGTCGCTGTATTTCCCGACCCGGGTCGTCTCGATCATCACGATCTACCAGATCCAGGATTTTCTGGGACTGATCAACACCACGAGCGGGCTGATCCTGCCCTACATCACCCTCAATCTGGCGGTCAGCGTGCTGATCATGCGCAGCGTCTTCCAGCTCGTGCCGCACGAGCTGATGGATGCCGCCCACATCGACGGCGCCGGGGTCTGGCGCACGCTCTGGATGGTCGGCCTGCCCCTGGTCCGGAACGGTCTGGTGGTGGTGATCATCGTCAACTTCGTCACCGCCTGGGGCGAATACCTGCTGTGCACGACGCTGACCAACGACCAGGTCGTGCGCACGATGCCGGTCGTGCTCGCCGCCGCCCAGGGCGGCATGGGCCAGTGGGCCTGGCCGCGGATCGCCGCGGTCTATATGATCGTGGTCACGCCCGGCATCGTCGCGTTCGCCTTCGCCCAGCGCCTGTTCTTCAAGGGCCTCATGGAGGGCGTGCTGAAGGCATAGAGCGGCCGCGGGCGCGAGCGGCCCGAACCACGTCCTGGCACGCGGCGGGGCAAGCCTATCCCGAATGCAGCCATCACAACGCATTCGGGAGAGTGACGATGAGTTGGTATCGACATAGGTGGATTCAGGCGCTCGGCGCGATCCTTCTCGGCATGCTCGCGATCGGCAGCGCCCAGGCGGGGTCGAACTGGTTCGCCCTCGATCCGGACAAGACCCTCTGCGACGTCCACTCGCTGACCTGTACCATCGAGCTTGCCTGGTCGGTCGGCAACGCGGACAAGTTCGACGAGTGGAAGATCTGCTGGATGCCCAGAGTGTCACGCACCTGGCTCAACGATGATTGCAAATATTATTCCAAGGTCAGGGCGATCGACAACAATTTCTACGCCATTCCGGATCTGAACATGGACCATGATTATCGGGTCAAGCTGGAGGGTCGACGGGAAAAGAACGGCAACTGGACCTGCGTGGAGAAGACGATGATCCGGTACGTCGGTTACGGGGCTTACCTCGCCAACGGCGGCATCTGCACCGACTTCTGAGGGGCCCAGGACTCCCGCGACGAGACGCCGCCGATCGCTGGGACCATAGAATCGCCGTCGATCAGGCAGATCGGCAGGCACATACCCACGATCGCGATGCCAAGATGTCGATGCTGCCCACGATCGCCGGGGCTCGATTCGTGCGCTTGTCCGCCGGCTCGATGGCGATTCACACTGGTGGTTCCTCGACGACCGGCACTCCCGGCGGCTTCTCGGGGCGGCGAGGCGGGAAGCCGCAGCTTACAACCATCGGCCGGCGCCCGTGCTCATTCGCGCACGACCATGACCGAGCATTTGGCGTGGCGGACGACCTTGCCGGCGTTCGGGCCGAGCAGGTAGTCGCTGAGCTCGGGGCGGTGCGCGGCCAGGACGATCAGGTCGGCCTTGATCGCGTCGGCGGCCTTGAGGATCTCCTGGTAGATCCTGCCCTCGGCGACGATCCGCCGCGATTCGATCTCGGGCGGCACCTGCTGGGCGGCGAGGTCGCGCAGCTGCTTGACCACCTGCTGACGGAGCTTGGCTTCGTAGCCCTCGAGGAAGACCTGGCCTGCCACCGGCAGGCCGAATTCCGGCACCACCGCGATCAGGTGCAGCCTGGCCTCGAAGGTCTCGCACAAGGAGATCGCGGTCGGCAGAGCCTTGCGCCAGGAGTGCTTGTCGGACAGGTCGATGGGCACCAGGACGTTGCGATACATGGGCGTCGTTCTCCCGGTCAGTCGCCAGCCGCCGCGACGGTGGCCGTTGCCGGCGCCAGGGTCGGGCTGCGGCGCCGTTGCAGCCAGAGGATCAGGCCGAGCGCCACCAGCGCCGGCAACGGCATCAGCTGCGCGCGCGGGCGGTCGCCGGCCCCGGGCACGCCGGTGACCTCGAGGTCGAGGTCCAGGCCAGCCTTCCCGGTCGCGCCGCCGAAGCCGATCGCGTCGATCATCACCTTATACCGGTCCCGCGAAGGGTTCACCTTCGCGGGGCGCGCCTGCCGCACGCCAACCCAGGCGCGCACGCCAAGCGCAAAAGTCGAGACTTTCTGCGCTTGGTATTGCCGTCCTTTGCCCGCAGCTCGAGCCCGGCCGCGCGCAGATGCCTCTTCCCGGGCCGCTCGGGCCCATCGGCAGCATAGCGGTTCCGGCGACCTCGGGCGACCTCGTCGTCCTCGATCGAGGGCCCCTCGGCCTGGAGGCGCGGGCTGCCGCCGGCTTGCACCTTGGCCGCGGCTTGCACGATCCGTGCCGGGTCGGTGGTCACGACGTTGGCGATCGGGAAGCCCGAGACCTGCTCAATCCGAATAGTCGCCGAGATAGATCTCGCCCGGCGCGAGGAATGCCTTGACCTTGAACCGTTTGGGCACCACCAGGCGCCATTGCGGTATCCCCGAGCCCGGCGGATAGCTCTCGACATCGGAATGCTCGATGACCGGGACCACCTTGGCGACGCGATCGGGGCCATGGGTCTTGAAGCGCTCGACGGCCTGGCGCCCCTTGATGCGATCGACGTCGACGCCCCGCGCTCGAAGGTCCTGCTCCGCGGTCAGCGGGCTGTGCCGGGCCTTGCCGCCGGAAAAGTGGGTGTAGCCGTGCAGCTCGAACTCGCTCGCCGATACCGGATCGAGCAGGAACAGGAGGTACCAACCCTGGTTCAGGCGTGCGGGCCGATAGCCCAGAACCTGCTCGAGCTGGACCGGGCTGCGGCCCCTGATGTGCGAGGCAAGCAGCACGTAGCCGCGCAGGCTCAAGGTCGCACCGACGCTCAGATCCGCCACCTCCATCAGCCTCCAAGCTGGGCCTGCTCCGGCACCGGGCCGTCCCGCCCGCAATCCGAAGGGCAGGCAACCGCCCGCCGCCTCGGCCCAAACCGCGCCACGAACTACCTCAGGCCGGCTTCCTTGTAGTACTTCTCGGCGCCCGGATGCAGCGGCGCCGACAGCGTCTGCGCGACCATCTCCTTCGTGTTCAGGTTCGCGAAGGCGGGGTGCAGCTTCTTGAACTCGTCGAAGTTCTCGAACACCGCCTTGACCACCTGGTAGACCACGTCGTCGGGCACCTTGGCCGAGGTCACGACGGTCGCGCGCACGCCGAAGGTCTCGACGTCGCGGTCGGTGCCGCGGTACATGCCGCCCGGGATCACCGTCTTGGAGTAGTACGGGAACTCCTTGACCAGTGCGTTGATCTCGGGCCCGGTCACCGGCACCAGATGGGCGTCGGCGGCGGTCGTCGCCTCCTGGATCGAGCCGCTCGGGTGGCCGACGGTGAACACGATCGCATCGATCTGATTGTCGGCCAGCGCCTGCGCCTGCTCGGACGACTTGAGCTCGGAGGCGGGCGCGAAGTCGGCCAGGGTCCAGCCCTTGCGCTGCATCACCACCTCCATGGTCGAGCGCTGGCCGGAGCCGGGATTGCCGACGTTGACCCGCTTGCCCTTGAGGTCGTCAAAGGCGCGGATGCCGGAATCGTCGCGCGCCACCACGGTGAACGGCTCGGCGTGCAGCGAGACCACCGAGCGCAGGTCGGCGAACGGGCCCTGGCCCTTGAACTCGTCGCCCTCGCCCTTCCAGGCCTTGTACTGCACGTCGCTCTGGACGATGCCCATGTCGAGCTCGCCATCGCGGATCGTGTTGATGTTGTCGACCGAGCCGCCGGTGGCCTCGACCGAGCAGCGGATGCCGTTCTCCTTGCGCTCCTTGTTGACCAGACGGCAGATTGCGCTGCCGGCCGGGTAGTAGACCCCGGTCACCCCGCCGGTGCCGATGGTGATGAAGGTGTCCGCGCGTGCGCACAGGACGTTCGTCGCCAGCAAAGCCGCGCCGGCGACGAGTCCCAGCACGATCCTGCGAAGCGGTCGAACGTGCATGTCCGTTGATCTCCTTTGGTTGTCCTCAGCTTGAATCGACCTTACCCAGGGTGCCACAATGGGGCAAGCAAGGCGGATCGCCGATGCCCGCGCGGATGCCGCGACGGCGGTGGCCAAGCGGCTGCATTGAGATCTGGGAGGATGGCTATGGAACGGAACTGGGGCTGGCTCCTGGCGCTCGGGATCGGCCTGATCGCGCTCGGGCTGCTGGACATCGCCGTGCCGATGATCGCGACCCTGGCGATCGGAATCTTCGTCGGCTGGCTGCTGCTGATCTGCGGCGTGGCGCAGATCGTCCATGCCTTCAGCGCCAGAGGCTGGAGCGGCTTTGCCCTGCATCTTCTGGGCGGCGTGCTGTATTTGCTGGTCGGCGGCTGGATGATCCTCAATCCCCTTCTCGGCGCGCTCGCCCTGACCCTGTTGCTGGCGGCCTTTCTCCTGGTCCAGGGCATCTTCCAGATCGGCCTGGCGCTGCGTATCCGGCCGGCGCGCGGCTGGGGCTGGCCGCTCGCGAGCGGGGTCGTGACCCTGCTGCTGGCGGTCCTGATCTATGCCGGCTGGCCGAGCTCGGCGCTCTGGGTGATCGGCCTTCTGGTCGGCATCCATCTGCTGATGAGCGGGGTGGCGCTGACCATGCTGGCGCTTGCCGCTCGCGCCATCGCGCACGGGCTGCCGGCGCGCTGAGCGCCGCGGCCCGGCTTGGTGCGCCGAAATGACCGGCCGAGCTTGCGGCGGCGGCCCGGCGTGCCCGGATGACGCTGCCGAAGACGGTCCCCGGCCGGCGTCGACCGGCTTGCTCGCGGGCCGTCCAGGCCCGTGACCGGCGCGCCGCGCTCGATCACGATCGCCAGCCTTGGGCGCGGCTTTCGGGCAGTCGCCGCTTATGGCGCCGATCGCTTTCATCGATCGCCGCCGCCTGGGCGAGCGACCAGGAGCCCGTGAAGACGGTCCTCAGGCGGTCTGGAGCGCCTTGCCGGGCGGGGTGTAGGGCAGGCCGAGGTCGCGGGCCACCGCCTGGTAGGTGATCTGGCCGCGATGCACGTTGAGGCCGGCCATCAGGTGCGGGTCGTCGAGGCAGGCCTGGCGGTAGCCCTTGTCGGCCAGCGCGCGCACGAAGGGCAGAGTTGCGTTGTTGAGGGCGAAGGTCGCGGTGTTGGCGACCGCGCCCGGCATGTTGGCGACGCAATAGTGGACCACGCCGTCGACCACGTAGGTCGGGTCCGCGTGCGTGGTCGGGCGCGAGGTCTCGGTGCAGCCGCCCTGATCGATCGCGACGTCGACGATCACCGCCCCCCGCTTCATGCGCGCGAGGTGCTCGCGCTTGATCAGCTTGGGCGCCGCGGCGCCCGGCGTGAGCGTCGCGCCGATCACCAGATCGGCATCGGCGAGCTCGGCCTCGAGGGTCTCGAAGGTCGAGTAGCGGGTCACCAGCCGCATGCCGAACTCGCGGCCGAGCTCCTCGATGCGCGCGACCGAGCGCTCGAGCAGGACCACGCGGGCACCCATGCCGAGTGCCACCCGGGCAGCGTTGGTGCCGACCACCCCGCCGCCGATGATCAGAACCTTGCCCGGCAGCACGCCCGGCACGCCGGACAGCAGCACCCCCGAGCCGCCCCGGGCCATCTCCATGGAATGGGCGCCGGCCTGGATCGACATCCGGCCGGCGACCGCGCTCATGGGGGCGAGCAGCGGCAGGCCGCCGCGCGCGTCGGTCACGGTTTCATAGGCGATCGCGACGCAGCCGGAAGCCAGCAGATCCCGGGTCTGGTCCGGATCGGGGGCGAGGTGCAGATAGGTGAACAGCAGCTGGCCCTCGCGCAGCCGCGCCCGTTCCGAGGCGAGCGGCTCTTTGACCTTGACGATCATGTCGGCGCCGGCGAACACCTCCGCGGCGTCGCCCGCGATCCGCGCGCCCGCGCTTTCGTACTGGCGGTCATCCAGGCGGATCGCCTCGCCGGCGCCGGTCTCGACCAGCAGCTCATGGCCGTGCAGGACCAGCTCGCGCACCGAGGTCGGCGTCAGCCCGACCCGGTACTCGTGGACCTTGACCTCCTTGGGGACGCCGATTCGCATGGACACCTCGCTTCGGCCGCGCGCCGCGGGTATTTAAGCGTTCCGGGGCGCTACCGCCAGTGGCAACGGGCCCCCGCTCGCGAGCATCAAGGGCTAGGTCGAAGCGGGCGCGGTTTGCCCCCGGACGGAGCCGCCTGCTTGCGCGCGATGATCAGCGCGATGATCAGCGCCGCGAGCCCGATCAGGCAGGAATAGAAGAAGAAGACGAGATAGCCTGCGCCCAACGCCGCGGCCGAGACGCCCAGTTCCGCGGCGCCGGTGGCGAACGAGGTCGGCGGCAGCCTGCTGAACCAGCCGGTCAAGCCCGCGAACGGTCCCCCCGGCGCCGCGAGATGCGCGCTCGCCTCGACGATCGTGCCCGACTGCGCCGCGATCAGCTTGCCGGGAAGCGAGTACAGCGAGGAGAACAGCGCATATTGCGTCGCGGTGAAACCCGCGCTGGTCAGGCTGGACATATAGGCGATGAGGATGGTCCCGGCGTAGCCCGCGGACACGTTGTCGACCATGATCGCGAGCGCGAAGGCACGCGGATCCGGCCCCTGCGTGGCGAGCCATCCGAACACCAGATTGGAAATCGGGCCCGCGAACGCGCCGATGATCAGGGATCGGATCAGGCCGAAGCGCGCGATCGACCAGCCCGCCACGCCGACGCCAAGCATCAGCATCGCGACGCCGAACCCCTTGCGCACCTCCGCGATGGTGCGCAGATCGAACCCCAGGTCGAGGTAGAACGGGTTCATGATGTTGAGGACGAAATCACTGAGGCGATAGCAGCAGATCATCGCCAGGATCAGCCAGGCCGTGCCCGCAAACCGCGCGAAGAAGTCCCTGAACGGATCGCCGTAGGAGCGGATGAAATAGGTGCTGGGTCGCGTGCGGACGCCAGGCAGGGGCAGGGCTGCGCACACGAACATCGACAGTCCAAGGAAGGCGAGGCCGACCTGGATGAGGACGCCGGCCGGCTGCTGGTTCCAGGCCGCCCGGAGTCCGGCGAGGGAATTGGGCGTGGCGCCGGCCAGGCCGCCGGCCCATTCGACCATCACGAATTGACCGGTGAACCCGACGCCGAAAGCATAGGCGCCGACCAGGAGCAAGGAGAGCCGCCCGATCCATTCGAGCGCTTCGGTCGCAGGCCGCGCCGGCACGTCGCGGGGCAGCAACGGAGGCATGGCCGGGCGCGCTCGTTCGCGTGGTGCTGCGAACACCGCCGCAACCCCGATCGCCATCAACCCCGCCATGACGGCGTAGGCGAAGCTCCAGTCCATGTGCTCGGCCAGGAGCAGCGGCGCGATGCCAGCGGTCAGAATGGCGATGCGATACCCCCATTGATACATCGCCGCCATCGCCCCCTGACGCTCCTGGCCGGCGGCTTCGATGCGCCAGGCATCGATGACCACGTCCTGGGTTGCCGACGCGAACGCGACCAGCACGGCGAGCCCTGCTACCAACCCGAGATTGGCCGCCGGATGGGAGCCCGAGACGCACCATAGGCCAAGAATGACGACCGCCTGCGCCGTCAGCATCCAGGCGCGGCGTTGCCCCAGGAGAGGCGTGAGGCCCGGGATCGAGGTCCGATCCACCAGAGGCGCCCACAGGAACTTGAGCGAATAGGCGAGCGTGGCGAGGCTGAAGAGACCGATCGTCCGCAGCGGCACGTCGGCTTGCCGGAGCCAGGCCGACAGCGTGTCGAAGATCAGGAGGTTCGGCAGGCCGGCGGCGAACCCAAGGGCCAGCATGACCAGCATGCGCCGCTCGAAGAAGACGGCAAGCGCCGCTCCGGTGGATCGCTTGCGCGCATCGGGGGGAGCGGCATCTCCGGCGGCGCCGGGATCGCGGGAGGCCGTCTCCGCCCGGCCCAGCATTTGCAGTCGGCTGGTCAGCGCCCTGAGGATCACGCCCGGCCCCGGTGGCCGATCAGAAGAAGCGCTCCGACACTTCGATGATGTCGCCCGGCAGCACCTCGGCATTCGACTTGACGTCAAGCTGCGCGCCCTTCGAGCCGCCGCGGGTGATCGTGATGTCTTTTTGATCCGCGCGGTAGGTGAAGCCGCCGGCCAGGGCGACCGCGTTGGTCACGGTCATGCCATTGACGTACTGGTAGCTGCCGGGGTTATTGATTTCGCCGATGATGTAGAATGGCCGGTAGTTCAGGACCTCGACGCTGACCTGGGGATTGACCAGATAGCCGCCGTCCTTGAGCCGCTGCTCGATCTCGTTCTCGAGCGCACGCGCGGTCAAACCGGCAGTCCGGATCTCGCCGACCAGCGGCAGGGCGAAGAAGCCCTCGCCATCGACCTCGAACTGGCCGGACAGGTCCGTGTGGCGAAACACGGTCAGGCGGATCTTGTCGCCCGGGCCGAGCTTGTAGCCCGCGACACTGGCTTCGCCATCCACCGCGGGCGCGACCGCCGCCGCCACGCTGTCGGCAGCGACCGCCGGTACGACGGGCGCTGGCGGCGAGCCCGAGCAGCCCGCGAGCGCGGCCGCCGCAAGGAGCCCAAGACCGAGGATCGCTGCGCCAAACAGCCCGTTCTGCGGCAACCGGGCCATGACCCAAGCCTCCACCGGCAGCGCCCTCCGCCAGGACGTTCGAAGATCCGTCGCGCAGCCTACGCCGAACGTCCTCAACAATCGATGAACGGGACCGGCCGGCGCCGGCGTTCCAAGCGGGCTCGGCGCAGCACGCGGAGATGCCCTCGCCAACCCGCTGTGGCTACAGCCTTGCGGTGACGCCGACCAAAATCAGATTGCGGTCGAACTCCTCGTTGTTATCGTCCGACCAGCGCTGTTCATAGGTGTAGCCCGCATTGACCGAGAAATTCCGGTTCAAGAAGTAGGTGACGCTGCCGCCTACGGCGACGGTATCGTCGGTCCGGCTCGGGCCGTCGAAGGAGTCCCGGGTGTAGTCGACGTGGGCGCCGAGATGCACGTTGCGCAGCAGCTCGTGGTCGACGCTCGCGCCGGCGGTGCTGCGGAAGTTCGACTGGGCGTCGCTGCCCTCCGACGAGGTCGGTCTGAAGTCGCCGCCGCCCGTTGCCCTGACCGTGGTCAATCGGGTCGGGGTCCAGGTGAGGCTGAGGTTGTAGCCGACGCCACTATTGTCGCTGAAGCTGCCCTCGGCGTAGCTCTGCCGGGTATAGCCGACCTGGAAATCGCTGGTCAGCAGGTCAGTCAGCTCGACCGCGGCGCCGACGCCGGCACCCCACGCCTTGCTGTCGCGTTCGACCCCACCGGAGTCGACCTTCTGGTCGCGATTCACGACGGTGTAGTTGCCATAGACGAAGGGGTTGATCCGGGGCGAGACAAAGAAGCCGGTGCGCAATTCCCCGGTGTAGGCGTCCTGGTCTCGATCGGAGTCGATGTTCTGGGCGTAGTCGTCCCGCGCCACGCCCCCGGTCAGCCGGAAATTGAGGCGATTGAACAGCTGCGTGAAGCTGAGCGAGCCGCCGTATTGATACAGCTCCTTGAGGCTTTGGTTCGGGTTGTTCTCCGGATCGTCGCGCCCCTCGTGGGCGCGGCCGAAGTTCAGGGCGGCGTCGAGATAGTTCTGGCGGGTGATGTCGAGCCGTCCGTTGCTCTGGATGAAGGCGTCTTGATAGTCCTCGTCGGTCTGGTTGACGTGAAAGGCGATATTGCCGCCCGCGGTCAGGTTGAGGCTGTGCCGGCTGAAATTGGATTGCACCGTGACCAACGGTTGCAGCAGGGTGATAAAATCGTCGTCCTCGTTGTTGGGAACGGCGGTCACGTTGGTGTCGTAGACCTCCGAGACCGAGAGTTGCGGATAGATCAGAAAGCTGCCTGCCCGGATCCCGAGCGGGTCATACGGGCCAACCTCTTGGCCGAGGGCCACGACAGGGACCCCGAGTGTCAGCGCCGCGGCGGTAGAAACCAGGTGTCGGGCCGTACGTCGAACGATCACGAAGCGTCTCCTCAGCGCGATGGTCGGTGTGGGTCCGGACAGCTTTATTCTTAACCATTGACGCGTTATAGCCGGGGCCGCGCCAAACGCAAGACTGGCGGGTCTCGACCCCGGGCAGGGCGCTGGCCAAGCCGCGCATCGGTCGAATCGCGGGTTTTCGACTGTTGCGCTCTTGCCAAAGTGGGCCAGACCAGCGAGGCTGGAAGCGAGCTGTGGCGGTAAGGTCAGGAGTCCATGGACGCGGGTGGTCGCTCCTACCGTTGAGCGTGACGAGGAAACCATTAACTCTACCAAGGGGCTATGACAAGACGTTAATTTCTGACCTGACTGTCCATGGCGGCCCGTTTCGACCTGATCGTCCCCACCGCCGGTTCCTGCCAGGGGAACCGTTGCCAGCGAATCGCGAAACCTGACCTTGCTGCGCAGTCTGTTTCGCCGCACTCCGGAAGCGTGGCCCTCGCAGCCGAACGTCGGCGGCCAGGTGGCGCGCGTGCCGCCCGGCGTGTGCGTCTATGCGATTGGCGACATCCACGGCCGCGCCGACCTCCTGGAGGTCCTGCACCGCCAGGTCGCCGCCGACGCGGTGCAGCTGACGCCCGGCACCGAAAGGCTCGTGCTGTACGTCGGCGACTACGTCGACCGGGGCCTGGAGAGCCGCCAGGTGATCGATCTGCTGATCCACCAGCCGCTGGCGGACTTTCACCCGATCTACCTGCTCGGCAACCACGATGCCTGGCTGCTCAGCTTCCTGATCGACGCCAAGGTCGGGGCGACCTGGCTGCGCTACGGCGGCGATGCGACCCTGCACAGCTATGGCGTCAGGCTGCGCCAGCCGGTCGACGAGCTGCAATACTACGAGGAGCTGCAGGCCGAGCTGCGCGAGCGCCTGCCGCGCCGGCACATCGAGTTCCTGGAGGCCCTCGAGCTCAGCTACGAGACCGGCGACTACCTGTTCGTCCACGCCGGCGTGCGTCCGAACGTGCCCCTCGACCGCCAGACCGCCGACGACCTGCTGTGGATCCGCGAGCCGTTCCTGAGCTCCAGGCGCGATCTCGGCAAGGTCGTGGTCCATGGCCACACGGTCGAGGCGGAACCGGCGGTGCGCGCCAATCGCATCGGGATCGACACCGGCGCCTGCTGGACCGGCTGCCTCACCTGCCTGGTGCTGGAGGAGGGCGGCCACCGCTTCCTCAACACCGCCGGCGGCGACCCCGTCAACTCGCAATGAGCGCGATCATGCCAGCCGCGACGGTCGCTCCGGCGGCGCCAGCGCCGCGCTAGGAAGAGGCCATGGCCGAGGCGGGAAGCGTCCTGGTGACCGGCGGGGCCGGCTATATCGGCAGCCACGTGACGCGACTGCTGGCCGAGGCCGGGCGTCGGGTGGTGGTCTACGACGACCTCTCGTCCGGGCACGCCTGGGCGGTGCTCGGCGCCGAGCTGGTGGTCGGCGATCTTGCGGACCGCGGGCGCCTGGCCGCCCTGCTCGCCGAGCGGCAGTTCGACGCCGTGCTGCACTTCGCGGCCCACATCTGGGTCGGGGAATCGGTCCGCGCGCCGGCCAGGTACTATCGCAACAACGTCGCCAACGCGCTCGGTCTGTTCGAGCTCGCCGCTCAGCACGGCGCGCGCCACGTCGTATTCTCGTCGACCGCGGCGGTCTACGGCGCGCCCGAGGGCGGGCTGGTCGACGAGCGCGCGCCGCTCGCGCCGATCAATCCGTATGGCGCCTCGAAGGCGATGGCCGAGCGGATCCTGACCGATATCGCGGAGGCCTCGGGGCTGCGCTACGCGATCCTGCGCTACTTCAACGTCGCCGGCGCCGACCCCGCGGGGCGGATCGGCGAGGCGACGCCAGACAACCAGCATCTGATCAAGCTCGCCTGCGAGACCGCGCTTGGCCTGCGGCCGGCGATGCGCATCCATGGCACCGACTACCCGACCCCGGACGGCACCTGCGTGCGCGACTACATCCACGTCGACGACCTGGCCCGCGCCCATCTCGCCGCGCTCGACCACCTCGAGCGGGGCGGCGCCCCGACCGTGCTCAATTGCGGCTACGGCCACGGCTCGAGCGTGCGCGCGGTGCTCGATACCGTGCGCCGGGTGGCCGGGGTCGACTTTGCGATCGAGGAAGGGCCGCGCCGGCCCGGCGACCCGGCGGTCCTGATCGCCGGCAGTGCCAGGATCCGCCAGGCCCTCGGCTGGCAACCCCAGCACGACGATCTCGAGTTCATCGTCCGCACCGCCTGGGCCTGGGAGCAGACGCTGCAGGCGCGGCGCGCCAGCCTGCCGCCGGCCGCGAGCTAGGCGAAGGGCATCACCACCGGCCGGCGCGCGCGAACCCGCCGGCAAAGCGAACTGGACCCGCAATATCCTTTACAGGGGGCGCTTCGTTCCTACATTGGCCAGCACGCAAACCGGATGGGCGGGTGTGATCGGTACGCTCGAGTCCTGGCGGCTGGCGGCCGCACTCGCGACGCTGTTGACGATCTCCCCGGTCGCCCTCGCGCAGGCTCCGGCCGCGCCTGCCGAGACCGGCTCGACGCAGCGGCTCATCGCGCCGCTGGTGCCCCCGCTGGCGCCCCCGCCGGCACCGGAGCTGAGCGCCGAGCGGCTCCAGGGCCTGATCGACACGCTCCAGGACCCGGCCAAGCGCGATCAGCTGATCGCCACCCTGCGCACCCTCGAGAGCGCGCAGGCGGAGCAGCACCCTCCGAACGACACCATCATCTCGGATGACGTGGTCGCGAGCCTGCTGGGCGAGATCACGGAGCGCACCAACGTGGTGCGCAGAGTGTCGCTCTCGATCCTGGATTCGCTCGACCAGATTCCGCTCCTGGTCGACTGGCTCGGGGCCCAGGCCAGGGATCCGGACCAGCGCTCGCTCTGGCTGCACGTCGGCCTGCGCGTGACGACCTATATGGGGCTCGCGATCCTGGCCTATGTCGGGATCGCGATGGCGCTGCGGCCGGGCCGCCGCAGCCTGGCCCCCGAGGTCGAGAGCGGGCTGTTCGACCGGGTGGTCCGGCTGTGCTTCAGGCTCCTGCTCGACCTGGTGCCGGTGCTCGGCTTTGCGGTCACGGTGTTTGCCACGATCGCCGTGGTCGAGCCCTCGGTCGAGGCGCGCGCCGTGGTCCTGCCCTTGATCCACGCGGTGATCCTGGAGCGCGTCGGGCTGGCTTTGGCCCGGATGATCTTCGCGCCCAAGACGCCGAAGCTGCGCCTGCTGCCGATCTCGGACGCGGCCGCGGCCGACGGCTTCCGCTGGCTGCGCCGGCTGACCGCGACCACGATCTACGGCTACTTCGCGCTCGAGGCGGGTCGTCAGCTGGGCCTGCCCTGGACGATCCACGGCTTCCTGCTGCACGTGCTGTTCTTCGGCATCCTCTTGATGGTGATGACGATCATCGTGCAGAGCCGGGGGCCGGTCGCGGCCGCGATCGCGGGCCTGGCGGACGAGCCGCACAGCCCCCTCGTCCGCCGCCTGCCCTGGCGGAGCCTGGCGGGCGTCTGGCATCTGCTGGCGCTGTTCTATGTCCTGTTCGTCTATTTCGTCTGGGCGCTCAAGGTGCCGGGTGGCTTCCGGCTGCTGCTCGGCGCCACGCTCGGCAGCGCGCTGATCGGGATCGGCTGCTGGCTCGGGCTGCGCCTGATCGAGCACCTGTTCGGCCGCGACCCCGATCTCGGCCAGGAGGCCGAGTCCGCGTTGCCAGGGGCAGACAGCCGGTTCAACCGCTATCTGCCGATCATCGGCGGCTGCCTGCGCGCCATCGTGTGGCTCGCAGCGGCCACGACGCTCCTGCACGTCTGGGGCTTCGGGACGCTGCGCTGGCTGCTGAGCGACTCCGGCCAGGCCGTGAGCGGGCATCTGCTGATCGCGGTCGTGATCGTGGTCGTGACCATCGTCATCTGGGAGATGATCAGCCTGGTCATCGAGCGCACGGTGACCGAGAAGGACGAGGAGGGCAATCTGCGCCTGAGCAATCGCGCCCGCACCCTGCTCAACATCGCACGCAGCTTCCTCCTGGTGTTCCTCAGCCTGATCGCGCTGTTCCTGATCCTGTCCGAGCTCGGTCTCAACATCGCGCCCCTGCTCGCCGGCGCCGGCGTGATCGGCCTCGCGATCGGCTTCGGCTCGCAGAGGCTGGTCCAGGACATCATCACCGGGCTGTTCGTGCTGCTCGGCGACACCATGCGGGTCGGCGACGTGGTCGAGGTCGCCGGCCGGACCGGCGTCGTCGAGGAGATGACGATGCGGACCGTGGTGTTGCGCGAATATTCCGGTAGAGTGCACACCATCCCGTACAACTCGATCGACACCGTCACCAACTACACCAAGGACTACTCCTATGCGGTGTTCGAGATCGGGGTGGCCTACCGCGAGAGCGTCGATCAGGTCATGGACGTGCTGCGCGAGATCGGCCGCGAGATGAACCGCGAGCCCTCTTTCCGCCGGCTGATCCTGGAGCCGCTCGAGGTCGCGGGCGTCGACCGGTTCGCCGAATCCGCGGTCGTGATCAAGGCGCGGATCAAGACCCGGCCGCTCAAGCAGTGGGACGTCACCCGCGAGTTCAACCGGCGGGTCAAGAATCGCTTCGACGAGCTCGGCATCGAGATCCCGTTTCCGCACCAGACGCTCTATTTCGGGACCGACAAGGAGGGCAAGGCGCCGGCGGCGGTGTTCCGGGTCGAGAGCGTCGCGAACCGGGCCGACGACGAGCCCCCGGCCGGCGCGCATCGGGACGAAGAGCATCGGGCCGGCGAGCCCCGGGCCGGCGAGCATCGGGCCGGCGAGGCGGGGCCGCCGGCCGAGACGCCGGCGACCGGGTCGAGCGAGCGGCGGCCGCAGCCCGTTTTCGCCCCCTCCCGCGGTGGCTGAGCCAGGCCGGGCACGGCGCACGGACGGTGGGTTTGCGGCTCGCCTGGCGATTGGCCTGCTGCTCGCGACGCTCGCGGCTGGCTGTACGTCGCACCAGGCGGAGTCGACCGTGCCTGCGGAGCCCGACCAGGGCGCGGCCGATGAGGCGGGCCCCGCCGTGCCTTACCAGGTCGAGTTCCAGGGGGTCGACGACCCCGAGCTGCAGCAGCTCCTCAAGCAGGTCTCGGAGACCCAGCAGCTGGTCGACCGGCCGCCGCCCAGTCTGGTCCGCCTGCGCACGCGGGCCGAGGCCGACCGCCCGCGGCTGCAGGAGGCTTTGCGCTCGAAGGGCTACTACGATGCCGAGATCGCGCTCAAGATCGACTCCGATGCCAAGCCGGTCCGGGTGCGGTTCGAGATCAAGCCGGGGCCGCTCTACCGCTTTCGCGACGTGACCATCGAGGTCACGCCGCCCGAGCCGCGGCCGCAGCTGCCGAGCCTCGAGGAGCTCAAGATCGCCCACGGCGCGCCGGCGGTCTCCCAGACCATTCTCGACGCCGAATCCACCCTGCTGGCGCGCGCCCGCGCGCAGGGCTACGCGCTCGCCGCGCTCGGGCAGCGCCGGGCGATCGTCGACCACGACGCCGACGCCATGGATCTGACCCTGGTGCTCCAACCCGGATCCATGGTCCGGTTCGGCGCGATCCGGCTCTCCGGCCTGGAGAGCGTCAAGGAGGCCGCGGTCCGCCGCCGGCTGGGCTGGAAGCCCGGCGAGGTGATCACCACCGCGCGGATCGACGACGGGCGCACCGCCCTGTTCGAGTCCGAGCTGTTCAACTCGGTGGTGATCCATCTCGGAACCACGCCCGACGCCGACGGCCGGCTGCCGGTGACGGTCGATCTGACCGAACGCAAGCCGCGCTCGATCGGGGTCGGCGCGCGCTTTCGCACCGACGAGGGCCCGGGCGGCGACATCAGCTGGGAGAATCGCAATGTCTTCGGCAGCGGCGAGCGGGTCCAGGTCGATCTGGACGGATCGTTCATCGGCGGCCACCTGACCGGCAACTTCCGCAAGCCGGACATCTGGCAGCGTGACCAGGCGCTGATCGCCGGCAGCGAGCTCGCCTTTGAGAACACCGATGCCTTCAACAGCCGCTCGGCCAGCGCCCGGGTCGGCCTCGAGCGACGGCTCGCCAAGGGCATGACGATCTCCGCCGGACCGGCGTTCCGGGTCTCCGACATCGAGGACAGCGATGGCGACCGCGACACCTTCGCGCTCCTGTCGCTGCCGGTGCTCTGGAAATGGGACCGCAGCAACAATCTGCTCAACCCGACCGCGGGCGGGCGGCTCATGGCCCAGAACGAGCCGTTCGTCAACGTCACCGGCAACAATCTGGCCTTCAACAAGAGCCAGATCAGCTACACCCATTACCTCAGCGTCCTGGAGCACCCGGGCGTCGTGCTCGCCGGACGTGGTGCGCTCGGCACCCTGTTCGGGGCCGCCCGCGCCGAGGTGCCGGCGGATCTGCGCTTCTATGCCGGTGGCGGCGGTTCGGTGCGCGGCTACGGGTTCCAGCTCGCCGGCAAGCTCGACGACGACCACAACCCCCTGGGCGGGCGCTCGCTGCTCGAGATGTCGGGCGAGGTCCGGCTGCGCCTGACCGAGACGATCGGAGCGGTCGCCTTCGTCGACGCCGGGTCCGACTTCACCTCGTCGGTACCGGATCTGAGCGAGACCCTGCGGGTCGGCGTCGGACCGGGTCTGCGCTACTTCAGCCCGATCGGCCCGGTGCGCCTCGACGTCGGGTTCCCGATCAACCCGCGCCCTTCCGACGACGCCTTCCAGCTCTACGTCAGTCTCGGCCAGGCGTTTTGAGCCGGCCCAACCCGCGGCGCTACCGGGACGGCGCGAAAACACCTTGCAGTCGGCGCGAAACGGCGTAGAACCCGAACAATTGCCTAAAATTCCATCAGTAGCATCACGAGCCTCGTGACGTCCGGCCTCGGGGGACGCCGCATGCCTCACGCCGCGCCCGTCGACAAGCGCAAGCTGCTTGAAAGCCATCCGCTGTTCGGCCGCCTCGAGGCCGAGGAGCTGGATCGCGTGGTCACCTACATGCGCGTGGCCCGCCACCCCCGGCGCACGGTGTTGTTTCGCAAGGGCGATCCGGGCGCCAACATGATGGTCGTGGTGCGCGGCCGGGTGAAGGTCTGCACCCATTCCGAGGACGGCAAGGAGCTGGTGCTGAACCTGTTCAGCCCCGGCGAGGTGTTCGGCGAGATCGCGCTGCTGGATGGCGCCGACCGGACCGCGGATGCCGTCACCCTGGACGACTGCGAGCTCCTGGTGCTGGAGCGGCGCGATTTCATCCCGTTCCTGCGCAGCCACCCGGATGCCTGCCTGCGGCTCATGGAAGTGCTCTGCCAGAAGCTTCGCCAGACCAGCCAGCTGCTGGAAGAGGCGCTGTTCCTGGAGGGGCCGTCGCGCCTGGCCAAGCGCCTGGTCCATCTGGCCGAGGCGTTCGGCAAGCCGGTCGCGGACGGGATCCGGATCGATCTCCAGCTGTCGCAGCAGCAGCTCGGCAACATGGTCGGCATGTCGCGCGAGAGCATGAACAAGCATCTGCGCCAGTGGCGCGAGGAGGGGCTGATCCGGATTCAGGACAGCTGCTACGTGATCACCGATCTCGAAGCCCTGCGCGAGATGTGAGCGCGCGCGCGATGGGCGCGCTCCGGTCCGGCGCCGGACCCTTGTGGCGGGCGCGGCTCGGGGCGCTATATTGAGGCTTGGAACGAACCAACAACGCGCGGCCCGCGCTGTCGTCGCCGCGCAGATCGTAGTTGCGAGATGGCCCGACGCGTCGGCCTTGCGCTAGGGGGCGCGCTGGGCTTTGCCCTGTTCCTGATCGCTGGCGTCTTTGCCTTCGCGCAGACCGGTCCCGGCCAGCGCCTGATCGCTGCGGCCGTGGAGCGCGTCCTCGCCGGCCCGGGGACCCGTGTCGAGGTGGCAGGCCTCTCTGGCCTCGTGCCGTTCGATCTGCACGTGGCGGAGCTGCGGGTTGCCGATCCCGACGGCGTCTGGCTCGAGGCCCGGGGACTACGGCTGACGTGGTCGCCCCTGGCTCTGCTGCGCGGCCGGGTCGAGGTGGCGGCGCTCGGCGCCGACCGGATCGAGCTCCGGCGCCTGCCGCCGACCTCGCCCGCCGCCAACGACGAGCCGTTCCGGCTGCCGGAGTTGCCGACCTGGCTGCCGCCGATCGCGCTCGACCGGCTCTCTGTCCCGCAGATCGAGCTAGGTCCGGAGGTGCTCGGCGAGGCGGCCACCTTCAGCCTCGCCGGGCGCCTCGCCGGCAGCGACGATGGTCGCGCCGTCGTCCTCGCGCTCGACGCCGAGCGGGTCGATCGGCCGACCGCCCGGGCCACGCTCGATGCCCGGCTCGGCCTCGAGCCGGCCGCCCTCGAGCTCACGTTGAATGCCGCCGAGACCGGCGGGCTGCTGGCCAGGCTGACCGACCGGCCGGAGGCCGGCGACTTCACCCTGCGTCTGAGCGGTTCCGGTCCTCTCGACGCCTGGACCGGCGATCTGAAGCTCGACGCCGCAGGGCTCGCGCACGCGGACGCGAAGCTCGCCATCGCGTTCGCTGGCCAGCCGAAGCTGCACCTGGACGGCAATCTTCGGCCAGCGCCGGGCCTGCTGCCCGACCGGCTGGCCGGCCTCCTGGGCGAGCGCGTCAGTCTGGCGCTGAGCGTCACCCAGACCGCGGCCCAGCGGCTGAGCGTGCAGGATCTGCGGGCGGAGACGGCGAACGGCGACCTCGCCGGCCGGGCCGATCTCGATTTCGAGCGGGGCCAGCTCTCGGCTACGGCCGATCTGCACCTGCCCAAGCTGGCGCCGCTGAGCGCGCTGCTCGGGACGCCGCTTGCGGGCGCGCTGAGCGCGCATCTGGTCGCCGCTGGCGCGCTGCTGCAGCCGAAGGGCCGCCTGGCGCTCGCCATCGACGCGCCGGGCATCGGCCAGATCGCCGCCGAGCGGCTCCAGGCCACGCTCGACTTCACGATGCCCGAGCCGGCCGCGGTGCAGATCTCGGGGACGGGCCGCCTCGCGCAGCTGCGGCCGCCTCCGGACCTCCCCTTGCCGGCCCAGGACGTCACCTGGCGCCTGGCTCTCGCGGGCTCGGCGGACGGCCCGCTGACGCTCGGCGAGCTGGCGCTCAGCGCCCGGGATCTGCAGCTCAACGCCTCGGGCACGCTCGATCCGACGACGCTTGCCGGCCGCGCCAGGCTCGGGGTCGAGGCGCCGGCGCTCGCGCCGCTGACCGCACCCTTCGGCCAGCGTCTCGATGGCCGGGCGAGCCTCACCGCCGACCTCGGGATCGGCGAGCGGGCGCGCCGGATCGAGATCAATCTGACCGGCGATCTCCAGGATCTGGCCGGGCTGCCGCCCGGTGCCGCCGAGCTGCTTGGCCCGGCACCGCGCCTGGCCGCGCAGGCGGCGCTCGAGCCCGATCGCCGCCTCGAGGTCGACAGCCTGACCCTCACGGGGGCCGCGGCGACGCTCGGTGGCAATGTCGTCCTGACCCTGCCGGAGCAGACGCTGGAGGGCAAAGTGACCCTCGCTCTGCCGAAGCTCGCGGTGCTGGCGCCGGTAGTCGGCCAGGATCTGGACGGCGCGCTCGAGATCGAAGCGCAACCGGGCGGCAGCCTCGCGGCGCCGACGGCTCTGCTGAAGGCGCATGGCCAGGATCTGCGGGTCGCCGGCCGGCCGGTCGAGAGCCTGGCGCTCGAGGCCAAGGCCTCGGATCTCCTGGCCGTGCCCAACGGCACCCTCGAGCTCGCGGCCAGGGCGGCCGGGCTCGAGGCCAAGGTTTCGAGCGCCTACCGACTGCAGGATCGCGTGCTCGAGCTCACCGATCTGCGCCTCACGGCGCCGCAGACCAGCATCGGCGGCAAGCTCGCGATCGATCTCGATCACACCCTGGCGCGGGGCGAGCTCAAGGGTGACGTGGGCGATCTCGCGGCCTTTGCGCCGCTGTTGCCGGGCCGCCCGCGGGGCCAGCTCAAGCTCGAAGCCCGCCTCGACGCCGCCAGCGGGGGCCAGGCGGTCGCGCTCACCATCGATGGCAGCAAGCTCGACAGCGATTTCGGCGGGCTCGGTCGCCTGCGCCTCCAGGCTACCGTCGCCGATGCCCTGGGCACGCCCGGCATCGACGGCAGCCTGGAGCTCGAAGCTTTCCACCGGGATCGGATCGCGCTCGACCACGCCCGGCTGACCGCCAAAGGGCCGACGACCCAGCTCGCGTTGACCATCGCGGCCGATGGCCAGACGCCGCAGCCGTTCAAGCTCGATGGCCGGGCCGGATTGAGCCTCGGCGAGCCGCTCCGTCTCCGGCTCGAGCAGCTGGGCGGGCAATGGGCCGGCGCCCCGCTCCGTCTCGCTCAGCCGGCCGAGCTGACGGTGAGCGGCGAGGCCTCGAAGCTCGCGGGGCTCGACCTCCAGCTGGGCAAGGCCCGCTTGGTCGCCTCGGCGGATCTGGGGGCGCGCACGGTCGCGGCGGATGCGCGGCTGGAGGCGTTGCCGCTGGCCCTGCTCGCCCGGTTCGGCGGGCCGGCCCTGACCGGCAAGGCGGACGCGACTCTCAGGCTCGAAGGGCCGGCCGACGATCCGCGCGGCACGCTGGATGTGAGCGCGACCGGGCTCGGCACGGACAATCCGACCTTCGCGGGGCTGCCGCCGGCCGCGCTCACGGGCAGAGCGGAGCTCGCCGCACGGCGCCTGCGCGTCGATCTCAGCGGCCGCGGCCTCAGCGCTCGGCCGATGACGCTCACCGCCGAGCTGCCGCTGATCGTCCGGTTCGATCAGGCCGTGTTCGAGCTGCCGGCGGACGGCCGCCTCAGCGGACGCCTGGACGCCGGGCTGGAGCTCGCCCGGCTGGCGGCGCTTGCGGGTCTCGACGACCAGACGCTCAAGGGGACCCTGAACGTCGGCCTGACCCTCAACGGCACGGTCGGTGCGCCGGGCGCCGCGGGCACGATCGAGATGCAGGACGGCAGCTATGCCAATGGCACGACCGGCACGGTCCTGCGCGAGATCTCGCTGCGCGCGCAGGCGAATGAGCGGCAGATCGTGATCAAGCAGTTCAAGGCCACCGACGGCGGCAAGGGCTCGTTGAGCGGCGATGGCACGCTCGCGATCGACCCCGCGGCCAAATTCCCGTTGACCTTCAACCTGCAGATGACGGGCGCGCGGCTGGTGCGACGCGACGACGTGACCGCGACAATCAGTGGCAAGCTGACCCTGAGCGGCGATTTCGGTCAGCTGAAGCTGGGTGGCGGGGTGACCGTGGACCGCGCCGACATCGGGATCCCGGACTCGACCGGCCCGGACGTGGCGGTGATTCAGGTCAAGGAGGTCGGCGGCGATCGCCGGCCGGTCGCGCCGCCGCCTTCGAGCGGCGGATCGATACCGCTCACCCTGGATCTGAAGATCGACCTGCCGGGCCAGGTGTTCGTGCGCGGCCGCGGCCTGGAGTTCGGAGTGGCAGGGCAAGCTGCAGGTGACCGGCCCGATCGATCAGCCGCGCCTGGTCGGCACGCTCGAGGTCAGGCGCGGCTTCGTCCTGTTTCTCGACCAGCGCCTCGTGCTGACCAAGGGCATCATCACCTTCGGCGGCGCCGTCCCGCCCGATCCCACGGTCGACATCGAGGCGACCGCGAGGAAGGGCGACCTGACGGCGATCGTCCGGATCCAGGGCGAGGCACGCAAGCCCAAGCTGACTCTGGACAGCCAGCCCGTGCTTCCCCAGGATGAGATCCTGTCGCGCCTCATGTTCGACCGCGAAGCCAGCCAGATCACGCCGGTCCAGGCGGGTCAGCTGGCGTTCGCCCTGAACCGGCTGCGCGGCGGCGGCGGCTTCGACGTCATGGGCAGGATCCGCTCACTCCTGCGCGTCGACACCCTCGACGTCAGCAGCAGCGATTCCGGTTCCGGCCAGCAGACGGTACGCGCGGGCAAGTATCTGAACCCGAACGTGTACGTCGAGGTCCAGAAGGGGATCGCCGACCAGAGCGGCAATGCCCGGGTCGAGGTCGAGATTGCGCCGAACGTCTCGGTCCAGGCCGAGACCGGCGCGAATGCGCGGGGCGGGGTCGGGATTCAATGGCGCTACGACTACTGAGCCGGGAGCGGCGGCCGGGGCAGCCGACCCTTTCGACCTTCGGCACGCCGTTCGACCTCAATCTGATCGGGCTTTGGACGCTCTATCTGAAGGAGGTGCGGCGCTTCCTCAAGGTGCCCGGGCAGACGCTGGCGGCGCCCGTGGTCACGACCTTGATGTTCCTCCTGATCTTCTCGCTGGCGCTCGGGCGCAGCGGCCGCATGATCGGCGCGGTGCCGTTCCTCGAGTTCCTGGCGCCCGGCCTGATCATGACCGCGATCATCCAGAACGCCTTTGCCAACACCTCGGCGACGATCATGATCGGCAAGATCCAGGGCAACATCGTCGACATCCTGATGCCGCCCTTGCGCCCGGGCGAGCTCTTGTTCGGGCTGATCGCCGGCGGCGTCACCCGCGGCCTGCTGGTTGCGGTCGCGGTGACTGTGGCGATGGTCCCGTTCATCGCGCTCGCGCCAGCGCATCCGCTCCTGATCGCGTACTACGCGCTCGCGGGCTCCCTGATGCTGGCGCTGCTCGGGCTGCTCGGCGGCATCTGGGCCGAGAAGTTCGATCAGATGGCGGCGGTCACCAACTTCCTGATCACGCCGCTCTCCTTCCTGTCCGGCACCTTCTACTCGATCGCGCAGCTGCCCCAGCCGTTCCGGGCGGTCGCGCACGTCAACCCGTTCTTCTACCTGATCGACGGCTTCCGCTTCGGCTTCACGGGTCACGCCGACGGCTCGATACCGGTCGGGATGGCCATGGTCGCCCTGGTCGATCTCGCCTTGTGGCTGCTCGCCCAGCGCCTGCTCGCGAGCGGCTGGCGACTGAAGGCGTGAGCGCGGATCGCGTCGGACCGGCACGGCCGTGTCGGCGAGACGGCGCTGCGGAGGGAAGCGGGCCGACCAGCTAGAAGTCAGCGGGGAATGGTAGCCGCCGGCGTTGCTGGTCGGCTGCAGCCTGAAGCGTCTTCAACAGCGGTTGACAGTTGCCAGATCTCAGAACAGATGGCATAACTATATTCGACCCTGGTGCCTACAATGATCAGGGTCTGTACCAACAAGATGACCGAGAACTCCGATGGCATCGGATGGGCGCAGCCTTATCGGTATAAAGCCAATCAGGTGAGCGACGCCCTTGCCGTTGGCGCCGCGCTGCAAGCGTTCGCGCGACCCATCCGGGAGCTCCGCCGCTGGTCTGGGTGCTCACCTGCCACCGCGAGGGCGACAACGCGCAGACGATCGGCCTCGCCGAAGCACTCGGTTGGCCCTTCGAGGTCAAGCGCATCGTCTACAAGAAGCTCGAGCTCGTCCCCAACCTGCTCTTCAAGACCACGCTTGCGGGGATGGATGAGCGGCGTTCGAGCCCCCTGGAGCCGCCCTGGCCGGATCTGCTGATCTTCGCTTTCCGTGCCAACGAGAATATCGCGCGGTGGATTCGCGCGCAGGCCGGCGGGCGGACCAAGTTCGTCGTCGTCGGTCGCCCGTGGTCGCCGCTTCGCGAGTTCGATCTCATCGTCACGACGCCCCAGCTCTGCCAGCCCCGGCGGTATAACGTGCTGCACAACGTCTTACCCCTGCACCGGGTCACGCCCGAGCGTCTCGCCGCCGCGGCGCGGGTATGGTCGCCGCGGTTGGCGCACCTGCCGCGCCCGTACCTTGGCGTTCTCGTTGGCGGCACCAGCGGGCCCTATGTGTTCGGCCGCCAGGCTGCCAAGCGGCTGGGTCGGGAGGTGAGCAGGCTGTCGCGCCGGCTCGGCGGCTCCATTCTCCTGACCACCAGTGCGCGGACGTCGGCGGCTGCCATGAGGGCACTCTGGGACGCGATCGATTGCCCCGCATACTGCCATCGCTGGAGCTCGGACGAGCAGCACAATCCGTATTTTGCCTTTCTCGCGCTGGCCGACACGAGTATCGTTACGGGCGACAGCATCTCGATGATCACCGAGGCGAGCGCGACGGGTAAGCCAGTGCTGATGTTTGATTTTGGCGGCGGGCCGGTCGCGATGCGGCCATCGCGTTCGTGGCGGCAATGGCTCGATCCCTACCCAGCAACTTGGCTTTACGCACTCTACATGTGCCTGCCACGTGGTCGGTTGAACCGGACGCGGGACCTCAGGCTCGTCCACCGCGCGATCCTCGAGAGCGGACCGGCGCGGTGGCTCGGCGACGAAGCGGGACTGCCGGCGGCGCCGTCTCAGTCCTCGGACGTCGCACGAGCGGTCGCGCGCATTCGAGCCTTGTTCGCCGATCCTTCACCTTGACCCGGAAACCGACGGCCAGAGCAAACACACTCCATCTCTGGGGCTTAGCTCTCCCAGACCTTGGCCAGCCTCGGGCAGCACACGTCATGGTCCAAAGCATCCTGTCCCGTCTCGAGCCAGCACGGATTAACTTTGGAGCCCTTCCCTTATCTCATGGCCAGAGGCGCTCGATCCTCCCTACTACAACGAGCTGGCAGAGGGCGTTTCCGAGCTGAGATCCACATGGAGACTGTAGATTAGTGACACCGAGTGGTCAGACAAGCCACAGAGGCTGAGAAAGAGGGATATCTGGGTTCAGATGGCTCTGATCGTCCGCCTGCCCACTCTGCTGCTTCGGAAGAAGACCCACGGGATGACCCGCGGGAAGAGCAAGAGCCAGCTCTATGATCTGCTCTACGGCATGAGATGGGGAGAAACGAGCACCAACAATTACGGCTTCGCGCCGGCCTTCGGCCAAAATCCGGAGCGATTTCAGTTGCAGATGTATACCGAGCTGTACGATCTCCTGCGGGCGAGCGGACAGCCGGCCACCGGCCAACTCCTCGAAATCAGCTGTGGGCGCGGCGGGGGACTAAATCACCTGATTAAGACGTGCAAATGCCAGGTCGACGCCGTCGGCTTGGACTTCTCGATGAACGCCGTCGCTTTTTGCAAGGCTCGATATGTCGGCCCCGACGGTCCTTTCTTCGTCCGCGGAGACGCCCTGCATTTGCCATTCAATGATGGGGTTTTTGACATCGCTGTTAATGTAGAAGCGTCGAGCGCCTACGGTGACGAGCGCGCTTTCTTCCGAGAGGTTCACCGCATACTGAGGCCAAACGGATGCTTTCTCTATGCCGACTCCCGCAGCCGGCGAAGGCTGTCGAGCCTTGAGCAGTTGCTGCACGAGACGGGCTTTGCCGGTCGTTTCATTGATGTTACGAGAAACGTCGTCTCCGCGTGCGAGCTGGACAGTGCGCGGCGGCGGGCCCTCATCAGAACCGTGCCCTGGTACTGGCGCATCCTGCTGGGCCGAAGGCTTGAGCAGTATGCCGCGGTTCCGGGAAGCAAGAGGTTCGAGCGCTTCCAGAATAGAAAGAAGATCTACTTCATGACCTGCATGGTCAGGTCGCTCTGATGTGGTCTCGACATGCCCATGCGCATCGGCATGCCCTAATTTGGTCCTCAGGGGCGTGCCGCGCGCACTATCGGTAAAAGGTGAAGCCGGAAGGTCCGTCCGGTGCGTCTCGGCTTTCAGCGATATCGAACGCCTGCGACAGCAGGCGCAACGGATCAACATATTCGTTGCGATAAATCATTCGCGTGGCCCGCCCGGCTGTCCAGTGCGCCAGAGCCTTGATAGGGCGAGTGCCTCTGGCGCCGTCAAGGGACGCTCCGCGGGGCACGAGGGCCGCCGGGCGGGCGTTGACAGGGCCGCAGCTTGCGACCAAGTTGCCGATCCTCCGAAGTCAGAGCCAGCCCTAACCTCCGAGCCCGCCATGTCGAATGCCCCCGTCCCTCCCGTCCTGCCGGTCTACAAGCGCGCTCCGGTCAGCTTCGAGCGCGGCGAGGGCGCTTATCTGTTCGATCGCGAGGGCCGACGCTATCTCGACTTCGGCAGCGGGATCGCGGTCACGCTCCTCGGCCACGCCCACCCGCATCTGGTCGCGACCCTCAAGGCGCAGGCCGAGAAGCTCTGGCACTGCTCGAACCTCTACGGCATCGAGCACCAGGAGCAGCTGGCCGAGCGCCTGGTCGCGCAGTCGTTCGCCGACACCGTGTTCTTCGGCAACTCCGGCGCCGAGGCGCTCGAGTGCGCGATCAAGATGGCGAGGCGCTTTCAGTATCAGCGCGGCCAGGCGGAGCGCTTCCGGATCATCACCTTCGAGGGCGCATTCCACGGCCGCACGCTCGCCACCATCTCGGCCGGCGGCCAGGAGAAGCATCTCGAGGGCTTCCGCCCCGACATGCCGGGCTTCGACCACGTGCCGCTCGGCGACCTCGGGAGGGTCGAGGCGGCGATCGGGCCCGCGACCGCGGCGATCCTGATCGAGCCGATCCAGGGCGAGGGCGGCATCCGCGCGGCCGGGCCGGGCTTCCTGGCCGAGCTCCGCCGGCTCGCGGACGAGCACGATCTGTTGCTGATCTACGACGAGGTCCAGACCGGCATGGGCCGGAGCGGGCGGCTGTTCGCCTACCAATGGAGCGGCGTCGACGCCCGACATCATGACGCTCGCCAAGGGGCTGGGCGGCGGCTTTCCGATCGGCGCGTGCCTCGCGACCGCGCGCGCGGCCTCGGGCATGACCCCGGGCTCCCACGGCTCGACCTTCGGCGGCAATCCGCTCGCCTGCGCCTGCGGCAACGCCGTGCTCGACGTCCTGCTCGAGGACGGCTTTCTCGCGCGGGTCGAGGAGCTGGCCAAGCGGCTCCGCCACCAGCTGGACCAGCTGGCCGCGGCCTATCCGGGCCTGATCCTGGGCGTGCGCGGCCAGGGGCTGCTGCTCGGCCTGGTGTTTGCGCCGCCCAATACCGAGATCAGCGCCAAGCTGATGGCGCGCGGGCTGTTGACCGTGCCGGCCGGCGACAATGTCGTGCGGCTGCTGCCGCCGTTGATCATCGGCCAGGCCGAGATCGACGAGGCGCTCAGGATCCTCGAGGAGCTGTGCCAGGAGCTGGCCGGGCAGGAGGCGGCGCAATGACGGCGCCGCGCCACTTCCTCGACCTCGACGAATTGGATCCGGGCACGCTGCGCTCGATCCTCGATCTCGCCGGCGAGCTGCGGGCCAACGGCACGGGACGTGGCCGGCTTGCGGGCAAGACCGTGGCGATGATCTTCGACAAGCCCTCGACCCGCACCCGGGTGTCGTTCGAGGTCGCGGTCAAGGCGCTGGGCGGCGATGCCGTGGTGCTCAACACCAAGGAGATGCAGCTCGGCCGCGGCGAGACGATCGCCGACACGGCGCGCGTGCTCTCCCGCTACGTCGACGCGATCATGATCCGTACCGACCACCACGCCAAGCTCCTGGAGCTGGCCGAGGCGGCGACCGTGCCGGTGATCAACGGTCTGACCGACCGCTCGCACCCTTGCCAGATCATGGCCGACGTCATGACCTTCGAGGCCCATCGCGGCCCGATCCGCGACCACACTCTGGCCTGGACCGGGGACGGCAACAACGTCGCGACCTCCTGGATTCACGCCGCCCAGCGCTTCGACTTCAAGCTCCGCCTCGCCTGCCCGCCGGAGCTGGCACCCGACCCCGAGGTGCTCGCCTGGGCGGCCGAGCGCCAGGCGCGGGTGCAGCTGTTCGAGACGCCCCGGGAGGCGGTTGCCGGGGCCGAGGCGGTGATGACCGACGTCTGGGTGTCGATGGGCGATGGCGAGCCCGAGCGCCGGCGCCGGCTGCTCGCGGCCTATGGGGTCGACGACCAGCTGATGGCCGCGGCCGAGCCGGACGCCCTGTTCATGCATTGCCTGCCCGCGCACCGCGGCGAGGAGGTCAGCGCGGCCGTGATCGACGGCCCCCGCTCGGTGGTCTTCGAGCAGGCCGAGAACCGGCTGCACGCCCAGAAAGGCATCCTCGCCTGGTGCCTGGGGCTGAGCTGATCGCAGGCGCGACGCTTTGAGCGCGATGTTCGCACGGCCGACCGGCGACAATCTGCTCCGCCCCTTCCAGCTCGAGCGCTCGGCGCTGCGCGGCCGTCTGGTCCGCCTGGGCGGGCTGGTCGATCGGGTCCTGACCGGCCACGACTACCCTGAGCCGGTCGGCCGCCTGCTCGGCGAGCTGCTGGTGCTCGCCGCGACGCTCGCCGGCGGGCTCAAGTTCCAGGGCACCTTCAGCCTGCAGGTGAAGAGCGCCGGCCCGGTCTCCCTGATGATCGCCGACTGCACCAACGACGGGGCCATGCGCGGCTACGCCAAGTTCGATGCCGGCGGCGTCGCCGCCGCCGCGGGCGCCAGCGTCCCCGACCTCCTGGGCGAGGGCCACCTCGCGCTGACCGTCGATCAGAGCGAGGCGGGCCAGACCTATCAGGGGATCGTGGCGCTGACCGGGCCGACGCTGACCGAGTGCATGCAGACCTACTTTCGCCAGAGCGAGCAGGTGCGGACCGGCCTCGAGATCGCGGTCGACCGGGTCGCCGACCGGGACCAGTGGCGCTGGCGCGCAGGCGGGATCATGGTCCAGCGCCTGGCCGACCAGGTCGCCGAAGGCCGCGAGGAGCAGATGGAGGAGGACTGGCGGCGCACCATGCTCCTGCTCGGCACCGCGACCGAGGCCGAGCTGGTCGACCCGCATCTTGCCCCCGATCACCTGCTGCTGCGCCTGTTCCACGAGGAGGGCGTGCGGGTGTTCCGGCCGCTCGATCTGAGCTTCGGCTGCCGCTGCTCGCGCGCCCGGGTCGAGGCGATGCTGCGCCGCTTTCCGCCGGACGAGCTCGACGACATGCGCGAGGCGGACGGCCACCTCGTGGTGACCTGCGAGTTCTGCAGCGCGACCTACCGGTTCGACGAGGCCGAGCTTGCCGGCCTGCATGCCCGTCTCCGGCATTGATGGTGAGGGCAAAGCCGATGCGTGCGATCCTGGCGGTCGGCCTTCTGGTCCTGGGGCTGGTCCTGGGGCTCGGGGGCTGCGCGGACAAATACCAGACCTTCCAGCCGCCGCCGCTCGATTTCGGCAACCAGCCGCCGCTCCGCTTCGCGGTCGGCGCGATCGACATTCAGAGCGCCTATCAGCCGAAGGGGGCGCCGCCGTATGTCGACCACACCTTCGCGCTGACCCCGGAAGCCGCGACCCGCCAGCTGCTCGAGCACCGGCTTCAGGCGGCAGGCGGCCCCGGCCGGCTGCAGGCGGTGATCGTCGATGCCTCGGTCACCGAGCAGAAGCTCGAGACCAAGACCGGCATCGAGGGCTATCTCACGACCGAGCCGGCCGCCCGCTTCGCGGGCCGCCTGATGGTGCGGATCGATCACGTGGATGATGCCGGCACCGTCAAGGGCTCGATCAGCACGACCGCGACCCGGACCCGGGCGCTGCCCGAGGACATCGGCTACGCCGAGCGCCAGCGGCTCGGCTACGAGCTGGTGCGCGATCTGGTCAACGACCTGGACGCCGGCCTCACCGCCAACCTGCGCGAGACCTTCGCCGATCTCCTCCGGCCCTGACGCGGGCCGCCATCAGCGGTCCATCCGACGCTCGAGTCCCTCGGCGAGAAGTTTCGCTACCAGCGCACTCAAGCTGATGCCTTCCGCGTCGGCGCGCCTGGTCAGGGCCGTGCGCACGGAAGCCGAGATCTGGTCACGCCAGCTCCTTCGAGCTTCTCTCGGCGCCGGCGGAACCGGCCGGCCCAGCTCGCGCAGGGTCGCGATGTAAGAGGCCAGCGCATCCCGGCCTTCGGCAATCGCCTCCTCCGGCGTCTCGCCGTCGGCCATGCAGCCGGGATACTCGGGGAACTCGATCAGATAGCCGCCGCCATCGTCGTCGTTCAGCGGTCTGATCTCGAATCGCGGCAGCTTCTCAGCCATCTCCCTTGCCTCGAACCTGGTCGATCAATCTAAGGTATTGCCGCACATACACCGGCTTGACCGGTTTGTGCGCCGGCACCGTCACGCGAACCAGCCCTGGATAGCGGCGGACCGGCAGCCGCGCGGGCCTAGGCGGAGACGGCCTGGCGCTCGCTGCGCAGGCGCTGGGCGTAGACGTTGATGATCAGCGCCATCAGCAGGATCAGGCCGCGGATCAGGATCTTGAGAAAGCTGTCGATGTCGACGTGGTCGAGGCCGTTGTTGAGCACGCCCAGCACGAACAGGCCGATGATCGTGTTGGGGATGCCGCCGCGGCCGCCGAACAGGCTGGTGCCGCCGACCACGACCGCGGCGATCGCGTCGAGCAGGAAGTCGTCGAACTCGTTCTGCTGCGCGCTGCCGAAATAGGCGACGCCGAGCATGCCGGCGATCCCCGAGCAGACCGCGCTGATGATCATGACCGCGGCGACGATCGCCTTGACGTTGACCCCCGAATACTCCGCCGCCTCGCGGTTGCCGCCGACCATGTACACGTAGCGGCCAAAGCGGGTGTAGGTCAGCACCAGATGGCCGATCAGCAGCAGCAGGGCGGCGATGATCACGATCCAGGACACCGGCCCGAGCGCGCCGCCGCCGAGGGTCCGGATCAGGTCCGGCACGTTGTAGGCGATCTGGCCGCGGACCAGCATCGCCGAGACGCCGGCGCCGATCTGGAGCATGGCGAGCGTCATGATGAACGACGGGATGCCGATCAGCGTGATGCCTGCGGCATTGATGCAGCCGAGCGCGAAGGCCGCGAGCAGGGCCAGGAGGATCGCGGCGAAGCCCGGCAGCGGCAGGCCGGCGATGTTGACGTAGGACTCCTGCAGCGTGAAGAACGCGACCACGATGCCCGTGGCATTGGCGATCGCGGCGATCGAGAGGTCGATCTCGGCGGTCAGGATCACGAAGGTCAGGCCGGTCGCGATGATCGCGGTCACCGACACCTGGCGCAGGATGTTGCCGAGGTTGTCGAGCGTGATGAACGACGGGCTCAGCACGCTGAACACCACGACCAGGAACAGGAGCGTCACGAAGGGCGCGATGTTGATCAGCTGGCGTGCGAGCCAGGCGCGCACGCCCACCCAGATCGAAACCTTGCGCCCCTCGATCGCTCCAGCCTTCATCCGATCCGCCCTCAGAGTTTGTCAATCAAGCGCGCCCGCGCCAGAATGCCCTTTGGCATCATTGGCGTTTTCCGGCGCGATCGGAGCACTTCGGGCATTCTTTCACAGGCTCTCAGGCGGCCTCGAGCAGACGGTCCTTGCTCACCGCCATGTTCGCGAACTCGTGGGCGATCTCGCCCTTGCGCATCACCAGGATGCGGTCGGCGAGCGCCAGCACCGTCTCGGGCTCGGTCGACACCACGACCACCGCGATGCCCTGTTGCTTGAGCCCTTTGACGATCTTGACGACGTCGTCCTTGGCGCCGACGTCCATGCCGCGGGTCGGCTCCGAGAGGACCAGCACGCGTGGCAGGTGGATCAGCCAGCGCGCCAGCGCCACCTTCTGCTGGTTGCCGCCCGACAGGGTGCGAAGCTCGGGCTCGACCGAGGCCGGACGGATATGCAGCCGGTCGACCTGCTGCCGGGTGAGCCGGCGCTCCTCGCGGGGCCTGAGCAGCAGCGCGCCGATCCGCTCGAGGATGCTGATCGAGACGTTCTTGTAGACCGGCTCGTGGGCGAACAGCATGCTGCGCCGGCTCTCCGGCAGGAGCGCCACGCCGGCGCGCT
Source organism: uncultured Alphaproteobacteria bacterium (assembly GCA_963733965.1). Classification (GTDB taxonomy): domain Bacteria; phylum Pseudomonadota; class Alphaproteobacteria; order Geminicoccales; family Geminicoccaceae; genus DATAOG01. The sequence continues at coordinate 211,522 of CAVTFM010000002.1, forward strand.
TGGCGGCCGCCGTGCTCGACAGGTGCACGCGCCGGCCGTCGATCCGCAGCTCGCCCGCCTCCGGCTTGAGCTTGCCGCCGAGCACCCTTGCCAGCTCGAGCTGACCCGAGCCCATGAAGCCGTAGATGCCGAGCACCTCGCCCGCGCGCGCGGCGAACGAGACGTCTTGGAACAGGCCCCGACGGCCGAGGCCGGAGGCCTCGATCACCGCCGGCGCCGCCGGATCGCTCACGAGCCTGATCTCGCCGGTGTAGCTCTCCTCGAGCCCGGCGTGGCCGCGGCCGATCATGCGCTCGATCAGCCAGCCCTTGTCGACCTCGGCCGCGGGCACCGTCGCCATGCGCCGGGCGTTGCGGAACACCGTCACCCGGTCCGAGACCGCGAGCACGTCGTCGATGAAATGCGAGATGAAGACGAAGCTCGTGCCGCCGTCCTTGAGCCGGCGCAGCACCGCGAACAGGCGCAGGATCTCCGGCGGCGAGAGCGCCGAGGTCGGCTCGTCCAGGATGATGATCCGAGCGCCTGAGAACAGCACCCGGCCGATCTCGACCAGCTGCTGCAGGCCGAGCGGCAAGGCGCCCGCCTCGGCTGAGGGATCGACCTCGATGCCGAGCCGTTGCAGATGCTCGCGCGCGTCCGCCGCCATGGCGCGCCAGCGCACGTTGCCGAGCCGGCCGACTGGCTGCACGCCGAGGAACACGTTCTCCGCGACCGACAGGCTCGGCACGATGCTGAGCTCCTGATGCACCATGCCGATGCCGGCCGCGAGCGCGTCGCGGGTGGAGCGGAAGCGGGCCGGCGCGCCGTCCAGGCGCATCGTCCCGGTGTAGCTGGTATGCACGCCCGAGATGATCTTCATGAGCGTGCTCTTGCCGGCGCCGTTCTCGCCGACCAGACCGTGCACCTCGCCCGCGGCCAGGGTGAAGTCGACGCCGTCCAGCGCCAGCACCCCGCCGAAGGTCTTGCCGATGCCCTCGAGCTCGAGGATCGGCCGAGCCGCTTCCGCCACGCGACGCCCTTAGTGCGCTCGATCGCTCAGATCAGGAAGTGCCGCTGCATCCAGAGCATGCCTTCGGCGTTCGCCTTGGTGACCACCGGGCCGTCGGTGATCACGTGCTTGGGGATGCCGCCCGGTCCGGTCTTCTCGCCACCGACGACCGCGGCGACCCCCGCCACGATGGCACCGCCGTGGATCCGGCAGGACGGATTCCTGACCGTGGCGTACATCCGGCCGTCCAGCACCGCCTCGATCGCGGGCGGCATGGCGTCGACGCCGCCGATCAGGATCTTGGTCCGGTTGTGCGCCTTCATCACGTTGTAGGCCGCGAGCGCCATGTCGTCGTTGTGGAAGAAGGCCGCGCTGATGTCCGGATACTTGGTCAGCAGGGATTCCCAGATGCGCGCGGTCTTGGTGACGTCCCAATCGGCCGGCTGGGTGTCGAGGACCTTGATGTTGGGGAACTTCTTGACCACCGATTCGAAGCCGCGGGCACGGCCTTGGGCGCCGGTATGGCCGAGCGCGCCCTGGGTCATGATCATCGTGCCCTTGCCGCCGATCGCGTCGACCAGCGCCTGGGTCACCGACGAGCCCATGAACTCGTTGTCGGGCGCGAGGAAACTGTGGACGTTGATCTGATCGAGGGGTGCGATCAGGGTGTCCATGTCGATCACCGGGATGCCGGCGTCGATCATCTTCTTGACCGGGTCGGTCAAGGTGCCGATCCCGAACGCCTGGATGGCGACGAAGTCCCACTTCTGGGAAGCCATGTTGTCGATCGCGGCGCGCTGCTTGGTGGCGCTGAGCTCGCCGTCGAACCAGGTCACCTCGACGTTGAACAGCTTGCCCCAGGCCTCGGCCGCCTGCTTGCCCTGAGCGCACCAGGTCGCTTGCAGGCCGGCGTTCGAGAACGCGGCCTTCAACGGCTTCTCGGAGCTCTTCAGCTCCTGCGCCAGCGCGGTTCCGATCAGCGGATCGAAGCCCAGTCCGCCGAGCACGGCGCCGGCGGCGCCGGCCGCGGTCCTGCCCAGGAACGTGCGCCGGGTCTCGTCCGGAAATGCAGCTGTTTCGGTCACGTGATGATCTCCCAGGTCGCGAAGATGATGTTGCGCGCGCGCTCCGCAGCCCGACAGGCACCGGCCCTGTACGCGCGCGGCGGGACATTTCCACGCCAGCAGGCAGCTGGCTAGTGTATTTTTGTCAATCTGAACCGGCTTGGCAGCCGTCACCCACCCTGGGTCGCGCGCAATCGTGCAATCTCGCCCTCCAGCTCCTCGATCCGGCGGTCGCGCTCGGCGAGCGCGGCGGCGACGTCGGCGGCCTCGAACCGCTGCGGAATGTGCTGCGGGCAATTCGAGTCCCAGGCGGCGACCGTGAACAGGATCGCCTGCTCGGCGCGCGCCTTGTAGCCGTCCGGCATCAGCTTGGCCAGAAGCTCGGCATCGTCATCGACGATCCGCGCCTCGCCCCAGATCTTGACCCGTCGGCGCTGCGCGTAGTCGATCAGGAAGAGATGGGCCTTGGGATTGTCCGCGAGATTGCCCTGCGTGATGTATTGCCGGTTGCCGGCAAAATCGGCGAAGCCGAGGGTCCGCTCGTCGAGCACGTGCAGAAAGCCGGGCGGGCCGCCGCGATGCTGGATGTAGGGCTGGCCGTCTTTGCTCGCGGTGGCGAGGAAGATGCTCGTCTGCGCCGCGATGAAGCCGGCGAGATCGGGCGTGATCCGGGTCTCCCAGGAGCCGCGTTCCTCCATGCGCGCGTAGGCCGGGCGCGAGCCCTTGCGGGCCTGCACCGCCTTGACGGTCGGCGTGAAGGCGACGTCGCTCGCGTAGGTGGGCGTGGCGTCCAAGGATCGCCTCCTTACAGACCGAGATCGCTTCACAGACCGAGATCGCTCAGGGACGGGTGATCGTCGGGGCGGCGGCCGAGCGGCCAGTGGTATTTGCGCAGGCTCTCCCCGATCGGCAGATCGTTGATGCTGGCGATGCGCAGGCGCATCAGGCCGTGCTCGTCGAACTCCCAGTTCTCGTTGCCGTAGCTGCGGAACCAGTGGCCGCTGTCGTCATGCCACTCATAGGCGAAGCGCACGGCGATCCGGTGGTCACGGAAAGCCCAGAGCTCCTTGATCAGGCGGTAGTCGAGCTCGCGATTCCACTTGCGCGTCAGGAACGCCACGATCGCTTCGCGGCCTTCGAGGAACTCGGCGCGGTTGCGCCAGCGGCTGTCGACCGTATAGGCGAGCGCGACGCGCGCCGGCTCGCGCGTGTTCCAGCGCGTCCTCGGCCAGGCGCACCTTCTGCGCGGCGGTTTCGGCGGTGAAGGGCGGCAGCGGCGGGCGTTGCTCGGGCATGTCAGTGACGCCCGACCTTGCGCTCGAGGAAATCCCGGATCAGGGGGACCATCTCGTCCGCCTTGTCCTCCAGGGCGAAATGGCCGGTGTCGAGCAAGTGAAACTCGGCATCGGGCAGGTCGCGCCGGTACGGATGGGCGCCGTCCGCGGGGAAGATCTTGTCGTTCTTGCCCCAGACGATCAGGGTCGGCGGCCGGCGCTCGCGGAACCAGGCCTGAATCGCGGGATAGAGTGCGAGGTTGGTCCCGTAGTCGTAGAAGATGTCGAGCTGGATGTCGTTGTTGCCCGGGCGATCGAGCAGCGCCTGGTCGTGAACCCAGTTGTCGGGCGAGATCCGGCTCAGATCGGCGACGCCGTCGGTGTATTGAAACTTGGTCGTCTCCAGAGTGAAGAGCCCCTTCAGGGCCTGGCGATGGGCGTCCGAGCCATCGGCCCAATAGGCCTTGATCGGGTCCCAGAACGCCTTCAGCCCCTCGTCGTAGGCGTTGCCGTTCTGGACGATCAGGCCGGTGACCGCCTCGGGATGCTTGAGCGCCAGCCGCCAGCCCACGGGCGCCCCGTAATCCATCACGTACATGGCAAAGCGCCTGACCTCGAGCTGGTCGAGGAGGCCGTCGACCAGGTCGGCGAAGCGGTCGAACGTGTAGGCAAATCGCGCCCGGTCCGGCATGTCGCTCTGACCGAAGCCAGGATAGTCCGGCGCGATCACGTGATAGCGGTCCGCGAGTGCCGGGATCAGGTTGCGGAACATGTGCGACGAGGTCGGAAAGCCATGCAGCAGCAGCACGACCGGCGCATCCGCCGGGCCCGCCTCACGGTAGAAGATCGTGACGCCGTCGATCTTCGCCGTCCGATGATGGGTGACGGGCGCGGCGCCTGCGACCGCGGAGCCGCGGTTGAGAGTGGCGGTGCTCATTCGGGTTCTCCCTATGTGATGCCGGTGACCCGACGCGGGGTCTGCCGGCCATTCGCCGGGCAACACCGGCGTCCGCGAGCGATCTGCGGTCAGACGCCCTATGACCGGCCCCGAAGTAGCCGGGATCGACGACAAAATTGCCCCATTTCGCGTCGAACGCGGCGGTCGGCTTGGCCGCGACTGTCTCGTCCCGCGATCTTCCTTCCTTCTTGAGCGTCGCGACGTTGTCCCGGATGGCCACGAGCATGTC
>CAVTFM010000003.1:0-11879 GCA_963733965.1 uncultured Alphaproteobacteria bacterium
GCACCGGCTGAAGGGCGCGCCGGACCGCATCCGCGAGCTGGCCGCGAGCCGAGGGCGTCTGACGAGGGCGCGTCAAAGGATCAGGAGCCCCGCAGGCTCGCGAGCGTCTCGTCAGCGCACGCGGAGCGCGCTGATGAAGAGGGCAGGCAACCTCGAGACCGGAGCGACCACCCGTGGCCCCAGCAACCCCGATCTGCGACTTCGGCGAGCCGGCGAAGCCCTTCGACCTGCCCGCGACCGACGGCAAGCGCTGTGCGCTAGAGGACGTGCGCGGCCCCAACGGCACGCTGGTGATGTTCATCTGCAACCACTGCCCTTACGTGAAGTCGGCGCTCGACCGGATCATCCGCGACGCGGGCGACCTCAAGGAGCACGGGATCGGCGTGATCGCGATCAACGCCAACGATCCGACCAGCTATCCGGACGACAGCTTCGCCAACATGAAGCGGCTGGCGCGAGCCGAGCAGCTGCCGTTCCCCTACGCGTCGACGAGTCGCAAGGCGTGGCGCGCGCCTATGGCGCGGTCTGCACGCCCGACTTCTTCGGCTACAACGCCGATCTCGAGCTGCAGTACCGGGGCCGGCTCGACGCCTCCAAGACCACGCCGGTTCCGGGCGCGATCCGCGAGCTCTACGAGGCGATGATCCAGATCGCCGAGACCGGCCGCGGGCCCGAGCAGCAGATCCCCTCGATGGGCTGCTCGATCAAGTGGAAGGCGGCCTGAGGTCGCCCCGATCGCGCCCGGCCGCCCTGCGCCGCGGCGGGCGGCCGCGCTCACCGCGCCCGGGTGAGGGCCAGCCAGAGCCCGCCGCCGATCAGGCAGACGCCGCTCGCCCTGGACAGCAGACGAACCCGCCGCCGCGCCAGCAGCCGCCCGGCGCGGCCGGTCAGGACCGCGTAGGTGCCATCCGAGATCAGCGCCACGACCATCGCGCTCGCCCCGAGCAGAGCGACCTGCGGGACGTAGTCGGCCCGCGGATCGACGAACTGCGGGATGAACGCGCCAAAGAACAGGAGCGCCTTGGGATTGCTCAGCATGACCAGGAAGCCCTGCAGCAAGAAGCCGCCGCGCGGCGCCGGCAGGTGCTGGGGCTGGTCGAGCCCGCCTGCGCTGCGCACGAGCTTCCAGCCGAGCCAGACCAGGTAGGCGGCGCCGGCCAGCCGCAGCCAGTCGAACCACCAGCTCATGGTGGCGATGATCGAGGCGAGCCCGACCACGACCACGCCCAGCATCAGGGCGAGCGCCAGCTGCGTGCCGGCGACGTTCAGGAGGCCCGCGCGCACGCCGTGGCTGAGACCGTTGGCCACGATCAGCGTCACCACCGGGCCCGGGACGACCGTGATCACGATGCAGGCGAGCAGATAGGCGAGATAGACCTCGGGCGTCATTTGGGCGATCCTCGAGCCGAACCCGGCGCGCCCCATCCTAGAGGGCCGCGCGCGGGCGGATCCAGGTGCCGATGAGCCGCCAGATGCCGGCAAACCGGAGGGCAGCAGCCAGGCCCGCCCGGGGTCGGGCCAGCGCCCGCCGGGGCGGAAACCGCTAGACGACGGCCATGGCCTACGAGAGCCTCCGCGACTTCACCCACCAGCTCGAGCGCACCGGCCGCCTGGTGCGGGTCAAGGCGCCGGTCTCGCCGGTGCTCGAGATCACCGAGATCCACACCCGCCTGCTCGCCGAGCGGGGGCCGGCGGTGCTGTTCGAGAACGTCGAAGGCAGCGCCATGCCGGTCCTCGTCAACCTGTTCGGCACGGTCGAGCGGGTCGCCTGGGGCATGAACCGCGAGCCCGGAAAGCTGCGCGAGCTCGGCGAGCTGCTGGCGTTCCTCAAGCAGCCGGAACCTCCCGGCGGCTGGCGCGAGGCGATCGAGATGGTGCCGCTGCTGAAGGCGGCGCTCGCCATGAAGCCCAGGACCGTGCGCCACGCGCCCTGCCAGGAAGTCGTGCTCGAGGGCGACGCGATCGACCTCGGCCGCCTGCCGGTCCAGACCTGCTGGCCCGGCGAGCCGGCACCCCTGATCACCTGGCCGCTGGTGGTGACCAAGGGCCCGGGGAGCGAGCGCAGCGACGGCTTCAACCTCGGCATCTACCGGATGCAGGTGACCGGCCGCACCACCACGCTCATGCGCTGGCTGAAGCACCGGGGCGGCGCCCAGCACCATCGCCGCTGGCAGGCGGTGCGCTCGGACCCCCTGCCGGCGGCCGCGGTGATCGGCGCCGACCCCGGCACCATCCTGGCCGCGGTCACCCCGGTGCCGGACACCATGTCGGAGTACCAGTTCGCGGGCCTCCTGCGCGGCAAGCGGGTCGAGCTTACCGACTGCGTCTCGGTGCCCCTCAAGGTGCCGGCCGCCGCCGAGATCGTGCTCGAGGGCCTGGTCAGCCTCGAGGACTATGGCGACGAGGGCCCCTACGGCGATCACACCGGCTACTACAACGCTGTCGAGAAATTCCCGGTGTTCACGGTCACCGCCATGACCATGCGCCGCAACCCGATCTATCTGTCCACGTTCACCGGCCGGCCGCCGGATGAGCCCTCGGTCCTCGGCGAGGCCCTGAACGAGGTTTTTCTCCCACTTTTCCGACAACAATTCCCGGAGGTCGTGGACTTCTGGCTGCCGCCCGAGGGCTGCTCCTACCGGGTCGCGGTGGTCACGATCAGGAAAGCCTATCCCGGCCACGCCAAGCGCGTCATGCTCGGCGTCTGGTCCTATCTGCGCCAGTTCATGTACACCAAGTTCGTGATCGTCACCGACGACGACATCGACGCCCGCAACTGGCCGGACGTGATCTGGGCGCTCTCGACCCGGGTCGACCCGGCGCGTGACCTTACAATTCTGGAAAACACGCCGATCGACTACCTCGACTTCGCCTCGCCAGAATCGGGACTCGGCTCCAAGCTCGGCATCGACGCGACCAACAAATGGCCGCCCGAGACCAAACGCGACTGGGGCACCAGGATCCGCATGTCCGACGCGATCGTCGCCCGGGTCACCGAGCGCTGGCCCGACTACGGCCTGCCCGGTTCGGGCCGGCCGATCTGGAAGTAGCCGAGCATCCCACGCCACGGAACACCATGTCTGAGGACACTCGGTCTGGTGTCAGCTCCCGTCCAGCTTCTCGGCGAGCCAGGTCTTGATCAGCGACTGGTAGGGAACGTCGCGCTTGTGGGCGGCGATCTTGATCCGCTCGAGCAGGCTCACGGGCAGACGGACGGAGATCGATCTCGTCGAGGGCCTGAGATTGGGTAGCCGCACGCGCTCGGCTCTGCTCCAGTCCACGTGATCGGTGGAGTCGTGGCTTTCCCAGAAGCGCCGCTCCTCGGCGTCGCTCTCGAACGTCGGGATCGGCTCAATTTTCTTGCGCATGGTGTGCCCTCTCCTTGCGGCTCATGTCGCGAGCCGAGATCGCCCGGATCCGGGTGGCGGCGCGGCGTAGAGTGAAGGTAACGTGCAAGGCCTGCTGGCGGCTCGAGACCGGTGGATAGCCGACCAGGAGGAAGCCCGCGAGGTCTATGCAGTTGCTGCCATCAGGGTTACTGCCAACGAGCTCACCGCCAACAAGGTCTCCGATGAGAACGGCGTTCGATACCCCCTCGCCGCCACCGGTCGAGGTCACGCCGGCCGACCGTCGCGTACGCTGCCTGGTGGGCGATCTGCCGGCTCGTCCGCTCAGTACCACGGTCTGCCGGCTCGCATGACCACGCAGGCCCCGGCCGCCGTCGCGAGTGGGCGGGCGTATCTCCTGCTCACGCTGACCGCGCTCTGCTGGGGCGCCAACGCGATCTTCGGGCGCCTGGCGGTCGGCCAGATCTCGCCCATGGCGCTGGTCACCTTGCGCTGGCTGGGCGCGCTCGGCCTGCTCGCGGTGTTCGCCCATGCGCAGGTCCGACGCGACTGGCCGGTCATCCGCCAGCGCCTGATGTTCGTCTCGGCCATGGGCGCGCTCGGCTTCACGGCCTTCAATGCGCTCTACTACGTCGCCGCCCATTCGACCACGGCCGTCAACATCGGAATCCTCCAGGGCGCGCTCCCGGTGTTCGTCCTTGCCGGCGCCCTCGCGATCGACCGGACCCCGGTCGCCGGCGCGCAGGTCGCGGGCGTGCTCGTCGACTCTGCTCGGGGTTGCCATCGTCGCCTGCGGCGGCGACTTCGCGCGCCTGGCGACGTTCACCCTCAACTTCGGCGATCTTCTGATGATCGCGGCCTGCGGCCTCTATGCCGGCTACATGCTCGGGCTCCGGCGCCGGCCGCCGGCCTCCGCGCTCGGCCTGTTCACCGTGATGGCGGGCGCCGCGTTCCTCGCCTCGCTGCCGCTGGCGCTGATTGAGGCGGCACTCGGCCGGTTCCAGTGGCCGACGCCCTTCGGCTGGGTCATCCTCGCCCTGGTCACGCTGTTCCCGTCCTTCCTGGCGCAGATCTTCTTCATCCAGGGCGTGGCGCTGATCGGCCCGAGCCGCGCAGGCGTGTTCGTCAACCTGGTGCCGGTGTTCGCCTCGATCCTGGCGCTGCTCGTCCTCAAGGAGCCCTTCGAGCCGTTCCACGGCGTCGCCCTCTGCCTGGTGCTGGGCGGGATCTGGCTGTCCGAGCGCGGCAAGCCGACCTGATTGCCGACCCTGCGAGCAGGACGAGCAGCAGTCGCGGCGTTCGGACCAGGTCGCAGTTGACTTTCGGTATAACCATGGTTATACCAAGCGCGATGAAGACGGCCATCTCGATTCCCGATCCGGTGTTCGAGGCCGCCGAGCGGCTTGCCAAGCACCTCGGCAAGTCGCGCAGCCAGCTGTTCGCCGATGCGCTCCGCGCCTATCTGGAGCAGCATTCCGACGAGGCGATCACGAGGCGGATCAACGAGATCGTCGATGCCGACCCGAACGCCACCAGGCTGGATCCGGGGCTCGACGCCCTCCAGCTCGAAACCTTGCGCAAGGTCGAATGGTAGGTGCAGCGGGGCGAGGTCTGGTGGACCGACCTTCCCGATCCGGTCGGCTCGGAACCCGGGTTTCGTCGTCCGGTCGTCGTCATCCAGGCGGACCCATTGAACCGAAGTCGGGTCAGCACCGTGATCGTCGCCGCGATCACCAGCAATCTGAGGCTTCGCTCTTTTCCCGGCAACGTCTACCTGTCACCCCGTGACGCGGGGCTCGATCGACCCTCGGTCGTGAACGCGTCGCAACTCGCTACGCTCGATCGTGGCCGGCTGATCCGGCATGTCGGCAACGTGGCCAGCGCGAAAATGCGCGAGATCGACCATGGCCTTCGGTTGGTGCTGGCCTTGTAAGGTTGCGAAGTGCCGCGATCCCAGCGATCATCGGCGACCGAAATCGCCGCTCAGGCGTGGCGGACGGCAGGGGCCGTGACCATATCTGCGACACCGGCTGCGAACCCACGATTGCTGGTGAGCGATGACCCAGGGCGACCGCAACCTCGACCTCCTCGACGACCTGCTTGCCCGCGCCAAAAAGGCCGGCGCCGATGCCGCCGATGCCATGCTGGTCGAGAGCGCCGGGCTCAGCGCCACGCGCCGCCTCGGCAAACTGGAGAAGATCGAGCGCGCGGAGGGCTCCGAGCTCGGGTTGCGCGTGTTCGTCGGCCGGCGCCAGGCGCTCGTCTCGACCGGCGACCTCGGGGCGGCGAGCCTGGACCGTCTGATCGAGAATGCGCTCGCGATCGCCAGGGCGGTGCCCGAGGACCCGTTCGCCGGGCTGGCGGCGCCGGATCAGATCGCCCGTGAGCTGCCCGAGCTCGACCTGGATGACGGCCAGGAGCCGGCCGCCGACGCCCTGGCCGAGCTCGCCGCCGCCGCCGAGGACGCGGCGCTCGCCGAGCCCGGCATCAGCAACTCCGAAGGCGCCGAGGCCGGCTGGTCGCGCACCCGCACGACGCTCGTCGCCAGCAACGGCTTCGCCGGCAGCACGGCGCGCTCGCGCCACAGCCTGAGCGCCGCGGTGATCGCCGCCGCCAACGGCAAGATGGAGCGCGACTACGACTTCGCGACCGTGGTGCGCGCCAGGGATCTGCCCGACCCCGCCGCGCTCGGCCGCCGGGCCGCGCAGCGCGCGCTGGGCCGGCTCAATCCGCGCAAGGTCAAGAGCCAGAGCCTGCCGGTGGTGTTCGATCCGCGGGTCGCTCCCGGCATCGTCCGCCACCTCGCGAGCGCGATCGCCGGGCCCGCGGTCGCCCGCGGCACGACCTTCCTCAAGGACAAGCTCGGCGAGCGGATCTTCCCGCCGGGCGTGACCATCGTCGACGATCCCCAGCGGGCCGACGGGCTCCGCTCCACGAGCTTCGATGCCGAGGGCATCGGCGCCAGGCGCCGCAAGCTGGTCGATGCCGGCGTGCTGACGACCTGGCTCCTGGACTGCGCCTCGGCCCGCCAGCTTGGTCTCGAGACCACCGGCCACGCCGCCCGCGGCGTCGGCTCGCCGCCGTCGCCCGCGCCCTCGAACGCCTATGTCGAGGCGGGCGGGGTCAGCCCCGATCAGCTGATGTCCGACATCAAGGAAGGGGTCTACATCATCGAGATGCTTGGTATGGGGATCAACTACGTCACCGGCGACTACAGCCGGGGCGCGGCCGGGTTCTGGATCGAGGACGGCGCGCTCGCCTGGCCGGTGAGCGAGATCACCATCGCCGGCAACCTGATCGACATGTTCCGGCAGCTGTCCCCGGCCGACGATCTCGAATTCCGCCATGGCATCGACGCGCCGACCCTGCGCATCGACGGCATGACCGTGGCCGGCCAGTGAGCGACGGTCCCGACCTCGAAGCCGACCGGCGCCTGCTGCGGCGCGCGGTCACCGCCGCGGGCGCGCTCGCGCTCGAGCAATTCCGCGCCGGGCCCGGCCACTGGTACAAGGGCCCGGGCCAGGTGGTCACGGAGGCCGATCTCGCGGTCGACCGCCTGCTTCACGACATCTTGATCGGCGCCCGTCCGGAGGATGGCTGGCTGTCCGAGGAGCGCGCCGACGACGGTTCGCGGCAGCGGCGCCGCCGGGTCTGGATGGTCGATCCGATCGACGGCACCCGGGCGTTCGCCGAAGGCGTGCCGGAATTCGCGGTCAGCATCGCGCTGGTGGTCGAGGGCGCGCCCGTGCTGGGCGCGGTGCTCAATCCCGCGACCGACGAGCATTTCGAGGCTCAGCGGGACGGCGGCGCGCGGCTGAACGGGGTCCGGATGCGGATCAGCGACCATCGCGACCTGGCCGGCGCCCGGCTCCTGTCGAGCCGCACCGAGATCACCCGCCGCGACTGGCCAAAGCTGATCCCCGAAGCTCAGTTCACGACCATGGGCTCGCTCGCCTACAAGCTCGCCCTGGTCGCCGCCGGCCGCTTCGATGGCCTGGTGTCGTTGCGCGCCAGCCACGACTGGGACCTGGCCGCCGCAGCCCTGCTGATCGGCGAGGCCGGCGGCCGGATCAGCGAGGCCGATGGCGCGCCGTTGATCCTCAACAAGCCGGCCATCGGCCACACCGGGCTCGCCGCCGCCGGGACCACGGCCCTGCACCGGGCGCTGGTGGCCCGGCTGCGCACCGCCTGAACCGCGCGCAGCCCCAGCCGCCGCCCCAGGGTGGCGCCATGGCCACAAGGCTCGGGCGCCGCCCGATCGCGCCAAGCCGCGGGGATATCCTCTCACCGACGGGTTTGCGGGCGTCAGCTGTGGCGGGATCGCAACAGTCGCCGACGGAAATGCCACGCCGGCTGGCGGGGCGGCGCCGGACCGGAATAATGTATGTGGCGGTCTGTTGGCGTACGTGCAAACGACAGCGTGGGTGGACCCCGCGCACGACCCCGGCGCGGGGATGTCTGATGAGGGCGGCGTGGCGGACACCGAACATCTGATCGCGGAGCAGATCCCGAAGCTGCGACGCTACGCGCGATCTTTGCTCGGTGATCCCGTACGGGCGGACGACTTGGTGCAGGAAGCCTTGGTCAGAGGTCTGTCGCGCAGCCATCTGTGGCAACCCGGGACCGACATCCGGGCCTGGATGTTCACGATTTTGCACAACATTCACATCAACAACCAGCGCCAGCGCCGCACCCGTGCCGACTATCAGGAGCTCGATGACGACCAACCCGAGATGGCGACGGCGCCGAACCAGGAACGCTCGCTCGAGATCCGCGACCTGGCGAGGGCCCTGCAGTTGTTGCCGGAGCCCCAGCGACAGGTGGTGTTGCTGGTCGGTCTCGAGGGCATGAACTACAAGAACGTCGCCGCCGTTCTCGACATTCCCATAGGTACCGTCATGTCCCGGCTGCATCGCGGCCGCGAAGCCCTGCGCCGCTTCATGGCGTACGGACCCGCGCCCAAGGCGGCGGGGCAAGACCCCAAGTTGCGCAACATGCCATGACCACTCGCCAGACCTCGATCGACGAGGACGACTTCCAGGCTTTCGTCGATGGCCAGCTGCCGCCCGAGCGATGCCGGGCCGTGATGGCCTTTCTGGCCGCCCATCCCGACGAGGCGGCCCGCATGGATCAGTATCGGACGCTGACCGAGGCGCTCCATCTCGCCTATGACGAGGTGCTCTATGAGCCGCTGCCCAAGCGTCTGCGCGTCGAGCACTACTGCGGCCGGTCCTCCTGGGCCAGACGGCTGCAGGACTGGTTCGGCGTCGGCCGGCGCGGGCTGATCGTACGGTTCGCCGGGATCGCGCTGCTGCTTCTGGGCAGCAGCGGCGGCGGCTGGGTGATGCACAGCGAGATCATCAAGCAGGACGCCGAGACGCCGGCGATGAGCTTCGCCCGGCAGGCGGCCAATGCGCATCTGCTGTTCGCGCCCGACCTCCGCCACCCGGTCGAGTTCGGCGCCGATCAGCAGGACAGCATGCTGCTCTGGCTGTCGGAGCGGCTCGGTGAGGCCGTGCACGCCCCGAACCTGAAGGCGATCGGCTTCAACCTGGTCGGCGGGCGCCTGTTGCCGGCGTCCGGTCAGCCGGCGGCGCAGCTGATGTACGAGAACGCGGACACGCACCGGATCACGCTCTACATCCGTGCCCGCTGGTCCACGACCATGAACGGCGCCCATGACGGCAGCGTGAGCTTCGCCGGCGAAGACGGCGTCAATATGGTCTACTGGATCGAGGGGCGGTTCGCCTATGCGCTGATCGGCGCGCTCGATCGGGAGCAGCTGTTCAGCGCGGCCAAGAGCATCCAGCAGCAGATGACCGTGCCGACGGTGCCGACGCCGACGCCGGACCAGACCGCGACCACCGAGAAGGACGCGACCTGAACGCTGTCGACGGACGAGCTCTGCTGGCAGGCTGCCGACGAAGCCCGGCAGCCTGCCAGAGTTCTGTGCGCAGCTGCCAGAGCTCCGGTATTCAGATCACGTCGAGCGCCCGCCTCAGCTAGCTGTCATTGCTCTGAACGTTGGTCACGCCCTGGCAGGCCTGATCCGGTATTGCCTTCTGGCGAAGCATTCTCGCCGGCTCGGGCCACGGCCGGTCAAAGCCAGCCTAGCTGCCGGCTGCGCCGGTTGCAGCCTTGACCGGCAAGCCCGCCCGGCACGCTCGCCCGCAAGAGGCCATGCCGCAGAGCCCGGCTCACCCTGCCTGAACAACGTTCATGATAACCACAGCTAGAGCTCCGTGCGCACCTGCCACAGCTCGGGGAAGCAGACCACGTCGAGCGCGCGCCGGAGGTAGCTCACGCCCGAGCTGCCGCCGGTGCCGGTCTTGTGGCCGATGATCCGCTCGACCGTGGTGACGTGCCGGAAGCGCCATTGCCGGAACCCGTCCTCGAGATCGACCAGGTCCTCGGCGAGCTCGTACAGATCCCACCGGTGGCTGGCGTCGCGGTACACCCTCGCCCAGGCCCCGAGCACGGTCGGATCCGACCGGTGGGGCCGGCTCCAGTCGCGCTCGACGCAGGCCCGCGCGATCGCAAAGCCGCGTCGCGCCAGAAGCCGGATCGCCTCGTCGTAAAGGCTCGGCCGCGCCAGCTCGGCCGCCAGCTCGGCGTGCACCTCGGGCGTGTGCCGGTGCACCGCGAGCAGCGCCCGCTGCCGGTTGCCGAGCAGGAACTCGACCAGGCGGTACTGGTGCGACTGAAGGCCGGACGCCGGCCCGAGCCGGTGCCGGAACACCAGGTAGTCCGCCGGCGTCAGCGTCGAGAGCACATCCCAGGACTGGATCATCTGCGCCTGGATGCGCGCGACCCGCGCCAGCATCTTGAACGCCGGCCGCAGATCGTCGGCGGCGATCCGTCCGCGCGCGGCCCGGAGCTCGTGGATCATCAGCTTGAGCCACAGCTCGCTCGCCTGGTGGATCACGATGAACAGCATCTCGTCGTGGCTGTCCGAGACCGGCCGCTGACAGGCGAGCAGCTCGTCGAGCGCCAGGTAGCGCCCGTAGGTCAGGGCATCGGCGAGGTCGGTCTCGACGCCCGGCTCCAGGGCCGGCTCGGCAGGGTCGGTCATGTCACGTCGGCTTCGGTCATGTCAGGTCGGCTTCGGTCCTATCAGGTCGGTTTCGGTCATGGCGCGGCTTCGATCATGTCACGGCGGCTCGTTGCCGGTATTCCGGAACGTCCCACGCGCGCTCGGCCAGCACCGCCCGGAGCGCCAGGGCCGCATCGAACACGTCGACGAAGCGGACATAGAGCGGCGCGAAGCCGAAGCGCAGCAGATCCGGCGCGCGGAAATCCCCGATCACGCCGCGCGCGATCAGCGCCTGGACGATCGGGTAGCCGTCCGGATGCCGGAGCGCAACCTGGGAGCCGCGCTCGGCCGGCGCCCGCGGGCTCGCGAGCTCGAGCCCGAAGCCCGGGCAGCGCTGCTCGACCAGGCCGATGAACAGCTCGGTCAGCGCCACCGATTTGGCCCGCAGCGCCTCGGGATCGACCTCGAGCAGGAGATCGACGCCCGCCTCGAGCGCCACCATCCCGAGGATCGAGGGCGTGCCGGCGAGGAATTTCCGGATGCCTGCGGCGGCCCGATACTCGCTTCGGAACGCGAAGGGTTCGGCATGGCCGAGCCAGCCGGTGATCGGCTGGCGAGCCGCGTCCTGCCAGCGCTCCGCGACGAACAGGAAGGCGGGCGCGCCCGGGCCGCCGTTCAGATATTTGTAGCCACAGCCGACCGCGAGATCGACATCCGCGCGGTTCAGGTCGACCGCGACCGCGCCGGCGCTGTGCGCCAGATCCCAGAGCGCCAGCGCGCCCGCGTCGTGCGCTGCCCTGGTCAGCCGTGCGAGCTCGTGCATCCGCCCGCTGCGATAGTCGACGTGGGTCAGCATCAGGAGTGCCACCTCCCCGTCGAGCGCCGCCTCGAGCTCGGATGTTGCGACCAGACGCAGCTCGACCGGTCCGCCGAGCAGTCCGGCAAGACCTTGAGCGACGTACAGATCGGTCGGGAAATTGCCGCGCTCGGAGACCAGACCCGCGCGCCCGGGGCGCAGGCCCAGCGCCGCGGCGATCAGCTTGAAGAGATTGACCGAGGTCGAAATCGGCGACCACCACCTCGTCCGCCCCGGCACCGATCAGCTTCGCGATATTGGCGCCGAGCCGCTCCGGCAGGTCGATCCAGCCGTGCCGGTTCCAGCTGGTGATCAGATCCTCCCCCCATTGCCGGCGCAGCACGTCCAGGACGATTCCCGGCGTTGCCCTGGGCAGCGGGCCAAGCGAGTTGCCGTCGAGATAGATGGCACCCGCCGGCAGCGCAAATCGCTGTCGCAACGCCGCCAAGGATCAAGGGCATCCAGCACACACATCCGGCCCAGGTAAGCACACTCATCCGCCACCAGCCTTCGCTACCGGCGATCCATGGCCTTCGTTGCCCGACGCCCCATGATCTGGCTCGACCTCCAGCCCTGACAAGCCCAAGCCCCGACAAGCCCAGGCCCCGACAAGTGAAGCCCGGTTGCTAAGCCGTTAACCTTA
>CAVTFM010000004.1:0-19476 GCA_963733965.1 uncultured Alphaproteobacteria bacterium
TGCCGGGTCTCCCCCACGGCTGGCTGGACGCCATGGTCGACGGACCGCCAGTTGACAGGCGGGGCGGCTCCGATAGCCTACCTGGCCATCACCCGCCGCGCGAGCATCGAGGAGGGAACCGAGCCATGGACCAGGCAGCGCTCGAGCGCGTGATCGACGACGCCTTCGAGCAGCGCAGCCGGATCGGCGTCGACACGCGGCGGCCCGGTCCGGGCGGCGGTCGAGGCGGCGCTCGACGGCCTCGACGTCGGCCGATTCCGGGTCGCCGAGAAGATCGATGGCCGCTGGGCCGTGCATCAGTGGCTGAAGAAGGCCGTGCTCCTGTCCTTCCGGCTCAACCCGATGAGCGCCATCGAAGGCGGCCCCGACGGCGCTCGTTGGTGGGACAAGATCCCCTCCAAGTTCAGGGCCTGGGGGGCAGCCGAGTTCGCCGCCGCCGGCTTTCGCGCCGTGCCCGGCTGCGTCGTCCGCCGGTCCGCCTACATTGCCCCGGACGTCGTGCTGATGCCGTGCTTCATCAACCTCGGCGCCCACGTTGACCGCGGTACCATGATCGACACCTGGGCGACGGTCGGCAGCTGCGCGCAGATCGGCCAGCGCGTGCACGTTTCGGGCGGCGCCGGCATCGGCGGCGTGCTCGAGCCGCTCCAGGCAGAACCCGTGATTATCGAGGACGACTGCTTCGTCGGCGCGCGCTCCGAGGTCGCCGAGGGGGTGATCGTCGAGCAAGGGGCGGTGCTTGCGATGGGCGTGTTCATCGGCGCCTCGACCAGGATCGTCGACCGGGCGACCGGCGAGATCTACCAGGGGCGGGTGCCGGCCTATTCGGTCGTCGTGCCGGGCACGCTGCCGGGGTCGGCCTTGCCAGATGGACGGCCGGGGCCCGGTCTGGCCTGTGCGGTGATCGTCAAGCGGGTCGATGCCGGGACCCGCGCCAAGACCTCGATCAACGAGCTGTTGCGTGCATGAGAGACCTGGCCGATCCGGTGGCGCTCGCCCAGGCGCTGATCCGCTGTCCGAGCGTGACGCCGGCCGACGAGGGTGCGCTCGCCGTGCTCGAGGACGCTCTGGGGCGGCTCGGCTTTCGCTGTCACCGGCTGACCTTCGAGGAACCGGGGACAGCATCGGTCGGCAACCTCTACGCCCGGCTGGGCGAGGGCGAGCCGAACCTCGCGTTCGCCGGCCATACCGACGTCGTGCCCGCGGGCGATCCGGCGGCCTGGCGGGTCGACCCGTTCGGGGGCGTGGTCCAGGCTGGCCAGCTCTACGGCCGGGGCGCGATCGACATGAAGGGTGCGATCGGCGCCTTCGTCGCGGCGACCGCCCGCTTCCTCGCCGAGCATCGACCGGCCGGCTCGATCAGCCTGCTGATCACCGGCGACGAGGAAGGCCCGGCGATCAACGGCACGCGGAAGCTGCTGACCTGGCTGAAGGAGCAGGGTCAGCGGCTCGATGCCTGCGTGGTCGGCGAGCCGACCAACCCGAGCCGGCTCGGCGAGATGATCAAGATCGGTCGGCGCGGCTCGCTGACCGGTTGGCTGACCGTGCCGGGCGTCCAGGGCCATGCCGCCTACCCCGAGCGCGCGGACAATCCGATCCCGCGCCTGCTCGCGATGCTGGCGGCACTGACCGCCGAGCCCTTGGATGGCGGCAGCGAGTATTTCCAGGCGTCCGACCTGGTCGATCACCTCGGTCGACGTCGGCAATCAGGCGAGCAACGTCATCCCCGGGCAGGCGCGCGCGACCTTCAACATCCGCTTCAGCGACCGCTACAGCGCGAGCTCGCTGGAGACCCGGCTGCGCGAGCGCCTGGACACGGTCGGCGGCCGTTACGAGCTGCGGACGCAGGCGGGCGGCGAGCCGTTCGTGACCCGGCCGGGGCCGTTTAGCGAGCTGCTGGAGAGCCTGATCGAGCGTGAGCTCGGCATCACTCCGGAGCTTTCGACCTCGGGCGGGACCTCGGATGCGCGCTTCATCAAGGATGTCTGTCCAGTGGTCGAGTTCGGTCTGGTCGGCGCGACCATTCATCAGATTGACGAGCGGGTCGATCTCGCCGATCTCGAGGCGCTGACCCGGATCTACCAGGCGCTGTTGGCGAGCTACGTCAGACCCGCCTGAGGCCGGATCGTCCTGATGCCGGATCGCAAGGAGGTGCTCGAGTCGCTCTATGGCGCCTGGCGGCTGGCCTTCCTCGACCGATCGGGCATGAAGCATTTCAACCTTTCGTTCGAGGGCTTCTGGCGTTCCTTCTTCGCGGCGGTGCTGGTCGCGCCCGGCTTCGCCCTGTTGATCGCCCAGAAGCTGGTGGCGCGCCCGGAGCCGTTGGACCTGGGATGGGCGGCGCTCGTCCAGGTGCTCGCCTACGCGCTGAGCTGGGCCGCGTTCCCGCTGGTGGCGGTGGTGCTCACCCAGCTGTTCGGCCTGAGCCGCAACTACGTACCCCTGATCATCGCGCTGAACTGGGCGTCGGTGCTGCAGGTCGGGGCGTTCCTGGCTGCGGTCGCGATCAGCACGGCGGCGCCGGGAGTGTTCGATGGCCTGCTGCCGCTTTTCGTCACCGGCGCGATCCTGTTCTATCAGTGGTTCGTGACTCGCGCCGCCCTCGAGAGCACCGGCGGGGTCGCTCTGCTGCTGGTCCTGGTCGACCTCGTTCTCAACGGCGCGATCAGTCTGTCGGCTGACCGCCTGATCTGAGCTCCGAGCCATACTCAACTCGGACCAGGTACAGCCCGCAGGCGGGCGCGGTTGGCCCGGCCGCCGAGCGATCGCGGGCCGCCAGCACCGCCTCGATCTGCCCGACCGGCCAGCGGCCTTCGCCGATCAGCTTGAGCGTACCGACCATGTTGCGCACCTGGTGGTGCAAGAACGAGCGCGCCCTGGCCGCGATCTCGATCGCCTCGCCGTTGCGGACGACGGCGAGCTGGGCGAGCGTCTTGACCGGCGACCGGGCTTGGCAGAGGGCGCTCCGGAAGCTCGTGAAATCGTGCCGGCCGACCAGGCGCTGGGCGGCCTCGTGCATGGTCTCGGCGTCCAGACGCCCGGGCACCAGCCAGGCGCGGCCGCGCTCGAGCGCGAGCGGCGGCCGCCGGTTGACGATCCGGTAGCGGTAGTGGCGCATGGTCGCCGAGAAGCGGGCGTGGAAGTCGGCGCCGGCCGTCGCGGCCTCGAGCACCACGATCGGCTGCGGCCGGAGATGATGGTTGAGGGCGTTGCGCAGCGTCTCGACCGAGACCGCGCGCCTGAGGTCGATGTGCACGACCTGACCCTGAGCATGCACGCCGGCATCAGTGCGGCCGGCGCCTGTCACCTGCACTGCCTCGCCGCAGAAAGCCAGGATCGCCGCCTCCAGGCTCGCCTGGATCGAGGCGCCCTCGGCCTGCCGCTGCCAGCCGCGAAACGGCCCGCCGTCATATTCGAGGGTCAGCTTGTAGCGGGGCATCAGGGGCCGAGCCGGCTGCCGGGCGGCAGCGCGAAGCCGCGCAGGAAGGCGGCGGCCGCCATGGGCTTGCCACCGGATCGCTGCAGGCGGGTCAACCGGAGCGCGCCGGCGCCGCAGGCGATCCGCGGCTCGGCGTCCAGCACTTCGCCCGGCAGCCCGTGGCCGGGAGCGGCCTCCGCCGCGAGCACGCCCAACCGCTGGCCTTCGAATCCGGTCCAGCAGCCGGGCCAGGGGTTGAGCGCGCGCAGCTGGCGCTCGAGCAGGTCCGCGGGACGCGTCCAGTCGAGGCGGCCCTCGGCCTTGTCGATCTTGGCAGCATACGTCACGCCCTGCTCGGGCTGCGGCTCCGGTCGCGCCAGCCCGGCCGCGAGCTGGTCAACCACCGGTCCGACCATGCTCGCGGCGAGCCTCGCCAAGTCGTCGTGAAGGCTTTGCGCCGTGCTCGCAGGCGTGATCGGCAGGCGTTCCCTGGCCAGGATCGGACCGCTGTCGAGCGTCAGCTCCATCTGGAAGACGGTGATCCCGGTCTCGGCATCGCCGGCTAGCAGGGCCCGCTGAATCGGCGCCGCGCCGCGCCAGCGCGGCAGCAGCGAAGCGTGCAGGTTGATGGCGCCGAGCCGCGGCGCCTCGAGGATCGGGCGCGGCAGGATCAGCCCGTAGGCCGCGACCACCGCGAGGTCGGCGCCGAGCGCCGCAAACTCCGCCTGAGCCTCCGGATCGCGCAGGCGTGGAGGGGAGAACACCGACAGGCCCAGGCGCCGGGCCGCGATCTCGACCGGGGCGGGGCGGGCGCGCAGGCCACGCCCGGCCGGCTTGGCCGGCTGGGTGTAGACCCCGACCAACGTGTGGCGGCTGCGGGCGAGTGCCTCCAGGCTCGGCACCGCAAAGCTGGCCGTGGCCATGAACACCAGCCGCAGCGGCAGATCCCCGGCTGAGACCATTCCGCCCTCGAATCAAGGAGCGCTCCAGCCCTGGTGATACGGACGGCCGTACGCCTTGCCAAGCGCGGCGGTTCCGGTCCAACCGGTTCCAGTCCAACCGGTTCCGGGCAACCGGCTCTTTAGCCGACCGTTCCCGGCGAACCGGTCCGAGGCCACCGGCCTCAGGCGCTCTGCCGGGTGCGCTTGGCCTTGGCCAGCCGGCGGAGGATCATGGTCCGCTTGAGCGCCGAGAGGTGGTCCACGAACAGGATGCCGTTCAGGTGGTCAATCTCATGCTGCAGGCAACGGGCAAGCAGGCCCTCGGCATCGATCTCCCGGGTTTCGCCCCCCCGGTCGAGGTGGCGCACGCGGACCTGGTCGGCGCGGGCGACCTCGCCGAACTGCTTGGGCAGGCTGAGGCAGCCTTCTTCGGCGACGGTCTCGCTCTCGGAACGCCAGACCAGCTCGGGATTGATCAGGAACCGCGGCGCCCGCTGGCCCTGCTCGCCGAGGTCGAGCACGAACGCGCGCTCGAGCACGCCGACCTGGGGGGCCGCGAGGCCGATCCCGGGCGCGGCGTACATGGTCTCGAGCATGGCGTCGAGCAGCTGCAGGAGATCGGCATCGACCCGCTGGACCGGCGCGCAGACCGTGGTCAAGCGTCGATCGGGCGCCTCCAGAATCTCGAGCGGGGCCTTCGGGGTCGGTATCATGGTCCGGGCGCCCGACACCTAGGAACTCGGCGCCCCCCGGTCAAGCGCGATCGGCGCTACCGTCCCCGATCGGCCGGCGCGCCTTGAGCGCGGCGCCCAGCGTGCCGTCGTCGAGGTAGTTGAGCTCGCCGCCGATCGGCACGCCATGGGCCAGGCGGGTGACCACCGGACCGCTCGCCGCCAGGCGCTCCGCGATGTAGTGCGCGGTCGTCTGGCCGTCGACCGTGGCGCTGGTCGCGAGGATCACCTCGGCGACCCGATCACACTCGATCCGGCGCAGCAGGCGGTCAATGCCGAGATCCTCGGGGCCGAGCCCGTCGAGCGCAGAGAGCGTGCCGCCGAGCACGTGATAGCGGCCCTTGAACAGCCCGGAGCGCTCCAGCGCCCAAAGGTCGTCGACCTCCTCGACCACGCAGATCAGGCGGCCGTCGCGCTCGGCGTCGGCGCAGATCCAGCACGGCTCGGCGGCATCGAGATTGCCGCAGACCGGGCATTGGCGGACCTCTCGGGCGGCGGCGCCGAGCGCCAGTGCCAGGCGCTGCATCAGCGTCTCGCGTTGCTTCAAAAGGTGCAGCGCCGCCCGCCTCGCCGAGCGTGGCCCGAGACCGGGCAGCTTGGCCAGCAACTGGATCAGGTCCTCGAGCGGGCGCGCGACCATCGTCGGCGTTCGGCGGGTGCGGCGCGCCGGATCAGAATGGCAGCTTGAGCCCGGCCGGCAGGTTCATGCCGCCGGTCAGCTTGCTCATCTCGTCCTGGACGTGCGCCTCGACCTTCGCCTTGGCATCGTTGAACGCGGCGACCACCAGGTCCTCGAGAATCTCGATCTCCGCGGGGTCGACCAGGCTCGGGTCGATCTTGATGCCGCGCATCTCGCCCTTGCCGTTCAGGGTCACGGTGACCATGCCGCCGCCGGCCGCGCCGGCCATCTCGATCGCATCCAGCTTGGCCTGCATCTCGGCCATCCGGCTCTGCAGCTTCTGGGCTTCCTTGAGCATGTTGCCGATGTTCTTCATGGTCGCTCCGGTCTGGGGCTCGGGTGGTCGTGTCAGAATTTGTAGACCAATCGAGCCCGCGAAAAAATGCCCCGCAGACTCATTGGTGTCTTCCGGCCGCGATCGCAGCTTTTGAGGCGTTCTTCCACAGGCTCTCAGTCTGGAGCCGATCGCACATCGACGATCCTGGCCCCGGGAAAGCTTTCGAGCACCGGCCTGACCCGCGGGTCGCGGGCGAGCGCGTCGATCCGCTCGCGCTTGGCTGTCGCCGCCTGCTCGGCGAGCGTCGGCGTTGCTGGCGCACCGTCGGCGCTGACGCTGACCAGCCAGGGCCGGCCGGTCCAGCGGCCGAGCGCCGCAGCGATTCGGCCCGACAGACCGGCGGGTGTGCCGGCGCCGAGGCGAAGCTCGATCCGGCCGGGCTCGAAATGCACCAAGTGCGCGGCCTGGTGGAGCCAGCCGTGCAGCATCGGCTCGCCAAAGTGGCGGAACAGCTCGACCGCCTCGGCGAAGGACGCCGGCTGGGCGCGCTCCCGCTCAGGCGTCTCGAACGGTGCCGGCGCCGGCTCGGCGATCGCGAATGCCATCGTGCCGGCGGCGGCCGGGCGCGCCGAACGCGCCGGCGGTGTGACCGGGTCCTGGTCCGGAGCCAGCTGGCGCGCGAGCTCAGCCGGCGGCGGCAGCTCGGCGACATAGGCTAGCCGCACAAGCACCATCTCGGCCGCCAGCAGGGGGCTCGGCGCCTGGCGGACGTCGTCCAGGCCCTTGAGCAGCATCTGCCAGTTGCGCGCAAGCACCGGCACGCTGAGGCGCTCGGCCAGAGCGCGACCGCGCTCGGCGTCCGCGGCCGCCACCCCAAACGCCTCGGCAGCGTCGGGTGCGACCTTGATCCGGGTCAGCCAGTGGCTGATCTCGAGAAGATCCTGCAGGACGGCCTCGGGTGCGGTGCCCAGGTCGTAGAGCTCGTCAAGCCCATCGAGCGCGCCCCTGAGGTCACCCTGCACGAGCCGCTCGAACAGCTCCAGCACCCGGCCGCGATCGGCGAGGCCCAGCATGTCCTGGACCTGCTCAGCAGCGATCGGCGTGTCGCTGCCCTCGCCGTGCAGCGCGATCGCCTGGTCGAGCAGCGAGAGGCCGTCGCGGACCGAGCCCTCGGCCGCGCGCACCAGCAGACTGAGCGCGCCCGGCTCGATCCTGACCCGCTCCTTGGCTGCGATCTCGGCCAGATGCTGGCGCAGCCGCTCGCCCTCGACCCGGCGGAGGTCGAACCGCTGGCAGCGCGAGAGCACGGTGACCGGGACCTTGCGCACCTCGGTCGTGGCGAAGATGAAGATGGTCTGCGGCGGCGGCTCCTCGAGCGTCTTGAGCAGGCCGTTGAAGGCCTTCTCCGACAGCATGTGGACCTCGTCGACGATGTAGACCTTGTACCGGGCCGTGGTCGGGGCGTAGCGCACGCTGTCGACCAGCTCGCGCACGTCGTCGATGCCGGTGCGGGTCGCGGCGTCCATCTCGAGCACGTCGATATGGCGGCCGTCGGCGATCGCCACGCACTGCGCGCAGACGCCGCAGGGCTCAGGCGTCGGCTGCCCCTGGCCGTCCGGACCGATGCAGTTGAGCGCGCGCGCGATGATGCGCGCGGTCGTGGTCTTGCCGACCCCGCGGATGCCGGTCAGCAGGAAAGCGTGCGCGATCCGGCCGGTACGGAGCGCATTAGTCAAGGTCCGGACCAGCGCGGCCTGGCCGATCAACTCGGACAGACGCTGCGGCCGATAGGCACGGGCGAGCACCCGGTACGGGTCGGTGCGCTGACCGCCAGGATCGAGGAGGCGGGTGGCTGGATCGGTGGCGCTGTCGGGCATCGGACCTGGCTCCGGCGACGGGTCCGGAGTGAGACGGGCTAAGGGAGCTGGCCATGCGACCCGGCCCGAGCTCGTTACGGCTGCTTCCTTCCGGACCTGACCGGGTTGGCGAGTGGACCGTCCGCCGCCAGCTCCCCAGGCCAATATCGGGCTTTCCCCGACCGAGCGCAAGGCGCCCGCTCGAGCCCAATACAGGCACGGTGCAAGCCCCGGTGCAAGCCCGCACAAGCCGTTGGTCGTGCTTCCGCCTTGGCGTACAGTGAGGGCCCGAACCGAGGAGCGGCCATGGCTCGCCTGTCCAATCCGCCGCCGCATCGCTACAGCGGTGCCGGCTTCGATCGCGCCGCCCATCGCCGGCTGGATGCCGCTTGGCTCGGCGAGCGCCGTGTCGATGCCGGAACGCGGGTGATCCTGATGTCGGGCCTCGAGGTGCTGGTGAGTGCCAGTGACGAGCCCGCGACCCTGCTCCTGACCGTGGCCGAGCTCGGCGAGCCCCTACCGGAGGAGGCGATCTTCCTCGGTGAGCACGAAGGTGTGGGCCTGTTCGCGGCCGATCTCGGACGGGTTGCTCCGGCGGGTGGCCGCTTCGTCGAGGTGCGCGCGGTCGGCGCCCGTTTGCAGGCCAGGGAGGCGGGCTGGCTCGCCTACGCCCGGGCGCTCGCCCACTGGCACAGCCGGCACCGTTTCTGCGGCGTCTGCGGCGGGCCGACAGTCAGCGACCAGGGAGGTCATGTCCGCCGCTGCGAGAGCTGCGGGGCGCAGCATTTCCCGCGCAGCGATCCGGCGGTGATCGTGCTCGTGACCCACGCCCATCCCGAGCTTGGCGAGCGCTGTCTGCTCGGGCGCTCGGCGCGCTTTCCGGCCGGCATGTACTCGACGCTTGCGGGCTTCGTCGAGCCCGGCGAGGCTCTCGAGGAAACGGTCCGCCGCGAGATCTACGAGGAGGCGGGCATCGAGCTGTCCAACGTGCAATATCGTTCGTCCCAGCCCTGGCCGTTCCCGGCATCCGTGATGCTCGGCTTTCGTGCGACCGCCGGGAGTGACGAGCTGCGGATCGATCCCGAGGAGCTGGTCGACGCCGGTTGGTTCACGCGCGCGGAGCTGCTCGACCCCGAGCGCCGGCCGGTCCAGCTGCCCAACCCGGACTCGATCGCCCGCCACCTGATCGAGGACTGGCTGTTCGAGGCGCCGGCGGACTGATGCGGTCGGCCGGGTCATCAACGCGGCCCGCCGGTCACCGCGACGGATCCCGTAGCATCTGCAGGCGGCCGGCCGCGTCCGGGCGAACCGGATCAGGAGCGCCTTTCGGCGGCCGCTGCCGAGCTCCGCTGCGGACTTCACGCAGGATTTCACCGCCGAAGCGGTCGGCCCGGATCAGCCCTCGTCCGGGGGACGGAGCTCGAGCGGGAAGCGCTCCGCGACCCCGAACTAGAAGCCATCGCAGAAGTCCAGATAATCCCGCCATTTGCGGTCGGTCGGTGAGGAGGTCGGTACGGCTGGCCTTGACCTCGATCAGGGTGATCAGGCCGGCCCGGTCGAGCGCTACCAGATCGGCGCGGCGACCGGTTGCGAGCCGGACTTCGGCCAGCACAGCCTGATCGCCAGTGCCGAGCGCGCGCGCCACGGCGTGCAGGATGTCGGCGGCTCCGAGGGCGATCATCGGCGCTGCGCGATGTCCGTCGAGATTCAAGGGAACCTTAACCTTGCGCCGGCCACAAAGACGCTCGCGTCCGGCGCCGCCGCGGGTCGGCCGCCAGATCCCCGAGCGAGAGCCCATCCGCGAGCGAGAGAACGACATGACACCGCCGACGGCTCAGCCTGCGTCCGATGTCCGTACCTCCGGCGAGGTCGCCGGTCGGCGGCGCACCCAACTGCTCCAGGGCGGTGCGCGGGCGGTCCCGAGCACTGCGCCGTCCGCCGCCGCCGGGCACCGGCTGTCGGTCGCCGACGTCCACGAGCTGCGCAGTAATCCTTCGGTCGGCGCGCGCGCCGCGCTCGCCGCCAAGTTCGGCCGACAATACGACAGCCTGATCGAGGGTGAAACCAGGTCGCTCGCCGAATCCGTGCTCCATCTCCTGGTCAAGGACCTGGAGAAGAGCGTTCGCCGCACGCTCGCCGAGACTTTGGCGGCGAGCCCCCACCTGCCACATGACGTCGCGACGCGCCTCGCGCACGACGACATCGACGTCGCCCGACCGGTGCTCGAGCGCAGTCCCGTGCTCAGCGACGAGGATCTGGTCGAGATCGTCCGCACCCACACCATGCAGTATGCGCTTGCGGTCGCCGGGCGCGAGCACCTCTCGGAGTATCTGTCCGATAGCCTCGCCGAGACCGGCGCGGCCGAGGTCGTCGCCCGGCTGATCGGCAACGCGGGTGCCAAGATCTCGCACGAGACCCTGACCCGCATGGCCGAGGACTACCGCGACGACCGCGGCGTGCGGGAGCGACTGGTCCGGCGTCCGGCGCTGCCCTACGAGCTGGTCGACCAGATGGTTGCGGAGATCGGCGAGCGGCTGGAATGGGAACTCGTACGCAAGCGGCGGATGACGCCAGATCAGGCGCGCCAGCTGATGGCGGCGACCCGCGACCGCGCCACGCTCAACATCGTCGCGCGCGAGCATGGCGAACGCACGCTCGAGCGCGAGCTGCGTCACCGGCTGACGGTTGGCGAGCTCGACCCCGAGGCGCTCCTGATGTTTCTGCGCGACGGCGAGATCAGCCGGTTCGAGGCCGGCATCGGGCTCCTGGCGGACACCGATTTGCGGCGCGTCCGCCAGCTGCTTTACGGCCCCGACCGGCGCGGCCTCGCCGCGCTCGCCGCTCGGGCGGGCTTCACCACGCCGCACTACGCTGCCGTGCGGATGACCCTCGATCTGGCCGAGCGGGGCGTCAAGGGTGCCGCCGGGCAGGCGCCTTATGGCGACGACACCATGCGCTTCATCCAGGACCAGTACGAGCAGATCAAGGCCGATCCGGCCCTGGTCGGGCGGTGGTTCGGTCAATGACGGCACGCCGGGCTGCTAAACCGGCCGATGAGCACACACGCGTCCGCTGTTGCGCGAGCGACACAGCCAGGCGTAGTCTTTGAGGCCCAGCCTTGACCTGCGAGATGGCTGCGCTTTGCTCCCCGTGATCCACATTGCTGTGGGCAAATTAGGGCGCCGCGGGATCGCGGCTTCGTGATAGTTTCGTGACATGAACACTGACCTGCTGTCCGAACCGGACGCCCTGGAGGCACGGGCACCGGCGGGCTTCCGCACCCAGCCCCACAACATCGAAGCCGAGCAGGCGCTGCTCGGCGCGATCCTGATCAGCAACGAGGCCTATCACCGGATCGCGGAGTTCCTGCGCCCGGAGCATTTCTACGAGCCGGTCCACGGCCGGATCTTCGAGGCGATGAAGCGGCTGATCGAGGGCGGCAGGCTCGCCGACCATCTGACCCTCAAGGTCGCGTTCGACGAAGACGAGGCGCTGCGCGAGCTGGATGGCGCCCGCTATCTCGCAAGGCTAGCGCGGGCCGCCGAGACCATTCTGAACGCCGCCGACTACGGTCGCCTGCTGCACGACCTCGGGCTCAAGCGCGGGCTGATCCACGTCGGCGAGGAGATGGTCAACCGGGCCTACGATCCGAGCCTGCCCGAGAGCGGGCGCGAGCAGATCGAGGCCGCCGAGCAGCAGCTGTTCAAGCTCGCGCAGGAAGGCGAATTCGAGGGCGGGTTCCGCGATTTTCCGGCGGTGCTGACCAGCACCATCACCATGGTCGAGGCGGCCTATCATAAGGACAGCCGGGTGACCGGCGTGCCGACCGGGCTGATCGACCTCGACGAGAAGCTGGGTGGGCTCCAGCCCTCGGACCTGGTGATCCTGGCCGGCCGGCCGAGCATGGGCAAGACCGCGCTCGCGGTCACGATCGCCGCCAACGCCGCCGCCGCCTCCGCGGCCGGCCTGGAGGCCGAGGATCTCCCCGGCGGCCGCTACGCGGTCGGGCTGTTCTCGCTCGAGATGTCGGCCGAGCAGCTGGCGATGCGCCTGCTGTCGGCTCAGGCCGAGCTGAGCTCGGACGATCTGCGCCGTGGCAAGCTCAAGGACAGCGACTTCAAGCGGGTGGTTCAGGCCAGTCAGGAACTGGCCAGCCGCGCGCTCTACATCGACGACACCCCGGCGCTCTCGGTTGCCGCACTCCGCACGCGCGCCCGTCGTCTCAAGCGTCGCCACGGCCTGTCGGCGCTGGTGGTCGACTACCTGCAGCTGGTCCGACCGGTCAACAGCTCCGCCCAGACCAACCGGGTCCAGGAGATCGCCGAGATCACCCAGGGTCTGAAGGCGATCGCCAAGGAGCTGAACATTCCCGTGCTGGCGCTCTCGCAGCTGTCGCGGGCGGTCGAGCAGCGCGAGGACAAGCGGCCTCAGCTCTCGGATCTGCGCGAATCCGGGGCGATCGAGCAGGACGCCGACGTGGTCATGTTCGTCTACCGGGACGAGTACTATCTGGAGCGGGCCGAGCCCCAGCCTCGGGCGGGCCAGAGCGACGACAAATACGAGGAAGAGCATCGCAAGTGGCTGGAGCGCTACCAGAAGAGCCTGGGGATTGCCGATCTGATGATCGCGAAGCAGCGCAACGGCCCGATCGGCTCGATCAAGCTGGCGTTCGACGCCGCCCGCGGCCGGTTCAGCAATTTCGAGTTCCGCGACCTGATCGTGAATGGCCATTGACGCGTCCAGAGCGGTCCTGACGGTCGATCTCGGCGCGCTCGCCGACAACTACCGGCGCCTGCAGCGCGCGGCGCCGGACAGCGAGGTCGCGGCCGTGGTCAAGGCGAACGGCTACGGCCTGGGCGCGCTCGAGGTCGCGGGTGCGTTGTCGGACGCGGGCTGCAGGAGCTTCTTCGTCGCCCACCTCGATGAGGGCAGGGGGTTGCGGCGCCGGTTGCCCGCGGCCCGGATCCACGTCTTGAATGGCCTGCCGGCCCGGACCGGGGCGGCCATGGTCGAGGCCGGCCTGATCCCGGTCCTCAACCATCCGGGCGACGTCGCCCGCTGGGCGGGCCAGGCGCGCCGCGTCGGCCGGCGGCTGCCGGCGGCGCTCCAGATCGACACCGGGATGTGCCGGCTGGGCTTCGCCGACGCCGAGCTCGAGCGGCTCGATGCGAGCGCTTTGGAGGGCCTCGAGCTGGTTCTGGTGATGAGCCACCTCGCTTGCGCGGAAGCCCCGAACGATCCGCTCAACGAGCAGCAGCGCCAGCGCTTCGATCAGCTTCGTGCCCTCCTGCCGGCAGCTCGCGCGAGCCTCGCCAACTCGTCCGGGATCTTCCTCGGGCACGCCTTCCACTACGACCTCTGCCGGCCGGGCGTGGCGCTCTATGGCGTCAATCCGACGCCGGGGCGCGCCAATCCGATGGCGCCGGTGGTGACCCTCGAGGCGCCGGTGCTGCAGGTGCACGACGTATGTGCCCCGGGTACGGTCGGCTATGGCGCGACCTATCCGACCCGCCCCGGAATGCGCATCGCGACCGTCCCGGTCGGCTATGCCGATGGCTATCCGCGCGCCGCCGGCGGGCGGGCGAGCGCCCGGATCGCAGACCACGTCGTGCCGCTCGCGGGCCGGGTCTCGATGGATCTGATCACCCTCGACGTCTCCGCGCTCGCGGCCGATGCGGTCCGCCCCGGCACCATGGTGACCATGATCGGGGGACCAGACGGGGTCGACGAGCTGGCCATGGCCGCCGATACGATCGGCTACGAGGTGTTGACCCGGCTTGGCAGCCGGTTCGCGCGCAGCTATATCCCGGCCATGACCTCGAGAGATCCCCGCATGAACCCGGTCGCCGTCATCGGCCACGTCTTCCTGAACTTCCTCGCCAGCATCGGTGATCTGGCGCTGTTCGGCGCCCGCGCGATCGTCCAGGGGCTGCGCGGCCCCTGGTACCCGCGCATGATCCTCCGCCAGATGGTCGACATTGGCTATTATTCGTTGCCGGTGGTCGGGCTGACCGCGATCTTCACCGGCATGGTGCTGGCCTTGCAGAGCCACACCGGCTTCTCGCGCTTCGAGGCGCAGAGCGCGGTCGCGACCATCGTGGTGCTGTCGATGACCCGCGAGCTCGGGCCGGTGCTCGCGGGCCTGATGGTCGCCGGCCGGGTCGGCGCCTCGATGGCGGCCGAGATCGGCACCATGCGGGTCACCGAGCAGATCGACGCGCTGACCACGCTCTCGACCGATCCCTACAAATATCTGGTCTGGCCGCGGCTGATCGCGGGCGTCCTGATGCTGCCGCTGCTGGTGGCCGTGGCCGACATCATCGGCGTGTTCGGCGGCTACATCGTCGGCATCTACAAGCTCGGCTTCGGGCCCTACGACTACATCAACCGGACCTTCGAGTTCCTGGAGCCCCAGGACGTGATCACGGGGCTGGTCAAGGCGGCGGTGTTCGGCTTCCTGGTGGCACTCATGGGCTGCTACCAGGGCTACCACTCCAAGGGCGGCGCCCAGGGGGTCGGTGCTGCGACCACCAAGGCCGTGGTCTCGGCCTCGATCCTGATCCTGACCGCCAACTACGCGGTCACCGAGATGTTCTTCAGCCAATGAACCCGACTCTGCCTCCCGATCCGCCGCAAGTCCGATCTGCTGCTCCCCCAAAGA
The DNA here is from genome assembly GCA_963733965.1 of uncultured Alphaproteobacteria bacterium. GTDB lineage: Bacteria > Pseudomonadota > Alphaproteobacteria > Geminicoccales > Geminicoccaceae > DATAOG01. The sequence continues at coordinate 14,564 of CAVTFM010000004.1, forward strand.
TCCGGGTGCGGGGCCTCTTCAAACGGTTCGGCTCCAAGCAGGTGCTGGACGGCCTCGACCTCGACATCGGCCAAGGCGAGTTGGTGGTCGTGATCGGCGGCTCGGGCACCGGTAAGTCGGTGCTGCTCAAATGCATCCTCGGCATCCTGCGGCCGGACCGGGGCTCGATCGAAATCGACGGCCAGGAGGTCACCACCCTGTCGCGCGGGGCGCGCGAGCAGGTGATGCACAAGTTCGGCATGCTGTTCCAGGGGTCGGCCCTGTTCGACAGCCTGCCGGTGTGGGAGAACGTCGCCTTCGGCCTGCTCCAGATCAAGAAGCTGGATCGCGCCGAGGCCAAGGAGCGGGCATCGAGGTCCTGGGCCGGGTCGGGCTGCCGCCGGCGGTCGCCGACCTGTCGCCGGCCGAGCTCTCAGGCGGCATGCAGAAGCGGGTCGGGCTCGCGCGCGCGATCGCGACCCAGCCCGAGATCCTGTTCTTCGACGAGCCGACCACCGGGCTCGACCCGATCATGGCGGATGTGATCAACGAGCTGATCGCAGGCGCGGTCCGGCGGCTGGGTGCCACCGCGCTCTCGATCACCCACGATCTGGCGCGCGCGCGAAAAATCGCCGACCGGGTCGCCATGCTCTATCAGGGCAAGATCATCTGGCAGGGCCCGGTCGGCCAGATCGACGCAGAGCGGCGACGCTTACGTCGACCAGTTCATCCACGGCCGCGCCGACGGCCCGATCAAGCTCGACGTCCGCGCGGCTTGAGGCGCGCACGAGGCGACGGTCGGCGCCTGGCCGGGACTTAGCCCGGATTTCTCAAACCCCCTAGCCCGGATTTCTCAAACCCCCTAGCCCTGTGGGATTGGTGGCGGTGTCGGCGCAGAAGCTGGCTGGGGTCGGGGGAGAGCGTCCGTGGAGGTCGCCGACGGCGAAATCTGGGACGAACGGAAGCGAACGCCCGAGTTGGGCGCGTACCGGAGCATGCCAGAACGGTCAGAAGGCGAGCGCCGAGACCGGCGCATGCTCGAGCCGGTTCAAGGTCCTCTTGCCGGCCAGCGGCGCGCAGTCCTTGCGCCGTGTCTCGAGCTTGCCGACCAGGGTCGCCAGCACCGGGTCGTGGCGGAGCTCGTCGTGGTCGACCATGTCCTCGTAGCCAGCGCGAGGCCGCAGATGCGCTGCATCAGCAGGGTCTCGACGCTGTGCTCGACCAGCTCCTGGCAGCGCCAGTCGGCGAAACATCCCGCCAAGCGCCCCACCAGACCGATCGCCCGGTTCACGGCCCCGAGCAGCAGCGCCCCGGCGTCGGAGGTCACCTGCCCGCCGTCGAACGCGGCCACCACCTGGCGCCCTTCGACGGCTTCAAATCCGAACCGCTCGCGGCTACACTCTGTCGGCATCGGGGACCTCCTCTGCGTCGTGTTAACCCTTTGTCACAGAAGAGTTATCGCCGATCCAGAGCCCCGATGCACGCCCTAGTTTGAGAAATCCGAGTTAGTCGGCGGCCTCGGCGAGCGGCAGGACGGGCGGCTGGCCCGGCGGCCGACCGAGAAAGCTGGCGAGCCCGCGGTCGACCTGAGCGCGCAGCGCCGCGACCAGGCGCTTCGACGACCGCCTTTTCGGGTTCGGCGCCTCCGAGTTCAGCACCGCCTTGAAGGCCAGCCACATCAGGCGCCGATCGAGGTCGACGCCGTTCTCGCTCGAGACGTCGGCGAGGATGCTGAACAGGCGCTCGACGCCGTCGAGGCGGCCCCAGAGGAAGTCGTTCTCGCGATAGCTGCGGCAGAGGAAAGCGCCGAAATGGGCGAGACCGACGCCCTTGAGGCGCTGTGTGGTGCCTCTCGGCTCGAGGGCCGTGGTATCTTCAGGGCTGATGCGGGTGACCTCGATCATGTCCAGCTCGGCCACATCCGAGAGCGCCTGGATCGGATAGAGCAGTAGGTCCCAGTAGGCGAACCCGAGATAGCGGGCGCGCAGGTCGCCGACGAACCGATCGTCCCAGCCCAGCCGACCCAAATTGGCAAGCCCCTCCGCCTGCCGGCTGTTGAAAGCTGTCAGGCGGTCGTTGAACCCGACCTGGAGGTGAGCGAGGATCGACGCGATGGTGCCCTCATGAGCACCGAGGAAGGCGGCGAGCGCGGTGGCTGGGCCATCGGATTTCTCGATCTTGCCCTGCCCGAAGACCTCGCGGATCTGCTGCAGCGTCGCATCTTCGAGCCAGGTTCCGGAGCCCATCACCTGCAGCTCGGCCATCAGGGCGTAGAGCGCGGTCTTGACCGCGTCCACCTGCTCGCGCGGCGGCAGGGGGGGCGGCGATGGCGGATACAGCTGGTTGACGTACTCGACCAGGAAGCGCAGGCGGCGCCGCCGGTAGCCGAGGTCGAAGACTTGGAGAAACTCGGCTTGCTCGTCGGTGAGGTCGGGCTCGCCTGTGATGATGCCGGCACGTTCGGCCCAGGCCGGGACGATGCGCGCCACCAGGATCGCCGGGCGCGACCCGGTGGGGTAGTGCAGCAACCGGCAGATCGCCGAGGCCAGGTGCGCCAGGACCGCGCTGATCTTGAGCGCGGCATAGCTGTCGGCGGCGGCGCCGGCTTCCTCCTCGGCGCGCTTGCGGATGTCTTCCCGCCACGTCTCGAGCTGGTTCCACTCGGGGACGCCGATGTCGTGGACACGCATCTTGATCACGTTCTGGGTCAGCTCGTCGACCTTGGGCTGGAGGACCCCGATCAGGTGCTTGATCTGCAGCACGCGCTGGTTGTAGCCGGCGAGTTCCAGCAGCGCATCGGCGATCGGCTGATGGCTCGGGATCGATAGCAGCGCCGCCCGCGCCGTCTGCACCAGATGCGGACGCCCGGCCAGGCCTTGCGCCTCGGGGTTGGCTGGTGGCGGCTCGGGATGCGGCTCGATGAACAGCAGCCGGCGGTCGACCTCGTGGTTGGCCGGACGCTCCCGGATCGCACGCACGGCATGATCGAAGGGCCGGTTGTTGAGGACGCCGCCGTCGACGAAGTAGGCTGCGTCGGGCTTGGCGTTCTCGATCTTGTAGCGGACGAAGGCGGAGTTGATGAAGGCATCGCGATCCGCCGCCGGCCAGGACTTCGCGACGGCGCTGAGGTCCTCGAGGTTGACGGGGCCGAAGGCGACTGGAAAGCTCGATGTGCAACGGATCGCAAGCGTCAGCCCGGGGTCGGCCTGCGCCCCGAAATCGTCGATCTTCTCGCCGCGATCGTAGCTGAATGTCAGGACGTGCCGATGCTCGCGGTCGAAGATCGCGGCGGGGTCGTGGATGTCGATCGTACGGCGATAGCCGCTGCAGTCGGTCAGCGTGACGTAGAGGTTGAGACGGTGGTCGTCGGGCATCAGGCTCGCGCCTTCGGGGCCGGTCGCGTTCATCGCGCCCAGCGCCTCGTGGACCAGCGGAGCATGCGGTCGCCGTTGAGCACCGCCTCGCGCCGGAGCAGCTTCGAAAGCGAGAGCAGCTTCCAGATGCTGGCCTTGTCGAACCAGACCTGCTTGAGGGGGGCCTGGTCGAGGTCGTGAGCGAGCGCCTTCGCAAGCGCCACGCCGTTGATGCCGCCGGCCGACGTGCCGGCGATCGCGTCGACGATCACCTGAAGCGGCTGCCTGGTGGCTATCTGATCGAGCATCGCGAAATAGACGTGCTCGGTTGTGCTCTCAGGCAACGGGTTCCCGCCGCCATTCGCCTTGGTGTGGGCGTTCGACGCCCGGACCAGCATGTGCAGCTCACTGGTGATGCCGTGCATGTAGACGGCGAGGGAAACGCCCCCATAGCAGACGAGGCCGAAGCGCAGTCCTTCATGGCACTCTCCCTAACGATCTATGCAATCTGAGGTATGATTGAGCACGATATGGCATCAGCTGTAAATAGTCTCGAGCAAGTAGGGCAGGCATCCGTCCAATGGCGCCCGGTCACCGTGATCGACCGCAGCGGCATGCTCGCTCGCGCTGCCGAACGAGGAGGCACAGTGGTTGGTGACGATGCGTCGCGGCTCGTGAAGATCCACGCCGCCGGATCGTGCGGCAGAATTGCGGAATTGAGAGAGGTCTTCGCCGAGATCCGCGCCGCATCGACCGCCCGTGCGGGTCGCCCATGCCGGCGACGTGATCAGCAGCAGAGGGTCCTGTGGCTGAAGCCAGCAGGGAGAGCCATTCACCGAAGGTCAGCAGCGGGACAAACGCAGCCAGATTCAGCCCTCTGACTGGAGTCCAGTGGCTGTCTCGGTGTGTGATCGGCCGTCAGAATGCTTTCTATTGACCAAATACGGAAGGAGGAGCATTATTTTCGCTGCACACGGAGCCCATCCGGAGAATATCGGTCTGGATGGATGGTGGTCTTGGAGATGACTTTCCCCGGAGTAGACACCATGACAACCGAACCCCATCCGGCGACGCGAATCACTGCAAGAGCAGATGTGCGTGTCAGCTTTGGTATAGTATTCGGCGCATTTGTACTAACAGGTCTTGCTCTTTTCTTTTTCTGTCGGAGCTCAACGGGGCGGTGGTAGGCTCAAAGGCTCATCTTGGGTGGGCTTACCCTCGGTGTCCCGCTATGGTTTCTGTTGGAATACGCATATCGAGGCGAAATGACACCCGATGAACTCGCTGACTTGAAATACGGACAGGAGCTTGCACGCAATTTTTGGCTGGCCATGATAGCAGTCCTGGCTTTTATGTTTGACCTGATAAAATGGTCGGGATAGATCGAGCTTGATCGGGCCTTCGGCGCGGCCGTGGATGAACTGCGCGCGGCTTAGGTCTGACCGTGCATCAGCTGCTCGACGGCGGCGACGAAGGTCTCGGCCTCCGTCGCGGCACGTTCGGCATCGACGGCTGGCACCTGCTCCCTCCCGTAGTCAGCCTCGTGGCGCAGCCCGAGCATCTCGTTCAGGGATGATCCAA
>CAVTFM010000005.1:0-21860 GCA_963733965.1 uncultured Alphaproteobacteria bacterium
AAGGCGTGCCCCCACCACAGGCTGGAGACCAGCCAGCGCGCGGCCTCGATGACCGGTGCCAGGACCAGGAAGCAGCTCCAGACGACCGGGAACGAACGGGCCAGGAAGAACCGCTGCTGCACGACCATCAGATTGCGCACCAGAAGCAGCGCCAGCGAGGTCAGGCCGAGCGGCAGGCCGGCCAGACCGTCGTAGATCAGGCCGGTCAGGAAGGCCGCGCTCGGCGTGAACAGGTCGGGGCGATAGAGGCTCCAGAAGTAGACCACGCAGAGCGTCGAGAACGAGGTCAGGCCGGCCGGCCCGGAGCCGATCAGGGGGGCCACGTCGATCAGCACGGCGATCAGCGCGGTCAGGAACGGCACCACGACCCGTAGCTGCGCGTCCAGCTGGCGCAGCCAGAGCCCGGTCACTCCGGCGTCTCCGCCGGGGGCTCGGGATCGTCCGGAAGGTCGACCGGCGGCGGCTCGACGAGCTCGACCGGCGGCGGCCCGACCAGCCGTGCCGCCGGCGCCGCGGCGGGCGCCCCCTTGACCCGGAAGCCCGGCGGCAAGGGTGGTCCGTAGGTCTCCCGCTGCTCGGCTTCGAGGCGCTCCGGCGGCAGGACCCGCGCATATTCCAGCAGACGCAGATAGTCCAGACGGTCCCAGTCGATCAGCGGCGTGACCGTGACCTTGCGCTCGCCGAGCGCGCTGACGACGCCGACCGCCAGGCCCGGCGGCAGGACGCCGCCGCGCCCCGAGGTGACCACGCGGTCGCCGACCGAGAGACGGGGATTGAGCGGCAGGAACAGGAGGCCCGGCTCGCGGCTGTTGTCGCCGGCCAGAATGGCCTGATCGCGCGAGGGCTCGATCATCACCGGGACGCGCGAGTTGAAATCGGTCAACAGCAGGATCCGGGCGCTTCGCCGCCCGACTTCGATCACCCGGCCGGCCAGGCCGCGCTCGTTGACCGCCGCCATGCCCTTGACGACCCCCTGCTCGGCGCCGGCATCGACCAGCACGGTCTGCACGAAGGGTCCGCCGGCATCCGCCACCACCCGCGCCGTGACCGCGGTCGGATGGCCGTCCTCAGGGACCGCGTTCAGCAGCTGGCGCAAGCCGGCGTTCTCCAGTGCGAGTTGGCGGGCCGCGCTCTGCCACTCGAGCAGGCGCTGGTTCTGCTCGCGCAGCTGGGCATTCTCGGACCGCAGCGCGACCAGCTCGCCGACGTTCCGGGCCAGGCGGCGCGAGGCGTGGATCGGTTGCACCGCGACCTCGAGAACCGGCGCCAGGAGATCGCTGACGCCGCTGTCGACGGCCTCGAGCAGCCGGATGTCGGCCTTGCTGACGATCAGGAGGACGATCGAGACGACGATCAGGGTTCCGAAGGCAAAGCGATCGGCCAGCGCCTTCAACGGCACGGTCAGACGTGACAGCGAGCGGCGCTCGAGCTTCACGCGAAGCCTCCGTCACGATCGATCAGGCGCGCGGGACGCTGCCCGCGGAGCGGCCCGAAGCCATCCGCAGGACCCGACCGGGCCCCTGGTAATCGTACTCCAATCTGCGCAACCAGCGCGGTCGAACCAGGGCCGAAGATGTACTTTAATACGCGGTGTGCAGGACGTGGCGCAACGTCTTCATCTCCTCGAGGCAGCGGCCGGTTCCGAGCGCCACGCAGGTGAGCGGCTCGTCGGCGAGGCTGACCGGCAGCCCGGTCGCGTGGCGGAGCACGAAGTCGAGGTTGCCGAGCAGCGCGCCGCCGCCGGTCAAAACGATCCCCTTGTCGACGATGTCGGCCGACAGCTCGGGTGCGGTGTGCTCGAGCGCCACCTTGACCGCCTCGATGATCGCGCTCACCGGCTCGGCCAGGGATTCGGCGATCTGGCGCTGGCTGATGACGATCTCCTTGGGCACGCCGTTCATGAGGTCGCGGCCCTTGATCTCGAGCACCCGGCCGTTGCCGTCCTCGGGCAGGCAGGCCGAGCCGATCTCCTTCTTGATCCGCTCGGCGGTGGACTCGCCGATCAGGAGGTTGTGGTTGCGCCGGATGTAGCTGATGATCGCCTCGTCCATCTTGTTGCCGCCGACCCGGATCGAGCGCGCGTAGACGATGCCGCCGAGCGAGAGCACGGCGACCTCGGTGGTGCCGCCGCCGATGTCGACCACCATCGAGCCGGTGGGCTCAGTCACCGGCAGGCCGGCGCCGATCGCGGCCGCCATCGGCTCCTCGATCAGGAACACGCGCCTGGCGCCGGCGCTCTCGGCGGATTCCTGGATCGCGCGGCGCTCGACCGCGGTCGAGCCCGACGGCACGCAGATGATCACCCGCGGGCTCGCGAAGCTGCGCCGGTTGTGCACCTTGCGGATGAAATGCTTGATCATCTCCTCCGCGACCTCGAAATCGGCGATCACGCCGTCGCGCAGCGGCCGGATCGCCTCGATGTTGCCGGGGGTGCGCCCGACCATCTGCTTGGCTTCCTCGCCGACCGCGAGGACCTGCTTGCGACCGCGATTGTTGGTGATGGCGACCACCGAGGGCTCGTCGAGGACGATCCCCTTGCCCTTGACGTAGACGAGCGTGTTGGCCGTGCCGAGGTCGATCGCCATGTCGGCGGACAACAGGCCCAGAATTCTCGAGAACATGCGGACGCGTTCCCTGGCTGAAGATCCGGGCCCAGGTCCGCTGGAGCGGCGGTCGGCATGGCCAAGCCGGCCATGACCGGTCCGCCGCTCTCGTACTCGATCACCTCGGTCCGGGCTTACCCAAGCCGAGGCGCTCACGCGGACAGGGCAGCTGGTGCTGTTCTTTCCCTTTTCACTAAAAGCTTGTTTAACGCCGTCACATAAGCGCGTGCCGACGCGAGAATTGTGTCGGTTTCGGCACCCTGGCCATTGACCGTCTTGCCGTTCTCCTCGAGCCGGACCGTGACCTCGGCCTGGGCGTCGGTGCCCTCGGTGACCGCATGGATCTCGAACAGGGAGAGGGTCGCGGCGTGGGGCACGAGCTTTTGGATCGCGTTGAAGGTGGCATCGACCGGCCCGCTGCCCTCGGCCTCGGCGGAGCGCTCGGTGCCGTCGATCTCGAGCACGACCCGGGCGAGCGACGTCGGCCGCGAGCCGCAGTGCACGTCGAGTTCGATCACCCTGATCCGCTGATCGGCGGCCTGGATCTCGTTGTCGACCAGCGCGATCAGGTCCTCGTCGAAGATCTCCTTCTTCTTGTCGGCGAGCGCCTTGAAGCGGGCGAACGCCTCGGCGAGCGCGTTGTCGCCGAGCTCGTAGCCCAGCTCCGCCAGCTTCTTGCGGAAGGCATGGCGGCCGGAATGCTTGCCCATCACCAGGTTGGAGCGGACCAGGCCGACATCCTCCGGGCGCATGATCTCGTAGGTGCCGGGGTCCTTGAGCATGCCGTCCTGATGGATGCCCGCCTCGTGGGCGAAGGCATTGGCGCCGACGATCGCCTTGTTGTTCTGGACCGCGAAGCCGGTGACCGCGCTGACCAGGCGCGAGGCGCGGGTGATGTGCTGGGTGACGATCCGGCTGGCGTAGGGCATGAGATCCTGACGGGTGCGGATCGCCATCACGATCTCTTCCATGGCGGCGTTGCCGGCGCGCTCGCCGATGCCGTTGATCGTGCACTCGATCTGGCGGGCGCCGGCCTCGATCGCGCGCAGCGAGTTGGCGACCGCGAGGCCGAGATCGTTGTGGCAATGGACCGAGATGACCGCCTGGTCGATGTTCGGGACCCGGTTGCGGATCATCGAGATCAGGTCGGCGAACTCCTCGGGGTAGGCGTAGCCGACCGTATCCGGGATGTTGATCGTGCGCGCGCCGGCCGCGATCGCGCTCTCGATGCAGCGGCAGAGGAAATCATGCTCGGAGCGCGAGCCGTCCTCGCAGGACCACTCGACGTCGTCGCAGTAGCGGCGCGCATGGGTCACGCTGTCGATCACCGCCTCGTGCACCTGCTCGGGCGTCATCTGCAGCTTGACCCGCATGTGCAGCGGGCTGGTCGCGATGAAGGTGTGGATGCGCTTGTGCGCCGCCGGCTCGAGCGCCTCGGCGGCGCGCTCGATGTCGCCGCGGCTGGCGCGCGCGAGCGAGCAGACCACGCTGTTCTTGATCTTCTTGGCGATCTCGCTGACCGCCTGGAAGTCGCCCGGCGAGGCGATCGCGAAGCCTGCCTCGATGACGTCGACGCCCATCTCCTCGAGGACCTGGGCGATCCGGATCTTCTCCGGCACGGTCATCGAGGCGCCCGGCGACTGCTCGCCGTCGCGGAGCGTGGTGTCGAAGATGATGATGCGGTTCTCGGGGGCGGTCTGATTGGCTGGCTCGGCCGACATGGCCCGATTCCCTTCTGGCGGATGGTTGACGCTTCGCTGTGGCACGGCTGTCCCCTGAACGCGCGCGGATCGGCAGCGGTTCAGGGGCAGCTAAGTCGAAGCTCCGCCGGAAGGAGAACCCCATGGGCACGGTCGCCGCGACCGCTGGTCGTCACTCTGGCGCGGCACAACATCACCGTGGTCCCAAGTCCCCGTTGGTTCGCCTTTAGGGTCATCGGCCCAACTTGGCGATCACCCTTCACGGCACGATACAAGACCATCGGCCGGTATTTGTAAAGCCCGATGCCTTCAGTTTGGTAAGCGTCCGCGTTAGTGTGATCGCCTCGAGACCGCCGCGAGGAACGCGCCATGCCCGTCTTCGACCGCCTGAGCGCGCGCGGCGCGGATCGCATCGCCATCGAGGCCAGCAACCTGATCATGGCCGGCTGGACCGGCCGCGACCCGGCCGCGGTCGAGCATCACGTGGCCGAGCTCGCGGCGCTGGGCGTCCCGGGTCCCTCGCGCGTGCCGTTGTTCTACCGCCTCGACCCGGCGCTGCTCGCCGGCCCGGTCGCGGCGATCCAGGTGCTGGGCGAGGCGACCTCAGGCGAGGTCGAGGCGGTGCTGGTGGCACTCGCCGACGGGCTCTGGGTCGGCCTCGGCTCGGACCACACCGACCGGGCGATGGAAGCGCAGGGCGTCGCGCTCTCGAAGCAGCTCTGCCGCAAGCCGATGGCGGCCCAGCTCTGGCGCTTCGAGGAGATCGTCGGCCACTGGGACCGGCTGGTGCTGCGCGCGCACATCCTCGAGGCCGGCCTGCGCAGGCTTTACATGGAAAGCGCGCTGGCCGCGGTCCGCCGCCCGGAGGAGCTGATCGCCGCCTACGCCCAGGAGGAGGGCCTCGCCGACGGATGCGCCGCTGCCGCCCGGCACGGTGATGTTCATGGGCGCGATCGCCGCGATCGGCGGCATCCGCCCGGCGTCCCGTTTCGAGATGACCCTCGACGACCCGGGCCTCGGCCGCACCCTCCACCACGCCTACGACATCCAGGCGCTGCCGATCGTGAGATAATCCAAGGGGGCTAATTCACGGCGTCAAGGCGCGATCGACCGCCTCAGGCTCCCGGTCGATGACCGTCAGCAGAACCCGCGCTGCCTGATCGGGCGTGCGCCGCCCCTGCTCCCAGTCCTGCAACGTGCGCGGGTCGAGGCGAAAGCGCTCGGCAAAGCGCCGGCGGCTCAGGCCCAGCTTCTTACGCACCGCAAGGATATCGGCGCTGGCGGGCGCGTCGATCAGCCGGGTCGGCAGGGCGATCTCGCCCCGCACGTGACCGAGCACTTCATTCAACGCTTCCTCGACCTCGAGGCCGAGCGCGCTCCGATCGTCCGTCATAGGCGCCTTTCCTTCCTGATCGTCGCCACAAGCCGCGTCCAAGCCTTGAGGTCGCCTGGTCTCAGGTCTTCGCGGTCGGCTTTGGCGTAGATCGTGAGCAGGTAGATCGTCGCCATTTCGCTGTCGTGGAAATAGATCGTCCGAACCCCGCCGCGCTTGCCTCGGCCCGAGCCGGCCCAGCGCATCTTGCGGATGCCGCCGCTGCCCGGAATGATCGGCGCGGCCAACGGGTCGGCTGCGATCGACCGCTCCATCGCGTCACGTTCACTCACAGCGAGCAGTTTGCGCGCGGCCCGCTCATAGGTCGTCGTGGCGACGATCTGCACGAAGAGATATATGCGGCATTGCCGCACTCGTGTCAAGGAGTCGTGCCGGAAGGTTCGGTCCGGCTGCGTATGACGTGGCCGCCAGCCAAGCGGCTACAGCCACCCGTCACGCCCGCTGCTCAGCGCATCTCGACCACCGGGAAGCCCGGGCGGCGGAAGCGCTGGGCCGGGCTCGGGCGACGCTTGAGGGCGAAGGTGAACTCGATCTCGACCGGAGCGTTGCGCGGCAATTCGGCGACCCCGATCGCCGAGCGCGCGTGCTGGCCGGCATGGCCGAACACCTTGACCAGGATCTCGGACGCGGCGTCGATCACCTTGGGCTGCTGGTCGAAGCCCGGGCTGGAGGCGACGTAGCCGGTCAGGCGGAGCGCCCGCTCGACCTCGTCGAGCCCGCCGGTGAGCGTCTGGTTCAGCCAGGCCAGCGCCTGCAGCGCGCAGCGGCGGGCCGAGTTCCTGCGCCTGCTCGACCCCGACCTCGCGCTCGACCTTGCCGAGCGGCCCGAGCTCGTCGCCCTGCCACGGCAGCTGGCCGCTGACGTAGGCGATCCCGCCATGCACGACCACGGGCACGTACTGGAAGGCGGGCGGCTTGACCTCGGGCAGGTGCAGGCCGAGCAGCGCCAGGCGCCGGCGCATGGTCGGCTGCTCGATCATGGGCGCCGCCGGCGGCTTGGCCGGCGCCGGGGGCTTGCCGCGCGGGCCGGGGTGCGGACCGGCGCGGCCCGCCGGGGGCTTCTTGTCGCCTCGAGCCACGTTCGTCCGTCCTAGTTCCTGGTCGTGTCGACCAGGCGTTTGGCCGTGATCCAGGGCATCATGCCGCGCAGCTGCTTGCCGACCGCCTCGCTGCCGTGGGCCGCGTGCTTCGCCCGCAGCGCCTTGAAGCTGACCTGGCCCGCCTTGTTCTCGAGCACCCATTCTTTGGCGAACGCGCCGCTCTGGATGTCGGCCAGGATCCGCTTCAGCTCGGCCCGGGTCGCGTCGGTCACGACCCGCGGCCCGCGTGTGTAGTCGCCGAACTCGGCGGTATTGGAGATCGAGTAGCGCATGTTGGCAAGGCCGCCCTCGTAGATCAGGTCGACGATCAGCTTGACCTCGTGCAGGCACTCGAAATAGGCCATCTCGGGCGCGTAGCCGGCCTCGACCAGGGTGTCGTAGCCGGCCTGGATCAGCGCGCACATGCCGCCGCACAGGACCACCTGCTCGCCGAACAGATCGGTCTCGCACTCCTCGCGGAAGCTGGTCTCGATGATCCCGGCGCGGCCGCCGCCGATCGCGGCGCCATAGGAGAGCGCGAGATCGAGGGCGCCGCCCGAGGCGTCCTGCTGGATCGCGACCAGGCAGGGCACGCCCGCGCCGCGCTCGTACTCGGCGCGCACCAGATGGCCCGGCCCCTTGGGCGCGATCATGAACACATCGAGATCGGGCCTGGGCTCGATCAGGCGGAAATGGATGTTGAAGCCATGGGCGAAGGCGAGCGCTGCGCCCTCCTTCAGATTGGGCTTCAGCTCCTGCTGGTAGAGGTCGGCCTGCAGCTCGTCCGGCACCAGGACCATGACCACATCGGCCCAGGCCGCGGCCTCGGCCGCCGGCATCACCCGAAAGCCCGCGCCCTTGGCCTTGGCGGCGGTCGCCGAGCCCGGCCGCAGCGCGACCACGACCTCGGGCACGCCGCTGTCCTTCAGGTTGTTGGCATGGCCGAAGCCCTGGCTGCCATAGCCGATCACGGCCACGCGCTTGCTCTTGATCAGGTTCAGATCGGCGTCGTTGTCGTAGTAGACGCGCATCGCGCGGGCCTCCGTTCCTCGGATCTTGTTGGCGGCGCGCTGGCGGGCGCCGCACGGGCATCTGGCGGGGTTGCCGTCTTGTAATGAAGCCCCGCGCCGCGATCAAGCTGTCCGCGACGGTCGGCGGGTCGCGGTCGCGACTTGCGCGACGGTGTGTTGCGCGCTACCTATGGGCACGAAACGTTAGCATTGGTACCATCGTGCGCCAGCTCCACGTCCGCAACCTGCCCGACGAGGTGGTCGCCCGCCTCAAGCAGCAGGCCGTCCGCCATGGCCGCTCGATGGAGGCCGAGCACCGCCTGATCCTCGAGCACGCGCTGTTCCCCGAGCGTCGCCGCGGCCGACCGTTGCTCGAGGTTCTCCAGGCGGGACCCTTCGCCGAGCCCGACTTCGCGGCCGAGCGGGCGCGCGACCACGGGCGTGACGTCGAACTTTGAGCGGCTTCCTCCTCGACACGTCGTTCCTGTCGGTGCTCGGCAATCCTGGCCGTCCGAGCTATGGGCCGGCCCTTCGCTGGTACGAGTTGAACGACGAGCGCGACCTGTTCACCTGCGCCGTCGTGATCGGCGAGATTGCCCGCGGCATCACGCGTCTGCAACCAGGCCGGCGGCGCGAGCACTATCGCCACTGGCTGCGCCACGAGGTGCTGCCGGCCTTCGGTGAGCGGATCCTGCCGTTCGATGTCCAGGCCGCCCTGCAATGGGGTGCCTTCATGGGCGATGGCGAGCGGGCCGGGACAGTGCCTTCGAACGACGATGCCAAGATCGCTGCCGTCGCTTCGGTCCACGGCCTGACCGTGGTGACCGCCAACGAGCGCGATTTCGCCCCGCTCGGCGTGCCCACTCTCAACCCGCTGCGTTAGCTGGGCAGATCCTTGGTCCAACGACAGCGCGGGTAGCCGGTGCAGCCCACGAACCGCTCGCCGGTCGTTCTATTCTCCCAGTTGAGGGCCACGCGCTTGCTCTTGATCAGGTTCAGATCGGCGTCGGTGTCATAGTAGACGCGCATCCCTCGTGCCCCTCCGGCGTCAGCGCCAACATCGTCTCCCTCTGCCCACGGATAGCGTGCACTTAACATGAAAGGCCGGGTATCGCACTGCCAGCCGCGTCCCGTGCGCCGTGAACCAACACGCGACGTAACTAAGGTTGAAGTGCGGTCAAGGAGGAACGCCGTCAGCGGCCGCTGTTGAGGTAGATCTCGTCCAGGGAGAGTCGGGCACCGAGGTCCCGCAGGGGCACAGCATCGGCCGGCGGCTCGACCACCTCCAGCTCCCAGCCGGCGTCGGTGCGCGACCAGACCTCGATGCGGCGCTCCTTCTGCTCGATCAGGACGTAGTGCCGGAGCGAGGCGATCCTCTGGTATTCGCGCCATTTGTAGATCCGGTCAAAAGTCTCGCTGGCCGGCGAGAGCACCTCGACGACCGCCGTCGGGTCGGACAGGCGGTCGTCGTCAGGTGCCAGCGGCCGGCAGATCACCAGCACATCCGGATACAGGACCGCGGTCGGGGTCAGAACCTTGAGATCGGAGAGAAGGGCGCGACACGGTCCGCGTCGAAGCGCCTCGTCGAGCGCAAGCACGACGTTACCCTTGATGGCGCTATGGGCGGCGGTGCCGCCGGTCGCCATGCGTACGACCCCGCCCACGAACTCGTAACGCTCCAGCTCCCCAGCCTCGAAGGCAATGAACTCCTCCATTGTCCAGGCCCGCGGAGCCATCCGACGCGCCCACTACAAGGTTCGCGCGCCTTGGGCGATCGCGACCACGCCCGCGCGGCTGACCTCGGCGAGGCCGAGGGGCTCCATGAAGTCGATGAAGGCGTCGATCTCCTCCGACGAGCCCGTGATCTCGAACACGAAGCTGTCGCGCGTGCTGTGGGCCAGGCGCGCATGCATGAAGTCGGCGATCCGGAGCGCCTGGACCCGGTTCTCGCGGTCGCCCGTGATCTTGACGAGGGCGAGCTCGCGCTCGAGACAGGGGCCCTCGACGGTGAGGTCGGCGACCTTGTGCACCGGCACGAGCTTGTCCAGCAGGGCCTTGATCTGCTCGATCACCTGGGCGGTGCCGGTGGTCACGATGTTGATCCGCGAGCGGCCGCGGGCGCGGTCGACCTCGGCTACGGTCAGGCTGTCGATATTGTAGCCCCGGCCCGAGAACAGGCCGATCACCCGGGCGAGCACGCCCGGCTCGTTGTCGACCAGCACCGCGATCGTGTGGCGCTGCTCCGGCTGGCTCATGATTCGCTACCCCCTGCTCCGCAACCTCCGGCCCGGCGCCGCCGCGGGCGGCATCCGGACCGCAGGCGGCGCAACGGGGCGCGGTCAGACGAGGACCATGCCCTCCTCGGAGCGCTGTACCGGCTCAGCGCCGTCGTCCTCGGGACAGAGCTTGATCTCGTTGTGCGCCGAGCCGCCCGGGATCATCGGGTAGACGTTCTCCGCCCGGTCGACCACGACGTCGCAGATCACCGGCCGCGGCGTCTCGATCATCGCCTTGATCACGTCGTCGACCTCGTCCGGGCGCTCGGCGCGCAGGCCGACCGCGCCGAACGCCTCGGCCAGCTTCACGAAGTCCGGCAGGCTGTCCATGTAGCTCTCGCTGTAGCGATTGCCGTGGAAGAACTCCTGCCACTGGCGGACCATGCCCATGTAGGAGTTGTTGAGGATGAACGACTTCACCGGCAGGCGGTACTGCACGATGGTCGACATCTCCTGCATGTTCATGACCCAGGACGCCTCGCCAGCGATGTCGATCACGAGCGCGTCCGGGTGCGCGACCTGCACGCCCATGGCCGACGGCAGGCCGTAGCCCATGGTCCCGAGCCCGCCCGAGGTCATCCAATGCCGCGGCCGTTCGAACTTGTAGTGCTGGGCGGCCCACATCTGGTGCTGGCCGACCTCGGTCGTGATATAGGTCTCGCGGTCCTTGGTCAGCTCGTAGAGCCGCTGGATCGCGTACTGCGGCTTGATGATGCTGTCGCTCTGCCGGTAGCGGAGGCTGTCCTTGGCCTGCCACTCGCGGATCTTGGCCCACCAGGGCTCGAGCCTGGCCGGGTCGGCCTGGTTGCCCTTGGCCCGCCAGGCCTCGAGCAGCGCCCGCAGCGCGCGGCCGGCATCGCCCACGATCGCGACGTCGACCGGCACGTTCTTGTTGATCGAGCTCGGATCGATGTCGATCTGGATCTTCTGGGAGCCCGGCGAGAACCGGTCCAGACGGCCGGTCACCCGGTCGTCGAAGCGCGCGCCGACCGCGATCATCAGATCGCACCCGTGCATCGCGAGGTTGGCCTCGTAGGTGCCGTGCATGCCGAGCATGCCGATGAACTGCGGGTCCGAGGCCGGATAGCCGCCGAGCCCCATCAGGGTCAGCGTGATCGGAAAGCCGGTCGCGCGCACCAGCTCGGTGACCAGCTCCGAGGCCTCGAGGCCCGAGTTGATGACGCCGCCGCCGACGTAGAAGATCGGCCGATGCGCCTTGGCCATGAGCGCCACCGCCTGCGCGATCGGCTCGGGCTGCGGCTCGACCCTCGGGTTATAGGTCCGGTGCCGGACCTGGCCGGCCCCGACGTAGGTCGCGGGGCCCATCAGGATGTCCTTGGGCAGGTCGATCACGACCGGCCCCGGGCGGCCGCTGCGCGCGACGTGGAACGCCTCGTGGACCACGCGCGCGAGCGCGTCGCCCGACTTGACCAGATAGTTGTGCTTGGTGCAGGGCCGGGTGATGCCGACCGTATCCGCTTCCTGGAAAGCGTCGTTGCCGATCATGTGGGTCGGCACCTGGCCGGTCATGCAGACGACCGGCACGCTGTCCATGAGCGCGTCGGTCAGGCCGGTCACGGTGTTGGTGGCGCCCGGCCCGGAGGTCACCAGGACGACGCCAACCCGGCCGGTGCTGCGCGCGTAGCCCTCGGCGGCATGGACCGCGCCCTGCTCGTGGCGCACCAGGATGTGGCGGATCTTGTCCTGCTTGAAGATCGCGTCATAAAGCGGCAGGACTGCGCCGCCCGGGTAGCCGAATACCACCTCGACCCCCTGCTCGACCAGCGCCTGGAGCACGACCTCCGAGCCGGTCATCGGCTGGGTCGTCGCCTGATTCTGGGCGTCGGTTCGGGTCAGCGAGGTGGCATCTGGCATGATTTTGGCTCCTCGATCGATGCCTCGGCGGTCGGTTGGGATTGGTTACCCTTCGTGCGCCGGTTTTTTGGCCCCTCAAGGGCTGGATCGGAAACTATGCGGCAACGCGGCATCGGTCAACAAGCGGCGCTTGAGCCTCTGCAGATCCGGGAGGATCGCAGGCGCGTCGCCGAACCCCTGGAGCGGCTCCAGCTCGGGCAGCTGATGGCGCAGCCAGGTCACCTGGCGCTTGGCGTACTGGCGGGTCCGGATGACAGCGCGCGCGAGCGCCTCGGCGAGATCCAGGCGGCCGTCCAGGTGCGCCAGGAACTCGGGCACGGCGACTGCCTTCAGGAGCGGCAGATCGGGCTCCGGGTGGGCGAGCCGGAGCGCGCGAAGCTCGCCCAGCGCGCCCGCCGCGAGCATCGCCCGCAGCCGGCGCTCGATCCGGAGGTGCAGCTCGGCGCGCGGCGGCAGCAGGGCGATACCCTCGATCGGCTGTGGCAACCGCGGCCGGAACCGGGGCAGGGCCTGCCAGTCGGCGAGCGAGCGGCCGGTCGCCGCCAGCACCTCGAAGGCGCGGATCAGGCGCTGCCGGTCGCTTGGACGGAGCCGGGCGGCCATGACCGGATCGCGCCGCATGAGCTCGGCATGCAGACCCGGACCGCCCAGGCGCTCGAACATCGCCTCCGCCGCGGCCCGGGCGGCCGCCGGCACGGGCGGCACCGGCGCCAGGCCCCGCAGCAGGGCGGACAGATAAAGGCCGGTGCCGCCGACCACGATCGGCAGCCGGCCGGCGCCCGTGCTCGCCGCGATCGCCTCGCCGGCGAGCTCGAGCCAGCGCCCGACCGAGGCCGGATCGGCGGCGCCAAGCACGCCGAAGAGCCGATGCGGCACCCGGGCCTCGTCGGCCGGGCCCGGCCGCGCGGTGAGCAGCGGCAGCTCGCGGTAGAGCTGCATGCTGTCGGCATTGATGATCACGCCATCCAGGGCCTCGGCCAGGCGCAGCGCCAGCGCCGACTTGCCGCTCGCGCTCGGGCCGCCGATCACGATCAGACCGCTCATCAGACCGCTCGGGGCAAGGAGAGCCGGGGTCGGGGCGACAAGGACGACCGCCGGTGAGCCGGGTTCTCTGCCTGATCGCCGATCCCGCGCGGGCGCCGCTCCGGCCCGAGCTGGTCGCCGAGGTCGGCCGGGCGGTCGGCGCCAGCCCCTGCTGGCTCGCCGAGGCCGAAGCCTGCGAGTTCGCGCTCGAGGACGCCGCCCGGGCGGAGCTCGCCGGGTCGCTCCGGCAGACGCTCGAGAACGCCGGGGTCGACGTCGCGCTGGTGCCGGCCGGGGCGCGGGTCAAGCGGCTCCTGGTCAGCGACATGGATTCGACCGCGATCACGGTCGAGTGCATCGATGAAGTGGCGGGCGCGCTCGGCATCCAGGCCGAGGTCGCGGCGATCACCCGGCGCGCCATGAACGGCGAGCTCGACTTTCGCACCGCGCTTGGGGCCCGGGTCGCCCTGCTCGCGGGCCTTCCGGTCACGGTCCTCGGGGAGATCTATCGGGAGCGCGTGCGCCTGATGCCGGGTGCGGCGACCCTGGTCCGGACGATGCGCGCGCGGGGCGCCACCACCGCGCTGGTCTCCGGCGGCTTCGCGCCGTTCACGGAACGGGTGCGCGCGGCGCTCGGCTTCGATCTGGTCCAGGGCAATCGCCTGGAGACCCGTGCCGGCCACCTGACCGGCCGGGTGCTCGAGCCGGTGCGCGGCCCGGCGAGCAAGCTCGCCCTGCTCGAGCGCCTGGCGCGAGCGCGAGGGCTCGCGCCAGCCGAGACCCTCGCGGTCGGCGACGGCGCCAACGACCTGCCGATGCTGAAGGCAGCCGGCCTCGGGGTCGCCTATCGAGCCCATCCGGTGGTCAGGGCGGCGGTCACGGTCGTGATCAGCCACGGCGACCTGACCGCTCTGCTCTATCTGCAGGGCATCGCCCGGCGCGACTTCGTGCTCGCCTGAGCGCGCCCGGCGACCGCGCCGGCACGTCCCGGCACACCCCCGCAGCCAGCCGTCGGTGGCGCCACCCGACGCGGCGCGGACCGCTGCCGGCCCGCCCGCCGGTGCCGAAGCTACTGCGGCGCCGGCGCTGGTGCCTGGGGCGCCGGTGCGGGCGCCGGTGCCGGCGGCGCCGTCGCGTCGGCCAGGCGGAGCGCCACGAAGCGCAGATCGCCCTGACGATCGATCAGCAACAGGACCGACTTCTTCTCGTCCTGCCGGGCCTGGTTGACCTTGGCCAGGACCTCGGGCGGCGAATGGACCTCCTCCTGGCCGACCTCGACGATCACGTCGCCGGCGCGCAGGTTCTCCTTGCTCGCCGCGCCGTTGTCGGCGACGTTCATGATCACCACGCCCTTGATCTCCTCGGCCAGCTGGAAGCGGGTCCGCAGCTCGTCGGTGATGGTCGCGACCGTGACCCCGAGCGCATCGATGTCGGCCGAGGTCGGGGTGTTGGCCTCGCTCTCGGTGAGCGCCGCCAGCTCCTCCTCCTCCGGCAGCTCGCCGAGGGTGACGTCGAACATCTTGCGCTCGCCGTGGCGCCAGACCACGACCTTGGCCGCCTCGCCGATCGGAGTCTCGGCGACGATCCGCGGCAGGCCGCGCATCCGGTCGATCTTCTTGCCGTCGAACTCGAGGATGACGTCGCCCGCCTCGATCTTGGCCTGCTCGGCCGGTCCGCCCGGGGTCACGCTCGCCACCAGCGCCCCGGCCGCGCCGTGCAGGCCCAGGCTCTCGGCGATCTCGTCGGTCACGGTCTGGATCCGGACCCCGAGCCAGCCGCGCTTGACCTTGCCTTCGGCCTTGAGCGAATTGATCACCGGCAAGGCGAGGTTGGACGGGATCGCGAAGCCGATCCCGACGTTGCCGCCGCTCGGCGAGAAGATCGCGGTGTTGATCCCGATCACCTCGCCGCTCAGATCGAAGGTCGGGCCGCCGGAGTTGCCGCGATTGATCGGCGCGTCGACCTGCAGGAAGTCGTCGTACGGCCCGGCGTGGATGTCGCGCGAGCGCGCCGAGATGATGCCGGCGGTCACCGTGCTGCCGAGGCCGAACGGATTGCCGATCGCGATGATCCAGTCGCCGACCCGGATGTGGTCGCTGTCGCCGAAGGTCACGGCCGGGAAGGGTTTGTCACCTTCGATCTTGAGCAGGGCCAGGTCGGTCTTCAGGTCGCGGCCGACCAGCTTGGCCTTGTAGGTCGCGTCGTCGCCGAACACCACCGAGATCTCGTCGGCCTCGGCGATCACGTGGTTGTTGGTGACCACATAGCCGGCGGGGTCGACCACGAAGCCCGACCCCAGCGACGCCTGCCGCTGCGGCGCCTGCTCCGGCGGCCGATCGCGGTCGAAGAACTCGCGGAAGAAGTCCTCGAACGGCGAGCCGGGCGGCGGTGTCGGGAACGGGAACGCCGGGTTCTGACCGCGGGGGATCATTTTGCTGGTCGCGATGTTGACCACCGCCGGCGCGACCCGGTCGACGATGTCGGCAAAGCTGATCTGCGGTGGTCCCGCGCGGCTCGGCTGGGGTCCCAACACCAGGCCCACCAGGCCCACGGCAAGCCACAGCGTGCGTCCAGCCCGTCGCGCACGGCCGCGTGATGCTGTCGGGTTGGCAGGGGCGAAGGCTGTCACCAGGCTCATGTACAGTTCTCCACGACCTCGCCCGCTGGCAAATCCCAGCGGTCGACCTCGCTCTACGGAAGGGCACCCAATTTGCCGCGCCATGACGGGCATGATCGGCTAGGCAGCTATCTCACCATACGCGCGAAATCGATCCCGCGCCATCATATCCGGGGCAAAAGCCGCGCCTTTGAGCGCCTCTAGCCGCGCACCAGCCAGACCAGAACGACACCCAGCGCGACCGCGACCAGGCCGCCGATCCGGAGCTGCTCGTTGGCGAGGCCCTGCGCGAGCGCGGCGGCGCGCTTCATGGCGTCCGGCGACAGCGCCCAGAACAGCCCCTCCAGCACCAGCACCAACGCCAGGGCCGTCGCCAGATCGGTCATCGGGTTGCCGCCTCTGCGCCTGCCGGTCGCCCGCCGCACCGCGCGTCCGCCTCCGGCAGCATCGCGCGGGCGGGTCCGCCACCTTGCCTACTCGACCTTGCTGGCCGCCGGCGCCTGGTCGACCCCGACCGTGGCGGCGGGCGGCGTTCGAGGCGCTGCCGGCGGCGCGCCCGCGGCCGCCGGGCCCGGCGCGGTCTCGGGCCCGTGCGCGCTCTGCAACACCCCATCCGGGTTGTCGAAGTAGCGGAAGAACTGGCTGTCCGGCGACAGCACCACGCTCGTGGAGTCGTCCCCGAGCGCCGTCTTGTAGGCCTGCATCGAGCGGTAGAAGGTGAAGAAGTCGACGTCCCGGCCGAACGCATCGGCGAAGATCTTGACCGCCTGCGCGTCGCCCTCGCCGCGGATGATCTGGCTCTCCTTCTGGGCCTCGGCGAGGATCACGCGCCGCTCGCGGTCGGCGCGGGCGCGGATCCGCTGCGCCAGCTCGGCGCCCTGCGCGCGCAGCTCCTTGGCCTCGCGCTCGCGCTCGGTCTGCATCCGGTGGTAGATGGCCTGGCTGTTCTCGGCCGGCAGGTCCGCCCGCTTGATCCGCACATCGATGATGTCGATGCCGAACTGCTTGGTCTCGGTGTTCGCCTGGTCCCGGATCTTGTTCATCAGCTCGGCGCGATCGGCCGACAGCACCGTGAACAGCGGCACCTCGCCCAGGACCTTGCGCAAGGACGCATCGAGGATGGTGTCGATGCGGCCGCGCAGGATCGCCTCGGTGCCGACCGACTGGTAGAAACGCAGGGGATCGACGATCCGATAGCGGGCGAAGGCGTCGACGACCAGCCGCTTCTGATCGCCGAGGATCACCTCCTGCGCCTCGGCGTCGAAATCGAGCACCCGACGGTCGACGTAGACCGCATTCTGAATGAACGGCAGCTTGACGTGCAGGCCGGGGTCGGTGACCTTCCTCTTGGTCTCGCCGAACTGCAGCACCAGCGCCTGCTGGGTCTGCGGCACGGTGAACAGGGCGCTCATCAGCAGCACGAGCACAGCGACCGCCAGCGCGCCGGCCCCGATCAGCAGATTGCGGTTCATTGCGAGGGTGCTCCGCTGCTGCTCGACTGCGCGCCGTCGCTGCCGGTGCCCGGGGTGGCGGGGCGTTCGCCCGCGGTCGCGGCGCGCTCGCGCGCCCGGCGCTCGAGCTCAGGCAGCGGCAGATAGGGCACCACGCCGGAGCCCTTGGCGGACTGATCGATCAGCACCTTGTTCATCCCGTGCAGCACGTCCTCCATGGTCTCGAGATAGATGCGCTTGACGGTCACGTCGCGCGCCTTGGTGAACTCGTTGTAGACCGACAGGAAGCGTTGCGCGTCGCCGTCGGCGCGGGCGACCACCTCCTGCCGGTAGGCCTGGGCCTCCTGCGAGATCCGCTCGGCATCGCCGCGCGCCCGGGGCAGGATGTCGTTGGCGAACAATTCGGCCTCGTTCTGGGCGCGCTCCCGGTCCGCCTGCGCCCGCTGGACGTCGCGGAACGCCTCGATCACCTCGTCCGGCGGGTCGACCTTCTGCAGCTGCACCTGGGTGACCAGGATGCCGGCGCCGTAATCGTCGAGAATCGCCTGGGTCTGCTCGCGCGCGTGCTGCTCGATCGCGCCCCGGGCCTCGGTGGTCGCCTCGGCGATCGGCGTCTTGCCGATGATCTCGCGCATCACGCTCTCGGCGACCGCCTTCACCGTCGATTCCGGATCCCGGATGTTGAACAGGAAATCGCCCGCGTCCTTGATCATCCACAGGAGCACGAAGTTGATGTCGACGATGTTCTCGTCGCCGGTCAGCATCAGGCTCTCGTTGCCGACCTCCCGGGCCGCACCGCCACGCCCGATCTCGGCGGCCGAGCGAAAGCCGACCTCGACCCGATTGGAGTGGGTCACCTTGGGCATGAACACGGTCTCGATCGGCGCCGGAATATGCCAGTGGAGACCCGGCTGGGTGGTGGGCTTGATCCACTGGCCGAAGCGCACGACCACCCCCTGCTCGTCCGGGTCGACGCGATAGAAGCCGCTCGCCAGCCAGACCGCGATCAGGATCAGAGGAACCGCCGCCAGCGCCTTGCGGTTGCCGCCAAAGCCGCCGCCCGCTCCGCCCGGAAAGATCTTCTTGACCTTCTCCTGGCTGCGCCGCAGCAACTCTTCCAAGTCCGGCGGCCGCTGGCCACCGCCCGGACGACCGCCCCAAGGCCCCTGGCCGCCGCCGCCCTGCCAGCCGCCTCCTTGGTTGTTCCACGGCATCAGTCGCTACCTTTCGCTCCTGTGGTGGCGCCCCGGCAGGGCTTTGCCCGCGCTACCGGGTCCTCTATATCTCCAGGGCCCGAAGCGCCAGGGCGAGCTTCGTCTATCTCAGCAGGACCGGAAGCGCCAGGGCGAGCTCCGTGCCGAATGCCCTGCTGGCGAGAATATCGTGCTGCAACATAGAGTGTTCAACCATGACGCAGGTTAGCCGAGAGCAAGTTATCGCAGCCCTGGCCGCGGTGGTCGATCCGGCGCGCGGCCGGAACGTGGTCGCTCTGGACATGGTCTCCGGGATCGTCGTCAAGGGCAGCAACGTCGGCTTCGCGCTCGAGGTCGAGCCCCGCGAGGCCGAAGCCAAGGAGCCGCTGCGCCTGGCCTGCGAGCGGGCGGTGCAGGCGCTGCCGGGCGTCACTTCGGTGACCGCGGTCCTGACCGCCGAGCGGTCGCCCTCTGCCGGCCAGGCGCCCCGGCCGGGCGGCAGCCCGATGGCCGGGGCCGGTCCGGCGCGTCACCGTGAGCCGCCGCCGCAGGGCAAGCCCGGCCTGCCGGGCATCCGCTCGGTGATCGCGGTCGCCTCCGGCAAGGGCGGGGTCGGCAAGTCGACCACCGCGGTCAATCTGGCGCTCGGCCTCGTCCGGCTCGGCCAACGGGTCGGCCTGCTCGATGCCGACATCTACGGCCCCTCGCAGCCGCGCATGCTCGGCATCACCGGCAAGCCCTCCAGCCCCGACGGCAAGAAGCTGCGGCCGATGGCGAACTACGGCGTCCGGGTGATGTCGATGGGCTTCCTGGTCGACGAGGACGCGCCGATGATCTGGCGCGGGCCGATGGTCCAGAGCGCGATCCAGCAGATGCTGAGCGACGTCGAATGGGGCGAGCTCGACGTGCTGGTGGTCGACCTGCCGCCCGGCACCGGTGATGCTCAGCTGACCATGGCGCAGCGGGTGCCGCTGGCCGGGGCGGTGATCGTGTCGACGCCGCAGGACATAGCGCTCCTGGACGCCCGCAAGGCGCTCAACATGTTCCGCAAGGTCGACGTGCCGGTGTTCGGCATCGTCGAGAACATGAGCTATTTCCTCTGCCCGCACTGCGGCGGCCGCTCGGAGATCTTCAGCCACGGCGGCGCGCGCGCGACGGCGGTGAAGTTCGGGGTCGACTTCCTCGGCGAGATCCCCCTCGACCTCGCGATCCGCGAGCAGACCGACTCCGGCCGGCCGCCGGTGGTGGCGGAGCCCGACGGCCCCCAGGCCCTGGCCTATCTGGACGTCGCCCGGCTGGTCCTGGCCAAGCTCGACCAGCCGGCGGCCGCCGAGCGGCGACCGTTTCCGAAGATCGTGTACGAGAATTGACGCCCGTGTCGGGACCCGCGCATGGCACCGAAGGTCTGGAACTTTCATCGGCGGCCGGCGTTGGTCGCGCGCCGGGCCTCCGGCGTGGATCGGCGGCCCCAATGGAGGAGCCCGTGCAGCTCGAAGCTGTGCGTCCCGTGAGCGCCGACCAACCTCCACCGCTCGCCCCGGTTGTGGCGGGAGAGGTTGCCCTTGACAAGGAAGCCACGCCCCTGGTGGCGCTCGCCAAGGCGGCGCGACTCCGCTCGCGGGCGCTCACCGGCCTGTTCACCCTCGCGATCCTTTACACCTGCTATTTCGCCCAGGCGGTGCTGATCCCGATCGCGCTCGCTTTGCTGCTCAACCTGCTCCTGGCGCCGCTGGTGCGCGTCCTGAAGAAGTATCTCCGGCTGCCGGAAGGCGTCGGCGCCGGTCTCGTGCTGGTCCTGCTGGTGGCGACCGTGGCGCTCGCGGTCTATGGCCTGTCCGGCCCCGCCACCCGCTGGCTCCATGAGCTGCCGGTGGCGATGAGCGAGGTCCGGGACAAGGTCGACGCGCTGCGCAAACCGGTCAAGGAGGTCCAGGACGCGGCCCGGAAGGTCGAGGCCATGGCCCAGGGCCAGCCGGCCAAGGGTCAGCAACAGCCGGTGCAGGTCGAGGTCCAGGGGCCGGGACTGACGCAGGTGTTCCTTGGCGGCGCGGTCACGTTCGTGGCCGGGCTGGTGGTCATGATCGCGCTCCTGTACTTCCTGCTCGCCTCCGGCGACACCCTGCTGCGCCAGGCGGTGACCATCGCGCCTAAGCTCGGCGACAAGCGCCGTGTGGTCGAGATCGCGCGCGAGACCGAGGACGACATTTCCTACTATCTGGTCACGATCAGCCTGATCAACGCCGGCCTCGGGGTCGCCGTAGGCGCCGCGATGTATGTTCTCGGGATGCCCAACGCCATCCTCTGGGCGGTGATGGCCGCGCTGTTCAACTACGTGCCGTTCCTCGGCGCCGTCACCGGCATCGGCACCGTGGCCCTGGTGGCGCTGATCACCTTCGACCAGCCGTGGCCGATCCTGCTGCCGCCGCTGAGCTATCTTGGCATCACCTGCATCGAGGCCCAGTTCATCACGCCGGCGTTGCTCGCCCGTCGCCTCACCCTGAACCCGGTCGCGGTGTTCCTGGCGCTGATCGTCTGGACCTGGATGTGGGGGATCGCGGGCGCGCTGCTGGCGGTGCCGCTGCTCGCGACCTTCAAGATCTGCTGCGATCACCTGGAGCCGCTGCAGCCGATCGGCACCATGCTCGGCCGCTGACGAGGCGGCTCCAGACTCCCGCCGCCGACCGCAAGAACCGGGTTGTGCGGGGCGCGCGTCAGGCCAATTCTCGGGCGACCATCACCCGAGGAGCCGAGCCATGGCCGCCAATCTCGCCCTGATCGACGAGGCGCCGTCTGCGCGCGTCCTGCCCTACAATGCCCGGATCGCGACCGCGCTCCGCTACGTCGTCGAGCACGGCGAGGAGCAGCCCTCGCTGGAGACGATGGCCGAAAAGGCCGGCCTGTCGCCGTTCCACTTCCAGCGCATCTTCAAGCGCTGGGCCGGGATCAGCCCGAAGCGCTTTCTCCAGTACGTCACGCTCGCCAACGCCAAGCTGGCGCTCGCCGCCGACGCGAGCGTGCTGGATGCGGCGCTCGATGCCGGGCTGTCCGGCCCGTCACGCCTGCACGACCTGTTCGTCGCCTGCGATGCCATGACGCCCGGCGAGTTCAAGGCGCTGGGCGACAAGCTCGTCATCCGCTGGGGCCTGCACGACACGCCGCTCGGCCGGGTGCTGGTCGGGGTCACCGAGCGGGGCCTCTGCTGGCTCGCCTTCATCGAGGACGACGACGCGCCGGTGATCGCCGAGTTCGAGCGCGAATGGCGGGGCGCCCGCCTCCTGCGCGACGATGACGGCACGGCTGCGGTCGCCGCCCGCGCCTTCGACCTCGGCGCGCCTTCGGCCGAGCCGCTGCCGCTCCTGGTGCGCGGCACCAACTTCCAGATCAAGGTCTGGGAGGCGCTGCTGCGGATCCCCTTCGGGCGCCTGGTCAGCTACCAGACGATCGCGCGCGCGATCGGTCAGCCCAGGGCGGTGCGCGCCGTCGGGCGCGCGGTCGGCGCCAACAACATCTCCTGGCTGATCCCCTGCCACCGGGTGATCCTGTCGACCGGGATCATCCACAACTACCGCTGGGGCGTGCGCCAGAAGCAGATCCTGACCGCCTTCGAAGCCGCCGTCGCCCACCCCGGCGCGTGACCGGC
>CAVTFM010000006.1:0-41713 GCA_963733965.1 uncultured Alphaproteobacteria bacterium
CACCGATGGCCTTCTAGAACCGCCCGTTTGCCGCTATAGCAGGCGCAAGCAGAGCACGAAGCGCGCGAGCGGTCGGTATGGCACGGCTGACGATCAGCGACCTACACAAGTTCTATGGCCAGACGCACGCCGTGCGTGGGGTCGATCTCGACATCCCGGAGGGCGAGTTCGCGGTCCTGGTCGGTCCGTCGGGGTGTGGCAAGAGCACCTTGCTGCGCTCGATCGCCGGGCTCGAGCCGATCGATGGCGGCACGATCGCGATCGATGGCGAGGTGATCAACGACATGCGGCCGCGGGATCGCAATGTTGCCATGGTGTTCCAAAACTACGCGCTTTATCCGTACATGAATGTTTACGAGAACATCGCCTTCGGCCTGCGCGCGCGCAAGTTCGAGAAAACCGAGATCGAGCGTCGGGTGCAAGAGGCGGCCGCCATGCTCGACATAGCACCCCTGCTCGCGCGCCTGCCGCGCCAGCTCTCGGGCGGCCAGCGCCAGCGGGTCGCGATCGGCCGCGCGATCGTGCGCGATGCCCGCCTGTTCCTGTTCGACGAGCCGCTCTCCAACCTCGACGCCAAGCTGCGCGACGAGATGCGCAGCGAGCTCAAGCGCCTGCACACCCAGCTCGGCAAGACCATGGTCTACGTCACCCACGACCAGGTCGAGGCGATGACGCTGGCCGACCGGATCGTGCTCCTGAAGGACGGCCGGATCGAGCAAGAGGGCGCACCGCTGGACCTGTTCGAGCGCCCCCGCACCCGCTTCGTCGCGGGCTTCCTGGGCTCGCCCTCGATGAACTTCGTGCCGGCGGTGCTCGCGGGCGGCGAGCGCCGGGTCGAGGTCGAGATCGGCCCCGAGGTGCGCCTCGCGGTCCCGGCCGCGCAGGCCCAGCGCCTGGCCCAGCATCTCGGCCAGCCGGTGACCTTCGGCATCCGGCCCGAGCACCTGCACCGGGCGGGCGGCGGCGCGGTCCGGAGCGGCCTCGAGCCGGTCACGGTCACGGTCGACCTGATCCAGCCGACCGGCTCGCGCACCTATGCGACCTTCCGCCTGAACGGCACCGAGGTCGTGGCCGAGCTGCAGGCGCACGAGGTCGAGCGGCCCGGTGAGCGCCTGACCCTCAACGTCGACATGAACCGCGCGATCGTCATCGACCCGGAGTCCGACCGCGTATTGTGATGCCCGCGACCCCTCCGAGGTCGAGAGTGAAATTGGCGGGTGACGTTCAGGGCGGCCAATTCCGGCGGGCGTGGACCACGGTTAGGATTTCGATGCTACGGTGCTTGATTCTGTAGACTACGAAGTAGGGTGTGCCGGAGATCGAGAGTTCGCGGGTACCTGGGATTTTGCCAGGGCGGCCAAGGTGAGAGTGCTGGACCAGGCGCTCGACCTGCTGCCGGATTGTCTGGGTAAGCCGATAGGCGGCCGCTTGGTCGTTTCGCGCGATGTAGTCCTGGATCGCGATCAGATCCTGCCTTGCGGGCGCCGTGTAACGGAGCCTCATTCGACTTGGTCTGGAACCTGCCGATAGCGGTCGAACACCT
Source organism: uncultured Alphaproteobacteria bacterium (assembly GCA_963733965.1). Taxonomy (GTDB): domain Bacteria; phylum Pseudomonadota; class Alphaproteobacteria; order Geminicoccales; family Geminicoccaceae; genus DATAOG01. Next base: position 1,544 of record CAVTFM010000006.1, read on the forward strand.
CGTCCATCTCGTCGTCGGTCGCGAAGTCACCGGCGTCGGCGCGGCGCATCGCGCTTCGAATTTTCTCAGACTTCCAGGTCTCGTAGTCGACGAAACGCGCCAGCGCCTCCTCAGCCAATTGATGAGGAGAACGGCCGGTCTCGCTTGCGAGCTTCTCGAGGCTGGCCAGAGTCTCCTCGGCGAGTTTCAGGGTCAAGGTTCGCGCGCTCACGATTTCACCTCGAGCTGGTAGAGTGGACCACGAAACCTACTGCGGAGACGGTTGGCCGGCAACGTCCGCTCTTCCGTCCGGACGGTGAAAGCCACCATAGCCGCTAGCGGTGGGAGCGTGTTGTGATGTCGGGTGATAACTGTTATCTTTTGCGGGAGCAGTACGAAAAATGGCGAGGTGAGCCTATGCCGCGGAGCTTTGCGCTCGGGGAGCATTTCGAGCGGTTGATCGAGGAGCAGGTCAAGAGCGGGCGCTTCAACAACGCCAGCGAGGTGGTGCGCGCCGGTCTGCGGCTGCTGGAGAACCAGGAGGAGGAGCGGGCGTTGCGGCTGCAGGAACTGCGTGAGCGGATCGTGGAGGGCCGGCAGAGCGGCCCGCCCGTTCCGGCGGACCAGGTGTTCGACCGGCTCGAGGCCAAGTATCGGGCGATGGTCGATCAGCCTGAGAGTTGATGCGCTGCCGGTTCACGCCGCTTGCCGAGGCCGATCTTGAGGCGATCGGCGATGACATCGCGCGCGACAATCCGCGCCGCGCTCTGACGTTCGTGCAGGAACTACGCGAGCGCTGTGCGAAGATCGTCCATATGCCGCGAGCCGCGCCGCTACGTCCTGAATTGGGCGAGGGCATCCGCGTCGTGACGTTCGGGCGCTATCTGATCTGCTATTCGGAACGCGACCCCGACCAGGTCGTCGTCGAGCGGATCGTGCACGGCGCGAGGAACCTCAAGCGGCTGTTCGGAAGCTGATCTTGCGGACGGCTGCTCTTCCGCTGCGTCCGGAGAAGCGGCTATAACCGGCGGCGTTGGGGAGCGTGGGGAAACAGGGAGAGCCGTCATGGCCAAGGCGCCGTCGCGCGCGATCATGCTGTTCGGGACCGAGGAGAAGGTGGTGCCGCGCAGGACGCTGCGGGCGGGGCCGCTCAGCTGCGAGCTCGACGGCGGCAATCTTCGCTACATCAGGATCGGCGGTAGGGAGGCGATCCGGGCGATCGCGTTCATCGTCCGCGACAAGGACTGGGGCACCTACAGCCCACAGATCCTGAACCTCGAGATCGACCAGCGGCGGGGCGGCTTCGAGGTCAGCTACGATGCGCTCTGCCGGGACCCGGGCCAGGAGCTCGGCTATCGGGCGACGATCAAGGGCGCGGCCGACGGCAAGCTCGTGTTCGAGGCGACTGTCCGGGCGGTCAGCGACTTCGTCACCAACCGGACCGGCTTCGTCGTCCTGCATCCGATCGAGGGCGTCGCGGGCCGGCCGGTCGAGGTCGTGCATACCGACGGCCGCCGCGAGCGCAGCGTGTTCCCCGAGCTGATCGACCCGATGTGCCCGTTCCAGGACATCCGGGCGCTGACCCACGAGGTCCTGCCGGGGGTCAAGGTCACCTGCACGATGGCAGGCGATGCCTTCGAGATGGAGGACCATCGCAACTGGAACGATGCCTCCTACAAGACCTACGTGCGGCCGCTGGCCAAGCCCTGGCCCTATACCCTCAAGGCCGGCGAGAGCAGCGAGCAGTCGGTGATCCTGACCGTCAGCGGTACCGTGCCCAAGGTCGCGGCGGCGGCCGGGGATGCGCCGGTCGAGCTCAGGGTCGGCGGTGCCGCCGGGACGGTGCCGGCGCTCGGCCTCAGCCTCCGGCCGGAGCACGCCGAGGCGACCCTCGAGGCGGCCGATCTGATCCGCAAGCTCGGGCCCCAGTTCCTGGTCTGCCCGTTCGATTCGCGGATCGCCGATGGCCATGCCGGGCCGGCGGTGGTCGGGGCATCGACCTTCGCCTTCGACCGGCGGACCGGCGACCCCGGCAAGGTCCTTCGCCTGTACCGGGCGATGGCCGAGGCGACCGGGGCGGAGCTCGTGCTCGAGGCGGTGGTCGCCTGCCGCGAGCCGGATGGCAGTCCCTGTGGCGACGAGGCGACCATGCGCGCCGACCTCGCCAAGATTTGGGATGCGGTTGCCAAGGCGGGGGTGCGCTTTGCCCGGGTCGCGGTGGCGCCGGCTTCGGATCTGAAATGCACCCTGCCCGGCAGCGTCTGGCCGCCCTGTCCGGAGGCCGAAGCGCTCTATGCGGCGGCGCGCGAGGCGTTTCCCGGCGTGCCGGTCGGCGGCGGCATGTTCTCCTATTTCACCGAGCTGAACCGCAAGCGGCCGCCGGCCGAGGCGCTCGACTTCGTGGTCCACACCAGCTGTCCGATCGTGCATGCCTGCGACGACACCACGGTCATGGAGAACCTCGAGGCGCTGCCGCACATCGTCAAATCGACCCGGAACTTCGCGGGCGGCAGGCCCTACCGGGCGGGGCCGTCGGCGATCGGCGCCCGCGACAATCCTTACGGTGCCACCTCGACGCCCAATCCCTCGGGCGGCCGCGTGGCGCTGGCCGGCATGGACCCGCGCCAGCGCGGCCTCTTGGGCGCTGCCTGGTATCTCGGCTACTTCGCGCACATGGCGGCGGGCGGCCTGGAGGCGGTGTGCCTGGCCGCGCCGGTCGGCGAGTTCGGCGTCGTCTACGCCAGGATGGACTGGCCCCAGCCCTGGTTCGACGACCAGGCCGCCCGGGGCCAGGCGATGGTCTATCCGGTCTACCACGTGCTCCGCGGCCTGGCCGAAGGGGCCGGCAGGCCCCGGTTGCAGACCACCCTCTCGAACGGCTCGGCGGTGCAGGCGGTTGCCTGGCGGGCGAACGGCGGGGCCGTGGTCTGGCTCGCCAACCTGACGCCGGCGCCGCAGACCGTGGCGCTCACGGGGCTGTCCGCCCGGCGCGGCCGGATCGCGATGCTCGACCAGGCAGGCTTCGTCGCCGCCGCCACCGATCCCGACGTGCTGGCCGGGCGCGCGAAAGCGGGCGAGATTGGCCGCCTCGAGCTCAAGCCCTATGCCGTGGCCCGCCTGGAGGTGGCTGGCTGAGCCGGCGCCTGGTGCCCGGCGCGATCGTCCGGCGCCAGCGTCCGCTGCAGTCGTCCGGTTGCGCGCGCCAAGACGAGCGCCAGGTGTCCGGCAGCATTTCGCACTTGCAGCACGCCGACGACTTGCCGGCAGAGACGAAGCGGGTCGGCGACCGCACCCGGCGCAAGCTCCGGTCCCAGTAACCGCGCATCAATGCTTGTGACCAAATGTCGCGCGAAAGTTGCTCCCTGGCCCCGTGATTTTCGCTAAAGTTACCCTAAGCGCGGGTGAGCGCCAGCCGCCGTGCGGGCTCCGGAGGGGTGGTCGGAGCCGGCCGCGACCACGGCGGTGTCCCAGGGGAATCAAGGGGACCCACGATGGAAGCGAAGGTAATCTGGCTCTTCGTGTTCGTTATCCTGTATTGGGCGTACTGCATCTTCTGGGGCATCAAGGGTGCCCTGTCGTCGCGCACCGCCAGCGACTACTTCATCGCCGGGCGGCGGATCTCGCTCTGGGTGTTCGTGCTCGCCGCGACCGCGACCTCGTTCTCGGGCTGGACCTTCATGGGCCATCCGGGCCTGATCTATCGCGACGGCTTCCAGTACGCCTACGCCTCCTTCTATACCATCATGATCCCGTTCACCGGCGTCCTGTTCCTGAAGCGCCAGTGGATCATCGGCAAACGCTTCGGCTTCATCACGCCGGGCGAGATGCTGTCTTACTACTTCCGCTCCGATTCGATCCGGCTGCTGGTGATCCTGGTCGCCATGGTCTTCTCGGTGCCCTATCTCGGGGTCCAGCTGCGGGCCTCCGGCTTCCTGTTCAACGTCCTGACCGACGGCCGGCTGAGCGTCGACGTCGGGATGTGGATCCTGTCCGCGGTGGTGTTCATCTACGTCGCCTCGGGCGGCCTGCGCGCGGTCGCCTATGTCGACACGCTGCAATGCATCCTGCTCGCGGCCGGCATCGTGATCATCGGGGTGATCGCGCTCGATGCGGTCGGCGGGTGGCACGCGCTCAACGACAACATCGCGGCCCTGACCCAGCTGCCGGGCGGCAAGACCACCCCCGACGGCTACAGCTCCTACGTCGCGATCCCGGGCGTGATCCAGTTCGTCTCGAGCGGCCCCAAGGCCGAGGGCGGCGCCTGGACCGGCGTCATGGTGTTGACCTACATGTTCGCGTTGATGGGCATCCAGTCGTCACCGGCGTTCTCGATGTGGGCGTTCTCGAACCACAATCCGGCGCCGTTTGCGCCGCAGCAGGTCTGGGGCTCGTCGTTCGCGATCGGTCTGATCCTGTTCGTGTTCACCGCGATGCAGGGCATCGGCGGCCACTTCCTGGGCGCCGATCTCAAGTTCGCCGCCCAATACCCGGAGCGCGTGGCGACCGGCGCGGCGGTCCGGATCCAGGGTAATCTTCTGGAGACCGACTACCGCAGCAACGCCCAGGCCAAAGGGATGAACGCCCGGGCGCTGCGGCCGATCGGCGCCGATGCCCTGACCATGCTCGGCCAGACCAAGGCGATTCCGACCTTGGGCCAGGTCGCAAAGGGTAGCGGCCCGGGCGCGCAGGCCGCAGCCCAGCTGATCGAGGGCACCGATCTCGCCGACAAGCCGGCGCTCCTGTCGCTGCCAACGCCGGACAGCCTGGTCGCCCAGCTGATCAATCTGATGGCCAATTCGGCGCCCTGGATGATCGGGCTGTTGTCGGTCTGCGCGCTCGCCGCGATGCAGTCGACCGGTGCGGCCTACATGTCGACCGCCGGCGGCATGATCACGCGCGACCTGATCAAGCACTTCCTGATGCCCAACGCCGACCACCGGATGCAGAAGCTGTTCGGGCGGATCGGGGTCGGCGTGATCGTGCTCCTGGCGCTGGTGGTCGCCAGCACCTCGACCGACGCGCTGGTCCTGCTCGGCGGTCTGGCGGTCGCCTACGGCTTCCAGATGTGGCCGGCCCTGATCGCGGTCTGCTACTGGCCGTGGCTCACCCGCCAGGGCGTGGTGCTCGGGCTGATCGTCGGCCTGATCGTGGTCACGATCACCGACGGACCCTCGACCTTCGGCATCGACGCCTGGGGCCGCTGGCCCTGGACCATCCATTCGGCGGGCTGGGGCATCATCTTCAACTTCCTGGTCACGATCATCGTCTCGGCGGTCACCCGCGACGACCTCGACCGGAAGATGGAGTTCCACAACTTCCTGGCCCAGCACGCCTCGCTGCCGCCCGAGAAGCGCAGGCTGGTCCCGACCGCCTGGATCGTGACCCTGGCCTGGTTCTTCTTCGCCATCGGCCCGGGGGCGGTGATCGGCAATTGGATCTTCGGCAATCCGACCAATGCCGCCAGCTGGACCTTCGGCATGCCGTCGATCTGGGCCTGGCAGATCCTGTTCTGGGCGCTCGGCGTCGCCATGATGTACTTCCTCGCGTACACCATGCAGATGTCGACCGTGCCCGAGACCGAGGTCGAGTCCCTGGCCGAGGACATCGCCGAGATCGAGCGGGCGGCCACCTGAGGGTTGCTCGAGCGACTGCGCCTGGTTGGGGAGGGGCTTCGGCCCCTCCCTTCGTTTTTCGCCCACGACCGCATTCTCGCACACCGCCAGGCGCGCTAAGTTCGGGATCGGATGCCGCTGCTCGGGTCTGCGGATGTCGCCCTGGACGTACTACTGGCTGTCGGTCGCGGTGCTCGCGGCGCTGCTGTTCTGGCCGGTCACGAAGATGATCTGGGTCATGAGTGTCCGCCGGCTCGAGCGCAAGCGGGGCCAGCCCTTGACCGACCCGGAACGCGCCGGCCAGCGCAACCGGGCGCGCTTCCTGGCGATCGTCATCTGTACGATCTTCTCGGCCCTGTTCAACTACCAGATCCTGGACATGGCGACCGTTCGCGCGACCTATCGGGCGACCCATGGAGCGAGCGGTGGCTGAGCCGCCCGGCCATCGCCGCCAGGGCAACGACCGGCTGACCGGCACCCTCAAGGCGGTTGCGGTGGCGATGGCCGTCCTGTTCCTCGGCTGGGCGGTCTACGACAGGTTCTTCGCCGAGGTGGCGCCCGGCGACATGGCCTATTTCGCCGGCAACCGGGCCTTCGAGGACGGCGACTACGCGCGCGCCGAGAGCGACTACCGGGCAGCGCTGGCGGCGGCCCCGGAGCACCTGTTCGCGCTCCGGGGCCTCGCCCAGAGCCTGCACCAGCAGAGCCGCTACGACGAGGCCCTCGCGGTCTACGACGAGGCGATCGCGCGCGCGCCCGAGTTTGGTGCGACCTATGCCAACCGCGGCATCCTGCTCGACACCATGGGCCGGCACCAGCAGGCGCTCGCCGACTACATGCGGGCGCTCAAGCTCGATCCCAAGCTCGCCGAAGGACCGAGCTGGTTGACCCGCTTCCTGCGCAATCAGCCGACACCGCCGCCGACGATTGCCGACCGGGCGGCCTATCTGCGCGCCGAGCTCGCCAAGCCCGAGGGCGAAAGGGTGCTACGCTTGCCCGAGGTCGACCAGGGGCAACGGCCCTACCAGCAGTGACGCTTGCCGGCCGGGCGTCGGCCTGCCATCCGGACGTCCGCATGCAGGACGGCGCCAGCCGCGCGCTCATCCGGTTCTGGCCGGCAGGACGCCGATCGCCGCTTCGGCCGCGCGCGCCGGCAGGCCATGACGGGCATCGGCGGCGAAGCCGAGCGTGTCCGCGACCAGGTAGAGCGGGCGTTGCTTGACCTCCATGAACACCCGGCCGAGATATTCGCCGAGGATGCCGAGGCCGACCATGTTGAGGCCGCTCGAGAGCAGGAGGATGCTGAGCAGCGAGGCGTAGCCCGGCACGTCGATGCCGTGGAGCAGCGTGTGCGCGAGGGTGTAGCCGAGGTAGAGCAGGCCGAACAGCGCCGTGGTCAGGCCGATGTAGGTCCAGACCCGGAGCGGCGCCATGCTGAACGAGGTGATGCCGCCCAGCGCCAGGTGCCACAGGCGCCAGTAGCTCCATTTGCTGCGGCCGGCGGCGCGCGCGGGGCGCCGGTAGTCGATCACGGTCTGGCGAAAGCCGGCCCAGGCGAACAGGCCCTTCATGAAGCGCATGCGCTCCGGCATCTGCTTCAGGGCCTCGACGACCTGCCGGTCGAGGAGGCGAAAATCGCCCACGTCGGCTGGGATCGGCACCTCGCTCAGCCGATTGATGACGCGGTAGAACAGCCGGGCGGTGAGCCGCTTGGCCAGCGAATCGCCGGCGCGGCCGATGCGCCTCGCGAGCACCACCTGGTAGCCGTTGCGCCATTGGGCGACCAGCGCGGCGATCAGCTCGGGCGGGTCCTGCAGGTCGGCATCGATCGGGATCACCGCGGCGCCGCCCGCGAAGTCGAGCCCGGCCGAGAGCGCCGCTTCCTTGCCGAAGTTGCGCGACAGCGCGACCAGCTTGATCCGCCGGTTGGCGAGGTGCAGGGCGCACAGGCGCGCGGGCGTGGCGTCGGTGCTGCCGTCGTCGACGCCGATCACCTCGTAGCGCGGCGCAACCGCCTCGAGGATCGGGATCAGCCGCGCAAAGAAGGCATCGAGCGCGGCCGCCTCGTTGTACATCGGCACGACCAGGCTGAGCTCGATCGGCTCGTCGTCGCCGAAGGCGGCCGGCGGCGCCATGCGGCTCCCATTCGGCATGAGACTATGGTCCGGCATGGGCGGGCGCCCCGGGAGGGCCGGAGGAGCAGGCGGCGTCGGGTCGAAGGTATAGGGTCCAACCGCCCTCGGCCGGGCCGGCGGCGAGCCGGTCGAGCCAGGGCGGGGGCGCCGCGGCCGCAAGCAGCGGCTGCAGCCCCGGCCGCCGCGCGCGCTCGATCTGGCCGTCGTAGACCAGGACCCGCCCTTTGGATCGCAGCGTGCACAGCCAGGCGCGTAGCGCATCCGCGCTCCTGAGGTCGGGCAGCAGGGCAAAGCGCGCGCCCGTGTAGTACGCCAGATGCGGCTTGCGGGCGACCAGGAGGTCGTCCGGTCCGGCCAGGGCTCTGGCGGCCGGCACGGCCTCTGCGAGCTCGTCCGCGCCCAGGCTCAGCGCCGCCTGCGCGCCATCGACCGCGAGCGCCAGCGCGAGCAGGCCCGCCGCGCCGAGCGCGATCCCCTGGCCAAGGCGCCAGGCCCGGGTCGCCGGCAGGGCGCGCTCGACCTCCGTCAGCATCATGCCCAGGCCGGCGCCGAGCCAGGGCAGGAGAAACAGCCAGTAGCGCGCCTCGAAGGTCTTGAGGTTGACGAGCAACACCTCGCCGAGCGTGACGAGCGCGAGCAGGGCCGCGAAGGCCGGGCACCGATGCCTGGGCAGGAACAGCAGGCCGGGCAGCGTCAGCAGGCCGAACGGGAACGCCACGAGGCCGGGTGCTCTGCTGCACGCGAGGTTCAAAAGATCGGCGAGGTAGACCTTGAGGAGGCGCGCCGGATCGTAGGCGAGCACGTCCCAGACCCCGTGAAACCGCCCCGCAACCGACACGAACGCCTCGTTCGAGACCGGATCGGCGGCGCTCGCGAAGTAGGTCATGGCGAGGTTGACGTGATTGCTGGTCGGCCAGGGCGGGCTGCCGGTCGCCACGGCGAACACGAGCCAGAGGCTGAGCGGCAGGGCCAGAGCGGCCAATGCGAGCGCAGCGCCCCGTGCCCGGCGGGCGGCGGCGCCCCGACCCAGGAACGGGGCCAGGAGCAGGAGCAGCAACGGCGGGGCGTTGGTCCGGGTCAGCAGCGCCAGCGCGATCAGCAGCCCGAGCCCGAGCCAGGTCGCGTCTCGATCGCGGCCGACGCCCGCCAGAGCTACCGCCGAGGCGCCGAGGTAGAGCGCCAGGAAGACGAGGTCCGAGCCGGCTCCCGCGGCCTGTGCGAGGTAGGGCGTCGAGGTCGCCAGGGCGGCCAGCGCCCCGAGCGCGGCCCGGCGCCCGAACAGCCGGTCGACCAGCCACCAGGTGGTGAGCGCGGTCGCCGAGGCCGCCAGCACGGACACCGCGATGCCGGCTCGGACCCAGTCCCCGAGGACGCTCCAGGCGAGCGCGATCAGGCACGGGTACAGCGGGGGATGAAACGCGATCTGCAGCGGCTGGCCGGCGAGCAGCCGCTTGGCCTCCGGCATGAACAGGCCGAGATAGTCGGTCTCGCTGCCGAAGCTCAGCCAGCGGTGCCCGGCGGCAAGCGCGAGCGGGAGACGCGATGGCGGCGAGCAGCCAGGCGGCGAGCCACCGATCGCCTGCGAAACCCTCGCCGACCCGCTCCGGGCCCTGGCTGCGCCCCGGCGGGCGCCGGCCGCCGGCCATGGCAGCATGGGTCGCAAAACCGTTCTGGCTGGCCAGCGCCATCGGACCCGACCGCTCGAAGTTCCTGCCTCTGGCGCCCGGGCGCCGCGCGCATCCTGACAAGCGATCCTTAACGACTTGTTATACGAAGCGCCGGCCGGGTCACATCCGTGGCGAGCACGGCAGCGGCCCGGCCGCCGCGCCTGAGCTGGCCGCTGCCCGCATGCGCAAAATGCTGGCGCCGCGCGGGATCGATCGTATTCTTCGATTTCGCCGAGCGGCACCTCGAGTCCGACGGCGAGACGGGCTGGCGTTGGTTTTCGGCATGGACGCTTGGCCAGCTTGCATGACCTCGGCACCTTTGCTTGGGCCGTGTCATTTGTCGGATTGCCAGTGAAACGGCGGCTACGGGATGCGCGATCTTTCGGCGGGCGGGCTCGAGCATCTGGCGCTGAACTGGGCGACGGTGCGCGAGCGCTGCGACATGGCGCAGGCCATCGAGGGCTGCGCCCGGCATGGGATTCCCGCGATCGCGCCCTGGCGCGAGCCGGTCCAGGCGCTGGGCGTCAAGGAGACGGCGCGGCGGCTGCGGGATGCGGGGCTCCGCGTCTCCGGCTATTGCCGGGGCGGGCTGTTCACCGCTGCCGATACCGCCGGCCGACGGGCGGCGGTCGAGGACAATCGGCGCGCGATCGAGGAGGCGGCAGCGCTCGGCGCCCCGTGCCTGATCGTGGTCGCGGGCGGCCTGCCGCCCGGCTCGAAGGACCTCGAAGGTGCGCGCGCCCAGATCCGGGACGGTATCGCCGAGATCCTGCCGCACGCCCGCGCCGCCGGCCTGCCGCTTGCGATCGAGCCTCTGCATCCGATGCAGACGGCGGACCGCTGCTCCGTGAATACACTCAAGCACGCCAATGACTTGTGCGAAGATCTCGATCCATCGAACGAGGGCGGCCTGGGGGTCGCGATCGACGTCTATCACGTCTGGTGGGATCCTGAGCTGGAGCGCGAGGTCGAGCGCGCGGGCGCCGGCCGCCGGATCCTGGCCTTCCACGTCTGCGACTGGCGGCTGCCGACCCGGGACCTGGTGTTCGACCGCGCCATGATGGGCGACGGCGCGATCGACATCAGGAAGATCCGCGCCCTGGTCGAGGCGGCGGGCTATGCGGGCTTCATCGAGGCCGAGATCTTCTCGCGCGACTGGTGGCAACGCGACCCGGACGAGGTGCTCGAGATCGTCGCCGGGCGCTACCGGACCGTGGTCTGAGGGGCCGGATTTTCAACACGCCTTGCCCCGGAGCGCCCGGTCCCTGAATAAGGCCCTGGGTCACGGGAGGTCGCAGCCGGGCCAGCAGATCCTGCTGATCAAGCGCGACTCCAAGGGGCCGCTGGCCGCCCTGGCGGCAAGCAGCGGATGCTGGCGATCGCCTGCGCGCTGGTCGGCAATCCCACCCTCTTGCTGACGGACGAGCCGACCGAGGGCCTGGCCCGATCGTGGTCGAGCAGCTGGTCGCGACGATCAAGGAGTTGGGTCGGGGTCAGGGCATGGCGGTCGTGCTGGTCGGGCGGCATGCCGAGCTGGCGCTCGAGTTCGCGCCGCGATCGATCGTGATGGAGCGCGGCCGGATCGTGTACGATGGCCCGAGCGCCGCGCTCGCCGCCGACCAGGAGCGCCTGCAGAGCCTGGTCGGCGTGGCGCGGTGAGCCTGGCGGTTGGGGGATAGCGATGGCGACGGACATTCTGGGCGATCTCGGCAAGATCATCGAGCGCCTCGACGAGCGCGGGCGGCTGACCCGGGTCAGGTCCGAGGTCGATCCGGTGCATGATCTGGCAGGCGTCGCCGCCAGGCTGGAGGGCCGGCCGGCGGCGGTGCTGTTCGAGAAGGTCAAGGGCCACGACGCGCCGGTGTTCACCGGGCTCTACTGGTCGCGCGCCCTGCTCGCGGATCTTTTGGAGCAGCCCGAGAAGCAGCTGCCGGGCTTCGTCGCCGGCTGCATCCGGCGCTGGCAGCAGCAGCCCATGCCGCCCGTGGTCAAGGATGCCGGGCCGGTCACCGAAGTGACGGAAAACCGGGTCGATCTGGGAAAACTGCCGGTCCCGACCCATGCGCTGAAGGACGCGGGGCCCTATTTCGATGCCGCCGTGGTGGTCGCGAGGGACCCCGAGACCGGCGTGCGCAACGCCTCGATCCAGCGCTTCCTGGTGACGGGCCCTGACACCATGACCATCAACATCGATGCCGGGCGCCACCTCGAGGCCTATCTCGACAAGGCCGGGCAGCGGGGCGAGACGCTGCCCTTCACGCTCAATGTCGGGGTCGGGCCGGGGGTTCATTTCGCGGCCGCGACCCCCTCCGAGGCGGCGCCGATCGACACCGACGAGCTCGGCATCGCGAGCGAGTTCCAGGGCTCGCCGCTGGAGCTGGTGGCCGGCAGGACGTCCGCGGTCGAGATGATCGCGAATGCCATGTATGCGCTCGAATGCGAGATGGTGCCGGGCGAGGTGGCGCCCGAGGGCCCGTTCGCCGAGGTCACGGGCTTCTATGCCAGGCGGGCGCCGCGGCCGGTGGTCCACGTCAAGGCGATCCACCATCGCGAGCGGCCGGTCTTCCAGACCATCCTCTCGGGCGTCGAGGTCTGGAACTCGGTCGGCCTGCTCGGCGAGGCGAACGTGCTGGCCCTGGTCCAGCGCCAGGTGCCGGGCGTCAAGGACGTCTACTTCAGCCACGGCGGCTGCGGCTTCTACCATTGCATCGTGGCCATGCGCCCGGTCCGCGCCGGCTGGTCGAAGCAGGCGATCATGGCGACCTTCGCGGCCTTCCCGCCGCTCAAGATGGTGACCGTGGTCGACGACGACGTCGACATCCGCAAAGCCATGGACGTCGAGTGGGCGATGACCAACCGGCTCGACCCGCTGACCGGCGTGATCACGATCCCGGCCTGCTTCGGCCACGGCCTCAACCCGAGCTTTCCGGACTATCTCGGGACCAAGATCGGCTTCGACTGCACGCGGCCATTTCCTTACACATCCGAGCACGACCGGGCCGCCTACAAGGAGGTGGCGCTCGACGCGTACGAGATCGAAGGCGGGCCATGAGGCGGCCCGCCCCGGCCAGGCGAGCGGGACTGGCGCCGGCGCCTGATCGTCGGCATCACCGGCGCATCCGGCGCGATCTATGGCGTGCGTCTGCTGCAGGCCTGCCGCACGCTCGGCCTCGAGAGCCACCTCTGCCTGAGCAAGGCGGCCGAGCGGACACTCGCGGCCGAGCTCGACCTCAAGGTGGCCGAGGTCAAGGCGCTGGCCGATCGCGTCTACGCCGAGAGCGACATCGGCGGCGCGATCGCGTCGGGCTCGTTCCGGACCCGCGGCATGGTGATCGCGCCCTGCTCGGTGCGCACCATGTCGGACATCGCCAACGGCACCACCCACACCGCGATCTCGCGGGCGGCGGACGTGGTCCTGAAGGAGCAGCGCAAGCTCGTCCTGATGCTGCGCGAGACGCCCCTGCACGCGGGCCACCTGGAGAGCCTCCTGAAGCTCGCCCGGATGGGTGCCGTGATCGCGCCGCCGGTGCCGGCGTTCTACATCCGCCCGAAGTCGGTCGAGGAGCTGGTCGACCACGCGATCGGCCGGGTGCTCGACCTGTTCGACATCGACAACGACCTGCCGCAGCGCTGGCAGCGAGACGGGCGGCTGATCGCCGGAGGCCGCCACCGGCGTCAGACCCAGTTCTCCAGCCGCAGACCGTCCATGCGCTCGAACTCACGCAGGTTGTTGGTCACCAGGACGAGCGCCTCGCTGCGCGCATGGCCACCGATCATCATGTCGTAGGCGCCTGCAGACCGACCGTCGCGCTCCAGCTGAGCGCGGATCTGACCATAGTGCGCCGCCGCCTTCTCGGCGAACGGCAATACCTCGAGTCGCGCGGTGAAATGCGCGAGCGCCTGGAGATTGTCGAAGCGGCGAGCGGACTTCTCGGCGCCATAATGTAGCTCGCCCAGCGTGATGCTCGACAGACAAAGCCGGTCGGCGAGGCGGTTGAAGCGTTCGCGCAGTTGCCGCGGGTAGCTTTTCATCACGTAGATGCAAATGTTGGTGTCGAGCATGTATTGCAGCATCAGAGCGGCTCGCGCTCCTCGGGCGGCGGCTCGTGTCGCTCGCTCATGAAGTCCTCGGTCGCGCGCGGACCGTTCAGGAACAGATCGTCCCACCGCTTGCCGACCGGGCTGATCAGCCGGCTATGGCCGACCTTGACGATCTCGACCTGATGCACGTCGGCGGGGAAGGCGACAGCCTTCGGCAGCCGGACTGCCTGACTACGATTGCTGGTGAAGACGGTCGAGCGAGTCATCTGACGACCTTCGTATATCCCAACGGCATATACGTGGGGTCAGGCGCGACGCTTTCAAGCATCGGCCTTTGGTGCGGCGGTGCCTACCGCCGCAAGCGCTCGAAGCTGGGCCTTGAGCTGGAGGGCGGCGAGCGCGTAGCCGCCGTCGGCGCCGTCGATGAAGTGGACGTGCCGGCTCTGCTCGAGCGAGAACACGAGGCAGGTCATCATCGCGCGATCGGCCAGGTGGGTGCCGTAGACGATTTTTCCCTCCGCGTGCAGCTCGGCGAGGTAGGCCTCGATCGCGGCGATCTCCCTGTCGGTGCAGTCGAGCACCATGTGCAGCGTGTCGGCGACCTTGCGGTGATCGGAGTTGCTCTGCAGCTCGACCCGGTAGGCGGGCGCGTCGTAGGGGCCGATCTTGAGGTGGTAGCGCTCGGCGATCGCCTGCAGGAACGACTGCAGCCAGATGCCGAGCCAGCGGAGCCCATAGGGCATGCGGCCGCGGGTCGCGAGCGCCTCGGCGCGCAGGCCCTTGGGCGGCCACACGAAGCGCACGTCGGCTCGCAGGACCGGCCGCGCGGCCTCGCCATCCGCCACGATCCCGGCCAGGCGCTCGACGATCTCACGCTGCAGGGCCAGGCTCTCGGCCGCGAGCGGGCGCACGAGCAGGGTCAGGATCCGGCCGCGCAGCGATGGGTAGGGCTCCCAGCGGCAGGACAGGCCCTCCAGGTCCGGCGGCCCGGGCTCGCCCGCGTCGGCGAGCGCGAAGCCCGCCTCGTCCTTGATCAGCCGGTCGGCGAGCTCGACCCCGCCGCCCGAGAACATGGCGAGGTGGTTGCCGGGGCTGAGCTGATATTTGGCGACCAGGACCCGGCGCCCGCGCCGGGCGAGTTCCACGAGCGGCACCATGCCGACCCGGAGCTCGAGGCCGAAGTCGCCCTGCGCGAGGCGCCGGGTGCGGATCAGCGCGTCCGCGACCGCCTGGCGCGCGGCGGGCGGGATCAGCACCGTGGCCCCATCGCCGCCGAAAACATAGGGCAGCTCCAGCCCCCGGGTGACGTTGAGGGTCGCGGTGATGCAGGCCGCGCCGATCATGTTCACGTCCTTGTAGCGGCCGGCCCTGGCCGCCTGGGTCGAGCCCCTGACGTCGGTCAGGACCAGGAGCCAGTCGTCGGGCGCCGGCACGTAGTGACGCGGGTCGGCGACCTCGCCGAACAGCCTGAATGGCGCGAGCGTGGCATAGAAGGTCGGGCCCGCGGGGGCCGAAAGCGGCTGCATCGCCTGGCACCTCAGCGGCAGGGTGGCTTCTTTCGCAAGATACGAGCGCCGAGCCCGTCTGGATGCCCGCCAGCGCTCGCGAGGTCCCCGGATCAGGGTCCCGCCGACGGCTCCAGCAGCGCCTGGAGGTAGCCGATCGCGCGGGCGGCCGCGGTCGGGCCATCGGGCTGGTAGACGAACGGCTCGACCGCAGCGAGGCCGGTGTAGCCCTGGCGATCGAGCGCCTGCAGGATCGGCCCGAACCGCAGCGGCCCCTGGCCGGGCCCGCGGCGGTTGGGGTCGTTCAGATGGATGTGGGCGATCTGGCCGGTCGGCAGCCAGCACTCGATCAGCTCGGGCAGCGCCACGCTCTCGGCATTGCCCGCGGCGCAGGCGTCGATCATGGTCCGCACCGCCGGGCTGCCGATCGCATCGACCATGGCGGCCGCCTCCTCGACCGTGTTGATCAGCGGCGTCTCGCTCGGGGCGAGCGGCTCGATGCAGTAGGTGACGCCCGCCTGCTCGGCGTCCTTGGCGATCGCGGCGAAGGCGTCGCCGGCGCGCGCGAGCGCCGACTCCCGGCTGTCGCCCGGCTCGATCGCGCGCTGCTTGGGCGAGCCGTGGACCAGGATCCGGCCGCCGAGATCGGCGCACAGCTCGATCAGCCGGCGCATGACGTCGAGGGTCCGCTCGCGCGTACCTTCGTCGCGGCTGGTGATCGAGAGGCCCTCGGGCGCCAGCAGCAGGTAATGCAGGCCGGTGATCTCGAGGCCGTGGTCCAGGGCGGTCCGGCGCAGCTGGGCGCGCCGCACGCCGACCAGGCGGTGCGGCTGGTGGCCGAGCGTGAAGGGTGCCAGCTCGAGGCCGTCGTAGCCGAGCGCCTTGGCGAGCGCGCACTGGCCAGGGAAATCGAGCTCGCGAAGCACCTCGTTGCAGAGGCTGATCTTCATCGATCAGGCTCCGCAAGGCCGGTGATCATGAGCGGGGCGCCGAGGGTGCCTGCCGGGGCGGGCGCGCGGCGCGCGCTCAGCACCAGGGGATGATCCGCGCTCACGCCGCTACGGACAGAGCGCCGCTGCGGCCCCGCCGGCTGGCAGGTGCCGATCATCCAGGCCGATCTGGCCCATGGGGCGACGCTGCCTCCCGGCTGCCTCCGCTTCACCCGGAAGGTTCCCGTTCGCCCCCCGACTGTCAAGAGAGCAGCGTCGCGCGGCCCCGGGGCGGCCGACGGTCGTCGACCGCCGCCGAGGCCGGTCGGACGCTCAAGCAGGCGAGGGGTTGCCGTCGCCCCTGGCGATCGCCGCGATGTCGCGCCGGTGGATTCCGAGCTCGAGCAGCTCGGCGTCGCTGTAGGCCATCAGCTCGCGGTAGACCTGCGCCTGCCGGCGCCGGCGGTCGCGCCAGCCCTCGACCCGTTCGACCAGCGCGCCCAGCGCCAGCACGGGCACGACCTCTCTGGGCAGCTGCCGCCAGGGATCGCTTTGCTTCGCGAATGCGCTCAGCTCGTGGCGCGTGGTGCCGATGTCCGCGAGCGCGCGGTCGCTCAGGCGCGTCAGCTCCTGCCTGGTGTGCAGGCCGCGCAGCCAGAGCACGACGCTGCCCGCGAGCCGGGCGGCCACCCGGCCAGCCGGACCCGCGACGACGCCGCTGGGATTGGTCGTGGTACGTTCGTTCGCTACGGTGACCATCGCTAAAACCTCCTCTTCAGCTGGAGGGAACCCAAGTCGGATGGGATCACCGCTCATGGAGATGGGGGCCCGCGTTCCCGATTTGATCTCCCGATCTTGCAATGCAGCATTGCAACACACGGCCGGAAATAGTGACATTCGTGCAACGATTGGCCTCAGGATCGTGCGGCGCAGCAAAGTCCTCTTGGTGATCTAGCCGAACTCGGGGCCGGCGATCGCGAAGCAGGCGGACAGATCGCCAAGCTCGTCGGGCGGCGCCTGGAGCATGCGCGTGAAGGCGCGGACCGGCTCGAAGCCCGCGCTCGTCAGCGCCTCGAGGAAACTGGTCTGGGTGGTCGGCACATCGATCGAGACCGGACCTTCGAGGCCGACCAGCGCCTGCGCGAGCAGCAGGCTCGCGACCTCCGCACTGTGCGCGACCAGGGGGCCGATATGCAGGGCGGTGCGACCGGTGCGCGCGAGCACGAAGCCGGCGAGATCGCCCTTGGCTTCGGCGAGCAGGGCCTGACGCGCCTGGCTGCGGCTGAGGTAGGCGAGCAGGCGGCGGCGCTCGGCCCCGAACACCCGGGCATCGAGCCGGGCGATCGCGTCGAGGTCGCGCGCCGCCTGCACGGGTCGGATCGCGACCCCGCGGCGCAGCAGGCGATGCGGCCGCGGCTGCCCGGCCAGCAGCCGCTGCACGCCGCAGACGTCCTGGAAGCCGAGCGACCGGTAGACCTCGATGCCCTCGGGCGTGGCATCCAGGCCGGCGATCAATCGACGGTCCATACAGCGTTCGAGGCTCCATTGGAGGTTGCGCGTGGCCAGCCCGCGCCCGCGCCAAGGCTCGCTGGTCAAAATCATGGCGATCCAGGCGAGATGGTCGCCAAAGGGCAGGATCAGGGCGCTCGCGACCAGCTCGTCGGCGGCGGACAGCTGGCCGATAGCCTCACCCTCGCCGAGCAGCAGCCGCCAGTCGTCGACCGTCTGGTTCCAGCCGGCCTCTGCCGACAGCGCGAACGCCGCCGGCGCCAGCGCCGGACCGAGCGGCACGGTGCGCAGCGGCTCAGCAGGCGCGCTCACGGGCGTCGTCGTGGGTGTGCTGGCCAAGGTTCGGTTCTCCCGCGGCGACCCCGATCGATCCACCGGTGATCCCCTTCGTGGCCGCGCGGCCGGTCCCGGGTACGCTTGGCGGACGGGGCTTCCTTGACACGCCCGCCGGCGATCGCAAAGCCCGATCTGGCGCCGGCCGGGTCCGGCAAGGCCAGCTTGCGGCGGTCTCCGCTCGCGCCGCACCCGAAAAGGCTGGTCGTCGGACGCCCGGTCGACTAAATATAGGACCAACGATCTCAGCGGAGGGCAAGCAGTTGGGCGGCCTCAGTACGATGCACTGGTTGGTGGTGTTGCTCGTGATCCTGATCCTGTTCGGCGCCGGCAAGCTGCCGCGTCTGATGGGCGATCTCGGCATGGGCATCAAGAATTTCAAGCGCAGCATGCAGGAAGGCGAGGAGCCCGAGGCCAGCCTCACCGCGCCGGCCACTCCCGACGAGCGCCGGCCGGTCGAGACCCGGTAAAGCGCTCCGCCCGGCCCCGCCGCCCGCAGCTGCGCCGGCCGCGGCGACGATCGAGCAGCTGTTCGTGGCGGTGGGCTTTTGCCGCCCAGCTGGTCGATGGCGCGATCGGCATTGGCCTAGGGCATCACCTCCACCGCGATCCTGCCGAGCTTCGGGACTCGCCGGCGCCCGCGAGCGCCGGCGTGCACGCGGCCGAGGTGTTCACGACCGCCGCGTCGGAACTTGCCCACTGGCGCCGTCCGCGACTGCGGTCGAAAAGCGCGCCGCGGTCCCGGAACGCGCTTCGCCGTAACGCCCGCCGCGTGCTAGCCTGCCGGCCGTTCGAGGTCACAGGAGGCGGTCGGCATGCGGGCGTTTGCGGAGTACAAGGACTACGACGGGCTCGGGCTCGCGAAGCTGGTGCAAAGCGGCGAGGTGACGGCGCACGAGGTGCTCGAGGCGGCGATCGAGCGGATCGAGGCGCTCAATCCGAAGCTCAATGCCGTCGTCACCAAGGTCTACGATCAGGCGCGCGCCGCGGCCGCCGCCCACGACCCGAAGGCCCCGCTCGCCGGCGTGCCGTTCCTGCTCAAGGACCTGGGCGGCGCCCAGGCGGGCGTGCCCTTGTCGGCCGGCTCCCGCTTCTTCGCCCATGTCCCGGCGCCGGCCGACGCCGAGATCGTGACCCGCCACAAGCGCGCCGGGCTGATGATCCTCGGTCGGACCAGCACCCCGGAGTTCGGGCTCAGCGCCACGACCGAACCCGTCCTGTTCGGGCCGACCCGCAATCCCTGGGACCTGACACGCACCGCGGGCGGCTCGAGCGGCGGCTCGGCGGCCGCGGTCGCGGCGCGTCTGGTGCCGGTGGCGCACGCCAGCGACGGCGGCGGCTCGATCCGGATCCCGGCCTCCTGCTGCGGCCTGTTCGGCCTCAAGGTCACCCGCGGCCGCAACAGCCTCGCCCCCTATGCCGGCGAGAGCATCGCCGGCTGCTCGGTCGAGCACGTGGTCTCGATCAGCGTCCGCGACAGCGCAGCCGTGCTCGATGCCACCGCCGGCCCGGCGCCGGGCGATCCCTATTTCGCGCCGCTGCCCGCGCGGCCTTTCCTTCAGGAGGTCGGCGCCTCGCCCGGGCGCCTGCGCATCGCCCTTGCGACCCGGCCGTTCAACGGCATGCCGGTCGATCCGGTCTGCGTTCACGCCGCCGAGGCGGCGGCCAGGCTCTGCGAGGATCTCGGCCACGTCGTCGAGGAGGCGACGCCCGCCTTCGATGCCGTCGGCCTGGACGAGCACTACAATCTGGTGTTCGCGGTCGGCGCCACCGGCAACATCCGGCTGCGCGCCCGCGCGATCGGCCGCGAGCTCGATCCTTCCGGGTTCGAGCAGATCACCTGGGCGACCATCCAGCAGGCGGATCGGGTGACCGGCCCGGCCTACGTGCAGAGCGTCAACCGGCTGCACGGCATCACCCGCGAGATCGCCGCCTTCTTCCGCACCTACGACCTGCTGCTCACACCGAGCCTCGCCGAGCCGCCGGTCCAGCTCGGCACAATCGACATGATGAGCGAAGACCTGGACGCCTACCGCGACCGCCTGTGGCGGTTCACGCCGTTCACCTATGCCTTCAACGTCACCGGCCAGCCGGCGATGTCGGTGCCGCTCGCCTGGAGCGATGCCGGCCTGCCGATCGGCGTGCAGTTCGTCGGCCGCTACGGCGACGAGGCGACGCTGTTCCGGCTCGCAGCACAGCTCGAGGCGGCCCGGCCCTGGGCCGATCGTCGGCCGCCCGACCCGGCCTGAGCCCACCGGCGCGCGCCTGACGAAAGAGCCGCTCCCGGCCCGCGCCGCCAACCGCGCCTTGGCCCTTGCTCAGGGTCTCGAAGGCGCGCAAATTCGCTCCTCGACCAACGGGGGCCCGCAGGTCCCGGCCAAAACGCGGAGGATTGTCATGGGATCGAGATTTTGCCTTGCCGCGTCGTTCGCCATCGCCGTCCCGCTGCTTGCGCTCGGCGTCCCGACGGGTCCGGCCGTGGCCGACGAGGTCCAGGAGCTGACCCTGGTGGAACGGGCGTCGACCGACGCGGTCACCGATACCGGCGCCGAGGGCGACAGCGCGGGTGACATTCTGACCTTCACCAACGAGATCTACGATCAGGCCAACGCGACCCAGGTCGGTGAGGACAACGGCTGGTGCGTGCGCACCGCCGCGGGCAAGGCCTGGGAATGCTTTTGGACCACGACCCTGAAGGATGGCCAGATCACCGTCGAAGGACCGTACTACGACGACCGGGATTCCGTGCTGGCGGTGACCGGCGGCACCGGCGCCTATAGCGGCGTGCGCGGCGAGATGAAGCTGCACGCGCGCGATGCTAACGGCACCGCCTACGACTTCACCTACCGCCTGCGGCGCTGACGCGGCGCCGCTGCGGGGTCGGGCTCGTCGAACGGCACGTTGTCGTAGATCATCGCCAGCGGGACCGCGACGTCGACGCTCTCCAGCTGGAGCAACGCGTCGCCGATCGCGTCCTCGACGATCCAGCGCGCACCATCGCGGCGCCAGAGTTGCACCCGCCGCTCGTCCGACCAGACGAACAGGATCTCGGCGACCGTCGGGATCGCGCGATAGCCGTCGAGCTTGACGTCGCGGTCCTGCCGCCGCGTGGTCGGTGAGAGCACCTCGATCACCAGGCAAGGTTCGGGGATGTGCCGCGAGCCTCGGGGGATCGGCATACACGTCACCAGGAGATCCGGGACGTAGAAGTGATCCTGGCGATCCGGCCGGATCACCCCGCCACCCGTGAAGGTCAGGCAAGGCGGCCGAAGGCCCTGGCCGATAGCCCCGACCAGGTTGCTCACGATCCTTGCGTGCGCAGGCATTCCGGGCGCCATCGCGACCGCCTCGCCGTCGATCAGTTCGTAGCGGGTGTCGGTGCCGTCGTCCCAGTCCAGGAACTCGGCGAGCGTCATGCGCCGGTGTGGAGCGCGAGTGGCCATCGGTCGGGCTCCTTAGCGATCGCTGGTCGCGACCCTAGCACATCAGCGAGGATCGCGTCGTCTCCTCAGCCGGCATGCAACCGGTCGGGCGTGAAGCGGTCGAGCTCGAGCAGGAGGTCGGCGAGCGCCCGAGCGGCGTGTTCGACCAGCTGGCGGCCGCGCTCGGCGTCGGCGTCGCGGGCATCGCCGCAGGCGCCCGAAGGGTGCAGGTCCTGCGCCTGCCAGGCGAGCTTGCCGGGGCCGGTCGGCGACAGCAGGAGGTAGCCCTCGGCGCGCATGGTCCGCATCAGCGGGACGAAGTTGGCCGCCCGGTTCATCTGGACCAGGTCGGGGCGGAGGTGGAGCATCATCGAGGTCTCGATCGCGCCGGCGTGGATGCCATCCTGGACCTCTTCCGGGGAAAAGAGGCCGGGCGGAATGCCGGCCGCATACCAGCTGCAGGCGACCACCAGCATGCCGAGGCGGACCCGGAGGTCGCGGGCGACGATCTCCATCACCTGCGGCTGGCCGCCGTGGCTGTTGAACAGCACGAGCTTTCTGATGCCGGCGCGCGCGACCGATTGGCCGATCTCGGTCCAGACCCGGGCGAGGGTCTCGGCGGTCAGCGTCAGCGTCCCGGGGAAGGCCAAATGCTCGTCGCTCTTGCCGACCGGCAGCATCGGCAGCACCGTCACCGGCAGCCCGGCGGGCAGCAGCTCCAGGGCGCGGGCGACGATCCCCTGGTTGATGCAGGCGTCGGTTGCGACCGGCAGATGCGGCCCATGCTGCTCGATCGCGCCGACCGGCAGGAGCGCGATCACGCGTGCGCTCTCGAGCGCGCCGAACTCGACGGTCGTCATGTCCTGCCAGAAGCGGCGCGGCAATGCGGCCATCGGCCGGCCCCCTTTCCCTGCTCGCGGCACTCGTTCTAGCGCCTTCGGACCGGGTTGTCTGTCGCTGCCCCCCGGCGATTTGCGGGCGGCCGGTCATCTGTGGCAGAAGCGGGCCCAGGCATGCCAGGAGGCCGCCGAATGCTCCGCCGCATCACGCCCGCCGCCATCCATCCGCCGTTCGCGAACTACTGCCACGCCACCGAGGTGCCGCCGGGCGCGCGCTGGCTCTACCTCTCGGGCCAGCTCGGGATCCGGCCGGACGGCGCCGTCCCGGACCGGTTCGCGGATCAGGCCGAGGCCTGCTTTGGCAATCTGCTGGCGATCCTGGCCGCGGCCGGCATGACCGCCGCCGATCTGGTCCGCCTCAACACCTACCTGACCGATCCCGCCGATCTCGGCGTCTACATGGCGGTGCGCGACCGGCACGTCGCGAGTCCACCGCCCGCTTCGACGTTGCTGGTCGTGCAGGCGCTCGCCCGGCCGCAATTCAAGATTGAGATCGAAGCGACAGCTGCCACATATGAATAGAGCAACTGTCACGGATGAGTTCAGATGAGGCCGTGTTCAGCGTTGCCTCGACGGCGCTCCGGCGGCAGAGTTGAGGCGCGCGCAGGATGGAGGACACGATGCGAAAGATCGGCTTCGCCCTTGCCTCTCTCCTGATCCCCGCTCTGCTCCAGGGCCAGGGCGGCTGGCTCGGAGCGAGCGCGCTCGCCGCGACCGGCGACACCCTGATCGTGACCGGCGATGGCGTCAACGTCCGCTACGCGCCGAGCACCGATGCCAAGGTCAGGATGCGCATCTATCGGGATCAGCTGGTCACCGAGCGGGAGCGCCAGGGCGACTGGGTGCACGTCGAGGTCGCCGGCAGCGACGGCGCCGAAGGTTGGATTCACGCCTTGCTGCTGGCATCTCCGACCGCCGAGCAGCTGGCCCGCGCCCAGCGGCGGGCGAGCGAGCCGCCGGCGGCGGGGCTCCCTGAGGCCAAGCCGCCGGCGCCGGCGGGGGCCGTCAACCCGGCCGCGGCCGAGCCGGCAGCGCCGGCGGGCGCCGGCAGCCCGGCCGTAGCCGAGTTGGCGGGCGCCAACCCGATCCCGGTCGAGCCGACGCCGCCCGCTCCCGCAATCAAGGCGCCGGCGCCGGCAACCAAGCCGCCGGCTCCGGCGGTCAAGCCTCCGGCAGGCACCCGCTCGACCGCCGCGCCCTCGACCGGCGACGCCGCGAACGCGGCCGACACCACGACCGACAGCGCGGCCGCGGCGTCCTCGCTGGGCGAGCCTGGGATTGAGGCGCCGCCCGCCGCGGAGCCCTCTGCGGTCGAGCCGGCGGGCGGCCCGGTCGAGGCTGCCGACGCCGCCGACCTCGCGCGCTTTCGTGAGAGCGTCGACTATCTGAACAGCCGCTCGACCTCGGTCGCAGGCGTCGATCTGTTCGGCGGCGTTCGGGCGGTCGGCGACGGCGTGGTCCAGGTCGGCGCGACCGACGCCTGGTCGACCATCCCGCCCGGCAGTCAGCAGAGCTACGCCAATACCCTGCTCGATCGCTGGGCGGCGGCGCGCGGCTACAGCGGCTCGGCCAAGGTCCAGATCGTCGACGCCCAGGGCAAGGTGCTCCTGGAGACCCAGAAGCCTTGAAGCGTGCCGGCGGCGAGAAAGCTCAAAGCTGCCTTTGCGGCGGGTGCGTCACCGGTTCGGCAAGCCGGCGCTATCCCGCTGGCGCCAGCCGGCCGAGCCCGCCGTGCAGATCCAGGCAGCGCTCGAACCAGGCCTGGATCGGATCGTCCGCGGTCAGGACCTGGAACGGGCTGATGCAGCGCGCCCACTGCAGCCCGCCGAACACCAGGTAGTCGCCGTAGCGCGGCTCGCCGCCGCCAAGCCAGGGCGCATCCTTCAGCGTCAAGCGCAGCGGCTGCAGGCTCTTGCGAAGATCCTCGACCCGCGCCTCGCGCCCGGCCTGGATCGCCTCCAGCGGCCGCCCGAAGCGTTGTTCCCGACTCGCCCGAAAATAGTCCTGGTCCTCGGGGCAGAGCCGCTCCCAGATGTCGGCGATGATGAGGCCGATCAGCCCGGCGTGCAGCACGGCCGCGCACCAGCTCTGCACGAAGCGGGTGACCGCCAGGCCGCCCGCGCCGCCGAACAGCGACGGCCGGTCCGGATAGCGCTCCTCCAGATCCTGAGCGATCGCCCAGCTGTCGACGACCAGCCGCTCGCCGTCCCGGATCGCCGGCACGGTCTTGACCCCGCCGCCTTCGATCCCGGGGATGTCGATGAACCGGGTCGGCCGCGCCTCGCACTCCAGCCCCTTGTGGGCGAGCGCCATCCGCGTCCGCCAGCAGTGCGGCGAGAACCGCCGGTCATCCCGCCCGACCAAGTCGTACATCACGATCGCCATTTTTGCCAGCCTTTCAGATGGTTCTCTCGCCGAGCTTCGGATGATCATGAAGACCCCGGCACGTCAACCCGCAATCGCGTGAGCGCGCCCGCGAGCCGCGTTCCGGATGCTGCCGACGTGGCCGCGGCCCATGCCGTCAGCGATTTATGACGAATTCTTCAGTTGCATCCGCGGCCGGGCTTTGCCATTCCGACAGCGCGGCCGCGGCCGCGCGGCGGCGCACCGTCGGCACGCGCTGGGATGGGAGTGAACCGGGCGATGGACAGGCTGCTGGCGATCGAGGGGCTGACCAAGCACTTCGGCCCGATTGTCGCGGTCGAGGGCGTGAGCTTCGCGGTCGAGCGCGGCGAGGTCCTGGGCTTCCTCGGGCCGAACGGCGCCGGCAAGTCGACCACCATGCGCATGATCACCGGCTATCTGGCCCCCGACGCCGGCCGGGTCGAGGTCTGCGGCATCGATCTCGCGAGCGACCCGATCGAGGTCCGCAGGCGGATCGGCTATCTGCCCGAGGGCGCGCCCGCCTACGGCGACATGCGGCCCGCGGGCCTGCTCGATTTCGTCGCCACGCTCAGACGCTACCCGGCCGCCGAGCGGCGTCAGCGGGTGAATGCCATGATCGAGCGCCTCGAGCTCGAACTCGGTGCTGGAGCAGCCGATCGAGACCCTCTCCAAGGGCTTCAAGCGCCGGGTCGGGCTCGCGGTCGCCCTGCTGCACGACCCGGAGGTCCTGATCCTGGACGAGCCGACCGACGGCCTCGATCCCAATCAGAAGCACCATGTCCGCTCGCTCCTCGGCGACATGGCCAGGGACAAGGCAATCATCATCTCGACCCACATCCTGGAGGAGGTCGACGCGCTCTGCACGCGCGCGATCGTGATCGCCAAGGGGCGGATCGTGGCCGATGCCAAGCCCGCCGAGCTCGAGGCGCGCTCCAGCTACCACCATGCGGTCACGCTCCGCCTGCCGGCCGATCAGGTCGAGCCCGCGCGGGCCGTGGTCGTCCGGCTCGCGGGCGTGGTCAAGGTCGAGGCGAGCGATCTCGGCGGCGGCCTCGGTCAGCTGCTCGCCTTCCCGCGCGCCGAGGCCGACATCCTGGACCCGATCTGCCGGGCGGTCGAGCAGGCGGGGCTCGCGGTCAACGAGGTCTACGTCGAGCGCGGCCGGCTGGACGAGGTGTTCCGCCAGCTGACCCAGGCGGCCTGAGGCGGCGGAAGCCGGGTCGAGGAGGGGCTCCCTGATGCACGCGATCCTCACCATCGGACGCCGCGAGCTGGTGGCCTATTTCGCCTCGCCGCTCGCCTATGTCTTCATCATCATCTTCCTGGCGCTGGCCGGCGGGCTGACCTTCTACCTCGGTGCCTGGCTCGAGCGCGGCCAAGCCGACCTCCAGGGGTTCTTCAACTGGCATCCCTGGCTCTATCTGTTCCTGGTGCCGGCGGTCGGCATGCGGCTGTGGGCCGAGGAGCGCAAGACCGGCACGATCGAATTCCTGATGACCCAGCCGGTGACCACGCTCCAGGCGGTGCTCGGCAAGTTCCTGGCCGCCTGGCTGTTCGTCGGCATCGCACTCGCGCTGACCTTCCCGCTCTGGCTGACGGTCAACTATCTGGGCGCTCCGGACAACGGCGTGATCCTGGCCGGCTACATCGGCAGCTGGCTGATGGCGGGCGGCCTGCTCGCGATCAGCGCCGCGGTCTCGGCGCTGACCAAGAACCAGGTGATCGCCTTCGTGCTGGCGGCCGCGATCTGCTTTCTGTTCCTGATGAGCGGGCTCGAGATGGTGCAGGCGTTCTTCCGCGCCTGGGCGCCCGATGCCCTGGTCCAGACGATCGCCAACCTCAGCATGCTGACCAGCTTCAACGGCATCAGCCAGGGCGTGATCGATCTGCGCGATCTCGTGCTGTTCGGCTCGGTGATCGTGATCGCGCTGTTCATCAACGTCACCCTGATCGAGCTGAACAAGGGGCGCTGAGCATGGCGAGCAGGCTCACCCGCATCGATCGCAACCGTCTGGGCCTCGCCGGCATCGCGCTCGCGCTGGTCCTGTTCCTCGCGGTCAACCTGCTGGCCGGCGCCTATCTGACCTCGACCCGGCTCGATCTGACCCAGGATCACCTGTTCACCCTGTCGGACGGGACCAGGCAGGTACTGAAGTCGATCAAGGAGCCGATCGACCTCCGGCTCTACTATACCAAGCAGCTCGACGAGCTCGGGCCCTATTTCAGCGGCCACGCCAAACGGGCCGAGGAGCTGCTCGCGACCTATCAGCGCCTGTCCCACGGCAAGATCCGGCTGGAGCGCCTGGACCCGGCGCCGTTCTCGCCCGAGGAGGATCTGGCGGTCGCCGAGGGTCTCGAAGGCCTGCCGATCAAGGACGACGGCACGCTCGCCTATTTCGGCCTGACCGGCCGCAACTCGACCGACGACACCCAGGCGATCCGCTATCTGGCGCCCGAGCGCGCCAACTTCCTCGAGTACGATTTGACCCGGATGATCGCCGACCTCGCCAACCCCAAGAAGCCGGTGGTCGCGGTGCTCGGCGATCTGCCGCTGATGGGCACCCAGTTCAACCGCTACGAGCCCTGGAAGATCCTGGATGCGATGTACCAGGTGTTCGACGTCCGCTTCCTCGGCGGCAAGCAGGACAAGATCGACGACGACGTCCAGGTGCTGATGCTGGCCCAGCCGCACACCGTCGATCCGGCGACGCTGTACGCGATCGATCAGTTCGTGATGCGCGGCGGCCGCGTGCTGGCCTTCGTCGATCCGCTGGCCGAGGTGATGGCGGCGGGCGGCGGCATGAACCCGATGGAGAACGCCGAGGGCGACGCGGTCAAGGCGATGGAGCCGCTGTTCGCCGCCTGGGGGGTGACGATCCCGGACGGCAAGGTGATCGGCGACCGGGCCGCGGCGCAAAGGGTCAGCGCCCGGATCGGCGGCCGCCAGATCGTGGTCGACTATCTGCCCTGGCTCGCAGTCGGCCAGGACGCGCTCGCCGCCAACGACGTCGTGACCGGCCAGCTGAAGCGGCTGCATCTGAATTCGGTCGGCTCGATCGAGGCGCGCGCCGGCGCGACCACGACCATCGAGCCCTTGGTGGTCTCCAGCCCGCTGGCCGAGGAGATCGACGTCGACAAGATCAAGACCGAGCCCGATCCAACCAGGCTGCTCGCCGAATTCAAGTCCGCCGGCAAGCCCTTCACGCTCGCCGCCAGGGTGACCGGGCCGGTCAAGAGCGCCTTCCCCAAGGGGCCACCCGACGGCGTCAAGAGCGATGCCCCGCACCTCACCGAGGCCAAGCAGCCGCTCAACCTGATCCTGGTCGCCGACGCCGACCTCCTGGCCGACACGACCTGGGTGCGCTCCCAGAACCTGCTCGGTCAGGACGTCGACATCCCGATCGCCAACAACGGCGATTTCGCGATCAACGCCCTCGACAATCTGGCCGGGACCCAGGGGCTGATCAGCCTGCGCGGGCGCGGCCTGACCGACCGGCCGTTCGAGGTCGTGAAGGCCATGGAGCGGGACGCCGCCGACAAGTTCCAGACCAAGGAGCAGGAGCTCCAGACCAAGATCGACGAGACCCAGAAGAAGATCCGCTCGCTCCAGGACGAGGAGCAGCAGAGCGGCGTCATCCTGACCGCGGCGCAGCAGCAGGAGGTCGACAGCTTCCGCGGCGACATGATCAAGTTGCGTGAGGAGCTGCGCGGCGTGCAGCGCCAGCTGCGCGAGAACGTCGAGCACCTGGCGACCTGGGTCAAGATCATCAACATCTGGGCGGTGCCGGTGCTGATCGCGCTGATTGCGCTCGGCGTGGCGGTCTACCGGCGGCTGCGGATCGCGCGCGGGGCGGCCGCCGCCACCTGATCGAGCACCGGAGGCCCGGATCGATCACGGATGCCATGATCGATCACGGATGGGGGAGCGGAAGTATGAGCCCGAAGATCTTCCTCGGTTTGCTGGTCATCACCGTGATCACGTCGGCGGCGGCGGTGGTCACGGCGTACCGGCAGCCGGCCGCGGCGCCGGTGCGCTATGGCGACGAGCCCGCCTTTCCGGCGCTGCGCGCGAATCCGGACGCGGTCGCCAAGATCGTGCTGACCACGTCCGAGGGCACGTTCACCCTGGTGCGCGAGACCGGCGACCGGTGGTCGGCGGCCGAGCGCTTCGGCTACACGGTCGACGGCAAGCGCGTGCGCGACCTGGTCGTGGCGCTCGCCGACATGCGCCTGATCGAGGCCAAGACCAAGATGCCCGACCGCTACGGCCGGATCCAGGTCGAGGACGTCAAGGCCAAGGACGCCAAGTCGCGTCTGCTGCGCCTCGAGAGCGCGGACGGCAAGGTCCTGGCGGAGGCGCTGATCGGCAAGGAGCACCACCGGCTGACCGGCAGCCAGTCCGAGGGCACCTATCTGCGCCGGCCGGGCGAGGCGCAGGCCTGGCTCGCGAGCGGCGGCGTCCGGATCGAGCCCAAGGTGGTCGACTGGCTGGACAAGCAGGTGGTCGATCTCGGCGCCGACAGCCTTCGCCGGATCGAGATCCGGCCGGATGGCGGCCAGGCCTATGTCGTGGCGCGCGCGGCCGAGGGCGGGGCGCTCGGTTTCGAGGGGCTGGCCGAGGGCGAGAAGCCGAAGAAGGACGCCAATCTCGACCGGCTGGCCAGCGCCTTCGCCGCGATCACCTTCGACGACGTCAAGCCGCGCAAGGAGCTGAGCTGGCCGAGCGCGCACCAGACCGCGATCGCCACGACCTTCGATGGCGTCGAGCTGACGGTCCAGCTGGCCAAGATCGACGGCCAGCCCTGGGCGATCTTCGATGCCCGCGAGGTCGCGGCGGCCGCCCCCGCCAAGGGCGCCCAGCCGGCGACCGGGGACCAGGCCGCGGCCCCGCCCGCGACCACGGGCGAGGCTGGGAAGACGACCGCGGCAGCCGCCACCACGGCCGCCGGGACGGTTGCCGCCGCGGCCGGCGAGGCTGCCCAGAAGACGGACAAGAACACCCCGGCTGCGGCCAACAAGGACGAGGCGACGAAGCTGACCGCCGGCGAGATCAACGAGCGGGTCGCCAACTGGGCCTACAAGCTCCCGTCCTACATCTTCGACCGCCTGACCAAGCCGCGCAGCGACTGGCTCGAGCACTCCGAGACGTCGTGATCGCCGGCGCCTGCTCCCGGACCGGGCCGGGGCAGATCTGACGCCGCGCTCCGGTCAACGTCGAGCGGATCAAGGGTCAGGGCGCCTGCTCCGGCAAGGCCGGCGCGGGCGGCTGGAGCAGGCGGATCTGCGGCCGATCGAGCGGGCCGACCAGCTTGAGCCCGGGCGCGCGATCGCCCGCGTCGCCTACGCCATCCAGACGGAAGGTCAGATCCGCCGCCCAGAGCAGCAGGTCGACCGAACCCTCGAGCCTGGCCGGGTGACCATCCAGCTCCAGCCGTACCCCCTGGGCGGTCGCGATGCCGCGCTTGAGCGCGAAGCTGCCGCTCAGGCTCGGCACCGGGACGACCGCCACGGCCTCGGATGTCGGGACCGGATCGGAACCGGCGCCGGCGTCAACCGAGGCGAGCCTGGCCAGACCGGCGCCGACCAGCCGGCCGTCGTGCAGCGTGACCTTGGCGTCGCCGATCAGCCCGCGGATCAGGTCTCTGAGGTTGTCGCCGGCGGTGGTCGCCTCGACGTACAGATCGGCCTTGCCCTGGACCACCGGCGGCAGGTCGAGCCAGGCCGCGAGCGCCGCCGGGTCGATTTCCCGCAGATCGATGGCGAGCCCCAGGTAAGGCAGGGGCCGCGCCGCGTCGACCGAGGTCTGGACCTTGAGCTGGCCGTTCCAGAGCGCCGCCGACAGCTGATCGATCATCAGCCGGCCCTGGTCGAGCCGCGCCTGGACCTCGAAGCCCGGGCCGGCGAGGCCGCCCTTGGCGCTGAGCTCGACGTCGGCATCGAGGGCGCCAAGCCAGCCGAAGGCGAGCGGCTCGCTCGACCAGGCGCCGCCCTCGGGGCCTTCGGTGACGATCGGGTCAAGGTAGAGCCCGGTCAACGCCGCCAGGCTCGCGAGGCCGGCAGCACTCGGCTCCCCGGCGCTGAGCCGGACCCTGAGCTTGGGGCGCGGGCGCCCGGGCTGGAAGCCTACCTGGCCGGTCAGGCTCATCGCGCCGAGCCGCGCCGTGCCGACCATGGCGGTCTGGCCGGACAGATCGCCGGTCAGCTTGCCGGTGACGCTGACCGGCGCCGGCTCGGCCGCTCCCGGCGCGGCTGCAATCCCGATCTGGTCGAGCAGCTGCGGGTAGTCCGGATCACCGGCATCGACCGTGAGCGCATAGGTGGGCTTGCCGTCCACCTCCTGGACTTTGCCCTTGAGCGCGAGGCTCGCCTGGTCGTGGCGCAGCTCGAGGTCGAGGTCGAACGCGTCGAGCTTGCCCTTGGCGGTGGCCTGCACGCTGATCGGCGTCAGCCGGGCGAGCAGCAGCGGCGGCGCGATGCCCAGACTCCTGAGCAGCTGGCTCGGCCGGGCGGTCTGCAGCGTCGCCGCCAGATCGAAGCTGCGCTGGTTGAGATCGAGGTCGCCCGAGAGATGGGCGTCGGTCTCGGCAGCATCGCGCACAGAGAGGTCGCTGAGGGTCAGCTGGCCGGCGACCGAACGGCCGTTCAGGGAGATGTCCTGAAAGCGCTGGCCGTGCCAGGTCAGGCGCTCGATGCGCGCCTCGAGCGCGGCATCGAAGGCGCCGAAGGCCTGCAGCCCCTGGCCGGCCAGCTGCGGCAGACGGCCGTCCGGCAGGTAGGCGTCCAGGTTCAGCCGATCGAGGGCCACCACGCCGGCAACCTGCGGCCGCGCGCCCAGGCTGAGCGCGAGCGAGCCGGACAGGCGTGAGGCATCGACCCGGAGCTCGGCCTCGGTGAAGCGCAGCGCCGAGTCGTCCAGCGCGAGCCGGCTGGCGAGGCTGAGGGTGCGCAGCCGGCCGGCGGCGAGCCCGGCCTGCCGGAGGCTCGGCCCCAGCCCCGACCAGTCGAGCAGCGCGCCCAGGTCGTCCGACACCACCTTCAGGTCGCCCTGGAGCAGGGCATCGGCGCCCCGCCCGGCAAGCGCCCCGGTGAAGTCGACGCTGGTCTGGCCGGGCAGCAGCGCGCGCGCCTGCTCGACCGTGAGCTCGCCCGTGCCGGCGAGCGCCAGGGTCGTGCGCAGGCGTCGGATCGTGCCGCCGTGATAGTCGAGCGCATCGACCGAGAGGTCGACCCGTCCCTTCAGGCCCGCGAGGGCCGCGAGGGGAGCGACGCC
Organism: uncultured Alphaproteobacteria bacterium; assembly: GCA_963733965.1. GTDB lineage: Bacteria > Pseudomonadota > Alphaproteobacteria > Geminicoccales > Geminicoccaceae > DATAOG01. The sequence continues at coordinate 33,230 of CAVTFM010000006.1, forward strand.
GGCCGCCCCGAGCGGCCATGCGTCCGGGGCGGCGAGATGCCCCATGCCGAGCTCGAGGTCGATTTCCGGTTGCGGACCAAGCCCGAGGCGCAGGCTGCCGTCCGCCTCGGTGTCCGCGAGCGCCAGGTGGAGCTGCTCGAGCTTGGCCTCGTGGTCGACGAGTTCGAGATGGGCGGCCACGCGAAAGGGCACCGAGAGCCAGGCCGGCAGCGCCGGCAGGCTGCTCCCGAACCCGCCGTCGAGCGCGTCGATCCCCGCCCGGGCGTCGGTCCCGGTCACCGACAGGTCGCCGCGCAGCCGCGGGCTCGCCAGATCCGACCAGGTCAAGCCGCGGAAGCTCAGGATGGTCGGACCGCGGCCCGCCCCGGGGGCGGTCAGGACGAGCTGCAACGTGCTCCAGGCGTTCGGCTCGAGCTGGCCGAGGCGGGCGGTGATCCCGATCGTCTGAGCGGCGATCGCGAACTCGCCGTCGAAGGTGTAGGGTCCTTTGGGTCCCTCGGCCCCGACCTCGAAATTGATCGCCTCGACGTCCCGTTGGGTGCCGTGATCGGTGCCCCGCACCACCGCCCGGCCGTCGACCACGGTCAGCCGGCTCGGGCCGCCCTCGCCAAGCGGCAGCATCATCCCGCCGCCGGCGAGCAGCAGCGCCGAGGCGATGCTGGTGCGCGGCGCGGTGACCTGCAGGACCGGCCTGACCAGGCGCACCGCGTCGATCTCCATCCGGCCGCCCAGCAACGGCAAGGGCTTCAGCCGGAGATCGAGCCGATCGACCGCGAGCGACCGGCCGCCCGGGGCGTCCCGCGGGCTCGACAGGGTCGCCTGGTCCAGCGTCAGGGTCGGCTCGGGCAGGAACTTGAGGTCGATCCGGCCGCCGATCGTGATCGTCTGGCCGGTGATCGCCTCGGCCTGCTCGGTCACCTGATCGCGGTAGTCGTCCCAGGTGACCAGCCGCGGCAGCGCGATCAGGACGCCGACCAGGGCGCCAACCAGCAGGACCGAGATGCCAATGAGGATACGCAAAACCGGCGCCGTCCCGGGACCTGCGGCGTCACCCGGCCGCGGTCCGTCGCGGACCACGGCGGCCGGCCGGAGCATCCGGCGCCGGGCGCTCCGGCTCAGGCCCGCGGATGGGCATGGTGGTACAGCCGCATCAGGCGTTCGCCCTCGATGCCGGTGTAGCCCTGGGTGGTCGACAGGCTGGCATGGCCGAGCAGCTCCTGAATCACGCGCAGATCGGCGCCGCCGGCCAGCAGGTGGGTCGCGAAGCTGTGGCGGAGCGCGTGCGGGGTGGCGCTTTCGGGCAGCCCCAGGCGGCGGCGCAGATCCTGCATCCGGCGCCGGACCACGGGCGCCTGCAGCCGCTGGCCGCGCAGCCCGACGAACAACGGCGCGTCCGGACCCAGCGCGTGGGCGCAGTCCTCGAGATAGGCGGCGAGCGCGTCCGCGACCACCGGCAGGAGCGGGACCAGCCGCTGCTTGCCGCCCTTGCCGGTCACGGTCAGGGTCTGCTGGCGGGCCGGTGCACGGCCGAGCGCCCGGCGCTCGAGCGCCAGCGCCTCGCCGATCCGGAGGCCCGCGCCATAGAGCAGCAGGAGCAGCGCCAGGTCGCGTTTTGCGACCCAGTCGGGCCTCGCGACCTCGGACACCTCATCGAGCAGCTGGCGGGCCTGGCCGGCCGACAGCGGCCGCGGCAGCCGCTTGGCAAGGCGCGGCGTGCGCAGCGCCTTGAGCGCGGCATTGTGCCGCCCGTGCTGGCGATCGAGATAGCGATAGAAGCTGCGCAGCGCCGCGAGCGCGCGCGCGGTCGAGGTCCGGGCCAGGCCCTGGCGGTGGCGCCAGGCGAGCCAGGCGCGGAAATCCGCCGCGCTCAGCAGGGCCAGCTGGTCGAGCCCGGGCGGCTCGCCCAGATGGTCGGAGCAGAATCCGAGAAAGCCTGCCAGGTCGGTCCGGTAGGCCTTGACGGTCAAGGCGGCTTGGCGCTTCTCATGGGCGAGCCACGCGCACCACGCCGCGGCCAGCTGACCGACCTCTCCCCGAGTGCTCGCAACGAGCAGCGTCACGTCGATCTCCGATGCCGTCTCCGCCGCGACAGTGCCGCGAGCAGGCGGTCTCGCGCAAGCTGGAATAGCCGGCGCCTGCGGTACCTCGATGATCGATTCGGTCCCGGTTCTGATCCCTTTGCCGCTCGAGACGCCGTTCGACTATGCGCTGCCCTCGGATCTGCGCGCCGCGCCGGGCGATCTGGTCGAGGTGCCGTTCGGGTCGCGCGAGGTGATCGGCGTGGTCTGGGATGCTGGTCCGGACCGGCCGGTGCCGGCCGCGCGTCTCAAGCCGATCAGTCGGCGTCTGGACGCGCCGCCGCTGCGGCCGCCCTTGCGCCGGCTGATCGAGCATGTGGCGGCGACCACGCTGGCACCGCTCGGCGGTGCCTTGAAGCTGGTGCTCAGCGTGCCGGCCGCGCTCGAGCCGCCGGTGCCGAAGCTCGGCCTGGTGCCGGTAGAGGAGGCCGCGGCGGCGGCCGCGCTCAGCGCGCCGCGCCGCCGTGTGCTGGCGGCGCTCGACGACCGGCGGCCGCGCACCGCGGCCGGGATCGCACGCCTCGCCGGGGTTGGCGCCGGCGTTGTCCAGGCGATGGCGCGGGCCGGCCTTCTGATTCCGGCGCCGCTGCCGGAGCCGGCGGAAGCCCCGCTCGTGCCGGGCGCCGGCCACGCGCTGTCGGCGGCCCAGACCGAGGCCGCGGCCGCGCTCGGCCAGCTGGTCGCCGCCGGGCGCCACAGCGTCACCCTGCTCGAGGGCGTCCCCGGCGCCGGCAAGACCGAGGTCTATCTCGAGGCGGCGGCCGCGGCGCTCGCGCGCGGCCGCCAGGTGTTGATCCTGCTGCCCGAGATCGCGCTGACCGCGCAGCTGCTCGAGCGCTTCGGCGGGCGCTTCGGCCGCCCGCCCGCGGCCTGGCATTCCGAGCTCGGCGCGGCGGCCCGCCGGCGGACCTGGCGGCAAATCGCGCTCGGCCGCGAGCCGATCGTGATCGGCGCCCGCTCGGCGCTGTTCCTGCCGTTTCCCGCGCTCGGCCTGATCGTGGTCGACGAGGAGCACGACCCGAGCTTCAAGCAGGAGGACGGCGTGCCCTATCAGGGCCGGGACATGGCGGTCGCGCGCGCCCGTTTCGAGGCTTGCCCGGTGATCCTGGTGTCCGCGACCCCGGCGCTCGACACGGCCTGGCGGATGGGCCGGATCGGCAACGGCCCTCCTGACGGCGCCGACGATGGCGCCCACGGCTGCACGGTCGGGATCGCCGATGCCGCGGGCGAACGCACCGAGGGCCGCGCCCTGCTGCTGCCGGCCCGGCACGGCGGTAGCGCCATGCCCGCGGTGCAGCTGATCGACCTCCGGCGCGACCCACCGCCGCGCGGCGGCTGGCTGGCGCCGAGGCTGCGCGCCGCCCTCGAGGCGACGCTTGCGGCCGGTGAGCAGGCGCTTTTGTTCCTGAACCGGCGCGGCTTTGCCCCGCTCGTGCTCTGCCGGGCCTGCGGCCACCGGCTGCGCTGTCCCAACTGCAGCGCCTGGCTGGTGACCCACCGCCTGCGTCATCGCCTGCTCTGCCATCATTGCGGCTACGGCCGCGCCGAGCTCGAGCACTGCCCGAGCTGCGGCACGCTCGACTCTCTGGTCGCCTGCGGCCCCGGGGTCGAGCGCCTGGCGGAGGAGGTGCGGGCGCTGCTGCCGAAGGCGCGGGTCGCGATCCTGACCAGCGATCAGCCGGCCGGGCCGAGTGCCGTGGCGGCGTTGCTCGGGGCCATGCGCGACCACGAGCTCGATCTCCTGATCGGGACCCAGATCATCGCCAAGGGCCATCACTTTCCCGATCTGACCCTGGTCGGCGTGGTCGACGGCGATCTCGGCCTCGCGGGCGGCGATCTGCGCGCGGCCGAGCGCCAGTTCCAGCTGCTCTACCAGGTCGCCGGCCGCGCCGGCCGGGCGGTGCGGCCCGGCCGGGTGCTGATCCAGACCCATCTGCCGGATCATCCGGTGATGCAGGCCCTCGCCGCCGGCGACAAAGAGCGCTTCTACGCCGAGGAGCTGGCCGAGCGGCGGGACGCCGGCATGCCGCCGTTCGGCCGGCTCGCGGCGCTGATCGTCTCGGGGCGCGACGCGAGCCAGACGCGCGCGTTTGCGACCGCGCTGGCGCGCACCGCCCCGGATCTGCCGGGCGTCCGCGTGCTCGGTCCGGCACCGGCCCCGCTGGCACTGCTGCGCGGGCGCTACCGCCAGCGCCTGCTGGTGATCGCCGCGCCGGAGATCGACCTCCCCGCGGTCCTCCGACCCTGGGTCAAGGCCCGCAAGCCGCCCGGCAACCTCCGCCTGCAGGTCGACGTCGACCCCTACAGCTTTCTCTGACGCCAGTTGAGCATCTTGCGCTGGCATGGGGTGGCCGAACTCCTGCCACGGCAGTTCGCCGGCCGCATCCTGGCGTTCGACCAGGAGGTTGCAGTGCTCTGGGGAGAGCTGATGGGTGCCGCCGACCTGACCGGCCGAACCCGGCCGGCGCTCGACGCCCAGATCGCCGCAATCGCCCTTCGTTACGGCCTCGTTCTGGTCAGCCGGAACACACCCGACTTCGAGGGCTTGGTCGCGGCGCTGCTCAATCCCTGGGAAGAGGTCGCGGCCGCTCCCGCGCAGGCGCCGCTGGCGTCCTGAGCGCGCGGGCCAGCCGCATCGATCGGCCGGCCGGCGGCGAGCGGTTGGCGGCTTGCACGGCCCCGGGGCCTGTGTTATTCGGGCCGCGCTGCACGGGGAAGCGAGGGTTCCGGGCACCTTTTGGGGTGTCCCGGTGTCGGGTTTCGTGACAACCAAGGAAACCGCGGCTTGCCAGCATCTTCAGCCGACGCGTCGGGCCTGGCGGGGCGCTATGCTACGGCCCTGTTCGAGCTGGCCCTGGACCGGGACGCGCTGGACGCGGTCGCGGGTGATCTTGGCGATTTTCAGGCGATGCTCGGCGAGAGCGCGGATCTGCGCCGGTTGATCCGGAGCCCGGTGCTCTCGCGCGAGGACCAGGGCCGGGCGGTCGAGGCGCTCGCCGGGCGGGCCGAATTCCGCGAGCTCACGCGCCAGTTCCTGGGGCTGCTCGCCCAAAAGCGGCGCCTGTTCGTCCTGCCCGAGATCATCGTCGCCTATCGCGCCATGCTCGCCCGCCACAAGGGCGAGGTCAGCGCCGAGCTGGTCTCGGCGGTGGCGCTGTCCAAGGCGCAGCAGGCGACCGTCCAGGAGCAGCTGAGCACCGCCCTGGGCCAGACCGTGACCCTTGCGACCGCGGTCGATCCGGGCCTGCTCGGCGGGCTGGTCGTGCGGGTCGGCTCGCGCATGATCGACGCCTCGCTCCGGACCCAACTCCAGCGCCTCGAGCTGGCCATGAAGGGGGCTGCCTGATGGACATCCGCGCGGCCGAGATCTCGGCGCTTTTGAAGGAGCAGATCGCCAATTTCGGCACCGAGGCCGAGGTCGCCGAGGTCGGCCGCGTGCTCTCGGTCGGCGACGGCATCGCAAGGGTCTATGGGCTCGATCAGGTCCAGTCCGGCGAGCTCGTCGAGTTCGAGGACGGCACCCGCGGCATGGCGCTCAATCTCGAGACCGACAATGTCGGCGTGGTGATCTTCGGCGACGACCGCCACATCGGCGAAGGCGACATCGTCAAGCGCACCCAGTCGATCGTCGACGTGCCGGTCGGCAAGGGCCTGCTCGGCCGGGTGGTCGACCCGCTCGGCAACCCGCTCGACGGCAAGGGGCCGATCGAAGCGACCGAGCGCCGGCTCGCCGAGGTCAAGGCGCCGGGCATCATCCCGCGCCGCTCGGTGCATGAGCCCATGCAGACCGGCCTCAAGGCGATCGACAGCCTGATCCCGATCGGCCGCGGCCAGCGCGAGCTGATCATCGGCGACCGCCAGACCGGCAAGACCGCGATCGCGATCGACGCCTTCATCAACCAGAAGGGTGTCAATCAGAGCGGCGACGAGCAGAAGAAGCTCTATTGCATCTACGTCGCGATCGGCCAGAAGCGCTCCTCGGTCGCCCGGGTCGCCAAGATCCTCGAGGACTACGGCGCCATGGACTACTGCATCATCGTGGCCGCCACGGCGTCCGATCCGGCGCCCCTGCAGTTCCTGGCGCCCTACAGCGGCTGCTCGATGGGCGAGTATTTCCGCGACAACGGTATGCATGCGCTGATCGTCTACGACGACCTGTCCAAGCAGGCGACCGCCTATCGCCAGATGTCGCTGCTGCTGCGCCGGCCGCCGGGCCGCGAGGCCTTCCCCGGCGACGTGTTCTATCTGCATTCGCGCCTGCTCGAGCGCGCCGCCAAGATGAGCGACGAGCATGGCAGCGGCTCGCTGACCGCGCTGCCGGTGGTCGAGACCCAGGCGAACGACGTCTCCGCCTACATTCCGACCAACGTGATCTCGATCACCGATGGCCAGATCTTCCTCGAGACCGATCTGTTCTATCAGGGCATCCGGCCGGCGGTGAACGTCGGCCTGTCGGTGTCGCGGGTCGGCTCGGCCGCCCAGATCAAGGCGATGAAGCAGGTCGCGGGCCGGATCAAGCTGGAGCTGGCGCAGTACCGCGAGATGGCGGCGTTCTCCCAGTTCGCCTCCGACCTCGACGCCGCCACCCAGCGCCTGCTCAACCGCGGTGCCAGGCTGACCGAGGTGCTGAAGCAGGGCCAGTACGTGCCGATGCCGGTCGAGCTCCAGGTCTGCGTGGTCTACGCCGGCGTCAACGGCTATCTCGACCGGATCGCGGTCGCCAACGTGACCCGTTACGAGCAGGGGCTGATCAGCGAGCTGGAGGCGAACGGCCGGGCGATCCTGCAGGCGATTCGAGACCAGGGCGCGCTCAGCGAGGCGACCGAGGGTCAGCTCAAGCAGCTGCTCGACGGTTACAGCCAGGCGTTCGCCGCCTGAGCCCGGCTCCGAGCCCCGCCGCCCCGCCGAGCTGACCCAGCGATGCCCAGCCTCAAGGAACTGCGCACCCGGATCGGTAGCGTCAAGCAGACGCAGAAGATCACCAGCGCCATGAAGCTGGTCGCCGCCTCCAAGCTCAAGCGGGCGCAGGAGCAGGCCGAGGCGGCGCGCCCCTTCGCCCAGCGCATGGCGCTGATGCTGGCCAATCTCGCGGCCAGCGTCGCCGACCTCGAGGGTACGCCGCCACTGCTCGCCGGCACCGGCCGGGACGCGGTCCACCTGGTGGTGGTCGCGACCGCCGACCGGGGGCTGTGCGGCGGCTTCAACAGCTCGATCGCGCGCGGCGCAAGGGCGCGGATCCGGGAGCTGCGCGAGCAGAGCAAGCAGGTCAAGGTGCTGTGCGTCGGCCGCAAGGGTCGCGACATGCTGAGGCGTGAGCTCGGCGAGCTGATCGTCGGCACGATCGAGGGGGTCGGCCGGCGGCGGCTGGAGTACGCCGAGGCGGTCCAGATCGCGCTCCGGATCAACACCATGTACGAGGCCGGGGAGTTCGACGTCTGTTCGATCGTCTTCAACCGCTTCAAGTCGGCGATCACCCAGGTCCTGACCCTGCAGCAGCTGGTGCCGGTCCAGCCGGCCGCGATCGGCGAGCCGGGCGAGGGCGGTCCGGGCGCGGGCGATCCGGGCGAGGTGCGCGCGGTCTACGAGTTCGAGCCCGACGAGGCGGCGATCCTGAAGGAGCTCCTGCCGCGCAATCTCGCGGTCCAGATCTATGGCGCGCTGGTCGAGAACGCCGCCAGCGAGCAGGGCGCGCGCATGACCGCGATGGAGAACGCCACCCGCAACGCCGGCGAGATGATCGATCGCCTCACCCTGTTCTACAACCGGACCCGTCAGGCGCAGATCACGAGGGAACTGATCGAGATCGTCTCGGGCGCCGAGGCGCTGTGACCGAGCCGCACCGGAATCCTGCCAGCCGAGGAACCACGATGAACGATGTCAGCCGCGACAACATCCAGGCCGGCCGGGTCACCCAGGTGATGGGCGCGGTCGTCGACGTCCAGTTCGAGGGCGCTCTGCCGGCGATTCTCAATGCCCTGCACACCGACAATCACGGCAACAAGCTGGTCCTCGAGGTCGCGCAGCATCTGGGCGAATCGACCGTGCGCACGATCGCCATGGACGGCACCGACGGCCTGACCCGCGGCCAGGAGGTGATCGACACCGGCGAGCCGATCGCGATGCCGGTCGGCCGCGAGACGCTCGGCCGGATCCTCAATGTGATCGGCGAGCCGGTCGACGAGCGCGGGCCGATCGATGCCAAGATCCGGGTGCCGATCCACCAGCCGGCGCCGCCGTTGATCGACCAGTCGACCGAGACCGAGATCCTGACCACCGGGATCAAGGTGGTCGACCTGCTGACGCCCTACCCCAAGGGCGGCAAGATCGGCCTGTTCGGCGGGGCCGGCGTCGGCAAGACCGTGATCATCATGGAGCTGATCAACAACATCGCCAAGGCGCACGGCGG
>CAVTFM010000007.1:0-68234 GCA_963733965.1 uncultured Alphaproteobacteria bacterium
GCCCGGGTGACAAGCGCGCGCTCAGGGGCGCACCATCGCCGAGGTCGCCACCTGCCTGACTGCCTGTCGCGTTACAAAGACGATGAAGGCCGGTTGACCTCAGTATACATTCCCACAAGGAGCTCGGCCACGTCGCTTAGTTTATGCCAGAATCGTGGATTCCACGAGCCATTGCGATTTTTCTGAAGTATTCGCTGACCTCCATCGTGGAATTTTACGTGAAGGTTGCCATCAGAGTCCTTTGCAAAATCTGGATTTTCTTGCTTAAGTGCTTCGACAGCGCCGTCCTCGATCTCGACGATCAACAGACGTCTGCGCGCATCTGCCGAATCGGAGAATCGATCTCGAAATAACAACCATTCTCGAAGGCAGTACCGCCGCGAAGCGTTGCGAGTGCCTACCAAGAGTATCAGAAAGTCTGCTTGACTGATAAGACGCCGACTATAAATCTCTACATCGTCTGATTGTTCGAACATCGGTTTCTCAACAGATAAAGTCTCTGGGGCGCGAATTCGCGGACGTCTTAGTTCGTGTAGAAGTATTTCATGAAAGGCGGACATAAACTCGTGACTGTCCTCATATGCGTAACACAAGAATGCCTTTCTCGATGCGCTCGAATTCGACGATGAAACTTCGAGGACTTCGCCCGTGCCGCCGCCGTGGTGGACAGTTGCGGACTGCGACGCCAATCCCGACGGCAGCCGGGTTTTCAGCGCCGGCGTGGCCGGTGCGGTCGGCCGCGATTTCCTGATGGGAACGCGCGGGACTGGCGCCGCGCGCTTTCGGGACATGACGATCTCGCGTGCTAGGCCTTCCAGCGCGCGCCGCACATCGCTCGTGTTGAACGACTCAAAGCGCAGCTCCCGCCAATCGCGATATTGGCGCTCGTGGATGGCTTGTGCTAGAGGATCGGCGGCGCGCAGGTCCTCCTCCTCAAGCACGTCGCTCTCGATGTAGTAGATCGGCAGGACGAGGTCGTTGCGGCTGCGCTCGGCTTCGGCGTGAAGGAACTTCGCAAGCTCGTCGCGGCAGGCCTTGCTCGTGAAGTAGCTGGGCGTGAGGATCGGGATGAAGAAGCGCGCCTGGTCGAGCATCCTGTCCAGCTTGCCCGGCCAGTGCTCGCCGATGCCGATGCCCTCGACGTCCTGGAAAATGTCGAAGGGCACGCCGGTGACCGCCTGCACCGCGTTCGCGAGCTTGCGGCAAAACTCGCTGATCGCGCCGCCGTCGTGCTGGTTGTCGAAGCGCGTGTAGCTCAGAAACGCGTCCGGCGGCTTGGCTGCCATCCGCAACCCCCGTGATACCTGGCCACCCGGTTGAGGATACAATTGCGGCATCAAAATGCACGAGGGATGATGAAGTGCCACCCGCCCCTCCAAATCCGCGTCAGGCCAGCAGCTTCTCGATCCCAGAACGCCCTGGTGGTTCGCGACCTCATTCGGCCCGGTTCGAAGGGTCCTCGTCCCGGATAGCACCGCCCGCGATGTCCTCGCGCGCGCCGGCGGCCAACTCGGCAAGCTTGGCCTGGGAGCCGGCGAAGGTCGCCTCCCAGCGCGCCTCGTCCTCGATCTCGTCGAGTACCAGCCGGGCGATGCGATCCTGCTCGGCGGCGGACAGCCGCGCCGCCTGCTGCAGGGCTTTTTCCAGAAGTTCCGTCATTGGATCAGAATACCACCGAAGCGCTTCTAGGACTACGGCCCTTCGTCTGGTCGGGGCGCCTCAGCCGGCCTCGGGGCGGAACAGGCGGCGGGCGGCGAGGCTGACCGTGGTGCCCTGGACGCCGACCGAGAAGACCACGACGACGTAGGTCGCGGTCAGGAGGAGGGCCTGGAGGTCGCCTGCGGGCAGGGTGAGCGCGAGCGCGATCGAGATGCCGCCGCGCAGGCCGCCCCAGACCAGCATCGGGTAGGTGCCGCGCTCGAAGGCGCGGAACGGCCCCATCAGGCCGAGCGGCAGGCCGACGCTGAGCGCGCGGGCGACGAGCACGACCGGGATCGCGAGCAGGCCTGCCAGCAGCTCCTGCCGGCCGGTCGCGATCGCGACCACCTCGAGGCCCATGATCAGGAACAGGACCGAGTTCAGGATCGCGTCCAGAAGCGACCAGAAGCTCAGCAGGTGGTCGCGGGTGTGGTCGCTCATCGCATGCTTGACCCCGGCGTCGCCGATCAGCAGGCCGGCCACCGCCATCGCGATCGGGCCGCTGACGTGCAGGCGCTGGGCGAGCGCGTAGCCGCCCATGACGATCGCGAGCGTGCTCAGAATCTCGAGATTGTGCTCGTCGATCGTCTTCATCAGGACAAAGCCGGCGCCGCCGAGGGCAAGGCCGAGCAGCAGGCCGCCGCCCGCCTCAATGGCGAACAGCTCGCCCGCGTGGCCGAGGGAGAGGGGCTCGCTGCCGGTCGCCGCCAGCAGCAGGATCGTGAACAGGACGATCCCGACGCCATCGTTGAACAGGCTCTCGCCGCCGATCTTGGCCTCGATCGCGGCCGGCACGCCCGCCGACCGCAGGATGCCGAGGACGGCGACCGGGTCGGTCGGGCTGATCAGGGCGCCGAACACCAGGCACCAGAGCAGGCTCACCTCGAAGCCGAGCAGCGCGCTCACCGCCTTGAAGCCGAGGCCGACCAGGACGGTCGAGGAAAGCACGCCCGCGGTCGCGAGGACGCTTATGGTCCACTTGCGCTCGAGCAGGCGCGGCAGATCGACGTGCAGGGCGCCCGCGAACAGGAGGAACGAGAGCAGGCCGCCGAGCAGGGTCTCGGAGAACTTGATGCTATAGAGGAAGGACCGTTCGGCCTGCTCGATCGGCAGCGCCGGCAGCAGGGCGTCGATGCCGACCACGGCAAGCGCGGCGAGCGCGCCGGTCACGGTCAGGCCGATGGTGTGGGGCAGGCCGATGAAGCGGTAGTTGACGTAGCCGAGGAGGGTGGCGAGCACGATCAGGATGGCCGCGACCTCGAACGGCGTGAAGCTCGGGATCGGCAAGGCGACGCTCCGGTCGGGCTGCGGCAGCGCCGGGCGCAGGCGCGCAAAGGCTAAGGCGCGCTCGCTCGCCCCCCGAGCACGAACAGGGTCACTTCGGGCGGGCAGTTGAAGCGGACCGGCAGGCTCGACAGCCCGGCGCCCGGGCTGGTGTAGCCGGTCATCGCCCGGTACCGCCAGAGGCCGCGGGCGAGGCGCTGGTGGCGCGAGATGTTGGTCACCACCGGCCGGCCGCCCGGCAGGCAGACCTGACCCGCGTGGGTGTGGCCGCAGAGATAGAGGTCGTAGCCCGCGGCCGCGGCCTCGCCCGCGAACTCCGGCGAATGCACGAGTGCCAGGCCGAACATGCCGGGCTCGAGCGCCTTCAGCGCGGCCGCGGCCGCCGGCGTGTAGTAGCGGTGCACGTCGTCGACCCCGGTCACCAGGATCTCGGCGCCGCCACGAGCAAGGCGCCGGCTCCGGTTGAGCAGCACCTCGAAGCCCAGCCGTTGCAGCGGCGCCACCATGTCGGCGCAATCGTGATTGCCCAGCGTCGTGAGGAAGCCGTCGGCCGCCTCGACCGTGCGCCGGATCGCTGCGAGCGGCTCGAGGATCCCGGTCTCGGTGAAGGGGCCCCGGTCGTTGGCACGAAAATCGCCGGTGCAGACGCAAAGGTCGACCTCGAGGCCGGCGACCCGTTCCAGGAGCGTGGCCGCGAGGCCGGGCGCGGCATCGAGGTGCGGGTCGGCGATGTGCAGGACGCGGTAGCCCCGGAACGCGGCCGGCAGTCCCGGCAGCTCGAGGGCGAGGGTGCGCAGGCGCAGGTCCAGGCCGTTCGCGACCCCCCGACGCCAGAGGCCGGTGAGCAGCAGGCCGAGACGGAACGCCGCGAGCGCCGGTCTGGGCGTGCCGCCCGGGCGCCGGAAGCCGTCCGGCGTGCTCCGGCGGCGCCACCCTTCCAAGGTCCGCCGGCGCTCGTCCCAGACGGCGTGCGCCGCCGCCGGGCCGGCCTCGCGCCCGGCGCGAGTGTCGGCAACCAGCGCGAGTTCCACATCCAGCACCTGCGAGGCCATTCGAACCACCTCTAGCGTGACGTCCCCGGACCGTGACGCGCGGAACCTAGGCAATCTCAACCGCCGCTGTATAGAACGAATCCGGTTTCTTGGGGCAAGACCGGCGCGCGCCAGCGCTGCTCCGCGCGGTCCATCGGGGCCAGCGCTCAGAACCAGCCGGCGCGCCGGAAGCGATAGTACAGATAGCTGCACAGCCCGACCACAGTCGCCATCACCGCGGGATAGCCGTAGGGCAGCCGGAGTTCGGGCATGTCCTGGAAGTTCATGCCATAGAGGCCGAACACCGCGGTCGGCATGGCGAGGATCGCCGCCCAGCCGGCGAGCTTCTTCATGACGTCGTTCTGGCGGACCGAGGCGAGCAGGAGATTGGTCTCCATCACCGAGTTGAGCAGCTCGCGCAGATCGTCGATCGCCTCGTCGACCCGGATCACATGGTCGCGCACGTCGCGGAAATAGGGGTGCATGGCCTCGCCGACCTGCGGCACGTCGAAGCGAGTGAGGCGGTCGCAGATCTCGAGCAGGGGGGCCACCGCGCGCCGCATGGTCAGGAGCTCGCGGCGCAGGTCGTAGATGCGCTCGATGTCCCGGCCGTCGGGATCGTGCCCGACCACCTCGACCTCGAGCGCGTCGACCTCGGCCTCGAGCGCGTGCACGATCGGCAGGTAGTTGTCGACCACGAAGTCCATCAGCGAGTAGAGCACGAAGCTCTCGCCCAGGCGCAGCATGGCCGGCGCGTTCTCGCAGCGGGCCCGCACCTCGGCGTAGGAGAACGAGGGCCCGTGGCGCACCGTGACCACGTAGCCCTTGCCGACGAAGATGTGGGTCTCGCCGAACTCGATCCTGCAGTCGCGCAGCTGGGCCGTGCGCAGGACGACGAACAGGGAGCCGTCGTAGACTTCGAGCTTGGGCCGCTGATGGGCGTGGAGCGCGTCCTCGATCGCGAGGTCGTCGAGCAGGAACCGGCTCTGCACCTTGCGCAGCAGATCCTCGCTCGGCTCGTGCAGGCCCAGCCAGACGAAATGATCGCGCCCGAGGTCGCCGTCCGGCCCGAGGTCGCGGATCGGATCACCGACCTGCTCGGCGTCGACGTTGACCAGCCGACGCCCGTCCTGATAGGCGGCGCAGTTCACGACCATGCGCATCGGCAAAAGCTCCCCGAACGCCCTTACGGTGCCGCGGAGTATAGGGTCGCGAACCGTTCCCGCTCTCTTAAGACGGAATTCGCAGGTTTGGACGTGGGCGGGGGCGATCGAAAGCGCGCGGGCCATCCGCGCCTAGAAGACCTGACCCTGGTGCCGGACCCTGCGCATGAGGGCCCTCTGCGGTTGCCAAACGGCAACGCCTGCACCGGTTGTCGGCCGGTACAGGCGCATGCGCCGAAAGGCGGGGGAGTTTACTTGTAGTAGCCGACGCCGCAGACCTGGTCGGCGACCTTGGTCACGTAGGAGGCTTTCGGCACGGCCTCGGTCTGGCCCGGGCGCGGCCATACGTACTCGACGACGTTGAACTTGCCCTCCACGGCCGCCGCGTAGATCGCTTCGCCGATCTTCTTGCCGGCTTTGTCGGTGATCGCGTGCGCGTTCTGCCCGACCTGAGCGGGGATGGCGCCGTGCGCGCTCACCTTGCCATCGGGACCGAAGCAGAACACGTACAGGTCCCGGTCCTTGAAGCCGTCGGCGTCGGCGGTGAACCCCTTGAGCGCCGCCGGCTCGTCCGCTTTGACCGCGGCGACGGCGCGCTCGAGCATCGCCTTCGCCTCGTCGGCCGTGCCGCCCTGGCCAGCCGCTGCGACTTGATTCGCGGCGACGAGCAGCCCCAGAAAGGCCATCCCGGCGACCGCGCGGTAGAACTGCTTCAGCGAGTTTTTCATTTAAGTCCCTTTTGACACGTGGTTGCGAAATCACAACGCGAACACTTGAACGCTCGTCAAAGTCGCCTGGGCGCTCGGCGTATGGTCGTGTCCCTCCCATCACACGGCGCACCTTCGCGATGGCTTTGAACCGACATTGCCATATGTCAGCGGCTGACTGTGGGCCTCTTCACCTGGTTGGGCAAGAGGTAGCCCCTGTTCAAACGGACGGCCATATTGTCGACATGGTAACTCGGCGGCGGATTGAGCTTGTGCAGGGCGCACCGGCGCTGCCAGCATTGCCCGACCCCCCAAGCGAGGCAACGATGTGCGGTCGTTACCTTCTGACCACGCCGGTCGATGCGCTCCGGCAGATGTTCCGGTTCACCGAGCGGCCGAACCTCGGGCCGCGCTATAACATCGCACCGACCCAGGACGTGCCGGTCGTGCGCATGTCCAGGGAGGGCGACCGGCGCGAGCTGATCATGGTGCGCTGGGGGCTCGTACCCTACTGGGCGGACGACTCGAAAATCGGTAACCGGCTGATCAACGCCCGTGCCGAGACGATCGAGCGGACGCCCGCGTTCCGCGAGGCGTATCGGCGCCGGCGCTGCTTGGTGCCGGCGGACGGCTTCTTCGAATGGCGGAAGGAGGGCAAGCTCCGCCAGCCGCTGCTGATCCGGCGTCGGGACCAGGCCCCGTTCGCCTTCGCGGGCCTGTGGGAGCGCTGGAAACAGCCGGACGGCGGCGTGCTGCGATCCTGCGCGATCGTCACCTGCCCGCCGAACGCGCTGGTCGCGCCCGTGCACGACCGGATGCCGGTGATCCTGGCGCAGGACGACCATGCCGCCTGGCTGGACCCGCAGGCGGGCGGGCGCGAGCTGCTCCGACCCTGTCCGGCCGACTGGCTCGAGGCCATCCCGGTGAGTTCCAGGGTCAACAGCCCGGCCAACGACGACCCGGAGTGCATAGCGCCGGTCGCGGCCGCGGCGGAGCCGCCGAGCCTGTTCGAAGGGTCGCGCCGATCTGAGCCTTGACGCGTCGGTGGTTCATCACGAAATATTGCGCTGTCATGAAACTGTCACCGGCAACGCCGGCGACACAAAAGGTACGTGAGGGGCGTCCGCCCGTCGAAAACAACAAGAATGGACGGCAAGAACCAATCAGACGCCGTCGACACCGCCGCCCTCGGCGCTGAGACTGAACTCAAGCTGCGGGGCGAGCCGGAGGCATTGAAGGCGATCTTCGCGGGCCCGGCAATCTGCGACCAAGCGACCGGCCGCGGCCGCAGCATGCGGCTCGAGAACGTCTACTACGACACCGCCGATCAACGGCTGCGGGCGCGCGGGCTCGCCTTCCGGGTGCGCAGGCAGGGCCGTGGCTACGTCCAGACGCTGAAGTCGGGCGATACCGGCGGGCTGGTCGCCTACCGTGGCGAGTGGCAGACGCCGCTGGGCTCGCCCGACCCGGACCTCGGCCTGCTGCCGGCGGCGGCGAGTGAGGTGCTGGACGGGCTGGTCGCGCCCGGCGAGCTGCGCTCGCTGTTCACGACCCGGGTGCGCCGGCAGACCCGCCGGCTGGCCAGGGGCGCCAATGGCGGGTCCAGCCTGATCGAGGCCGCGCTCGACCTGGGCGCGATCGAGGCGGGCGGCCGCTCGCAACCGATCGCCGAGATCGAGCTGGAGCTGATCGACGGCTCGCCCAGGGCGCTCTACGATCTCGCCCTGGAGCTCGATGCGCTGACCCCGCTCCAGGTCGAGACGCGCAGCAAGTCGGTCCGCGGCTATACGCTTGCCAAGGGCGAGCCGCCTGCCTGGCAGAAGGCGGAGTCGGTGGAACTCGCGCCGAGGGCCACGGTGGATGCGGCGCTCGGCAAGATTCTCCGCGCCTGCGTCCAGCACTGGTGCGCAAACGAAGCGGCCGCCCTGGACGGCCGTGATCCGGAAGGCGTGCACCAGGTCCGGGTCGGACTGCGCCGCCTGCGCTCTGCGCTGTCGGTGTTCCGCCACGTGATCGTCCCCGAGCGGCGCGCCTGGCTGTGCGAGGAGGCAAAGCGAGTCCTCACCGGGCTTGGCCCGGCGCGCGATTGGGACGTGTTCCTGATGGAGTCGCTGGCCCCGGCGCTGAGGGCGCGTCCCGACGACCGCTCGCTGGCGGCCCTGCGCGCGACCGCCGAGGCCGCCCGGGCGGAGGGTTACGCAACGGTCCGTGCGACGCTCGCCGATCCCTCCTACACGCGCTTCCTGCTCCAGCTCGGCCGCTGGATCGAGGCCGGCGGCTGGCGCGAGGATGCGACGCCGGAGGCGGCGGCATGGCTCGACCGGCCGGTCGTCGCCTTCGCCGATCGGCTGCTGGCCAAGCGCCACCGCAAGGCCTTGAAGCTCGGCCGAAAGTTCGCCGGGCTGGCGCCCGCCGAGCGCCACCGGCTGCGGATTGCGCTCAAGAAACTGCGCTACGCGACCGAGTTCTTCCACGCGCTCTACCGCAAGAAGCGCGCGCAGCCCTACCTCGCGACGCTGAAGGAGCTGCAGGACACGCTCGGCCATCTGAATGACGCCGCGGTCGCCGAGCGGCTGGTGAATGACCTGAGCGAGCGCGCCGGAGCGGAGCGGAGCGCGCTCGCCACAGGATCCGGCCTGGTGCTCGGCTGGCTCGCGCGCGGCGTTTCCGAGATCGAACCGGAGGTCCTGGAGGCCTGGCGCGCATTCGCCGCGCGCAAACCATTCTGGAGTTGACACGCGCGCGGGCGCGTTCGATCGATGGTCGATGATCTCGGTCCTGATCGCCAACACCAAGGGCGGCTGCGGCAAGACCACCATCGCGACCCACTTGGCGGCGGCGTTCGCCGTTGAGGGCCGGGTCAACCGCGCTCGCCGACGCCGACCGTCAGCGCTCCAGCCTCGCCTGGGCCGGGCTGCGGCCGCGCACGGTGGCGCCGATCACCGCCCTCGACTGGGTCGACGAGCTGGCGCCACCGCCGCGCGGCACCGAGCGGCTGGTGATCGACGCGGCCGCGGCGATGAAGCGCAAGCACGTCTTCGAGCTGGTCAAGCAGGCCGACGTGATCATCGTGCCGGTCCTGCCGTCGGCCTTCGACCAGAGCTCGACCGCGGCGTTCCTGGACCAGCTGCACGAGCTGAAGTCGATCCGCAAGAGCAAGAAGCCGGTCGGCATCCTGCGCAACCGGGTGCGGGCGCGGACCCGGGCGGCGGCCCGCCTGCTGCGCTTCCTCGACCGGATCGAGCACCAGGACCTGGGCGGCCTGCCGGATCGGACGATTTACAACGAGGTCGCGGCCGACGGGCTCTCGATCTTCGATCTGCCGGGCCAGCGGGCGCAGGCGCTGCGCGCCGACTGGGCGGGCCTGCTCGGCTACATCGCCGAGGTCGGCTGAGGCACAGTCATGTGCGGCGCTAAAAGTGCTGCCAGCCGGCGCGCTCGGAATGGATCTCGCGGCCGGCGGCATCGAGGACGCGAAGGCCAGCCTCGGCGCGGAGCTGGCCGATCCGGGTGAGCGGCAGGTGCAGGCGCGCACCGAGCGCGGCGATCTCGGCGCGCCGCTCGGACGAGGCCGTGAACAGCAACTCGTAGTCGTCGCCGCCGCCGAGCGCCGCGTCGCGGGCGCCGGGCAGATCGCGCGCGGCGGCCGAGAGCGGGAGCAGGTCGGCCCAAAGCTCGGCGCCGACGCCCGAGGTCTCGAGGATGTGGCCGAGATCGGCGAGCAGACCGTCGGAGACGTCGATTACGGCGTGCGCGAGGCCGCGCAACGCCTGGCCGAGCGCGAGCCGGGGCTGCGGCAGCCGGTAGCGCTCGATCAGGTGGTGCCGGGCGGCGCCGGGCGGCTCGAGCTGGTCCTGGAGCGCGAGCAGGCCGAGGGCGCCGTCGCCGAGCGTGCCGGAGACCCAGAGGTCATCGCCGGCCTGGGCCCCGTTCCGCCGCAGCGCCTGGCCCTTCGGCAGCTGGCCGATCGCAGTCAGTGACAAGGTGAGCGGCCCCGGCGTCGAGACCGTGTCGCCGCCCAGGAGGCCGATGGCGAACTCCGCCTGATCCTCCGCCAAGCCCTGGCAGAAGCTGGTGAGCCAGGCCTCCGGCGTCTCCTTGGCCCGCGCGAGCGCCAGCAGGTAGCCGACGGGCTCCGCGCCCATGGCGGCGAGATCGGAGAGGTTCACGCGCAAAAGCTTCTTCGCGATCTGCGCCGGTGGGTCGTCGGGGAGGAAATGCACGCCCGCGACCATGGCATCCTTGGTCAGGACCAGCGTCATCCCGGCCGGCAGGTCGAGCAGCGCGGCATCGTCCTCGAGATCCAGCGCGCCCGCGCTGCCGGCGGCGAGCGGCCGGAGCCGCGCCGCGATGAATTCGAACTCGCCGAGCATGGCCGGGCTCAGGCCGAGGCCGGACCTGGATCCGGCTCGACCTCCGGGCGCAGCCTGGCGGCCAGCCGGTCGAGCACGGCGTTGATGAAGCCCGCCTCGTCCCTGCTGAGGAAGGCATGCGCCAGCTCGACGTACTCGTTGATCACGACCCGGACCGGCACGTCGGGGCGCGCGGCCAGCTCGAATGCGCCGGCACGCAGGCAGGCGCGCAGCAGATAGCCGGCGCGGATCAGAAGTCCAGCCCTCGGCGAGCAACGCCTCGATCATCGGATCGAGCTCGCTCGCGCGCTGCCAGGCCCCGCGCGTGAGGGCTGCGAACCATTCCCGGTCGACTGCCGGCGCCGGGCCGATGCCTTCGAGCGGCTCCAGGAGGTCAGCCAGGCGGTGGGCCTGGAACTCGGCGATCACCGCCTCGACGTCGGCACCGGACAGCTCGGTCTGGAACAGCGCCTGGATCGCGCCGAAGCGGGCGGCGCGCCTCCGGGTCATGGCTGCAGGCTCGCCCTCAGCCGCCAGAGTGCCAGCGCGGCCTTGGCCGCGGCACCGCCCTTGTCCTTGCCCTCGGGGTCGGCGCGGACGTGGGCCTGGGCACCGCTGTCGGTGGTCAGGATGCCATTGCCGATCAGGGCGCGCTGGTGCAGGGCGAGCTCCATCAGGCCACGGGCGCTCTCGCCGGCGACGATGTCGTAGTGGCCGGTCTCGCCCCGGATCACGCAGCCGAGCGCGACGAAGGCGTCGAAGCGCCCGGAATCGAGCGCGATCCGGATGGCTGCAGGGATTTCGAGCGCGCCCGGCACCGTGACCGTCTCGAAGCCGGCGCCGGCTGCCTCGAGCGCGCGCTTGGCGCCCGCCAGCAAGAGGTCGGAAATCTGGTCGTAGAAGCGCGCCTCGACGATCAGGAGATGGGGCTTACGAAGCGGCGGGGTCGGGTCGGGAGCGGCTGGCGACATGGGCTGGCCGCGAGCTCAGGCCCCGGCCCGGAAGGCCAGCTGGCGGGCGACGTAACGCGCGAGCATGTCGACCTCGACGTTGACCGGGTCGCCCACCCGGCGCTCCCCCAGGTTGGTGTGCTGCCAGCTGTGCGGGATGATGTTGCAGACGAAGGCGCCGGCGCCGACCTCGTTGACGGTGAGCGAAATACCGTCGATCGCGATCGAGCCCTTGACCGCGATCAGAGGTGCCAGGCTCGCGGGCACCTGGACCTCGAGGCGGTGCGATTCGCCGACCGGCTCGAGGCTCAGGATCGAGCCGACCGCATCGACATGGCCGAACACGATGTGGCCGCCCATCTCGTCGCCGATCCGGAGCGAGCGCTCGAGGTTGACCGGGTCGCCCACCTGCCAGCGCCCGACCGTGGTCACCTCGAGGGTGGCCCCGGAGGCCTCGACGGCATACCAGTCCTTGCCCTTGTCGACCGCAGTGAAGCAGATGCCCGAGGTCGCGATCGAGCCGCCCAGCGGGATCTCGGCGAGCGGCAGCCGGGTCTGGATCGTCAACCGTCGGCCCCCGGGCCCGGCGCGACCGCCGGCAGAGTCCGCGGCGACCTCGACGATCCGGCCGACGTCGGTGATGATACCGGTGAACATGGTCTCCCCCCGGACAGCAGGATATAGGACTGC
Source organism: uncultured Alphaproteobacteria bacterium (assembly GCA_963733965.1). Taxonomy (GTDB): domain Bacteria; phylum Pseudomonadota; class Alphaproteobacteria; order Geminicoccales; family Geminicoccaceae; genus DATAOG01. The sequence goes on from CAVTFM010000007.1 coordinate 11,876, forward strand.
AGCTGGTCCTGCGCCAGCGTCTGGCTCTGGACGCGCCCGAGCCGGATCGCCTCGGCGATGGTCTGGCGCTCGAGCTCGCCGATCGCCGCGAGCCCGTCGCCGCCGACGATCAGCGGCGCCTGGAACCAGGCCAGGCGATCGACCAGCTGCGCCCGCAGCAGGGCGGTCGCCAACCCCGCGCCGCCTTCGACCAGAAGGCGCGTGATCCCGCGTCCGGCCAGGGCCGCGAGCACCGCCCGGAGATCGAGACCGTCGCGATCGCTTGCGGTCACCTCGATCAGCTCCACACCCTGCTCGCGGAGGGGCTCGGCCCGCCCCGGCTCGGCGGCCGGTCTGGTCATCAGCCAGGTCGGCACCGCGTGCGCCGTGGCGGCCAGCTTGCTCGCGGGCGGCAGGCGCAACCGGCGGTCGAGCACGACCCGGACCGGCGAGCGGTCCTCGAAGCCCGGCAGGCGGCAGGTGAGCGAGGGGTCGTCGGCGAGGGCGGTGCCGCTGCCGATCATGATCGCATCGTGGGTCGCGCGCAGCCAGTGGCCGCGGGCGCGCGCCGGCTCGCCGGTGAGCCATTGGCTCGCCCCGGTCCGGGTCGCGATCCGGCCGTCGAGCGAGGTCGCGAGCTTGAGCGTGACCAGCGGCCGCCGGGCGCGCTCCTTCAGGAAAAAACCGGCGTTCAGCGCCTCGGCTTCCGCCCGCATCAGGCCGAGCTCGACCTCGACGCCCGCCTGTCGGAGTTGCGCGACGCCCTGGCCGTCGACTCGCTTGTCAGGGCAGAGCGTCGCGGCCACGACCCGGCGCACGCCCGCCCGGATCAGCGCCATCGTGCAGGGCGGCGTCCGGCCGTAGTGGGCGCAGGGCTCGAGGCTGACGTAGGCGGTGGCACCGAGCGCCGCGGCGCCCGCCCGCCTCAGCGCCTCGGTCTCGGCATGCGGCCGGCCGCCCGGCTGGGTCCAGCCGCGGCCGACGATCCGGCCCGCCTTGACCACGACGCAACCGACCGCCGGGTTGGGCCAGGTGCGGCCGAGGCCGCGCTCACCCAGGCGGAGCGCCAGCGCCATGAAGCCGGCGTCATGCTCATCCGGCGGGGTCGACATCGGAGCGCTGCAGGGCAGCGGCTTCGGGCTCGACCTCGGTGCCCATGCGCGCGATGAACTGCTCGAAGTCCTTGATGCCGGTGAAGTCGCGGTAGACCGAGGCGAAGCGCACATAGGCGACCTGATCGAGCCCGGCCAGCCGCTCCATGGCGAGCGCGCCCAGGCGCTTGGCCTCGATCTCGGTCTCGCCGGTGATCTCGACCTCGCGCACGATGCCGTTGACCAGGCGCTCGATCCGCTCCTCGTCGATGCCGCGCTTCCTGGTCGCGATCATGATCGAGCGCCTGAACTTGTCGCGGTCGAACGGCACCCGCCGGCCGTCGCGCTTGATCACGGCGAGCTCGCGCAGCTGGATGCGCTCGAAGGTCGTGAAGCGGGCGCCGCAGGCGTTGCACTGCCGCCGCCTACGCACCGCACCGCCCTCCTCGACCGGCCGCGAATCCTTGACCTGGTTGTCGTCCGAGCCACAGAACGGGCAGCGCATGTCTAAGCCACGTTCAAATAGATCGGGAAGCGGACGCAGAGCGCCTCGACCTCGGCGCGGACCGTGGTCTCGGTGGCGGCGTTGTCCTCGGGGTGGGCGACCAGGCCTCGCAGGACCTCGGCGATCAGGCGGCCGGTCGTGCGGAACTCGGCGACGCCGAAGCCGCGGGTGGTGGCCGCGGGGCTGCCGAGCCGGATGCCCGAGGTCACGGTCGGCGGCTCGGGGTCGAACGGGATGCCGTTCTTGTTGCAGGTCATGTGGGCGCGCTCGAGGCTCGCCTCGGCGGCCCGGCCGGTCAACCCCATCGGGCGCAGGTCGACCAGGATCAGGTGGGTGTCGGTGCCGCCCGCCACCAAGTCGAGGCCGGCCTCGGCGATCGCTTCAGCGAGCGCCTTGGCATTGTCGACCACTTGGCGGCCATAGAGCTTGAAGTCGGGCCTGAGCGCCTCGCCGAAGGCGACCGCCTTGGCGGCGACCACGTGCATCAGCGGCCCGCCCTGTAAACCCGGAAAAATCGCCGAGTTGATTTTTTTCCCGATGGTCTCGTCGTCGGTGAGGATCAGGCCGCCGCGCGGGCCGCGCAGCGTCTTGTGGGTGGTGCTGGTGACCACATGGGCGTGCGGGAACGGGCTCGGGTGGACGCCGGCTGCGACCAGGCCAGCAAAGTGCGCCATGTCGACCATCAGCCAGGCGTCGACCTCATCGGCGATCGCGCGAAACGCCGCGAAATCGATGATCGGCGGGTAGGCCGAACCGCCGGCGATGATCACCCTCGGCCGATGCTCGCGGGCGAGGTCGCGGACCTGGTCGAGATCGATCTGGTGGTCCTGGCGGCGGACGCCGTAGCCCACCGCCTGAAACCACTTGCCCGAAAAGTTGGGCGGCGCCCCGTGGGTCAGATGGCCGCCGGCGGCGAGCGACATGCCGAGGATCATGTCGCCGGGTTTGGCGAGCGCGAACAGCACCGCGAGGTTGGCCGACGCCCCACTGTGCGGCTGGACGTTGGCGAAGCGGCAGCCGAACAGTCGCCGCGCCCGCTCGATCGCGAGCGTCTCGGCAACATCCATGTACTCGCAGCCGCCGTAGTAGCGCTTGCCCGGGTAGCCCTCGGCGTATTTGTTGGTCAGGACCGAGCCCTGGGCCTCGAGCACCGCCGGGCTCACGATGTTCTCGGACGCGATCAGCTCGATCTGGTTCTGCTGGCGGGCGAGCTCGCCCTGGATCGCCGCGAGCAGCTCGGGGTCGTCCCGATCGAGCCGGCGGTCGAAGAAGCCGCGCGCGGCATCGGCGAGCAGGCTTGGGGCTGGCTGACTTGTCATGTGACCTCGAAGCCGGAGGTGGGCCGGCACGTCATGTGGCATCGGCGGCCCGCGACCGCTACCCGGAGCACGCGAGCGTGGCGACGTGGTAGCACAGTCGGGCGTGAATCCAAGGGCGGCGAATTGCCGGCGCGCTCTCGCGGCAACGGCGCATCCTTGCCCCCACATGGGGTCATATAGTAACTTGGCTCGCGATCCACCGACATCCTTCTCGGATAAGTCATGGCCGACTTGAAGGTGCGCAACCTGGACGACCACGTGGCATCGGTGCTGCGAGCCCGAGCCCGCGAGAAGGGCATCTCGCTCGAGGAGGAGGTGCGGCGCACGCTCGCCCTCTCGGTCGCCCGCGACCGCGAGGGCCTGGTCGAGCGTGCGCGGGCGTTGCAGGCCGCCGCCGGCGGCAAGCCGGGTCGCCCGGAGCTGGACAGCGCCCGGATCATCCGCGAGGAGCGGGATGCCTGGGGCTGAGCCCGCGTTCGATCTCGCGGTCGTCGACGCGTCGGTCGCGGTTCGCTGGATCGTGCCGGAGCGCGGAGCGGCCGAGGCGCTGGCCCTACTGTCGCGGCCGATCGACTGGATCGCGCCCCGCCTGATGCTGACCGAGGTGGCATCAGCGCTCCGCCGAAAGGTCGAGGCCGAGGAGTTGAGCCAGGAATTGGCGACGCAGGGTTTGGACTTCATCCTCGGCGCGATGGGGCGCGGCGCGCTTCGCCTTCACCGCGACGAAACGGTGATTCGCTCGGCATTGAACATCGCCTTCGCGCATGGGCACAAGGTGGCTGATTGCGTCTATCTTGCTCTTGCCGAGCAGGCCGGCGCCGCGATCGTCACCGCGGATCGCCGGCTGAGCGGGCTCGCCGGGTTACGCAACCTTCAGGCGCTGCTGCTGCCGTCGGCTTAGCGGAGCTGCTACTAGTGACCTCGAATGGCGCGACCGTTCTGACAGCGGGCCAGCTCACCACCAGCCAGCTTCGTGCTCTCTCGCGGGGCGGGGAGAAGATACCGCTCGACGACGCCTGCTGGCCCGCGGTCGAGGCCGCGGCGCGCGTGGTCGAGCAGGCGGCGCATGGCGAGGCCGCGGTCTATGGCGTCAACACCGGCTTCGGCAAGCTCGCGACCACCCGGATCGCGCACGCGGAGATCCTGGAGCTGCAACGCCGCCTGGTGCTCTCGCACATGTGCGGGCATCGGCCCGCCGCTTGCCCGACCCGGTGGTCCGACTGGTGCTGGCGCTCAAGGCGGCGAGCCTTGCCATGGGCCATTCCGGCGTCCAGCGGCGGACCATCGAGCTGCTGCTCGCGCTCCTCGACCACGACGCCTTGCCGGTGATCCCGGCCAAGGGGTCGGTCGGCGCCTCCGGGGATCTGGCCCCGCTCGCCCATCTCGCCGGCTGCCTGCTTGGCCAGGGCGAGATCCGTTTCTCCGGGGTCGACGCGGCCGGCGGCCGAGGTCCTGGCCGCGATCGGAGCGGCGCCGCTGCAGCTCGGGGCCAAGGAGGGTCTGGCACTCCTGAACGGCACCCAGGTCTCGACCGCGCTTGCCCTGGTCGGGTGGTTCAGAGCCTCGGCGGTGTTCGAGGCGGCGCTGGTCGCGGGCGCCATGAGCGTCGATGCCGCCCTCGGCAGCGACGTGCCGTTCGATCCGCGCCTCAACCGGGTGCGCGGCCAGCAGGGCCAGATCCGGGTCGCCGAGCGGCTCTCCGGGTTGCTCGCCGGCAGCGCGATCCGCGCCTCGCATCTGGTCGACTGCGCCCGCGTCCAGGACCCCTACAGCCTGCGTTGCCAGCCGCAGGTGATGGGCGCCTGCCTGGACCTGCTGGACGCCGCCGGTGCCACCCTCGAGCGCGAGGCGAACGGCGTCTCCGACAATCCGCTGGTGTTTGCGCCGGGCACGGAGGGCGAGGTCGGCCAGATCCTCTCGGGCGGCAACTTTCATGGCCAGCCGATCGCGTTCGCGGCCGATCAGATCGCGCTGGCGCTGGCCGAGATCGGCTCGCTCGCCGAGCGTCGGATCGCGCTCCTGACCGACCCCGCGCTCAGCGGCCTGCCGGCATTTCTCAGCCCTGAGCCCGGGCTCAATTCCGGCTTCATGCTGGCGCAGGTGACCGCCGCCGCGCTCGCCAGCGAGAACCAGCATCTGGCCCATCCGGTCGCGATCGACAGCCGGCCGACCTCGGCCAACCAGGAGGATCACGTCAGCATGGCGACCTACGCCGGCAGGCGCCTTTTGGAGATGACCTGGAACGCCGCCCACATTGTCGCGATCGAGCTTTTGGCCGCAGCCCAGGGCATCGAGCTGCGCCGCCCGCTCCCGACCAGTCAGCGACTGGCGGCCGCCCTCTGCGAGGTGCGTCGCCACAGCGCCTTTCTCAGCGAGGACCGGTCGCTTGCCGGCGAGATTTCCGGTCTTGCGACTGCGGTCCTCGCGGGCGAGCTTGCGCCCGAGCAGCCGCTGCCGGCGTAGGGGAATAAACGAGAAAGAAAGGGATCTGGCACGCCGCGCGATCGTCTGCGGGTCGAGCCGGGGCTTGGGCAAGGCCTGTGCGCGCGGGCGCTGGCGCGGGCAGGCGTTGCCGTGGTCGTCAACCGCCTCGATCAGGCCCGCCTCGAGGCCGCGGCGGGAGTCAGTGCCTTCTCGATTCAGCTCGCTGAGCGCGCCTCGTTCGCTGCGAGCTCAAAGCTCGGCCTCGCCGCCCATCCGGAGGATTTGTGGCCATTTCGGTCCTATGGCTTCAACTCTTCAACGTCCCCTTGCGCGCCGCTCTCGGCCGCTCACTTGAATCCGGGACCGGAAATGGACGGGCGAGGCGCGTCGATGCTGGTTGACGCGAGACGATGCGTAAGGCATCATAGTGATGCAATCAGAAAAATCTAGGAGGTGACATGGCACGCTACACTGACTTTGCCGACCCAGGTTGGCCGGGCGGCGACCCCGAGTTCCAGGCCGACCCCGACGACCCGGCGCTGATCCGCGCTCAGCTCGCAAGGATGACCGAGGGGCAGCTGCGGCGGCTGCTGGTCTGGCTGGATCAGCGCGGGGCCGCGGCCGGCAAGACCTTCGCGGTGCTTCAGGCCGACCCGCGCGATCCGGCCTCGCGCGACCTGATCGAGCTACAGGTCGGCGGCTTCGGCGACGCGCAATCGCGACCGAAGGTTCGCCTGCCCCGGGTCCCCGGTCATGTGGCTCAAATCGGTCAGGTGCCGGCGCCTGAAGCTTGCGGACTAGGCCTTGACGCCGGCGCCGGGCGCGGGCTCGGCTGAGGGGTCGAGCGGCCAGCGGGCGCGTGCCGGGGCGGTGAGCTCGTCGATCAGTCCGAGCGCGAGGCGCTCCTGCCCGGCCCAGGCGATCATCACGCCGTTGTCGGTGCAGAGCCGGGGCGGCGGCACGATCAGGCGAAGGTCGAGTTCGGCCGCGAGCCCGGCGAGGCGGGCGTGCAGATGGGCGTTGGCGGCCACCCCGCCTGCGACCACCAGGGTGTTGGCGCTTGAGTACTTGATGCGCGGGTAGTCGGCGCGAAAGATCTGTGTCGCGCGGCGGGTGCGATCGACCAGGATGTCGCCGGCGGCGGCCTGGAAGGCGGCGCAGAGATCGTGCAATGCGGGCGGCTCGAGGGCCGCGGGTCCGAGCCGCTCGATGGTCTGGCGGAGCGCGGTCTTGAGGCCGGAGAAGGAGAAGTGGCAGCCCGGCTGGCCCCGCATCGGCCGGGGCAGCGGGAAGCGCTCCGGGTCGCCCGTCATCGCTGCGCGCTCGAGCGCGGGCCCCCCCGGAAAACCGAGGTTCAGCATCTTGGCGGCCTTGTCGAAGGCCTCGCCGAGGGCATCGTCGAGGGTCGTGCCGAGCCGTCGGTAGTGCCCGACGCCCCGGACCACCAGCAGCTGACAGTGGCCGCCCGAGATCAGCAGCAGCAGATACGGGAAATCCAGGCCATCGGTCAGGCGGGCGGTGAGCGCATGGCCCTCGAGGTGATTGACCGCGAGCAGCGGCCGGCGGTGGACCGCACAGATCGCCTTGGCGGTCACGAGGCCGACGATCAGGCCGCCGATCAGGCCGGGCCCGGCGGTTGCCGCGACCCCTGCGAGCTCGCCGAACCCGAGCCCCGCCTCGGCCATGACCCGGGCGATCAGCCGGTCCAGGCTCTCGAGGTGGGCGCGCGCGGCGATCTCGGGCACCACGCCGCCGAACGGCGCATGCCGGTCCTCCTGGCTGAGCAGCGCCTCGGCCAGCACCCGCCGCCCGGCGTCGACCAGGGCGGCCGCGGTCTCATCGCAGCTGGTCTCGATCCCGAGCACCACAGGCGGCCGGGATGTGGTAGAGAGTCGGGGCATGAGCCCACCACATAAGCTGCCGCCGGCATGATCGCCAGCGTCCGAACCGAAGCCCGAGCGGGCGCCCGGCCCGGGGCCCCGCGATGACCGTGCGGCTGCGCATCGGCACCCGCGGCTCGCCGCTCGCCCGCGCCCAGACGGCGCTCGCCGTGGCCGCGCTCGGGCGGGCGCAGCCGGAACTGGCCGAGCCCGGGGCGATCGAGGTCCTGGTGATCCGCACGACCGGCGATCGGGTCACCGACCGGCCGCTCGCCGAACTCGGCGGCAAGGGCCTGTTCTGCAAGGAGCTCGAGACCGCCCTGCTCGAGCGGCGGATCGACCTCGCGGTGCACTCGATCAAGGACTTGCCGACCTGGCTGCCGGATGGCCTCGTGATCGGCGCCGTGCTCGCGCGCGCCAACCCGCGCGATGTCCTGATCACCCGGGATGGCGGCGGCCTCGACGGCCTGCCGCCGGGCGCCGCGGTCGGCACCGCTTCGCTCCGGCGCCAGGCACAGCTTTTGGCGCGCCGCCCCGACCTGCGGGTCGTGAATTTCCGCGGCAACGTCGAGACCCGCCTGCAGAAGCTCGCGGCCGGCGCGGTCGATGCGACGCTGCTCGCGCTGGCCGGCCTCGAGCGCCTCGGGATCGCGCCGGCGGGCGCCACCGTCCTTGCGCCCGAGGTCATGCTGCCGGCGGTCGGCCAGGGTGCGATCGGGATCGAGTGCCGGGCGGGCGACGCGCCGACCCTCGCCCTGCTGGCGGCGATCGAGGATCCGGACAGCCGCGTATGTGTGCGCGCCGAGCGGGCGCTGCTGGCCGCGCTCGACGGCTCCTGCCACACGCCGATCGCCGGCCACGCCACCGCCGCGGGCGGACAGCTCCGGCTGGCCGCGCTGGTCGCGCGCCCGGACGGCAGCGTCTGCCTGCGCACGACGCGCCAGGGCGCGCTCGCGGCTGGCGAGGCGCTCGGTCGTGATGCCGGCCTCGAGCTGAAGGCGCGCGCCGGTCCCGGCTTCTTCGCCTGAGGTTCGCACCGGCCGTGCGGCAACGCGTCCTGTGCGCATCCTGATCACCCGGCCGCGCGCTGATGCCGAGACGCTGGCGCGCGCGCTCGAGGCCCGCGGCCACTGCGTGCTGGTCGAGCCGCTCCTGACCATCCTGCCGATCCCGGGCACAGTCCCTGACCTCGCCGGGGTGCAGGCGATCGTCCTGACCAGCGCCAACGCTCTGCCGGCGCTCGCTGGAACCGATCCCGGCCGGCCGGTGTTCGTGGTCGGTGAGGCGAGCGCGCGGGCGGCGCGCGCGGCCGGATGCGGCGACGTCCGGGCGGCAGGCGGCGATGCCGCGAGCTTGGCGCGCCTGATCGTCGCGCAGTGCCGGCCGGCCGGCGGCGCGCTCCTGCACCTGGCCGGCACCGAGGTGCGCCCGGGGCTCGCCGAGCCGCTCAGGGCAGCCGGCTTCGGGTTTCGCCGTCTGGCGGTCTATCGGGCGGTCGCCGCGGTCGCTTTGTCTCAACCGGTAATTGCAGCGCTGCGCGCTCGGGCGATCGATGCGGTGCTGCTGCTCTCGCCCCGTAGCGCGGCGATTTTCGTTGATCTGATCGTCCGCCACGAACTGGCGGGCTGTCTCGGCCAAACCGAGGCAATTTGCCTCAGCGCCGCGGTCGCGGCTGCTTGCCATCGCCTGAGCTGGGCAGCAGTGCGGAGCACCGCACGCCCTGAGGTTGAGGAGCTTTTGCGGCAGCTTGAAGGACCGGGGCGAAGGTGCTAGGCGTGCCCGGCGTCACCCGGCGGCAGCGCAACGCAACTCCGCATCATCACCCTCGATCAGCAGCGAAAAGGTTTTCTCAAGAGGTTTCCCATGGCGCGCACCAGAGGCAGACGGCCCGCCGACCCTCCCGAGCCGGCCTCGGACACCCGCTCGGCCGCGACCGGCTCCGCGGCAGGCTGGCGCGCACGCCAACGGCATCGCGCGCGCGCCCGCCGATACAGGTGGTGGCTCGCCCCATGCGAGCGGATCGCCAAGCGCGGTGCCCGTCGGCGCGGCTGGCGCCGCCCGAGCGTCCGTAGCGCCAGGAGCGCCGAATGCGACCGGGACCCCGCCGGGTCGGCCCGGCGCGACCCCGGCAGGCACCTCGTACCCAGGCGGGCGGCCAGCGTCCGATGGTGGCACCCCAGCGGCCAAGGCTCGGCCGCCAGCTGACGCGCCGCCCGCGGGCGGTTCGCACCGCGGCTTACGCAACGGCTTGATCGGAGGCCTGATCAGCGGCCTCCTCGGCGGCATCGCGGCCTGGGTGGCGCTGACTTACCTTGTGCAGCCGAACGCCGTCGGCGAGTTCCAGGCCTTGCGTGCCCGGGTCGAACAGCTCGGCAGCGGGGTCGACAGTATGCGGGGCGATCACGATGCGCTGACCCAGCTCAGCAGCCGGGTGCAGGCCCTGGAGCAGGCGCCGCCGGCGGCCGATGGGGATCTTGCGGCCCGGGTCGACGCCCTTGAGAAGGCGCGCCCGGCGGGCTCCGACCAGAGCCAGCCCGGACCCGGTCTTGCGGCGCTGGCGACGCGTCTCGACGCGCTCGAGCACAGCGTCAGCGCCGCCGAAGGCAGCGCCCCGAACACCGATCTCGAAGATCTTCGGGCCCGCCTCGCGGCGCTCGAGGGTCAGCTCGCCAGTCTTGCCACCGACGTGGCCGGGACGGGCGATGCCCGGACCGGCGATGTGGCCTCCCTGGAGGCCCTGCAATCCCGCCTCGGGGCGATCGAGAGCCGCCTGCCCGAGGCCGCCGCGGCCGCCGGTCGGATCGACGCGCTCGGCGCGCGCGTCGACGCCCTCGAGCCGACCGGCGCCAAGCTCGCGCAGCTGACCGGCGACGTTCAGCAGATCAAGGAGCAGAGCGCCGCCGCCCAGAGCCACCTGGACGGGCTCACCGGCCAGATCCAGGGATTGGACCAGCGGGTCCAGGCGCTGCACGGCGACGTCGAGGGCCTGCAGAGCGGGCTCGCCGAGACCCAGGGCCGGGTCGCGGCGGCGGTCGACCGGCACGCGCAGGCAGCGGCCTTGGCTCTGATCACCAGCCAGATCGATGCGGCGCTCGGCCAGGGCAAGCCGTACGAGGCGCCGCTCCGGAGCCTGACCGCTCTCGCCGACCAGGACCAGGCGGTGCGCCAGGCGGCGGCCGAGCTGGCACCGAGCGCGGCGACCGGGGTGCCGGGCCTGGCGGCGCTTCGGCAATCCTTTGCAACGGTCGCGGGCGAGATCGTGCAGCGCGAGCGCGCGCCCGAGGGCAGCGGCCTGATCGATCGGGCAACCAGCAACCTGCTGCGGCTCGTGACGGTGCGGCCGGTCGGTGCCGACGTCGCCGGCGAGGGTGCTGCCGCACGGGTGGCGCGCGCCGAGGCCGACCTCGATCAGGGTGACCTCGCCGCCGCGGTCGCCGAGGTCGAGGCCCTTACGGGCCCCGCCGCTGAGGCGGCCGCGGCGTGGCTGAGCGAGGCCAAGGCACGCCTGCAGGCGACCGCGGCGCTGGCCAGCCTGCGCGCTCAGGTCACGGCTTTGCTGTCGCCGAGCAACTGAGTCCGACACGCCGAAGCCACAGCAAGGACCGCCATGATTCGGCTGATTCTGTTCCTCATCGTCGCGGTCGGCCTGTCCCTGGTCGCGGCCTGGTTTGCCGACCACCCGGGCCAGGTCTCGCTGATCTGGCAGGGCCTGCAGATCGAGACCTCGGTCGGCGTGCTGGCAGTGGCCGTGCTGCTGTTCGGCATCGTGCTGGTGGTGCTGTTCGAGGTCCTGCGCCTGCTGCTGCGGGCGCCGCGGCGAGTCGGCCAACGCCGGCGGCGGGCGCGCATCGATCGCGGCTACCAGGCGCTCGCCCAGGGTCTGGTGGCGGCGGCCGCGGGCGACGTCGCGGCGGCCAAGGCCCTCAACCGGCGGGCGGACAAACTGCTGGATCACGCCCCGTCGACGCTCCTTTTGAACGCCCAGGCGGCGCAGCTGGACGGCGACGAGGGGGCCGCGCGGCAGACCTTCCAGCGGATGCTGAAGCATGGCGAGACCGAGTTCCTGGGCCTGCGCGGCCTGCTCGCCCAGGCGATCAAGGATGGTGACAGCACGACCGCGCTCAAGCTTGCAAGGCGCGCCTATCTGCGCCGGCCGAATACGCCCTGGGTGCTGACCACGCTGTTCGACCTGCAGACTCAGGCGGGACTCTGGACCGAGGGGCTGAGCACGGTCGGCGACATGGCGCGCTATGAGCTGATCGACCGGGCGAGCGCGATCCGGCGGCGGGCGATCCTGTTCCATCAGCAGGCGGCGAGCGAACGCAAGGCGGGGCGGCCCTACGAGGCCCTTCGACTGGCACGCAAGGCGCACAAGCTGCTGCCGAGCCTGGCGCCGCTCGCGGTCCTGGCGACCGAGCTTGCGGAGCAGACCCACCAGCCGCGGATCGCGCGCAAGATCATCGAGGCCGGCTGGCGCGCCGAGCCGCATCCGGCACTCGCCCGGGCCTATCTGGCGCAGGTCGCGGGCCAGCCGCCGGCCGAGCGCCTCAAGGCCGCCGAGCGTCTGTACCAGCTGGCGCCCGAGCACGTCCAAAGCGATCTGGTGCTGGCCGAGCAGGCGCTTGCGGCCGGGCAGTTGCAGACCGCACGCATGGCCCTCGAACGCGCCCGCAAGCGGGCGCCGAGCGCGTCGGTCTACCGTCTGCTCGCGGAGGTCGAGCAGGCCGAGGGCCAGGGCGAGAAGGCGCGCGCCTGGCTCGCCAAGGCGGTCGATGCGCCGCCGGACCCGGCCTGGCTCTGCAGGGCGACCGGGGAGGTGCGCGCGCGCTGGTCGCCGTTCGGTCCGGACGGCCGCTTCGACAGCCTGCGCTGGGGCTCGCCGCCCAAGATCGTACCCCTGCTGCGCGAGGACGCCGAGGCGCAGCTGATCCCACCCGCGAGCGCGCCCGGACGCGAGGCCGACGGCCGCGCCGCGCCGGCGCGCCCGACCCCGGGTGTGGCGACCACGGGCGCGGTGACCACGGTCGTCGGCCCGGACGCGCGGCAGGTTACCCGCCAGACCGCGGTCGCCCGCGCCCCATCCTGACGACGGGCGCCTCCCGACGCGCGACCCGCGCCGCCTGCATCCGAGGGGCGCCGCACCTTGACGGCCGGCCGGCCGCCCGGTACTAGCAGCCACCTCGCGGGGCCGGAGTAGCTCAGGGGCAGAGCGGCTGATTCGTAATCAGTAGGTCGGAGGTTCGAATCCTCTCTCCGGCACCAGCAATATCAATAGATTTGCCTGCAAGATAGTGGCCGGAACACCGTCAGCGAGCGCATAGCGATCGCGAGAGCCGGTTTTCCGCCCCGCGAGCGTCGTTCTCGCCCCGGCGCCAATTCCTAGAGCTGCACCCGCAAAGCAAGGCGCTGACGAGCGGGTCAATTCTGTCGTTCGTAGCGGAACGATTTCTCAGGAGGGCTCCCTTCGGTTGGGAGCAGCCATAGTGGCCGGCCCGGCGAAGGTCGAGATCGCGCGGGCGCTGTCGGCCAATGCGCCCGTTCTGATCATGGACGAGCCGACCGCACCGCTGTCCCTGCGTCATCTCCGCCCGTATCCGCCCTGGCGGCTCGCTCCCTGGGCGGTTCGAAAAAGGATCGCCGTGCCACTTGCATGATGCTAGTTAGTGCGATATATATGGTTTCATGATGAAAGTGAGTGAGGCGTGAGCGGCCATGCAACGCAAGAGCTTCGGTGACATGCCCTGCCCCATCGCCCGCAGCCTCGAGCGGGTCGGCGAGTGGTGGAGCATCCTGATCCTGCGCGACGCCTTCCACGGCCTGACCCGCTTCGACCAGTTCCAGAAGAGCCTGGAGATCGCGCCCAACATGCTGACCCGGCGGCTCAGCGCCCTGGTCGAGGCGGGCCTGCTCGAGCGTCGCCGCTACAGCGAGCGGCCGCCGCGCGACGAGTACCTCTTGACCGAGCGCGGTCGGGACTTCCGGCCGGTGCTCTGGGCGCTGCTCGCCTGGGGCAACAAGCACTTCGCCCCGGAGGGCAAGAGCGTCGTGATCGTCGACAGCGCGACCGGCCGGGAGGCCGATCCCGTGCTGGTCGACCGCGCGAGCGGCCGGCCGCTGGCCGAGCCCGCGTTCCGGTCGGCTGCCGGGCCGGCCGCCAGCGAGGGCACGCGACGGCGGTACGCAACCGGCGGCGCGGCGATCACGGCAGCCGCTCAGGAAACCCGGCCGGCGCCCGGCAAGCGCCCGGCGCAGAAGCGGGAGAAGGCATCATGACCAGCACCGTGCTCGAGCGCGAAGCGGTGATCCCGGCGCGCGCGCGGTGGGATCTGCGCCGCGGCCTGAGGCAGCTGGCGCTGGCCGGCGTGGTGCCGGTGGTGGCGCTGACGGTCGCCTGGTACGGCCATCAATGGTGGACGGTCGGACGCTTCATCGAGAGCACCGACGATGCCTATGTCGGCGGCGACATCACGGTGATCGCGCCCAAGGTCGCGGGCTTCATCAACAAGGTGGCGGTCGCCGACAATCAGGCGGTGCACGCAGGCGACCTGCTGGTCAGGCTCGACGATCGCGACTACCGGGCGGCGCTCGAACGGGCGACGGCGGCAGTCGCCGCGCAGCGGGCGGCGCTGGCCAACCTCGATGCCACCCGTCTTTTCCAGGAGGCGATGGTCTCGGAGGCCAAGGCCGGGATCGCCGCGGCCGATGCCGAGGTTGCGCGCTCCGAGTTCGACCTCGTCCGCTATCGCCGGCTCGCGTCCAACGAGTTCGCGTCCGCACAGCGCCTGCAGCAGGCCGACGCCGATCAAAAGCAGGCCAGGGCCGCCGCCGACAAGGCGCGCGCCGGGTTGGCGGCGGCCGTGCGCCAGCTCGCGGTGATCGACACGCAAAAGCAGGCGGCCCAGGCGGCGCTCGCGGAGGCGGCCGCGGGCCGGGAGATCGCCCAGCTCAACCTCAGCTACACCGAGATTCGCGCTCCGATCGACGGCACCGTCGGCAACCGGAGCGCGCGCTCCGGCGCCTTCGCGAGCGTCGGTGCCCAGCTGATGTCCCTGGTGCCGGCGCGCGGCCTGTGGATCGATGCCAACTTCAAGGAGAGCCAGCTCGCCCTGATGCGTCCCGGGCAGCCGGCGTCGATCGAGGCCGACGTGCTGCCGGGCGAGCTGTTCTCCGGCCACGTCGCGAGCCTGGCGCCGGCGACCGGCGCCCAGTTCAGCCTGCTCCCGGCCGAGAATGCGACCGGCAATTTCACCAAGATCGTGCAGCGCGTGCCGGTGCGCATCCTGCTCGATGGCGACGCCGCCACCCTCGGTCGCCTGCGGCCCGGCCTCTCGGTCACCGCGAGCGTCGATCAGCGCGATGCGGCCGGAGACGCGAGGTGAACGCAGCCGCCGCCGGGCGCGTCCTGGCGGCGGCGAGCCCCTCGCCCGCCGAGCTGCCGACGGTCACCAAGGTCATCGCCTTCGCGACCATGTGCGTCGGCTTCTTCATCGCGTTGCTGGACATCCAGATCGTCTCGGCGTCGCTCAGGGACATCGGCGGCGGCCTGTCCGCCGGCGCCGACGAGACCGCCTGGGTCCAGACCAGCTATCTGATCGCCGAGATCGTGGTGATCCCTTTGTCCGGCTGGCTGTCGCGGGTGATGTCGACGCGCTGGCTGTTCTGCGTCTCGGCCGCCGGCTTCACCGTCACCAGCCTGCTGTGCGGCTGGGCCTGGGACATCCGCAGCATGATCGCGTTCCGGGCGTTGCAGGGCTTCCTCGGCGGCCCGATGATCCCGACCGTATTCACGAGCGCCTTCATCTATTTCGGCGGTCACCAGCGGGTGATCGCTGCCGCGACCATCGGCTCGATCGCCTCGCTCGCGCCGACGCTGGGCCCGACCGTCGGCGGCTGGATCACCGACAACTGGTCCTGGCACTGGCTGTTCTTCATCAACCTGGTGCCCGGTGTCTTCGTCGCCGTGGTGGTGCCGATCCTGGTCAGGATCGACCGGCCGGACCTGTCGCTGCTGCGCCGGGCCGACTATCTCGGCATGGTCCTGATGGCGCTGTTCCTGGGCGGCCTCCAATACACCCTCGAGGAGGGGCCGCGCTGGGACTGGTTCGGCGACCATACCATCCGCGCGACGGCCTGGGTCGCCGGCCTGGCCGGGATCGCATTCCTCTGGCGGAGCCTGATCCACCCTGACCCGGTGGTCGACCTGCGCGCGCTCAAGATTCCGAACTTCGCGCTCGGCTGCTTCTTCTCCTTCGTCGCCGGCATCGGCATCTTCGCCACGATCTATCTGACCCCCTTGTTCCTCGGCCGGGTCCGGGACTTCAGCGCCTTGCAGATCGGGCTTGCGGTCCTCTCGACCGGCGTGTTCCAGCTCTCGGCGATCCCGGTCTATACCTTCCTGGCGAGGCGGGTCGATCTGCGCTGGCTGATGATGTTCGGCTTTGCCTGCTTCACCCTCAGCATGTGGACCTTCGCCCCGATCACCCATGACTGGGGCTGGCGCGAGCTGCTGCTGCCCCAGGCGCTGCGCGGCTTCTCGCAGCAGTTCGCGGTGGCACCTGCGATCACCCTTGGGCTTGGCAGCCTCGCGCCCGAGCGCCTGAAGCTCGCGTCCGGCCTGTTCAACCTGATGCGCAATCTCGGCGGCGCGATCGGCATCGCCGCCTGCGGCACGATCCTGAACGACCGGGCCAACCTGCATTTCCTGCGCCTCGCCGAGCATCTGACCACGGCCAACCCTGCGGTCGCGGATCTGGTGCAGCGGGTCACGACGACCGCGACCGCCGCCGCGGGCGGCGATGCGCTGCAGGGTCATGCCGCGGCGCTCGCTCTGCTGCGCCAGCTTGCCTGGCGGGAGGCGCAGACCCAGACCTTTGCCGACGCTTTCCTGGTGATCATGGTCTGCCTCGCGCTGGCCACGGTCATGGTGCCGCTGATGCGCAAGGTGGTGCCGCCCAAGGCGCCTCCGGCAGATGCGCACTGACGATCAGCCAGGTCCAACGGCAGGCGCGCCCAACGGGCAGCCGACCGCAGCGGCGGTGACGGCGAGCTCGACCATGGATCGGGCCGTCGGGCGCCTCGGGCGCGAGCCGCTCCGCGGCAACTGTCTGACGTAGATCGCGAAGCCGATCACAACGACGAGGGCGAACCGTGAGGCCAGGATCCGGTTTTCATTCCGTGCCGGCCTGGTCCCGAAGCCGGCCTGGTCCCGAAGCTGGATCAGCCGGTCGGAGCGACGGAAGCAAGGTCGCCCTGGCCCGGACCGTTGGCCAGATCCTTGCTCGCCCACCAGCCCCCGCCCATGGCGACGAACAGTTGCGTGGTGTCCTGGAAGCGCTGGGCCTCGTCGCGCGCATAGCCGAGACGGGCCTGCTGGTAGAGCCGCGCGGAGTTCGAGCAGCTGGAGCAGGTCCGACTTGCCCGCGGCATAGCTCTGGCGCTGGAGGGCGAGCGAGGCGTTGGCCACGTCGAGCGCGTGCCGGCTGGCGGCGACCAGATCAGCGTCGTTGGCGAGCGCGCGCAGCGTGTCGGCGACCTGGCCGAAGGCCTGGAGCACGGTCTGCTGGTAGGTCGCGAGCGAGGCGCGCAGCGCATCGGCCGCGCCGCGCTCCTGCGCCTGCAGCGCGCCGCCGTGGAAGATCGGTGCGGTCAGGCCGGCGACCAGGCTCCAGATCGCGCTCGAGCCCTGGAACAGATCGCCGATGTCGGTCGATTCGAAACCGAACGAGGCCGAAAGCGTCACGGTCGGGTAAAGCTGGGCGGTCGCGACTCCGAGCGCGGCGCTGGCGGCGTGCAGATTGGCCTCCGCCGCCAGGATGTCGGGCCGCTGACGGACCAGCTGCGAGGGCAGGCTGACGGGTAGCTCGCCCGGCAGCGTGAACGCCGCCAGCTCGAAATCCATGGTCTGCACCTGGCCGGGAAACCTTCCGCGCAGCACCGCCAGCGCATGCTGGGCGGCGCTCAGCTGCTGGCGTAGCGGCGGTAGCAGCGTGCGGTCGTTCGCGAGCTGGCTCTCGGCGATCAGGACGTCGGTCCGGGCGGCCTTGCCGGCTCGGAACTTGGCCTGGACCAGCGTCAGGTTCTGGGTGTCATCGGCGATGATGTCCTCGGTCGCTTTGATCTGCAGCCGGGCGGACGCGATGTTGATCGCCTGGCTGACGACGTTGCCGGTCAGCGTCAGCCAGGCGGCGGCCAGCTGATAGGCCTGGGACTGGGCGAGCGCCTGTTGCTGCTCGACCTGACGGCGGGTCAAGCCGAACACGTCCGGCGCGTAGCTGATCGAGGGACCGAGGCTGTAGAGATTGGTGACCGACGTGCCGCCGCCATTGTTGCCCGACCGGCCGGAGTCGGAGCGCAGCGAGGTCGTCTGCTCACGCCGCGCGCTGAGCGCGAAATCGAGCTGCGGATAGAACGCGCCCCGGGCCTGGGTGACCGCCTCCTGCGCCTGGGCGAGCGTGGCGTTGGCGGCCGCCAGGTCCCGATTGTCGGCGATCGCCTCGGCGAGCACCGCATTCAGCGGCGAGGAGTGGAACAGCTGCCACCACTCGGCGGCAATCGTCTGGCCGTTCGCGAGCCGCTGCTCCGCCTCGCCGAAGCCGGGTGCCAGCTTCTCGGAGATCGGGCTCGAAGTATAGCTCTGCACCGTGGGCGGCGCCGGCGGGACGAAGTCGGGCCCGACCGCGCAGCCCGCGAGGAGCAGGGCCGCAAGCACGCTGAAGGCGCGCCGTGCGCGCCCGGCGGTCGAGGACGGCGCGAGCCGATCGGGCAGGCCCATGGGCGCTCCGCTACTCGTAGCGCAGGGCCTCGATCGGGTTGAGGTGCGCGGCCCGGCGCGCCGGGTAGTAGCCGAAGAACACGCCGACCGCCGCGGAAAACACGAATCCGCCGGCAATCACCAGGGGCGACAGCAGCGTGGGCCATCCGGCCAGCGCCGAGATCAGCTTCGAGGCCGCGACCCCGGTGAGGATGCCCGCGCCGCCGCCGATCACGCTGAGCAGCACCGCCTCGACCAGAAACTGCAGCAGGACGTGGACCCGCCGCGCGCCGATCGCCATCCGGATGCCGATCTCGCGGGTCCGCTCGGTCACCGAGACCAGGAGGATGTTCATGATGCCGATCCCGCCGACCACGAGCGAGATCGAGGCGACCGACGCCAGCAGAAGGGCCATGACCTGGCTGCTGCCTTCGGCCGCCGCGGTGATGTCGCTGATGTTGCGGACGCCGAAGTCGTCGGTCTGCCCTGCCGCGATGTGGTGCCGTCGCTCCAGGGTCAGGGTCACCTGTTGCAGGGCGCTCGGGACCAGCTCGGTGCTGGCCGCCTGAACGAAGATGGTGTTGACGTAGCCGGCGAGCTTCGGCTGGATGCCGAACGGGTTGGGCGGCGCCGCGTAGATCGAGCTGGCGCTGACCTGGGCCTGGCTGGGCGCGGCCACGCCCATGACCTTGCGCTCGGCGGTGGTGAACGGGATCAGGAGCACGTCGTCCTGATCCTGGCCGTAGCCGGACTGGCCTTTGCCGGCGAGCACCCCAATCACCCGCATGGGCACGCCCTTGACCAGAATGGTGGTGCCGACCGGGTCCTCGTAATCGCCGAACAGGTTCTTCAGCACGGTCTGGCCGAGCAGGCAGACGCCGGCGGCGTGGCGCAGATCGTCGTCGCTCATGGGCCGGCCGGCGACCACGGTCCAGTTGCGGATCGTGAGGTAGCTCGGAGTGACGCCCTGGAGCGAGGTGCTCCAGTTCTGGTTGCCGTATTGGAGCTGGCCGACCTGCCGGCTGACATAGCTGACGTTCGCGACCGCGGCATCGTCCTTGCCGATCGCTTCCGCGTCGGCGACGGTCAGGGTCGAGGCACTGCCGGAACCGGCGCGCACGCCATTGGTGGTCGTGGCGCCCGGCGCGACGATCAAAAGGTTGGTGCCGAGGCTCTCGATCTGCGCTCTGACCGCGGCGTTGGCGCCCTCGCCGACCGCGACCATGGCGATCAGCGCGGCGACGCCGATGAACACGCCGAGCATCGTCAGCGCGGAGCGCAGCTTGTTGCGGGCGAGCGCGCGGCCGGCGACCAGCACCGCCATGCTGCCGAACGACCAGAGCTCGCGCGCCGGACCGAGGGCTGGCGCCATCGACGGAGTCCCGGGGCCGGCGGCGGGCGCCATGGCGGCGACCGGCGATGCGAGCACGACCGCCGGCGGCGGCGCCATCTCGGCGTCGGCGGCCGGGTTCAAGGCGAGCGGCGGTGCGAGCGCGGGCTCCTCGTTGCGGCGGTCGGAGACGATGCTGCCATCGCGCATCGTGACGATCCGATCGGCGAAGGCGGCCATGTCCGGCTCGTGGGTGACCAGGACCACCGTGAGCCCGCGTTCGCGGTTGAGTGACCGGATCGTGGTCATGATCTCGTTCGCGGTCCGCGAGTCGAGGTTGCCGGTCGGCTCGTCGGCCAGCAGGATGGCCGGGTCGTTGATCAGCGCGCGGGCAATCGCCACGCGCTGCTGCTGGCCGCCCGAGAGCTGGGCCGGATGGTTGTTCTCCCGGCCGAGGAGGCCGATCAGGCTGAGCGCCTCGCTGGCCCGCGTCGGGCCCTCGGACCACCGGCCGGAGTAGAAGAGCGGCAAAGCGACGTTTTCGACCGCGCTCGTGCGCGCCAGTAGATTGAAGTTTTGAAAGACAAAGCCGATCCGCAGGCTGCGGATGCGCGCGAGTGCCGGCTCCTCGAGCCCGGCGATCTCGATCCCCTCGAGCAGATAATCGCCGCTGGTCGGGCGATCGAGGCAGCCCAGCAGGTTCATGAGCGTCGATTTGCCCGAGCCCGAGGCGCCCATCAGCGCTACGAACTCGCCGCGCTCGACCATCAGGTCGACGCCGCGCAGCGCCTCGATCTCGACGTCGCCCAGACGATAGGTCTTGGTGACGTTGCGGACTTCGATGACCGGAGCGCTCACTCGGTCATGCCCCCAGGTGCAAGCGCGGGCGCGGAACCTGGCCGCCGCGGCCGCTCTGGGTCCCCGCGCTGACCTCGTTGACGATCACCTGATCACCGGGCCTCAGATCGCCGTGGACGACCTCCGCGTAGGTGCCATCATCGAGCCCGATGGCAATCGGGCTGCGCACAGGCTTGCCGTCGCGCAACACCCACACCCGCGCGCTGGGCTCGGTTCTGGGCCCGGTTCTGGGCTCGGTTCCGGACTCGGCTCTGGTCGACCCGGTTCCCCGGCCCCGGCCGCCAAAGCCTTCGGGCGAGAACTTGAGCGCCTGCAGCGGTACCCGGACCACGTTCTTGCGCTCGTCGGTGATGATGCGCGTGTTTGCCGTCATGCCCGGCAGCAGCTTGAGATCGGGGTTGTCGACGCTCACCACCACGTCGTAGGTCACGACGTTCTGGACCGTGATCGGCGCCCGCCGGACCTGGGAGACCTGGCCGCAGAAGGTCTGGTCGAGATAGGCCTCGACGGTGAAGCAGGCCTGCTCGCCGACCCTGGCGCCGCCGACGTCGGATTCGCTGACGTTGGTGTCGACCTGCATTTTGGTCAGGTCCTGCGCGATCAGGAACAGGGTCGGGGTCTGAAAGCTGGCGGCGACCGTCTGGCCGACACTGACGTCCCGCAGCACGACTGTGCCGTCGACCGGCGAAGTGATGTTGGTATAGTCGAGGTTGACCTGGGCCGCGTGCAGCTCCGCGGCGCGCTGGGCGATGGCGCTCTGATCGAGCGCGACCTGAGCGGTCCCCTGATCAAAGGCGTTCTTGTCGCTGTCGACGGTATCCTCTGAGACGATGCCCTGCTTTTGCAGCTTGCGGTCGCGCTCATAGTTGATGCTGGCATAGGCTAGGCCGGCCTGGTCCTTGTTGAGCTGGGCCTGTGCGCTCTGCAGATTGGCGCTCGCCTGATCGACCACGACCTGGAACGGGCGCGGATCGATCTTGGCGCACAGCTGTCCGGCCTTCACCTCGCTGTTGTAGTCGCAATAGAGGTTCTGGATGACGCCCGAGACGTAGGAGCCGACCTCGACGGTGACGACCGGATTGACCGCGCCGGTGGCGACGATGGCGCGCAGGATGTCGCCGGTGCCGACCGGCGCCGTCACGTACTGCGGCTCGGCCGCCTGCTCCTGCTGCCATACGTACGCCGTAGCGCCCGCGGCCACCACGGCCAGAAGCAGCAACCAGCGCAGACGTGGCAGACGGGCTCTGGGCATGACTTTCGAGGCCGGGTCGGCCCGGCACCGGGAGCACTTCCAACTTGAACCGTCGCCTGTTGGCCATTCGCGACACCAACGGCCCACCTGCTACATCGAAGCGTGAGGGCGCGGCGCGCGGCGGCATCGGGCGCGCGTATGAATTGGCCCTCGGTTCGCTTCAGAACAAGAGAACGGTCGCCCCGGCGTCCGCAATCGACCGGATCCCGCCCGGCAAGGGAGCGGCCGAGGGCGGTGCGCACGGCGGGCATGATGACGACTGGGATCGGAAGCGGACAGGGCTTCCCGCGCTAGGGTCAGGCGACCGGGACGATGGGAAGGTCGAGGTGATCGAACTTGCCGCCGGTCACGCGCTGCCGGGTTTCCCGCTGGTCGATCACCGTGTAGGGGAACACGGGCGGGATCGCGCTCGCCTCGTCGAGGCGCCCGATCTGCAGGCCCGTGAGCTTCAGCTGCGTTGCCCCCAGATTGTCGTCGAGCTGCTGATGCGTCCGCGGGCCGATGATCGGCAGCGAACCCTTGGCGGCCACCCAGGCGATCGCGACCTGGCCCGGCGTCGCGCCGGTCTCCTCGGCGACCGCGATCACCGTGTCGAGAACCGCCGTACGCTGCGCGCTGTTCTCGGGCTGGAACACCCGGCCGCCGAGGCCCTCGGCGCGGCCGGTCTCGCCGCGGCGGTACTTGCCGGTGAGCATGCCGCCTCCGAGCGGCGACCAGGCGACGATCCCGAGGCCGAGCGCCTGGCCCATGGGCAGCAGGTCCTGCTCCGTCGTGCGCTCGACCAGGCTGTGCTCGACCTGCAGCCCGGCGATGGGCGCAAAGCCACGCAGCTCCGCGATGGTCGCCGCCCGGGCGATGCGCCAGGCCGGGAAGTTGGAGAGCCCCGCATAGAGGATCTTGCCGGCCCGCACGAGATCGTCGAAGCCGCGCACGATCTCCTCGGCGGGCGTCACGCCGTCGGCGAAATGCGCCCAGTAGAGATCGATCCGGTCGGTCCTCAGCCGCCTCAGGCTGGCCTCGAGAGAGGCGACCATGGACTTGCGGCTGTTGCCGGTGACCAAGATGCCGCTGTCCGGCGCCGCACCCCGCGTGAACTTCGTGGCGAGGACGAAGGCGTCGCGCCGGCCTTGGAGGAACTGGCCAAGCAGCTCCTCGGCCTCGCCGAACTGATAGCCGTCGGCCGTGTCGATGAAATTGCCGCCGGCCTCGGCATAGGCGTCCAGGATGCGACGCGCCTCGTCAGGCGCCGCGCCATGTCCCCAGCGGGTGCCGAACGTCCCGGTTCCCAGCACGAGCTCGGATACGCGCAGGCCGGTGTGCCGGCCGAAGATCCTGTAGCGCACGCGACTCTCCTCGAGGTCGGCGGGCTCCGGTCGGGCCACGCCTAGTTACATGACGTCCATCATCATTCTTGACGATAGATGTCGATTATCATATAACGAGTCAAGCGGCTTTTTCGGGCCAGGAGTGACGGCGATGAGAGTGAGCAGGGAGCGGGCCGCCGAGAACCGGGATCGCATCATCGACGTCGCCGGCCGGCTGTTTCGCGAGCGCGGCTTCGACGGTATCGGCGTTGCCAGCCTGATGAAGGCCGCCGGCCTCACCCATGGCGGCTTCTACGGCCACTTCGAGTCCAAGGAGGCCCTTGCGCTCGAGGCGTGCGAGCGCGCGCTGGCCCGCTCCGCCGAGACCTGGCCGGCGATGGCCGCCAAGGATCCCGAGGATCCGCTCAAGGGCTTGCTGGATCAGTATCTGACGGCCCGGCACCGCGACCGGCCGGGAGAGGGCTGCCTCTACGCGGCGCTCGCCTCGGATGTCGCCCGCCAGAACAGTCCGGCCTTGCGCCGCACCTTCACCGCCGGTCTGCGGCCTTTGATCGATACCCTGGTCCGGGCGGTGCCCGGCAGGTCGAGGGGCGCACGGCGGCAGAAGGCGCTCGCCTGCCTGTCGGCCATGGTGGGCGCCCTCACCCTTGCCCGCATGATCGACGACGCGGAGCTGTCCGATGAGATCCTTGCCGCCGCCCGCGCCTTGGCGGGCGAGCCGAGCCGACAGGTCTGAACCGCGCCGGGCATATGGGCGACGGCCGTCCGGGTCGCCCGCCCCGTCACACAGGAGCCCATGAGATGAGAGAGCGCTATCTCGAGGACTTCGCCGCCGGGCAGATCTTCGGCTCCGGGCGGCTGCGGATCGACGAGGGGCGGATCAAGACGTTCGCCGCCGAATTCGATCCGCAGCCTTTCCATCTCGACGAGGAGCGCGCGCGCAACACGATCTTCCAAGGGTTGGCCGCGAGCGGCTGGCATACGGCTGCGCTCACGATGCGGCTCCTGGTCGAGAGCGACCTCAAGCCCGCCGGCGGCATCGTCGGTGCCGGCTTCGATGAATTCCGCTGGCCGCGGCCGGTCCGCCCCGGGGACGAGTTGCGCCTGGAGAGCGAAGTGCTGGACGTGCGGCCGTCGAAATCGCGTCCGGAACAGGGATTGATCAAGGTCCGGACGACCACGCTGAACCAGAATGGCGACGCCGTGCAGATCCTGATCGCAAACCTGGTGGTGCCGCGCCGGCCGGCCCAGAGGCCGATGTCCGTTGCCCGGGATACGACCTGAGAGGAGAGTTCCATGACACAGGCCCAGGACGCCCGCGCGCAGGCGGACAAGAAGCCCAGCGCCATCGTCGTCGGCGTCGGCGCCGAACGAGGCCTCGGCGCGGCGTTGTGCCGACGCTTTGCCGCGCAGGGATATCACGTGTTCGTCGCCGGGCGGACCAGCGGCAAGATCGACAAGGTTGCGCACACGATCGCCGGCGCAGGCGGCAGCGCCGAGACGATCGTGACGGACACGACGAGCGAAGGAGATGTCGCCCGGCTGTTCGACCGGGCCATGGCGCCGCGCGATCGCCTGAACCCCGTCGATCTGGTCGCCTACAACGCCGGCAACAATCAACGGATCGACTTCCGGGAGGTGACCGCCAAGCAATTCGAAGATTTTTGGCGGGTTGGCTGCTTCGGCGGCTTTCTGGTTGGCCGCGAGGCCGCACGGCGGCTGGTCCCGCTCGGTCGCGGCACGGTCATTTTCACCGGCGCTTCGGCAAGCCTGCGCGGCAAGCCGGGCTATGCTCAGTTCGCCGCGGCCAAGGCAGGTCTGCGCATGATCGCGCAGAGTATGGCGCGCGACTACGGACCGCAGGGCCTCCATGTCGCGCACGTGATCATCGACGGCGGCATCGATGGCGAGCGCCTGCGCGCATTTCGACCTGGCATCGTCAAAGAGCGCGGCGAGGATGGCATGCTGGACATCGATGCGATTGCCGAAGTCTATTGGCAGATTCATCGCCAGCCGCGGTCGGCGTGGACCCAGGAAGTCGACCTCCGGCCGTTCAAGGAGCCTTTCTGAGGACTTGCGGCAAGATCGTTGAGCGGAGCCGCCTGCCGCTCCAGGTCGACCCGTCGCCCCGACCGACGTTGTGCCACCTCATGCAGACGCGCTCGATACGCGACGAAGCTCTCTGGCACCCGGCAGCTGTCGGGCCAGGGGCGCCCGGACTCGCGCCTCGTCAATGGAAAGGGCCGGGCGCGGGCGCTATATGGCCAAAAGACATGCGAGCGACGATTGTGGGACAGTGAAGCACCAGGGCGCCAAACCCGGCGGGCCACGGCATGGCGCTGAGGCATTGAAGTGCGGGGAGGCCGGGGTCATGACGAGCGAAGCGGACCGCGCGCGAGGATCTCGTGGTCGTGCGGCGGGCACCCGACGTGGCGCCGCCCGGCGGCCTCGAGGCTCACGGGGCCGCTCGGTCAGGGTTCGCCCGGGGGATGGCGATTGCAAGCGGATGCTGGCGGCGCGGTTCAACCGGCCCGGTCTCGACATCGTCGACCGCCGCACCTTTGCGGTCTGCGGCGCAGGCGACGATCTGGCGTCCAAGGGCCAGGGGCGGCGCGTCGCGCGGATGCTACGCCATCGGTTGAAGGGCCGGCCCTTTGCTCTGGTCCTGAGCAGTCCCCTCAGGCGTGCTCTCGAGACCTGTCGCGTCGCGGGCTACGGCGACGTCGCCGAGCTCAACCCTGACCTGATGGAATGGGACTACCGCGACTACGAAGGCCGGCGCCGCGTCGACATCCAGAAGGAACGCCCAGGCTGGTCGCTGTGGCGGGACGGCGTGCCTGGCGGCGAGACCATCGACCAGGTGGCTGCGCGCACCCGTAGGGTCCTCGAGGCCGCGAAAGCGGCCGAGGGCGATGTCGCGCTGTTCGCCCAGGTCACGTGCTCCGGGTGTTGACCGCCTGCTGGCTCGGTCTGGCGCCGGACGCCGGGCGACTGTTCTCTTTAGGCACCGCCGCGGTGAGCGTGCTCGGCCATGCGCGTGACAGCCCCCACATCAGCAAATGGAACCAGGGCAGCCATCTCATCGACGTGGGCAGACAATGAAGGTTCGGGTGCTTGCCGATGCCGATGCGGTGGCCAAGGCGGGTGCGGCGGTCGTCGCCGAAGCGGCGCGATCGGCCGTGGCGACGCGCGGCCGCTGTTCGCTGGCGTTGAGCGGCGGCCGGACGCCATGGCTGATGCTGCGCGCGCTCGTCGACCAGGAGGTGCCCTGGCAACGGCTCGAGATCTTGCAGGTCGACGAGCGCGTGGCGCCGGCCGACAGCCCCGATCGCAATCTCAAGCATCTGCGCGAGAGCCTCTTGGCGAGCGTACCCTTGCCGACGGACCACCTCCATCCGATGCCGGTCGAGGCGAGCGACCTGGTGGCGGCCGCGGCCAGCTACGCCCGAACCCTCGAAACCGTGGCCGGCGCGCCGCCCGTGCTCGACCTCGTCCATCTCGGCCTTGGCCCCGACGGCCACACCGCGTCTCTTGTGCCGGACGATCCGGTGCTCGAGGTCAGGGATGCCTGGGTCGGGGTCACGGGAGCCTACCAGCAGCATCGGCGGATGACGCTCACTTATCCGGTGCTGAACCGGGCGCGCGCGCTCCTGTTCGTCGTGACCGGCGAGGAGAAGGCGGACGCGCTGCTCCGCCTGTCCCGCCACGACCCGGGCATCCCCGCCGGCCGCATCGAGAACGCCAACGTCATCGTGCTGGCCGATCGGGCCGCTGCGGGGCGGCTCGATGCTGCGGCGGAGGGTCAGGGCCGACGGTTCTGGTCTAGTCTTAATCTAGTCATCTAACTCTAGTCTACAGGCCAGTGCGCAGCCGCTCGAGCCCGCCCTTGCTCGGATCGCCCATCAGGAAGCCGAGGTCGGAGGAGTACATGACCAGGCTCATGCCCTTGGCGAGCCAGGCCTGGAGCGCGTCGACATCGCCCATGTGGATCGCCGAGACGACGCCATGGCGTCGGGCCGCGGCGATCATCATCCCGATCGCGGCGTCGAGCCGCCCCGGCAGGTCAGGTTCGGCAAGGCCGAGCGAGACCGAGAGATCCTCGGGCCCGACCAGCGCCACATCCACGCCCGGCACCGAGAGGATCGCATCGATGCTCTCGATCGCGGCCTTGCGCTCGATCTGGGCGATCGCGATCGTGTCCTCGTTGTTGATCCGGACAAACTCGGCGAGCGGTCGGACGTCGTAGCCGCTGTGCGCCGCGTCCGACGACATGCCGCGCCTGCCGAGCGGCGGATATTTGATCGACTGCACGAGCAGCTCGACGTCGGCGGGGCGCTCGACCCGCGGCAGCATGACACCGACGGCCCCCTGATCGAGGATCCGGCCGATCAGCTCGTATTGCGGCCCGGCGACCCGGACCAGGGGCGGGATCCCGGCGAGACGGGCGGCGCGGATGATCTCGGCGGCGGTCTCCAGGTTGTAAGCGCCATGCTCCATGTCGAGCATGAAGAAGTCGAAGCCCACCTGCTTCAGGATCTGGGCGATCGCCGGCGTGCGCACCTCCTGGACCATGGTGCCGATCAGGGTCTCGCCATTCCTGAGGCGCTGTCTCAGATTGCTTCGTTGCATCGTGGTTGTCTCCGATCGCTCGAGGCAGGTGTCGCTCAAGCGCCGACCGTACGCATCATGCGGGTCTCGAGAAGGGAGACCGCGCGGGTCAGCGGGAACGCGACCGCGAAGTAGAGGAAGGCGACGGTGGTCAGGAGCTCGATCGGCCGCGCCGAGATGTTGGAGATGTTCTGGCCGACATACATCAGGTCGCTCATCCCGACCGCGGAGACCAGCGAGCTCTCCTTGAACAGACTGACGCTGTTGGACAGCAGGGTCGGGATCGCGAGGCGCACCGCCTGCGGGAACACGATGTAGCGGACCCGTTGATAGGGCGAGAGCCCGAGTGCCACGCCCGCGTCCATGTGGTCCGAGGGGATGGCATGCAGGGCCGAGCGAAAGCTCTCCGAGGAGATCGCGCCCATGAACAGGGTGAGCGCGATCACCGAGGACGCGAAGTTGCTGAGCTCGACGTGGAGCACGATCGGCAGACAGAAGAAGATCCAGAACAGCTGGACCAGGACCGGCGTGCCGCGGAAGAACTCGACGTAGGCGGTGCTGACGATGCGCGCCACGCGCGAGCGGCCGACCCGCATGATGCTGATCACGAAGCCGAGCAGCGAGCCGAGCAGGATGCAGATGACCGTGAACTCGATGGTCGTGAGCAGGCCTAAGAGCAGCACGTCGAAGTAGTCGGCGATCACGCCGAACGAGAAATCGTATTTCATCCTGGCATCCCGCGCTCAGCCGCCGATCTTGGCGGCGAGCCGGTCCTCGACCAGCTTCACGGCCTGGCCGATCGGGAAGGCGATCGCAAAGTAGAGGAAGGCGACCGTGGTCAGGGTCTCGATCGGCCGGTAGGTCTGGGTCGCGAGCAGCTTGCCCTGGTACATCAGATCGGCGATCGCAACGATCGACACCAGGGCGCTCTGCTGAAAGGCGCCGATGCCGTTGGTCATCAGCACCGGCACCGCCATGCGGATCGCCTGGGGCAGGATGATGGTGCGCACCCGCTGGAACGGCGACAGGCCAAGCGCCACGCCGGCATCGAGATGAGCGTGCGGGATGGCCTGGATCGCGGCCCGGTAGGCCTCGGCATTGAAGGCCGTGAGGTTGAGGCTCAGCGCCAGCAGCGCGCTCTCGAAGGGACTCATCGCAAGGCCGAACAGGATCGGCAGGCAGTAGAACACCCAGACGATCTGCACCAGCATCGGCGTGCAGCGAAAGAACTCGATGAACGCGGTCGCCGGCCAGGCGAGCAGGCGCAGCCGGCTCATGCGCAGGAGCGCGACGACGAAGCCGCCGATAAGGCCGATCAGGATCGTCAGCCCGGTGATCTCGAGGCTGAGCCTGAGGCCCTCGAGCAACATGTCGAGGTGCCGCCAGACGAAGAAGAAGTTGAGGTGATAGTCCATCTCACGCTCAGCGCCCTGCAACCGTGCCGCCGGTTCGACCCCCTCTCACCGCTTTCGATCTGCCTGTCTCAGCCGACGATGAAGTGGTCGAGGAAGTCCCGGGTCCGGGCTTCCGCCGGCGCGGTGAAGATGCGCTCCGGCGGCCCCTGCTCCATGATCTTGCCCTGATCGATGAACGCGACCCGGGTCGCGATCTTGCGGGCGAAGTCCATCTCGTGGGTGATGATCATCATCGCCATGTTCTGCTCCGCGAGCTGCAGCATGACGCTCAGCACCTCCTTGACCAGCTCCGGATCGAGCGCCGAGGTGATCTCGTCGAACAGCATCAGGCGCGGTTCCATCATCAGCGCCCGGGCGATCGCGACCCGCTGCTTCTGGCCGCCTGAGAGACGGTTCGGATAGGCTTCGGCCTTGTCCAGGAGGTTGAAGCGCTCGAGCAGGGCGCGCCCCGCCTCGACCGCCGCAGCCTTGCGCTGGCGGCGCACCAGCACCGGCGCCAGCACCAGGTTCTGCATGACCGAGAGATGCGGGAACAGCGTGTAGTGCTGGAACACCATGCCGACCTTGAGCTGGATGCGCTTGTCGACGAAGGTCCGCTGCCGCCGGGCGCCGGGTCGCGCCTCGATGTAGATCTGGTCGTCGAAGGCGATCCGGCCGCGGTCGATCTCCTCGAGGCCCATGACGCAGCGCAGGAGCGTGCTCTTGCCGCCGCCGCTGGGGCCGATCACGACCAGGCGCTCGTTCTCGGCCAGGTCGAGATCGAGCTCGCGCAGCACGTGCAGCTGGCCGAAATGCTTGTCGAGCCCCTGAACCCGAAGCAATCGCCTGGGTCCACCCGGAACTGGGCCGGTCGTCGCGGCGTCACGGACGGCGGGCTCCGGGATGGTCATCCGCACGTCATCCCGGGAGCCGGGCCGGCCGCCGGGCGGCGAGTGCAGGCCAGTCCTGCCGGGGGCGCCGCCGCTCCCGGCAGGGCTACGCCCAGGTTCACTCCTTGGTGGCCAGGATCTGGGTGACGTAGTGGTTCATCCACTGGTCCATCACGCCCTCGGCGCGCAGCTCCTCGATCAGGATGTCGAGGGCCTGGATGTCCTCGAGCGACACCGTCTTGCGGAAGCCGAAAGCAATGCCCTGCTTGGCGATCGCCGGGTCGGGGAGGACGGTGGCGCTCCACTCCGGATGGCTCTCGGCGAACAGCATGTTGCCGTCGGAGTCGTCGGCCAGGACGTCGGCCCGGTTGGAGATCACGGCCATCCGCGAGGCGTCGAAGTCCGGCAGACGGGCGATCGTCGCGTTCTTGATCAGGGGCGTGATCGAATGGTCCTGGGCGGTGCCCGACATGACCGCGATGGTCACGCCATCTTTGTCGAAGTCAGCGAGCGACTTCCAGCTCGGGTCGACCTTCTTGTCATTCTTATTGTAGACCAGCGAGATCTGGTAGAACCAGAACGGTGCCGAGTAGTTGATGGCGATCGCCCGGCGCGGGGTGCGGTTGAGCGCGACCGCGATGTCCCACTTGCCGGCCTGCATGCCGGCGATGATGTTGTCCCAGGTGGTGTCTTCCACCTGCAGCTTGACCTCGAGCGTATCGGCCAGCTTGCGCAGCACGTCGATCGCGACCCCGCTCCACTCGCCGGTCTTGGGGTCGCGGATGGCGTGCGGAGCGGCGACCGCGGCGCCGACCTTGAGCACGCCCTCGCTCTGCACTTTTTCCCAGAGTTTCTCCTGGGCCTTGGCCGGACTGCCGGCGAACAGCCCGACCAGGGCCAGCGCGGTCACAGAAGCCAGTGCCATTCTCACCATGCGACGCATACTCGGACCTCCGCGGTGCTTGGGCGAGAGCCGGCCTGCCGGCTCGATGCCGCCTGTCATTCGGTGCCGAAAAACTGTACGCAAATTGTCGACAGGGGGCAACACGCAAGGCCGGGCCCGGAGCCGTGCCAGCCCACATACCGATCGCCGCCGGGTCGTCTTCGAGCGCACGGACGCGACCAGGAGGCGCCCTGCCATGGGCGTTGGGCGCGCAAAGGCGTCGGTCTTCGCCATCGCCGGGGCCCGCACACCACCAGGGCGACATCGTGCCCGCTGGCGCAGCGACACAATTCCCGGCCGGCGCACCGCCGCGCGAGGATCTCGCTTAAGGCGCCCGCTCGTTGGTCCGCTCTTGTCGTCGATATTTCAAGATCCGGCAATAGAACAGGCGCCACTTTCGCATCATCGTCGCGCAACAGCCCGACGATGATCCGCCGGTAGAAGTAAAAGGTGGCGCATCGTAGTGGCGATGACAGCGCGTTGACTTGGACCGTGGCGCGGGCACGAGCGGGGCGCGGGAGGCTTGAAGTTCGGGGTCGGGGGCTTTAGCTCTGGACGGAAGGCACCTGATCGGAACCGCGCGCGATGCCCGGACTGTACGACGACGAAACGGTCGACCTGCTGCAGGCGCTGGCCGCGAACCCGCTGCTCGAGCTGGTCGGCAACGAGCGGCCGGAGGCCGGCATCCGGTTCGAGCTGGTGTCGGACTACCGGCCCTCGGGCGATCAGCCGCAGGCGATCGCCGAGCTGATCGAAGGCGTCGAGAGTGGCGCCAAAGACCAGGTGCTGCTCGGGGTCACCGGCTCCGGCAAGACCTTCACCATGGCTCATGTCATCGCAACGGTCCAGAAGCCGACCCTCATTCTCGCGCCGAACAAGATCCTGGCGGCGCAGTTGTATGGGGAGATGAAGTCATTTTTCCCCAACAATGCCGTCGAGTATTTCGTATCCTATTACGATTACTATCAGCCAGAGGCCTATGTGCCGCGCAGCGATACCTACATCGAAAAAACCTCGGCGATCAACGAGCAGATCGACCGGATGCGGCATTCGGCGACGCGGGCGCTGCTCGAGCGCGATGACGTGGTCATCGTCGCGTCCGTGTCCTGCATCTATGGCATCGGCTCGCCCGAGGTCTATGCCAAGATGGTGCTCAACCTCAGCAAGGGCCAGCGGGTCGAGCGGGCGCGCCTTTTGCGCGCGCTGGTCGAGCTCCAGTACAAGCGCAACGACCTCGACTTCCATCGCGGGACGTTTCGGGCGCGCGGCGATTCGATCGAGATCTTTCCGGCCCATCTCGAGGACCGGGCCTGGCGCCTTTCCCTGTTCGGCGACGAGATCGAGAGCATCGTGGAGTTCGACCCGCTCACCGCCGAGCGCACCGATACGCTGGCGCGCGTGCGGCTCTACCCCAACAGCCACTACGTCACCCCCAGGCCGACCCTTGCCGAGGCGGCGGCGGCGATCAAGGTCGAGCTCAAGGAGCGGCTCGAGGAGTATCGCGCCAAGGGCCGGCTGCTCGAGGCCGAGCGGCTGGAGCAGCGCACGGTCGCCGACCTCGAGATGATCACCGCGACCGGCAGCTGCCCGGGGATCGAGAACTATTCCCGCTACCTGACCGGCAGGCGCCCGGGCGAGCCGCCGCCGACCCTGTTCGAGTACATCCCGGACGGGGCGCTCCTGATCGTCGACGAGAGCCACATCTCGGTGCCGCAGCTGGGCGGGATGTTCAGGGGCGACTTCCAGCGCAAGTCCACGCTCGCCGAGTTCGGCTTCCGCCTGCCGTCCTGCGTCGACAACCGGCCCTTGAAGTTCGAGGAATGGGATCTGATGCGGCCGCAGACGGTGTTCGTCTCGGCCACCCCCGGGCCCTGGGAGATGCGCCAGACCGGCGGCGTGTTCGTCGAGCAGGTGATCCGCCCGACCGGGCTGATCGATCCCGAGTGCATCGTCCGGCCGGTCGAGAGCCAGGTCGACGATCTGATGGCCGAGTGCCGCCAGGCGGCCGCGCGCGGCCTGCGCGTCCTGGTCACGACGCTGACCAAGCGCATGGCCGAGGACCTGACCGAGTACCTGCACGAGAACGGCATCAAGGTGCGCTACCTGCACTCCGACATCGACACCCTGGAGCGCATTGAAATCGTTCGCGATCTCCGCCTTGGCGTGTTCGACGTCCTGGTCGGGATCAACCTTCTGCGCGAGGGCCTCGACATCCCCGAATGCGGCCTGGTCGCGATCCTGGATGCCGACAAGGAGGGCTATCTGCGCTCCCAGACCTCGCTGATCCAGACCATCGGGCGGGCGGCCCGCAACCTCGAGGGCCGGGTCATCCTCTATGCCGACCACATGACCGGCTCGCTCGAGACCGCGATCTCTGAGACCGAGCGCCGGCGGGCCAAGCAGCGGGCGTTCAACGAGGCCAACGGCATCACGCCGGAGAGTATCAGAAAGCAGATCGGGGACATCCTGCGCCATGTGGCCGAGCGCGATCACGTCACGATCGACGTCGGCCCGGACGCGGCCGCGGCGCTGACCGGCATGAGCCTGCAGAGCTACATCGCCGGGCTCGAGTCGAAGATGAAGGACGCCGCCGCCGACCTCGAGTTCGAGGAGGCGGCCCGCCTGCGCGACGAGATCCGCCGCCTCGAAGCCTCCGAGCTCGGGGTCCAGCTCAACCCGACCGCCCGCGCCCCGGCCCGCGCCGAGTCGCAACGCGCCCGCGTGCAGCGCCTGGCCAAAGCCAAGCGCCAGCGGGGCTCCGGCAGTCGCCGTTAGAATTGAGTCGATCCGTTACTCGAAGGCATGCGTCGAACGGGTATCAGCCCACAATGATCGTTGATCACAGCGCGCGATCATGAAGAATTAAACGTCATTCGATTAAGAAAAAGTGAACCAAGAATGTAATGCAGCCGAGCCATCAATCGGATGGAGCCTGTGCCTCCAGCGCTGGAGAGGCGTCACTGTTGCGGTTTTGTTCCTGGTAGCCAGGGCACACTTCCGTGCCATCGAGGGCACACAAGTGGCGCATTCTGGGCACAGTTGTGCGTCACGGATGCGCCACCTTGCGACACCCCTCCAGCGGTTGATCCCAATCCCGGACCATCGTCATCGCGGCCCCCAATCGGCAATCAAGCTTGCCGGGTAGCGACCGACAATGTTCCGGATATGTTCTCGATGCTGGGACGCGGATAGCCTTCGAGGGCATGTTTCGCGGTGGAGCGGCCCTGGCATCAATCGCCTTGCAAGCAAACGAACCGGCCGTGTGCAGTCAGGGACGACTCCTTGACAGTTAAAATCGGCCAATGGATACGGCGGCGACGGAATTATCCGGTTGACAAACCACGCCAGCGAGCCTACATAGAGGACAGAGACAACGGAGCCGCTGGCCATGTCGACCTTAGCCGAACTGAGCAAGCTGACGGAGGAAGGCGCCCGCGAGTACCTTGAGCGTATCCGCTGGCCGTCCGGGGCGATTTGCCCGCATTGCGGCGTCGTGGATGGTGCGACCAAGCTTGAGGGCAAGGCGCATCGGGTAGGCGTGTACAAGTGCCGTTCCTGCCGCAAGCAGTTCACTGTCACGGTCGGCACGATCTTCGAGCGCTCGCACATCGAGCTGCGCCTCTGGCTTATGGCGTTTGCGATCATGTGTGCGTCCAAAAAAGGTGTCGCGGCTCTACAGCTTCAGCGCCAGCTCGGGCTCGGCTCATATCAGAGCGCCTGGCACATGGCACACCGCGTTCGCCACGCAATGAGCCAAGAGCCATTGAAGGGCATGCTGGCGGGGCGCGTTGAGGTCGATGAAACGTACGTTGTCGGCAAGCCGCGTCGGGGCAACGATGAGCCGCGCAAGTCTGGACGTGGCACCAGCAAGGCGGCCGTTGTGGCGCTGGTCGAGCGTGACGGGAAGGCGCGTGCATTCCCGATCGAACGTGTTAACGCCGCAACGTTGAAGAAGGCTGTTCGCGACAATGTTGATCGGTCCGCCATGATCCTGACGGACGAATGGGCCTCCTATCAGGGGCTCGGGAAGGAGTTTAAGGGCGGGCACTTCACGGTGAACCACGGCGAACGTGAGTACTGGCGCGGCGGGGCTGGGACCAACACCGTCGAGGCGTTTTTTGCGCTCCTGAAGCGCGGCGCGTACGGCTCCTTCCATCACGTCAGCAAGCAGCACCTGCACCGTTACTGCGATGAGTTCAGCTTTCGTTGGAACCACCGGCGAGCCACGGACGGCGAACGGACGGACGCAGCCTTGCGCAGCGCGGAAGGGAAGCGGCTGACCTACCAATCCCCTATATCTTGACGCCATGGCGGCCTCTTTAACGCTACTGGTAGTAGGTTGCTTTTCTTCCCCAAAGTGGCATATAATCTTTTGTCAAGAAAAATGTGGCAACACGGCCCTGAACGGTGCCATGACGCTCGCACAAAAACTGGAGATAGCATGCGCCCCGCCGAGATCATCAACGTCGTGGTTGGTAGGAATCGCGACGGCTGGTACGTTGCCAGAAGCGAGGAGCTTCCTGGGCTGTATCTAGCTCACGAGGAGATTGAAGCCATCATCTCTGATGTGCCGGCTGCGATAGCGGCGCTCTATCTCGCCGACTACGGACAAGAAGTGAAGGTGATTGCGGGCGCCTATCGCAGTGGAGCGTCTGCTGCGGGAATGCCCTGGATCACCATACCGGCTCATATGGCAAAGGACGCTCTTTGCGCGTAGTTAGTTAGGTTTCCGGTACAGAAGGCCGAGCTGGCGCAATACGTCCTCTAGGATCGAGTTCGGATATCGAAGCTGCTCAGGGACGGTAATATGCCGCCCGTTCGGAGTCCGCCAAAGTCGTGCAGTGGCCGTGGTTAGCCCGGTCCGTTCTAGGCCAGCCTTCACCAGCTCGTGCTCAAACTCTGCCTTCGAAAACAGTCGCATAGGCATCGTGGGAATCGCTCTTTTCTAAACGCCTTTGTCAGTTGCTCGGGGCATCGATGGAACACCTTCAGACTAGCGGTGGTGGGTTCGCTTGGGCTCGGGCTACCAAGCGCCATGCCTTCGTCTCCGGATTATAGTCTGCTTGGCCGGAATTTTTCAGGGCAACCAATGTGAAATGAAGTACGTGCCCTGGGCTCTTGCCTCCAAAGTCAACTTCGCGCTCTGCAGCAGACCTCTTCAGGTCGGCCAGTGACCACATCTCGCCATTTGGCATCACATCTATGAGAAACTGCTTGATCGGGCTTGGTCGGCCTGGCAGGCGCCGAGTACGCCGCCTAGAAAAGGTGTGGCGCGATGTTAGCGAGGCGAGATGCGTCTCACTGTGAATGCCCGCCGCTGCGGTATCCGGTGCGCTGCTCACGTTTCCGTTCGAGCGCAATCAGGGATTCGAGCGATCTAATGTATTCACCGATCTCGGTTTGCTCAGCTCGCGTAACCTCAAGCCTTTGCTGTAGATCATCCAAAAACCTGCGCATTTCTGCCGCCTCTAGCGAGTTGCATGGGCGGCGCCGATGTGGTACAAAGATGGTGCCCCTGGTCGGATTCGAACCGACATGTCCGCGCGGACGGCGGCTTCCAAAGCCGCTGTGTCTACCGATTCCACCACAAGGGCGCATCTTCTCCGGCCTGGTGAGTGCCTAGCTCACCAGGCCGGAGCCACATCAGCGCCGCATTGTGTATCTGGACCAATCGGCGCCGTCTTGTCAAGGGCGCGGCCGTGACAGATGATTCGCCTCAGGATGGCAAGAACGATCATACCAAGAAGGGCCGCATATCTCTGTGGCCACTCCAGCTTGATCAGGCTCTCGGCGGCGCCATGAAGACCGGTGGCCCGCCAGAGCAGCCGAAGCGCAAGCGGCCGATGATCAAGCGCACGACAGCCAAGAAGCGCCAGCGAAAGGCCGACTAGAGAGTTCGCGCGCCCTCATCGCGCCGCATCGGGCGATCATCGGTTCTTCATATAGTGGTTTGTCAACCGGATAGTTCCGGGCGGCGATAGTCGTTCCGAGCATCCTTGCAGTCATGATCGTGATTCTCGTCTTTCGGTTCCGCGACCGATTCGGGTTCGGACCGAGGGGGTCGTTCGGAGCCGGCCTGGACTTCGAGGTCGGACTCCAGCGAGCCAGGTCGCTCGCGGCGCCTGTCGGCTCTCGTCCAGAGCGTGCCGGGGATCGGCCGGGCCGTCGCCGCGACCTTGGTCGCCGAATTGCCGGAGGTCGGACGGCTCGAGCGCCGGCACCTGGCGAGCCTGGCCGGGGTCGCGCCCTTCAACCGCGACAGCGGCCGGATGCGTGGCAGGCGAACCATCTGGTGTGGCGGCGCCGCGGTCTGCGCGGCGCTCTACATGGGCGGCCCTGGCCGGCAGCCGGCACAGCCGGTCCTGCGCGCCTTCTACGATCGTCTGCGCGCCGACGGCAAGTCGCCCAAGGAACGTGCTGATCGCTTGCATGCGCAAGCTCCTGACCATCCTCAATGCCATCGTCCGGGAGCCGACACCGTGGCAATCCGCATCAGTTCGCCCTTGACCGCCAAGACCATCGCTGACCCCCAAGCCCCAGACTGATCGAGCAGCTGACGGCGATGATCGCTGAGCTGCGCCCCGGCGGCGAAGCGCTGTGATCAGCTAGGCCCGCTTGTCGTCGAGATTGGGCAGGAACACGACCAAGAGGCCGATCGCCGGCAGCAGCCCGCAAAGCTGGAACGCCCACTCGATGCCGCGGGCGTCGGCCAGCCAGCCGATCAGGGCGGCGCCGATGCCGCCCATCCCGAACGCGAAGCCGAAGAACAGGCCGGCGATCATGCCGACGCGGCCCGGCAGGAGCTCCTGGGCGTAGACGATGATGGCCGGAAAGGCCGAGGCCATGGTCAAGCCGATCAGGACCGCCAGCACGTCGGTCCAGAACAGGTTGACGAACGGCAGCGCCAGGCTCAGCGGCAGCACGCCCAGGATCGAGATCCACAAGATCGGCTTGCGGCCGATCCGGTCGCCGATCGGGCCGCCGATCAGCGTGCCCACCGCCACCGCGCCCAGGAACAGGAAGAGGTGGATCTGGGCGCCGCCGACCGAGACCGCGAAGCGGTCGATCACGAAGAAGGTGTAGTAGGACGCGAAGCCCGCCATGTAGAAGTTCTTGGAGAAGGTCAGCGCCAGCAGGACCACCACCGCGGCGATCACCCGGTTGCGCCCGACCGGCGACAGGGCGGCGACCGCCGCACCGCGCGTCCGCCGCAGGGCCAGATGGTCGCGGTACCAGAGCCCGACCCGGCTCAGGATCACGATGCCGATCACGGCGGCGAGCGCGAACCAGGCGATGTAGAGCTGGCCGTTCGGGATCACCAGCAGCGCCACGAGCAGCGGGCTGATCGCCTGCCCGGCATTGCCGCCGACCTGGAACACCGACTGCGCGAACCCGTAGCGCCCGCCGGCGGCAAGCCGCGCCACGCGCGAAGCCTCGGGGTGGAACACCGAGCTGCCGATGCCGATCAAGGCCGCCGCCAGCAACATGGTGGCAAAACCACCGGCCATCGACAGCATCAGCATGCCGAGGAAGGTCGACGCCATGCCGAACGGCAGCGAGAACGGCTGCGGCTGCCTGTCGGTGTAGAGCCCGATCATCGGCTGCAGGATCGAGGCGGTCAGCTGGAAGACCAGGGTGATGATCCCGATATGCACGAAGTCGAGCGCCAGCGGCTCCTTGATCAAGGGGTAGATCGACAGCAGCGCCGACTGCATGGTGTCGTTGAGGAAGTGCCCGGCGCTGACCGCGAACAGAATTGGCAGCACCGTCGTGCTCGCGGTCAGTGTCGCTGTCGCTGCGCCTGCGCTGCTTGCCGCCATGTGGCCGTGCTCTCCCAAGATTGCGTCCCGCGAGAGAACCTGCACGGGACCACTGCGATCTATAGCTTGGGTGCCTGCAGGCGGTCGATGGTCAACGGCACGCGAACCTGCCACTTCGTCCGACGAAGAGCATCGCCACGGATCTCCGGGATCGGGAGAGCGCCGTCGTCCAGGGGCTCGACGTGTCAGGACCTGGTCCGCGCAGATCCATGCTTGCGCCTTCTGCGCCCACGCACGACGCTCGACGCGCGGGCGGGGGGCGAGACGGCGGAGCGGCTCCACCCGCTCGACGCCTGGCGCGGGTCGCCGCTCTGCAGCGACCGGGAACGGGCGGCCCGCGCCTGGACGGAGGCGGGGACCCTGGACGCGTGTTCCCGACATTGTCTATGAAGAGGCCCGCCGCCAGTTCGGCGAGGCGGAGCTGGTCCAGGTCGCCCCGCTGGTCGGGACGATCGAGGCCTGGAACCGGCTCGCGAGCAGCTGCCGCCCGGTGCAGCCGGTGAAGCCAAGCCACGCTGGCGGCGTGAAAGCAAGGAGGAGGGAAGTCCCATGAGCGGTCCATACCTGAGGGCCCACGGGCGCCTGGCTGGCGCTGTCCTGTTGGCCGCGAGCATCCTGCTGGCCGGGCCTGCGGCGCGCGCCGCCGGGCCGGATGCGGGCGCCAAGGTGGCGCCGGTGATCGCGCAGAAGCTGCCCAACGTGCCCGGCAAGACCCTGACCGCGGTCGTGGTGAGCTACGCTCCGGGCGGCAAGTCCGGCAAGCATCACCATGCCGGCAGCGTGTTCGTCTATGTGCTCTCGGGCGCGATCCGGTCGCAGATCTCGACGGGCGGGCCGGCCAAGGTCTACCAGGCCGGCGAGAGCTTTTTCGAGCCGCCCGGCAGCGAGCATCTGATCAGCGAGAACGCGAGCGCCACCGAGCCCGCGAGCCTGCTCGCGGTGTTCGTCGCCGACGACGGCGCCAAGCTGACCCATTTCGACAAGTGAAGGGCGGTCGGCAGAAGACGGGTGGCGCGCCGCCGATCGGCGGCATTGCCATCGCTTGCAGGTCTTCCGGCGCCACCTGAACGCCAGGGAGCTCTCAGCATGAACAGGCTCAAGGACAAGCGCGCCCTGATCACCGGCGGCACCAGCGGCATCGGCCTCGCAACGGCCAAGCGTTTCCTGGCCGAGGGGGCAAGGGTCGCAATGTTCGACAGCAAGGCCAACCGCTCCTCGACGTCGAAACATCCAGTCAGCCGACCCATCCGATCCCTCCCCACGCGCCGCCCCGCAGTCGATCTCCAAATTCACCTTCCCCGTAACCGGGGAACGTGGCATAGCTGGCATTTGGGAGGGACGGCCAAATGCTTGCGAAACCCGAATCCGCCTGCTTCGTGATCGCTGATATCTCCGGCTACACCAGTTTTCTCGCCGACGTTGAGCTTGACCACGCCCACGACATCATCGCCGACGTGATGGACACGGTGCTGAGGCGCCTGCGCCCGCCGTTCCGGCTCGCCAAATTCGAGGGTGACGCGGCTTTTGTCTACGCGGTCACCGACAAGGTTGACGGCTCGGTCCTCCAGGACGCCATCGAAGTGGGCCTACTTCGCCTTCCGCAAGCGGCTCCGCAGCATCAAGCAGGCAACATCCTGCGAGTGCCGCGCCTGCAGCCAGATGCAGCTCCTCGACCTCAAGTTCGTCAGCCACCATGGCGAGTTCATCAAGCACAGGATGGCCGGCCGCGAGGAACTCGCCGGTCGCGATGTCATCCTCATTCATCGCCTTCTGAAGAACGCCGTCAACGAGCGCCTCGGCGGCCGCCCCTATGCGCTGTATTCCGACCCCTGCATCCAGGCCATGGGCATCGATCCGGTCACGCAGGGCCTGATCGAGCATCGCGAGAGGGTCGACATCATCGGCGAGGTGACGTGCTGGGTGCGCGATCTTGGAGAGGCATGGGAGCAGGAAAACGACCGCCAGCGCAACGAGGTGACCCGTGACAAGGCCGCGGCCGTGATCGAGTTCGACATCGCCGCGCCGCGCCCGACCGTCTGGGAATATTGGACCTCACCCAGCCTGCGGCCAAAATGGCGGGGCGCCGATGAGGTGCGCGAGACGGCGGCAGAGCGGCCGCCGCGGGGTCGGCACGACCAACCACTGCATGCATGGCGCGCATGCCATCATCGAGGAGGTGATCGACTGGCGTCCCTTCGACTACCTGACGCTGACCACGCTGGTGCCCATGCCCGGCGCGCCCAAGGTGCTCATGACCTACGCGTTCTCGGAGAGCGCCGGCGGCGGCACGCACGTCGAGATCCGCGTGGCCAAGCCCAAGCCCAAAGACCAGGCCTTCCTCGAGCAGGTCGGCGCGCAATTCCAAAAGACCATCACCAGCGAGGTCGCGACCCTGCGGCAGATGCTCGAGGGACAGGAGGGAGCCCCGGCGGTGGTCGAAGAACCAACTCTGCCGGTATCGGCGGAACGCTTCCTGAGCCAGCCCGTCCCCCCGCACTGACCTGCGAGCCTGGCGAGGCGTTCGTGTCGAGAATAGGTTCTTGGATCGGGCAAGGGGTGGAGGGTCATTTGGTGTCGCTGCCGGGGTCATGGTTCGTTCCGGGCTGCGGGGCGCCAGCATGCCCGACAGACGTTGCCTCGCGGGCGGTGGCGCGCGCGAGGCGATCCTGATCGGCATCCCGAGCGGCCCGGACATCACAGGAGGAGACCAGGCGGCCGGCAGCGCCGCGTCGCCAGGCAGACCGTCGCGGTCATCCTGGCCGACCTGCCGGGCCCGACCACGACGACAGCCGACTGGCCCGGCGTGTGCATGGCGGCCGTCCGATCTTGGCAATCCGATCTTGGCAAGGAGACGACCGGATGATGAGCAAGCTGGAGATGACGGAAGCGATCCTGGAAGCGAAGTTCGCCAAGGCAACCAGCTGGACCGAGATCGCCGCCGCG
The DNA here is from genome assembly GCA_963733965.1 of uncultured Alphaproteobacteria bacterium. Classification (GTDB taxonomy): domain Bacteria; phylum Pseudomonadota; class Alphaproteobacteria; order Geminicoccales; family Geminicoccaceae; genus DATAOG01. The sequence continues at coordinate 53,187 of CAVTFM010000007.1, forward strand.
GTCGGCATGTCGGAGGTGTTCGTGACCTCGGTCTGCCTCGGCCAGAACAGCTTCACCAGGGAGCAGGCCGAGAAGCTCACCGACTACCTCGACTTCGGCAACCGCAAGAGCGAGGTGGCGATTGCCCTCCAGCAGTTCCCGCTCAAGGCGCAGAACCTCGATCCGGTGGCCAAGGACCCGCTGATCTACCGGTTCTTCGAGATCGCCTATGTCTATGGCGATACCATCAAGGCGATCATCCACGACAAGTTCGGTGACGGCATCATGAGCGCGATCGATTTCGACATGAGCGTCGAGAGGATCGCAGATCCCAAGGGCGATCGCGTCCAAATCACCATGAGCGGCAAGTTCCTGCCCTACAAGCGCTGGTAGCCGGCTCCGGCTCCCAGCCCGGTGTGCGATTTGCGCCGCGGCAGGCCGAAACCGGTCGCGCTCGATCCTCGCCGACACCGCCCGTATCGCCGGACGAGGTCCTCCGTCTGATCGGGTCGTAGGGAGATCCCGAGAAGGCCTGGCTTTCGTCAGACGCCCTTGCCGGCGTCGGTGCCGTGGCGGGCGCGGCGGCGTTGGATCAGGAGGACGCTGAGCAGGCAGATCGTGATGACCGCGAACGACAGGCCGGTGGTGAGCGTGCCCAGCGCGTAGATCACCGGCGTGGTGGCGTTGGTCTGCATCGCCTGGAGCTCGAGCGGCAGCGTGTTGAGGGCGCCCGCGGCCTGGGAGGTGCGGGCGAGCTCGTCGTAGGACAGCGTGAAGCCGAACAGCGCGACCCCGACCAGGCTCGGCAGCACGATCGGCAGGACGACGTGGTTGACCGTCTGCAGGCCCGAGGCGCCGAGGTCGCGGGCGGCTTCCTCGTAGGCCGGGTTGAAGCGGTTGAAGACCGCGAACATGATCAGGAGGCCGAACGGCAGGGTCCAGCTCAGATGGGCGCCGAGCGCGGAAGTGTACCAGGTGCGCTCGATCCCGAGCAGCTCGAAGCCAGCACCAATGCCGAGGCTGACCACGACCGAGGGCATGATCAGGCTCGCGACCGCGATGTAGAAGAGCAGGGTGGCGCCCTTGAAGCGGCGCCGGAAGGCGAGCCCGGCCAGGAACGAGAAGACCACGGTCAGCACCAGGACGATCAGGCCGAGCTTCAAGGAACGCCCGAACGAGCCCCAGATGTCGCCGATCGACTGCGGCCGGAACAGATCCGCAAACCAGTGCACCGAGACGCCGCGCATCGGGAACACGAGGCCGCCTTCGGGGCCCTGGAACGAGAGCACGACGATGGTCGCGATCGGGCCGTAGAGGAACAGGACGAACAGGCCGAAGATCGTGGCCAGCACGTAGAAGCTCACCGGCCGCCGCTCGCCCGGCATGCTCAGAGCTCCTTGCGGATATCGACGATCCGCATCAGGCCCACGATCATCAGGATCACGACCGCCAGCAGCACGATCGAATCGGCCGCGGCGGGCGGGAACTGGAGGTAGGAGAGCTCGGTCCAGATCGCCTTGCCGATGGAAGCCAGCTGACCGCCGCCGAGCACGTTCACGGTCACGAAGTCGCCCATCACGATCGTCAGCACGAAGATCGAGCCGATCGCGATCCCGGGCTTGGTCAAGGGGATGATGACGTTGGTCAACGTCTGCCAGCCCGAGGCGCCGGAATCGTAGGCGGCCTCGATCACCGCCCGGTCGATCCGCATCATGGAGTTGAAGATCGGCACGATCATGAACACGGTATAGAGATAGACATAGCCCAGGATCACCGAGAACTCGGAGTAGAGCAGCCACTCCTGCGGCTGAGATATCAGGCCCGCCTTCAGCAGCGCCGAATTGACCAGGCCGTTGCGGCCGAGCAGCGGAATCCAGGCGATCATGCGGATCACGTTCGAGGTCCAGAACGGAATGGTGCACAGCATGAACAAGGTCATCTGCGTGGTCAGGCTGCGGACGTGGAACGCCAGAAAATGCGCGATCGTGAACCCGAGCACGAGCGTGATCGCCCAGACGATCAGGCAGAACTTGAGGGTCATCCAGTAGGTGCGATAGGTGACGTCGGAGGAGAAGACGTCCTGGTAGTTCTGAAAGGTGAAATCAGGAATCAGGATCTGAAAGCTCTCGTAGTTGAAGAAGCTCACGACCACCACCAGGCCGATCGGCAGGATGAAGAACAGCAGAAAGACCAGCGCGAGCGGTGCGGCCTGGAGGTAGGGAGCAAGTCGATTCATGAGCGAGGCCATAAGACTCGAACATCGTACTGTCGGAACACCCGATCATGCGATACCAGAGCGAGATTTTCGGTTCGCGCCTGGGCAACGAGCATCCGATCGAAGGGATCACCGTGATGATGCGGCAGTCTCGCGACCTCGTCGGTGTGGACCAACGTCACCGGTAGCAGCACAAAGCCCGCCTTATCGAGAATATCTTCGAACCTCATGGGCACGGTCAACCGTCCCAATGAGGTTTTGATCGCGATTTCCCATGCCGACGCGATACTGACCCAGACGAGGTTCGCGTCCCGAATCCGGGCATCAGTCGCCACCGGCAAGCGGGGGTTGTCCTCGGCCCACCAGATCAGCGTGTGAGTATCGAGCAGGAGTTGGTCGGCGCTCATGACTGCTCGGGCTCATCCTCCGCATCCTCCGGTGGAAAGATCTCGCCCTCCTCGAAGGCCCGGATCAACCACTCCGGCGTCTCGTCGAAGTCGTCAGCGATCCAGATCTTGCCCTTGAGAAAGCCCGAGTTGCGCGGCCGACGGGTCTCGAGAGCCACGAGGCGTGCCATCGGCTTGCCGGCCTTGGCGATCACGATCTCCTCGCCGGCGGCGGCGCGCTCGACCAGCTTCGAGAGCTGGGTCTTGGCTTGGTAGAGGTTCAAGGTCGTGGCCATGGGCGGTCAGCCGATAAGGGGTTCAGACTTCCCAATGTCGATCTTGGCGCCCGCTTGGTCAAGCTTGGTCAAGCCCGGAGCGGCGGGAGAGGGCCGGCGGACCGGCCCTGTCCGCGACCTCAGGCGGCGATGAACTCGTTCCACTTGCGGACCATGTAGCGGTCCTCGTCCATCACCGTGTTCCAGACCGCGATGTGGCTCATGCGCTCCCAGTAGGAGCCGCCGTCCCGGATCTCGCCGGGCTCGGCGATCTTCTCGCCGGTCGGGCTGACCACCGCCTTGGCGGCCGGCTTGCCCTCCATCCAGTAGTCCCACTCCCAGGGCTCCATCTGGGCCTTGGCGGTCTCGAGCACCGCGGTGTAGTAGCCCTGGCGGTTGAGGAAGGCGCCGGCCCAGCCGGACAGGTACCAGTTGATGAACTCGTAGCAGGCATCCAGCATCTTGCCGTCGACGTGGGTCGGGATGCCGAGCCCGGCGGCCCAGGCCCGATAGCCTTCCTTGAGCGGCTGGTAGACGCAGGGGATGCCCTCCTGGCGGACCTTGGTGACCGCGGGCGACCACATCGACTGGATCACGACCTCGCCCGAGGCCATCAGGTTGACGCTCTCGTTGAACTCCTTCCAGAACGCCCGGAACTGGCCGGCCTGCTTGGCCTCGGTCATGACCGCCATGGTCTTGTCGATCTCGTCCTTGGTCATGTTGCCCATGTCGCCATACTGGATCTTGCCCATGGCCTGGGAGACCATGGCGGCGTCCATGATCCCGATCGAGGGGATGTTGAGGATCGCGGACTTGCCCTTGAACTCGGGGTTCAGGAGCTCCGCCCAGCTCGAGATCGGCCGCTTGATCAGGTCCGGCCGGATGCCCAGCGTGTCGGCGTTGTAGACGGTCGGGATCAGGGTCATGAAGCCGGTCGGCTCCTCGGAGAATTTTTCCGACTGGGCGCCGGTCAGATAGCTCACCTTGATCGGGGCGATGCCGATCCGCGAGATCTCCTTGCCATCGGGCAGCTCGCCCTTGGTGAAGATCGGCACGATCTTGTCGTAGTCCTTGACCTTGCTGACGTCCATGCCGCGCAGATTGCCGGACGGCACGATCTTCTTGAGCATCCAGTACTCGGAATCGAGCAGGTCGAACGAGGTCGGCTGGGTGACCGCGCGCTTGACCACGTCGTCGGAGGTCAGCGTCGTGTACTGGATCTCGATGCCAAGGTCCGCCTTGGCCTTGTCGGACAGCTCGCGGAACGCGTTGACGCCGGTGCCGGCGTAGCGGATCACGATCGGATCGGCGCTGTGCACCGCCGGGAAGCCGTCGATCAGGCCGCTGCCGAGTGCCAGGCCGGCGGTCGCGGCCGTGCCTTTGAGCAGCTGGCGCCGGGACAGACCTCCCCCGTCCTGGCCGGTCGATACCCTATCCTTGCCGGTCGATCCCTTGATGTTCATGCGTGCCTCCATTCTGGCTGTGCTCTCTTGTGAGCGCTCTCGGGGTGGCCGGGCGTCAGCCCAGCGGGTGGACATCGTCGACCGTCCAGCTCGCCTCGACGCGGTCGCCGATCGCGACCGGATGGGCGAAGAACCGGCTCTCGCCGAGGCTGATCGCGAACTCGTCGCAGCCTTCGGCGTGCAGCCTGACCTGGACCAGAGCACCCTGGTACTCGACCGCGGCGACCGTCGCGCGCAGCCGGTTGACCGGGGCCGTGTCGCTGAGCTCGGCGCCGACCGCCTTCAGCTGCTCGAGCCTTGCGCCGAGCCCGACCTTGTCGGCGCGCAGCGCGAAGGCCACCGTCTCGCCGGGGCGCGCGGCCCGCCTGGGGACGAGGAACCGGGTGCCCGCCGGCCCGCGCAGCAGCGCGTGCTGGCCTTCCAGCGCGGTGACCTCGCCGGTCAGCACGTTGTGGCCGCCGATGAAGCGGGCGACGAAGGCGGTGCCCGGCTGATTGTAGACTTCCCGGGGGGCACCTTGCTGCTCGATCCGGCCATCGTTCATGACCACCACGAGGTCGGCCAGCGCCATCGCCTCCTCCTGGCTGTGGGTGACGTGGACGAAGCTGATGCCGAGCTCGATCTGCAGGCGCTTCAGCTCCTCGCGCATGCGCACGCGCAGGAACGGATCGAGCGCCGAGAGCGGCTCGTCGAGGAGCAAAACGCTGGGGTTGGTGACCAGGGCGCGGGCGAGCGCCACGCGTTGCTGCTGGCCGCCCGAGAGTTGCGCCGGGCGGCGCTCGGCGAACCCGGCCATCTGCACGAGCTCGAGAAGCTCCATCGCCTTGGCCCGGCGTTCGGCCTTGGCGACGTGGCGCATCTTGAGGCTGAACGCGACGTTGTCGATGCAGGACAGATGCGGGAACAGGGCGTAGTTCTGGAACATCATGGCGGTGCGCCGACGGGCCGGCGGCAGGTCGTTGACCACCGTGTCGCCGATCCGGATGTCGCCGCCGGTCAGGCGCTCGTGGCCGGCGACCAGGCGCAGCGTGGTGGTCTTGCCGCAGCCCGACGGCCCGAGCAGGCAGCAGTAGGTGCGGGCCGGAATCTTGAGCGCGATGCCGTCGACCGCCGTCACCCCGCCATAGCGCTTGACGACGGCGATCAGCTCGACGTCGGCCGTTTCGGCCATTCTTGATGACCCGCTGGCTGCCCTTCTCGGACCGGCATGAGCAATCCACATGCCAGCTCCGAATCCGGGTCGGGTAGCTGGCGGTCCGGCGACCGGCCATGCCTGCTGCCCGATTTCGGGCAGCCCTTTGCCTAATCTGCGATCAGGGCTCCCGGGCGCGCGAGATCCCGCGTCAGCGCGTCGCCATGAAGCCCGCGAAGCGGTCCAGCGCCCGTTCCAGGGTCGGCAGGATCGCCGCGAAGCAGAGGCGAAGATGGCCCTCGCCGCCGGCGCCGAACGCTGCGCCGGGCGCGAGGCCGACCCCGGTTGCGGCCAGCAGCTCCTTGGCGAACGCCAGGCTGTCGGTGAGACCCTCGACCCGCATGAAGGCGTAGAAGGCGGCCGCCGGCGGCGCCAGGCTGAGGCGCGGGAGGCCGCCAATCCGCTCCAGGACCAGGTCCCGGGCGGCCCGATAGCGCGCGACGATCTCCTGGACGAAGGGCTCGCCATCCTCGATCGCGACCACGCCCGCGCGCTGGATGAAGCCCGCGGGGCCCGCGATGTTGTACTCGGTCAGCATCTCGAAGGTCAGGCCGAGCTCGGCCGGCAGCGTGATCCAGCCGAGCCGCCAGCCGGTCATCGCCCAGCTCTTGGAGAAGCTGTTGACCACGATCAGCCGGTCGTCGGGCTCCGCCTGCTCGAGGAACGAGGGCGCCACCGGCCGGTCGTAGACGATCCGGGCGTAGACCTCGTCGCTCACGATCCACAGGCCGCGGGCGCGGGCGAACGCGAGCACCTCCGCCTGCTCCTCGGCCGACATCATCCAGCCGGTCGGGTTGTTGGGCGAGTTCAGGAAGATCACGCGCGTGCGCCGGTCGCAGGCATCGAACAGGCGGTCGAGGTCGAGCCGCCAGCCGGCGTTGCCGGGGGTCAGCGGCACGCTGCGGATCTGGCCGTTCAGGATCAGGGGCACCGCCGGCAGGTTGGGCCAGGCGGGCGTGGTCGTCACCACCCTGTCGTCGGGGTCGACCAGCGCCTGCATGACCAGCATCAGCGCATTCATGGCCGAGGCCGAGACGATCACGTTCTTCGGCCCGAAGCGCGTGCCGTACAGCCGGTTCATGTAGCCGGCAAGCGCCGTCCGCAGCTCCGGAATGCCGGCGTTCGGCTGGTAATAGGTGTCGCCGGCCTCAAGCGCGCGGCTCGCGGCCTCGCAGATGAAGGCGGGCGTCGGGATATCGGGCTCGCCGAACCAGAGCGGGATCAGGTCGGCCCGGCCCATGCCGGCATCCGACACCTCGCGGATCTTGGAGGCGGGCAGGCCGGCGATCCGCGGGCGCAGGGCATCGATCAACCCGGCCGGCGCCGGTAGGGGCTCGAGCATGGCATGGCTCCCCGATGGACCCGCGATCTCAGCCGATCCCGGCGCCGGGCGCAAGCGCATCAGGACGATCGCGGGATCAGCAGGCGATCGCCCGCACGTGGCCCCCGCGCGGCATAGGCGAGGATGCGCTGGTCGCGGGTCACCAGCGGCACATCCAGCTCTCGCGCGGTCGCGATCAGCAACCGGTCGGCGGGATCGCGGTGCAGCTGCCCGGGCAGGTAGGAGGCGCTCAGCGCAACTCCCGGGGCCAAGGGGGCGAGCCTCACTCCAGGCCGCGCCAGGAGGTCGGCGAGCCACGCCTGCGGCGTCGGCAGCAGGATGAGCGGATGGCCGCGATGCCTGGTCGCCAAGCCGATCTCCCAACCGGTGATCGGCGAGACCAGGAGCTCGGCGCGAGCGGCCGCGGCTCGGATCGCCTCGAGGGCCGCCGGCGCCAGGATGTCCCGGTTGCCGACCCAGATGGCGGCGCAGGTATCGAGCAGCACGACAGCCTGGCCAGGCTAGAACCGCCATTCCCCCGACTCGGCTTCCGGAATGTCTTCGAGAATCGGCGCCGTGAGGTCGAGATCGGGCGGGATGATCGCCCGGCCCTTGAGCGCGCCGTAGATGTCCGGCACCTCGCCCGGGGTCGGCGTCAGCTCGGCGATCGGCTTGCCGCGCCGGGTGACGACCACCTTGTCGTAGCGGCGCGCCTCGAGCTGCTTGAACAGCTGCAGGCACTTGGCCTTGAACGCGGTGACGTTGATCTCGAGCACGGCTTCGGTCATGACCCGCTCTCCAACTGGTCATTGCGAATGACCATATCGGCGGTTGCGCCGCCGGGTCAAGCGATCCATCATGCCGCGGTCGCAACAGCGCAGGGCGCGCGCCATGATCGAACCGCTCGGGGGCCCGGTCTACTGGCTGCCGTTCATCCTCGGCTTCGTGATCGCCTATCTGATCGGCTCGGTGCCGTTCGGCCTGATCCTGGCCAGGGCGGGCGGCGCCGGCGACATCCGCGCGATCGGCTCGGGCAACATCGGCGCGACCAACGTGCTGCGCACCGGCCGCAAGGGCCTGGCGCTCGCGACGCTCGTGCTCGATGTGCTCAAGGGCGCGCTCCCGGTCTGGCTCGCCTGGCGCTATTTCGGGCCGGACATGGCGGTGGTCGCCGGCCTCGGCGCGGTGGTCGGCCACTGCTTCCCGGTCTGGCTCAGGTTCCAGGGCGGCAAGGGGGTCGCGACCGCGACCGGCGTGGTCCTGACGCTCACGCCGCTCACCGGCCTGATCGTGCTCGCGCTGTTCCTCCTGATCGCCTTCGCGACCCGCTACGTCTCGCTCGCCTCGATCCTCGGAGCGGTTGCCGCCGGTCCGGTGGCGTTCTGGCTCGGCCATGTCCAGCCGGGCGAGCTCTATCTGGCGCTGGCCCTCCTGATCGTGCTCAAGCACACCGCGAACATCCGCCGCCTGCTCTCTGGCAGCGAGCTGAAATTTGGCAGCAGCCAGTCGTCTTGAGCTTTCCAAATAGGGGAATTCTTGCAGACCAATTAATCTCCAGGTTGACCAACGCCGAACCGGCGCGCATGGTCCCGCGCCATGGCGCAGACCTTGACCGCCGCGGAAAAGCTCGACTGGCTGCAGCTGGCCCGCTCGGGCGGGGTCGGGCCGCGGACCTTCTTCAAGCTGCTGCAACGCTTTGGCAGCGCGCGCCGCGCGTTCGAGGAGCTGCCGCGGCTGGCGCGCGAGGCGGGCGCCGAGGAGCAGTGGCGCCGCTGCCCGCGCGCCGAGGCCGAGGCCGAGCTCGAAGCGCTCGAGCAGCTCGGCTGCGAGCTGATCGCCAAGGGCGAGGCCGGCTATCCGGAGCGCCTCGCCGAGATCGCCGACCCGCCGCCGCTCCTGACCCTGCGCGGGCGGATCGAGCTCCTGGCGGCGGCCGGGGTCGCGATCGTCGGCGCGCGCAACGCCAGCGCCAACGGCCGCATGTTCGCCAAGGGCCTGGCGGGCGAGCTCGCGGCCGGCGGGCTGGTGGTCGTCTCGGGCCTCGCGCGCGGCATCGACACCGCGGCGCACGAAGGCGCGCTCGCGGCGAGCGGGGCCACGATCGCGGTGATCGCCTCGGGCATCGATGTGCCCTATCCCGAGGACAATGCGGACCTCATGGCGCGGATCGCCGAGACCGGCGCCGTGGTCACCGAGCGGCCGCTCGCTGCTGTGCCCCAGGCGCGCCATTTCCCGAGACGCAACCGCCTGATCGCCGGCCTCTCGCTCGGCGTGGTCGTGGTCGAGGCGGCGCCGCAGTCGGGCTCGCTGATCACCGCGCGCCTGGCCGCCGAGCAGGGCCGCGAGGTCATGGCGGTGCCGGGCAGCCCGCTCGACCCTCGCCACCGCGGCACCAACCAGCTGCTGCGCGACGGCGCCACGCTGGTCGAGACCGCGGCCGACGTCCGCGCCGCGCTGGGCCCGTTCCAGGTCGCACCGAAGCCGGCCGAGCTTCCGAAGCCTACGCCCGACGGCTGTCGCAACGCCGACCGTTGCGCCGTCTGCGCCGCCGCCACGCGCCGCAGCGGCGGCCGCGCCTCCGCCAACGGCGACCTCGCGAGCCGGGTGCGCGAGCGGCTCGGGCCCGAGCCGCTGCTGGTTGACGAACTGATCCGGCAGTGTCATGCGTCGACCGCCGAGGTGCAGCGCGCGCTGCTCGAGCTGGAGCTCGACGGGCGGATCGAGCGCCATCCCGGCAACCGGGTCTCCCTTGCATTGGCCTGACCCGGGCACATATCAGGGGCGCCGCGTCGATCCCTGCCGCTCAGGGCTGCGGCGCGCGTCATCCAGGGAAGGGCCGTCTTCGCCGCATGGACGTCGTCGTCGTCGAATCCCCGACCAAAGCCAAGACCATCAACAAGTATCTGGGCTCCGGCTACCGCGTGCTGTCCAGCTACGGGCACGTGCGCGACCTGCCGGAGAAGGACGGCTCGGTCCTGCCCGACGAGGATTTCCGGATCATCTACGAGCCGCTCGCCGACCGGAAGCCGCGGATCAGGGAGATCGCGAGCGCGGTCAAGGGGGCAAGCCACCTCTACCTCGCGACCGACCCGGACCGCGAGGGCGAGGCGATCTCCTGGCACCTGGTGGCGGCGCTGAACGAGCTCGGCGCGATCAACGGCGTCGACGTCAAGCGGGTGGTGTTCCACGAGATCACCAAGGGCGCGGTGCTCGAGGCGATGCGCCATCCGCGCGACCTCGACGTCGACCTGATCGACGCCTACCAGGCGCGCCGTGCGCTCGACTATCTGGTCGGCTTCACGCTCTCGCCGGTGCTCTGGCGCAAGCTCCAGGGCTCGCGCTCGGCGGGCCGCGTGCAGTCGGTGGCGCTGCGCCTGATCTGCGAGCGCGAGAACGAGATCGAGGCGTTCCGTGCCCGCGAGTACTGGACGATCGAGGGCGAGTTCGCGACCCCGGCGGGCGCCAGCTTCAAGGCCGGCCTGTCCCGCCTCGACGCCAAGAAATTAGGAAAATTCGATCTCGCGAGCGAGGCCGACGCCAGGCGCGCGGTCGGCCTGATCGAGGCCAGAAGCTTCGCGGTCGAGAGCCTCGAGAAGAAGCAGGTCCAGCGCCACCCGGCACCGCCGTTCGTGACCTCGACGCTCCAGCAGGAGGCATCCCGCAAGCTCGGCTTCGGCGCCGATCGCACCATGCGCACCGCCCAGCGCCTGTTCGAGGGCATCGCCCTCGAGGGCGAGACGGTCGGCCTGATCACCTACATGCGCACCGACAGCGTCCAGATCTCGCGCGAGGCGCTGACCGCCTGCCGCCAGCAGATTTCCAAACTTTACGGCGAGCGCTACGTGCCCGAGCAGCCGCGCGCCTATCGCACCCGGACCAAGAACGCCCAGGAGGCGCACGAGGCGATCCGCCCGACCGAGCTCGGCCGCAGCCCGGAGGACGTCGCGCGCTTCCTCGACCACGACCAGCGCCGGCTCTACGAGCTGATCTGGAAGCGCACCATGGCGAGCCAGATGGCGAGCGCCCTGCTCGACCGGGTGACCGCGGATCTGACCTCCCCGGACGGCGAGGTCGGCTTTCGCGCGACCGGCTCGACGATCGCCTTCGACGGATTTTTCCGGCTCTATCAGGAGGGTCGGGACGATCCCGCGCAGGACGACGAGGAGGCGGGCAGCATGCTGCCGGCCATGGCGCCGGGCGATCCTTTGCGCCGCGGCGAGGTCCTGCCCAGGCAGCATTTCACCGAGCCGCCGCCCCGCTACACCGAGGCGAGCCTGGTGAGAAAGCTCGAGGAGCTCGGCATCGGCCGGCCCTCGACCTACGCCAGCATCATCTCGGTGCTCCAGGAGCGCAACTACGTGCGCCTGGAGCAGAAGCGCTTCCGGCCGGAAGACCGCGGCCGGCTGGTGACCGCGTTCCTGGTCGCGTTCTTCGACCAGTACGTGCAGCCGGGCTTCACCGCCGATCTCGAGGGCCAGCTCGACGACGTCGCCGCCGGCGCCCGGCATTGGAAGCAGGTGCTGCGCGAGTTCTGGGACCCGTTCAGCGGCCAGGTCGACGAGGTCAAGGAGCGCCGGGTCGCCGAGGTCATCGATGCGCTCAACGAGCTTTTGGCGCCGCTCCTGTTCCCGCCGCGCGAGGGCGGCGGCGATCCGCGGGTCTGCCCGCTGTGCGGCAACGGCCAGCTCAGCCTGAAGCTCGGCCGGTTCGGCGCGTTCGTCGGCTGCTCGAACTATCCGGAGTGCCGGTTCACCCGCAAGCTCGGGGTCAAGGCCGAGGGGGATGATGCGGATGGCGAGCCGCAGCAGCGCCTGATCGGGGTCGATCCGACCACCCACGAGGAGGTGCTGCTCAAGCGCGGCCCCTATGGCCCCTACGTCCAGCGCGGCCATGGCGAGACCCTCAAGCGCTCCTCGCTGCCGCCCGCTCTCGAGCCGGCCGAGCTCGACCTCGACACGGCGCAGGCGCTGCTCGCCCTGCCGCGCGAGCTCGGCCGCCACCCCGAGACCGGCCAGCCGATCGAGGCCGGCATCAACCGCTATGGGCCCTACATCAAGCACGACCGTTTCGTCCGGCTGGGAGCCGAGGACGACGTGCTGACGATCGGCATGAACCGGGCGATCGCGCTGCTCGCCGAGGCCGGCAGCAAGCGGGGCCCGGCGCCGAAGGCGCTCAAGGAGCTCGGCGCCGATCCCAAGGACGGCAAGCCGGTCACGCTGTATGAGGGCCGGTTCGGCCCCTACCTCAAGCACGGCCGGCAGATCGCCAGCCTGCGCAAGGGCGAGAACGCCCTGGAGCTGACCCTCGAGCGGGCGGTCCAGCTGCTCGCCGAGCGCGCCGCCAGGGACAAGGCCGCCGGCAAGTCGAAGACCGCCAAGGCCGGGACCAAGCCGCCGCGCAAGGCTGCGAGCAAGGCTGCGAGCAAGGGGCCGGCCAAAGCCGGCAAAGCGGCGGGCAAGGCGCGCGTCCGGCCCGGAGCGGCGAGGAAGGCGGCCGCCGAGTGAGCGGCCGGGCCAGCTCCGGTCCGGAGCCGGTCGGCCGCGCCGAGGGCTGAGCCATGACCAGGGCCCCGGCCAAGCGGTCGCGGCCGGCGCCGGCCAGTCCGCTGCCCAGTCGGGACGAGCTGCAGCGCTACCTCGAGCGCAACCCGGACGCGGCGACGCTGCGCGATCTGGCGCGCGCCTTCCAGCTCAAGGGGCAGGATCGGACCGAGCTCAAGCGCCTGCTGCGCGAGCTGAAGCCCGACCTCACCCGCAGCGGGCGGCGGACGGCGAGCGCGGGGCGGCTGCCGGCGAGCGCGGGGCGGCTGCCCTCGGTCGCGGTGCTCGAGGTGACCGGGGTCGATCCCGACGGCGAGCTGATCGCGCGGCCGGCGGCCAGGGCGCAGGACGACCCGGGCCGCGCGCCGATCGTGCTGCTGCATGACGCGGCGCGCGGCCGGGCGCCCGGGATCGGCGAGCGCGTGCTGGCGCGGATCAGCCAGCGGGGCGGCGCGGCGCAAGGCCAGATCATCCGCGTTCTGCCGCGGGTACCCGCCCGCGTGATCGGCACCGTCGAGCGGGTCGGCGGGGGCTTCGGCATCCGGCCGGTCGGGGCGCGTGCGCGCGATCTCGAGCTGCACGCCGCCGATGCCGAGGGCGCAGAGCCTGGCGAGCTGGTGGTCGCCGAGCGGATCGGCGAGCGCGCGCTCGGCCCGGATCGGGCCCGGGTGCTCGAACGGCTGGGCCGGCCGGGCGATCCGCGTACGGTCTCGCTGCTCGCCGCCCACAGCCTGGAGCTTCGGATCGCGTTTCCGCCCGAGGTCGAGGGCCTGAGCGCGGCCGATCTCGCGCCGTGGTCGCCAGCGGGCCGGGCGGACCTGCGCGATCTGCCCCTGGTCACGATCGATGGCGCGGACGCGCGCGATTTCGACGATGCGGTCGCGGCCGCGCCCGACGACGACCCGGCCAATCCCGGCGGCTGGCAGGTGGTGGTCGCGATCGCGGATGTTTCCCACTATGTCCGGCCAGAGGACGCGATCGACCGCGAGGCAAAGCAACGCGGCAACTCGGTCTACTTCCCGGACCGGGTGCTGCCGATGCTGCCGGAGGTGCTCTCCAACGACCTCTGCTCGCTCCGCCCGGACAGGGAGCGCGCCTGCGTCGCCGTCCGCATGGCGTTCGACCGGCAGGGCCGGAAGCTTCGCCATCGGTTCCAGCGCGCCGTCATGCGCTCGCGGGCAAGGCTCACCTATACGGCGGTCCAGGCGGCGGCCGACGGCGCGCCCGACGCCCTCACGGCGCCCCTGCTGGAGCCGGTGATCCGGCCGCTCTACGGCGCGTTCGGGGCCCTGCTCGAGGCCCGCCGCCGGCGCGGCACGCTCGACCTCGATCTGCCCGAGACCACGGTCCGGCTCGACGCCGAGGGCCGGCCGGTCGCGATCGAGCGCCAGGCGCGGCTGGATTCGCATCGCCTGATCGAGGAGCTCATGATCGCGGCCAACGTCGCGGCGGCCGAATCTCTGGAGCAGGCCGGGTGGCCCTGCATGTACCGGGTCCACGACCGGCCGGACCCGGTCAAGCTCGAGGGTCTGGCCCAGCTCCTGGAGCAGCTCGGCCTCGGGCGCGGCCGGGGCGACCTCGCGCGGCCCCGGGACGTCGCCCGGCTGCTCGAGCGCCTGCGCGAGCATGCGCTCGCGCCCCTGATCTCGAATCTCCTGCTGCGGGCGCAGAGCCAGGCGGTCTACAGCCCGCACAACCTCGGCCACTACGGCCTGAACCTCGGGCGCTACGCCCACTTCACCTCGCCGATCCGGCGCTATTCCGACCTGCTCGTGCATCGCGCGCTGATCCGGGCGCTCAAGCTCGGCGACGGTGGGCTGCCGGACGCCGGCGTCGACTGGCACGAGCTCGGCGCCTGGCTGTCGCGCTGCGAGCGGGTCGCGATGGAGGCCGAGCGCAGCGCGCGCAACCGCTTCACAGCCTTGCTGCTCGCCGAGCGGATCGGCAGCGCGTTCGATGCCACGGTGGTCAGCGTGCAGCGCTTCGGGCTGTTCGTGCAGCTCGCCGAGACGCAGGCCGACGGCCTGGTGCCGATCGGCACGCTGGGCGCCGAGTTCTTCGCCCACGACCCCGGCCGGCACGCCCTGATCGGTCAGGACAGCGGGGCGGTGTTCGCGCTCGGCGACCGGGTCCGGGTCGAGCTGGTCGAGGTCGATACGCTCGCAGGCCAGCTCGCCTTCCGCCTGCTCGAGCACACGCCCGGGCCGGCCGCGCTCGCCGCCGCCGAGGCTTGGCGCCAGCACCGGCATCGCCCGGGCCGCCTGCGCGGGCGCGCCCCGCGCCGCTAACCAATCCGGACGCGTCCTCGCAAAACTCATATCACCTGCATAGCGGAATTGGCCGGCTCGATCCGGCAAGCCATGCGCGCGTTCCAGCTCGCCCGTGACGGGATGACCGGCGAGGCCACGCGTGGCCGGCTCGGGAGGCCCGGGACATCCGCGACCGCGCAACCAGCCTCAGTCTGAAACCAGTGGCGATTGTCCGTGCACGCCGCCCGCGGCGTTAACCGAACGTTAGCGGCAGCACCCCAGGCGATTAGCGGCGCTCCGGCGTCGGGGGCGGCCAAGCCCAGAAGCCGCTTGCAACCCGGGATGTGCTGACGTAATCTGGCGTCATCGGGCGCCGGCTGCTCATCCGCTGCAAACGGCTCCGGCGCCCGAGAAGCGGGCCGCGACGA
>CAVTFM010000008.1:0-13589 GCA_963733965.1 uncultured Alphaproteobacteria bacterium
GTCTTGTGCTGCGCGCTTTGGCATACTATATATTCGCCAGCCAGTTTCCACGTCGCTGGTGGGAGTCACTGCTTCGCTACCCTGCGTCGCCCGCTGCTTCCCAGGACTACGTTGAGACTGCCTCGCGCTGCGGCATGTCGCCCGGCGTGCACCTAGACTTCGAGGTTACGTTCTTGAATACCGGAACTGTGAAGTGGTTCAATGCCGCCAAGGGATTTGGGTTCATCCAGCCTGACGGCGGCGGGGCCGACGCTTTCGTGCACATCTCGGCCGTCGAACGCGCCGGGCTCGGCACCCTGAACGAGGGTGACCGGGTGCAGTACGAGCTGGTCCGCGGCCAAAACGGCAAGAGCTCTGCTGAGAATCTGAAGATCGCCTCCTGAGGCGATCAGGTTCGACGTAGCAAGCCCCCTGGGGAGACTGCAGGGGGCCTTTTCCCATGACCTGCAGCTGGTTCGTCCTGCAACGAGGACGATCGGTGCAGGATCTGGGCGCCCCCAAGGCACCTTTCGACATCGCACTTGCGTTCGGCCCGAACGCCGCGGGCCAAGCCCTCACGACCTGCCGGCACGGCCGCAGCCCAGGCCGGAGCCCTGAGCCAGCCGGGCGTCGAGGCACTCGAGCGGCAGGGCGGCGTGAGCCAGCTGTTCGTCGCTTTGAACGTTCTCTAAGCGCGCGGTGCGGCGCAAGCTCAACTGCGCCGACCCGGGCGAGGCGGGCGTGCTGCGCATCCAGCCGCAGCCTTCGCCAGGATCAAGGTTCTCTCCGAGCTCGGCATGGCAGCCGGCATCATCATGGCGTCAGATGGGTTGAGCGGTTCCATGGTGTTCATGCCTGGCAGTCCCTGGTCCGCTATCGCCTTCTGGCGGAGCCTTCTCGCGGCCGCTCAAGGCCAGCGTAGCTGGCGGCCCCCGGTTGCAGCCTTGACCGGCCGCGCCCGCCCGGCACACTTCGCCAGCAAGCGGCCAGGCTGCAAACCCGGCTCACCCTGGCCGACGTTGGTGGTAACGACAGCTCGCGGTCCGGCAGGTCGCGAGCTCGACCACCGTCGAGCTGAAAGGGGTCGCCACCGCCGATGCCCGGAAGACCTGCCGCCAGCTAATCCAGCTAATCAATTGACTTCGATTTCGCGCGTGACCTACCGTGACCGGCAAGGGTCCGTTCGATGAGCGCTGCGCCAGAGCGGGCGCTTCGAGCGGGCGCGGCCAAGCAGGGGGGATGCGGGGAGATGACGACGAGCTTCACGAGGGCTTGCTGCGTGGCGGCGCTGGCCGCGGCGGCGGCGGTCTGGGCGGGTGGACGTGCCGCGCAGGCCGAGGACGTGACCATCACGGTCTGGAGCCACGAGGCCGATGAACCGGCCAAGGTGGCGTTTCGCGAGACCGCCGCGAAGAACCTGGAGAAGGCCCATCCCGGCCTGCACGTGAAGATCACCTGGTACGAGAAGAATGCGCTCTATGCGGCGCTCAAGACCGCGCTGCCCGCCGGCCAGGGCCCCGACCTCTTCTACCTCGAGCCCGATCAGACCGAGTACATCACCAATGGCTACATCCTGCCGCTCGATGACCTCGTCGACTGGAGCACGATCAACGACTGGGCGCGCGCGGTCTGGACCCATGACGGCAAGACCTGGGGCCTGCCGCAGGAGGCCTATACCAACGAGATCTACTACAACAAGGCCATCCTGAAGCAGCTGGGCGTGACCCTGCCCGAGAACGGCCAGCTCGGCCAGGCGCAGTTCCTCGATCTGATCAAGAAAGCCGCGGCCGCCAAGATCACGCCGATCGCCCAGGGCGTCGGCGACCGGCCCTATCCCGGCGCCTACATTTTGCAGGAGGCCCTGCTGCACGAGCTCGGCGCCGACGACTACGGCAAGCTGCTCGACGGCAAGCTGGCGTTCAAGGACCCGCGGGTGGTCGAGGTCTTCAGATGGGTGAAGCAGCTGGTCGACGCCGGCGCCTACCCCAAGAACTTCATGACCGTGAAGCTCGGCGAATCCCACTATTACTTCTACCAGAAGCCGGGTGCCTTGATGCTGCCGATGGGCAGCTGGTACACGGGCCGCGCGTTCGTGCCGGTCGACAAGGGCGGCCAGCCGCCCGATTTCCCGCTCGGTATCATGCGCTTTGCGGCCATGGACGGCGGCGCCTGCAACGAATGCGAGACGCTCGGCATCGGTGCGAGCTTCGCGATCAACGCTGCCAGCAAGCATCCGCACGAGGCGGCGGAATATCTGAATGCCATGTCGACCCCCGAGATGGGCAAGATGTGGCTCGAGACGATCTATCTGCAGACCGCGGTCAAGACCGCCACCGGCTCGTTCAGCGGCCCCTACGCCGCCTACTTCACCGAGCTGATGGCGCGCCAGGAGGGCGCCAAATACTTCGTGGGCATGCCGCTCGATCACATGCAGGGCGAGTGCAAGGACACTTTCAGCCAGGTGATGAACTCGGCGTTCCCGGGCGGCCTCCTGCCGGTCGACGAGGCGATCGGCATGATGGACCAGGCCTGCTTCAAGGGCTGAGGCTGCAGGCGGGGAGCGGGGGGCCAAGGCCGCGGGCCTTGCCGTTCCCGCCCGCCTCGCTCCGGACCCGCTGCGCCCGCCAGATCGATGATGCCGCCATGATGTCGCCATGATGCCGCTATGATGTCACTATGATGTCATGGGCGAGCGGGCGCGCCGCCGGCCGCGCGTCTGCAGGCGGGGTGGTCGACGCGCGTCAGACCTCGTGGCGGGTGCTGGCCGTCTTCCTGGTGCCGGCGCTGCTGATCTATGCGACCTTCACGATCTATCCGGTGCTGCGCACCTTCTACAACAGCGTGCACACGATCGGGCCGCGCAACGTCGCGAGCTTCGTCGGTCTGCACAACTTCGCCGATCTGCTGACCCGCGACCACGTCTTCTGGAAGGCGGTCGAGAACACGGCGCTGTTCGCGCTGATCGGCACGCTCGCCGATGTCGCGGGCGGCCTGCTGCTGGCGCTCTGCCTGTTCTCGAAGGCGCCCTTGGCCCGCCTGTGGCGGATCGTCTGGTTCACGCCGGTGCTGATGTCCTACGTCGTGGTCGGCATCATCTGGGTGTGGATCTACGATTACGACTGGGGTTTGCTGAACCTCGTCCTGCGCTGGCTGGGCCTCGGCCAGCTCGAGCACTCCTGGCTGGGCGATCCGCACACGGCGCTTTGGGCCGTGCTGGTCACGCATCTGTGGAAGTGGCTGGGCTTCAACATGATCATCTGTCTCGCGGCGCTCTACGCGCTGCCGGACGAGGTGCTGGGCGCCGCCGAGCTCGACTATTGCGGCTGGTGGGCCAAGCTCGTCTACATCATCGTGCCGATGCTGCGGCCGACCCTGGTCAACCTCCTGGTGCTGTCGTTCATCGGCAAGATGATGGTGTTCGACCTGATCTGGATCATGACCGGCGGCGGCCCGCTCTGGTCGACCGAGACGGTGTCGACCTACGTCTACAAGCGCGCCTTCAACTGGAACACCTTCGATCTCGGCTATCCGTCGGCGCTCGCGGTCCTCTGGTTCGCCATGATCCTGATCTTCATCGCCCTGATGACCCGGCTCCTGCGCCAGCGCGACCGGCTGGAGTTCTAGATGGCGCGACGCAGGGCACTCTGGCTCGCCCATCTCCGGCGGACGCCGCTGCTGCTGTTCCTCGTGCTCTACACGGTGGCGACCGGCGGGCCGTTCCTGTGGGTGATGGCGATGTCGCTGCGCACGACGCCGGAGATCTTCGCCAACCCGTACGCCTGGCCCGCGAAGTTCCACTGGGAGAAGTTCGCCGACGCCTGGGTCAACTCGAACTACGGCACCTATTTCTGGAACAGCCTGATCGTGGTCGTCAGCGCGGTGGCGCTGCTCACCGCGATCGGCGCGATGGCGGCGCACTGCCTGGCGCGCTACCGCTTCCGCGGCAGCCGCGCCGTGCGCGTGATCATTCTGTCCGGCATGATCCTGCCGCCGCAGCTGCTGATCCTGTCGCTGTTCCAGATCATGGTCGACTTCGGGCTGTACAACACCCTGCCTGGCCTGATCGTGGTCTATGTCGCCACTCAGCTGGCGATGACGGTCTATATCCTCGAGGGGTTCTTCGTCCAGATTCCGCAGGATCTGTTCGACGCCGCCCGGATGGACGGCTACTCCGACCTCGAGATCTTCTGGCGGATCACCCTGCCGGTCGGGCTGCCGGCGGTGGTCACCACGGTGATCCTGAACGGCATCATCCTGTGGAACGAGTTCCTCTACGCGGTCGTGCTGCTGACCGAGGACAGCAAGCGCACCTTGCCGCTCGGCATCATGCACTTCATGGGCGGCCACCAGCTCGACGTCGGCATGGTCGCGACCGGCCTGATGATCGCGATCGCGCCGATCATCCTGCTCTATGCCCTGTTCTCCGAAGCTCTGGTCAAGGGCATGACCGCGGGCGCCGTGCGCTAGCTGTGGTTGCCATGATGGGTGTTCAGCTCGATTGTTCCTCGCTCGGAGGGTAGCCTGATGGTCGATCCGCAACCGCGCCCGCAAGTCCTCAACGTGGCGCTCGCCGGGGCCGGCATGATCAGCTGGCATCACCTGGTCGCCTGGCGGAGCGTCGCGCCGGCCGCCCGGGTCGTCGCCGTCTACGATCCCGATGCCGGACGCGCCCAAAGCCGCGCCGCCGAGTTCGGGATCGATGCGGTCTTCACGGACGCCGCCGCGATGCTCGACGAGGCGGGGATCGCGGCGCTCGACGTCGCCGCGCCGCGGGCCGAGCATGCCGGCTGGGTCGAGGCCGCGGCGGCGCGCGGGATCGACGTGCTGTGCCAGAAACCGCTGACGCCGACGCTCGCCGAAGGCGAGGCCCTGCTTGGCCGGCTTGGCCGCCGCGTCCGCCTCATGGTGCACGAGAACTGGCGCTTTCGACCCTGGTACCGCACGCTCGGACGCTGGATCGCCGAAGGCGAGCTCGGCGAGCTCCTGCACGCCCAGATGACCATGATGTCCTCGGGCCTTCTGCCGGACGAGAGCGGCCGGGCGCCTGCCCTGGTGCGGCAGCCCTTCATGGCCGACGAGCAGCGGCTGATGATCGCCGAGGTCCTGATCCACCATCTCGACGTCATGCGCTTCCTCTGCGGACCCTTGCGCGTGGTCAGCGCGCGCGCGGCGCGGACGCTGCCCGAAGTCCGGGGTGAGACGCTGGCCGCCATGTTCCTCGAGACCGCCGCCGGCGCGCCCGTGGTGGTCAGCGGGACGATGGCGGCGCCCGGCCTCGGCGCGCGCACGGGCGATCGCCTGGAGCTCGTCGGCAGCAAGGCAAGTGCTGCCTTCGCAGACGGCAGCCTGCACCTCAAGGGCCCACGCCCGCGCAGCGAAGCCTTCGACCTGGACAAGGGCTATCAGGCGAGCTTCGACAATACGATCCGCCATTTCGTCGAGCGCATGGCCTCGGGCGCGGCGTTCGAGACCGATGCGGTCGACAATCTCGAGACGCTCCGGCTGGTCGAGCATGCCTACTGGGCAGCCGGCCTTCATCAAGCCGGGCGGACCCCCTGAGGAGACCGCCGATGGTAGCGTCCGCGAGCCTCGTCGGCCTGCCCAAGGCCGCGCTGGAGACGCCGGCGCTCCTGGTCGATCTCGACGTGATGGAAGCCAACATCGCCCGGATCGCCGGGACCTGCCGGCACCACGGCGTCGGCTGGCGGCCGCACATCAAGGGCCACAAGACGCCCGAGATCGCGCGCAAGCAGCTCGCCGCCGGCGCGATCGGCATCACCTGCGCCAAGCTCGGCGAAGCCGAGGTCATGGCGGATGCGGGCATCACCGAGATCCTGATCGCGAACCAGATCGTCGGGCCTACCAAGGTACGCCGCCTGATCCGGCTTTTGGAGCGCGCTCCGGTCATCGTCGCGGTCGACAGCCTTTCGAACATTGCCGAGCTGGCGGAGGCGGCGCAGGACGCCAGCCGCGCGCTGCGCCTCGTCGTCGAGGTCAACATCGGCATGAACCGGGCCGGCGTGGCACCGGGACCGCCGGTCGTCGCCCTGGCGGACGCGATCGCGCGGCATCGCGGTCTGCGCTTCGTCGGGGTGACCGGCTGGGAGAGCCACGCGGTCGCGATCGCCGACCCCGCAGAGAAGGAGCGGGTCGCGGCCGAGGCCATCGCCCGGCTGGTCGCCAGCGCCGAGGACTGCCGCCGCGCCGGCCACGACGCCTCGATCGTCAGCTGCGGCGGCACCGGCACCTTTCCCTACTGCGTCCGCCAGCCGGGCGTCACGGAGGTGCAGGTGGGCGGCGCCATCTTCAGCGACATGCACTACCGCACGCACTATCACCTCGACCACCCCTGCGCGCTGACGCTGCTGACCACGGTGACCAGCCGGCCGACGGGAACGCGCATCGTGCTCGATGCCGGCAAGAAGGCGATGAGCGGCGATGCCGCGCTGCCCGAGCCGCAGGGGCTCCCGGCGGTACGCTCGCTGCGGCTGTCCGCGGAGCACACGACCATCGAGCTCGAAGCGCCGAGCGCGACCCCGAAGGTCGGCGACCCGCTCGAGCTGATCGTCGGCTATTCCGACACGACCGTGCACCTCCACGAGGAGATCGTCGGCCTGCGCGCCGGGCGGGTCGAGGCCGTGTGGCGGGTCGCCGCTCGCGGCAGAATCAAGTAGCGGACCGGCTCAGACGATGCCGCCACCGAAGTTTGCCTGCTGCGGCCGCTCCTCGGCCTTGCGGGCGCGGTAGCCGCTCGCGCGGTAGACCGCGAGCGGATCGATGGCGCCGCCCCGGCGCCGGCGGGCCTCGGCCAGGATCGGCGCGACGTCGGCGTCGAATGCGGTCCTGAGGGTGCGCAGCGCCATCAGCGCATCGTTCGCTTCCTGGTACGCGCAGAGCTCCTCGCGATCGACCAGGAGCGCCTTGGCGTAGCTCTTCTGCAGCTCGATCGCGCTCGTCATCAGGCTCTCGATCGGGTCGGTCACGTTGTGCGACTGGTCCATCATGTAGGCGGGCGCGAACCCCGGCCGCCGCAGGGCCGCGGCCTCGACCAGCTCGTTGAACACGAGGAACAGGCGGAATGGGTCGATCGCCCCGCTGTCGAGGTCGTCGTCGCCGTACTTGCTGTCGTTGAAGTGGAAGCCCGCGAGCTTCTCGGCCTGGATCAGACGCGTCACGACCTGCTCGATGTTGGCCCCCGGCGCGTGATGGCCGAGGTCGACCAGGCATTTGGCCTTGGGTCCCAGGCGCTGCGCCGCCATCAGCGAGCTCCCCCAGTCCGCGATCACGGTCGCATAGAAGGCGGGCTCGTAGAGCTTGTGCTCGAGGAACACCTGCCAGCCGTCGGGCAGGGCCGCGTAGACCTCCGCCATGCTCTCCAGATAGCGCTCGAACGCGCCGCGCCAGGTTCTGCTGGCCGGGGAAGTTGCTGCCATCGGCGATCCAGACGGTGAGCGCCCTGGAGCCGAGCTCGCGCCCGATCGCGATGCACTCGAGATTGAGCGCGATCGCCTGCCGGCGCACCGCGGGATCGGTGTGGCTGAGCGAGCCGAACTTGTAGCTCAGCTCCTGGCCCTGCTGGTCCTGGAAGGTGTTGGAGTTGACCGCATCGAAGCCGAGGCCGAGCTCGCCCGCGGCCCGCCTGAGCGCCCCGTAGTCCGGGGCCCGGTCCCAGGGGAAGTGCGGCGAGACCCTGGGCGTCGCCCGCACGAGCTGTTGGATCGTGGCGCAGTCGGCGAGCTTCTCGAGGATGCCGCGCGGCTCGCCCGGGCCGGGAAAGCGCCCGAAGCGGGTGCCGCCGGTACCGACGCCCCAGCTCGGCAGCGCGACCTCGAAGGTCGCGACCCGGCCCGCGATGGCCTCGATGTCGAGGCCGCGCCGAGCGAGCTTCTCGCCCAGCACCTCGTAGTCGCGCGCCAGCTCCGTCTCGAGCCCGCGGTTCTGCTCGGCGACGAAGTCATTCCCGATCGTGAATTCGCGCACGCTGTCTGCCTCCCGTTCGGTTGCCGCCTCTGCCGTCGCGATCCAGGGTCGGCGTCGCGGCGCTAGCGCGTGAAGGCGGCGGCGTTGCCCGCGTCGACATTGATGATGTTGCCGGTCGACTTGGCCGAGCGCTCGCAGGCGAAGAAACAGACGGCCTCGGCGATGTCCTCGGGGAAGACGCTGCGCTTCAGCAGGCTGCGCTCGCGGTAATAGGCCTCGAGGTCCTCCTCGCCAATCTTGTAGGCCTCGGCGCGCTCCTCCCGCCACTTGCCCGACCAGATCCGGGAACCGCGCAATACCGCGTCCGGGTTGACCGTGTTGACCCGGATGCCGTGCGGGGCGCCCTCGAGCGCCAGGCAGCGGGCGAGGTGCAGCGCCGCGCTCTTGGCCGCGCAGTAGGCCGCAGCGCCGCCCGAGGCGACCAGCGCGTTCTTGCTGCCGATGAACACGATCGAGCCGCCCTGCCCCTGCGCCTTCATCAGCCGGAACGCCTCGCGACTGACCAGGAAGTAGCCGGTCGCGAGCACGCTCATGTTCTTCTGCCAGAGCTCGAGCGAGGTCTCCTCGAAGGCGGCGGCCGAGGCGATGCCGGCGTTGGAGACCAAGATGTCGAGCCCGCCGTAGCGGCGCACCGTCGAGCCGACCAGCGCGGCGACGTCGGCCTCCGAGGTGACGTCGCCCGCGACCGCATGTACGACGTCGCCGCCGAAGTGCGCGCGCAACTCCGCTTCGGCCTCGCTGAGCGCCTCGCGGTCGAGATCGGTGAGAGCGACGCAGGCACCCTCGGCCAGCAGCCGCTCCGCGGTGGCGCGCCCGATGCCGCCGGCCGCGCCGGTGATCAGCGCGATCCGCCCGGCGAGGCCCTTGGGCTTCGGCATGCGCTGCAGCTTCGCCTCCTCGAGCAGCCAGTACTCGATGTCGAACGCCTCCTGCTCGGCGAGCCCGACGTAGTCGTCGACGCCGGCGGCGCCGCGCATGACGTTGATGGCGTTCAGGTAGAACTCGCTCGCGATCCGGGCGGTCGCCTTGTCCTTGGCGAAGCTCAGCATGCCGACGCCAGGCACCAGGTAGATCACCGGGTTGGGGTCGCGGATCGCCGGGCTGTCCCTGTGCCGGCAGCGCTCGTAATAGCCGGCGTAGCCCTCCCGGTAGGCCTCGAGCCGCCGGTCGAGATCGGCGTCATCGACACCCGCCTCCAGGATCAGCGGGCGGATCTTGGTGCGCAGGAAATGGTCGGGGCAGGAGGTGCCGAGCGCCGCCAGCTCCTCGAGCCGGTTCGAGTTCACGAACTCGAGCACCGGCGCGCTGTCGAGGGCATGGCCGATCTTGGGCTCGTGCTTGCCGATCCGGCCGCGGATCCTCGGCATCAGCGTTTGCAGCGCCCGCTGGCGCTCGGTCTCCGGGCGCGCCTCGAGTCGCGGACCGCCGAACCCGGGCGCCTTGTTGTTGGCGTCGAGCCAGGTCTGCGCCTTCTGGATGATGCGCAGCGTCGTCAGATAGCAGGTCCTGGCATCGTCCGCCCAGGTGAACAGGCCGTGCCCGCCCAGGACCACGCCCACGTACTGCGGGTTGCGGCGGGCGATCTCCTCGAGCTTGAGGCCGAGGTCGTAGCCCGGACGCTGCCAGGGCAGCCAGCCGATCTCGTCGCCGTAGACCCTGTGCGTGAGCTCGCGCGAGCGGCGCGAAGCCGCGATCGCGATCACCGCGTCCGGGTGCACGTGGTCGATGTGCTGGTAGGGCAGGTAGGCGTGCAGCGGCGTGTCGATGCTGGCGGCGCGCGGATTGAGGTTGAAGGTGCAGTGCGGCAGGTAGCCCACCATCTCGTCCTCGTGCGCAAGGCCCCGGTAGAGGCCCTTCAGCGCCTCGAGCTTGTCGAGGTCGAGGGTCGCGAAGCCGTCGATCCCCATGCTGCCGAGGTCGCCGCCCGAGCCTTTGACCCAAAGCACGTTCACGACCCCGCCGGTGAGCGGATCGGCCATGCGCACCTTGGCGGAGGTGTTGCCGCCGCCGTAGTTGGTGATCCGCTGGTCGGCCCCGAGCAGGTTCGACCGGTAGAGCAGCAGCTCCGGCTCGCTCAAGGCCGCCGCTTTGGCATCCTCCCAGAGGCTCTCGAGCGGGCGTGCGGTCATGGCAGGTCTTCCCCAGCGGCGATGCCGACAGCCTTACGCCAGAGGCCCGCTCACGGTCAATCATTTTCGCTCGATATGATTCATTTTTTGATCTGACATGATCGTTTTTGATTGACGGTCGGTCGCGAGCCCCTTATGGTCGCCCGCATCAGGGAGCTGCCATGCACGAACGCCAGCGCCACCAACGGATCCTCGAAGCGCTTGCCGAGCGCAGCGTGGTGACCGTGGTCGAGCTCGGGGATCTGCTCGAGGCGTCGCCCGCGACCGTGCGCCGCGACCTCGCCCGACTCGCCGAGGCGGGCCAGCTCAGGAAGGTGCACGGCGGCGCCGAGGCGGTCTCCGGCCGGCGCGGCGGGCGGCTCGCCACGCGCTCCTTCCGCGAGACCGAGGCGCTCAACTACGAGCAGAAGCGGCGGATCGCGAAGACGGCCGTGGAGCTGTGCGCCGATGGCGATGCGATCATCGTCAACGGCGGCACCACCACCTACCGGATGACCGAGTTCCTGGCCGACCGCCGCCTGCAGATCCTGACCAACTCGTTCGCCATGGCAGCCGCGCTGGTCGCCGAGACCGAGAACCGGGTGATCCTGCCGGGCGGCGAGGTCTATCGCGCGCAGAACCTCGTGCTCAGCCCCTACGAGCGGGACACCGTGATCGACCACTTCTACGCCACCCGCATGTTCACCGGCGCGCAGGCGGTGCGCGCCCAGGGGCTGATCGAGGGCGACCCGCTCCTGATCAAGACCGAGCAGAAGATGCTGCGCCAGGCGGAGGAGCTGATCGTGCTGGTCGACAGCAGCAAGTTCGAGCCGCGCGGCAGCCTGATCCTCTGCCCGCTGGAGCGGATCGACCGTCTGATCACCGACGAGGGCATGCCCGAGCGCGTCCGCGAGATGCTGGAGCGCGCGGGCGTCGAGGTCATCATCGCGCCCGCGCTCAACGAGGAAACCGCCGCCGTCGCCTGACGATCGGCAGCGGCCGGACTGCGCAAGGGCGTCCGACGAACGTCAACAGGGAAGGGAGACGACGATGAGATTCCGGAACGTGATCCTCGGCAGCGCGGTTCTGGCGCTGGCGCTCTCGGGCGGCGCGGCGCAGGCGAAGGACGTGCGCATCGCGCTCGTGGTCAAAGCGCTTGGCATCGGTTTCTTCGAGGCGGCGCGCGACGGCGGCCAGGAGGCGGCCAAGGAGGTCGGCAACATCGAGCTGATCTACACCGGGCCGACCACGACCACAGCCGAGGCCCAGATCGAGACCATCAATTCGCTGATCGCGCAGCGGGTCGATGCGATCGCGGTCTCGGCCGACGACACCGACGCGCTGGTGCCGATCCTGAAGCGCGCCATGGACCGCGGCATCACGGTCGTGTCCTGGGACAGCGGCGTGGCACCCGCGGGCCGGCAGGCGCACCTCAACCCGTCGAGCGTCGATCTGATCGGCAAGAAGCTTGCCGAGCTCGCCGCCGCTCCGATCGACGGCAAGGGCGACATCGCGATCCTCAGCACGACGCCGACGATGACCAACCAGAACGAGTGGATCGCGGCGATGAAGAAGGCGCTGCCCGAGTATCCGGGCCTCAATCTGATCACCACGGTCTACGGCGAGGACCTCGCCGACAAGAGCTATCGCGAGACGGTGGCGCTCCTCCAGGCGCATCCGGACGTCAAGGTCATCGTGGCGCCGACCTCGATCGGCATCGTCGCCGCCGCCCAGGCGGTCGAGGACCAGGGCAAGGTCGGCAAGGTCTACGTGACCGGTCTCGGGCTGCCGTCCGAGCTCGTCGGCCACGTCGACAAGGGCTCGGTCAAGAGCTTCGCGATCTGGAACCCGATCGACCTCGGCTACTCGGCGACCATGATGGCCTACAACATCGCGACCGGCAAAGCCAAGGGCGGCCCCGGCGCCACCATCCCGATCGGCCGCATGGGCTCGATCACGCTGGACCAGAACGGCGATGCCGCGATGGCCGACCCCTTCACCTACGACGCCTCGAACGTCCACGACTTCGCCAAGATTTTCTGACCGCACCGGCCCGGCGCTCCTCCGGGGGCGCCGTGCGCCATCGCGTCGCCCTGCCAATTCCGAGCGGATACGCTCCGATGACCCTGCCGATCCTCGAGCTTGCCGGCGTCAGCAAGGCGTTCCCGGGCGTCCAGGCGCTGGACGGTGTGCGCCTCGAGCTGTACCCGGGCGAGATCACGGCGCTGGTCGGCGAGAACGGCGCCGGCAAGTCGACCCTGGTCAAGATCCTGACCGGCATCTATCAGCCCGACGCCGGCAGCCTGCAGCTCGACGGGCGCCCGCTCGCGATGGTCTCGCCGCAGGCGGCGCTCGCCGCCGGCATCACCGCGATCCATCAGGAGACGGTGATGTTCGACGAGCTCAGCGTCGCCGAGAACGTGTTCATCGGCCACCAGCCGCGCCGGGGCCTGGGCCTGGTCGACTGGGCGACCATGCACCGGCGCACGCGCGAGATCCTGGTCCAGCTCGAGGTCGAGCTCGATCCGGCGGCCCCGCTGAAGACCCTCTCGGTCGCGCAGAAGCACGTCGTCGGCATCGCGCGCGCGCTTTCGGTCGACGCCCGGATCGTGATCATGGACGAGCCGACCGCGGCGCTCTCGAGGCGCGAGATCGAGGATCTGTTCCAGATCGTCCGCCGGCTGCGGGCCGAGGGCAAGGCGATCCTGTTCATCAGCCACAAGTTCGACGAGATCTTCGCGCTCTGCGATCGCTACGTCGCGCTGCGCGACGGCTGCTTCATCGGCGCCGGGCAGCTCGCGGAGACCTCCCAGGACGAGCTGGTCACGATGATGGTCGGGCGCACGGTCGACCAGGTCTTCCCCAAACGGCAGGTCCCGATCGGCGAGGTGGTGCTGGAGGTCGATGGCCTGTCGCCACCCGACCGAGTTCGCGGACATCGGCTTCAGCCTGCGCCGGGGCGAGATCCTGGGCTTCTACGGCCTGGTCGGCGCCGGGCGCAGCGAGGTCATGCAGGCGCTGTTCGGCATCACGCGACCGTCCCGCGGCCGGGTCCTCCTGGACGGGCAGGAGGTCCGGATCACGAGGCCGAGCGACGCGATCCGCGCCGGCATCGTCTACGTCCCCGAGGACCGCCAGCACCAGGGTGCCGTGCTGCCGATGCCGATCGTGCACAACATCGGCCTGCCGCAGCTCGACCGCCTGAGCCGCAAGGGCTTCCTCGACGCCGCGGCCGAGTTCGAGCTCGCCCGCCGCTACGGCGGAAGGCTTCAGGTCAGGACGGCGAGCTGGTCGCAGCCCGTGCGAGGAGCTCTCGGGCGGCAACCAGCAGAAGGTGGTGATCGCAAAGTGGCTGGGGACCCGGCCCCAGGTCGTGATCCTCGACGAGCCGACCAAGGGCATCGACGTCGGCTCCAAGGCCGCGGTGCACGACTTCATGGGCGAGCTCGTCGCCGAGGGGCTGGCGGTCGTCATGGTGAGCTCGGAATTGCCCGAGATCCTCGGCATGTCGGATCGCGTCGT
>CAVTFM010000009.1:0-24054 GCA_963733965.1 uncultured Alphaproteobacteria bacterium
TTGTTGGTCGGGGCGGCGTGATTCGAACACGCGACCCTCTGCTCCCAAAGCAGATGCGCTACCAGGCTGCGCCACGCCCCGATCGCCGATTATGTAATCGATCGGCCGGCGGCCGGCAACCGGCGCTGCGCCGGTCGCCCTGGATCAACTAATGATTGAATTTTGGCCGGGCCTCCGCTAACGCCCTGCTAACCGACGGAGCGGCATGATCACGATGGTGCTCAGGCAGCGGAGGTTGACCTTTCATGGCCGAGACCTGCACGGTGGATGCGGAGCTGTTCGACAGCCTGCAGGAAGCGATCGACTTCGTCGCCGCCTGCGGCGGCGGCATCGTCTATACCGACCTCGCCGAGACGCTGTTCGCCAAGGGGCTGAAGCTGCCGGACAATGTGCGCCTGGAGGCGAAGCGCCCGATCGCCGCGTGACCGGGCGCGGCCGGTCGCGGGGTCGCCGCGGCCAGACGCCCGCGGCGCGCTCAGCCGAGGATCAGGGCCAGGCCGCCCGCTCAGTCACCGATCAGCGCGTCGCCGCGCGTGGCATAGTCGACGCTGAGCCGGCCGACCTGCTCGGCGTTCGCGGCCGCGGCCGTGCCGATCCGGGCGCGTTGCGCGATGCCCTCGAAGATCACCGCCATGCGGAACATCGCGAACGCCAGGTGGAACGTCGTGATGCCGTCGGCGCGGCCGGTCCGAGCGCAGTAGCGGGCGACGTAGTCCCGTTCCGAGGGGATCCCGAGGGCGTCGTGATCGAGGCCCTCGATGCCGCCGTACATGGCCTGCGTCGCGTGCCAGAGCAGGCAGTTGTAGGCGAGGTCGGCGAGCGGGTGGCCAAGAGTCGAGAGCTCCCAGTCGAGCAGCGCGATCACCCGCGGCTCGCGGCTGTGGAACATCAGATTGCCGAGCCGGAAGTCGCCGTGCACGATCCTGGTCTCGTCGTCGGCCGGGACATGCTCGGGCAGCCAGGCGATCAGCCGCTCCATGGCCGCGATCTCGCGGGTCTTGGAGGCCTGCCACTGGCGCGTCCAGCGGGCGATCTGGCGGGCGAAGTAGTTGCCGGGCTTGCCGAAGCCCTCGAGCCCGACCGCCCGCCAGTCGACCCGGTGCAGGCGTGCCAGCACGTCGTTCATGGCGTCGTACATCCGGCTGCGCTCGATGGCCGTGACGCCGGGGATCGCGCCATCGTGGATCACCCGGCCGTCGAGCGCCGTCATCACATAGAACAGGGTGCCGATCACCGAACGGTCGGCGCAGACGTGGAGCATCTCCGGCACCGGCACGTCGGTCGCGGCCAGCGCCGCCATCACCCGGTGCTCGCGGTCGACCGCATGCGCCGAGGGCAGAAGGTCGCCCGCCGGCTGCTTGCGCAGGATCACGGTCCGGTCCGGGAAGTGGAGCCGATAGGTCGGGTTCGACTGGCCGCCGCCGATCCGCTCGGCGCGCAGCGGCCCGCCGAGGCCCGGCACCCGGCCCGCGAGATAGGTCTGGAGCCGCAGCGGGTCGAAATCGAGCTCAACCCTGGCCATCGCCTCTCCTGCTTCCGGCCGGTTGCCCCTTGGACCGAGGCTAGCCGCTTTGCCGGGTCCGCGCCAGCCGCGACCGGGGCGCGCCGGAAAATCGCGTTCCTGGTGAACAAGCGTGCCGATCACGCTGAATCTCCTGACCTTGCCCGATCCCTATTCATGTGGATAACTCTGGGGATAAGATGACGATCGACTTAGCCGCTCAAGTTTGGTTAAATGTTCGTGCCAGACTGCACAAGCACAAATCCTCGATGGCTACCGGCGCGGGGAGGTAGATCATGCGGTTGTTTACCGATGGCAGTCTTGACGATGCGGTTCGGGGCACGGACCCGGTGGTGGTTGCCTTTGCCGCCGACTGGTGCTGCCCGTCGCAGAGCCTGGCGGAGGCCCTTGCCGGAATTGCCGCGGAGCGGGGCGCGCGCCTCACCGTCCTGGTGGTCGACGTCGATGAGCACCCGACGGTGCCCGCCAAATACGGCGTCCGCGGCCTGCCGACCACGATGCTGTTCAAGGATGGCTTCGTTGCCTCGACCCGGCTCGGCCAGCTGTCGCCGCGCCAGCTGCGGGAATGGGTCGACGATCACGTCTGATACCGGTCCGGTGCCATCTTGACCGTCGCGGCGCGCCCGGCGCCGCCAATCCACCCCCCAGGCCGAGCGCGAAATCCGGACCGATCTGCGCTCGGTCCGATACCAAGCGCGAACGTCTCGACTCTCGCGCTTGGGCGGCGCGCCTGGGTTGGTGGCGCGGCAGGCGCGCCCCGCGAAGGTGAAGTCTTCGCGGGATCGGTATGAGAGCCGGAGACGCGATTGACGGTGACCGGGTGACCGACACCGGCGGGTCGATCCCGCCCGGGATAAGCCCCTTGCCGCCGCCACCAACCCGATGGCGGCATGCGCCGGACGTGGGTGGGACTCGCGGGGCTCGCGGCGCTCCGGTCACGCGCGCAGGCGCTCGATGCCGGCCCGGAGCGCGCCGCCGAACAGCCAGATGTCGCCGGAATAGAGGATCATCCGGAAACCCTGGGCGATCCAGGCGCGCCCGGTTTCAGGATCGCCGATCAGGCAGCCCGCGGCCTTGCCGTGCCGGCGGCAGGCGGCGACGACCTGCGCGACCGCAGCCCGGAAGTCGGGGTGCTCGAGCTGCAACGGGATGCCCAGGCTGAGCGAAAGATCGGTATGGCCGATCAGGCCGACATCGACCCCGGGCACGCTCATGATGTCCTGGGCGTTGCGCACGCCCTCTGCGGTCTCGATCTTGACCACCACCAGGCAGCGCGCATCGGCATCGCGGATGGTCGCCGGCAGGTCGCCGATCCGATAGCCGTCGTGGGCGACCCCGAAGGCGGCACCGCGCACGCCGGCGGGCGGATAGCGGGTGGCGCGGACGATCGCCTCGGCCTGCGCGCGGGTCTCGACCTGCGGCACCATGAGGCCGAAGGCGCCGAGGTCGAGCAGCAGCTGGTGGTCGGCGGCCCGGTCGCGCCCCCCTCGGGGATTGACGATCGGCACCAGGCCGGCGCCGCGCGCGTGCGCGATCTGCTGCTTGACCGTCTCGAAGCTCCAGCCGCTGTGCTCCATGTCGAGCACGATCAGGTCGCAGCCAGCTCCAGCCACGATCCTTGCAAGACCGGGGGTCGCGAACTCCATGACGAAGGTGCCGAGCACCAGCTCGCCCCGCGCGAGCTTGTCCTTGACCACGTTGTCCGACACCGGTTTTCCCCCTTGGCCGCAGGCTTCGCCGCCATGCGGTGCGAAGATTTTCTCTGCCCGGTCATGCCCGCGCGCCGACTTGGCAAGCTGTTGTTAACCTTTGCATCTTATCCCGGCTCGATGGTCCATGAGATCCTGGAAATCCGTCCGCCCGCCAAAAAGCTCGTGCGGCAAAGTCCCACGGTCGCATGGACCCGCGAAATGAACCATGGTCGGCGGCGGGTCGACCTCCGGTTAGCTGTCGTCACCACGAAAGTTGGTCAGGCTGAGCCGGGGTCTGCGGCATTGCCTCTTGCTGGCGAAGTGTGCCGGGCGGGCGCGGCTGGTCAAGGCTGCAACCGGCGGAGCCGGCAGCTGCGCTGGCCTTGACCGGCCGCGACCCGACCCGGCGAGCATGCTCCGCCAGAAGGCAATACCGGACCAGGGCCTGCCAGGGCATGACCAACGTTCAGAGCAATGACAGCTGGCGCACCGCTGCCGGAACCTGTCGGCGATCTCGGGTCGAGGGGCCGGTCCGTGGTCGAAACGGAGGTCGACGCGGCCGCGCGGGCGGGCCGGCTGCGCCGGTGACGAGGCATGGTGCGGCC
This sequence comes from uncultured Alphaproteobacteria bacterium, assembly GCA_963733965.1. Taxonomy (GTDB): domain Bacteria; phylum Pseudomonadota; class Alphaproteobacteria; order Geminicoccales; family Geminicoccaceae; genus DATAOG01. The sequence goes on from CAVTFM010000009.1 coordinate 3,819, forward strand.
CCCTTCGATGTTGCTAGCCCTGGTACTCGAGGATGAACAGGCCGCCGTTGTAGTCGTTGCTGTAGACGAGACCGTCGGTGGTGACGAACACGTCGCAGGACTGGATCACGCGGGCGCGGTTGGGGCGCTGGTCGACCAGGCGCGCGGGCTGCGGCGGCACGAAGGCCGCGGTCTCGACCGGGCGGTACTGGTCGCGGATGTCGAACACCCGGACCCCGGCGTTCTGGTAGGTGGCGAAGATCAGCTCGGAGCTGACCAGGCTGCCGGGCCGGTTCTCGTGGACGTTGTGGGGGCCGAAGTGGCCGCCCTTGGCGACGTAGTCCGCCTCGGCAGGGGTCGGGAAGGTCGAGATGCTGACCGGGTTCGCGGGCTCGCGGATGTCGAACAGCCAGATCAGCTTGAGCCCGTCCTCCTGATGGTCGAGCACCGCCTCGTCGAGCACGACCAAAAGGTCGCGATCCGGCAGCGGCAGGCAGTTGTGGGTGCCGCCGCCGAACGGCGGGCTCCAGTTGCGGTGCACGATCAGCTTGGGATCGCTCCGGTCCTTGACGTCGATCATGACCAGGCCGGCATCGCGCCAGGCGCCATAGGCGGTGTCGCCGCTGACGATCGCGTGGTGCAGGCCGTTGCGGCGCTCGGCCGGCCAGGACGGCTGCTCGCCGGCCGCGAGGTTCATGCCCGGCAGCCAGTAGCGGCCGGCCGCGCGCGGCTTGGTCGGGTCGCTCACATCGACGGTCATGAAGATGTAGTCGGAGAAGCCATCCAGCAGGGCGGAGACGTAGGCCCACCGGCCGCCCGTGTACCAGATCCGGTGGATGCCGCCGCCTTCGACCGGCATGAAGCCGATCTGGCGCGGTTTTTCCGGTTTGCCGATGTCATAGACGCTGAGCCCGGCGGTCCAGTCGCGCGGCCTTGCGCCGGCCTCGGCGGTGCCGACGGTCTTGCCGAGCGAGCCCTTGTAGTAGGCGTGCTCGTCCTGGAACTCGGCGGCCGCGAACATGTCCTTGGCGTTGATCACCAGCAGCAGGTCGCCGGCGGTCTGCAGGTGGATGTTCCAGGTGTTGGGCGGCGCCTGGACATAGCCTGCCGCCTTCGGCTGCCGCGGGTCGCGGACGTCGATGACGCTGAAGCCCTTCGAGAACATGTGGCCGACGTAGGCGTAGCCGCGCTCGACCATGAGCTGGACGCCATCGGGCCGGCCGCCCTGGTCGCTGTAGCCGATCAGGCGCAGGTTGCGCGCGTGGTCCGGAACCGGCAGGTCGTTCGCCGCCATCCGAGTTTTCTCCCATTGATGCCGAAAATCCTGGGGCAGCGGGGATGCCGCCGCCCCAGCCTCATCTCAGCCCTTGACGCCCCAGATCTTCATGTAGGCCTCGCGGTAGCCGTTGTCCGGGTCGTAGGTGTTGCGCGGCCCGCCGTCGAACTTGATGTTGGACGGCACGAACAGATGCGCGGGCGCGACGTAGCCGCTCGGCTTCTCGCCGGCGAACGCCCGGTTCAGCTCGTCGACCACCTGCCAGCCGTGCATGCGCAGGGGCTCGGCGACCGTGCCGACCTGGTACTGGTTGGTCCGGATGCGCTGGAACGCGACCTCGCTGCCGTCGCCCGCCGAGACGTTGTGCGGCGCGCCGTCGCCCTCGATGCCGGCGGACGCGAGCGAGGGCGCCATGAAGTCGAAGTAGAGGTCGTTGATCCCGAGCGCATGGGTCCAGCGGTCGCCGAAACGCGCCAGCAGGGCCGTGGTCAACGTCGGCATGCGCGCGGTCACGTCGCTGAGCGGGGTATCCTCGACCGAGAGCACCTCGCAGCCGCTGCAGCCCTTGATGACCTTCGCCATCTCGTCGGACTTGGCGATCGCGATCTTGTAGATCGAATCGGTGAAGATGACGACGCCCGCCTTGCCGTCGGTCTCCGCGATCGTATAGGAGGCGGCGGCGCGCGCGACCTCGAGCGGGTCGGTCGTGATGTTGGTGAAGACCGGCGGCGAGGTGCTGGGCCCAGGCGTCGCGGTCGCGTGCCAGCCGACCACGACGATGCCCTCCTTGGCGGCGGCCTCGATCACCGCTTTCTGCTCATTGGCGTCGATCGTGCCGAGCACGATGCCGTCGGGCTTGAGCGCGATCGCCTGGTTGAGCGCCTCGGCGCGGCCCGAGATCGAGGCATGGCCGTCGATCAGCTGGAAGTTCCAGCCGAGCAGCTTGGCGGCCTCCTCGACCCCCTTGCCGACCCCGAGCGCACCGCCGTTGCGCTGATCGGCGGACGCGTAGACGATCGTCTTGCCGGGCTGCGCCGCGGGGCCGGTGGTCGGGCCATCCCAGGGCGGATTGGGCTTGGTCACCTTGGCGACGTAGGCCTTGGCGGCGGCGACCGCATCGTCGGCCGCGGCCGCCGGACCGGAGGCCGCGACCAGGGCGAGCACGCCGAGCGCCAGCGCCGATACCGATGTCCTCAACATGACGGAAACCTCCCTGTTTGTGGTTGGATGGCCGGAATTGGATCGATCAGGCGCCCAGCCCGCGGCGCGCGGCCGGCGCCCGGGTCTCGCCGCGCTGGGCCGGCTGCAGGGCGTGGCCGCGCTTGCGCTGGGCGTAGCCGGCAAGCCCGATCGCGAGCAGCAGGGTCGCCCCGTTGAACAGCGGCTCGACGTAGAACAAGGTGCCCAGCTGCTGGATGCCCGAGATCCCGACCGCCAGGATCGCGACCCCGATCACCGTGCCCCAGACGTTGACCCGGCCGGGCTTGATCGTGGTCGAGCCGAGGAAGGCGCCGACCAGCGCCGGCAGCAGGAACTCGAGCCCGACGCTCGCCTGGCCGATCCGGAGCTTGGCCGCGAGCACGACGCCGGCCAGGCTCACGAGGAAGCCCGACGCGACGAACGCGCCGATCACGTAGCGCCGGATCGGGATGCCGTTGAGCGCGGCCGCGCGCGGGTTGGCGCCGATCGCGTACAGGCAGCGGCCGATCGGCAGGAACTCGGCGACGATCCAGATGATGAGCGCGGCCGCGAGCACGTAGAAGGCGGCGATCGGGATGCCGAACAGGCGCAGGATGTAGAGGTCGAGAAAGCCGTTGGGCAGGACGCCGATCACCTGGCGGCCTTCGGTGTACCAGAGCGCGATCGCGTAGATCACGGTACCGGTGCCAAGCGTCGCGATGAAGGAATCGATCTGCGCGATCTCGACCAGAAGGCCATTGATCAGGCCGAGCGTGCAGCCCATCAGCAGCACGAGCACCACCGCCACCGGCCAGGCGAGCCCGAGCTGGGTCTGGAACGCGATCGCCATGACGTGCCAGAGCACGATGCCATAGCCCGCGGTGAGGTCGATCCGGCCGGCCATCATCGGGATGGTGGCGGCGAGCGAGAGCAGCGCGATCACCGATTTGTCACCGAGGATCGAGCGCAGGTTGAGCATGGTCGGGAAGGTGCGCGGCAGCAGCAGCGAGAAGAAGACGATCAGCACGACGGTCAGGATCGGCAGGCCGAACACCGGCAGCAGGCGGGCGATCCGCTGGCGCGGCGAGAGGCCGCGCAGCTCGAGCGCGGTCGGCTCGAGCGCGTTCGACTTCAGGGATTGCATGGCTACGCTCGCGCCGCCGCCGGCGCTTCGCCGGTCGTCGCCGGTGAAGCCGGAGCCGCGGGCAGCGAGGCGACGTGCACCAGCTGCTCGAGCGACAGGCGCGCGCCGCTGAGCTCGGCGACGATCCGGCCGCCGCGAAAGACCAGGGCGCGATGGCAGATCTCCGCGACCTCCTCGAAGTCGGTCGAGACCAGGAGGACCGCGAGGCCGCGCGAGACCGCATCGGCCAGCAGGCGATAGATCTCGGCCTTGGCGCCGACGTCGACGCCGGCGGTCGGGTCCTCGAGCACCAGCACCCGACCGCCGATCCGGAGCCAGCGCGCCAGCACCATCTTCTGCTGGTTGCCGCCCGAGAGGGTCTCGATCGCCGCCGCCGGATCGTTCGGCTGCAGGCCGACCCGGGCACCGAGGTCGGAGGTCTCCAGGGCCTCATCGGCCGGTGCCCGCCACTCCAGCAGCCGGCGTCCGCAGGCGCAGGGATTGAGGAACATGTTCTCGCGCACCGACAGGCCGGTGGCGATCGAAATCGGCGTTGCGGTCGCCCGCGACGAAGCCGATCCCGTGGCCGATCGCGCCGTGCGGGGTCGCGAGATCCAGCGGCGCGCCGTCCAGGCGGACCCGGCCGCGCTCGAGCGGCAGGAGGCCGAACAGCACCCGGCCGACCGCCTCCTGACCGGCGCCGCGCAGGCCTGCAAGGCCGACGATCTCGCCTGCCTGGACCGTGAGATCGAGCGGCCCGACATCGCCGACCACGAGATCCTCGAAGCGCAGCAGCGGCTCGCCCGCACCCCGCTCCGGACGGACGAACAGCGCCTCGGGCGGCCGGCCGATGATCAGCCTGACCAGATCGCCGGGCGTGGTCGCGGCACAGGTCTGGACCGCGACCAGCCGGCCGTCGCGCAGCACGGCGAGGCGATCGGCGATCGCATAGACCTCGTCGAGCCGATGCGAGACGTAGATCATCGAGACGCCGCGGACCTTGAGCGAGCGCAGCACCGCGAACAGGGTCTCGACCTCGCCCTTGGGCAGGCTCGCGGTCGGCTCGTCGAGCACCAGCACCTCCGCGCGGGCGCCGAGCGCGCGGGCGATCGCGACCAGCGACTTCTCGGTCCGGGTCAGGTCCTGGACCCGCTGCTCGGGGTGGATGCCGTCGGCGACCAGGGCGAGCGAGGCGCGCGCCCGGTCCTCGACCGCGGCCCAGTCGATCAGACCGAAGCGCCTGGGAAAGCCCTGCGCCATGGCGATGTTCTCGGCGACCGTCATCCACTCGATCAGGCCAAGGTCCTGGTGGATGAACGCGATCGAGCCGGCGTCCTTGCGCGGATCGTAGGCCGCGCCACCGCGGCGCATGTGGCCGGCGTCGGGCGCGTAGACGCCGGCCAGCATCTTGATCAGGGTCGACTTGCCGGCGCCGTTCTCCCCGAGCAGCGCCAGGATCTCGCCCGGCCTGAGCTCGAGGTCGATCTGGTCCGCCGCGAGCGTGCCGCCGAAACGCTTGGTCAGCCCGCAGAACTCGAGCACCGGTGCGTCCCGGGCACGGCCCGACCGCGCCAGCGGATCGACCGTGATCGGCGCTCCTTGCATGCTTCGCCTCCCGACCGAGGCGGGCGCCCTGCGCGCGGCCTTGCCTTTGACGCCTGCCCCAGAAGCTATCTATGGGCGACCGTCGAGCCCTGTCCACGATTTTCCAGGTGCGGCCGCCGGCTCGCCGCGGAGCCGGGACCCGGCGACCGGATGTCGCGTGCGCTGCAGCAACCACGGCGGTTGTACGGGCCGACAGGCGTGGCTACGTGTAGCGCCGCCTGGCGGGGACCGGACCCGGCCGGACCTCAGCTCCTGCCTGGCTGGTTGCCGCAACGGATCGAAGCATGGATCACCTCGACAGCCTCGAAGCCGAGAGCGTCTACATCCTGCGCGAGGCGTTCGCCAAGCTCGACCAGCTCGCCATCCTGTGGTCGCTCGGCAAGGACAGCAACGTCGTCCTGTGGCTGACCCGCAAGGCGTTCCTGGGCCATGTCCCCCTGCCGGTGCTGCATGTCGACACCGGCAAGAAGTTTCCCGAAATGTACGCCTTCCGCGAGCGCTACAGCCAGGAATGGGGGCTCAAGCTCCTGGTCGAGCCCTGTCCGCCGATCGAGCAGATGGACCCGACCCTGCCGCCGGCCGCGCGCTCGGCCGCGCGCAAGACCGCGGGCCTCAACGGCGCGCTCGCCAGGCACGGCTTTCGGGGGTTGATCGCCGGCATCCGGCGCGACGAGGAGGGCACCCGCGCCAAGGAGCGCTACTTCAGCCCGCGCACCAAGGACAACCGCTGGGACCTCAAGGACCAGCCGCCCGAGTTCTGGAACCAGTACATGACCAGCTTCCCGCCCGGGACGCACGTCCGGGTGCATCCGCTCCTGCACTGGAGCGAGGTCGATATCTGGCGCTACACCCGGCGCGAGAGCATCCCCCTGATCGATCTGTATTTTTCCAGGGACGGCAAGCGCTACCGCTCGCTCGGCGACCAGGACATCACCTCGCCGGTCGCGAGCGAGGCTGCGACCCTGGACGAGATCATCGCCGAGCTCGAGACCACGCGGGTGGCCGAGCGCAGCGGCCGCGCCATGGACCACGAGGCCGAGGACGCGTTCGAGCGGCTGCGCGCCGAAGGCTATATGTGAGGGCGAGCCCGATGCCCACGCACGGCGCCCGCCCCAAGCTTCGGATCGTGATCGTCGGCCACGTCGATCACGGCAAGTCGACCCTGGTCGGCCGCCTGTTCCACGACACGGGCTCGCTGCCGGAGGGCAAGCTCGAGACGATCCAGGCGGTCTGCGCGCGGCGCGGCATGCCGTTCGAATGGGCCTTCCTGATGGACGCGCTCCAGGCCGAGCGCGACCAGGGGGTGACCATCGACACCGCCCAGATCCAGTTCCGCACCGAGGCCCGCGACTACGTCATCATCGATGCGCCCGGCCACAAGGAATTCCTCAAGAACATGGTCACCGGCGCGGCCAGCAGCGAGGCCGCGCTCCTGCTGATCGACGCCGAGGAGGGCGTGCGCGAGCAGTCCTACCGGCACGGCTATCTGCTCCACCTTCTGGGCGTGCGCCAGGTCGCGGTCCTGGTCAACAAGATGGACCTGGTCGGTTACAGCGCCGACCGCTTCGGCGCGGTCGCCGAGCAGTATCGCGCCTATCTGGCCGGGCTCGGGGTCGAGCCTCTGGGCTTCATCCCGATCTCGGCGCGCGAGGGCGACAACATCGTCGCCCGCTCCAAGGTCATGCCCTGGTACCAGGGGCCGACCGTGGTCAAGGCGCTCGATCAGTTCCTGCCCGAGCCGGGCCAGGCCGACCGGCCGCTGCGCCTGCCGATCCAGGACGTCTACAAGTTCGACCAGCGCCGGATCCTGGTCGGGCGAATCGAATCCGGCCGGCTCGCGGTCGGCGACACGCTGTTGTTCTCGCCCTCCAACAAGACCGCCAAGATCAGGTCGATCGAGGCCTGGAGCGTGCCCGAGCAGCCGGGCGCGGCCGAGGCCGGGCAGTCGGTCGGGATCACGCTCGATGAGCAGATCTTCGTCGAGCGCGGCGAGGTCGCATCCCATGCCGACCACCCGCCGGTCGAGAGCAACGTGTTCCGCGGCCGCCTGTTCTGGCTCGGCCGCAAGCCGCTGGCGGTGGGCAACCGCTATACCTTGAAGCTCAACACCAGCGAGACCGAGGTCGCGGTGCAGTCGATCGAGCGGGTGATCGACACCGGCGATCTGTCGTCGGGGCCGGCCGAGCTGGTCGAGCGCAACGCGGTCGCCGAGGTCGTGCTGCGCACCCGCGGCCTGCTCGCGCTCGACGAACATCGGAATAATCCATCAACCGGGAGGTTTGTCCTGGTTGAGGACTTCGTGCCGGTCGGCGGTGGCATCATCTCGATGGAGGGCTACCCCGATCAGCGCGAGTTCGATCACCCGGCGGGCGACCAACATCACCGCCGTCGGCCACACGGTATCGCGCGAGGCCCGGGTATTGCGCAACGGCCACAAGGGTGGCGTGCTCTGGTTCACGGGCCTGTCGGGAGCCGGCAAGTCGACGCTGGCGCTCGCCCTGGAAGCACGGCTGTTCGCCAAGGGCTACCACGTCTACGTGCTCGACGGCGACAATGTGCGCGGCGGCCTGAACGCCAATCTCGGCTTCTCGCCCGAGGATCGCGCCGAGAACATCCGCCGGGTCAGCGAGGTGGCCGGCTTGTTCGCGGACGCCGGCTTCGTGGTGATCAGCTCGTTCATCTCGCCCTACCGGGCGGACCGCGAGCGGGCGCGCCAGTCGGCCGGCGGCTCGTTCCACGAAGTCTACATCGACGCGCCGCTCGAGCTCTGCGAACAGCGCGACCCCAAGGGCCTCTATCGGCGCGCCCGCACCGGCGAGATTCGCGAGTTCACCGGGATCAGCTCGCCCTACGAGCCGCCCGAGGCCCCCGAGCTGGTCGTGCGCACCGACCTCCTGAACGTGGAGGAGTGCCTGAGCGAGCTCGCCGCCTACGTCGAACGCGCCTTCGCCCCGGACGACTGAGCCATGGACGCCGCGCGCCTGCTGCCGGAGATCGTGGCGCTTGCCGAGCGCGCGGGCGCGGTGATCCTCGAGCACTATCGGGACGGCGTCGAGGTCCGCGCCAAGGCCGACTCCTCGCCGGTGACGGTTGCCGACGAGGCGGCCGAGGCGGTGATCCTCGCGGGCCTCGCCGAGCTGACCCCGGAGACCCTCGTGGTCGCCGAGGAGACGGTCGCCGGCGGCCATGTGCCCGAGCTCGACGAGCGGCCGTTCTGGCTGGTCGATCCGCTGGACGGCACCAAGGAGTTCCTGAGCCGGAACGGCGAGTTCACGGTCAACATCGCGCTGATCGAGGGCCGCGAGCCGGTGCTGGGCGTGGTCCTCGCCCCGGCGATCGGTCAGGTCTGGTGGGGCGCCCGCGGCCGGGGGTCGATGACCCGCGACGGTGGCGCCGCCCGTGTCATCGCCGCGCGGCCCCGGCCGGCGAGCGGTGCGGTCGCGGTCGCCTCGCGCTCGCACAGCGATGCCGAGACCGAGGCCTTCCTCGACCGCGAAGGGATCGCCGAGCGGATCTCGGCCGGCAGCTCGCTCAAGTTCTGCCTGATCGCCGAAGGCCGCGCCGACATTTATCCGCGCTTCGGGACGACCATGGAGTGGGACACCGCCGCCGGCCACGCGGTGCTGGTCGCGGCCGGCGGCCGGGTCACGACCCGGGACGGCGCGCCGTTCCTCTATCGCAAGCCCGCCTTCCGCAACCCCGGGTTCATCGCCCGCGGCGCCTGACCCGTCGGCCTCGCCCACGAGGGGTTGGGCGGCACGCAATCGCCGCCCACTCACCCGTTGTGTCAGGCCGCGCGGGCGACGGCCGCCTGGCGCAGGGCCGGGAGCATGTCCTCGGGCTCCGGCCGCAGCGTGTAGTCCGCGCTGACGTTGGCGTAGGCGATCACGCCGTCCCGCCCGATCACGTAGCGCGCCGGGATCGGCAGGGTCCAGGACGGATCGCCGTTGACCAGCGGCAGGTTGTTGCCGAGCTGCTGGTACAGCTCGACCAGGTAGTCCGGCAGGTGGTAGCGCAGCCCGAACGCGGCGGCGACCTCGTTCCCCTGGTCGCTGAGGATCGGGAAGGACAGCTCGTTCTGGCGTGCCGACTTGCGGCTGTTGGCGGCGCTCTGCGGCGAGATCGCGACCAGGGCGGCGCCCAGCTCCCGGATCTGCGGCAGGAAGGCTTCGAGCGCCTGCAGCTCGGTATTGCAGTAGGGGCACCAGACGCCGCGGTAGAAGCTGACCACGAGCGCGCCCCGGGCCAGCAGGTCGGCCGACCGGATCATCGCGCCGCCGGCGTCGGGAAGCGTAAATTCGGGCGCCCGGTCGCCCACCTTGCGGGCGCGCTCGGCCTGGCCCGAGGCCTTGAGCTCGGCCGTGCCGCGGTGCATCGTCGCGATCACCGAGGGCGGCACCCGGTAGGGCGGCTTGCCCGCTTCGAAATCAGCCTTGAAGGCGTCAAGTTTCGCTTGCAACGACATGGCTCAGCTCCGCTTGGGTCCGGTCCGCTCAGGTCTCGGCGGACTCGACGTCTTCAGAGAACTTGATCCATGTCCTTTCCAACGGGTATCCCATGCGCAGCCATAGGACCTATTCGCGGCACGAATGAGCGACCGTCTGCTCGAGATCGAAGTGTTCGTCCGGGTCGCGGAGACCGGCAGCCTTTCGCGCGCGGGTCGGGAGCTCGGTCTGTCCCAGCCCTCCGCGTCACGGCTCGTGGCCGCGTTGGAGGAGCGCCTGGGCGTCCGGCTCCTGCTGCGCACGACCCGCCGCGTCTCGCTGACCGAGGCGGGTGCGGCCTATCTGGAGCGGGCGCGCGGCGTGCTGCTCGAGCTCGGCGAGGCGGCCGCCGCCGTCCGGGGCGCCCAGGGCCTCCAAGGCGTGCTGCGGGTGGCGCTGCCGGTCGCCTTCGGCGCCCGCGAGGTGGTGCCGCGGCTGGCGGCGTTCCTCGCGGCGCACCCGCGCCTCAAGGTGGAGCTCCTGATGGCCGACCGGCGCCAGGACCTGGTCGAGGAGGGCGTGGACCTCGCGCTCCGGCTCGGGCCGCTGCCGGATTCGAGCTTCGTCGCGCGGCGCCTCGCGAGCGCGCCCCGCTGGCCCGTGGCGGCGCCCGCCTACCTTGCGAGCCGCGCCCCGCCCGTGACCCCGCACGACCTCGCCCACCACGACTGCATCCTCGGGCCGCTCGGTTCAGCCACGGACTGGGTCTTCGAGGACGCCTCCGGCGCGGCGGTCTCGGTCGAGGTCCAGGGCCGGGTGCGCGTCGACTCGGCTGCGGGCGTGATCGCCTGCCTCAAGGCCGGCCTCGGCATCGGGATCGCTTCGTTCTGGATGTGCCGCGCCGAGCTGGCGGCCGGGACGCTGGTGCGGCTCCTGCCTGGCTACCCCCTCGGTCCGGCCGAGCTGTACGCCGTCTTCCCGACCGGCCACCGGGCTTCGAGCAAGGCCAGGGCGTTCGCCGACCACCTGCAGGCGGCGCTCTTCGCGGTGCCGCCGCCCCCGACCGGCGTCGCCGCCGGGGTCGACGGCCGGCAGTCACCCCGGGCGTGATCCGCGACAACCTCAAATCTTTGCTCGACGGCGGCGAGATCAATCAATACGATCGCGACGATAGGTCGGCTGCGTTGGGGCGATAGCCGGCGGCAATGGATTTCTGGAGGCGCGGGCCATGGCAACGGGTGGCGACGCAATCAAGATTGAAGCGGTTAGCGTCGACGAGCTCGCGCACGCGGCGCTGCCCGGCGCGGACATGGATGCCGGCTCAGCCCAGCTCCTCGAGAAGGAGCTCAAGACCCTCCTTCAACGCCGCCAGGAGCACCATCTCCCCGCTCCCGGGCGGGACAACCTCACCGGGATCGCACTGTCGGGTGGTGGCATCCGGTCGGCCACCTTCTGTCTCGGCGCCCTGCAGGCGCTCGCCAAGCACGATCTGCTGAAATACTTCGACTATCTGTCGACGGTGTCCGGCGGCGGCTACATCGGCGGCTCGCTCACCTGGTGGTGGAGCGATCAGTGGCGGCCCCAGAACCCGGCGGCGGCTTGCGCCCCGGAGCAAGCTGCCATCCGTCCCCAAGGGCTCGGCGAGGAGCAGACTCGCTTCAAGGACCGAACGCCGCCGGCCACAACCGCCGAAGACCCGCCTCGATTCGGGGTCGGTCCCGAGGATTTCCCCTACGGCACCGACAGCCCGACGATCTGGCGAGGCCAGCTCGGGACCAAGCCCGGCCCGGGCCTCCTGACCTGCCTGCGCAAGCATGGCAACTACCTGACCCCCGGCGGCGGGATCAACGTGCTGTCCGGGGTCAGCGTGGTGATCCGCGCCGTCGTCCTCAACCTGCTCGTCTGGCTGCCGGTGCTGTCCGCGGTCATGGTCGGGTTGCTTTGGGTGCTCGGCTTCCTCTTCGCCCCCTCCGCGTCCGATCCCGGCATGGTCCACGCCATGGGCGCCGCCGGAGGCGATGGCCAGCCCGCTCCCTGGGTGTTCTTCGTCGATGCCGTCATCACCGGGATCGCGTTCGCGATCATGACCGCCCTCTATTTTCTACTGTGGAAGCTCGCAGCCTCGCATGCGTGGTTGAAGAGGGCCGCGACGGTGCTGACCCGGCGCTGGGGACTCTGGCTCTTGGTCCTCGCAGTCGTGCTCGTCCTGCTGCTGCGGCGCCTGCCGCCCGAGCTGTCGCACTATTGGACGGGCGTGCGACTGCTGCTCGCGGGCGCGCTCATCCTCGCGGCCACCTTCGCGCTGCTGTGCATCGTCTATTCCCTGGCCACCTGGTTCCGGAGGCTGCGCCACACCAGCTATCAGATGCGCCGATTGTTCGAGGGGTGGGCTGCCGTCTACCTGACGCTGATCGCGGTGCTGGCGGTCATGGGCAGCCTGCAGAACGTTGCCGAGTGGCTGACCCGACCGTCCGCGCCTGTCCTGGTCGCAATGCAGGAGCAGACCAGCGTCGATGCCACCGGCGCGGCCGTGGCCCGGCCGGAGACGTCGTCCAGCCAGGCAAAGACCCAGGAATTGAGCGGCGATGCGATCGGCGGGCTCGTGGCCCTGCTCGCAGGGCTGGTGGCCGCCGGAGCGGCGTTCCTGCGCAGCGGCAAGCAGGTCAGCGAGACGTTTCGGAGTTGGGGCTTCCAGGTCCCGGGCGGGCTGGTCGCCACGCTGGCGACCGCGCTCATTCTCTTCGGCATCCTGGTCATCACCCACTACGTCGGCGCGCGGGTGTACGCCGGGGGCTTCGTCTCCGTCCGGGTATCGGTCGGGGTCCTCGTGGCCGCCGTCCTCTCGGCCTGGCTGGTCAACAGCAACTACGTCTCGCTCGGCAGGTTCTATCGCGACCGCCTCATGGAAGCTTTCATGCCGGACTACCAGGGCGGTACTCGCCAAGACCAACGGGCCGGCGCCGGAAGCCGCCGACGGGATGGAGCTGCACCGCGCGTCGCCGAAGGCGCCCTATCATATCGTCAACACCAACGTCGTCCTGATCAACGCCAGGGACCGGCGCCGTTGCATCCGCGGCGGCGACAGCTTCATCCTGACCCGCGACTGGTGCGGCAGCAACGCGACCGGCTGGCGCGCGACCAAGGAGTTCATGGACGACGGCATGACGCTCCCGACCGCGGTCGCGATCTCGGGTGCGGCCGCCAATCCCAACACCGGCGTCGGCGGGGTCGGCCTGACCCGAAGCCGCGTCGTTTCGGTGCTGATGGCGTTCCTTAATCTGCGCCTGGGCTACTGGGTGCCGCACCCGGTCGACGGCCGCCAGAGCGCCGTGCCCAACCATTTCCGCCCGGGCTTCTTCGCGTGGCTGCGCGGCTACCACGAACGCTACCCCTTTCAGGAGCTCTCGGATGGCGGGCACTTCGAGAACCTCGGCATCTACGAGCTGATCCGGCGCCGGGCGCGCCTGATCCTGGTCTGCGACGGCGTTGCGGACCCGGACTTCCAATTCGAGGATCTGCAGACGGCGCTCCGGCGGATCGGTGAGGACTTCGGCGCCAAGATCAGATTCCTGGATGCCCATCCGATGGAGGACCTGATGCCTCGACCCGTGGCGCACGCCTACCCGCGCGGCCTCGAGCTCGCCACGCGGGGCTTTGCGGTCGCGGACATCTATTACCCGCCCGATTTCGATGAGAGCGGGCAGATCAAGCCCGAGGCCAAGCCCGCCCGCCTGATCTATCTGACCACGACGCTCGTCGACGGCCTGCCGCTCGAGCTGCTGGGCTACAAAGGCAAGAACCCCGACTTCCCCGACCAGTCGACCGGCGACCAGTTCTTCGACGAGGACCAGTTCGAGGCCTATCGCGAGCTCGGCTATCGGATCGCCACCGCCATGATCGCGGCCGTCGACCCGGGCCCGATGCTCGAAGCCCTCCAGCGCCCCTGACCTCCGGCCGACCCGACGGCGCGTGACTGCCGCGGACGGCGAAGGGAAGCTTTGCCAAAAGCGCGCCGAGGGTCTACTCAGCCAGCCGACATCGGGGACCGCGAGCGTCTGCGGGGCGCGCATGCTGAAAAGCCATCTGGTCCGGCTGGCGGCGGTGATCGCCGCTTCGGCGATCTTCCAGCTGGCCAACGGCGCGCTCGGCACGCTGCTGCCGGTGCGCCTCGGGCAGGCGGCGGCCGGCGAGTTCGCGACCGGCCTGATCGCCACCGCCTATGCCGGCGGCTTTCTGATCGGCTGCCTGATCGGCGCGCGGGTGATCCGGACGGTCGGCCATATCCGCGCCTTTGCGACCTTCGCCGCCACCGCCGCGGTCGCCTCGCTGCTGTTCCAGCTGGCGGTCGACACCACGCTCTGGTTCGTGCTCCGCGTGGTCCACGGCATCTGCATCGCCGGGCTTTCGACCGTGGTCGACAGCTGGATCAACGACCGGACGCCGAACGCCGCGCGTGGCCGGGTGATCGCGCTCTACACCATCACCATCACGCTGGCGCTCACCGGCAGCCAGTTCCTGATCGGCCTGTTCGACGTCGCCTCGCCGCAGCTGATCATGGTGGTGAGCGGCCTGTTCTCGCTCGCCCTGATCCCGGTCTCGCTGACCCGCGCCGAGACGCCTTCCCAGCCCAAGGTGGTGAGCGTCAGCGTGCGCCACCTCTATCACGTCGCGCCGGTCGCCGCGGTCGGCTGCTTCGCGGTCGGCTTCATGAACACCGCGGTCATGAACATCACGCCCTATTTTCTCAGCAAAGCCGCGGTGCCGGTGGTCACCATCGGCCTGCTCATGGGCATGATCCAGACCGGGCGACTGGGCCTGCAGTGGCCGATTGGCCTGTTGTCCGACCGGATCGACCGGCGGCTCGTGATCCTCGGCGCCTCGGCCGCCATCTTCGTCATCATGCTGGCGCTCGCCCTGGTCGGGCCGGCCAAGGGGGCGGCGCTGCGCGGCGAAAGCGGCGAGCTGGTGCGGCTCGGCATCATCGCGCTGTTCTGCCTGTGGGGCGGCTTCGCGCTCACCCTCTATGCGATCTGCGTCGCCCATGCCCAGGACCGCGGCGCGCCGGGTGAGGCGGTCGCGTTGACCAGCTCGCTGCTGTTCGCCTGGGCGGCTGGGGCCACGGTCGGCCCGCTGGTCGTGGGCCTCGCGATGGAGCTGTTCGGCGAGCGGGTGCTGTTCGTCTCGGCGGCCTGGGTCGCGCTCCTGCTGGCGGCGTTCACCGGCTGGCGACTGGTGCTGCGCGAGCGACCGCCGGCCGAGGAGCGGAGCGGGTTCGCGGGCGTGCCGATCACCAGCCCGGTGATCGCCGAACTCGGGCCCGGCGAGCCCGGCCCGGCGCCGACCGTCGCCGCGGAGCGGATCGCCGCCGCCGAGTGAGGAAGGTCACGGCCCTGCAACCCCGGCGGCCGTGCGGCAGATCTGGCAGAGACCGCGCACCTCGACCGTCTCCCTTGCGACCGCGAAGCCCTGGCCTTCCGCCTGCTCGGCGATCGCCGTCTGGATCGCCGGCGCCTCGAACTCGCTGACCGCGCCGCAGGCGTCGCAGATCAGGAACTGGCCCTCGTGCGCGGCGTCCGGGTCCGGGCAGCCGACATAGGCGTTCAGGCTCTCCAGCCGATGCACCAGGCCATGCGCCATCAGGAAGTCGAGCGCCCGGTAGACCGTCGGCGGCTTGGCCGTCCCCGCCGCGCTGCCGAGCTCGTGCAGGATGTCGTAGGCCTTGACCGCGGCGTGGCCCTGCCAGACCAGCTCGAGCACCCGGCGGCGCAGGCGGGTCAGGCGTGCGCCCCGCCGGGTGCAGAGCACGGCCGCCTTGGACAGCGCGTCGTCGACGCACTGCTCGTGGTCGTGATGGCTGTCGGCGAGGTCCAAGGCCGGTCATCCGGTTGCTGCCTGCCCCCAAGATTGTTACTCCATCGCCCGGCGTAAAGGAATCCCATCGCGGTGCGCTTGCGCAGGCCCGGCGCCCGCCGGTAGTCTCGGGGCGCGCCGACGACCAAGCCGGGGGGGCATCATGGCGGCCGACGATCGGACCCTGAAGACGGTCCTGAGCGAAGAGCGGATTCCGACCCACTGGTACAATCTCGCAGCCGACCTGCCGGAGCCACCGGCGCCACCCCTGCATCCGGGGACGCTGCAGCCGATCGGCCCGGCCGAGCTGGCACCTCTGTTCCCGATGGCGCTGATCCTCCAGGAGGTGAGCCAGGAGCGGGAGATCGAGATCCCGGATGCGGTCCGCGACGTCTATCGCCTCTGGCGGCCGACGCCGCTCTACCGGGCGCGCCGGCTCGAGCGCTTCCTCGATACCCCGGCCCGGATCTACTACAAATACGAGGGCGTGAGCCCGGCCGGCAGCCACAAGCCGAACACCGCGGTGCCCCAGGCCTGGTACAACAAAGAGGCGGGCATCACCCGGATCGCGACCGAGACTGGTGCTGGCCAGTGGGGCTCGGCGCTGGCGCTGGCCGGCAGCCTGTTCGGGCTCCAGGTCGACGTCTACATGGTCAGGGTCAGCTTCGAGCAGAAGCCCTATCGCCGGGCGCTGATGGAGAGCTACGGCGCCCGCTGCGTCGCCTCGCCCTCGAACGAGACCGAGGCCGGCCGGAAGATCCTGGCCGCGCATCCGGACAGCACCGGCTCGCTCGGGATCGCGATCTCCGAGGCGGTCGAGATGGCGGCCAGGCGCGACGACACCCACTATGCGCTCGGCAGCGTGCTCAACCACGTGCTCCTGCATCAGACCGTGATCGGCCAGGAGGCGATCCTTCAGCTCGAGCAGGCGGGCGACTATCCGGACGTGGTGGTCGGCTGCACCGGCGGCGGCTCCAACTTCGCCGGCATCGCCTTCCCGTTCCTGGGCGCCATGCTGCAAGGCGGCCCGAAGGTCGAGGTGATCGCCTGCGAGCCGGCCGCCTGCCCGTCCTTGACCCGCGGCAGGTTCGCCTACGACTTCGGCGACACCGGCCATCTGACGCCCTTGGTCAAGATGCACACGCTGGGCTCGGAGTTCATCCCGCCCGGCTTCCACGCCGGCGGGCTCCGCTACCACGGCATGGCGCCGATGGTGAGCCACCTGCTCGACAAGGGCCTGATCGAGGCGGTCGCCTACCATCAGGTCGAGTGCTTCAAGGCCGGCATCGACTTCGCGAGGGTCGAGGGCGTGCTGCCGGCGCCCGAGGCCAACCATGCGGTCAAGGGTGCCATCGACCAGGCCTTGAAGTGCAAGGCGGCCGGCGAGAGCAAGGTGATTCTGTTCAACCTGTGCGGCCACGGTCACTTCGACATGCAGGCCTACGCCGATTACTTCGCGGGCAAGCTCACCGACCAGAGCTACGACGAGGCCGACCTCCAGGCCTCGCTCGCGCATTTGCCGAAGGTCGCGGCGGCCTGAACGGGCAACCGACCACCGGCGAGGACCGCACCTTGCCGCGATCCTGAACGCCTCTGCGGCCGGGCTGCCCACTTACTGAAAATGAGAGGTGAGCTTAAGAATTTCTTAACTATCGGTTGCAATGGTTCGGGGAGGCGTAAGTGGCGCGACTTTACGGTCACGCTGTCGCGATGGCCGGTGGCTTTACCGACCATACCTACGTGACCAGCTCGCAGCGGCATGTCTGGCCGTGCGCTGGTCGATCGGAAGGCGGTCGCATGAATTTGCACCGGTTCCGGTAGTGTCTGGCTGGCTTCTTGCCTGGCGGGTGCGCATTCCACCGCTGGCATCGTCCTCAGCGTGACGGGCTGGTGCCACCAGATGGCCAACCGCATCCTGCGACCGGCAGGGGTCGACGTCAGTGCGGCCAGGGGTTACGGACTTACTTACCATTTCTGGGGTAAGTATGGACGCGATGCCTTGTCCGACGATACGTGGCCGGAATTGGACCACTGCTCGAAGCTCGAGGCGACCGCAGGACTGCATGAGGAAGGAACCCCGTTCTTGCCCGGACCCAAGCCGCGAGGCGGGCCGCTACCATCGGTACCGGGACGGCTCGACCGGCTGATCGACGAGCATCTCGGGGCCGACTACGCGTCCGACAAGCGTGCCCGTCTTCGCCAACTCGCTGCGGCGGTCGAGCACGAGCAAGACGAGCTCGTGACCGCATTTCAATCGAAGCGGATTACGCCCGACCAATATCTGGAGCGATTTACTCGCCTGGCCGGCGATTTGTTTACGAGCTACGAGCGTGTCTTAGGGAGGGACGATTTCGTCCGACTGCTTGGGGTACCGCCGGAGCGCGCGCTCGATTTCCTCGACCCCGAGATCTTCAGGCAAGCCCACGGCGCCAAAAACTAGCAAGCCATCGCCGAGCTGCCGTTTGCCGAGCATCGAGGAGCGCGAGCCGCTGTTCTACGCGCGGCCCCGGCCCCCCGCCCAAGGACATGGCCGACCCGGCGCCGCAGCTCTACCAGCCACCCGGCCCGACGCCTGATCGGGCGCTCCGCCCTCTGGCGCGGCGCCGCCGCTGCGGCTACAAGATCGCCGAGCGACAGCTTCGGGGGAGGACGCCATGCTGCGGATCTGGGGCCGCACCAACTCGATCAACGTCCAGAAGGTGATGTGGGCGGTGGGCGAGCTCGGGCTCGAGCACGAGCGGATCGACGCGGGCGGCGCCTTCGGCGGCCTCGATACCGAGGACTATGGCGAGCGCAACCCCAACCGCCGGGTCCCGACCCTCGAGGACGACGGCCTGGTGATGTGGGAATCCAACGCCTGCGTCCGCTATCTCGCGGCCCGCTACGACAAGGACGGCCTCTGGCCCGAGGACCCGGCGGCGCGCGCGCGGGCCGACATGTGGATGGACTGGCAGCAGACCACGCTGCTCGCCGACATGGTTGTGGTCTTCTGGGGCCTGATCCGGACGCCCGAGGACAAGCGCGACCATGGCGCGATCGACGCCGCGGCGAAGCGGCTCGGCGGCACCTGGCGGCTCCTGGAGACGCAGCTCGCGGGCCGCCGGTTCGTTGCCGGCGACCGCTTCACGATCGGCGACATCCCGGTCGGCGCCACCTGCTATCGCTACCTCGGCCTGCCGATCGAGCGGCCGTCGCTGCCCAACCTCGAGGCCTGGTACGAGCGACTGAAGCAGCGGCCGGCATTCCGCAAGCACGTCATGCTGCCGATCACTTAGATATCCGGACCGCGAAGCCCCCGGCTTCGCAGGCGTGTCCGCCGCCCGCCAACCGGGGCGCGCAAGCCAATATCGGGAGGAAAAGATGCGCTATCGGCCTTTCGGGCGGACCGGGTTGCAGGTGTCCGAGCTGGTGTTCGGCGGCGGCTGGGTCGGCGGCATTCTGATTCACCAGGACGACGGGACCAAGCGGGCGGCGCTGCAGCGGGCGCTGGAGGCGGGCGTCAACTGGGTCGATACCGCCCCTTCCTATGGCGATGGCCAGTCGGAGGCCGCGCTCGGCTGGCTGCTCCGGGAGGTCGAGCCGACGCCCTACGTCTCGACCAAGGTGCGGCTGGATCTCGGCCGGCTGGACGACCTTCCGGGCCAGATCGAGGCGAGCCTGGACGCGAGCCTGAAGCGTCTGCGGCTGGACTGGGTCGACCTGTTCCAGCTGCACAATCCGATCGGGCCCGCCACCACGGATCAGCGGATCGCGGTCGAGCGGGTCCTGGGCAAGGGCGGCGTCGCGGACGTCTTCGACCGGCTGCGCGCGCAGGGCCTGACCCGGTTCATCGGCATCACCGCTCTGGGTGACGCCGGCGCCTGCCGCGCGGTGATCGCGAGCGGCCGGTTCGATTCCGCCCAGGTCTACTACAACCTGCTCAACCCGAGCGCCGGCCAACCCATGCCGCCCGGCTGGCGCGGCCAGGACTTCGGCGGCCTGCTGGCCGCCTGCCGGACGCATGGCGTCGCCGCCATGAACATCCGCGTGCTGGCCGGCGGCGTGATCGCGAGCGATCAGCGCCACGGCCGCGAGGTTCAGATCACCGACGACGCCGATCTGGCCACAGAGGGCGAGCGGGCGAGCGCGGTGTTTGCCCACCTCGGCGACCGCTACGGCACGCGCGCCCAGACCGCGATCCGCTTCGCGCTCGCCAATCCGGAGCTTGCCTGCGTCGTGGTCGGCATGGCCGAGCTTGCGCATCTGGAGGCGGCGCTGGCGGCGGCCGCCATGGGCCCCTTGCCGGAAGCGGCGCTGGCCGAACTCCGCGACCTCTACGCCAGCGGCTTCGGCCGCCGCTGAGCCCCGGCCCCGATCACCGGGCGATCGCGGCGACCTTGGCGCCCAGCGCCTCGATCAGATCGTCCGGCGCCAGCTCGATCTCGAGGCCGCGCCGGCCGCCGTTGACGAACACGCTCGCGTGCGCGCGCACCGAGGCGTCGACCAGCGCGGGCGACGGCTGGCGCTGGCCGAGCGGGCTGATGCCGCCCTTGACGTAGCCGCTCGCCCGCTCGGCCCGGCGCAGATCCGCCATCTCGGCGCGCTTCCCGCCCACCGCCGCCGCCAGCGCCTTCAGATTGAGCTCGCGATCGGCCGGCACGAGCGTCACGACCAGCATCCGCCCGTCGATCACCGCCATCAGCGTCTTCAACACCCGTGCCGGCGCGACGCCCATCAGCTCGGCCGCCTCCTGCGCGATGCCGGCATCAAGCCCGCCAAAGTCGTAGGCATGCAGCGCGAAAGCGACGCCCGCCCGCTCGA
>CAVTFM010000010.1:0-50729 GCA_963733965.1 uncultured Alphaproteobacteria bacterium
TGGCATTCAAGAGGTCGGCGGTTCGACTCCGCTCGGCTCCACCACCCCCAGTCGGCGGCTTAGCGAGAACACAAACGACGTAACGGCCAGGGCACCCGGCCCGGGCAAGGCGAATTGGGCCTCGCCCAACGCGGCTCACTGACCCCTCCCGGCAAGGTCAGGCCAGCTCCGGTTTCCGAGGTCATCTGAAATTCAGCCCTGGGCGCCAGGTTCCGGGCCGGCCGGGCCCTGCGCCAGGTGATCCTTGCAGTGGCGATAGACGATCCATAGCACGGTGAGCACGACGATGCCGATCAGCAGCGGCTTCTCGACCGTCGCCAGGTCGCCCAGGATCGCCTCGAGCAAATTACCGAGCAGATAGCCCACGACCGCGAGCGCGGTCGCCCACAGCAGAGAGCCCAGCGCGTTCAGCACGGTGAAGCGCTGGGTGCTGACCGTCGACATGCCGATCGCGACGGTGCCGACGGTATCGAAGCCGGGCATGAAGCGGATCCCGACGATCAGCAGGCTCTCGAAGCGGCCGAGCCAGTCCTGCACCTTCCCGATCCGTCCGGCCCACTGCGGGCGCCGAGCGATCAGCGGCCGGCCGAACCGGCGGGCGGCCAGAAACCACGCCTGGAAGCCGAGGAAATTGCCGACCGCCCCGGCCAGGATGACCCACGGGGCCAGCTGGAGATAGCCGCGATGCGCGGCGAAGCCGCCGAACAGCATCACCGGCTGACCCTCGAACAGGGAGCCGACCAGGACCATGGGATAGCCATACTGCTGGACCAGCTGCTCGACCGAGGCCATGACCGCTCCCATCGCCACGCGGCGCACCGATCGGGATCACGGGCGGCATGATCTCGATCGCGATTCCGAACGCGGGCTGGTTGTGGACCGCCGCGCTCGGTGCGCCCCTGACCAGATGATCCGACAGACCGCTGATGGCGCCATGGTGCGCCCTGGCAAGCCTGCCGGCAAGGCGTGAGATCGCGGTCGCCGGGACCTCGGCCTCACTCTCGTCGCGACCGCCAGGGTGGCCAGGACCACGGTGCCCAGCACCTACCCGCCCCTCTCCCGCGGCGCTTCGAGAGGCAAGGATTGCAACCCGGCTCGAAGCGGCCGCCGAATTCACCCCGAATCCGCCCGAATCTGCCTGGAACTTGGTGCGCCATCCTGTCCAACAAGGGCCACGTCCGCCGATCGGCCGTCATGGAGAGGGAGGCGTCGACCGTGACCGCAGCGCTGTTTTTGGAGAATCTGACGTTGGGCGTCGTCCTCGTCTGCATCGGCGTCTTCATTCAAGTCGCGCTGACCTTCTTGGTCCTGCGTCTCTATCGGAGATTTGCTCATCTGTCGAGCAGCGCTCGTGCCACGCTCGCAATGGCGGTCCTGATCCTCACGATTCTGTTTGGCCATCTCCTCCAGATCAGCGTCTGGGCGGTGGCATTCTATGGATGCGCATTCTTTGAGGACTTCTGGTCGGCGCAATACTTCGTCGCGGAGACGTACACGACCCTGGGTTACGGCGATCTCCTGCTGCCGCCCGACCACAGAATGCTCGCCGGCTGGCTCGCGATCACCGGGCTCCTCATGGTCGGCTGGTCGACCGCGCTGTTCGCCTACCTGATCGCCAAGTATCACGACGCGCACGCCGCAATTCTCGATCGCAGCGTCGGCGGTCACGACGGCCGCAGCGGCTGACTAACCGCCGGCGATGCGCGGGATCAGGTGCACCTCGCTGCCGGGCGGGATCGGCTCCAGCCAGGCGTCCTGGAAGATCTCGCCGTCGATCGCGACCGCGAGACCGTCCGCGAGATGCGGCTCGAGCAGCGGATAGCGCGCGCCCAGCTGGCCGAGCAGCTGGCGGATGTTCGTGGCCTCCAGATCGAGCTCGCTCTCGCCGCCCGTGAACTGGGCGAGGTTGCGGGTCAAGACGACATGCGTCATCGCTTCAGCGCCTCGTCGACCGGGCGGCGTTCATAGCTCCACCCGGCTCAGCGGCCTTCGCCGTTGGCCGCATCGAGCGCCTTCAGCACCTTGGGCGGCGACATCGGCAGCTCGAGGAAGCGGATGCCGGTCGCCTGCTCGATCGCGTTGGCGATCGCCGCCATCGGCGGCACGATCGGGGTCTCGCCGACCCCGCGCACGCCGAACGGATGGCGCGGGTTGGCGACCTCGACGATCACCGTGTCGATCATCGGCACATCCGACGCGACCGGCATCCGGTAGTCGAGGAAGCCCGCGTTCTGCATCCTGCCGTCGGCGCCGTAGATGTACTCCTCGTTGAGCGCCCAGCCGATCCCCTGCACAGCACCACCCTGGTACTGGCCCTCGACGTAGGCCGGATGCACCGCCTTGCCGGCGTCCTGCGCGACCGTGTAGCGCAGGATCGTGACCCGCCCGGTCTCCTTGTCGACCTCGAGGTCGACCAAGTGGGTTCCGAAGCTCGGTCCCGCGCCCTGGGCGTTGAGATGCGCATGGCCGGCGATCGGCCCGCCGGTCTTGCCCGCCATCTTCGCGAGCTCGGCGAACGACAGCGGCTCGAACTCGCCGGCGTTGGCACCCGCGGGCTTGGCCATGCCATCTTCCCAGGTGACCGCGTCCGCCGGGATCTCCCAGATCTTGGCGGCGCGCGCGCACATCTCCTTGATCACCTGCTGGGTCGCCTCGTTGATCGCGACGCCGTTGGAGAAGGTCGCGCGCGAGCCGCCGGTCAGGAAGGTGTAGCCGAGCGAGCTGGTGTCGGCGATGATCGGGCGCACCTTGTCGTAGTCGATGCCGAGCCCTTCCGCCGCCATCAGGCAGGAGGATGCGCGCGAGCCGCCGATGTCGGGCGTGCCGGCCATGAGCGTGACCGTGCCATCCTCATTGACCAGGATCGAGGCCGAGGTCTCGCCGCCGATGTTGAACCAGAAGCCGGACGCGACGCCGCGGCCCTGGTTCGGCCCGAGCGGCGCCCGGTAATGCTCGCTGTCCTTGACCCGGCGCAGCGTCTCGATCAGCCCGATCGGCCCGAACTTCGGGCCATAGGCCGCGCGCGTGCCCTCCTTGGCGGCGTTCTTCAGCCGGAACTCGACCGGGTCGAGGCCGAGCTTCTTGGCCAGCTCGTCGATCACGCACTCGACCGCGAACTCCGAGATCGGCGCGCCCGGCGCGCGGTAGGCCGCGACCTTCGGCCGGTTGGTGACCACGTCGAAGCCCACGACCTTGACGTTGGCAAGGTCGTAGGGGGCAAACGCCGCCATGCAGCCCGGCTGGATCGGCCCGCCCTGGAAGGCGCCCGCCTGGTATTTGAGCACCGCCTCGGCGGCGGTGATCCGGCCATCTTTGGTGACCCCGATCTTGACCCAGACGTTGGCGCCCGAGGTCGGGCCGGTCGCCTGGAACACCTCCTCGCGGCTCATCACCATCCTGACCGGATGATGCGACTTGCGTGACAGCGCGAGCGCCAGCGGCTCGAGGTAGACCACGGTCTTGCCGCCGAAGCCGCCGCCGATCTCGGACGCGGTGACCCGCAGCTTGGAGATGTCCATGCCGAGCATCTTCGCGCAATGGCCGCGCACGATGTAGTGCCCCTGGGTCGAGCACCAGAGCTCCGCCTGGCCGTCCTCGGAGACGCTCGCGACGCAGGCGTGCGGCTCGATGTAGCCCTGATGCACGGCCTTGGTGTCGAACGTGCGCTCGACGATCAGATCGGCCTCGGCAAAACCGGCCGCGATGTCGCCGATCGCGAACTCGACCCGCTTGGCGACGTTCGAGGGCCTGGTCGGCGCGGGCTCCATGCCGGCCGTGAACAGGTCGTCGTGGAGGAGCGGCGCGTCGTCGGCCATCGCCTCGACCACGTCGATGACGTGCGGCAGGGGCTCGTAGTCGACCTTGATCAGCTTCAGCGCCCGCCTGGCGATCTCGGCGCTGGTCGCCGCGACCGCGGCCACGGCGTGGCCCTGGTAGAGGACCTTCTCGCGCGCCATCACGTTGCGCACCATGTCGCGGTAGTTGACCAGCATCTCGCCCGCCGGCACGAACTCCGACGGCAGATCGTGGAAGTCGGCGCGGGTCACGACCGCCTTGACCCCCGGCAGCGCCTCGGCCTTGGACGTGTCGATCGAGCGGATCCGCGCATGCGGATGCGGGCTGCGCAGGACCCTGCCGACCAGCATGCCGGGCAGGATCAGGTCGGCGCCGAACTTGGCGCGCCCGGTCACCTTGTCGACGCCGTCCGGCCGGATCGGCCGGGTGCCGACCCACTTCATCTCATGCGGGCTTTTGGGCGCGGGCGCCGGGGTCTCGGTCTTGAGCACGGTGGCCATGGGATCAGCTTCCTCTCATCTCGGTCGCCGCGTCGAGCACGGCGCGCACGATCTTGTCGTAGCCGGTGCACCGGCAGAGATTGCCGGCCAGCCAGTAGCGCAGCTCGGTCTCGCTCGGGTCCGGGTTGCGGTCCAGCAAGGCCTTGGCGGCGATCAGGAAGCCCGGCGTGCAGATGCCGCATTGCAGGGCCGCGTGCTCGAGGAACTTCTGCTGCAAGGGATGCAGCTGATCGCCCTTGGCCATGCCCTCGATGGTCTCGATGCTGTGGCCCCCGGCCTCGGCGCCGAGCACCAGGCAGGCGCAGACCAGCCGGCCGTCCAACATCACGCTGCAGGCGCCGCAGTCGCCGGACGCGCAGCCTTCCTTGCTGCCGGTCAGCTGCAGCTCATCGCGCAGCACATCCAAGAGGGTCTGCTCGGGATCGCACAGGAACTCGACCGCATCGCCGTTGACGGTCGTGGTGACGTGAACCTTGGCCATCAGTTCGCCCTCGCGCGCTCGAGCGCGATCTCGGCCGCACGGCGCGCCAGCACGCCCGCGACCTTGATCCGGTATTCTATGGTGCCGCGCTTGTCGTCGATCGGCCGGCAGGCGGCCGAGGCGGCCGCCGACAGCAGGGCGAGCGCCGCGTCGTCGACCGGGGTGCCGATCAGCGCCGCAGCCCCTTCGGGGACGAGCAAGGGGCGTGCCGCGACCGCGCCCAGAGCGAAGCGCGCCGCCCGGCAGATGCCGGCCTCGTCGAGGGTCAGGCAGATCCCGGCGCCGACCACCGCGATGTCCATCTCGGTGCGCGGGATGAAGCGCAGATAGGCATCGCCCGAATGGGGCGGCCGCGCCGGCAGCAGGATCGAGACCACGACCTCGCCCTTGGTGAGCGAGGTCCTGCCCGGGGCGATGCAGATCTCCTCGACCGGGACCTCGCGCCGGCCGTTCGGACCGGCGACGCGCGCGACCGCGCCGGCGGCGATCATCGCCGGCACGCTGTCGGCGGCCGGCGAGGCGTTGCAGAGATTGCCGACCATGGTGGCGCGGCCCTGGATCTGGGTCGAGCCGATCAGCTCGACCGCCTCGACCACGCCGGGCCAGAGCTTCTTGACCAGGGCATGCTCGCCGAGCTCGGCGCCGCTGACCGCAGCACCGATCCGAAAGCCGCCGTTCTCGGCGCTGATCTGCCGCAGCTCGGGGATCTTCTTCACGTCGACCACGAGGTCGGGCTCGATCAGGCCGGCGCGCAGCTGCACCAGAAGGTCGGTGCCGCCCGCCAGGACCCGCACCTGACCCGACGCGCCGGCGAGAAGGCCGACCGCCGCATCGACGGACTCTGGGGCTTCATAACGCATGTTCATGCCGCATCTTCTGGGCGCTTCCCTCGTCGGATCGCTGGCCGCGGACCCTCCCGCGCCGGCAACCTAGCCCGGCCGGAGCTTGTCTCTCAAGAGGCTTGCGAGGGGAGGCTTGCACCGCCACCCCGCGCGCCTCGCCGCCGATGCGCCAAAAAAAAGCTTCGGCCGAGGGGGCCGAAGCAAGTCTCACCAGGGAGATCCGGGAGAGCGGGCGGGTGCGCGACGCGCTCGCTCGCTCAACTGAGAGGCAGGCTCAGCATGCCGGGCATAGGGTGCCGTTGCTGTGAGGTAGCTCACAAAGGAAGCTTTTTTTTTGCGCGCGGCCTTGCGGGGCGCCGGGCGCCGGGCGATGCGGCCAAAGCAACACAACGGTACCGCATATTTTCGGCAAAAGACTGGCACCCGACGATCGGCAAATGCTATCCTTGCCAGAACGTTAAGGGAATTGAAGCCCGGTCTTGGAGGGGTTGTGATGTTGCGGGGTGGGGTTGTGCGCCTGCTGTTGGGGGCCGGCCTTATGGCCCTCGGCGCCTGCAGCACGCCGCCTGCGTCATCGCTCGACGCCCTCGATCAGGCGACGGTGCTGATCGAGCACGCCAAGGGCCACGGCACCGGCACGATCGTGAGCCCGCATGCGGTGCTCACCGCCTATCACGTCGTCCAGGAGGCGCCCCTCGACGTCACCTTCTTCAACGGGCCGGTGGTCGGCGGCCGGGTCAGCTGGTTCGACGCGAAGCTCGATCTCGCGCTGGTCGAGGTCGAGGTGCCGGCGGGCTACCCGATCATCCAGCTGGACTGCGACGATCTGCACGTCGGCGAGCAGCTGGTCTCGATCGGCCACCCGACCCAGTCGCGCTGGGTGGCGGTCGGCGGCCATCTGCCGACCACCGCGAGCATCGGCACCGGCCAGCTGGTGCCGCTCGGCTTCCCGATCGGGCTCGGCACCTCGGGCGGACCGGTGTTCGACGAGGCCGGACGGGTGGTCGGGATCACGCTCGCGATCCTGGCCGAGCGCAACCCGGCGAGCGCCGCCTACGATCGCTACAAGGATACCGGCATCGGCCTGATGCTGCCGGCCAAGGACTTCTGCGGCGCGCTCGACCTCAGCCGCTGATCGGGGCGGCCCGGTCTGGTGTGGATCCGGCGGGCGTTCACGCCCGGCCAATCGCCTAGACATCTCCCTGTAGCGCGGTCGCAGATATTCCTGGGGATAACCGCAACGCCACCGTAGCTGGCGCCGCCTCGGTTAGCCATAGTCCAGCCTGATCTGTGGAGCTGGGGCGGCCGGTGCCGAACCACCGGTTGCCATCATCCCAATGGGATCGAACCATGGCGGCGCCGGGCAGCGATCAAGCGATCGTCGGCATCACGAGATGGGCGCGCCGCGGCGAGTGGCGCGAGCGCCTCGATCTGATCATCGATGCCCACTTCGGTCCCGTGCTCGCCAGGATCGATCTGCCGGCCCAGGATCTGCCCGAGCTGTTGGGCGAGGCGTTCTCGTCGCTGTTCGCCTGCGTCCTCGAGGACTTCCTGACCTGCGATTTCGGGCCGGACCAGCGCAGCATCGTCGCCGACTATCTGAAGCGCCGCGGCTTCAAGGAGAGCGCGCCGGTCAAGACCTACCTGCGCGCGCTCCAGCGCTCGGTCATGAGCGTCTATCAGGTCCTGGCGAACGGCCCCGGGAGCGAGCTCCTCCTTGGCGACCTGATCCGCGGCGGTCGGCCGATCCGGGTCGAAGAGCCGGCGGGCACGGCCGGGCTCGCACCCGCGGATCGGATCGCGGC
Organism: uncultured Alphaproteobacteria bacterium; assembly: GCA_963733965.1. Taxonomy (GTDB): domain Bacteria; phylum Pseudomonadota; class Alphaproteobacteria; order Geminicoccales; family Geminicoccaceae; genus DATAOG01. The sequence continues at coordinate 7,424 of CAVTFM010000010.1, forward strand.
GCGGCTCCTGCCGATCGGGGACAAGACCTATCTGGCGCGCGGCCTGCTCCGCCTGCCCGCCGATCGGGTACCGGACCTGGTCCAGGACATCAGATCCAAGCGCCGGAAGTTCCGGCGCTGGATCGGACGCGAGGCAGAGCAGCGGGGGCACACGATCGCCGAGCTCGAGGCGATCGCCCCGGTCGACCACGCGCTGCTCGGCGAGCTCGCGCCGATCTTCACCCAGGTCTGGCTGAGCGGTGCGCTCGAGCCGCTGATCGAGCGCCGCCGCCCGCACCCGGCGGCCGGAGAGCCGGCAGCCCGGGCCGGTGCCGACTCCAGCTGACTGCGGCAGGGGCTCGCTTCGATCGCGGAAGGACGTCCAGTCCGAACTGCCCCTCGAGCAGCCAGATCGCGGCCAGCGCGATCACCGGCCGTCGCCTACCCCTCCCGCCAGCCCTGCTCGTCCAGGTCGATGCCCTCGTAAATCGCCATCAAGTGCAGGCAGATGCCGAATCCCGACAGCTCGACCAGGCGATTCACATCATCGGAATAATTGCGATACCACCATTCCCCGGGCGCCCGGCGACTGAAGATCTCGAGACAGTATTGGCCGGTGCTGACCAGGACGTAGTGCTGCAGATCGGCGATCTGAAAATAGGCCAGACGCTTGGCGCCGCGGTCGCGGACGGCCGTGGTCGGCGACATCACCTCGATCACGATCGCGGGATCGGGGAGCGTGCGCGGGGCGGCGCCGGGCTCCTGAAAGGCGACCATGACGTCGGGGCGCAGGACGTGCGCATCGCCGGCGCGCACCTGGGTATCCCGCAGCACGCGCCACGGCCGGCCGGCGAGCTGGCGGCAGAGGATGTCCTGGACGCGCAGGGCGAGCCGGGCGTGCGCCGAGGACGGCGCCTCGATCGGCACCACGCGGCTGCCGATCAGCTCGTGGCTCGCGGCCTCGTGCTCGAGCAGCCGGCGCAACTGGAGCTTCGGCGGGCGTTCGGAGGTCATGTTTGCGGTGCGCTCCCTCTCGACCGGACGGGGGACTGAGGCGCGATACGAGACATAATGGGCCCAAGCCCGGGCTTGGCAAGCCTGCCGGACGCGCCAAGCACGATCTAGGCGGCAGCCGTGCCGACCGGCTCGCCCTGGGCGCGGCGCTCGGCCAGGACCCGGCGGACGGCGTCCTTCGGCCAGCGCCGCTTGCCGCAGATCCACTGCCCGGGTCGCTCGCGAATCCAGCGCTCGAAATGGGCGTTGACCTGCTCGGTCATGCGCCGGGCGGCGACCCGCGGGTCGGCGATCGCGGGATCGGCGCGGATCGGCTCGTAGAGCGTGATCCGGAAGCGCGCCCCCGCGAGCCGCTCGGTGCGGGTCGGCACCAGGCCAGTGCCGAGCTTGACCGCGAGCCGGGCCGGTATCGTCACGGTCGGCGCCGCGATGCCGAAGAAGGGCACCAGTTCGCCGGCCTCGAAACGCTGGTCCATCTGCAGGCCGACGCTGCGGCCGGCGCCGAGCTCCTCGATGATCCGCCTTGGACCCGCGGCGGTGTCGATGAAGTTCGTGCAAAGCGTGTTGCGCCAGCGGGCGATGATCGCCTCGAGCGTTGGATTGCGCTGCCCTCGGAAGAGCACGCTGAACGGAAAGCCGCCGAGGCGGCCGGTCAGGATCGGCAGGTTCCAGTTGGCCTGGTGCGGGGCGACGAAGATCATCGGCGTCGTGCCCTCGCGGAGCGGCTCGAGATCGAAATGGGCGACCAGCTCCAGGCGCGGGTCCGGACCGCTTGCGCAGATCGCGGCCAGATGCGGGTACTCCGCGAGCACGCGGCCGATCTCGCCCCAGATCGCGGCCGCGGTCTCACGGACCCAGCCATCGTCGCGGTCGGGGAACGCCACCCTGAGGTTGTCCTGCACCTGCCGATGCCGCCGCCCGAGACGGGGGCCGAGCCAGCGCCCCAGGCGGTCGCCGAAGGCCGAGGCGCCGTCGACCGGCAAGCCCGCGGACGCCAGCCAGATCAGGCGCACGATCGCGACGTCGAGCTGGCCGAGGACGTGCTCGCGGCGCGCCGAACCCTTGGCCAGCCGCTGGAGCGTGTCGCTGATGAACGATCGGGCCATACCTGGCGCTCCGGGCTCAGGGCCCGTGACCGGACCGCGGGCTGACGGCGGCGAAGGCTTCGCTTCCGCTGAGCACGCCGCCCTTCCCTCAGCCCTGCACGATCCCGTTGGACCTGGCGAGCCAGCCCGTCTCGGGCTCGACCCCGATCCTGCCCCAGGCGCGCCCGATCCGCCCGGCCGGCCTGTCGACCGCGGCGAAGGCTGGCCGCGCGCCGGCCAGGCGCTCCCTGGCCGGAGCCGCGCTCGCCCCGCCGAAGGTGAGCCGGACACCGGTCTCGAGCGGTCCGCGGCACGTCAGCTGGCGCATGCTGGCGTCCGACATGGTGATGTTTTCTCCGGCTGGTTCGGTGATTGTCGATAAAAGATTGCCCGGGCGGGCATCGGGTCAAGCGGGCAGGACCACCAAGTCCCGGGCATCCGGATGCAGACCGTCCGGTCGCCCTCGAAGTTGGCGCCGAGCGCTTCGGTTGCAACCCGCATGGCGAGCGCCGAGGGCGGCGGGGATGCAGCCGAGCCGGAGGGTCCGAGGATGGCGAGCAACGCCCACGGGCGAGGCTGAAGCTGACCCCGGCCGTCGCGAGCGTCGCGCCAGAGCGCGGGCTGATGCCCGTCGGCGCCACCAGGGCTCGCGCACCGTCCTTGACCGGCGCTGCGCCCGCCGCCCTGTCCGGCGGCTGTTCCATGCGCGCCCGCGAGCCCCGGCGCAGTCAGACCGGGCAGAGCGGTCAAGTCAGGCGCTCCCCATCCCACACGGCTCCCGACAAGCGCGACCCGATCGCCCTCCGCGGCAGCAAGGGCTTACAGATTCGCATGGGGCCGCCCGACCTCATCGACGCCTTGCGCAACGCCCGGGAAGGGGTCGCCAACGAGGCGGCGGCCGCTGACCGGAGCTTCAAGAGGATCTACGACAATTTCAAGGCGTTCCGCGAGAGCTACGTCAAGGGGCGCGATCGGCGACCCCGAGGACGGGCCTGATCCGGCGCCAATCGGCAGCGGCCCGCCCGCGGCGATTGAGGCCGCGCCCGCCAGGGGGTAGACTTCTCGCGAAGGTCGTGCCGGGCACCGCCCGCGCCGGCCCACAACAAGCAAACTGGGGAGAACACCGCATGGCGTCTTCGCTGACGGGCCGCGCGCTCGGCATCGTTCTGAGTGCCACGGCCGGGCTGCTCGGCTCCACGGCTTTGGCCGCGCCGGTCACCACAGAAGATCTGCTGCACGCTCAGGACAACGGCGCCGAATGGCTGATGTACGGCCGTGACTACCGCAACCAGCGCTTCAGCCCGCTCAGCCAGATCACGCCGGACAACGTCCAGCAGCTGCGGCCGGTCTTTGGATTCTCGACCGGCGGCCAGTTCGGCGGTCTCGAGGCGACGCCGCTCTACCGCGACGGCGTGCTCTACATCTCGGCCGACTATGCGCGGGTGTTCGCGGTCGACGCCAAGACCGGCAGCCGGCTGTGGTCGTTCGAGCCCGAATATCCCGACGGCCTCTCGACCAAGCTCTGCTGCGGCCCGATCAACCGCGGCGTGGCGCTCAAGGACGACCTGGTGTTCGTCAATACCCTCGACGCCAGGCTCTTTGCGCTCAGCCGCAAGGACGGTTCGGTGGTCTGGCAGCAGACGATCGACGACTGGCAGAACGCGGTCACCGCGACCGGCGCGCCCTTGGTGGTCAAGGACGAGGTGATCGTCGGCATCGCCGGCGGCGAGTACGGCGTGCGCGGCTACATCAAGGCCTACGATGCCAAGACCGGCGACCTCAAGTGGCAGACCTACACCGTCCCGGGTCCGGGCGAGCCCGGCAACGACACCTGGCCGGGCGACACCTGGCAGCACGGCGGCGCCCCCACCTGGCAGCCGGGCGCCTACGACGCCGACACCGACACGCTGTTCTGGGGCACCGGCAATCCCGGCCCGTGGAACTCCGATCTCAGGAAAGGCGACAATCTCTGGAGCTCCTCGCTGCTCGCCCTCGACCCCGACACCGGCAAGATCAAGTGGGGCTTTCAATACACGCCGAACGATGCCTGGGACTACGACGGCAACAACGGCCCGATCCTGATCGACGTCACGATCGACGGCAAGCCGGTCAAGGCCGCGGTGCAGTCGAACCGCAACGGCTTCTTCTATGTGATCGACCGGACCAGCGGTAAGTTCGTCTACGCCGTGCCGACCGTCGACGGCATCAACTGGACCACCGGCCTCGATCCCAAGACCGGAAGGCCCACGGTCGACGAGAGCAAGCGCCCGACCATGGGCGGCCCCAAGGTCGAGAACATCGTGCCCGGCCTCGAGGGCGGCACCAACTGGTTCCCGATGGCCTACAACCCGAACCTCGGCCTCGTCTACTTCGCGACCAACCACTGGGCCATGGCGCTCACCAGCTGGGCCGCCGAGAAGGTCAAGTACAACGCGGGCGATCCCTACATCGGCGTCGACTACCAGATGTACCGCCTCGGGGAAAACATCGGCGCCGTGAAGGCGTTCGACGTCGCCAGGAAGACCTTCGTCTGGTCGACGCCGAACCCCTTGTTCCTGTTCTCCGGCCTGCTCGCGACCGAGGGCGGCCTCGTGTTCACGGGCGACCAGCTGGGCTTCGTCCAGGCACTCGATGCCAAGACCGGCAAGGTGCTCTGGAAGTTCCAGACCGGCTCCGGGATCAACGCCTCGCCGATCTCCTACGAGCTCGACGGCAAGCAATACATCGCCATGCTCTCGGGCCTGGGCGGCGATCCGAGCTTCTACTACAAAGCGCCGAAGGGCGGCATGCTCTGGGTGTTCGCGCTCGGCGGCGAAGCCCAGAGCGCCGAGGGTGCGGGCATCAACCCGGTGCCGATCGAGGGTGCCTTGCCGACCTTAGGCAAGTAGTCCCCGCGGGACGGGGCCATCGGCCGGGCGGCCGGCAGGTGGCCCTCGTCTTCACGAGCGACCACCATTTCGGCCACGGCGGGGCGCGCGGCCTGTTCCAGCGGCCGTTCGCCTCGACCGCCCTGATGGATCTGGCCATGGTGGCGCGCTGGAATCAGGTCGTGGGCCAGGGCGATCAGGTCTGGCATCTCGGTGACTTCGCGGTCCGCCAGTCGGCCGCGCGCGTCGGGCAGCTGCTCGAGGCGCTGGCCGGGGAGAAGCACCTGGTCACGGGCAACAACGACGGTCCCGCGACCACCGCTGCGGCCGGCTGGAGGAGCGTGCAGCCTTACGCCGAGCTCGAGCTGGAGGGCTCCTTCCTCGTGCTCTGCCACTACCCGCTCCGGAGCTGGCATCGGATGGGCCGGGGTGCCCTGAACCTGCACGGCCACAGCCACGGCCGCCTGACCCCCCTGCCCCGCCAGCTCGACGTCGGCGTCGATCTCTGGGATTTCCGCCCGGTGACGCTCGCCCAGATCCGGACCCATCTGCAGACCCGTGGCAAACGCCGCCCTCAGGCGTAATTGTTCGGTCGGGCTCATCTGCCCCCGGGAGCAAGACCATGCCGGAGCTCAAGGCCGCGGTCATACCCGTGACCCCCTTCCAGCAGAACTGCACGATCCTGTTCGAGGAGCCGGACCGGCGCGCGCTCGTGGTCGACCCGGGCGGCGAGGTCCCGCGCATTCTGGAGGCGATCCGAAAGCTCGGCGTCATCCCCGAGCGCATCCTCCTGACCCACGGCCACATCGACCACGCGGGCGGCGCCGCCGAGCTGAAGGACGCCCTCGAAGCCGAAGCCGACGCGCCGATCCCGATCGCGCCTGGGAGCCCGGCCACGATACCGATCGAAGGCCCGGACCCGCGCGACCGGTTTCTGTTGGACGGCCTCGAGGCGCAGGCGCAGGCCTTCGGCCTGACCGGGGTGCGCAACGTCCTCCCCGACCGCTTCCTCGCCGAGGGCGACGAGGTCCGGCTCGGCAGCCACCGCTTCGCCGTCCTCCACTGCCCGGGCCACACGCCCGGCCACATCGTCTTCGTCTGCCACCAGTCCCGCTTTGCCCTGGTCGGCGACGTCCTGTTCCGCGGCTCGATCGGCCGCACCGATTTCCCCTACGGCGACCCCGCCGCCCTGCTCCGCTCGATCCGCGAAAAGCTCCTTCCGCTGGGCGATTTCTCCTTCATCTGCGGCCACGGCCCCGGCTCCACCCTCGACACCGAACGCCGCACCAACCCATTCCTGCGGGGTTGACAGTCACGAGGTCCGTTCTGACCTGAGCGGGCAGCTCAAGGCGATCGACCACAAATCAGTCCATCGCATCCGCGGCAAGTGCAGCCTTCGGGCGCGAGGATGGATCGAATTCTGCAGTTGATGGGAGCGGTCCCTGGGAACAGTCCGTCGCCAGCGCGTCACGCGGCGCTGACCGTGACCTCGATCCGCTTGCCCAGTTTTCCGAGCGCGGCCTGGACGTCCTCGATCCGGGAGCGGTGGCCGAGATCGAGCAGCCGGCGGGCTGCGGGCTCGCTGATCTCGAGCCGTTCGGCGAGCAGCGCCGGGGCCAAGCCAGCGTCACGCGTGGCATCATGGAGCGCGAGCTTGGCGGCGATCAGGGGTGGCACTGCGATCGCGTGCTCTCCTGGACGGGCGCGAGAAGGTTGCGGGACGGGCCGCCGGCCACGGTCATCGACGTAGCCGTCCAGGGCCACGACCAGGCAGTCGACCGCCTCGGCCAACGCCTCGTCGAGGGTCTCGCCGCTGGTGAGCGCCTCCGGCACGTCGCGAAAGCTGACGATGAACTGGCCGTCCTCATCCTGCTCGACGGTCGCCGGATAGACGTAGCGCATCAAGCTCGCCGAGGTCGTCACCAACGATCATACCAGCTCGAGGCGGAGGCGGCGCCCGAGGACGCTGGCGGCGCGCTGCATCGTGTGCAAAGTCACCGAGGTGTTCTCGCGGTCGAGCAGGCGATCGAGGGCGCGGCGGCTCGTGCCCATGCGCGCCGCCATGGCGGTCTTGGTCAGGCCCTGCTCGTGCATGGCGGCGCGCAGCCGATCGGCCAGGATTTCCTTGATCGCCTGCGCCTCGATGTCCTCGCGGATGCCGAGCTCGCCCAGGAAGTCCGGGAAGCTTTGCCCCACATGCTCTGGTTTCATGACCGATCCTTATGTATCGGTCAGCGGACAGACACCCGGCAGCGATGACGTTCGGCCCACCAAACGCATTGCGGCGACGTCAGCTGTCATCGTCGGGGGGAGATAGCCCGGATCGAGGATCTGCTCGGTCGTGAAGGGGCAGGCAGTCGGGAACGCGGGTGGCCGCAGGCCGGTCTCGGCGAGGGCGTCGGCGAGCGCGTCCGGATAGGCTTGCGTCGATCAGCTCCGCCAGCTGCGGCCGCAGGCTCGGGCTTTCCTCGAGCAGCTTCTCCACCTGGCGCCGCTGCTCGCGCAGCGTCCTCTGCCAGCTCGGGCCGCGCAGGCCGGGTTGGGCTTGCCACTTCAGGAGATGATGGAGAATGCGACGAAGCCGGCTCTCCAGCTTGCGCCGGTCGCGCCGGCCGATCGAATCGATCTCCTCGGCGAGGTTGTCCCAGTCCAACCCAGGGTGCCGCGCGCGCGCAGGAGCTGCGCCTGCTCCTTTGTCCAGGCGAAGAAGTCCGCCTCGTAGTCGGCGCGCGCCGCCACCTCCGGTCGCACCTTCAGCTTGGTCATGGCCTCGATCCGCTCGCCGTCAGTGACGTCAGCCTATCCATTCACCCCGCGGGCGTCGAGTAATGGAGCGAGTTTCCGCCCCTACAACCGGCCGCTCTCGCCGCGCTTGAGGAACTCGCCCATGCCCTCGCGGCCGAGCCACCGGTCGCCGTCGACGATCAGGTTGCCGCGCAGGAAGGTCTTCTTGACCCGGCCCTGGACCTCGAAGCCTTCGAACAGGGAATAGTCGACCCGGGAGTGCTGGTCCGCGGCGCGGATCGTCCAGCGTTCCTCGGGGTCGAAGATGACGAGGTCGGCGTCGGAGCCGACCGCGATCGTGCCCTTCTTGGGGTAGATGCCGAACAGTTTCGCGGGGTTGGTCGCGACCAGTTCGACGAACTTGCTCAAGGACATGCCGCGCTTTTTTACAGCACCATCGAAGAACACGGAAAAGCGGTGCTCGATCCCCGGGCCGCCGTTCGGAATCCGGGAAAAGCCTTCGGCCTCGCCCTGGCGCTTGCTGAATTTCAGGCCGTAGGGCTGCTCCTCGATGCAGAACGGGCAGTGGTCGGTCGAGACGACGGAAAGATCGCCCTGCGCGAGCCCGCGCCAGAGGGCGTCCAGATGCGCCTCGCTGCGGAGCGGCGGGGTGAAGACGTACTTGGCGCCCTCGAAGCCCGGGCGCTCCAATTCCTTGCTCGTGAGAAAGAGATACTGGGTGCAGGTCTCGCCGTGGATCAGGTCGGAGCGGTCCTTGGCCCGGGCGACCGCGTCCAGGGCCTGGCTGCAGGTGACGTGGACGACGTAGAGCGGGGCGCCGGCATATTCGGCGAGCGTGATCGCACGCGCGGTCGCCTCGCCCTCGAGCTCGGGCGGGCGCGTGAGGTAGTGATACTTTGGCGCGCGGTGGCCGGCCTGGACGGCCTCCTGGACCAGGACGTTGATCGCGTAGCCGTTCTCGGCGTGCACGCAGACCACGGCGCCGTGCTTGGCCGCCTCGCGCATGACGTAGAAGCAGACCCCGTCGTCGACCATGAGCACATTCGGGTAGGCCATGAACAGCTTGAAGCTCGTGACCCCCTCGTCACGGGCAAGCGTCTTGAGGTCGGCCAGCGCCTGCGGGAACGGGTCGAGGATGATCATATGCGCGCCGACGTCGACGCAGCGGCTGGCCGAGCGCGCATGCCAGTCCTCGAGGCCGGCGAGCGGGCTCTTGCCATGGCTCTGGTTGGCAAAGTCGATCACCGAGGTGGTGCCGCCGAAGGCCGCGGCCATGGTGCCGGTGCCGAAGGTGTCGACCGTGCGCGCGCTGCCGAACTCCCAGTCGATGTGGGTGTGCACGTCGATCGCGCCGGGCATGACCAGGAGGCCGCTCGCGTCGTGGACCTCGGCGCCCGCGGGCGCCGGCAGGCCCTGGCCCAGCATCCGGACCAGGCCCGCCTCGATCAGGATGTCGCCCTGGAACTCGCCCGCCGCGGTCACGATGCGGCCGTTCCGGATCAGCGTTGCCATGGCTTCCTCCCCGCGTTGCCGGCCCGAAGCTTAGGACGACCGGTCGCGGACGTGAAGCCGGCTGGCGGCGTGCCGTCGCCGGGACCGAGAGCCGCCGAAGGCAGCGTCCCGCGGCGACTAAGGGGCGACTGTCGCGGTCTCGAAATCGGCGGGGATGGTGATCTCGAGCACCTCGAGGTCGTCGGAGTAGCCCAGCACCCGGTGCGCGATGCCGGGCCGCTGGTACAGGCAGTCGCCGGCCTCGAGGGTGCGCTCGCCGACGCCCTCGAACGCGGTCCGCATCCAGCCTTTGAGGATGTAGACCATCTGGAAATCGAGCGCGTGCGCGTGCTCGTCGCCGGGCCCGTCGGAGGGCTTGCGGGCGCGGATCACCTGGGCCAGGACCTTGCCTTCGGTGGCCCGGTCGATGCCCAAGTCGCGGTACTCGAAATGCGGCCTGAGGCCGACCCGCCAGCTGGCGCCCTTGGCCTTGGCGATCGTGAACGCGCCCCTGGGAAAGCCCGGATCGAGCGGTTGCGTCGCTTTGGTCACGGTCTTCGCGGTTGCGGCCATCCCTTGTTCTCCACTTTCTGCACGCGCGCGGGCGGCGCGGGTGTCGATCATAGGCCGCGCCCGGCGGCCGGGCCAGACCCGACCCCAGCACCTGGGGGCCGGACCGGGCAATCGGCGCCTACGGCGAGAGATGCCCCCGGGCAAACAACCAGGCAAAGGCGAGCAGGCATGACACCAGCGTCATCGGCACGCCGCAGCGCGCGTGCTCGAGGAACGAGAGACGGACGCCCGCCTCGCGTGCCCGCTCGAGCGCGATGATGTTGGCGAGGCTGCCGATCACCAGGAGGTTGCCGGCGAGCGTCGAGAGCACCGCCAGCGCATAGAGCGTGCCCTCGCCCAGCCGGTGCAAGGTCGAGAGCAGGAGCATGACCAGCGGGACGTTGCCGATCGTGTTGGCGCCGATCAGGGTCAGGGGCGCCATCACCAGGAGGCGCTCCGGATGCAGGCCCAGGCCCTCGAGCCAGTGCACCGCGCGGTCGGGCAGGCCGGTGGTGTCGAGCGCGTGGGTGACCACGAACAGGCCGCAGAACAGCACCAGCAGGTGCCAGTCGACCAGGCCGAGCATGGTCCGGGTCGCGAGCCGCCGGCTGATCAGCAGATAGCCCGCGACCAGGAGCACGCCCGTGACGTGGGTGACCCCGGTCGCGAACAGGGCGAGCAGCAGGCCGGTCGCGGCTACCGCCTTGGCGAGCCCCAAGCGGTCGAGCTCGGGCGGCGGCAGCCGGTCGGAGCGGTCCGGCCCGGCCTCGAAGCGCTTTCGCCACTGCCACCAGACGACCAGGTGGACGCAGGCCAGCGCCATCAGGGCGGGCGGTGCGCAGGCCGCGAGGAAGCGCCAGAAGTCGAGCCGGCCGAGCTCGCCGATCAGGATGTTCTGGGGATTGCCGATCAGGGTCGCGGCCGAGCCGGCATTGGCGCCGCCCGCGAGCCCGATCACGAACGGCCGCGGATCGAGGCCGCGGTGCACGAGCCCGGCGCACAGCATGGGCGTCATGGCGAACACCACGACGTCGTTGGCCAGCACCGCCGAGAGCACGCCCGAGGTGACGACCGTGACCGCGAGCAGGGCGGCGGGCGAGGTGTCGGCGGTCGCGATCCGGTGCGAGCACCAGTCGTAGAAGCCGCAGACCGCGAACTGCGCCGAGAGGATCATGAGCCCGAACAGGACGACGATGGTCGGCACGTCGATCGCCGCGAGCACGGCCGGCCCGTCGACCGCGTCGCAGGCGTAGAGCAGGATCGCGCCCAGCAGGGCGATGCCGGTGCGATCGACCCGCAGCCCCGGCCAGCGGCCGATCGCCATACCGACGTAGACGGCGACGAAGACGCCCAGAACCAGGGCCGTCAAGCGTGCGGCACCATGGCAATCCGCTCAGTGGGGCCGCTGCGCATCGAAGATCCGTCCAAGAACGGCGCGACAGGACTGTCGGTCGCGATCGCCGAGACCGCCAATCCGCCGGCCCAGGACCCGGTTGTCCAGCGTGAAGAGTTTCCAGCGCACGACGCAGGCGATCCGCAACCCCGTGGGTCGCAAATCCTCAATCGCGTAGTCGCTCGGCCAGCTGCTGTGCCCGGCGGTGGTGATCATGGCGAGCAGCGTGTGGCCATTTTGCCGATTGAACCGATCCACGGACAGGACGAGCGCCGGTCTCGGCTTCGTCTTCGGCAGGTCGACAAAAGGAAAGGGCACGATGGCGATCTCGAACGGCTCAAAGATCGTCGAAGGCTGCAGCATCCTCGGGGGAGTCCCACTCGCTCAGAGTTGTCTGCACCGCGCGCAGGTAGGCGACATCGAGCGGCGCCTGCTTGCGCAACCGGACATCGCCATCCTCGAGCTCGTACACGACGACGTCGCCCGGCTTGAGGGACAACTTCTCCCGGACTTCGCGGGGGATCGTGGTCTGACCTTTGGACGTGACGCGGCTGGTCGGCGGCATCGGCATTTCCCTTGCTTCCTTACTGTAAGGAGGTAAGGATAAAATGGTCAAGGGGGCAGCTGGAGCCGGAGGCTCATCCGATTCAGGGCGCCAGCTCGGCGAACAGCTCGGCGATGCGCCCTTTGGTGTCCGCGGCCGCGAGCAGCACCATCAGCAGCAGGCGCGCCTTGGGGCCCTTGAGGTCGCCCGCGAAGATCGCGCCGGCATCGCGCAGGTCCTTGCCGCCGCCGCCGCCGTAGATCGGCTCGACCCGACCGGTCGGGCAGCGGGAGGTGATCACCACCGGCAGGCCGGTCCCGACCGCCCGCTCGACCACCGGCACCAGCGCCGCGGGCCCGTTGCCGCGCCCGAAGGCCTCGATCACGAGGCCGTCCAGGCCGAGATCGAGCGCCAGCTCCACGATCCGGGTATCGAAGCCGAGGGTGAGCCGGAACATCGGCACCTGCAGCTCCGGCATCCGGTCGAGCCGGAAGGTCCGCCGGCGCGCCGGGCGGCGCTGCAGGATCACCCGCGCGCCGTCGACCTCGCCGAGCGCGCCCTTGTCGTAGGACTGGAAGGTGGCGAGCGCGCTGGCGCTGACCTTGGTCACGTCGCGCGCGGCGTGGATCTGGTCGGCAAAGCAGATCACCGCCCCGAGCCCCACGGCCTCGGGGGCCGCGGCCGTCCGGACCGCGCCGAGGAGGTTCCTGGGCCCGTCCGGGAGCGGATCGTCGTGCGGCCGCTGGGCGCCCGTGAACACCGCGGGCTTGTCGGATTGCAGCAGGAGATCGGCCAGATAGCAGCTTTCCTCCATGGTATCGGTGCCGTGGGTCACGACCACGCCCGCGACCTCGGGGCGGGCGAGCTGCCGGTTGATCTCCTGGCCGAGCGCGAATGCGAAGGCGACCGACATGTCGAAGCTGGAGACGGTCGCGAAGTCGGCGACCTCGAGCTCGGCGACCGCCGCCAGCTCGGGCGCCTGGGCGAGCAGGTCCCGGCCGCGCTGGGAGGCGAGCGTGCGCCCGGCCTTCGGGTCGAAGCGCGAGGCGATGGTCCCGCCGGTGCTGATCAAGACGACTTTGGCTGCCATCCGGGTAGCCCTCAAGGGGGCGGGCGCGGCGGCCCGCTGCCGCGGCTGGGGATACCCGGGATGATAGCGGGCGGTGGTGGCGGCGGCCAGCGCGTTGTGGCCGGCAGCACCCGGCTTGGGGCGCGGTGGCGCGCTGCGCGGCTGGGGATACCCGGGATGTAGCAGCGGTGGCGCGTTGTCGCTTCGGGCGAGCCGCGCTGGTCGCCGACCGGCGAGCCCTCAGCCTTCGCTGGGGGCCGTCCGAGCGCGGCTGCGCCGATGCTGCCAGCGGTCGTGCGGGACCTCGATCACCCGGCGCTCGCAGGAGTCCTCCGGCGCGCCCGGGTCATCGACCCTGCTCCGCCCGGCGAAGGTCGCCGCGCCAGCCGCCGGGGCGGCGGGCCGCGCCGGCCGCGCCGCCGGGCCCGGGCCTGGAGCGGGCTGCCGGTCGGGCGCGCAGGCCGAGCCCGGCCAGCCGGGCTGCAGCCAGGGTGCTGCCAGCGCCCGCCAGAGGCCGGTCGCGAGCTCGGTGTAGAGCGCCGAGCCCCAGAGCGTGAATTGCAGGGGAGAGGGCAAAATCATGGTCGGGCCGCCTTTGCCGGGGTGCCGACCAGCCTCACGACAATTGCTTAACAACCCTTGAAGCGGGCTTGGCTGAGAGCGCCTGGTATGGGGGCGGCCTGGGTGAGCGGGCCGCTGCCGGCGCCAGCTGTATCGTCCTATAGTAGGAATAACATCCTTGTCAACAGCAAAGCGCCGCCGCGTCCCAGAACCCGCCCGGGGTCGCTGTCCGCGATCGGTTGCGCCCGACCGGAGGCGACGCGGGACTACTGCTGCTGTTGCTGTTGTTGCTGCTGCGCCGCCAGTTCGCGCCTGAGCTCCGCGTTCTCGCGTTCCAGCTGGGTGGCCTGGGAGGCCGCCGTGTCGCGTTGCACCTGCTGATCGTGGATGAAGCCGCCGGTGCCGCCAATCGTCGCCCCGGCGGCCGCGCCGATCGCGGCGCCGGTGCCCGGCGCGCCGACGAAGGCGCCGATCAGGGCACCGCCCGCGGCGCCCGCGGCCGCCCCGATGCCGGCCCCGCTCGCCGTGCGCTGCTGGGTTTCGGTCATCGTGCAGCCGCCGAGCACCAGGGCCGCGACGAGCCCCGCGGCAAGGATCAGGACGCCGCCATGGCGGCCGCGCGGAGCCCGGCCCGGACGAACACTGGCACGCATCAGTCGCACTCCCTCTCCTGGCTCAAGCGCAGATCCGGGGCCTACGGGCAGGGCCATCGCTCGCTCACCGCGCGGAACACCACATCCATCGGCGGCTTGGTCAGCTGGTCCGGATGAGCGCGGGCGTAGGCGACGAACACGGCGACTCCGTCGCGGACCGTCGCGCCGGCAGCCGGGCAGGCGATCGGACGAAATCCAGGTCCCGCCACCAGGGCCCGCTGAAAATCAGCGCCGCCGCGGAAGTAGCCGAAGCAGAACGCCTGGGCCTCCCAATAACTGGCGTTGCCCTGATCCAGGGTGCAGATCTCGAGGAGATCCTGGCCGGTCTTGAGCTTGAAGTCCTCGAGCCCGAAGCCCTGGCTGTCGGCGGCCTCGAGCGGGCCGCTCGAGACCAGCCACACCGCCAGCGCCGCCGATGCGATGCCGGCGGCTGCGAGCAAACCTGGCCGCATGGGTGCCTTCCCGTTCTGTCCGCGCAATCTGCTTGCGCGGTTTGCCTTGCCCGAGGAATAGCAGGCATCCAAACTACTGGCAAGATTGACGGGACTTGGCGCTCACCCGTTCGGCGTGGCGCAGCCCGGCGTTCCTGCCGGCTCGTTGTCGCCGGCGCCGGACATAGAAAAAGCCCCCTCGGTTGCCAGAGGGGGCTCGCAGACCCGCTCGCTGGTCGGGCTAATTGACGAGCTTCAGATTCTCGGCCGAAGTCTTACCGTTCTGGCCGCGGACGAGCTCGTACTGGACCCGCTGGCCCTCGTTCAGGCGGTCGAAACCGGCCCGCTCGACCGCGGAGATGTGCACGAACGCGTCACCGCCGCCGCCGTCGGGCTGAATGAAGCCATAGCCCTTGGTGGCGTTGAACCATTTCACTGTTCCGGTCTTCAAGAACGTAACCTCGTGTTGGCGAAGTGCACGCCGGGCGACATGCCGCGGCGCGAAGACAGTCTCAACGTCTTGCGTGGAGCGTAGCGGACAACGCCAAAGAGCGAGGCAGCGACTGCAACCGGCAACGTCGGGAACTGACCTTAACGCAATATAAGGCCCACCGCTTCAGCGCGCAAGCGAACGTCGGCAGCCAGCGCCGGCCGCTCAAGTCATGGACCACCGCCCCTGACCGAGGCATAGAATGGGGGCGCGCAAGCGAACGTCGGCAGCCAGCGCCGGCCGCTCAAGTCATGGACCGCCGCCCGTGACCGAGGCATAGAATGGGGGCGCGCAAGCGAACGTCGGCGGCCAGCGCCGGCCGCTCAAGTCATGGACCGCCGCCTGACCGAGCAGAATGGGCGCGCCACCCACCGCCGATCCGGAGAACCGCCGATGGCCGAGTACCGGCTCTATTGCTTCGCCCAGTCGGGCAACGCCTACAAGGCTGCGCTCATGCTGGCCTTATGCGGCGCCGACTGGGAGGCCCGTTTCGTCGACTACTTCAACGGCGAGACCCGCCGGCCAGAGTTCCGTCAGATCAACGAGATGGGTGAAGTTCCTGTCCTCGAACATGAGGGCCGGCGGCTGTCCCAGTCGGGCGTCATCCTCGACTACCTGGCGGCCCGGTTCGGCCAATTCGGCTTCGCGGACGAGGATCAGCGGCGCGAGATATTGCGCTGGCTGCTCTGGGACAACCACAAGCTCACGAGCTACGTCGGGACGCTGCGGTTCCTGCTCCGGTTCGCGCAGACCGGCGAGACCCCGGTGACCGAGTTCCTGCGTGCCCGGGTGACCACCAACCTCACGATCCTCGACCGGCATCTCGATGGCCGCGACTTCGTGACCGGCGCGCGGCCGACCATCGCCGACGTCTCGATCTGCGGCTATCTCTACTGGCCGGACGAGTTCGGCGTCACCTGGACCGACTATCCCCGGATCGGCGCCTGGCTCGACCGCATCAAAGCCCTGCCCGGCTGGGTTCACCCCTATGAGCTGATGCCGGGCCACCCCCTGCCGGCCAAAGCCTGAGCCGCGGGCGCGCGGCCCGGATCCCTGCCGGGCTCCGCCGGGCGATCCAGGATCGTCCTGCGCCGACGGCCGCCGCGATCCTGATCTGCGAACGCGATTGACCGGATCTGCTCGGGCGGGGTGATTTCTTCGCTTGCGCGGGAGCCCAACCTTAAGTAGCCTCCTCCGCGATCAAGGAACGGTCGGAAGTAGGATGCTTGGCGCGCTCTTGCAAATGACCTTCACGTAGAATGGATTGGTTTGATCTGCAATCATAGATTAGAGAGGATCCGATGCTTGACAATCCGATGCTCGGGGTCGCGATCGGGCTCGTCTTTTTTTACCTGCTCCTCAGCATCATCGCCACCGTCCTGCAGGAGTTCATCGCCTCTTTCCTCAAGTTGCGCAACAAGAACCTGCAGCAAGCGATCGTCGGACTGATCGGCGACGCGAACAAGAGAGACTTCTTCGCGCATCCGCTGATCTTCCCCCTGTTCAAGGGCGACCTGACCGCCGGGGGTGATCCCAAGGAGGGCGGGCCGGCCTACATCCCGAAGCGGAACTTCGCGCTGGCGATCCTCGACCTCCAGGAGGACAAGGCCGCGACCTCGCCGGACGGGATCGCCGTGCGCCGGCGTTCGGCGGCCTGCGACCAACCGGATTCTTGCGCCGATGCACGCCTCCAGCGGCAGTCTCGGCGGGCGCATCCGGCAGTTCGACGCGACCGCGAGCGACCTGATCGGCAAGATCCAGAACGAAACCATCAGGACCGCCGCCACCAGCGCGCTGACCGCCGCCGTCGGCGAACTGAAGACCGCGACCGACGTCGTCGATACCGCGGTCACGGAGCTCGAAAACCTGTTCGACAGCACCATGGCGCGCGCCTCCGGCTGGTACAAGGTGCACGCGCAGCGCATCGCGCTCGTCATCTCGATTGCGCTCGCAGTGCTGCTGAACGCGGATTCGATCTATATCGCCCAGCGCCTGTGGGGCGATGAGGCGTTGCGCAACCAGGCGGTCGCGGCGGCCGAGGCCTTCTATCAGAAGCCCCGAGGTCAAAAAGGAGCTTCAGTCATTGTGCGCGCCGGACGCGGCCAAATCGGCCGACGAGCAGTGGCAGCAAGTGACCGAATGCGCAGGCCGTGAGATCAAGGGCGCTGCCACTCAATTGAATGTCGCCGGCTATCCGATCGGCTGGAAGCGCGGCGGACAACCGGGCCAGAGCCTGCTGTCGGCGATCCTCGGCTTCCTCCTGACCGGCCTGGCGGTGAGCCTGGGCAGCAGCTTCTGGTTCGATCTGCTCGGCAAGTTCATGAACGTGCGGATGACCGGGAAGCGGGAGAACTCGACGACCGCCGCCGCCCGCGCCCGCCAGCGACGGCGGCACGTCGTAGATCTCGAGTCGCCCGGATCGCCGCCGGGTCGTCGACGGCAGCCTCAGCCGGCCTTGGTGGCCTGCCAGGCGTCCAGGATCTGGCGGGCGCGGTTGGTCGCCGGGTCCATCGCCTGGTCGTGGTTGTCGCGTTTCGCGGTCAGCTCGATCACGTAGCCGTTCGGGTCGCGGAAATAGATCGAATCGATGAACTCGTGGTCCGAGATGCCGCGGGTCTCGATGCCGGCGGCCTTGCCCTTGGCGAACATCTTGTGCAGGTCGCCGGCCGTGACCTCGAGCGCGATGTGCAGGTCGAAATCATGCTGCGGCTTGAACTCGAACGGCCGGTCCGGCGCCTCGAAGAAGGCGAGATAGGAGCCGTCGTCGAGGGCGTAGAAGGTGTGCAGGGTGTCGGTCGCGCGGCCGCTCTTGGTCGCCTTGATCTCGAGCGCGCCGGCCAGCGGCAGGCCGAGGAAGTCCTCGTAAAACCGGCGGGTCTCCTCGGAATCCCGGCAGCGGTAGGCGTTGTGGTGCAGGCCCTTGATCATCCTCGCCCTCCATGCATGCGCGCCCGTGCCGGCAGCGTCGGGCGGGCGGCGCGGCCGCTCAGATCCGGACGAAGGGCTGGCCCTTGACCGCCTCGGCGTAGCCGTAGAGCGCCTCGTTGATCTTCGGCCAGCTCGGCAGCCGCTTCATGGTGTCGAGCCAGCGCTTGACATTGGGATAGGCCCTGAAGTCGCAGCCGATCACCTCGCCCAAGGTCAAAAGGCAGACCCCGAAGTAGTCGGCGATCGTGATCTGGTCGCCGCACAGATACTTCTTGTCCGGCCCGAGCCAGTAGTCGTTCAGGACCTTGAGCCAGCCCTCGGCGCGCTCCTTGCCCCAGGCGACCGTCGCGGCCTGCACGTCGTCGCTCGGCCGGCGGTGGTGCGGGAACAGTTGCGGATAAATCCAGCCATAGCCATAGTCGCGATAGAAGTTGGTATTGAACCAGTCCATGATCTCGTTGACCTTGGCCCGCTGCTTCAGCTCCTTGGGGTAGACCGGCAGGTTGAACTTGTCCGCGAGATACTTGAGGATGGCGGAGCTCTCGGTCAGGCGGAAGTCGCCGTCCTCGAGCACGGGCACCATCCGGTTGGGGTTGACCGCGACGAACTGCGGCTGGTAGTGCGCGCCGGTCATCAGGTCGACCATCTGCTCGTCGACCTTGAGGCCGTGCTCGGCGATCATCAGCCGCACCGGCCGGCTGGTCATCGACACCGGATGCATGTACAGCTTCATGGCCATCCTTCCTGGTTCGGCGCGGGCGCGCTGCCGGCGCCGCAGGCCCGGTCGCTCAGTGGCAGGGGAACCCGTTGGAATGGCGGGTGTCGTGGGCGGCGTTGTGCAACAAGGGCGCGCTCGCGAAACCGACCCCGTAGAGGATCACCATACCCAGCAGAACCGCGACCAGCGCTCCTGGCCAGGTGCGGGCCCGGGGCCGCGCGCGCACCCCGGCCGCCGGCGGATGGATCGTCCCGATGTTGGTCGGCATGCTGCGGCTCCCTGCTGCCTTGCGGTGACGGCGTTCAATGCTGGTGATGCGGCCGGTCGAGCACGATCGGCTCACCGAAGCCGCGGTGGTGGTCGGCTTCCGCCCACTGGTCGCGGCGGACCGCGAGCTCGTCGGCCGAGGTCAGGCCCTTGGCCGCGACCAGCTTCTCGAACGCGGCCAGCCAGTGGCGATAGTAGGTGGCGCCCTGGTCCGCATCGCCCCGCTCTCTGGCGCCGGCGATCTCGGCGCTCAGGTGGCGGACCCATTCCGACCAGGTGAAATGGCCCCGGTCGTAGAGGTCGAGCACCATGGCGAAGGCCTGGGCCTCCCACGGCTCGCGGAACACCGGGCCATCGCCGTCCTGCGGGATCGGCGGCATGTCGGGGTGACGGGGCGGCACGCGGTGGCGGGTCATCTCGCGACTGGCCATCGGGCGACGGTCACCGGGAACGCGCGCCGCCGCCGGCGCGCTCGAGGTAGTCGTCCCAGAGATCGAGGTAGAGGTGATCTTTGGCCGGCGCATCGGCGCCCCAGAGCTCCCGGGCCGCGAACTTGACGCTGTAGACGTGCTGCGGCTTCGCGCCCCCGCCATGGGCGCTGGTATCGGGGAAGACGAACACGCCGTGGTCATGCTCGACCACCCCCTGCTTGCCGCGCACGTAGCGGGGCAGGCGCGTGTGCCGGGCCGGGTTGATGTTGCGCACGACGATCCACTCGCCGGCCTTGAACTTGGCCGGCACCTCGGCATCGACCCGGCAGGAGCCGCCGGTCGCGACCAGGCCCGGCACCATGTCCTTGGTCAGTGCTGGCATCAGGCGGCCTCCTTCGCGAGCTTCTTCCGGCGCGCCTCGAGCTCGGCCCGGGTCAAGGCGCCCTTCTCGACCAGGAGCGTCTCGACCGCGGTCAGCCAGTGCTCGTAATAGCTCGATTCCAGGTAGTGCGCGGGGTCCATGCGCTCGATCGCATGCCGGAACTCGTCGACGTTGAACTGGCCGCCGGCGAAGCTTGCGATGAACATGCCGAACACCCGCCGTTCCCAGTCCTCGTGGAACACGGGCTCGTCGGCCTCGGGCCGGATCGGGCCCAGGCCATGCATGCCGCCCAGATCGTGGATGCCGTTCATCGCCCTTGCCCCTTCTCCGCCCCCTTCCCCGGCTTGCCCCCGGCGCGCGCCGATCCAGCCTGCGGCGCGCGCGGCAGGCCGACGCCGATCATCGAATTGCGGGTGACCAGCGACGCCAGCTGATCCTCGGACAGGCCCTCGGTGCCGGCCGGCCGCCTGGGCAGCACGAGGTAACGGAGCTCGGCATTGCTGTCCCAGACGCGGACCTCGGTCGCCGCCGGCAGAGCGACGCCGAACTCCTCGAGCACACCGCGCGGATCGCTCACGGCGCGGGCCCGGTAGGGCGCCGACTTGTACCAGACCGGCGGCAGGCCCAGCGTCGGCCAGGGATAGCAGGAGCAGAGCGTGCACACGACCAGGTTGTGGACCCGTTCGGTGTTCTCCACGACCACCATGTCCTCGCCCTGGATGCCCGAGAAGCCGAGCTCGGCGATCGCCCCGGTGCCCTCCGCCAGCAGGCGCCGCTTGTAGTCCGGATCGACCCAGGCGCGCGCCACCACCTTGGCGCCGTTGCGCGGGCCGACCTTGCGCTCGTAGGTCTCGATGATCTCGTCGACCGCCGCGGGATCGATCAACCCCTTCTCGGTCAGGAGCGATTCCAGCGCCTTGACGCGCAGCTCGACCTCGCTCAGGGGGCGGTTGTGGTGGTCGTGCTTGCTCATCGCGGCCTCCCTCCGCAGCGGTTGCCTCAACTCTAGCGCAGGCCGGGGGGGTTGGCCATAGCTGCGAACATCTCAAGGCGGGTCACCGGCGCTGCCGGGTCGGGACCGATCCGGCCGCAGCGCGGCCCATTCGAGCAAAGCGTCGAGCGCCGGGCACAGCGCCCTGCCCCATCCGGTCAGATCGTATTCGACCTTGGGCGGCACCTGCGGGTGGACGGTCCGGCTGACGACGCCATCGCGTTCGAGGTCGCGCAGCTGCTGGATCAGCATCTTCTGCGAGACCGCCGGGATCGCTTTCTCCAGTTCCGAGAAGCGCAGCGTTCCTCGCGCGAACAGGTGGAAGATGATCACCATCTTCCAGCGCCCCTCCAAAATCCGGAACGCATCCTCGACGCCGCTCGCCGCCATGTCGGGGGTGACGTCGCCGAGCTTACCTGTCGGTGAGTACCCTACTTTTCTGTCAGTTCTTGCCATGGCGGAAGTATGGCACCACGATCATGTCGATGCCAGCAACCCACGTCGGAGAAACGCGCGATGCCAGAGCTGCCAGGCATCCTCGTTCGTTATTTCGAGGCGCAGAACCGGCACGACATCGATGCGATGGTCGCCTGCTTCGCCGCCGACGCCAGCGTGCGCGACGAGGGCCGCGAGATCGTCGGCACGGCTGCGATCCGCTCCTGGAAGGAAGCGACCAGCGCCAGATATCGCGTCACCGCGGAACCGCTCGAAAGCCGCATCGAGGCTGAGCGGACGATCGTCGTCGTCAAGGTCTCGGGCACCTTCGCAGGCAGCCCGGCCAACCTGACCTATCGCTTCGGCTTCGCCGACGACGGTCGGATCGGCGCGCTCGAGGTCCGCTGACGGGCGACGATCTCGACCTGAGCGGCCGCCGGGTTTCCCGTCTCGCTGCCACCTCCGGGCAGGCGGGCCGGACCGGCTTTGAAAAGACGGCGCGCTTCTGACATAAGCTCTGATCGGGCGATGCGCGGCATCAACCGCGCACGCGGGTCCGGGCGACCACGATCAGGGGAGCTGGCGATGGCGATCAGGACGACGGCGGCAGCGCTCGCGGCGGCGCTGGCGGGCGCAGCCTGGCTTTGGCCGGCGCCCGTGAGCGCCCAGGAGATCACGCTCAAGCTGCACCACCTCCTCGGGCCGACCGCGCCGGCGCAGCGCGCCTTCCTCCAGCCCTGGGCCGAGCGGGTCGAGAAGCAGTCGAACGGCCGGATCAAGGTCGAGATCTATCCCTCGATGACGCTGGGCGGCAGTCCGCCGCAGCTGATCAGCCAGCTGCGCGACGGCGTGGTCGACCTGATCTGGACCGTGACCAGCTACACCCCCGGCCAGTTCCCGCGCACCGAGGTGTTCGAGCTGCCGTTCGTGCACACCAACGATGCGGTCGCGACCAACCTCGCGATCCAGGACCTGTACGCGAAATGGCTGGCGCCCGAGTACCAGGACGTGCACCCGATCCTGATCCACGTGCACGCCGGCAACGCGCTCCACACCATCGACACGCCGGTGCGTGAGCCCTCGGATCTGAAGGGCCTGAAGATTCGCACGCCGTCGCGCACCGGCAGCTTCATGCTCGAAGCCCTCGGCGCCAATCCGGTCGGCATGCCGGTGCCGCAGCTGCCCCAGGCGCTCGCCAAGCACGTGGTCGACGGCACCACGATCCCCTACGAGATCTTGCTGCCGCTCAAGATCCAGGAGCTGGTCAAGTACCACATGGAGTTCGAGGACGGCACCCGGCTCGGCACCGCGGTGTTCCTGTTCGGCATGAACAAGGCCCGCTACGACAGCCTGCCGGACGACCTCAAGAAGGTGATCGACGACAACTCGGGCGCCCACATCGCCAGGCAGACCGGCCAGCTCTGGATGGACCTCGAGGGGCCGGGGCGCAAGGCCGCCAAGGAGGCGGGCAACGAGTTCATCGACTGGCCGGACGCCGACAAGCCCAAGTGGGAAAAGGCCATCCAGCCGGCGATCGATCGCTGGCTTACCGAGGTCGACGCCGCCGGCATCGACGGCGAGGGCCTGCTCGCCGCGGCCAAGGCCGCGGTCGCGGCACATCACCAGTAGGCCGCGCGGTGGCAGCCGCCGAGGGCGGCCCGCTCGGGCGCTTCGGCCAGGCCGTGCTGGTCTTGAGCCGGGCGTGGGCGATCCTGGGCGGGTTGGTCCTGGTCGCCATGCTGTTGATGACGGTCCTGAGCGTGGTGATGCGCGCGACGCTCGGCTTCCCGATCCCGGGCGACTACGAGCTGGTCGAGATCGGCACCGCGCTCGCGGCCTTCGCCTTCCTGCCCTACTGCCATCAGGCGGGCGGCAACGTGCTGGTCGACGTGTTCACCGAACGGGCGCCCGAGCGTTTCAAGCGCGCGCTCGGAGCGCTGAGCTCGCTGGCCCTCGCGCTGATCGGGCTGGTGCTGCTCTGGCGGATGAGCCTCGGCGGCTACGACTTCTACCACCACCACGAGGTCACGACCAACCTCGAGCTGCCGCGCTGGTGGGCCTTTCCGCCGATCCTGATCTCGCTGGCTTTGCTCGCTCTGGTGGCGCTGGTGCGCTTCGCAGAGGACCTCGAGGCGGCGCTGGGCCGCGGTTCCTGAGGGCTTCCGCGGGGTCATGAGCAGCGAGGCGGTCGGCCTGCTCGGGATCGGCCTGCTGCTCGGCCTGATCGCGCTGCGCATCCCGATCGCGCTCGCCATGATCCTGGTCGGCGGCGGCGGCTTTGCCTGGCTCGCCGGCCCCGCGGCGCTGCTGAGCCAGCTCAAGACCATCGCCTACTGGCGCTTCTCGACCTACGACCTCTCGGTCGTGCCCCTGTTCATGCTGATGGGCCAGCTGGCCAGCCGGGCCGGCCTGTCGCGCGACCTGTTCCGGGCCGCCAGCGCCTGGGTCGGCCACCTCAAGGGCGGCATGGCGATCGGCGCGATCGGCGCCTGCGCGGGCTTCGGCGCGATCTGCGGCTCGTCGCTCGCGACCGCCTCGACCATGGGCCAGGTCGCGCTGCCGGAGCTGCGCCGGCACGGCTACGAGCCCGCGCTCGCCACCGGCACGCTCGCCGCCGGCGGCACGCTCGGCATCCTGATCCCGCCTTCGGTGCCCCTGGTGATCTACGCGATCATCGTCGAGACCAGCATCGTCACCATGTTCCAGGCAGCGCTGATCCCAGGCCTGCTCGCGACCCTGTTCTTCGCGCTTGCCGTGCGCGGCTACGTCGCGCTGAGGCCGGCCGCGGCCCCGGTCGGCGTGCGCGCGAGCCGGGCCGAGCGCTTCGAGGCGACGTTGGCGATCTGGCCGGTCGTGCTGGTCTTCGGGGTCGTGATCGGCGGCATCTACGCGGGCCTGTTCACGCCCACCGAAGCGGCCGCGATCGGCGCCGGAGGCGTCGGCCTGGCCGCGCTGATCAAAGGCCGGCTGAACCCTGTCGCCCTGGTCGATTGCCTGCTCGAGACCGCCAAGGCGACCGGCATGATCTTTTTGATCCTGTTCGGCGCCGAGCTGCTGAACGGCTTCTTCGCGCTCTCGCAGCTGCCGGCCGGCGCGGTTCTCTGGATCGAGCAGCAGGCCCTGCCGCCGATGGCCGTCATGCTCGTGATCCTGCTGATCCTGATCGTCTTCGGCTGCTTCATGGACAGCCTGTCGATGATCATCCTCGCGGTCCCGTTCTTCTGGCCGATGCTCGAGGGCATCGACTTCGGCATGACCACCGAGCAGCTCAAGGTCTGGTTCGGGATCATCGCCCTGATCACGGTCGAGCTCGGCCTGATCACGCCGCCCGTGGGCATGAACGTGTTCATCATCCACAGCCTCGCCGAGGACGTGCCGATGGGCGAGACGTTCAAGGGCGTCCTGCCGTTCCTGCTGGTCGAGATGATCCGGATCGCGCTGTTGCTCGGCTTCCCCGCGATCGTTCTGATCCTGCCGCAGCTCCTGGGTTGAGCCCCTGGAGATCGGGATTGGTGCGCCGGCTCGACCTTGCACGGCGGGGCGGCGTCGTATCCCCTCCAGCGGGGAGCGGCTCTTTCGCGGCGGCCAGGGAACTCCGGCGGGTCGATGCCGTTAGCCCGTCGATGGCATGTAGTCGCGTTGCGCTCGGGGAGTCGGCGGCGATGGCTGGTCGGCAACCTCTCGATGGCCTCCGGATCCTGGTCGCGGAGGACAACGTGCTCGCGGCGATGGAGCTCGAGCAGGTGTTGCAGGAATGCGGCTGCGAGACGGTCGGCCCGGCGGCGACGGTCGACCAGGCGCTCAGGCTGGCCCGGGAGGAGCGGCTGGACGGTGCGGTCCTCGACGTCAACCTGCGCGACCAGGCGGTGTTCCCGGCCGCCGACGAGCTCGCCCGGCGCGGCGTGCGCATGATCTTCGCCACCGGCTACGAGGACGGTTACACCTTCCCCGCCAACCTCGCGGGCTACGCCCGGCTGCGCAAGCCCTACGCCGGGCAGGAGCTGAAGCGTCTCCTGACGGCGACGTTCGGGTCGACATAGCCGGCCGGGGCACCCCCGGGCTTGTGCTCGAGCGGACGGCCTGCGCGTGCCGTCGGATCGTCGAGGCCGAAGACCAGCGCCTGCTCGGCGGCTGGGGCCCGGGGGCGCTCAGCTGCCGGCGGGGCTCGCCCGGCGGTCCGGCGCCGGCCCGGCCGGGGGGACCGCGCGCGGCCGCCCCTGGTCGTCGATCGCGACCACGGTGAAACGGCCCGAGGTCACCTTGACCTCCGAGCCGTCACGCCGGCGAAGCACGAAGGTGTCGACCTGGACGGTCATCGAGCTGCGTCCGATCCGCACCACCTTGGCATAGCAGCTGACCAGATCGCCGACGTAGACCGGCTTGTGGAACGACATGCCGTCCAGCGCCGCGGTCGCGACCCGGCCCTTTGCGCGCTGGGCGGCGACGATGCCGGCGGCGAGGTCCATCTGGGCCAGAACCCAGCCGCCGAAGATGTCGCCGGACGGGTTGGTGTCGGACGGCATGGCCAGCGTCCGGACCGCGGGCTCGCCCCGGTCGAGGGCCCGCTCGCCGATCACGTCCTCAGCCACGACGCAGCCTCAACGCAACACCTGGAACAGGATCGTGACCAAGATGCCAACCAGGGCGATCTGCACGCCGACGGGGTTATAAACTGCCAGGTCCACGGACCTCTACCGATATCAGAAACACCATGGGCCTACGTCCAATTCGTCTCGATGTAGCGGAGCATCTCCTCATGGTCGAGAGCGCGGCTCGTGTTGCCGACTTGGACAAAGAATTGCTTGCCCTTCTCCATCTTTAGAAACACGGGTTCCGGCGCCCGCTCCACGTCCACGATGCAGACGTCTTGTTTGCCTACGGCCTCGAACCGCGGGCGATAAAGAGGTGCGAATTCCCGCCCCAATCGTGTCGGTCACGAGGCGAGTCAGAAGCTGTTCGAACTTGTCCCGCGATCCTTCGAGGAGTTTCAGATCGTGATCGAGCCCGAAGATCGCCCCATCATCTTCTACACCGATGACAAGCGTACCACCCTGGGAATTCAAAAATGCCGCGATCGTCCTGAGCGAGGAGTTGCGCAACTCTTTGTTTTGTTTGCCTTGGATCACATCCCACTGAAGGGTGCTCTTGAATTCGAGCACATAGCTCTCTCCGAGCTTGATCAAATCGCCGATCGGTCGATGGCGCGGCGGTTGCGGTTCGGCGATGAGGCTACCCATAAACTCGTTGAGCTTGCGCGCAATTACCTCTCGCCGCGCCGCGATGAAGTCTCGGTAGCGTTCGACCTCCCAGAGGACTCGGGTCCATAGGGACGAATTGTGCCGCAAGCGCCCCAGGATAGGTCTCTTCGATGCCTGCCAGATACGCGGCGGGGGGCTTGTTGGAGATTTCAAGGTTCGTCGAAGCCGTCAGGAAGGCCCGGTTGCCGATCTCGTTGACTGTCTGGCGGTGGATGTAATTGTCCGCCTCCCAGACGTTCTTGTAGAGAACGGATTGCGGAAAGATGTGATGGCTGTTGAGTTCATAGGCATCGCCATGGGTAGTGCCAAGCGGAGCGCCATTGAACCAGTCCACGGCACCGTGCGCTTTGGCCAGGATATATACCATACGGTAGAGCGGGTGCTGCGCGTTTCGTCCTTCCATATCGCTTGCCTTCACCTCGATCCGCCCACGCTGCTCGACAATGTTGGCGCGTAGGGCATCCCACGGTTCCGACTCGCGCACCACGAGCTGCACATCCGCCTCGAGCCGTTGATCGGTCTGGGCGGTGTAGCGCGCCCAGATGAGCGCAGCATAGAGCCAGTTCTGCCCGTGCTTAAGCGCTTTCCCATTTGGGAACTTGCCGCCATTTAGCGAGAGGTACGCGACAAGCGGGATGAGCGCGTTCGTGGTGTTGAGATCATCTGTCGAATGGATGAACATGCGGGACGGAAGAATCGAGAGCAGGTAGTCAAGGATCTTAGAAAGTGTCTTCCAGCCCGCCTCCAACTCACTCCGCTCCTTGGGATGGATCGTCTCATAGAGCGCCCGACGGCAGACGACGGTTACCAATGCGCGGGTCATAAACGTTAGGCTGAGGTCGAAATTCTTGGTGGCACACTCGTTCATCTTTTCCTTCAGGCGTCGCCGCGCGGTGGGCCACTTGCCTGTTACATGGGTCAGCGCCAGCTCGGCATCGGTCAGCTTCGTGCCCTGGCTATTCACCCGGTCAAAAATGTCGATCGCCTCATCGAGGGTCGCATGCGGCGGCACGAGCTGCTCGGGCAGGTTGACCTCTTTTATAGACCGGATCTTGGCGAGATTATCCATCAGGATCTCAGCTAGATCGAGCGCATCCTCTCCTTCATCCGCAATAGCTTGGGCGATTTTCGTGGGCCTGATCGGCGCGTCGGTCTCGAAGCAGCTGATCACCCGTTGCCAACAGGGATCGTCTTGCATCTTGGAGCGTTGATAGAACTGGAATTCGAGTGTGCGCAGATGGACGTAGAGATCACGCGGATCGTTTTCGATCTCCGCCGCAGTGTAGTAGGAGGGGACCTCGCCCGTGATCAGCATGTGGAGCGTCGTAAGTCGTTGCTGCCCGTCGAGCAACACCTGAATGCGACCCAGTTTCTCGGGGAGCCTGTCGACGTTCTTCAGCTCAGGCGGCTGATCCGTTTTCCATAGGAGAAGCCCGCCGACCGGATAGCGCTTCACGAGCGAGACCATCAGCTGCTTTGCCTGCTCGCACTTCTAGACGTATTCCCTCTGGAACTCTGGCAGGACGAGGTCATATTTGCGAATGCTGTCTAGTAACTCGCTTATTTTCATGATGTAGCCCCGCGTCCTCTGCAGTCGCTCCAAGAATTGGATGAGCGGTCGCAGTGCGTTATGGTCGCGACCCGGCCCTTTGCGCACTGGGCGGCGACGATGCCGGCGGCGAGGTCCATCTGGGCCAGAACCCAGCCGCCGAAGATGTCGCCGGACGGGTTGGTGTCGGCCGGCATGGCCAGCGTCCGGACCGCGGGCTCGCCCCGGTCGAGGGTCCGCTCGCCGATCACGTCCTCAGCCATGACGGAACCTCAACGCAGGACCTGGACCAGGATCATCATCATCATGCCCCAGCCCTCTGGATGGCGATCATCGTCAGGACGAGCGCCAGATTCGCCCCGGACGGACGCGATCTCCGCGCTCGGCTCTCGCGCAGCGTCGCGATCTCCCGCAGACTTGAGCCAGCACCGCGCGCGGAAGTCGCGTGTGACGAGGCCAGTCGCACGCCGCTCATCGATCTCGTCGACCAGCGCCTCTGCCATGCGGCGCTGGATCGCCGGCCGCTTCTTGCCAGCGGCGGGTGAGACGGGCGGCGTTCATCGCTTCTTCATCGATCTGCGGCAATCAACAACTACATCTTGGGCCATCGGTCCGGGTCGCGCACCGCATCTTGACGCGAAAGCGCGACCGAGGCTTGCCATGCACCCCAGCCTGGGGCATATACGCGCCATGCACGACCTTTACCAGGGCGAGCCGCGCCCGGCCAGCACCCCTGCCGACTACACCGCCGCCGACATCGAGGTGCTGGAGGGCCTGGAGCCGGTCCGCAGGCGTCCGGGCATGTTCATCGGCGGCACCGACGAGCGGGCGCTGCACCATCTGGTCGCCGAGCTGCTCGACAACGCCATGGACGAGGCGGTCGCCGGCCACGCCAGCTGGATCGAGATCCGGCTCGAGGCCGATGGCGCGGTCAGCGTGCGCGACAACGGCCGCGGCATCCCGGTCGATCCGCATCCCAAGTTCCCGGACCGCTCGGCCCTCGAGGTGATCATGACCACCCTGCACTCGGGCGGCAAGTTCGGCGCCAAGGTCTACCAGACCGCGGGCGGCCTGCACGGGGTCGGGGTCTCGGTGGTCAACGCGCTCGCCGAGGAGTTGATCGTCGAGGTCGCGCGCAACCGCCAGCTCTGGCGCCAGCGGTTCGTGCGCGGCCAGCCGGTGACCGAGCTCGAGTCGCTCGGCGGCACGGCCAACCGGCGCGGCACCATGGTCCGCTTCCGGCCCGACCCGGAGATCTTCGGCACCTCGCTCCGCTTCCGCCCGGCGCTCGTGCATCGCCTGGCGCGCAGCAAGGCCTACCTGTTCCGCGGCGTCGAGATCCGCTGGCAGTGCGATCCCGACCTCCTGATCGGCAGCGAGGGCGTGCCCGAGCGTGAGGTGTTCCACTTTCCGGCCGGGCTCGAGGACTTTCTCAAGGCGACGCTGGCGGAGCGCGCGTGCGTCACCGAGCTGTCGTTCGTCGGCGAGGCCGAGCTCAACGGCGGCCAGAACGGACCGGGCGGCCGGGTCGAGTGGGCGATCGCCTGGCCGGAGGACGAGGAGCCCTACGTCGGTCTCTACTGCAACACCATCCCGACGCCTTTGGGCGGCGCGCACGAACAGGCGTTGCGCAACGCCCTGACCCGGGCGCTGCGCGCCTACGGCGAGCTGACCGGCAACCGGAAGGTCGCCCAGGTCACCGCCGACGATCTCATCGGCGGCGCCTGCGTGCTGCTGTCCTTGTTCATCCCGAACCCGCAGTTCCAGGGCCAGACCAAGGAGAAGCTGGTCGCCCCCGAGGCCGGCCGCCTGGTCGAGCAGTCGCTCAAGGACCACTTCGACCACTGGCTCTCGGGCCACGCCGAGGCCGCGCGGGCGCTGCTCGAGCACGTCGTCGGCCGCGCCGAGGAGCGGCTCGCGCGCAGGCGCTCCAAGGAGGTCGCGCGCAAGACCGCGACCCGCAAGCTGCGCCTGCCGGGCAAGCTCGCCGACTGCACGATCGACGGCCGGGACGGCACCGAGATCTTCCTGGTCGAGGGCGATTCCGCGGGCGGCTCGGCCAAGCAGGCGCGCGAGCGCGAGAGCCAGGCGATCCTGCCGTTGCGGGGCAAGATCCTGAACGCCGCCAGCGCCAGCCTGGACAAGCTGCGCGCCAACCGCGAGCTCGCTGACCTCGTGACCGCGCTCGGCTGCGGCCACGGCAAGGCCTATCGGGGCGACGATCTGCGCTACGACAAGGTCGTGATCATGACCGACGCCGACGTCGACGGCGCCCACATCGCGGCCCTCCTGATGACCTTCTTCTTCCGGGAGATGCCGCAGCTGATCCGGGATGGCCACCTCTACCTCGCCCAGCCGCCCCTGTTCCGCCTGAGCGCCGGCGGGACCATCGCCTATGCCCGCGACGAGGCCGAGCGCGACCGGCTGATGGCCGCCCGCTTCAAGGGCAAGGCGGTCGAGATCAGCCGCTTCAAGGGGCTGGGCGAGATGTCGGCCAGGCAATTGCGCGAGACCACCATGGACCCCAAGACGCGCGCCCTGGAGCGGGTCGAGATCGCGTCCGATGGCGATGGCGTCGCCATCCGCTCGACCGAGGATCTGGTCGAGCAGCTGATGGGCCGCCGGCCCGAGCTCCGCCTTGCCTTCATCCAGGCCAACGCCGGGCAGGTCGAGGAGCTGGACGTCTGAGCGCGGCCAGAAGGGGCGGTCGCCGCCTAGCTCGATCCGCTTCAGGATGGTGATGCGTACCGGGCCGGAAACGCCACGGTGAAGCGCTTCGGCTCCGCATCCACGACCAGTTCGCCGGCGAGCTGACCGGCGAGCCGGCGGACCAGGTTGAGGCCCATCCCCCCGGGCTGCTCGGCGTCGCCACCGGCCGGCAGGGGCGCGCCATCATCCGAGACCGAAAGCGCCACCAATTCGGCGCCGGTCCGGCGCAACCCGATCGTGACCGTGCCGCAAGCGCGATCGCGAAAGCCGTGCTTGATCGCGTTGGTGACGAGCTCGTTGACGATCAGAGCCACGACCGCCGCCTTATGCGCAGGCACGATCACCTTCTCGGCCTCGAGATGGAGACGGAAGGCCGTCCCGGCGGTCCCGAACAGATCGGCGCAGACGCTCTCGATGACCTCGGCGAGATTGCCCTGGGCAGCACCGGCGCCGATCCGGTGGACCTGTCCCATCGCCAGCACCCGCCGGCTTGCGGCCTCGATCGCCGCGCGCGCGGTCGGATCGGCAATGGTGCCGAGCTGCAGGCGCAGCAGGCTCGACGTCATCTGCAACGTGTTCCCGACCCGATGGTCGAGCTCCTGGAAGGCCAGTTTGTGCTCGGCCGCCTCCGCACGGGCGTCCTCGACGACCTGCGCCATCTGGAGGGCCGTGGCGGTGAAGATCGCCAGGCGCTGCATCACGCGCGCGTCCTCGCCGTCGAACTTGCGCGTGGGGTTGTGGGCGACGATCCAGATCGTCGCTTCGAGCCGGCTGCCCTTGCCGCCGAGCGGGATCAGCAAGACGTCGTGGAATGGCGGACCGACATCCAGGTACCTGTAAACCAGCTCCGGCCGCCGCATCAGCAACGGCATGCCGGTGTCGACGGCGATCCCGCAGGGCGAAAACCGCCGGGGCGTCGTGCCGTGCAAATGCCGCTTCAGTTGTCCGGCCATGGCGATCCAGCGAAAAATCTCCTCGCCGGCATCGGTGTGCTCATACAGGCTGATCCCACTGGTATCGGCACGGCACAGCTCGACCGCGAGATCCACGCACAACTGGAAAATTTGCCCCGGATCGGTGGCCATCGTGTCGGCGAGCCGGCGGATCGCCGCAGTCTCCGCCTCGAGATTGGCCGGCCGCGCCGGTCGAGCCCAGAGCTCGGGAGTGATGGTGATGTCGGCGATACTGAGCGCCGCAGCACCTCGCCCCGGCGCGGTCGCCTTGGGATGATTGGCCATGGTTTAGCCTCGCATGCCCATGGGATGCGCCATTCGAGCCCCCGCAGCATTGGTCGTCAAGCTCGACACACGGCGGTGCCGGCGATAGGAACGCTGCCGATTCAATTTCGACGATATCACAAGCGGCGGGTGGCCCGCTACGAGCGGCCAGCTCGTCGGCACGGCGCCGACGGCAAGAACCGCCGGGGCGGCCAGCACTTCCGCGAGCGCGACCTGCTCCGGCGGTGGCGGCGGTGGTGATGGACGCTGCTCTGCAACGGGACTACCTCTTGTGGGGTTCCACGGGTCGGACCGTCGGACAAGCGAGAAGATGCGATGGGGTCTCGCGGGGTCCGGCGAGCAGGCGCAGCCTTGCGCAAAGCGTGCGGGCAAGGGTGGAGGGAACACCGATGCCGAAATCGACTTCTGTTGTGCCTCGGCCTGATCGTCGCGGCCGCGGCGCCGGCGGCGGCCGACGAGCCGGCGCGGACCAAGCTCGTGCTGAGCGCGACCGCCACCCGCGAGGTCGAGCAGGACACCCTGGTGGGCGTGCTCTCGGTGCGCGCCGAAGCGGCCGCGGCGGCGGCCGCGCAGGCCGACGTCAACGGTCGGATGACCGCGGCGATCGCCAAGGCGCGCAAGGTCGCGGGCGTCCGGGCCGCGACCGGCGGCTACCGCGTCTATCAGGATTACGACAAGGACGGTCACCCGCGCGGCTGGATCGCCGAGCAGGACCTCCGGCTCACGACCCGCGAGGCCGCGCCGCTGCTCGAGCTGGTCGGCGTCCTGCAGACCGATGGCCTGAACGTCAGCGGGCTCAGCTATCAGCTGGGTGACGAGGTGCGCCGGACGGTCGAGGACGAGCTCACCGTCGAGGCGATCCAGACCCTTCGCAACCGCGCCGAGCGGGTGGCCACGAGCATGGGCATGCGCGTCCTGGCGATCGAGACCCTGCAGGTCGGGGCGGCGCCGGGCGAGCCGCCAATCCGTCCGATGTTCCGGGCGACGATGGCCGAAGCCATGCCGGCGCCGCCGCCGGTGGCACTCCCCGACCTCGAGACCGTCAGCGCCAGCGTGCAGGCGGAGCTGACCCTGGTTGGGCGCTGATGACCGGGCGCGCGTCCGGTTCCCTGGCCCGCTCGGGCGTCGAGCCAGGCGGCCAGCTTGGGCGGTGACCATCCCCGGCTGCTCGATCGGGCTCAGATGGCCGCAACGGGGCAGGACCACGAGGGTGGCATCGGGCGGGCCTGGGTATCGAGCAGGGCGAGCTTTTGCACCCGGTCCGGGGCACGGCGCATGATCTCCAAGGCGACGTAGCCGCTCATCGACAGGCCGCACAGCGCGACGCGCTCGGCGCCGCGGCGAGCACTTGGCCGCTTACCCCCGGCTCTCACGACGATCATTGACATCGCGGCGCAAATCTCTACATCCAGGCTCAGCAATGCTCCCTTGGCCAGGAGCTTTGCGACTTGAATTCACCCCCGCCAAGGGGCTTGCATGCAGTTCAGCGACTTTCCTCTCCGTCCGGAGATTCTCCAGGCGGTAGTGGACGCCGGCTATCAGACGCCGACCCCGATCCAAGAACAAGCCATCCCGGTGATCTTGACCGGCGAGGACTTGCTCGGGATTGCCCAGACCGGCACCGGCAAGACCGCCGCGTTCGTCCTGCCGATGATCGAGCGGCTCGCCTCGGGCAAGGCCAAGGCGCGCATGCCGCGCTCGCTGATCCTGAGCCCGACCCGGGAGCTCGCGACCCAGAGCGCCAACTATTTCGAGACCTACGGCAAGCACCTCAACCTCACCATGGCGCTCCTGATCGGCGGCGTCGGCATGGATGAGCAGTGGCGCCGGCTCGATCGCGGGGTCGACGTGCTGATCGCCACCCCTGGCCGCCTGCTCGACCAGTTCGAGCGCGGCAAGGTGCTGCTCGGCGGGGTCACCATCCTGGTCATCGACGAGGCCGACCGGATGCTCGACATGGGCTTCATGCCGGATGTCGAGCGGATCGTGAACCTGGTCAGCAAGCGCCGGCAGACGCTGATGTTCTCGGCGACCATGCCGGCCGAGATCCGGCGCCTGGCGAACGCGTTCCTGACCCATCCCAAGGAGGTCCAGGCGACCCCGCCCGCGACCATGGCCGAGCGCATCGAGGACCATGTCGCGATCGTGCCGCCGCGCCAGAAGTTCAAAGCGCTCCGGCATCTGATCGAGGACCAGGGCATCGACAATGCCCTGATCTTCTGCAACCGCAAGCGCGAGGTCGCGAGCCTGCGCCGGCAGATGGAGCGGGCGGGCTTCAGCGTCCGCGACATCCACGGCGATCTCGATCAGCCGCAGCGGACCGCGGCGCTCGAAGCCTTCAAGCGCGGCGAGATCGCCTTTTTGGTCGCGACCGACGTCGCCGCGCGCGGTCTCGACATCGTCATGATGCCCTGCGTGATCAATTACGACGTGCCGACCCATGCCGAGGACTACGTCCACCGGCTCGGGCGCACCGGCCGCGCCGGCCAGGCGGGCCGCGCCTTCACCCTGGTCCTGCCCGACGAGGGGCGCTACGTCGATGCGATCACCCGGCTGACCGGCAAGCCGATCCCGAGGCTCGAGATCGGCGGTCTGGACGGGCCCGAGCTCGCGCCGACGACCCGTGGTCGGGCGCGCGGCGGCCGGGCGCCCACCGCCCCGGCCACGAGCCCGGCTCCCGCTCCCGCCACGACCCAGCCCCCGGCCGAGGTTGAGGTCGGCGCCAGGCCGAGGCGCGAGACCGGGCCCCGGCCTCAAGGACGACCCCGGCCCGAATTCAGACCCCGGCCCGAGGCCCCAGCCCGACCCGAGACCCCAGCCCGGCCCGAGGCCCGGCCCGTAGCCGCGGCCGAGCCGCCGGTCGCTGCCGAGCCGGCCGCCCGGCCGGAGCGCGGGCGCGCCAGGCCGGAACCGAGGCCGCGCCCGGCCAAGCACCGGGGCCGCGCCGCTTCGGCGCCCGCCGACCAGCCGATCGTCGGCATGGGTGATCACGTCCCGCTGTTCATGCGGCGACCGGTGCCGCAGATCGCCGACCTGCCCGAGGTCGCGGAGGACTGATGCAAACCATCTTCGTGATGGTCAAGTGCGAGCTCGGGCGCGCCTACGAGGTCGCCGACGCCGCGGTCCAGAACGTCGAGGCGGTCTCCGAAGTGCACTCGATCTCGGGCCAGTACGACCTTTTGATGAAGTTCTACCTCGACGATGCCACCGACATCGGCCGCTTCGTCACCAGCCGGGTGCAGACCCTGGACGGGGTCAAGGACACCTTCACCCTGATCGCCTTCAAGGCGTTCACCTGAGCCGCGCGGGCGCGCCGCACCCCGGCCGCCGCCCCGCTGCCGCCCGGCCCCTGCCCAACATCCCGACATGCCCGACATCTCCGACGTGCCCGACATCTCCGACGTGCCCGACATCTCCGACATCACCGACATGGCCGAGCCCCGGGTCGAGGTGCTGGAGCGCACCGTCGCCTTCGAGGGCTTCTTCAGGATCGTCCGCTATCGCCTGCGCCACCGCCTGTTCGCGGGCGGCCTGGGGCCGGAGCTCGCGCGCGAGCTGCTCGAGCGCGGCGATGCGGCGGTCGTCCTGCCCTACGATCCGGTGCGCCGGGAGGTCGTGCTGGTCGAGCAGTTCCGGATCGGCGCCCTCGGGCGCGAGGATCACCCCTGGTTGCTCGAGCCGGTCGCCGGCATCATCGAGCCGGGGGAGACCACCGCCGCGGTCGCCCGGCGCGAAGCCGAGGAGGAAGCCGGGCTCGAGCTCCTCGATCTGGTGCCGATCGGCAGCTACTACCCGAGCCCGGGCGGCAGCAGCGAGGTCTGCTCCGCCTTCATCGCCCGGATCGACGCCCGGGGCGCCGGCGGGCTGTTCGGCCTCGCCGACCATGGCGAGGACGTCAGGGCGCATGTGGTGCCGCTCGCGACCGCGCTCGGCTGGCTCGAGGGCGGCCGCCTGCGGGCCGCGAGCACGCTGATCACGCTCCAGTGGCTGGCGCTCCATCGCGCCGAGCTCGAGGCGCGCTGGGGCGTCGCCGCCGCGGCACCTTCGGGCGAGGCTTAAATCCGCCTGAAGGCGCGGCTACCTCTGGGCCCGGGCGAGCATTTTTGGGACTTCGAGCGATGGCCGCACGCATCTATCAGCCCGCCAGGACGGCGACCCAGTCCGGGCGCGCCAAGACGCGGTACTGGCTGTTGGAGATGGAGCCCCGCTCGCGCAAGGAGGCCGACCCTTTGTGCGGCTGGATCGGCTCCGACGACACCGAGCAGCAGCTGCAGCTGCGCTTTCCGAGCCAGCAGGCGGCGATCGCCTACGCAAGGCGCAGCGGCATCGAGTATCGCGTCTTCGAGCCGCACGTGCGCATCGTGCGGCCAAAGTCTTATGCCGACAACTTCATCCACAAGGTCTAGGCTGCGGCGGCAACCGATCGTGAGCGCCCTTAGCTCAGCTGGATAGAGCACCGGCCTTCTAAGCCGATGGTCGCAGGTTCGAGTCCTGCAGGGCGCGCCACCTCCGTTCGGTCGCTCGATGGCTGCCGGTCCGCTCCTCGACCCACAGCATCGTCGCGGTCGGGGCGCGAATCGTGCTAACACCCGTGAATGGCGCCGAAGCCAGCCGGCGCTCATGGGCGGCCGTGGCCGCGAGCGCGGGCAAGCAGGCTGGCCCGGGCGCCTTGGCGGCGCATCTACAAACTAAGGGGGGACCTTGCGATGACTTTGCAGATCGGCAGTACCGCACCGGATTTTCGGGCCCAGACCACCGAGGGCCCGATCAGCTTCTATGACTGGGTGGGCGACAGCTGGTGCGTGATCTTCTCGCACCCCAAGGACTTCACGCCCGGTGTGCACGACCGAGCTCGGCTTCATGGCCAAGCTGAAGCCGGAGTTCGACAAGCGCAACTGCAAGATCCTGGGCCTGAGCGTCAACTCGGTCGACGACCACGTGCGCTGGTCGAAGGACATCGCCGACACCATGGGCCAGGCGCCCAACTACCCGATGATCGGCGACGGCGATCTGGCGATCGCCAAGCTCTACGGCATGCTGCCCGCGAACGCCGGCACCACGGCCACCGGGCGCACGGCGGCCGACAACGCGACCGTGCGCAACGTCTACCTCATCGGCCCGGACAAGAAGGTCAAGCTGGTGATCTCCTATCCGATGAGCACCGGCCGCAACTTCGCCGAGATCCTGCGCGCGCTGGATTCGGTCCAGCTGACCGCCAAGCATCAGGTCGCGACGCCGGTCAACTGGCAGCAGGGCGAGGACGTGATCATCGTGCCGGCGGTCTCGGACGAGGCCGCCAAGGCCAAGTACCCGGGCGGCTGGAAGGCGCCCAAGCCCTACATCCGCTTCGTGCCGCAACCGCGCAACTGAGAGTCTGCTGGGCTCAGCGGCCGGCGCCGCGCGCGGGGCCGGCCGCGCCCGGGCTTTCCGGTCCGGAGCGCGGCCGCAGGCCTCGCGCGCCGCCGCGTCGGGACGCGGGTAGCCGATCAACCGGGCGGCTGAGCGCGGAGGTTGATGCGTAGATCGTGCATATTTCGTCGGCCGAGATTAGGATGTCGCGATATTGGAGGATGCACGCGTTGAGCGATCGCAGGGCCATCGGCCCCCGACGTCTTCCTGAGCTACGCGCACGAGGACGAGGCGCGGGCACGCGATCTGGCGACGGCGCTCGAACGGGAGGGGTTGGCGGTCTTCTGGGACCGCGAGGTGCCGCCCGGGCAGACCTGGCACAGCTACATCGGCGAGGCGCTCACCGGCGCCAAATGCGTGGTGGTCGCCTGGTCGAGCAGCTCCATCAAATCACGACTAGGTGATCGAGGAGGCGAGCCGAGGGCAGGGACCGCAATGTGCTGGTCCCGGTCCTGTTCGAAGCCGTCCAGCCCCGTTTGGCTTTCGCCGAATCCAGGCCGCCAGCCTGATCGACTGGCGCCCCGGCCGCCCGTCGCCCGCGTTCGAAGGTCTGCTGAGAGCCGTTCGGCGGATCGTCGGCGGGCAACCCGGCTCGGGGACCGAGCCTGCGCCCCGGGCCGAGCTCAGCCCGGAGTCTACAAGGCCGCCTCCTCCTCCAACCAGCAGGCGCTCCTACCGCCCCTGGCGGTCATGGTTGCAGGGCTCATCGCCGTCGCTGGCGCCGGCGGCGCCGGGATCTACTGGTGGCGGACTCAGCCAGCGCCGAGTCCAGCTCCGGACCGTCGATGCAGCGGAGACCGGCTGGCAGAGGCCCTGACGGCGCCACCGACCGCGCAATCCGAAGCCGGCGGCCGGCGGCAAGTCCGGCACGAAACCATCGGTAGTACCGGCTGCGCCGGCGGCAGCCGCCGCGGCCTGCGCCAGGCGCCGGTGAGCCCGGCCACGAAATGCGCGATTGCGAGCAGTGCCCGGTCCATGGTCGTGGGTGCCAGGAGGGCGAGTTCACCATGGGCTCGCCGCCGAACGAGGCCGGCCGTGACGACGATGAGGGGCCGCAGCGCAAGGTGACGATTGCGCACGCGTTCGCGGTCGGAAAGTATGAGGTGACCTTTGCTGAGTGGGACGCATGCGTTGCCGCCGGCGGGTGCAAGACTACAAGCCAGGCGACGCCGGCTGGGGTCGCGGCAACCAGCCGGTGATCAATGTGAGCTGGAACGACGCGCAGGACTACGTGAAGTGGCTGAAGGAGAAAACCAAAAAAGACTACCGGCTCTTGACCGAGGCCGAATGGGAGTACGTGGCTCGGGCGGGATCGACCACGGCATACTGGTGGGGTGATGCGGTTGGCCGCGGCAATGCCAACTGCGACGGCTGTGGCAGCCAGTGGGACGGTAAGCAGGCCGCGCCGGTCGGCCGCTTCGCGGCGAACCCCTTCGGTCTGTACGATACGGCTGGCAACGTCTGGGAGTGGGTGGAGGATTGCTATCATGGCAGTTATGATGGCGCGCCAAAGGATGGCTCTGCCTGGAAGAATGGGAATGATTGCCAGCGGGTGCTCCGGGGCGGCTCGTGGAACGACGGACCGGGATGCGTGCGTTCCGCGAATCGCATCAGGGTCGGCCCCGACAACCGGATCAACTACGTCGGGTTCCGGGTGGCCAGGGCGCCCGATTAGGTCTTGAATCTTTACCTCTTTACTGATTGGGGGGTGAAGGGGGGCGAAGCCCCCCTTCACGAATTGGGGGGAATCCAGTGACGAACGGAGCAGATAATGCGCGTCGGACCGGTCCTGTTCTCGAGAAGGCTTATCAGTTCATCCTTTGGTTGATTCCGACCGTGCAAAAGTTTCCGAAGACACAGAAATTTCTCCTGGGTGACCGTATTTCTATTTCCGCTTCGGCTTCTTGGCCCTGAGCGCGGCGGCGTAGGCTTCGCGCGCCCAGGCGCAGAGGATGTCCGGGTCGTCGAAGCCCTCGCTCGGGGCCTCGCAGTAGGGCATGCGGATCGACCTGCCCTTGTCGCTGTAGGTGAAGTGGGGAAGACCGGCGTCCTCGTAGGCCTGCCGGTTGCCGTCGTCGACCTTGAGGTAGAGCTGGTCGTAGGCGATCAGCGCGAACATCGTGCCGTGCAGGTAGATGCCGTAGCCGCCGAACATCCGGCGCGCGCTCACGGGCCCGAGCGGCTGCAGGCACTCGACCACGAAGCTCGCGAACTCGCTGTCTTGGGCGGCCATCGGTCCCGGTCCAGCCTGGTCGGACCGCCGATCGTCGCGCCACCGGGCGTGTCCGGCAAGAGGCCAAGAGACCGGCTCGGCCACCCGCCGTGGACGCCGGCTCAGAGGCCGTGGGTGAAGGTCAGCGCCAGGATCACGTGGAACAGGCCGGCGCCGGCCAGAAGCGTGCCCTGATCCTTGTCCGCGAGCGCATAGGCCGCGGCCGCGCCCAGGAAGGTGATCAGGGGCGAGATCAACCCGGCCAGCGCCAGACCCGCGATCACCGCGACCGGCCAGGGGTCCGGATGACCATCCGCCGGATCGAGCGGCGGCGGGCTGGCGGTCGCGCGTTTCCAGACGAGGCTCATCCAGGCTCTCCGCGCTGCTTCGGCAAGAGAGTTCGGGATAGGGGGACCCGGCCCCGCCTGGGCGGGGCCGGCTGAGGAGGCACGGGTGGTGCGCCGCGGGCGGGCGAGAACGCCCGCCCCGGAGCATGCTGCAGCTACTGGCTGCCGGCGCCAGGGGCCGGGGCCGCGCCCGCAGATGGGCTCAAAGACGCCTGCCGCTGGGCTCGCTGGTCGGCAAGGGTCGCGAACTCCGGCGCGGCCTCGAGCTGATCCTTGGTCATCGCGACCACCAGGGGCTGGTCCGGGCCGCCCGGCTTCAGCGCATCCCAGGCGATCGCGACCTGCTTGTCGCCGATTCCGAGGAAGCCGCCGACCGAGAGCACGGCGCCCTCGACCTTGCCGTCGCGGCCGACGATCAGATCCTCGACCTTGCCGAGATGGTCGCCGCTCGGCGTCACGACCTTGGCTCCGACCACGTCGCTGACCAGCGCCTGGCCGTCGGCCTGGGCGGCGATCACGCGCGCCGGCGCCTGCTCGGCGAGCGCCGGCTTCGCCGGCGTGGCCGGCTGATCGGCGACCGCTGGCCCGGCCGGCGCGGCCGGCTGGTCGGCAACCTCTGCCTTGGCCGGCGCGGCCGGCTGATCGGCGACCGGCGCCGTGGCCTTGGGCAGCTCGCCCTGGACCGCAGGGCCCTGCGCGGCCGGAGCGGCCGGCGCCGGGCCGGTCATCGCGTTGCCCGGCTGAATCGGCGCCGCCTCAGTTGCGGGTGTGGCCTTGCCAGTGTCGGAAGCCGCCTGCGCCCAGGCACTGCCAGACATGACCAGAGCAACCGCGGTTGCCGTGAGAAACGCCTTTGGTCGGATACTGTTGCGAACCATGGATCCCTCCGCTGCTTGCTTGCGGTGAGCTGGTGCATCTGGTCCGTAAACGGAGAGAGCGCAGATTTTGTTCCCCGTACGTTTGCCGGAGGACATGACGGGAGAAAAGCGGGGAGAGACGGACAGGGGTCGCGGCGCGGGCGCCGCTGCCCTCAGCCGCGCCCGAGGCTCGCCCGGATCTGGACGAACACCGCCTCGAACATGGCGGGCGTGAGCCGCCCGGTGTTCAGGTTGTAGCGCGAGCAGTGGTAGGATGGCGCGAGCGCGGGCCCGGCCTCCGGCCGATAGAGCGCCCCGTGCACGAACGGACAGCGGCGGGCGCTGTGGCCCAGGGCGCGCAGCACCGAGCCGTGCGCGATCCCGCCCAGGGTCAGCACGATCTCGGGCGCGGGCGGGGTGCTGAGCTCGCCCGCGAGGAAGCGCCGGCAGGCGTTGACCTCGTCGCCGACCGGCCGGTTCTCGGGCGGCACGCAGCGTACGGTGTTGGTGATCCGGCAATCGACCAGCTGCAGGCCGTCGTCCGGGGTTGCCCGGTAATGGCCGCGCGCGAAGCCGAAGCGAAGCAGCAGGGCATAGAGCAGAACGCCGGCGTGGTCGCCGGTGAACGGCCTGCCGGTCCGGTTGGCGCCGCGCAGGCCCGGCGCCAGACCGACGATCAGCAGCCTTGCTGCCGGATCACCGAACGAGGCGACCGGGGCATTGTGCCAGCCCGGAAAAGCGCCCCGGTTCGCCAGGCGAAAGCCGGCGAGCCGGGGGCACAGCGCACAGTCCGCCGGCGGCGCGGGACGCACGAGGCGCGCGCGCGCCGCCAGCAGCGATCGGCCGCCGGCTCAGGCCGGCTGATAGAACCGCCCGGAGCGCGGACCGACGCGCTGCGGGGTCTCGCCCTCGTCCTCGTCCTCGTCGTCGTCGTCGACCGCGACCGCCGCCCGGTGCTCGCGCGCGATGTAGGCCGACAGCTCGTGCAGCTCGAGGAAGGTGTCGGCCTGCCGGCGCAGCTCGTCGGCGATCATCGGCGGCTGGGTGCGGATCGTGCTGACCACGGTGACCCGAAGGCCCCGGCGCTGCAGCGCCTCGGTCAGCCGCCGGAAATCGCCGTCGCCCGAGAACAGCACCAGATGATCGAGATACGACGCCATCTCCATGGCATCGACCGCCAGCTCCATGTCCATGTTGCCCTTGAACTTGCGGCGGCCGGAGGCGTCGGTGAACTCCTTGAGCGGCTTGGTGACCACGGTGTAGCCGTTGTAGTCGAGCCAATCGACCAGCGGCCGGATCGGCGAGTACTCCTGGTCATCCAGCAGTGCCGTATAGTAGCACGCCCGGACCAGCCGCCCGCTGCGCGAGAAGGTGTCGAGCAGCAGGCGATAGTCGATGTCGAAGCCGAGCGCCCGCGCCGCCTGGTACAGGTTGGCGCCGTCGATCATCAGGGCGAAGCGGTCCTCGGCGCTGAGAATGTCCTGGATCACGGGACAATTCATAAGGGTCAACCTCCGATGGTGTATCGGCTCATCTGGCCTCAGAATGAGCCCTGCCTCTCACGCCGGACTGAGCGATTGAAAACGTCGCTCATCGGGAGCTACAACATGATCCTAATTGGCCTCGGTGGCAACCTGCCAAGCGCACAATTCGGTGCCCCGCGTGCCACCCTCGAGGCCGCCCTCGCCGCCCTCGCCGCTGCCGGAATCGAGGTCCGCCGGCGCTCGCGCTGGTATCGGACGACCCCGGTGCCCGACGATGGCCAGCCGGATTACCTCAATGGCGTCGCGGTTCTCGAGACCGCGCTGCCGCCCTCGGACCTCATGGCGGTGTTGCTCGAGACCGAACGGCGGTTCGGGCGAATCCGCACCCAGCGCTGGGCGCCGCGCGTCCTCGACCTCGACCTGCTCGCCTATCACGAACAGGTGAGCTGGGCGCGCCCGGCGCCCCCCGGGTCGCCGATCCTGCCCCATCCGCGCCTCCATGAGCGCGCTTTCGTGCTCGTGCCGCTCGCCGAGCTCGCCCCGGCCTGGCGCCATCCGGTGCTCGGTCGCACGGCCTCGGAGCTGCTGGCGGCGCTGCCGCCCGGGCAATTTGTCGCAGCCATCGAGCCATCGCGGACGGAAATCGCCACCGGTTCGGTTGCAGGATCGCGGCCCACACGCTAACTAACTGGCAAATCATCGAATTGCAGCTGGAGTGCGTGCTCATGGCCCGGATCACCGTCGAGGACTGCGTCACCAGGATCCCCAACCGCTTCGAGCTCGTGATGCTCGCCGCCCAGCGCGCGCGCGACGTCTCGGCCGGGGCCCCGCTCACGGTCGAGCGCGATAACGACAAAAATCCGGTCGTGGCGCTGCGCGAGATCGCCGACGGCACGGTCGACCTCGATCACCTCCGCTATGAGCTGATCCATGGCCTGCGCCGGCACGTCGAGATCGAGGATCAGCCGGACGACCTGATGATGGCCTATCAGGACCAGCCGATGGTCGAGCCGGGCGCACCGCTCGCGGCCGGCGGCGAGGCGGACGATGACCCGGACCTCGGCGGCGGGGCGCAGCCTTCGATCGACGAGGACCTGCCCTACGAGTAGCGGCGCCACGAGTAGCGGACCCGGGGTGATCCGGCCGGGCGCCATGGTCGAGCCGGTGCCGCTGCCCCTCGAGCCGGCGACGTCGGGCGAGCCCGCGCCCCCTGCCCC
>CAVTFM010000011.1:0-182455 GCA_963733965.1 uncultured Alphaproteobacteria bacterium
GATGCTCATCTCCTCCTCGACCGTGCACGGCTGGTTCACGTGGCCGGAGATGCAGTAGATCTTGGTCCCGGTGTTGTTGGGCCGGCCGAAGCCCGCGAACCAGCCGGCGCCGCGCCGCAGGATGGTCGGGATGACCGCGATCGTCTCGACGTTGCTGACCGTGCTCGGCCGGCCGTAGAGACCGACCGCGGCCGGGAACGGCGGCTTGAGGCGCGGCTGGCCCTTCTTGCCCTCGAGGCTCTCGAGCAGGCCGGTCTCCTCGCCGCAGATGTAGGCGCCGGCCCCCCGGTGCAGGTAGATCTCGTAGTCGTAGCCCGAGCCGCAGGCGTCCTTGCCGATCAGTCCGGCCGCGTAGGCTTCGTCGATCGCGGCCTGGAGCACGTTCGCCTCGAGGATGTACTCGCCCCGGATGTAGATGTAGCAGGCGGTCGCACCCATGCCGGCGCCCGCCAGCAGGCAGCCCTCGACCAGCTTGTGCGGGTCGTGGCGCATGATCTCCCGGTCCTTGCAGGTGCCGGGCTCGCTCTCGTCGGCGTTGAGCACCAGGTAGGTCGGGCCGCCGTCCGACTTCTTGGGCATGAACGACATCTTGAGGCCGGTCGGGAAACCGGCGCCGCCGCGGCCGCGCAGGCCCAATTCCTTGACCTCGGCGACGATCCAGTCGCGCCCCTTGAGGATCAGCTCCCTGGTCCCGTCCCAATCGCCACGCTTGCTGGCCGCATCCAGCTGCCAGGGCTGATCGCCGTAGAGGTTGGTGAAGATCCGGTCCTTATCGGCGAGCATCGGTCTTTCCAAACTCGAGCAGGGTCTTGCGGCCGCCCGCCGGCATCGAGCCCTGGCGGCCGGTCTGCGAGCCGGGCCTGGGCCGCTCGCCGCGCATCAGGGCCTCGATGATCGCCTTGGT
This sequence comes from uncultured Alphaproteobacteria bacterium, assembly GCA_963733965.1. Classification (GTDB taxonomy): domain Bacteria; phylum Pseudomonadota; class Alphaproteobacteria; order Geminicoccales; family Geminicoccaceae; genus DATAOG01. The sequence continues at coordinate 905 of CAVTFM010000011.1, forward strand.
CGTGTCGTAGGTCAGGTCCTCGAAGTAGTCGTCGTCGACCCAGAGCACCGGGGCGTTGGCGCAGGCGCCCAGGCATTCGAACTCGCGCAGAAAGAAGCGGCCATCCGCGGTCGACTGGCCGATCTCGATGCCGAGCACGTCGCGACAGGCCCTGACCACGTCGTCCGAGCCGCACAGCCAGCAGGGCGTGGTCGTGCAGACCCGGACCTGGATCCGGCCGACCGGCCGCGTGTTGAGCATGTCGTAGAACGAGGCGACCTCGTAGACCCGGATGGACGGCATCTGGAGGCGATCGGCGACGTAGTCGAGCGCCGGCTGCGGCAGCCAGCCGCCGCACTGCTTCTGGGCGAGCGTGAGCAGGGCCAGCACGGCGCTCGCCTGGCGGCCCGCGGGATAGCGCGCGATCGCGGCCTTGGCCTCGGCCTCGTGCTCGGCCGTGAACGCGAACGGCTCTCCCCGGTCCCCGGGCGGGTTCCCCGGCGGGCTCGCGGGCGCGCTCACCGGTCGATCTCCCCGAACACGATGTCGAGCGAGCCGATGATCGCCGGGATGTCGGCCAGCATGTGGCCCTTGGCCATCTTCTCGAGCGCCGCGAGGTGGGGGTAGCTGCTCGCCCGGATCTTGCAGCGATAGGGCCGGTTGGTGCCGTCGGCGACCAGATAGACCCCGAACTCGCCCTTCGGCGCCTCGACCGCGGCATAGGTCTCGCCGGCCGGCACATGAAAGCCTTCGGTGTAAAGCTTGAAGTGATGGATGAGCGCCTCCATGGACCGCTTGAGCTCGGCCCGCGTGGGCGGCGTGATCTTGTGATCCTGGAGCTTGACCGGCCCCTTGGGCATCTGGTCGAGGCACTGGGCCATGATCTTCAGCGACTGGCGCATCTCGGCCATGCGCACCATGTAGCGATCGAAGCAGTCGCCGTTGCGGCCGACCGGGATGTCGAAGTCGAGCTGCTCGTAGACCTCGTAGGGCTGGCTCTTGCGCAGATCCCACGCGAGGCCTGAGGCGCGCAGCATGGGCCCGGTGAAGCCGAGGTCCTGCGCCTCGTCAGCGGTGATCACGCCGATGTCGACCAGCCGCTGGCGGAAGATCCGGTTGTCGGTGATCAGCCGCTCGATGTCGTCGACCAGCGCCGGGAAGGTCGCCATCCAGGCCCGGATGTCGCCCTCCAGCCCGTCCGGCAGGTCGCGCGCGACCCCGCCCGGGCGGTAATAGTTGGCGTGCAGGCGGGCGCCCGACACCCGCTCGTAGAATTCCATGAGCTTCTCGCGCTCCTCGAAGCCCCAGAGCAAGGGCGTCATGGCCCCGATGTCGAGCGCGAGCGTGGTGATGTTGAGCAGATGGTTGAGGATGCGGGTGATCTCGTCGTACAGCACCCGGATCCATTTCGCCCGCGCCGGGATCTCGATCCCGAGCAGCTGCTCGATCGCGAGCACGTAGGCGTGCTCCTGGGCGAGCGGCGACACGTAGTCGAGGCGATCGAAGTAGCCGACGCTCTGGACGTAGGGCCGGTACTCGATCAGCTTCTCGGTGCCGCGGTGCAACAGGCCGATGTGCGGGTCGGTGCGCTCGACGACCTCGCCGTCGAGCTCGAGCACCAGGCGCAGCACGCCGTGCGCGGCCGGATGCTGCGGCCCGAAGTTCAAGGTGTAGTTCTGGAGCGTGAGGTCGGGCATCGCTCGCTCCGGTCAGCCGGCGCCGCCGGCGCCATCGGTCGCCTTCTCGTCGCCCGGCAGCACGCCGCCGCCCTCCCAGGGGCTCAGGAAGTCGAAGCTCCGCCAGTCCTGGCGCAGGCTGACCGGCTCGTAGACCACGCGCTTCTGCTCGTCGTCGTAGCGCACCTCGACATAGCCGGTCTGCGGGAAGTCCTTGCGCAGCGGATGGCCCTCGAAGCCGTAGTCGGTGAGCAGCCGGCGCAGGTCCGGATGGTCGGCGAAGAAGATGCCGTACAGGTCCCAGGTCTCGCGCTCGTACCACATCGCCGAGCCGAACACCTCGACCGCCGAAGGCACTGGCGTCGCCTCGTCGGTCGCGACCTTGACCCGGATGCGCTGATTGTGCCTGAGCGACAACAGGTGATAGACGACCTCGAAGCGCTGCTCGCGGTCCGGGTAGTCGACCCCGCAGAGGTCGACCAGCATCTTGAACTGGCACTGGGGTGCGTCGCGCAGATAGGTGAGCACGCGCGTGATCGCATGGGACTGCACGCGCAGCGTCAGCTCGCCCCGGGCGACCGCGGTGTCGAGCAGCAGCGCGTCGCCGAGCGCCGGCGCGATCTCGTCCAGGAGCTCGCGCAGGGCTTCTTCGCGCTCGGCGAGGGTCGGGACGGCCATGGCTTCCATGCGCTCGAGGTGGGCGGCGACCGGCGGCCTCAGCGATCGATGGTACCGGTACGCTTGATTTTGCGTTGCAGCAAGAGAATCCCGTACACCAGCGCCTCCGCGGTCGGCGGGCAGCCGGGCACGTAAACGTCGACCGGCACGATCCGGTCGCAGCCGCGCACGACCGAATAGGAGTAGTGATAGTAGCCGCCACCGTTGGCGCAGGAGCCCATCGACAGGACGTAGCGCGGCTCGGCCATCTGGTCGTAGACCTTACGCAAGGCAGGCGCCATCTTGTTGCACAGCGTGCCGGCGACGATCATGACGTCCGACTGGCGCGGGCTCGGCCGGAACACCACCCCGAAGCGGTCGAGATCGTAGCGGCTGGCGGCGGCGTGCATCATCTCGACGGCGCAGCACGCGAGGCCGAAGGTCATCGGCCACATCGACCCCGCGCGCGCCCAGCTCACCAGGCTCTCGAGGTGGGTGACGAAGAAGCCCTTGTCCTGGACGCCCTGGTTGACCCGCTCGAACAGGCGGGGGTCGGCGGCAGGCGCCCGCTCCAGGGCGGTCGCCGGTGTTGCTACTCCCATTCGAGCGCCCCTTTCTTCCACTCGTAGACGAAGCCGATGGTCAGCACGGCCAGAAAGATCATCATCGACCAGAAGCCGAGCAGGCCGATGTTGCCGAGCGAGACGGCCCACGGGAACAGGAAGGCGACCTCGAGATCGAAAATGATGAACAGGATCGCGACCAGGTAGAAGCGGACGTCGAAGCGCGCGCGCGCGTCCTCGAACGGCGCAAAGCCGCATTCGTAGGGCGAGAGCTTCTCGGCATCCGGCCGCTGGCGCGCGATCACGAAGGACGCCGCCAGGATCAGCCCGGCCAGGCCGACGGCGATGCCGAGGAAAATCAGGATCGGCAGATAGTTCGCCAACAAGGCATCCATCGCGGCGCCCTTACGCGGTCAACCGGCTGCTTGCCCGGCAAACGGAACCATAGATCGCAGGGCGGCAGAGTCCAGGGGAGGCCCGCGCCTACCTAGCACCCGGGCCGACCCCTCGCAAGGCCGCGCCCGCGATCGCTGCCGGCGCGACCAGAGGCCGCGCGGCCCAAAGGCTCCGGGGAGCTGGCGGGAGTGACGGGACTTGAACCCGCGGCCTCTGGCGTGACAGGCCAGCGCTCTAACCGACTGAGCTACACCCCCCGGATCGATCGCCGCCTGGAGGTAATCAAGGCCGGGGGCGGAGTCAAGCCTGCCCGCGGCCGGCCGGCTTGCTCCGGGCGGGGGCACCGCCTAGTCTGTCGGGATCGCCGGGCGGGCGTAGCTCAGGGGTAGAGCACGGCGTTTACACCGCCGGTGTCGGAGGTTCGAAGCCTTCCGCCCGCACCATACCCGATCCCGCGACTGATCGGCCGCCCCAGCCCCGGGGCAGCGGGGGCGCCGCCGGTCGGCACGATCGTCCGGCGGCTTGCGTCGACTAGTTAAGGGCGTCGTTCAAGCCCTTGCCCGGCTTGAACTTAGCCCGCTTCGATGCCGGGATCTTGATCGGCGCACCGGTGCGCGGATTGCGCCCCTCGGTGGCGCTCCGTTCGGTCACCGTGTAGGTGCCGAAGCCGACGAACCGAACGTCGTCGTTCTTCTTCAACGCCTCGGTAATAGCTTCGAGCGTCGCATCGACCACCTTCGTCACGTCGGCCTTCGACATGCCGGATTTTCTGGCGACCTCGACGACCAGATCGTTCTTGTTCACCGTGCAACCCCCTTGACAATGACCCATCCTGCCGGAGCAATCTCCAGCAAGTCGGCGTAAAGTAAAGCGAGCGCAACCAAGTCGTCAACGGCCGAGGCCGCCGAATCCGGGTTTTTTTGCCGATTCGGCGGCCTCGACGCGCTTTTTTCTCGCTAACAACGTTAGTTCGGCAGGCGTGCCGATGGTTCCTTGGTCGCCTCGCCGGCCGGCGCCGGCACGGGCTGGGCCTCGACCTCGACCCATTCGACCGGCTGGGGCTGCCGCACCAGGGCCCGGCGCAGCACGTCGTCGACCGTGCTCATGCCGAGGATGGTCAGCCCCTTCTTGACGTTGTCGGGGATCTCGGCCAGGTCCTTCTCGTTCTCCTTGGGGATCAGCACGGTCTTGATGCCGCCGCGCAACGCCGCGAGCAGCTTCTCCTTCAGCCCGCCGATCGGCAGCACCCGGCCGCGCAAGGTGATCTCGCCGGTCATCGCCAGGCTCGCCTTGACCGGGATCTTGGTCAGCACCGAGACGATCGAGGTCACCATGGCGACGCCCGCCGATGGCCCGTCCTTGGGCGTGGCGCCCTCCGGCACGTGGATGTGGATGTCGGTCTTCTCGAAGACCGGCGGGATGATGCCGATCTCGGTCGAGCGCGAGCGCACGTAGCTCTTGGCGGCCTGGATCGACTCCTGCATGACGTCGCCGAGCTTGCCGGTGATCGTCATCCTGCCCTTGCCCGGCAACGTCACCGCTTCGATCGAGAGCAGCTCGCCGCCGACCTCGGTCCAGGCGAGACCGGTTGAGACCCCGATCAGATCCTCGTGCTCGGCCTCGCCATAGCGGAACTTGCGGACGCCCGCGAAGCGTCCGACGTTGCGCCGGCTGACCCGGATCTGGCGCTTGTCCTCCATGAGGATCTCTTTGGTCGCCTTGCGGATCAGGTTGGCGAGCTCGCGCTCGAGATTGCGCACGCCGGCCTCGCGCGTGTAGTAGCGCAAAAGATCGAGCAGCGCGTCGTCCGAGATCGACCACTCCTCGAGCTTCAGGCCGTTGGCCTCGAGCTGCTTGGGGATCAGGTGGCGCTTGGCGATCTCGACCTTCTCGTCCTCGGTGTAGCCCGGGATCCGGATCACCTCGAGGCGGTCGAGCAGCGGCTGCGGCATGCGCAGCGTGTTCGCCGTGCACACGAACATCACGTCCGACAGATCGTAGTCGACCTCGAGGTAGTGGTCGTTGAAGTTGCTGTTCTGCTCCGGGTCGAGCACCTCGAGCAGCGCCGAGGACGGGTCGCCGCGGAAATCGGCGCCGAGCTTGTCGAGCTCATCGAGCATGAACAGCGGGTTCGAGGTCTTGGCCTTCTTCATCGACTGGACGATCTTGCCCGGCATCGAGCCGATGTAGGTTCGCCGGTGGCCGCGGATCTCGGCCTCGTCGCGGATGCCGCCGAGGCTGACCCGCACGAAATTGCGCCCGGTCGCCCGCGCCAGCGACTTGCCGAGCGAGGTCTTGCCGACGCCGGGCGGCCCGATCAGGCAGAGGATCGGGCCCTTCATCTTCTCGACCCGCTGCTGGACCGCGAGGTACTCGAGGATCCGCTCCTTGACCTTCTCCAGGCCGAAATGGTCCTCGTCCAGGATCTGCTGCGCGCGCCGGATGTCCTTGCTGATCTTGGAACGCTTCTTCCAGGGGATGGAGAGCATCCAGTCCAGGTAGTTGCGGACCACGGTGGCCTCGGCCGACATCGGGCTCATGCTCCGCAGCTTCTTGACCTCGGCGGTCGCTTTGTCGCGGGCCTCCTTGCTGAGCCTGGTCTTGCGAATCCGCTCCTCGAGCTCGGAGACCTCGTCGCGGCCATCCTCGAGCTCGCCGAGCTCCTTCTGGATCGCCTTCATCTGCTCGTTCAAGTAGTACTCGCGCTGGGTCTTCTCCATCTGGCGCTTGACCCGCGAGCGGATCCGCTTCTCGACCTGGAGCACGCTGATCTCGCTCTCCATGAAGCCGTACAGGCGCTCCAGCCGCTCGACCAGCGAATGGGTCTCGAGCAGCTCCTGCTTGTCCGAGATCTTGAGCGAGAGATGGGCGGCCACGGTGTCCGACAGCTTGCTCGGATCGTCGATCTGGCTGAGCGAGACCAGGACCTCCGGCGGCACCTTCTTGTTCAGCTTGACGTATTGCTCGAACTGACTGACCACGGCGCGCGCCAGCGCCTCGAGCTCGCGCGGATCGGAGGCCAGGTCGGTCAGGACCTGGGCATGGGCCTGAAAGAACTTCGGATTGTCGATGAAGCTGTCGATCTCGGCGCGCGCGTTGCCCTCGACCAGCACCTTCACCGTGCCATCCGGCAGCTTCAAGAGCTGCAGCACGCTGGACACCGTGCCGACGCGATAAATGTCGTCGGTGCCGGGGTCGTCCTGGCCGGCATTCTTCTGCGCCACCAGCAGGATCTGCTTGTCGTCGCGCATCACCTCTTCGAGCGCCCGGATCGACTTCTCGCGGCCGACGAACAGGGGCACGATCATGTGGGGAAACACCACGATGTCGCGCAGCGGCAGCACGGGAAACAGGGAGGCCTTGGGCGTTTCGATCATGACACCTTACCGGATTGACACCTGGCGACCAGACCCACACACCCGGTCGCCCGGTTGCCCTTGGTTACCTAACTCTTGCTCAGGACATGGCTCAAGGACACCCCCAATTCAAGGGCGCCCGCTCGGCCGGCGCGCCACCCTGTCGGTCCCGCCCGCCCGCCTTTCAGGCACCGCGAGCGGCTGTGACGACTAGGATGCCGAGCCCATGTCCCCGGGCCGATCGGCGTAGATCATCAGCGGCTTGGCGTTGGCGTTGGCGACCTCCTTGTTGATCACGACCTCCTCGACCCCATGGAGCGAGGGCAGCTCGAACATGGTCTCGAGCAGGATCGTCTCCATGATCGAGCGCAGGCCGCGCGCCCCGGTCTTCCTCAGAATCGCCTTCTTCGCGATCGCCTTCAGCGCGTCCTCGGTCAGCGTCAGGCGCACGTCCTCCATCTCGAACAGCTTCTGGTACTGCTTGACCAGCGCGTTCTTGGGCTCGATCAGGATCTGCACCAGCGCCTTCTCGTCCAGGTCGGTCAAGGTCGCGACCACCGGCAGCCGGCCGACGAACTCCGGGATCAGCCCGAACTTGAGCAGATCGTCCGGCTCGACCTCGCCGAGCAGCTCCCCGGTCTTCCGCTCGTCCGGTCCCTGGACCTCGGCGCCGAAGCCCATCGAGCGCTGCCGCCCGCGCGCGCTGATGATCCGCTCCAGGCCGTTGAACGCACCGCCGCAGATGAACAGGATGTTGGTCGTGTCGACCTGCAGGAACTCCTGCTGCGGATGCTTGCGCCCGCCCTGCGGCGGCACCGAGGCGATCGTGCCCTCGACGATCTTGAGCAGCGCCTGCTGCACCCCCTCGCCCGAGACGTCGCGGGTGATCGAGGGGTTCTCCGACTTGCGGCTGATCTTGTCGACCTCGTCGATGTAGACGATCCCGCGCTGCGCCCGCTCGACGTTGTAGTCGGCCGCCTGCAACAGCTTCAGGATGATGTTCTCGACGTCCTCGCCGACGTAGCCGGCCTCGGTCAGCGTGGTCGCATCCGCCATCGTGAACGGCACGTCGAGCGTGCGCGCAAGCGTCTGGGCCAGAAGGGTCTTGCCGCAGCCGGTCGGCCCGATCAGCAGGATGTTCGACTTCGCGAGCTCGACCTCGCCGCCCTTGGAGCCGTGCGCCAGGCGCTTGTAGTGGTTGTGCACCGCCACCGACAGCACCCGCTTGGCCACCTCCTGCCCGATCACGTAATCGTCCAGGACGCCCTTGATCTCCATCGGCGTCGGCACGCCGGCCCGGCTCTTGACCAGGGCGCTCTTGTGCTCCTCGCGGATGATGTCGGTGCAGAGCTCGACGCACTCGTCGCAGATGAACACGGTCGGCCCGGCGATCAGCTTGCGGACCTCGTGCTGGCTCTTGCCGCAGAACGAGCAGTAGAGGGTGTTCTTCGAGTCGCCGCTCGGCTTGGTCATCGGCACCTCGTTCCGACGAGCGCACAGACCGGCATGTTAACGGGCGTCCCCCAGCCGAACAACCACCGAAATCCTCGCCCCGCGATGCCCCAAGCGCTCCTTTCGGCGCGCGTGATCGAGCATGCCGCCCAAAGCGTCACGATTCTGTAAAAACTTCGCAACATCCTAGCTCCCGGCTGCCGGAGCAGGGGGCTCAGTCGGGGGCCGGCCGGCTGCGCTGGGACACGACGTCGTCGACCAGGCCGAACTCTTTGGCCTGCTCGCCGGAGAGGAAGGTGTCGCGCTCCATGCTGGTCTCGATCACCGAGAGGTCCTGGCCGGTGTGGCGGGCGTAGATCTCGTTCAGCCGGGCCCGCAGCGCGAGGATCTCGCGGGCGTGGATCTCGATGTCGGAGGCCTGGCCGCGGAAGCCGCCGGACGGCTGGTGGATCATGATCCGGGCGTGGGGCAGGGAGAAGCGCTTGCCGTGCGCGCCGGCGGCGAGCAGCAGCGAGCCCATCGAGGCCGCCTGCCCGATGCACAAGGTGGAGACGTCGGGCCGGATGTACTGCATGGTGTCGTAGATCGCGAGCCCGGAGCTGACCATTCCCCCCGGCGAGTTGATGTAGAACGAGATGTCCTTCTCCGGGTTCTCGGCTTCGAGGAACAGCAGCTGGGCGGTGATCAGGCTCGCGACGTTGTCGTCGACCGGCCCGGTCAGGAACACGATCCGCTCCTTGAGCATGCGCGAGAAGATGTCGTAGGCGCGCTCGCCGCGGCTGGTCTGCTCGACCACCATCGGCACCAACTGGCTGATCGGCTGGCTCATGGTTTCTCAAGTGACCTCTTGCTGGCGCGCCGCCATCGCCGCGGCGGGCCCTAAGCCTCGGCGGCCGCGGTCGGCGCGGCGTCGTCGTCGGGATCGCGCAGCAGCTCCTCGACCGGCACGCCCTGCTCGGTGACCGTCGCCATCTGCAGGATGAAGTCGACCACCTTGTCCTCGTAGAGGGGCGCCCGCAGCTGCTCGATCGCCTGGGGATTGCCGCGAAAATACTCGACCACCTTCTGCTCCTGGCCGGGATAGCGCCTGGCCTGGGCCATGACCGCGGCGTTGACCTCGCTCTGCTCGACCTTGAGCTCGTTCGCCTGGCCGATGTCCGAAAGGAGCAAGCCGAGCCGCACCCGGCGCTCGGCGATGCCGCGGTATTCCGCCTTCAGCTCGTCCTCGGACTTGCCGGCGTCGTCCGCGCCACCGGTGCGCTCGAGCTCCTCCTGCAGCTGCTTCCAGATGGCATCGAACTCGAGCTCGATCATGCCGGCCGGCACCTCGAACCGGTAGCGCTCGGCCAGCTGGTCGAGCAGCGCCCGCTTCAGACGCAGGCGCCCGAGCTGGGTGTACTCGCGCTCGATGCTCTCGCGGATCGCCGCCTCGAGCGCCTTCTGGTCCTCGAGCCCCTGGGTCTTGGCCAGCTCGTCGAGGACCACCGGCTTGGGCTCCTGGAGGTCCTTGACCTGGACGGCGAAGCTCGCGGCCTTGCCGGCGAGCTCGGCCTTCGGGAAGTCGGCGGGGAAGGTCACCTCGACCGTGACCTCGTCGCCGGCATTCACGCCCGTCAGCTGGCCCTCGAAGCCCGGGATCATGAAGCCCGAACCCAGCACCAGGGGCAGGTCCTCGGCGGTGCCGCCCTCGAACGGCTGACCGTCGACCCGGCCCTCGAAGCTGATGATCAGCCGGTCCCCCTCCTGGCTCGGCCGCGGCTCGGCGGGCGGCGTGAATTCCTGGAAACGCCGGGCGACGCTGTCGAGCCGGCGGGTCACCGCCTCATCGCTGACCTCGGCGGTCAGCCGGGTCAAGGTGAGCGCCTTGAGATCGACCTGCGGCACCGCCGGCAGGACCTCGACCGCCATGGTGAACTCGAGATTGGCGCCCTCGTCGAACGAGGTCACCTCGACCTTGGGCTGCAACGCCGGGCGCAGCTCGTGGTCGCTGATCGCCTTCTGCGAGCCTTGGCTCACCGCCTGCTCGAGCACCTCGCCCATGACCGAGCGGCCGTACTGCTTGCGCAGCAGGGAGACCGGCACCTTGCCCGGCCGGAAGCCCGGCATGCGGATGGTCTGGCGCAGCTCGTCGAGGCGCTTGGCGACCTGGCCCTCGATCTCGTCGGCCGGGACCACCACCTTGTATTCCCGCCTCAAGCCTTCGGCCGACGTTTCGGTGACCTGCATGCCTCGCCCCGCTGTTCGCTCAGCTGCCGAAGATGGTGCGGGCGAAGGGACTCGAACCCCCACGGCCTCGGCCACGAGAACCTAAATCTCGCGCGTCTACCAGTTCCGCCACGCCCGCCGCCTGCACCGCCGCGCCGCCGGCAACTCGCCGCCGGGCGCCGGGCGCAGATGTGGGCGCCCGTATAGCACGAATCAAGCAGCCGCCAACAGCAGCACCCGCTCGAGCGGCAGGAAGCCGGGGTTTCAGCCGGTCAGGGCCTGGCGGTAGAGCGCGGCGTAGCCGGCCTCGTCGAGCGCGATCGGATTGCCCGCAGCGCTCGGGTCGGCAGCGGCGCGCGGCGCCAGCACCGGGACATGCTCCGGCCGCATGCCGAGCGCCTCGAGGGTCGGCGGGATCCCGAGATCCTTGCCCATGGTCGCGACCCAGTCGGAAAAGCCCCCGGGCTCGAGCCCGAGCGTGCGCTCGAGCTGCGCGAGCGGCGCCGCGATCGCCTCTCGATTGCGCGCCAGCACATAGGGCATCACGATCGCGATCGTGAGCCCATGGTGGCTGTCGAGCAGGCCGCCGATCGGGTGGGCGAGCGCATGCATGGCGCCCAGCCCTTTCTGGAAAGCGATCGCCCCCATGCTCGCGGCCGCCAGCATGTAGGCGCGCGCCGCGAGGTCGGCGCCGTCCAGGGCCGCAGCCCGGAACCATTGGTGGACGAAGCGGATACCCTCGGTCGCGATGCCGTCGGCGAGCGGGTGGAAGCCGCGGGCGCAGAGGGCTTCGAGGTTGTGCGAGAGGGCATCGAAGCCGGTCCAGGCGGTGAGGTTGCGCGGCAGGCCAAGCGTCAGCTCGGGATCGGCGATCACCTGGCCCGGCAGCATCTTGGGGTGGAACACGATGCACTTGACATGGGTGTCCGCATTGGTGATCACCGCCGCCCGGCCGACCTCGGAGCCCGTGCCGGCGGTGGTCGGGACCGCCACCACGGGCGCTATGCCTTCGGTGCTCGCCCGCAGCCAGTTGTCGCCGATGTCCTCGAAATCCCAGAGCGGGCGCGTCTGGCCGGCCATGAAGGCGGTCGCCTTGGCGGCATCGAGGCCGCTGCCGCCGCCGAGCGCGATCACCCCGTCGTGGCCGCCCGCCCGCAGCGCCTCGACCCCGCGCTCGACGTCGGCCCCGGTCGGGTTCGGCCGGATCGCCGCGAACAGGCCGCAGGCGAGCCCGGCGGCCTTGGCGATCTCCAGGACCCGGCGGCCGAGCGCGTGCTCGGCAAGGCCGGGGTCGGTGATCAGCAGCGGGCGCGCCATGGCGAGCGCCCGACAGGCGTCCGGCAACTCCCTGATCCGCCCTGGCCCGAAGCGGACCCGGGTCGGATAGCTCCAGTCGCCGCGAAGGGTCTGAGGGTCGATCGCGGTCACGAGGCCTCCGGCTCCGGCTGGTAGATCCGCGTGCCCGTCGAGTAGCAGATCAGGAGCTCCGCCGCCTCGCTATCGCTCAGGTTCCGGGTCAGGTGGACCTGCCCGGGCGCGACCACCACGGTATCGCCCGGCGCCATCCGGTAGCGCTGGTCGCCCGCGGTCTGTTCGACCCTGCCGCTGATCAGGTGGATGACCTCGTGACAGTTGGGATGGCGGTGCGCGGGCGAGAGGGCGCCCGGGGCGAGCGCCATCCGGGCGACGCTGAGCCCGACCCCGGGGGTGCTCCGGTCCTCGACCAGCCAGCTCATCTCGCCCCAGGTCTCCGGGCGCGGCTCGACCACCCGCGCCCTCTGCAGCCCATAGATCGTCGCCATCGACGCCCTCCGTGCGCGCCCGCGCCCTTCTGACGGATCGCGCGCAGGAGATCAATGGGCAGCGGCGCGACGATCCGTTACAAACGGCCTCATGCGGCAACCGGACGTCCGATCAGCACCGACGATGAGGGAGCGACGATGACCGAGCGCGTCCTGATCCTCGACTTCGGCGCCCAGTACACCCAGCTGATCGCCAGGCGCGTGCGCGAGAACGGCGTCTACTCCGAGATCCTGCCCTGCACCGCCGATGCCGCGACCATCCGCGCCTTCGCGCCCAAAGCGATCATCCTCTCGGGCGGCCCGGCCTCGACCACCGAGGTGGCAGCGCCACGTGCCCCAGACGTGGTGTTCGAGCTCGGCGTGCCGATCCTCGGCATCTGCTACGGCGAGCAGACGATCTGCGCCCAGCTCGGCGGCAGGGTCGAGATCGGCCACCACCGCGAGTTCGGCCGCGCCTTCATCGAGGTGGTCGGCCGCTGCGCCCTGTTCGAGGGCCTGTTCGAGCCCGGCGCGCGCGCCCAGGTCTGGATGAGCCACGGCGACAAGGTCGTCGAGCTGCCGCCGGGCTTTCGCGTCGTCGCCACGTCGGAGGCCTCGCCGTTCGCGGCGATCGCCGATGATGCCCGGAGAATCTACGGCGTCCAGTTCCACCCCGAGGTGGTCCATACGCCGGACGGCGGGGCGTTGCTCAGGAACTTCACCCATCGGGTCGCGGGCTGCCGGGGCGACTGGACCATGGCCAGGTTTCGCGAGGCGGCGATCGCGCGCGTGCGCGAGCAGGTCGGCGGCGGCCGGGTGATCTGCGGCCTCTCGGGCGGGGTCGATTCCGCGGTCACGGCGCTCCTGGTGCACGAGGCGATCGGCGACCAGCTGACCTGCATCCTGGTCGACACCGGTCTCCTGCGCGCGGGCGAGGTCGAGGAGGTTCTCGAACTCTTCCGCGGCCGCTTCAACATCCCGCTCGATCTCGCTGATGCGGCGGGCCTGTTCCTCGAGCGCCTCGCCGGCGTCAGCGACCCCGAGCAGAAGCGGAAGATCATCGGCGCGGCCTTCATCGACGTCTTCGAAGACGAGGCCAAGCGATTGGGCGGAGCCGATTTTCTCGCCCAGGGCACGCTCTATCCGGACGTCATCGAATCGGTCTCGTTCAAGGGCCCGAGCGTCACCATCAAGTCGCATCACAACGTGGGCGGCCTGCCGGCGCGCATGAACCTCGGGCTGGTCGAACCCTTGCGTGAGCTGTTCAAGGACGAGGTCAGGGCGCTCGGGCGCGAGCTTGGCCTGCCCGAGGCGTTCGTCGGCCGCCACCCCTTTCCCGGCCCCGGCCTTGCCGTCCGCATCCTCGGCGAGATCACCAGGGAGCGCCTCGAGGTGCTACGCCAGGCGGACCTGATCTTCCTCGAGGAGATCCGCGCGGCCGGCCTCTACGATGCCATCTGGCAGGCGTTCGCCGTGCTCCTGCCGGTGCAGACGGTCGGCGTCATGGGCGACGCCCGCACCTACGAGAACGTCTGCGCGCTGCGCGCGGTGACCTCGCTCGACGGCATGACCGCCGATTTTTTCCACTTCGACATGGAGTTCCTGGGCCGGGTCGCGAACCGGATCGTCAACCAGGTGCGCGGCATCAACCGCGTGGTCTACGACGTCACCTCCAAGCCCCCCGGCACGATCGAGTGGGAGTGATGCGAGGCACTTGAAATGCTACTGCATTGCTTGTATGCAATGTGTGCAGCGTATGCGTGAGGTTCTGATGTCCGAATCGATCTCTCTTTCCTTTCGTGTCGCCAAAGGGAAAGCCCAGCAGCTCGATCAGCTCGCCGGCGCTATGGACCGTCCCAAGTCGTGGCTGCTCCAACAGGCGCTCGATGCCTACCTCGACGTTCAGGCCTGGCACATTGCTCATATCGAGCAGGGCCGGCGCGAGCTTCGCGAGGGCAAGGGCATCCCGCATGAGGAGGTCGTGCGCTGGGTGGAGAGCTGGGGGACGGGCGATGACGAGGAGCCCGGCCCGCCCGAGTGAAGCTCGTCTGGTCGCCGACCGCACGCCGCGACCTCGGCGACATCAGGCGCTACATTGCCCGGGGCAATCCGGCAGCAGCCGGCCGAACGGTGCAGCGAATCCTGCGCGCGGTCGACAATCTGGCAATCTTTCCGGAGCTCGGGCGTGGTGGCCGACTTCGGGACTCGCGTGAGCTGATCATCCCGAGTACGCCGTTCATCGTGATCTATACCGTGAGCGACCAAGGTGTTGAGATCGAGAGCGTGATCCACACCGCCCGTAAATGGCCTTAGCGCTGCTGGCTGAAGGCTTGGAAGGCTTTGGCATCGCTGCGCCCTGGACCTGAGGAACCCGACTGAATGATCGACGATGGCAGGATCCGCTGCGGCTGGGCGGGAAGCGATCCGCTCAACCTCGCCTACCACGACCAGGAATGGGGCGTGCCGCTCCGGGACGACCGGCGCCTGTTCGAGATGCTGGTGCTGGAGGGTTTCCAGGCCGGGCTTGCCTGGATCACGATCTTGAGAAAGCGCGACAACTTTCGCAAAGCGTTCGATCAATTCGACCCGAAGGCGATCGCCGCCTATGGCCCGGACAAGATCGCTGCGCTGCTCGCTGATCCGGGCATCGTGCGCAACCGCGCCAAGGTCGAGGGCGCCATCCTCTCGGCCCGCGGCTATCTCGATCTGATGGGGCAGCCCGGCGGCTTTTCCGGTTTCCTCTGGCAGTTCGTGGACGGCGAGCCGATCGTCAACCGGCGGCGCGCCATGAGCGAGATCCCGACCGAGAGCGCGGAGGCGCGCGCCATGTCGAAGGCGCTCAAGGCGCGCGGCTTCAAGTTCTGCGGCCCGACCATCTGCTACGCCTTCATGCAGGCGACCGGCATGGTCGACGACCACCTGGTCGACTGCTTCCGGCACGGGACGAGCAGGTCCTGACCCGCGCTGACCCCGGCCCGGAGCCCTGCCGCCCCGAGCTTCCCGTCTCCGGGAGGATCGGGTAGCATCGCGCATCGCTTCGGGCCGGCGCCCGCGGCGCCCACGAGGTCGAGATGAACATCGGCGAGGCCGCGGCGCTCTCGGGCGTGCCGGCCAAGACCATCCGCTACTACGAGGACATCGGCCTGGTCGCGCCGGCGCCCCGGACCGGCAACGGCTACCGGGCCTATGGCGTGACCGACCTGCACGTCCTGCGCTTCCTGCAGCGCGCCCGCTCGCTCGGCTTCAGCGTCAAGGAATGCCGACAGCTGCTTGATCTTTATCGGAACCCTCAGCGGGCGAGCGCCGAGGTCAAGACGCTGGCCGAGCAACGGATCGAGGCGATCGACCGCAAGCTGGCCGAGCTCGCCGGGATGCGCTCGACGCTCGTGCAGCTGGCAAACGGTTGCCACGGCGACGACCGCCCGGAGTGCCCGATCCTCGACGACCTGGCCTTGGGCGCGCCGACGCGATCCGGCTTGAGACCCCGGCCGGCCGCACGGTCCTGAGGCCGACCGCCCCGCTCAGGCAAATCCGGGCAAAGCTAGGCCGCGACCCGCGGCTCGATGGTGTCGATCGCGGCGCCGTGCTCCTGGCGTGCGAGATCGAGGTCGTAGGCCTTCTGCAGGTTGAGCCAGAGGTCCGGGCCGGTGCCGAACCAGCGGCCGAGCCTGAGCGCGGTATCGGCCGAGATGTTGCGCTTGCCCGCGAGAATCTGGGAAACGCGATTGGCCGGCACATGGATGCGCCGGGCAAGCTCGGCGGCGCTGGTCCCGAGCTCCTCGAGCTCGTCGTGCAGGAACTCCCCGGGATGAATCGGCGTCCGCGCCATCGCCTCACTCCTTTTCAGTGGTAGTCCACGATCTCGACCAGCCAGGCGCCGTCATCACGCCATTCGAAACAGATCCGCCATTGCCGGTTGATCCGAATGCTATATTGTCCAGCCCGGTCACCCTTCAGGACCTCACATCGGTTGCTCGGCAACATCCTCAAAGCTCGTAGACTGTCGGCGGCATCGAGGAGCCGCAGCCGCTTCTCGGCTTGCCGGGCAAATCCCTGGAACTCGGAGACCCGGTCGCCATCGAACAGCCGCTCCGCGCGCTTGTCCTTGAAGCTTCGGATCATATGCCAAGATAGCGCCTTTGACGCTGGACGTCAAGCGTATCGCCAGGTCTGAGGGCGTTCGGAGCACCGATGCCCCGACCCGAGATCCGCTACGTCTGCCAGAGCTGCGGCGCGGTCCAGCCCAAATGGGCCGGCCGCTGCGAGGCCTGCGGCGAATGGAATACGCTGGCCGAGGAGACGGCGCCGACGCCGCTGCCGAAGGGCCTGCGCGCCGGCGCGGCGCAGCGCCTCGAGCTGTTCGGCCTGGCCGGCGCGGCCCGCGGACCGGCCCGCCTGTCGACCGCGATCGCGGAGCTGGACCGGGTGCTCGGCGGCGGCCTGGTCGAGGGCTCCGCGGTCCTCGTCGGCGGCGATCCCGGGATCGGCAAGTCGACGCTGGTGCTCCAGGCCGGAGCGGCGCTGGCCGTTGCCGGCGCGACCGTCGCCTACGTCAGCGGTGAGGAGTCGATCGATCAGATCCGCCTGCGCGCGGCCCGCCTCGGGGTCGAGGGCGCGCCGCTCCAGGTCACCACCGCGACCTCGGTGCGCGACATTCTCGGGACCTTCGATCAGCCGCAGGCGCCCGACCTGCTGGTGATCGATTCGATCCAGACCATGTTCGTCGACAGCGTCGAATCCGCCCCCGGCACGGTCACCCAGCTGCGCACCAGCGCGCACGAGCTGATCCGCTTCGCCAAGCGGCGCGGCACGGCCCTGTTCCTGGTCGGCCACGTCACCAAGGACGGCCAGATCGCGGGCCCGCGAGTGCTCGAGCACATGGTCGACGCGGTGCTCTATTTCGAGGGCGACCGCGGCCACCAGTTCCGGATCCTGCGCGCGGTCAAGAACCGGTTCGGCGCCGCCAACGAGATCGGCGTGTTCGAGATGGCCGAGCGCGGCCTGGTCGAGGTGCCGAACCCCTCGGCGCTGTTCCTGGCCGAGCGCGAGGCCGGCGTCTCGGGCGCCGCGGTATTCGCCGGCATGGAGGGCTCGCGCCCGCTCCTGGTCGAGATCCAGGCCCTGGTCGGGCCGAGCCCGCTCGGCACCCCGCGCCGCACCGTGGTCGGTTGGGACACGGCCCGGCTCGCCATGCTGCTCGCGGTGCTGGAAGCCCGCTGCGGGCTTGCCATCGGCGGCCGCGACGTCTATCTGAACGTCGCCGGTGGCCTCCGGATCGGCGAGCCGGCGGCCGACCTCGCGGTAGCCGCGGCCCTGGTCTCCTCGTTGCTCGATCGACCGGTGCCCGCATCCGCGGTGATCTTCGGCGAAATCGGGCTCGCGGGTGAGGTCAGGGCGGTGAGCCAGCCCGAGGCGCGCTTGCGGGAGGCCTCGAAGCTGGGCTTCGACCAGGCCATCCTGCCGGCCGCGAGCGCCGAGGCGGCGCGTTTGCCGGGCGCCGCGCCGGGCCTCCGGCTCGGTACGCTGAGGAGGGTCGGCGAGCTGGTCGACGTCCTGACCGGTGGCGAGCCTAGTGAGCTGCCGACCGGGCGCCGCGTCACCCTCGCCGATTGAACCGATGGCCCACCTGCCGCTGACCGCTTTCGACGTCGCCGTCCTGGTCGTGGTCGGCCTGTCGGTGCTCGTGTCGATGGTCCGGGGCGCCGCCCGCGAGGCGCTTGCGATCGCCTGCTGGCTGGGCGCCGGCGCGGTCGCCTGGTACGGCTTCGGCTATGCGCGCGAGCTGGCCCAGAAGACCATCGCGACCGCGTGGCTGGCCGACCTCGCGGCGTTCTGCGTCGTGTTCATCGTGCCTCTGATCGGGTTCAAGCTGATCGCCGCGTTGCTTGCGGACCATCTGCCGGGCGGCCGCCTCGGCGTCGTCGACCGGCTCGCGGGCGTGGCGTTCGGCGCGGCGCGGGGTGCTGTGATCGTGTGCGCGGTCTATCTCGGCCTCTCGATGGCGATCGCGCCGGACGAGCAGCCCGCCTGGGTCAGGCAGGCGCTGGTCCTGCCCTACGTCCGCGAGGGCGCCGGCCTGCTGCGCCGCTTCGTGCCGGCGGACGTCGCCCGCAACACCAAGGCGGCCGCCGACTTCGCCAGGCAACGCGGCGAGGATCTGGGCCGGACTGCCCGGGAGCTCGCCAAACGATGACCGGACCCCGCAAGCCGCCGATCGACGACAAGCTCCGCTTGGAGTGCGGCGTGTTCGGCATTTTCGGCCACGACGCCGCCGCGGCCCACACCGTGCTCGGCCTGCACGCGCTCCAGCATCGCGGTCAGGAAGCGGCCGGCGTGGTCAGCCTCGACGGCCGGCTGTTCCACAGCCACCGCGTGGTCGGCCTGGTCGGCGACCACTTCAGCAGCGAGGCGGTGATCGGGGCCCTGCCCGGCCACGCCGCGATCGGTCACGTCCGCTACTCGACCGCCGGCGCGCCGCTGCTCCGCAACGTCCAGCCCCTGTTCGCGGATTTCGCCTTCGGCGGCCTGGCGCTGGGCCACAACGGCAACCTCACCAACGCGCTGACGCTGCGGCGCGAGCTGGTCGAGCAGGGCTGCCTGTTCCAGTCGACCTCGGACACCGAGGTGATCATTCATCTGATCGCGCGCTCCCGCCAGCCGACCGTGGTCGAGCGCCTGGTCGATGCGCTCGGCCAGGTCGAGGGCGCCTATGCCCTGGTGGCGCTCTCGGGCGACGCGCTCTACGGCGTGCGCGATCCGCTGGGCGTCCGGCCGCTGGTGCTGGGCGAGCTCGACGGCGCGCCGATCTTCGCCTCCGAGACCTGCGCGCTCGACATCATGGGCGCCCGCTTCATCCGCGACGTGGCGCCGGGCGAGGTCGTGACCGTGACCGTGGACGGCATCGAGAGCCTGACGCCATTCCCGCGGCCGCCCAAGCGCTTTTGCATCTTCGAATACGTCTATTTCGCGCGCCCCGACAGCGCGGTCGAGGGCCAGAGCGTCTACGAGACCAGGAAGCGGATCGGCGCCGAGCTGGCCAAGGAGCATCCCTCGCCCGCCGACCTCGTGATCCCGGTGCCCGACTCGGGCGTGCCGGCCGCGATCGGCTATGCCCAGGCGGCCGGGCTGCCGTTCGAGCTCGGCCTGATCCGCAACCACTATGTCGGCCGCACCTTCATCGAGCCCTCGGACCGGATCCGCCATCTGGGGGTCAAGCTCAAGCACAACGCCAACCGCGCCACGGTCGCCGGCAAGCGCGTGGTCCTGGTCGACGATTCGATCGTCCGCGGCACGACCTCGACCAAGATCGTCGCCATGATCCGGCAGGCGGGCGCCACCGAGGTCCACATGCGGGTCGCGAGCCCGCCCACCACCCACTCCTGCTTTTATGGCGTCGACACCCCGGATCGGGCCGAGCTGCTGGCGGCGCAGAACAATCTCGAGGCCATGGCGCGGATCATCGGCGTCGACAGCCTGGGCTTCCTCTCGATCGGCGGCCTCTACCGCGCGGTCGGCGGGCTGCGGCGCGACCCCATGCAGCCCCACTATTGCGATGCCTGCTTCAGCGGCGACTACCCGACCCTGCTCGAGGACCTTGGCGAGGGCGGCTCGGCCGACCAGCTGTCGCTGATGCTCGAGGACGTCTGAGCTGGCCGATCTACCCGGCCGCATCGTCCTGATCACCGGGGCGAGCCGCGGCCTCGGCGCGGCGCTCGCGGAGGCGTTCGCCGCCCCGGGCACGCAGCTGATCCTGATCGGGCGCACGCCCGGCGCGCTCGAGGAGGTCGACGACCGGGTGCGCGCCCGCGGCGGCCAGGCGACGCTCGTGCCCCTCGACCTGCTCCAGAGCGCCGGCATCGATCAGCTGGGCGGCGTGCTCGCCCAGCGCTACGGCCGGCTCGACCTGCTGATCGGCAACGCCGCCGAGCTCGGCACCCTCTCGCCGCTCGGCCACGTCGAGCCGAAGGTGTTCGAGCAGGTGATGGCGCTCAATGCCGGCGCCAACTACCGCCTGATCCGCTCATGCGACGCCCTGCTGCGCGCGGCGCCGGCCGGCCGGGCGATCTTCGTCACCTGCAGCCAGGCGCGGGACGCGCGGCCCTATTGGGGCGCCTATGGCGCGGGCAAGGCCGCGCTCGAGGCGCTGGTGCTGAGCTACGCGGCCGAGGTCCAAAAGACGCGCCTGCGGGTCAATCTGGTCGATCCCGGACCCATGGGCACGCGCCTGCGCGCGCACGCCTATCCGGGCGAGGACCCCGGCAAGCACCCCGCACCCGAGACCGTGGTCGGGCCCTTCCTCGCCCTGGCCGCGCCGGATTGCCCTCACCACGGTGAGCTGATCAGCGCGCAACCGCGCCCTTAGCCCGACCCAAGTCATCTGGGTATCAAGTCACCAGGGCGTGAAGCCGAGCACGCCGGCCAGAGCCACGCCGCGCGCCCGTGCGACCGACCACCCGGGCCCCTTTGAGCGCTTCGATGGCGTCGTCGGCGAGGCCGCCAAGCTTATGCCTGCAACCAAGCCATGCGCTTTCGGGGGATCTGAAATAGAGCGGGCGGGCTATATGTTGGTTGCAGTGCAGCATGGCCGTCGTGCGCGGCCAAGCTACCAGCCCAGGCGCTCCCGGCTATCGATGTGAGCAAATGCGAGCGCGCAATTGCCGCGCCGCAGCACCACCTGGGCCGGGCGTTGCTGAGGTGCCTATCATGATGACATGGATCCGACAATTGCTCAGCCGATCGGATAGGAGCCGGCGGCCGATCCGGGGCCGGCGCGGCGATCTGCACGCGCTCCTGAGCCTCGATGACCGCATCCTCGCCGACATCGGCCTGCGGCGCGCCGAGGTCGCGGCGGCGGCGAGCGGCCAGCTCCTGCTCAGCCAGGTGACCCTGCGCGGGCAGGTCGGTCGGAGCGAGGCTCAGCTCGTGGCGGGCGAGGGCGCGGCGCCGGCTGCCGATTGCCCGCAGCCCGAGCGGTGGGACGCGGCCGCCTGAGAGCCTGTGAAAGAATGCCCGAAGTGCTCCGATCGCGCGACCCGCGCTGAGCCGGAGCGGTTCGGGGCCGGCTCGGAAACAAAAGAAACCCGAAACCCGGCTTTCTGACATCAAGCGGAAAACTGCCGCTCCTACGTTCCAGGGAGCGGCATCAGCCCACGAGGCATCGACAAGACCGCGCTCGCCAGAGAGCTCCGGGACCAGGAGGCTTGGCCTGGATGCCCAGAAAGGAGCAGGAAAGATGTTCGTATTCGAAGAACCCAGCGCCGAGCGGCGCGCGCGGCCGGGACTGGTCGGCGCGGCCGTTTCGGCAGAGCCCGAGGCGGCAGCGCAACGCTCGCCTGCGATCCGGTGGGCGGCGAGCGCCGTGGACCATGTCCGGCGGCTCGCGGCCAGGTTCGCCGAACGGCGACGGCGTCGTGCGCGGCCGCGGCTTGCGAGCTGGACGAC
This sequence comes from uncultured Alphaproteobacteria bacterium, assembly GCA_963733965.1. GTDB lineage: Bacteria > Pseudomonadota > Alphaproteobacteria > Geminicoccales > Geminicoccaceae > DATAOG01. The sequence goes on from CAVTFM010000011.1 coordinate 22,411, forward strand.
CATGAATCCGCGCGTCCTCGCCGACATCGGCGTGACCCGGGCCGACGTCCAGGCGGTGATCTACGGCGGCGTGCCGTTCGAGCAGCTCGCCGCCCGGGCGCCGGTCGAAGCACCGGCCGGCGAGCTCCTGCTGACGCCCCGCCACTGGGTGCCGAAGCTCTGCCTGGTCGGCGCCGGCGATCTGGATGCCGCCGCGTAGCCGCCGCCCCCTCTGCGCGCCTCACACGTAGGGATTGTCGCCGCTCCGCGGCAGCAGTCTGAGGGGCACGCCGGCGAGATCGAAGGCCTCGCGCAGGCTGTTGGCGAGGTAGCGGAGATAGGATTCGGGCAACGCGTCCGCCTGGCTGACGAACAGGACAAAGGTCGGCGGGCGCGTGCTCACCTGGGTCGCATAGCGGATCTTGATCCGGCGGCCCTTGGCGAGCGGCGGCGCGTGGGCGGCCAGCGCGTCCTCGAGCCAGCGATTGAGCGCCGCGGTCGGGACCCGCCTCGACCAGCGCTCGTGGGTCAGGACCACCGCCGGCAGCAGGCGCGCCATGTTCCTGCCGGTCAGGACCGAGATCGGCAGGCAGGCGACGCCCTTGATCTGCGGCAGGCGCGCCTCGAGGCGCTCGCGCAGGCGGGCGAGCGCCGCCTCGGGCTCGGCGACCAGGTCCCACTTGTTGGCGGCGACCACCAGCGCGCGGCCCGCCTCGAGCGCCCGGTTGGCGATCGCGAGGTCCTGCTTCTCGAGCGGCGCCGTGCCGTCGACCAGGAGCAGGACCACCTCGGCGCGCCGCAGCGCCGCCAGCGCCGCCCGGCTCGACAGCTCCTCCAGGCCGCCCCGGTCGATCCGCGCCCGACGCCGCAGACCGGCGGTATCGACCAGCTCGATCGCCCGCCCCTGCCACTGCCAGACCACCGCGACGGCATCCCGGGTGAGGCCGGGCTCGGGTCCGGTCAGCAGGCGCTCGTCCGCGAGCAGGCGGTTGATCAGCGACGATTTGCCGACGTTCGGCCGGCCCGCGACCACCAATCGGAGCGGGGGCTCGGGTATGCCCGGCGCGACCTCGTCGGTCGCGACCGCGATGCCGGCGAGCGCGCTCCCGGCGACCACGGTCCCGGCGGCCGCCGCGATCGCGGCCGCGAGATCGGCCAGGCCTTCGCCATTCTGCGCCGAGATCGGGACCGGCGCGCCGAGGCCGAGCGCCCAGGCCTCGCTCGCGAAGCTGGCCGCCGCCAGCCCCTCGCATTTGTTGGCGACCAGCACCACGGGCTTGCCCTGGCGGCGCAGCCAGCTCGCGAAGTGGCGGTCGAGAGCGGTCAGGCCGGCCTTGGCGTCGATCAGCATCAGGGCGAGATCGGCCTCGGCGAGCGCGGCCCCGGTCTGCTGCCGCAGGCGGCCCTCGATGCTGTCCTCCGGCCCTTCCGCAAGGCCCGCGGTGTCGATCGTGCGAAACTCGATCGGACCGATCCGGCCGGCGCCCTGGATCCGGTCCCGGGTCACGCCGGGCGTCGGATCGACCAGCGCCTGACGTCGGCCGACCAGGCGATTGAACAGGGTCGACTTGCCGACGTTGGGCCGCCCGACGATCGCGACCGTGAGCGACACGGTGGGCGAAACGGTGGGTGACATGGCAGGTGACATGTGCAGGTGACATGGCGGGCGCCCGGCGGGCGGGCCGATCAGCGGTAGGCCAGCAGCTCGGCGTCCTCGGTCAGGATATAGACCGTGCCGCCGGCGACGACCGGCGCGATCAGCACCGGGCCCGGCAACGCGAGGCGGCCGAGGATCTCGCCGTTGTAGGGCGACACCGACAGCGCCTCGCGGTTCGAGCCGGCGATCAGCAGGCGATCGCCGACCAGGATCGGGCCGGTCCAGTCGATCGCTGTCGAACTTGGATCTTTCGGATCGGTCACCCGCGGCAGCGGGCTCACCCAGCGGATGCCGCCGTCCGCGCGCACCAGGCAGACGACCTCGCTGCGCGTCGTGAGGACGTAGAGGAAGTCGCCGGCCAGCCACGGCGCCTGGGTGCTGCCGAGATCGAGGTCCCAGGTGCGCACGCCGCGGCGCAGCTGAATCGCCGCCATCTCGCCGCCGTAACCCGCGACATAGACCTGATCGTCCGCGATCACCGGCTGGCCGTCGATGTCGTTGATCTGGGCCAGCGCCTCGGTCCGGCGCGGCCGCTGGACGGTGTCGCTCCACAGCGGGCGGCCGTTGTCGAGCCGGAGCCCGAACACCTCGGCCGAGGAATAGGGGACCACCACGATCCCGCCGTCGACCGCCGGGCTCGGCCCGCCGAGCAGGCTGGTGCCCTCGAAGAAGCCGGCGTGGCGCCAGGTCGGACGACCGGTCTGGCCGTCGAGGGCGTAGAGCTGATTGTCGGCCGATACCACCAGCACCTGCCCTTGGGCGACGGTCGGCGCGGCGCGCAGCGGCAGATCGAGGTCCTGGCGCCAGATCTCGGTGCCATTGGTCGCGTTCAGGGCCAGGACCACACCCGAGCTCATGGTCACGAACAGCCAGCCGCCGTCATAGGCGAGGCCGCCGGCGAGCAGGCCGCTGTCGGCATGCACGTTCTCGGGATGGTACTGCCAGCGTCGCTCGCCATTGGCGACGTCGAACGCGCTGATCAGACCCTCGGCGTCCATGGTGTAGACCAGACCGGCCGCGACCACCGGCTGCGCCAGGAGCTGGCTGGCGCCGGCCGTGCCGCTGCCGATTTCGGCATGCCAGGCAAGCTTGAGATCGTCGTTGGCCGCGAGATGGTGCATGGCATGGCTGGGCACGCCGCCCGCCTGCGGCCAGTCGGGATTGACCACCGGCGGCGGCAGCCGGATCGGCAGATCGGCAAGGCGCGGGTCCGCGGCCAGCTGGCGCTCGAGCAGCATCACCGGGACCCGCTTGCCCGGCAGGGGCGGCTTATCTTTGCCGCCGAACCAGGAGTCGCCGCCCGAGCAGGCCGCGAGCAGGAGGGTCGCCAAAAGGACGACCGGCCGCCCCGCCATTACTGCTTGACCTGGGCGCCCGCAGGCTGGTCGGCCGGCTTGAGCGGGCCGCCGAGCGAAGCCAGGAGTTCGCCCGCGCGCCGGCTGAGATCGGGTGGTGTCCCCGGGTCATCGAGCAGGTCCTGGAGGGTTTTGCGCGCGGCGTCGGTCTGGCCGGCGCGCAGCTGGGCCAGCGCCTCGAGCTCGAGCGCGCTGTGGCGCCAGGGTCCGGCAGGCCCGGTCAAGCTCGCCAGCCGACGGCTCAGATCGGCCGGATCGGCGGTGTCGAGATCGCCCTGGACCGCCAGGAGATCGCCGAGCTGCCGGTACTCCGGCGCCGCCTGCGCATCCTCGGCCAGGCTGCTCAGCGCTCTCTCCGTGGCCTCCTTGTCGCCCGCCTTGGCCTGCGCCTCGGCGGCCCGCAGGCGGGCGACGATGCCATAGCCGCGATTGGCGTCCTTGGCGAGCGCCTGGAACGCGGCGCCGGCCTCGCCGGGGTGATTCTGGCGCAACAGCTGCTCGGCGGCGGCGTAGCGCCGGGCCTCCTCCAGGCGCTGGTTCTGCTGCCAGGTCCGCCAGCCGACCCCCGCGCCGGTGCCGAGCACGATCGCGAGCGCGCCGGCGATCAGATAGACGCCGTATTGCTTGGCCAGCTGCAGCCAGCGGTCCTGGCGGACCGCCTCGTCGACCTCGCGGATGAACTCGTCGCTGTTGACCGCCCCACGCCCACGCATGACCGACCGCGCCCCCTGGTTCGCAGCGGGTCGCCGCGGCCGGCGCTCGCGAGAGCTTGGATGACCGGCCGGTCGGCGCCCGCCCCGTAGGTATGGGAGGGTTCGCGGTTTGGCAAGGCCGGCGAGGCGCTCTATAGAGAGGCGGTTTCGCGCGAGGCGCTCCTGCCATGGCCCGTCTGTTCGTCGCCCTGCCCCTGCCCGGTCCGGTCCAGCGCTCGCTCGAACCGCTGCAGCGCGGCCTGGGCGACCTGCGCTGGCTGACGCCCGGACCAGCAGCACGTGACCCTGCGCTTCATCGGCGAGCTCGACAACGGCCGCCTGGAGGAGGTCGCCGAGGCGCTGGCCCTGGTCCAGGGCCGGCCGTTCGAGCTCCGCCTTGCCGGGCTCGGTCACTTTCCGCCGCGCGGCGAGCCCCAGGTGCTTTGGGTCGGGGTCGAGAAGAGCATCGAGCTTGGCAGCCTCAAGCGGCGGATCGACCGGGTGCTGGCGGCGGTCGGGCTGCCGCCGGAAGGCCGCAAGTTCATACCGCATGTGACCGTCGGGCGGACCCGCGGCCCGCTCTCGCGCGAGCGCCTCGGCACCTGGCTGATGCGTCACAGCCTGTACCGGAGCGCGAGCTTCCCGGTCAGCGACTTCCATCTCTACTCGAGCTGGCTCAAGCAGGATGGCGCGCAGCATCTGCTCGAGGCGAGCTACGAGCTGGTGCCGGGGCTCGAGCCCGATCCCGAGCATGAGCGCGACTGACCTCGAGGGTCTGCGTGCCGAGGTCGCCGCCTGCACGGTCTGCGCGCCGCATCTGCCGCTCGGGCCGCGCCCGGTCCTGCAGGTCGGGTCAGGTGCCCGCCTGCTGATCGCGGGCCAGGCGCCGGGCCGGATGGTCCACCGGCACGGCATCCCGTTCGACGACCGGACCGGCGATCGGCTGCGCGCCTGGCTCGGCATCGACCGCGCGACCTTCTACGACCGCGAGCGGGTCGCGATCCTGCCGCTCGGCTTCTGCTACCCGGGCCGCGGCCGGGGCGGCGATCTGCCGCCGCGACCGGAATGCGCGCCGCTCTGGCAGGCCCGGCTGCGGGCCCACATGCCAGCGATCCGCCTGACCCTGCTGCTCGGCCGCCACGCCCAGCGCCACCATCTGGGCGCCCGTCGCCAGCCGAGCCTCACCCTGACCGTGCACGCCTTCCGCGGCTATCTGCCGACCTATTTCCCGTTGCCACACCCCTCGCCGCGCAATGGCCCCTGGTTCCAGCGCCATCCCTGGTTTGCGGACGACGTCCTATGGGCGCTCCGTGCCGAAGTACGTCGCGCCCTCGCGTGAGGGCCTCCGAAGACCTCGGTGGTCGTTTCGCGGCGCGGCGGGGTCGGCTAAGATCGGCTGGCAGTCGGAGAAGATCGGGTCAGATGACGACACGCCTCGCCAACGTTCCGACCGAGCCCCAGGCCTTCATCGCCTGGGAGAACCGGCGCAAAGCCCGCTACGAGCTGATCGGCGGCGAGGTCCGCCTGATCGCCGGCGGAAGCCGGGCGCACGGCCTGGTGGCCGGCAACCTCCTGGCGGCGCTGCACCTCGCACTGCGCGGGCGGGACTGCGACGTCCACAGCTCCAACCTCAAGGTCGTGTCGCCGGCGGGCATGGTGACCTATCCGGACCTCTTCGTCCGCTGCGGCCCGCTCGCTGATGAGGCGATCGAATGCCGCGATCCCCTGGTCGTCTTCGAGGTGTTGTCGCCGAGCGCCCGGAGTGAGGATCTGGTCCGCAAGCGCTGGGCCTATCAAGCAATTCCGAGCCTCGCGCATCTGGTCTACGTCGATGCCGCACGCGTCGGCATCGAGGTTGCAACCCGGTCGCCGGACGGCCGCTGGTGGAGCGTTTTTCTCCACCGGCTCGACGAGACGCTGGGCCTGGAGGCCCTGGCTGTCGAGGTGCCCATGCGCGAGATCTACGCTTCGACCCGCGCCGCCGACGGCTGAGGCCCGGGCGCCCACCAGCGATCCTCAGAGCATGACGTCGCCGCCGTTCGGCGACAGGGTCTGGCCGAGGTAGAAGGCGCCGTCGTCGGAGGCCAAAAGGAGCGCGGTCGGGGCGATCTCCTCGGGCGTCGCGAACCGGCCGATCGGCAGCTCGGCCATCTTGCTGGCCCGCCAGTCGGGCGGCATGGCGAGCAGGATGTCGGTGTCGGTCGGCCCGGGCGCGATCGCGTTGACGGTCACGCCCCGCCGTGCCCCCTCGAGGGCCAGCGCCCGGGTCAGGCCGATGATCCCGGCCTTGGCGGCGCAGTAGTGGGTGAGGCCGACCATGCCCTTGTAGGCCACCTGGGAAGCGAAGTTGATGATCCGGCCGAAGCCGCGCTGGGTCATGCCGGGCCAGAGGGCATGCGCCATGAGGAAAGTGCCGCGCAGGTGGACCGCGATCATCCGGTCCCAATGCTCGACGGTGATCTGCTCGAAGGGGGTCTGGTCGACCACGCCCGCGCAGTTGACCAGGATGTCGACCCGTCCGAGCGCGGCCTCGACCTTGGCTACCGCTGCCGCCACCGCTTCGGGATCGGCAACGTCGCACTCCAGGGCGAGCATGGTCCGCCCCTGCTGCTCCAGCAGCCCGACCAGCCGCTCGGCGTTGTCACGGTCGCCCAGATGCAGCAGGGCAGCGTCGGCACCTTCGGCCGCGAACGCCCGCACGATCGCCGCCCCGATCCCCCGGCTGCCGCCGGTCACCAGTGCCTTCCGACCACCCAGCTTGCCGTCCTGTGCCATACCCCGCCCCCTCGACATCGGGTTTCCCGAACGCCGGCCGATCGCCTGCCGCTCAAGGCTCCGCTGCAATCGCCCGCATGTCTCGCGACCTTTGCCGGAATCGGTCGGCAGCGGCGGATTTGCCCACCTTGCCACACCCTATGGCCGCCGGCGCGGCGACCGCAAGAAGAAGCCCGGCCAAGGTCATGGCGCGGCTCCAGAGCCCCGCCGATGCCCGTATTCCCGAGCCTTGCCGCCTCCAGCCCGTCCTGGATCTTCGGCTACCGGCTGCGCTCGGAGCTTTGGCCAGGAGACCACCGGCCGGCGGCGCCTGGCGACGCCCATCGGATCGATCGTGCTCCTGGCCGGCCGAGCCCGGCAGAGCGCCGCCAGACCTCCGATCGGCGCGCCGCCGGTGCCGGGCAAAGGTCCTGTCTCTGCGGCCCGCCCGCGGCCTCTTGCATCGCCGGGTGCGCGCCGTCATAACCGAGCCCAGGAGAGATCTCGGGGCATCGGGGCTCTTCGCTCGAGCGCCCGCAGGTACCGGTCGCGCTGAGCCCGCCCGACGCTTCGGCTTGAACCAAGAACAACGGGGGCACCGCCATGAGACTGAGCCGCAGGCAGTTCACCCAGCTGGCAGGCGGCACGCTCGCTTTTGCCAGCACGCAGGCCCTGCTCGAGCGCGCCGGGCTCGCCGCCGCGGAACCGATCCGGGTCGGCAACATCCTCGATCAGACCGGCGGCCTCAACATCTACAGCCTGAAGCAGATCAAGGCGCTGGCCATGGCGGTCGACGAGCTGAATCAGGCCGGCGGGCTGCTCGGCCGGCCGCTCGAGCTCCACTTCTACGACAGCCAGTCCAATAACCAGTTCAACTCACAATATGCAACTCAGGCGGTCGTGCGCGACAAGGTGAGCGTGATCCACGGCGGCATCACCTCGAGCTCGCGCGAGGTCATGCGCCCGATCGTCGACAAGTACAAGAACCTGCTTTTCTATAACTCCCTTTACGAAGGTGGCGTGTGCGACCGGCGGCACGTCAGCACCGGCATGGTGCCGGCGCAGCAGCTCGAGCCGCTGGTCGACTACGTGGTCAAGGACAAGGGCAAGAAGAAAGGATACGTGCTGGCCGCCGACTACAACTATGGCCAGATCACCTCGAAATGGATGCAGAAGCTCTTGGGCGAGGCGGGCGGCGAGGCGGTCGCGGTCGAGTTCTTCCCGCTCGACGTCACCAACTTCGCGCCGGCGATCAGTCGCATCCAGGAAAAGAAGCCGGATGTGGTCTGGTCGGTGCTGGTCGGCGGCGCCCACATCGCCTTCTACCGGCAGTTTGAGGCGACCATCGGCAAGAAAAACCTGATGCTCGCCTCGACCACTTACGGCGTCGGCCGCGAGAACACCCAGCTCTCCGAGGACGAGCGCGACGGCATCATCATCGCGACCTCGTTCGTCGACGACCTGCCGACCGCGGCTGCCAAGGCGTTCGTGAAGAAGTATCAGGAGTACACCGGCGAGAAGGAATACGTCGGCGAGTACGGCGAGTACGGCTATCGCGGCCTGATGCTCTGGGCCGAGGCGGTCAAGCAGGCGGGTGATGCCGCGCCGGACGCGGTCATCCAGGCGCTCGCCAAAGGCGGCGTCAAGTTCGATGGCGCGGGCGGCCTGTACACGATCGACGGCAAGACCCAGCACACCACGATGGACATTCACATCGTGGTCGGCAACCGCGCCGGCACCTTCGATGTCATCAAGTCGTTCCCGCAGCGCCCGCCCCGCGACACCCAGCTGGTCTGCGACCTCGACAAGAACCCCAAGGACACGAAGCAATACGAGCCGCAGATTTGACCGCAGCTTCCAGGGATCGGGCCCAGGGCGACCGCGGCCTCTTCCCGCCGCGCGCGGCCGCCTGACCGGCCGCCGATCCCCTGCGCCATGGCGGAGGTCGTCAACAGCTTCTATCTGGCGCTGTTCTCGATCGGGCTGTTCGTGCTGATCAGCCTCGGGCTCGCGGTCATCTTCGGTCTGATGCGGGTGATCAACCTCGCCCAGGGCGAGTTCATCATGCTCGGCGCCTACGTCTGCGCGCTCTCCTCGAACCGGGGTGTGCCGCTCTGGCTTGCCTTCCTTTTGGCAGCGATTGCGGTCGGTCTGTTCGGCATCCTGGTCGAGCGGCTGATCATCCGCTGGCTCTATGGCCGGATCGTCGACACCCTGCTAGCGACCTGGGGGCTCTCGCTGTTTCTGGTCGGCGGCGTCACGACGCTGTTCGGGCCGCAGGCCGAGAGCGTGGGGGCGGCACTCGGCAGCATCACGGTCGGCGGCGTCACCATCTCGCTCTACAACCTGATCGTGATCGGCATTGCGTTCTTGATGCTGGCTTCGACCTTCGCGCTGCTCCGCTTCACGACCTTCGGGCTCCTGGTACGCGGCACGATGCAGAACCCGGAGATGGCGAGCGCGCTCGGGGTGCCGCGCGAGCGGATCTACATGCTGACCTTCGGGCTCGGCTCGGCGCTGACCGGCCTCGCCGGCGCCGTGCTCGTGCCGATCACCGGCGTCGCCCCGACCATGGGCGTGTTCTTCGTGGCGAAAGCCTTCATCACCGTGATCGCCGGCGGACCCCTGCCCTTGCTCGGCACGATCTCGGCCGCGTCCCTGTTCGGCGCGATCGACGGCATCGTGAGCTTCCGCTTCAGCTCGGTCGTGGGCGAGATTTCCGTCCTTCTGGTCGCGATCCTCTTGCTCCGCCTGCTGCCGCTCGGCATCACCGGACGGCTCCGGCAGGGGCTCTAGGGCCAGACCGATGCGCCTGCTGCTGTTGTCGCGGCCGGTCCGGCCGTCGGACCCCCGGGCCGACCGGCCGTTGATCAAGTCGTTGAAGGGCGCCGCGGCCACCGTATCTTGTGCTGCTTGGGCAAGCAGGTCCACCCATCGGGTGGCGACTTCGCAATGGCGGAACTTGATCAACGGTCTGTTAACCGAAGCTTCATCTTTAGGCATCAATGCTTCCTTCGGATGGTCCATGCGACCCTGGGAATCCGTTCGCGGCCCAAAAAACCAGGGCGCGGATTCCCACGGTCGCATGGACCATCCGGGAACAGGTTGGCCGTCCATGGTTAACGAGCGGTTAACCGGAGACGGCGATTCGAGTTCGACCTCGACCGGGCGAATCGGTGCCGTCTCGGGCGGTCCGTCGCTGATGAGAACAGCCGATCCCCCGCGGATCGTGCAGCCGATGAGGGCCGCCGCGCCGACACCACACCGTCCGGATCGCGCTGCCGACGAGAGCGGGCCTGCCGACATGATGCCGCCCGGATCGCGCTGGCGATGACGGGACGCATCCCCGGCATGACGCCGGCCTCGGCCGCCCCGCCCTGGTGGTGGTGGCTCGCGGTCGCCATCGCCACCGCTTTCCTCCTCTGGCTGCTGCCCCGGATCGACATCGCGCTGCAGCTCGACCTCGCGATCATCTTCATCCTGGCACTGCTCGCCCTCAGCATGAGCTTCCTGTGGGGCTACGTCGGCATCCTGAGCTTCGGCCAGACCGCGTTGTTCGGGCTCGGCGGCTATGCTTACGCGGTCCTGGCGCTCAACTTCGACACCACCACCTGGCCCGCGCTCGCCGCGATCCTGGTGGCGATGCTGTTCGCGGCCGTGCTCGGCTATTTCATGATCTACGGCCTGGTCAGCGACATCTACCTGTCGGTGATCACCCTGGTCGTGACCCTGATCCTGGAGAAGGGCATCCGCTCGACCTCGGGACCCGAGTATGTGATCGGCAGCGTCCGCCTGAACGGCCAGAACGGCATCCCGAGCGTGCCCTCGCTGCGGCTGCCCTGGGACCCTTCGACCGAGCTGTTCGTGGACGGCGTGCTCTATCTCTCGACCCTGCTCCTGGTCCTGGTCTACGTCGGCCTGCGCCTCCTGTTGACCACCCACTTCGGCCGGGTCCTGGTCGGCATCCGCGAGAACCAGCGCCGGATCGAGCTCCTGGGCTACGACAGCCGGCGCTACAAGCTCGCGGCCTTCGTGCTCGCGGCCGGGATCGCGGCCTTGTCCGGCGTGCTCTACGCGGTCTGGGGCAACTTCGTGGCGCCCGAGATGTTCAACCTCAACCAGGCGGCCCAGGTCGTGATCTGGGTGATCGTCGGCGGCCGCTCGACCCTGATCGGGCCGATCGTCGGCACCGCCCTGGTCCAGCATCTGACCCTCCAGCTCGGCACGATCGGGGTCGGCCAGGTGACGCTCGTTCTGGGCCTCGTGCTGATGCTCTTCGTGCTCATCTTCCGCGAGGGGCTGGTGCCGTCGCTCGGCCTGCTGCTCGGCCGCCTCCTGCGCCGCAAGGAGGGCACGCCTTGAGCGCCGATCTGATCCTCGAGACCCGGGCCCTGGAAAAACGCTTCGGCGGCGTGCGCGCACTCGCCAGCGTCAGCTTCGGCCTCGAGCGGGGCGAGCTCCGCTGCCTGATCGGCCCGAACGGCGCCGGCAAGAGCACCTTCTTCAAGCTGCTGACCGGCCAGATCGAGCCCAGCGCCGGGGTCATCCTGTTCGAGGGACAGGACATCACCGGGGCCGCGCCGCACGAGATCGGCCGGCTCGGCATCGGCATCAAGAACCAGGTCCAGGATGTGTTCAACGGCCTCTCGGTGGCCGAGAATCTTTATCTCGCCGCGAGCTCGACCCACGCCCGGCGCGAGGCCGAGGCGCGCGCGCGCGAGCTCGCCGGCCGCCTTGGCCTGGAGCGGCTGCTCGACGCGCCGGTCGGAACGCTCGCCCACGGCCAGCGGCAGTGGGTCGAGATCGCCATGGTGGTTGCGCGCGAGCCGAAGCTCGTGCTGCTCGATGAGCCCTCGGCGGGCATGACCATCGAGGAGACCAGACGCACCGCCGAACTGATTCGCGAGGTCAACCGGACCGCGACGCTGATCGTGGTCGAGCACGACATGCAGTTCATCCGCCAGATCGCGCACAAGGTCACCGTGTTCCATCAGGGCGGCATCCTGCTCGAGGACAGCTTCGAGCGGGTGGTCGCCGATCCGGTCGTGCGCGACGTCTACCTCGGCCGCCGGACCGCCGCCTCTTGATGCTCGAGGCCGAAGACCTCCACGCCGGCTACGGCGCGATCCCGGTGCTGGCGGGGATCAGCCTCGCCGTCGTGGAAGGCGCCTTTGTCGGCATCCTCGGCCACAACGGCATGGGCAAGACGACGCTGCTCAAGACGCTGGCCGGCATCCTGCCGGCGACCGGCGGCCGCATACGTCTCGCAGGCGAGGACATCACGCGTCTGCCGAGCCACGAGCGCACCCGACGCGGCCTGGGCTACGTGCCCCAGGGGCGCGAGATTTTTCCCGGACTCTCGGTCCTGGACAACCTGCGCTTCGCCGCGGCCGCCAAGGGTAAGGCGGAACCGGACGCGATCGAGCGGGTGCTGGCCGAGTTCCCCCGCCTGAAGCCGCTGCTGGAGCGGGCGGGCGGCGCGCTCTCGGGCGGCGAGCAGCAGCTCCTGGCGCTCGCCCGCTGCCTGGTCCAGGCACCGCGCGTCCTGCTGCTCGACGAGCCGACCGAGGGCATCCAGCCTTCGGTGATCGAGATGATCGCGGACAAGCTCGCTCAGCTCAGGCAGCGGCACCGCCTGACCACGATCCTGGTCGAGCAGAACCTCGACTTCATCAAGGCGCTCTCCGACCGGGTGCTGATCATCCAGAAGGGCCGGATCATCCGCGAGGTGCAGCCCGCCGAGCTCGAGGACCCGGCCATGGTCAGCGAGTTCATCGGCGCGGCGTGATGAGGTTGTAAGCTATCTGAGAAGTGAGTATACTCAATACAAAGACGGGATGATGATCAGGACGATCCGACACCGGGGCTGAAGCGCCTGTTCGAGAAGGACGACCCGAGTCGGGTCGACGCCAGGCTGGTCGCAAAGGTGCGGCGCGTCCTGTTCCGCCTGCACGGCGCGACCGTACCCGAGGACATGAATCAGCCGGGTTACGCCCTGCACCCGCTGAGCGGCGATCTCAAAGGCTTCTGGGCGGTGCGGGTGTCTGGCAACTGGCGGGTGATCTGCCGCTTTGAGGACGGCCACGCCTTCGATGTCGATCTCGTCGATTACCACTGAGCCAAGGAGCAACGACTGATGACGACCGAGAGCGAAGCCGTGACCGGCCCGATGGCCAACCCGCCCCATCCGGGCGAGCTGGTGCGCCACGATTGCCTGGAGCCGTTGAACCTGACCGTGACGGCAGGGGCGAGGGTGCTCGGCGTGTCGCGCAAGACCCTCGACAACCTCGTCAATGGGCGCGCCGGCGTGTCGCCCGAGATGGCCGTGCGCCTCGCCGCCGCCTTCGGCGGCACGCCGCAAGTGTGGATTAACCTGCAGGCGGCCTTTGATTACACACAGATACGTGGGCGCGCCGAGGCGATCCGGGCGACCGTGCGACCCGTGCACGCTGCCTCAAGCGACGAGCCAGCCTGACGATCTGGAAAGTTCGCAAAAGCGCGTCAGCTCTACCTCACGAAGGGAAATCTCCATGCTCACCATCACCGCGGTGATCCGCGCCAAGGCCGGCCAGGAGCCGGTGGTCGAGCGGGCGCTGCGGGCCGTGATCGCCGCGGTCAAGGCGGGTGAGCCCGGGACGCTCGCCTATGTCGTGAGCCAGGACAAGGACGACGGGGCGGTGTTCACGACCTTCGAGCGCTTTCGCGACGAGGCCGCCATGACGCTGCACAACGAGTCGCAGGCGGTCGCCGACTTCGTCGCCGCGACCAGGGACAGCCTCGCCGGCCCGGTGGTTCTGCACGCCTGCCGCGAGCTCGACGCGAAGCTGCCCTGACGGTCAATAGGGGTCCTTGGGCGAGCGGTCCTCCGACAGGCTCGGGCGGCGCGCGCTGAGGCGCTCGATCGCGTCCGCGAGGTGGACCTCGGCGATGCTCGGGTCGCCGCGCGTGGTCCGGATCTTGTGCGCCGCCATCAGGACCTCGGCATGGGTGCAGCCGGCCGGCGGCTCGAAGCGGTAGGAGGCAAGCTCGATCAGGAGCCCGAGCGGATCGGTGAAGTAGATCGAGTCCATGAAGCCCCGGTCCTTGACCCCGCTGTGCTTGATGCCGCGCTCGTCGAGGCGCTCCACCGCCTGCTGGAAGGTCGCGCGCGAGAGCGCGAAGGCGAGGTGGTGGACCGCGCCCGCCTCGGTCGAGGTCCGGGACGGGTCGGGCTTGCGCCCATCGTCGGTGAACACGGTGATCAGCCGGCCGTCGCCCGGATCGAAGTAGAGATGGCTTTCGCCCGGGTTGTCGAGATTCGGCTGCTCGAACACGAACGGCATGCCGAGCACGCCCTCCCAGAAATCGATCGAGGTCTGGCGATCGGCACCGACCAGGGTGATGTGATGAACGCCCTGGGATTGCAGCTTGCGCATCGGTGGTCTCCCTCAAGACCGGCCATTGATGGCCACGATCCCCTAGAATGTATCCGCCCGCCCCGCGCGCGCCAGCCGACGTCGCGGAGAGCGTCAGATCATTCGGCCAGAGCCAGCTGTGCGCGCCGGCCTTCGCCGGCCAGCGTCATTGACGCCGCTGGCGCAGGCTCCATATGCTGTGCTGGAGGTGGCGATGGGTCTGACCCACAAGACGACGATTCTGCTGTCGGACGCCCTGCATCGGCAGCTGACGCGGCTGGCCGAGGAGCGCGGGCAAAGCCTTGGTGAGCTGGTTCGCCAGGCCTGTGAGCGACAGTACGGGATTGCCGATCGCCAGGCGCGGTTGGCCGCGGTCGAGGCGCTTGCGGCGATGCGGCTGCCGGTCGGGCCGGTCGAGCAGATGATTGCCGAGAGCCTGCCGGAGCCACAGGACCTGTCGGATTGATCCTGATCGACGCCAACCTTTTCATGTATGCCGCCGGCGCCGAGCATCCGCACAAGGCGCCGAGCGTGGCCTTGCTGCGCCGCATCGGGCTCGGCGAGATCGAGGCAGCAGTCGATGCCGAGGTGTTGCAGGAGATCCTGCACCGCTACCGAGCCATCCGGCGATGGCCAGAAGGCCGGGAGGTCTACGCGCTGGCGCGCCGCATCGTGCCGCTGGTCGTGGCGATCACCGATCAGGTCGTCGACCGGGCGCGGGACCTGCTCGATGGCGACGCGCGGCTCGGCGCCCGCGACGCGCTCCACGCGGCGGTCGTCCTCGATCGCGGCATGGAGGGCATCTGCAGCTACGATCGGGATCTCGACCGGATCGCCGGGCTGCGCCGGCTCGAGCCGCCCTTGCCCTGAGCGCCGGGATCGGGGCCGGGAGATAGCCCCCGGCCCCGGAGACCGGACCGTCACGCCGCGGTCTTGGCGACGTAGCCGTAGGCGAGGTTGGTGCGGGCGCCGCCGGTCGCCTGGTACTCGGCGCGCATCCGCTGGATGTTGTCGGCGGTGATCTCAGCTTTCTCCAGGTCGACCGCGGCCTTGTTCGCCGTCAGGGGCACGTTGTAGAGACGGGCGGCGTTGAGGCCGAAGATCGCGTTCTTGACCGGGCCGTTGGCGGGCCCGAGCGGCGCGAACCCGTACTTCTTTTGCATGTCGTCCGGAATCTCGATCCGGCGGAAGGCCTCGATCTGCCATTGCGGCGAGCCGTACCAGACCGAATCCGTGCCCCAGAGCACGTGCTCGGCGCCCATGCCCTTGATCAGCGTGCCGAGGAAGGCGGCACAGAAGTTGGGGTTGGCGACCGCCGAGTTGGCGAACGACGTGCCGAGCTCGGCGTAGACGTTGGTCACGCCATGCTCCTGCGGGATCCTGGCCAGATCGCTCGCCCAGCGGATCTCGCCGGTCTGCTCGAAATAGGCGAGCTCGGCGTCCGGCAATTCGAGGAACGGGCGCAGCCCCGAGTGGTACATGACGAAGGTGATCTGCGGCCAGTCCTTGGCCGCCTTGGGCACGTCGTCGACCTTGGCATACTCCCAGACGCCCGGGAACGACTTCTCGAAGTCGAGCGGCAGGAGGCCCTTGTGCACGCAGACCGTGGTGATGCCGGCCTTGACCGCGCGCTCGTAGAACGGATAGACGAGCTTCTCGTCGTCGAGCCGCCAGGGAAAGCGCGAAGGCGCCAGCGGGTCGCCGATCGTGTAACCCTTCCAGGAATCGGGCTTCAGGTCGGCGATCGCGTGATCGACGATGTCGAGCCAGCCGTCCTGGCCGGGCGTGATCACGCTGTGCGCGAACAGGCGCTTGGAGCCGGCGATCGAGCGCACGACATCGCGGGCGCGGGCGATCTGGTCGTTGGTCAGGAGCCACCATTCCGGGTCGTCGAACGGCGCCCCCGACAGCAGCACCAGATTGGTCTCGCTGTCGAGGAAGATCTCCTTGAGGTAATTGTCGAACCGGTAGCGGTCCAGGGTCATGCCCATGTCCTTGAGCATGTCCGGGTTCCAGTGCTTGGACGCGAAGTCGCCAAGCCCGAGCAGCCCTTCCTTGGTGAAGTCGTCGCGGATGAAGTGGCTCTGGACGTCGAAGATGAACTGGCCGGAGAGATCCTGGGCGCGGGCCGCGGCGACGTCGACCTGGGCCGCCTCGGCCTCGCTGACCTCGAACACCCGGCCGAACACCTGGTTCATGGCGAGGAACGCGGTCGCCATGCCGCAGCTGGTCTGGAGGAAGCGGCGCCGGTCGAGCCCCTGGCGCGCGCCATAAGTGTCGGCCAGCTCCTGGATGCGCGCCTCGACCTGCTTTTGCTGCGCGGTCTGCGGGATCGGCGTGAACTCGCCGTTCGAGACCACCCGGGTCGGCACCGGCGAGCGGAAGGCGGCATTCTCCGCCCCCTCGGTCCGCGCGAGATCGTCCTTGCTGAGAAAAATGCCCATCACGAAGCCTCCCTCTTGAAGCCCTGTCCAGGCGCTCTGCAAAAAGTCTTGGCGACCCTCCCTGCGGGTCGCGGGCCATGCCGCCGATGTTGCGCGCAAAGCGGCGGGTTTGCAACTTCAGCGCGACCGATTGGCGGTTCCTCTGAGCCGCACCGGCGATCCGGCTCAGGCCGGAAATGACGAAGGGCCGGTCTCGCTGGGAGACCGGCCCGTCGTGGGGGAGTTCGGTGCATCTTGTCGGCGCGGCTTCCTGCCGGACCCGGGCGCCGGTCAGCCCGTGACGACCCCCGGATGGGTCCCGATCATGGCTGGCCGGCGGCGGGCGTCTCGGCCGCGAGCCCTCGCTTCGGAGCGGCCCGGTCGCGCCGGCCGGGCGTCAAGCGGAAGTGTGCTACCGGGCCAGTAAAGGCGGCGTGAAGGGATGTCGGCGGCGGCGCGTCGCGACGCGCACGATTGCGTGACTTCAGATCTGGCCGCCGCCCGGGCCCTCGAGGACCCGCACATGAAAGCCCGCGGCGCGGAGCGTGGTCACGACCTCGGCGGCATGGGCGGCGTTGCGCGTCTCGATGATGAAGTCGACCCCGGTCGACTTGACCGACAAGGGCGAGAACGCCCGCTGATGCTGGACCTCGAGGATGTTGCCGCCGGCGTCGCCGATCAGGGCTGCGACCTTGGCCAGGTTGCCGGGCGCGTCCGGCATCTCGACCTGGATCCAGATCAGGCGCCGGGAGTGGACCAGGCCGCGCAGGATGACCACGGACAGCAGGCGCAGATCGATGTTGCCGCCGCACAGGATCAGGCCGACGCGGCGGCCGGCGAAGCGCTCGGGCGCGCTCATGACCGCGGCGAGGCCGGCGGCGCCGGCGCCCTCGACCACGAGCTTCTCGATCTCCAAAAGGCTGAGGATCGCGGCCTCGATCGCGGCCTCCTCGACCAGGAGGATCTCGTCGACCAGGGCTTTGACGACCGGCAGCGTGAAGTGGCCGGGCCGCTTGACCGCGATGCCGTCGGCGATGGTCGGGCGCAGCGGCGCCTCGGGCAGCCCGGCGCGCTTGCGGTACATCGAGGGGCAGGCCGCGGCCTGGACGCCGATGATCTCGATCCCGGGCTTGACGGCCTTGGCCGCGGTCGCGACGCCGGCGATCAGGCCGCCGCCGCCGATCGGCACCACCAGCACCTCGAGCTCGGGCACGTCCGCCAGCATCTCGAGGCCGATCGTGCCCTGGCCCGCGATGATCGCCGGGTCGTCGTAGGGGTGGATGAAGACCAGGTCGCGCAGGGCGGCCAGCTGCCGCGCATAGTCCGCGGCCTCGTCGACCGAATCGCCCTCGAGCACGACGCTCGCGCCGAACTGGGCGGTCTTCTCGACCTTCACGAACGGCGTCAGCTTCGGCATCACGATGGTCGCCGGGATGCCGAGCCGGGTCGCGTGCCAGGCGACGCCCTGGGCATGGTTGCCGGCCGACATCGCGATCACGCCGCGGCCGCGCTCCTCGTCGGACAGGCTCATGAGCTTGGCGAGCGCGCCCCGGTCCTTGAACGAAGAGCTGTGCTGGAGAGTCTCGAGCTTGAGCGTGATCTCGGCGCCCAGCACTTCCGAGAGACGCGCCGAGCGCAGGCAGGGCGTGCGCACGACGTGGCCGGCCAGCACCTCGGCCGCGGCCTCGATGTCGGCAAGCGTGATCACGGTCGCGCCCCGAAGCCGCTCAGGGGAACAGGGGCGCCTGGCCGAGGCCCAGCGTCTCGGGCAGGCCCAGCATCAGGTTCATGTTCTGGAGCGCCTGGCCGGAGGCGCCCTTGACCAGGTTGTCGATGACGCAGATCAGGATCGCCCGGCCCGGCACCCGGTCGGGATGGACCGCGATCAGGCAGAGATTGGTGCCGCGCACATGGCGGGTGGCCGGCAGGCTCTGGAACGGCAGCACGCGCACGAACGGCTCGCCCTCATAGCGGCGCTCGAGCTCGGCCTGGAGATCGGCGGCCGCGACGCCCTGCTCGAGGCGGACGTAGATGGTCGCGAGAATGCCGCGGTTCATGGGCACGAGATGGGGCGTGAAGGTCACCGCGACCGGCCGGCCCGCGGCCTCCGACAGGCCCTGCTCGATCTCGGGCGCGTGGCGGTGGTTGGCGACCCCATAGGCGTGCAGGCCCTCGCTCACCTCGCTGTGCAGCGAGCCCTCCTTGGCGGCGCGGCCGGCACCGGTGACCCCCGACTTGGCATCGATGATGATCGGGTCCAGCGCGATCAGGCCGGCCTCGAGCAGCGGCCGCAGCGGCAGCTGGGCGCTGGTCGGATAACAGCCGGGGTTGGCCACCAGATCGGTCGCCCGGATCGCATCGCGCGCAAGCTCGGTCAGGCCGTAGACCGCATCCTGCTGGCGCTCGACCGCCCGGTGCGGCTGGCCGTAGGTCCGCTCGTACAGCAGCACGTCGTGCAGGCGGAAGTCAGCCGACAGGTCGATCACCTTGGGCCCGCGCGGCAGCTCCCGGATCACGTCCTGGGTGGTGCCGTGGGGCAGGCAGCCGAAGACCACGTCGAGGCTGCCGGGATCCGTGTCCTCGATCCTGGCAAGCGTCGGCAGGGCGCGGCCGGCGAGGTGCGGGAAGACCGCCGCGATCGGCTGGCCGGCGTAGCGGTCCGAGGTCATGGCGGCGACGCGCGCCGACGGATGGTCCTGGACCAGACGCAACAGCTCGATCCCGGTGTAGCCGGTCGCGCCCAGGATCCCGATGCTCACGCTATTGGCCGTCATGGCTCCGTCCTCGAACCCGCCGCCCCAACCGGCGCCTGCGCTTATGTACGGCTTCGATTGCTGATCGCAAGCCTCTTGCCGGCAGACGCCCGGCCGCTACAACGGACCGCAACGAGGAGGTGCTGCGGGTGAAAGTCCTGGTGGTCGGCGCAGGCGGGCGGGAGCATGCGCTCTGCTGGTCGCTCGCCGCCTCGCCGCTGGTCCGTGACCTCCTGTGCGCGCCGGGCAGCGACGCGATCGCGCGCGAGGCGCGCTGCGTGCCGATCGCGGTCGACGACCTCGACGGCATCGTCGCCTTCTGCCGCGAGCAGCGGGTCGAGCTCGTGGTCCCCGGCCCCGAGCTGCCGCTGGTGCTGGGCCTGGTCGACCAGCTGGAGGCGGCCGGGATCAGGGCCTTCGGCCCGAGTGCTGCCGCGGCACGGCTCGAGGGCTCCAAAGCCTTCGCCAAGGATTTCTGCGCCCGGCACGGCATTCCGACCGCCCCCTACCAAACGTTCGGCCGTGCCGAGGCCGACGCTGCGCGCGCCTGCATCCGGGCGCGGGGCACCCCGATCGTGGTCAAGGCGGACGGGCTCGCGGCCGGCAAGGGGGTGACGGTCGCAGCCACGGTCGACGAGGCCCTGGCTGCCCTCGAGCAGGCGTTCGGCGGCGCGTTCGGCACGGCCGGCGATGCCGTCGTGGTCGAGGACTGCCTCGAGGGCGAGGAGGCAAGCCTGTTCGCCCTGGTCGACGGTCAGGACCTGCTCGCCTTCGGCACGGCACAGGACCACAAGCGCGTGGGCGAGGGCGACACCGGCCCGAACACCGGCGGCATGGGTGCCTACTCCCCGGCTCCCTCCATGACCCCCGAGCTCACCGAGCGGGCGCTCGAAGACATCCTCCGCCCGACGGTCATGGGCATGGCCGCCGAGGGCGCGCCCTATCGGGGCGTGCTCTACGCCGGTCTGATGCTGACCGCGGAGGGGCCGCAGCTGCTGGAGTACAACGTCCGCTTCGGCGATCCGGAATGCCAGGTCCTGCTGCCGCGCCTGATGACCGATCTCGGCCAGCTGCTGCTCGGGGCGGCCGACGGCGCGCTCGGCCACATGGATCTGCGCTGGTACCCCGAGCACGTGATCACCGTGGTCATGGCCGCGCAGGGTTATCCCGGCGCCTATGCCAGGGGCAGCGAGATCCGCGGCCTCGAGGCGGCGGGCGCGGTCGAGGGCGTCACCATCTTCCACGCCGGGACGCGGATCGAGAATGGCCGCGTGCTCGCGAACGGCGGCCGCGTGCTGAACGTGACCGCGCAGGGGTCGTCGCTCGCGCAGGCCCGGCAGCGCGCTTACGCCGCGATCGATCGAATCGACTGGCCCGAAGGCTTCTGCCGGCGCGACATCGGCTGGCGCGCGCTCGGCCGGAGCACCTGAGGCCGGCGGCGGCTCATTTGGTGACCAGCCCGCCGACCCCGCCGCTGATCAGAAGGGTCACGTCGCCCAGCACCCACGGCAGGGCGAAGCCGCCGGGCGCCACCAGATAGCGCGGCTCCCAGTCGGGGTCGAATTTCGCCTTGAAGTGCCTGAGCCCCTTGAAGTTGTAGAAATGCTCGCCGTAGCGGAACAGGAACGCGCCGGCCTGGGTCCAGAGCGGGGCGAGGCGCCGCTGCTCGAGCCCGGCGAGCGGCACCATGCCGAGCGCGAAGCGCTGGTAGCCTTCGGTCTTGGCCCAGAGCATCAGCTCGAGGAACAGATATTCCATGATGCCGGCGGGCGCATCCCTGACGTGGCGCATCAGATCGACCGACAGCTCGCGCCCGCCGCTGGTCCAGAGGCTGGCAAAGGCGACGATCCGGGCGCCGAACCACACCACCGCAACCGGGAAGTTCTGCAGGTAGGCGGGGTCGAAGCGACCGAGCGAGAAGCCCTTCTCGCGCACGTTCTTGGTGCGCAGCCACTCGGACGAGATCGCAGCCAGCGCCGGCAGGATGCGGGGCACTTCCGCCGGCGGCACGACCTCGAGCCGGCAGCCGTCGCGCCGCAGGCGCCGCAGCGTGTAGCGCAGGCTCTTGTGCCTGGCCCCCTCGATCGTGAAGCGCTCGAGCGGCACCAGCGCCTCCTCGCCGAGCTTCTGGAAGGTCAGGCCGAGCTCCAGGAACTGCGGCAGGCTCTCGGGCACGACGTGGTAGAAGGCGGGCCAGGCGCCGTAGCGGTCGCTGAGATCGCGGAACTGCCAGAGGATCTCGAGCCGCTCCTCGGCCGGCCCGACCGGCTCGCCCATGGCGATCCAGCTGCCGCCACGCACGCCGAACATGATGAAGCTGCGACCGCTGTCGCTGAACAGGAAGTGCTTGTCGCCGAGCAGGGCGAGGTTGGCGAGCACCGGCGCGTCGGGAGTCGCCTGGATGACCGCACGGGCACGCGCGACATCGTCCGGGCCCTCGCTCAGCGCCGGGCGCCGGCTGGTCCGCAACAATTGCGCGGCGCCCACGATCAGGAACAGGATCAGCGCGCCGGCGGCGGCCCGCAGGAACCGCGGCGCCCCCTCCTCGAGCACGAAGCGCCACCACAGATCGTGACTGTACTCGACGTGGCGGTAGCTGAAGAAGCCGAGCCAGAGCACGCCCAAAAGGACCGCCGCGACCGCCACCAGCCAGGCGGGCGAGAAGCGCTCGGTGAGCAGTGCTGCCTTGCGGTAGAAGGCGCGCCGGCAGGGCAGCAGAGCGAGCAGCGTGACCGCCAGGACCGCCGCCTGCTCGAAATGCAGGCCGCGCAGCAGGCTGAAGACGATGCCCGCCGCCAGGATCCCAAGGGTCGCAAGCCAGGCGCCGTCCAGCCGGCGGCGCAGCCCCCAGGCGACCAGCAGCAGCAGCAGGCCGGCGATGCTGGCGAAGAAGTGCGAGATCTCGATCACGCCGAGCGGCACGATGTCGCCCACCATCTCCAGGCGCCCGGCGACGGTCGGCGCGGCGCTCGAGCCGAGCAGCATGATGCCCGCGGTGAACACCATCAGCGCGAACAGGTTGGGCGCCAGCACGACCGCCCAGACGCCGACCCGGCGGGCGACCTCGCCGGTCGCCAGGAGCTGATGGGCGCCGAGCAGCACGACCGCGAGGATCAGCGGCAGGAGGTAGTAGATCAGGCGATAGCCGATCAGCGCCGCGGCGACCGCCGCCGAGGCGCCGCCGTGGGGCACGGCGAGCAGCAGCACCGCCTCGAAGATGCCGATGCCGCCCGGCAGGTTGCTGAGCACGCCGCCGAGGTTGGCGAGCGCGAACAGGCCGACGAACGCGAGGAAGCCGAGCGGCAGCCCGGACGGCAGCAGGAGGTAGAGGACCGCGGCGGCCGCGGTCCAGTCGATGAGCGACAGCGCGATCTGGGCGAGGGCGACCGCGGGCCGCGGCAGGCTCGCCCGCCAGCCGCGAATCGTGATCGGCCGCCGCCTGAGCGCGGTCGCGAGGACGTAGGCCGCGACCACGCCCACCAGGAGCCCGCCGATCGCGATCACCGCCGCCTCGGGCAGATGCAGGATCGCCGCGATCTGGTCCGGCTCGCCGAGGCAGGCGAGCGCCAGGATGGCGCCGAGGCCGAGGAAGCTCGTCACCGTGTTGAAGGCGAGGATGACGCCGATGTCGAGCGACGACAGGCCCCAGACCGTGTACAGACGGAAGCGCACCGCGCCGCCGCTGAGCCAGCCGAGGCCCAGATTGTGGCTGAAGGCGTAGCCCGTGAACGAGGCGAGCGCGGTCCGCCGGTAGGGCAGGCGTTCGCCGAGGTAGTGCAGCGCCAGCAGGTCGTAGAGCGTGAGGGTGGCGTAGCCGAGGGCGGTCGCGAGGATGGCGCCCGCGACCGCGCCGGGCGGGATCTCGCGCAGGCGCGCGAGCAGATCCCTGGTGTGGTATTGGGCCAGCTCCCGGTGGATCACCCAGATCGCGATCGCGAACAGCGCCAGGCTCAGGAGGTGGGGCAGCCAGCGGCCGAGGCGCTGGCGGAGGGGCTGCTCGATCGGCTCGGGGACGGGCGCAGGCGTCGCGGCGGCGGGCGCCGCGGCGGCGGGCGGCGTGGCGGCAGGCGTCGCGGCGGCAGGCGGCGTGGCGGCAGGCGTCGCGGCGGCAGGCGTTGCGGCGGCAGATGCCGCGTCCGCCGGCCGGCCGGCACGCCGATCCAACGCCCTGCGGCTCATCGGCTAGCTCTGGCTGCGTCGCCGGGCGCCGGCCATGATCTTTTGGGCGAGCGCGACATAATCGCCATCGAAATGGTGGCCACCCCGGGTCTGGATCCGCTCGGCCTGCTCGAGCTCGGGTGCGGTGCAGGCGCTATCGGACTCGTCCTTGCCGTAAAAGCACTGCAGGAGCCGCGGATCGAGCCTGGCTATCTCGGGTAGCACCGGGCGCGCGTCAGCACCACCCCCGCCGCCCAGCCAGTTGCTGACGTGGAACTCGAACTGGGTGCGCTTCTCGGGTCCGAGCAGCGTGACCTGCCGGACCATCGCCCGCTCGGCGGGCGGCAGGCGGTTGACGGCGAACGGCAGCACGCCCGCGCCGAACGAGTAGCCGAGCAGGATGACCCGGTCGCGGCCCCACTTGGCGCGATAGTGGCTGAGGATCGCGGCGAGGTCGTCGGCGATCTGCTGCGGCGTCCGCCCCTGCCAGAAGTAGCGCAGGCTGTCGACGCCGACGGTGGCGATGCCGTGCGCGGCCAGGACCTCGCCGATCTGCTTGTCGATATCGCGCCAGCCGCCATCGCCCGAATAGAACACCGCCAGCAGATCGCCCGCTCCGGCCGCCGGCAGCTCGAC
The DNA here is from genome assembly GCA_963733965.1 of uncultured Alphaproteobacteria bacterium. GTDB lineage: Bacteria > Pseudomonadota > Alphaproteobacteria > Geminicoccales > Geminicoccaceae > DATAOG01. The sequence goes on from CAVTFM010000011.1 coordinate 46,212, forward strand.
CAGCGGCAAGTCCTCGACCGCGGCCGTGGCCCCGCCGGGCTGGCCCAGCCGGTCGGCGAGCAGCCGGGCGAGGCGTTCGTCCAGGCTGGTCCCTTCGGCGACCTCGACCACCTCGGCCTGTGGCATGGCGGCGGTGAACCGCCGGGCTGCAGCCTGCTGCTGCGGTCCGACCGCGATCCGCCACCAGCCCGGCAGCTTGGCCTTGGGTGCGTAGCGGAAACCGGCGCCGGCGGCGGTCGCGGGCGCGCCCGGGCAAAGCGGCAGCCGGCTGTCGAGCTCGGTCACCAGGCCATCGCTGGCGGCGCCGGCGACGGTCGTGACCGGCGCCTGGGCGAGCGCCGCGTAGACCAGAGCCGATCCCATGCCGGTACCGGCCAGGATCGGCGAGTAATAGCGCTCGAACCCGAGCTCGCGCTGCAGGTGCTTGCTGGTTTTCTCGACCGCCGAGATCAGATAGTGGCAAGGGCGATCGCCGTCGGCGCGCAGATTGCCGAGCCAGGTCCGCAGGTCGACCTCGAGCACGGCGGCGCCGAGCTCGCTCAGGCGCGCCGCCGCAAGGTCCAGCTCGCGGTTCCAGCCGCTCCGGTCCGAGACCAGGAACACCAGCCCCCGCGGCTCGCCCGCCGGTAGGACGACCGGCACCACGCCGAGCTCGCCGGCCGCGACGGTGCGCCCGGCGGCATCATGGGTGAGCGTGGCCGCGAGCATCAGGATCGAGCCGGCAGCGATCAACAGGCGAACCATGGCAGACATCAATCGATCGCGGGAACCGGGGCGCAAGTTAGCACGGTTGCGGGTCACGCCCAGAGGCGCGCGGCCGCCCGGCCGGTGCGACCAATCGCGTGGCCGGAGGCACCTCGCCCATCACCGACCCGGACGCGGGCCGCGCCACCGCGGGGCCGCACCGCCGCGGGCCGGCGCCAGCGGGGGCGGGCGGTGGCGACCGTGCCATTAGCGAGATCTTGAGGGCGGAACATGCTAGGGTGAGCCATGTCCGGCCCGAACCCCTGCCCGCCGCCCCTCGCCGCCTTCACCGCCGCCGGCATCACCGGGCTCGAGGCGTTCACCGACGCCGATGCCGCCCTGGCGCGGATCGCCAAGATCTACGACAAGGGCGCCCGCATCCTGCGCGAGGCCTTCGCGCGCTTCACCGACGGCGAGCTGCCGGTCGAGCCGGTCGACGCCTTCTATCCGTTCCTCGGCCTCGAGCTCGGCCGCGAGCACCTGAACCTCGACGCCCGCCTCGCCTTCGGCGCGCTCCACGATCCCGGCGTCTATGGCACGACGCTGACCCGGCCGGCGCTGTTCGGTGAGTATTACCGGCACCAGATCGCGCTCCTGCTGCAGCACCACGGCACAGCCGTGGTGGTCGGGATCAGCGATCGGCGGATGCCGCTGCCGTTCGTGATCGAGGAGAGCACCGCCGACATCCGCCACGACCGGGTGAGCGCGCTCCAGACCGCCTTCCCGCTGCCCGACATGAGCCTGATCGACGATGCGATCGCCAACGGCACCTTCCGCCCGCAGCCGGGCACCCCGAAACCGCTCGCCCTGTTCACCGCCGAGCGGGTCGACTACTCGCTCGAGCGTCTGCATCACTACACCGCGACCGCGCCCGAGCACGTCCAGCGCTTCATCCTGCTGACCAACTACCAGCGCTACGTCGATCACTTCATCGAGCACGCCGAGCGCGCGATCCGGGAGGGCGACGACTACACGACCTTCGTCGAGCCCGGCAATGTGATCACGCCCAACCCGCGGCTGACCGACCAGGCGGCCGCCGGCCGGCGGCCCCGCCATCTGCCGCAGATGCCCGCCTACCATCTGACCCGTCCGGGGCGGATGGGGGTCACCATGGTCAACATCGGCATCGGGCCCTCGAACGCGCGCACGATCACCGACCACCTGGCCGTGCTGCGGCCGCATTGCTGGCTGATGCTCGGCCACTGCGCCGGCCTGCGCCGCAGCCAGCGTCTCGGCGACTACGTGCTCGCCCACGCCTACGCGCGCCAGGACCACGTGCTCGACCACGACCTGCCGCTCGAGGTCGCGGTGCCGCCGATCGCCGAGGTCCAGGTGGCGCTCCAGCAGGCGGTGCTCAACGTCACCGGCCTGACCGGCGCCGACGTCAAGACCCGGATGCGCACCGGCACCGTCGCGACCACCGACAACCGCAATTGGGAATTGCGCTACGACGAGCTGTTCGAGCGCCTGAACCAGCAGCGCGCGATCGCGGTCGACATGGAGAGCGCCACGGTCGCCGCCAACGGCTTCCGCTTCCGGGTCCCCTACGGCACGCTGCTCTGCGTCTCCGACAAGCCCCTGCACGGCGAGCTGAAACTGCGCGGCATGGCCAACCTCTTCTACCGCGAGCGGATCAACCAGCACCTCGAGATCGGCCTCGAGGCGATCCGCATCCTGCGCGACGAGACCGGCCCCGACGCGCTGCACTCGCGCAAGCTCAGAAGCTTCGACGAACCCGCGTTCCGGTAACCGGGAGCGGCGCGACCGGAATGATGACGATCAGCCGTCTCGCATCCAAGGGTTGATAGTAGGAACGCCGCAGCCCGCGAACCCCATCTCGTCTCGTGTGACCACCGTCGCCCCGGCAGTTTTCGCGATCGCGGCGATCATGCCGTCTTCCTGCGCGACCGGCCGCCACGCGCTCGCGCGCGATCCGGATGTCGGCGTAAGCGGAGGCCGCCGCCTCACCGAACGTCAGCACCCGCCCGGCCAAAACCTGGCTGAACAGCGACCCGAGCGCGGCCTGGAGGCGATGGCGCCTGCGGCTCTCGGGCAGTCGGCGGACTCCATACAGAAGCTCGGACTGGCAGATCACGGTCGTGAAGACCCAATCGATGGGGCAAGTCTTGAGCCATTCCGCAACCATCGCCTCGGGTGTCTCCTTGACGATCTCCGAAAGCACATTCGTATCGAGCACATACATCAGTCGAAGCTCGGCGGCTCGCGACCAGGCCGGCGTTCCGGCAGCTCGAGATCAGCCCCGCCGAGGCCGACGAAAGGACGTCTGAGCGCCTCGAAGGCGTTCTGAGGCTTGTCCTCCGGTTCACAGGTTGCGCTCAGGATCTGCCGGGCTTCTTCCTCCATGGAGCGCCCATGCCGAGCGGCGCGCAGGCGCAAACGTTCCTTCACCACCGGATCGAGCTTGCGGATGGTCAGGCTGGTCATCGCGAATGTTCCGTGTCTGCCCTGTGCATGCAGCGCATAGACCACATTGATCGCATCGATTGCAACCGCAAGCTCGGGAGATGCTTCTTGAGTGCGCCGCCGTGTATGATGGAGCACGTCGTATCTGTGGCGCCCGCAGCTGCGTGATGGTGATGATGACATGATGCTCGAAATGGTCATCAATGGCCGAGCGACAGTGATCGCCGCCGCAGGCGGGCGACGAGCTGCCGGGGTGAACGCGCGCGTTCCGGTGGGAGGCGGGCGGGCGTTGACGCGGGGATGCCCCGGGCATGATCATCCAGCTGTGAGCCAACGAGTTTTGCGAAGATGGCAACCAAGGTCAGGCGTGAAGCGACCGAGCTCTACGACACCGACTTCGTCCGCTGGACGGAGGAGCAGGCGAAGGCCCTGCGCAAGGGGCAGCTCGGCGCGCTGGATCTGGCAAATCTCGCCGAGGAGATCGAAAGCTTGGGCAGGAAGGATCGCCGGCGGCTGAAATCCCGTCTTACGGTCCTTCTGATGCACCTGCTGAAGTGGCGCCATCAGCCGGATCAACGCAGCGGCAGCTGGGATTCGACGATCCGCACCCAGCGCGCCGAGATCCTCCAGCTCCTGGTCGACAGCCCGAGCCTGCGCCGGGATGTGCCGGCGTACGTCCAGGAGAGGTACGACATGGCACGGCGCAATGCGGCCGCCGAGACGGCTCTGCCGCTCGCCACCTTCCCCGCGGACTGTCCGTTTGCGGTCGATGAGATCCTGACCGAGGAATGGCTGCCGTGAGCTCCCGCGGCGCCCGCTCGAGGGCCGGGCGACCGTAGGCAGGGCCCGCCATGGTCCGCCCGTCCGCGCGGGCAATCGCCGAGCAGAACCGCTACATGGCCCAGCGGCAGCGGCAGTTCCGGGTCGCCGCCGATGCGCTGTCGACGGCGTTCGAGGCGCGGCCGGAGGTCGAGCGGATTGCCCTGATCGGCTCGGTCGCCCGCCCGCTCGAGAAGGAGGTGCCGCGCTTCAGCGACTTCCGCCGCACCGGGATTGCGGTCTGGCACGAATGCAAGGACCTCGACCTCGCGGTCTGGCTCGACCGCCTCGACCAGCTCGATGCCTTGCGCAGACTGCGCGTCCGAACCCTGCGACAGCTATATGACGACCACCGAATCGGTGTCGCCGACCACCAGGTCGACGTCTTCATCCTCGAACCGGGCTCCGACCGCTATCTCGGCCGGCTTTGTCTCTTCAACGCCTGCCCCAAGGGCAAGCCCGAGTGCCGGGTCCCCGGTTGCGGCGCGCGCCCCTTGCTCCGTCAGCATGAGGACTTTCGGTTCGATCCCGAGACCCTGGCGTCGGTGCGCAGCGTGACCCTGTTCGACCGTTCGACCATGTTCCGCCGCCGCGCCGCGGAGCTGCCCGAGGCCGAGGCGGTCAGCTCGTGATCCTGCCGCGATCGGAGTTGTCGAATGCTGCCGTCGACGCGCGCCACTCGGGCAAGCTCAGATGCTTACGAGCCAGCGTTCGGGAAAGGCTCGTCAGCTGGGTGGCAGCCTGAGCAGGATCTGCCAGATGAAGAACAGGGTCGCGACCTGAAAGGCGAGCGTAAAGCCGACCATCCCCTCGAGCAGACGGACGTCGGATTTCAGGTCTTCGACCTGCGCCCCCCTTCCGCAGCCGATCTTGCCAGGTCGTCCGGCGTGCCGGCCGCTTTCAAGGCGTCGTAGAGCTTGCTCAGCATCAGCGCCATGGCGGAGCCTCGAACCACCTGACCATACTCATCGTACCAGAGAATCGCGCCCTGCGCATCAGGCCGCGGCGCGGGGCCGGACCGGGTGGACCCGGGCGAGCGCTTCGAGCAGCACCTCGGGGCCGGCGCCTTGGCGGTGCGCGGCTTCGGACAGATGGCGGCGCCAGGCGCGGGCGCCGGCCAGGCCGTTGAACAGGCCCAGGACGTGGCGGGTGATCGCGCGCAGCGGCGTGCCTTCGGCCAGCTCCCGCTCGATGTAGGGTAGCAGGCGGTGGACGATCTCAGCGCGCTCGAGGATCGGATCGTCGCAGGCGTAAAGCGCCCGCTCCCATTCGGCGAGCACGAAGGGGTTCTGATAAGCTTCACGGCCGAGCATCACGCCATCGACATGGGCGAGCTCGGCCCGCGCCTGCTCGAGCGTCCGGATGCCGCCGTTCAGGATCACCTCGAGATCCGGAAAATCCTCTTTGAGGCGATGCACCAGCTCGTAGCGCAGCGGCGGGATTTCCCGGTTCTGCTTGGGGCTGAGGCCCGAGAGCCAGGCCTTGCGCGCGTGGACGATGATCGTGCCGCAACCGGCCGCCGCGACCGTCGCCACGAAGCGATTGAGGAAGTTATAGGAATCCTGGGCGTCGATGCCGATCCGGGTCTTGACCGTGACCGGCACGCCGACCGCCCGGCGCATCGCGCGCAGGCAGGCGGCGACCAGCTCCGGCTCGGCCATCAGACAGGCGCCGAAGCGGGCGCTCTGGACCCGGTCCGAGGGGCAGCCGACGTTCAGGTTGATCTCGTCGTAGCCCCACGTCTCGCCGAATTCGGCCGCGCGCGCGAGCTCGTCGGGATCGGCCCCGCCCAGCTGCAGGGCGACCGGATGCTCGGCCGGATCGAACCGCAGGACGCGGGCGCGCGGCCCGTGCAGGATCGCCCCGGTCGGGATCATCTCGGTGTAGAGCAGGGCGCGCCTCGTGATCAGCCGCAGGAAATAGCGGCAGTGCCGATCGGTGCAGTCCATCATCGGCGCGATCGAGAGGCGGCGGTCGAGCACGGGCATCGGCGCGGTCGGCAGTGGTTTCGGGTCCAGGCTCGATCGCCAAGGTGGACCCGACGCGGCAAGTTTCCAAGATCGCGGCGGTTCCGGCCGCGGCCCGCGCCGCGATCGTCGCAAAAACAGAATGCGGCGCCCCATCTCGACCCGAGACGGGAGCGCCGCCAAGTAGGGAGGAACGCCTCAGTCACGAAAAATTCGTGGCTGACCTCGTCCTAGCGGGCGCTGGTAAAGACAGGGTTAATGCCGAGCGCTTGCCAGAGCCGGCCATCCACCACCGCGGGCCGCACCCGGCCGCCGCTCGCCCGGGCGGCCGTCACTCGACCTCGTCCTCCGCGATGATCCAGGGCTCCTCGAGGGCGGCCGTTTGCCATTCGAGGAAGGCCGGCCACGCGAGCACGGCGTCCACATAGGCCTGTGCGGGCGGCTCGAGGGCGACGCCATAGGTCCGAAAGCGGGTCGCGACCGGCGCATACATGGCATCCGCAGCACAAGGTTCCCCGAACAGGAACGGCCCGCCGACCCCGAAGCGGCGCCGGCAGTCCTGCCAGATCTGGCCGATCCGGGCGATGTCGGCCGCGACGCCCGGGCCCTGGCCCCTGCCCGGCAGGCGCTTCCTCAGGTTCATCGGCATGTGCCGGCGGAGCGCCGCGAAGCCCGCGTGCATCTCCGCCGCGATCGAGCGCGCGAGCGCCCGGGCGTCGGGGTCGGCCGGCCAGAGCCCCGCCTGGGGCCGCTGCTCGGCCAGATACTCGATGATCGCGAGCGAATCCCAGACCACCCGCGGCCCGTGCTTCAGGACCGGGACCTTGGCCGCGGGCGAATGGCCGAGCAGCGCCGCGTGCGAGCCGGGCTCCGAGAGCCGCACGAACCGCTCCTCGAACTCGATCCCGGCAAGGCGCGCCGCGAGCCAGCCGCGCAGCGACCAGGACGAGTAATTCTTGTTGCCGACCACCAGGGTGAAGGCGGCCATCCGCTCAGCCCTCCGGGTCCGGCTTGGGCATGAGCTTGAGCGAGGCGGAGTTCATGCAATAGCGCTGGCCGGTCGGCTCCGGCCCGTCCGGGAAGACGTGGCCGAGATGGGCATCGCAGCGGCTGCACAGCACCTCGGTCCGGACCATGAGGTGGCCGTAGTCGGTCTCGGTCGCCACCGCCGCCTCGTCGATCGGCGCATAGAAGCTCGGCCAGCCGGTGCCGGACTCGAACTTGGCAGCGGCATCGAACAGCGGCTGGCCGCAGCAGACGCAGTGGTAGACGCCCGGCGCCTTGGTCGCGTGGTAGGCGCCGGTGAACGGCCGCTCGGTGCCCTTCATCCGGGCGATCCGATACTGCTCCGGGGTCAGCTGCCGGCGCCATTCGGCGATCGGCTTGACGACTTTCTCGACCATCACGCGTCCTCCCCTGGCTCGAACAGCAGCCCGCAGCTGAGATAGATGGCGCCCGGCCGGTGGTAAAGATCGAGGGCCTCCCGGACAGCTGACCGCTTTCTATCCCGAACCTCCGGCTCAGGTGGTCGGCACCCGGTCCCGATCGGCGAACCCGAGACCACCTGCCTCTTGGTGATCCCCTCTCAGCGACTCTTTCGCCCCGGCTCCGGCCGGGGCGCTCTCTTTCGAGTGGGTGGCGGCGCGCTCCGGGGAAGCGCACAGGACGTCGCCAGACCTGTTCGATTGCGCGTCGATTTTGCCGTGCGACGATTTCAAGGAGGTTTTGGCATTCGAAACCACAAAATGCGACTCGCATGCTGATCTCGCCCGGCGACGCGGCTATCATGGCAAAGATGAGTGACAGCTCGCCGCCACGCCTGCGCCTGCGCCTGCTTCTCGGCCGCTCAGTCGCGATCGGCCCGGGCAAGGCCGACCTCCTGGCGGCCCTGGTCGAGACCGGCTCGATCTCGGCAGCCGCCCGCAGCATGGGGATGAGCTACAAGAAGGCCTGGTATCTCCTCGACACCATGAACCGCTGCTTTCGCGCGCCGCTGATCAAGGCCGAGAAGGGCGGGCGCAGCCGCGGCGGCGCCCGTCTGACGCCCACGGGCGAGCGGGCGCTCGGGCTGTACCGCGCGATCGAGGACCGCGCCATCGCGGCGGCAGCCGTTTTGGCTACGCCGCTCAGCCGAAGAAGGCGCCGCCGTTGACGTCGATCGTGGCGCCCGTGATCCAGCCGCTCATGGCATCGGAGGCGAGGAACAGATAGGCCCCGACCAGGTCCTCGGGCCGGCCGGCGCGCCCCATCGGGATGCCGGCCCGCATCCGCTCCTGCTGCTCAGGCGTGGTGTGGCGATCCTGCAGAGGCGTGCGGACGAAGCCCGGCGCCACCGCGTTGACCCGGATCCGGTCGGGCGCGTAGTCCCGGGCCAGATTGCGGGTCAGGCCCTGCACGAACGCCTTGGACGAGCCGTAGATCGCGCTGCCCGGGCCGCCGACCTGGCGCGCCGCGAGCGAGGTGGTGTTGATGATGACGCCGCCGCCCTGGCGCTGGAACTGCCGGATCGCGAGCTGGCAGGCGGTGACCACCGAGCGGGCGTTGAGCGCCATGACGGCGTCGATGAACGCATCCTCGGCGTCCTCGAGCGCGACCCGGCCGACCACGTCGCCCGCGTTGTTGATCAGGACGTCGAGGCGGCCGAACGCCTGCACGGCGCCGTCGATCACCCGCTCGAGCTCGGCCTTCCTGGTGACGTCGCCCTGGAGGACCACCGCTTCGCCGCCGGCCGCGCGGACCGCTTCGGCGACCGCTTCGGCCTGACCCCCGCTTTGGTGGTAGTGCACCCCGACCCGCGCGCCGCAGCGGCCGAAGCCCAGGGCGACCGCGGCACCGATTCCGCTGCTGGCGCCGGTCACCAGCACCGCCTTGCCCTTGAGCTCGTCGAGCATGCTTCCCCTCCCCGACCCGATCCGCCGGCCCGACCCGGCTTCGGATCTGGGTAGCGCGATCGCCGCCGCTTGTCATGCCCAGGGGCGATTGAGGGGCGATCTCGGGCCGCGGCGGGGAATTTGTCGTCTCGCCGGCCGTTTGGCTAGCGATGGGCGGGCAATGCCCCCTAGGAGAGCGCATGTCCTGGAGCCGACCCTGCCGACCCCTTGCGCGCTGGTCTCTCGGGATCGTGCTGGCGGCGGCGCTCTGGCCGGCGGCGGCAGTCGGCCAGGGCGCGGACGAGCTCGCCTCGATGATCGAGCAGAGTCTGGCCGGGATCGCGTTCCGCCTCGAGCTGCGGCCGTATCAGGCGGGGCAGGACCTCAAGGCGGAGGGACGTCGGCTCGAGCTGCTCGAGAAGGAGACGCCCGACCATCCGGCGCTGCCGGCGCTCAAGCGCAGATTCGCCGAGCTTCAGGCGGGCCTCGCGGCGGCGACCAAGGATGCCGCGAACGGCGTCGGCGCGGCGGCGATCCCGACCGCGCCCGCGGGCTTCACGGCCGGCCTGGCGCAGGTCGAGGCGTTGCAGAAGGAGGCCGAGAGCGCGCTCCTGATCGACCACACGGCCGAGGCCGAAGGCTACCTGGCCGAGGCGGAGCGCCAGATCTCGGATCTCGAAGAGCGCTATCGCGGCGCGATCCCCGAGGGCCATGCGCCCTTGATCGTGGCCAAGGAGAAGCTCGCCGCCCTCAAGGACCAGATCGCCGACGTCAAGCCGTCGAAGTGACCAGCCGGCCAGCCTTGGCCCGCAGGCGCTGTACCCGCCGGCCCGAGGCAGAGTGGCTGCGATCCCTTCTGTGCGGGCGCGTTACGCTTGACATAACGCACGTTATGCGCTACATAACGCTGTGATCAGGACCTTCGCCGACAAGCGCACCAAAGCGGTGTTCGAGGATGTGCCGGTGAAGGGCCTCGGCCCGGACGTTCGCCGCAGCGCGCGGAAGAAGCTGTTGATGCTCGATCGAAGCGGTGGTCTCGCGGACCTGCGCGTGCCGCCCGGCAAGCGCTTGGAGGCCCTGGAGCGTGACCGTGCCGGCCAACATAGCATCCGGATCAACGATCAGTGGCGGATTTGCTTCGTCTGGCGCGAAGGGGGCGCCTACGAGGTCGAGGTCACGGACTATCACTGAGGAGGGCAAAGCCATGAGCATCGCCCGCGATGTCGCCGTCGATTACGCCGAGATTATCGACCGCGACGCGACGCCGGTCGGTCCGATCCATCCTGGTGTGATCCTGGAAGAGGAGTTCCTCGAGCCTCTCGGGCTCAGCGCCTACGCGCTCGCGAAGGCGATCAGCGTGCCGCGCAACCGGGTCACGGGGATCGTTCACGGCGAGCGCGCGATCACGGCCGACACGGCGCTCCGGCTCGCCCGCTTCTTCGACATGTCGCCCGACTTCTGGCTCGGCCTGCAGATGGCCTACGACCTCGATACCAGCCGCGCCATCCTCGCCGGCCGGCTCGACCAGGAAGTGACCCCGCGCGCGGGCTGAGGCAGGACAGCGCGCCGCCGCGCCTGCGACACCATCCCCGGGCGCATGTTCAACGAGCTGCTCCTGCAGGTGAACCCGACGATCACTACGATCGCGCCCCTCCTGATCGCCTCAGCATCCTCACCATCGCCCTGATCGCCGGGCTCATGCACGGGCGCCGGCGTGCTGGGCCGCACGCTGGGATAGGCCGGGTGACCAGAAGATGAAATCTTGGTGTAGAGTGCTAAATGTGCCATTGTCGCTACGAAATCGATCCTGTTTGCGAGCCGGCTACGATGCCTCAGTACAAGCGCCCCCCGATCGTGGAGGCGGTCATCGAAATTCGCTTCGAGCCGCCTCTTTCTCGAGACGAGGTCGATAAATTGCTCGCGCGATTTAAGCCTGACTACCCGTTTTCGGACTCCTACGCGTCAATCGGCGTCGCAGTGGACGTAGCTGGGCGTCGCGCAGATTTTCAGGAGGAGAGCAGTGGATACAAATTGGCGAGCGCCGATCGGGCTGACGTTCTGTTGGTCACGATGGCTCATATATCCTGCTCCCGCTTGGCGCCCTATCTTGGCTGGGACGCGCTTCGGGCGCGCGCGCACGGCCACTGGGCCACATGGAAGCGCGTGATCGGGTATCGCAGGATTCGGCGGATCGGGGTTCGATACATCAACCAAATCGATATCCCCGCGGCGACGGCGCAGACGGTGAAGATTCCGAGTTATCTGCGGATCTACCCCGAAACCGGGGAAATGAAGGTCCTTACGGGCTATGCTATGCAATTGTCGGGACCGCTCGGGGAGGATAGCTGCGGCTTGGTCATACACTCCAGCCTCGTGCCATCGCCGCTCGTCGACCATATGTCCATCGTTCTGGATGTCGATATCAGCCGCGAGAACGACGTTCCGCAGAAGGACGATGAGATCTGGGTCCTCATCGATAGAATTCGAATGCACAAGAACCACATCTTTGAGGCGAGCGTGACCGACAGAGCACGGGAGCTATTCGACGCATGAGCGAGGTCCTCGCGATATCCACCAGGAGCGGCGGGTTCGCCAGAGTTGCTCCCCGGCCGCTGCTCGCTCGCCCGTCAGAAGGAGCAAGTGACGACGCTAAGCGCATCGGGATTTCGCTGAAGGAGATCGAAAATCGGCAGAGCTCGGTTGGTGCCGCGATCGCCCCACGCACCGCGGCGTCGCTGGATGAACGTCTATATGACGCCCTGGCACTTGCGAAGGTGTCGACATCGCAGGTGGCAATGCACTTGGAGCGAGATTGGCGCGATCGCTTGTTCGCCCAGCTCGATGACTTATTGGAAGCCGCAGAGTGGCATGAGGATGACGAGCCCCTTCTCGAAGCGTCCTTCACAACATTTCTGAGGCTGATCCTCTATCAGGAGCCACCGCGTCGCCCTGGCCTCGGCCTGTCGCATCGAGGTCATTTGATTGCGGCATGGACCACGGGCACGGATCGGCTCACTTTGGAGTGTCTGCCCAACGATTCGATTCTGTGGGTGCTCTCCTGCCTCGTCGACGGCGAGCGCGAGAGCGCCGCGGGCCAAACACACGTGGTCCGCCTTCCGGAGGTCTTGGCGCCGTACCGGCCTGAGCGATGGTTCGCGAATGCCTACGAAGCTCCCGCCTGACGACCACATCGTCCGCTTTGTGCCGAAAAATCGGCTGCGGAAAGATGCGGATGGCAGTGTGATCGGCGTGCTCCCGCAAGCCTTCCAACGCCGTGACCGCGAGGAATATTTATCTGGAACTTGGCTTGAGCATTTTGCGACGCAGCTACGAAGAGGGGCTGACCGCCTCTGCGGCGGCGATCCGTCGACAGCTTACGGTCAAACCGCGTGACGGGTTCACGGTCGGCGTGGTCGACGCCATTATCAGAATCTGCGACGGCTTCGGTATCAGAGCCCGCGTGCTTCATGAACCGGTGTGTCCCGAGAATACCGGACACTGCGCGATACGTGGCTTGCCACAGGACGATCTGGCCTTGTTTGACATGCTGGCCGCCGACGCTTTCCCCGACACGCGCCTCGCCGCCGCGGTCCCCACGCCGCCGTAGAGTTGGGACCGCGCGTCGCCCTGTTCGCGAGCGGTAGTAGGCGGCGGACGGGCCGACGGTGCTCACGCAAGGTGCTTCAGGTACTGGGCGACGAAGTCGCAGTCGACCAGGCGCACGTAGGCGTCGGTCAGGCGTTTGGTGATCGGGCCGGGGACCGCGCCGCTGCCGATCGGCGTACCGTTGATCGTGCGGATCGGGCAGATGCAGAAGCTGGTCGAGGTGATGAAGGCTTCCTCGGCGGTGTAGGCGTCGTAGAGGTCGATGTCGGCTTCGGCGAATGCGATCTTTTCCGACTCTGCGAGCTCGATCGCGGTCGCGCGGCTGACGCCGGGCAGCACGTAGCGCTCGTGGGGCGTCAGCAGGCGGCCGTCCTTGTAGACGAAGATGTTGGCGCCCAGCCCCTCGCAGAGGTTGCCGTTGACGTCGAGCAGGATGGTCCAGGCCTCGGGCGCCTGGGCGTGGACCTCGAGGTCGCCGGTGATCAGGTTCAGGTAGTTGTGGGTTTTCGCGCGCGGGGTCAGCGCGTCGGGGGCGACCCGGCGGACCGAGGGCACGACCACGTCGATGCCATCCCGATAGAGCCGCGCGCGCGCCTTGAACGGCAAGGGCATCGACTCGACGATCACGGTCGGCCCGTAATGGTCCCAGTTGTCGCCCTCGACCTGGTTGATCCCGCGCGAGATCCGCTGGCCGACCCACTGGTCCTCGTCCGGCCCGAGCAGGTGCAGGTTGCGCTGGTTGACCTCCTCGCTGACCCTGATCATCTCGGCCGGCGACAGGCCGGGGTCGATGCGCAGGACCTTGAGCGAGCGGTAGAGGCGCGAGACGTGCTCCCCGATCTTGAACAGCCGGCCGTTGAAGGTGCGCGTCATGTCGAACGCGCCGTCGCCGAAGATCCAGCTGCGGTCCCGGAACGGCACCCGGACCTGGCTTTCCGGGACATAGGCGCCGTTGAAATACGCGATCCGCTCGTTCGCGAGTGCCGTCATGAACGCCTGCCTCCATCCGTGCTGCCGGTCGACCGGTCGGCGGGATCAGAGCACAGCCGCGCGGCGATCGCCAGCCCTCGGGCTCCGGTGCCTGGCGGGAGGCCCGCCGGGGGGCCGCGCGAGCCGGCCCCGCTCGGCCGCTGACCGGCCCGGCGGTCCTCGGCGGCGCACGGATTCGCACCTGACCAAGGCTCGGAGCGCGAACCCAAGGCGGTGATCGTGTTCGCTTGGTCGCTCGGCGGTCATTCCGACCGGGCAGGTCTGGCCCTCGGCAGCCGGCGCCAATATATCGACCGGAACGGGCGGGGACGCGATCGGCGGGAGCCGGCCAACGAGGGAGATCGGAGCGATGCAGAAGCGGCGGCTCGGTGCGCAGCTGGAGGTCGGGGCGGTCGGGCTCGGCTGCATGACCATGACCACGATCTATGGTCCGGCCGACGATCAGGAATCGATCCGCACCATCCGGCGCGCGGCCGAGCTTGGCGCGACCCTGATCGACACCTCGGACATCTACGGCAACGGCAGCAACGAGCAGCTGGTCGGCCACGCCCTCGAGGGCATCCGCGAGCGGGTCGTGCTGGCGACCAAGTTCGGCAACATCCGCCGCGACGGCAAGCCCGACGTCGACGGCCGGCCGGAGCACGTGCGCGCCGCCTGCGACCGCTCGCTCGAGCGCCTGGGCGTCGACGTGATCGACCTCTACTACCAGCACCGGGTCGATCCGCGGGTGCCGATCGAGGACACGGTCGGCGCCATGGCGGAGCTGGTGCAAGCCGGCAAGGTGCGCTTCCTCGGCCTGTCGGAGGCGGCGCCCGCGACCATCCGCCGGGCGGCCGCGGTCCATCCGATCGCGGCGCTGCAGACCGAGTACTCGCTCTGGACCCGGGACGCGGAGGCCCTGGTCCTGCCGACCTGCCAGGCGCTCGGCATCGGCTTCGTCGCCTACAGCCCGCTCGGCCGCGGCTTTCTCACCGGGACGCTCACGAGCCCCGACGATCTCGCCGCCAACGACCGCCGGCGCGAGCACCCGCGCTTCGCGGCGGCGAACTTCGCCAGGAATGCCGCCCTGCTCGCTTCGTTGCGCGCGGTCGCGGCCGGCCATGGCGCGACACCCGCGCAGGTGGCGATCGCCTGGCTGCTCGCCAAGGGCGGCGACATCCTGCCGATCCCTGGCACCAAGCGCGTCTCGCGCCTGGAGGAGAACGCGGCCGCGGCCGATCTGACGCTGACCGCTGAGGATATGGCCCGCCTCGATGCCGCTTTTCCGCCGGGCATCACCGCGGGCGACCGCTATCCCCCGGACCAGCTGGTGCGGGTCGGCCTGTGAGGACGTCTTGACGGCGCGCCGGCGCCGTGTCAGGATGGCGATAGAATTCCGAATTCCAAATGCGCTGGTGGACAACTTGACGACCGAAGGACGAACGCTGGAGCCGCTGCCGGGCGGCACGGTGCTGATCGATCGGGTCTATGAGCGGCTGGTGGCGGCGATCGCCGACGGCACGCTGGCGCCCGGCAGGCGGCTGCGCCAGGACGAGGTGGCGGCCCTGCTCGGGGTGTCGCGCCAGCCGGTGAGCCATGCGCTGCAGCTGGTCAAGCGCCAGGGCCTCGCGATCGAGCACGGCCGCAAGGGTCTGGCGGTGGCGCCGGTCGCGGCGGCAAAGGTGCGGGATCTCTACCAGGTCCGGGCGGCGCTCGACGAGCTCGCGGCCAGGCTCGCGGCCGGGCGCGGGCGGGCGGGCGCCCTCGAGCGGACGGCGCGCGCCGGGGCGGAGCAGGCGCTCGAGGCGGGCCTGGGCCTGACGGAAGACGCCCCCGCCGGGGCGCTGATCCGGGCCGACGTCGCGTTCCACACCGCCCTCTACCGGCTCTCGGGCAATGCCGCGATCGAGGCGACCGTGGCGCCGCAGTGGCCGCAGTTCATGCGCGCCATGGGCGCGGTGCTGGAGGTGCCGGGGCATCGCGCGGTCGTCTGGCGCGAGCATCAGGCGATCCTGGCCGCGGTGCTCACAGGCCGGGTCGAGGTGGCGGCGCGCGCGGCGCGCGAACATGCCGAGCGGGCCGGCGCCCAGGCAGCGGCCCGCCTGGAGGGCGCGGCGGCAGCCGCCGCCTGATACAGGGACAACACGCAGCTTGAGGAGACGGCGATGCGCTTGACCGACAAGCAACTGAAGGAATTCGACGAGCAGGGCTACATCTTCCTGCCCGGGTGCTTTTCCGAGGAAGAGACCGCGATCCTGCGCACCGAGGCGGAGGCGATCTACCGCACCGAGCGCAAGGAGGTCTGGCGCGAGAAGTCGGGCGCGCCGCGGACCGCATTCGCGGCTCACACCTACAACGAGGCGTTCCGCCTGCTCGGCTCCGATCCGCGCCTGATCCTGCCGCTCGAGCAGCTGTTCGGCGAGCCGGTCTACATGCACCAGTTCAAGATCAACGCCAAGGCGCCCTTCGACGGCGAGGTCTGGCAGTGGCACCAGGACTACGGCACCTGGGCGCGCGACGACGGCATGCCCGAGGCGCGCGCGATGAACATCTCGGTGTTCCTCGACGAGGTCATGGCGGTCAACGGGCCTTTGATGTTCATCCCCAAGAGCCACAGGCAGGGCGTGCTCGCCGCCGGCCACGACAAGGCGACCACCTCTTATCCCTTGTGGACGCTCGACCACGAGACGATCACCAGGCTCGTGGCCGAGGGCGGGATCGTGGCGCCGACCGGCAAGCCCGGCTCGGTGCTGATGTTCCACGGCAATCTGGTCCACGCCTCGCCGCCCAACATCACGCCCTACCCGCGCAAGATCGTCTACCTCACGCTGTGCGCGGTCTCGAACCACATCACCAAGTTCACCCGCGAGCCCTGGATCGCGCACCGCGACTTCACGCCGATCGAGGCGGTGGCCAAGGACGCGCTGCTGCAGTACGCGCGCGCCCACAAGATCGCCGCGGAGTAGCGATGAACCTCACGAGCAAGCTCGCCGCCCGGGCCGCGGCCGGGCGGCCGGTCCGGGTCGGGCTGATCGGCGCCGGCAAGTTCGGCTCGATGTTCCTCTCCCAGGTGCCGACCATTCCAGGCCTCGAGGTCGCGGTGATCGCCGACCTCGACCCGGACCGGGCCAAGGAGGCCTGCCGGCGGGTCGGCTGGGATGCAGCCCGAATCGCGCGCACCCGGTTCGCCGACCGCGGGATCGACGCCTGCACCGCCGACGCCGTCGAGGTCATGATCGAGGCGACCGGGGCGCCGGCCGCCGGCATCGCCCATGCCCTGAGCGCGATCGAGGCCGGCAAGTCGATCGTCATGGTCAACGTCGAGGCCGACGTGCTGGCCGGACCGCTGCTCGCCGCCAGAGCCCGGGCCGCAGGCGTCGTCTACTCGATGGCCTACGGCGACCAGCCCTCGCTGGTCTCGGAGATGGTCGACTGGGCGCGCGCCGCCGGCTTCAGCGTCATGGCCGCCGGCAAGGGCACCAAATATCTGCCCAAGTTCCATCAGGTCACGCCCGACGACGTCTGGACCCACTATGGCCTCACGCCCGAGCAGGCGGCGGCCGCGGGCATGAACCCGCAGATGTTCAATTCCTTCCTGGACGGCACCAAGTCCGCGATCGAGATGGCGGCGATCGCGAACGCCTGCGCCCTCGAGGTGCCGGAGGACGGGCTCGGTTTTCCCCCGTGCGGGGTCGACGACCTCGCCCAGGTGCTGCGGCCGCGCACGGCCGGCGGGTGCCTTGAGGGGAAAAACATGGTCGAGGTCGTGTCCTCGATCGAGCGCGACGGCCGGCCGGTGTTCCGCGACCTGCGCTGGGGCGTCTACGTCGTGCTCGAGGCGCCCAACGACTACGCCGCCGCCTGCTTCAAGCAATACGGCCTGAAGACCGACGACAGCGGCCGCTTTGCCGCCATGTACAAGCCCTTCCACCTGATCGGGCTCGAGCTCTCGATCTCGGTCCTGAACGCGGCGCTCCGCGCCGAGCCGACCGGCAGCAGCTCAAAATGGCGGGGCGATGCGGTCGCGACCGCCAAGCGCCCGCTCAAGGTCGGCGAGACGCTGGATGGCGAGGGCGGCTACACGGTCTACGGCAAGCTGATCCCGGCAGACCGCTCGCGGACGCTCGACGCGCTGCCGATCGGGCTTGCCCACCACGTCCGCCTCAAGCGCGAGATCGCGTCGGGAGAAATCCTCTCGGCCGCCGACGTCGAGCTCGACGAGGGCTCCCAGGCGGTCCGCATCCGGCGCCAGATGGTGGCCGAGGCGGGCCGGGCCGACCGCGCGGCATGAGCGGGATCCGGGTCGCGGCGCTCGGGACCGATGTGGCCTCGCCTTTGCGGGAGGGTGCGATGAGCGATATCCGGAGCACGCTCGAAACCTTGTGCGACGCCTTCAACGCACACGATCTCGACGCCATCATGGCCTGCTTTGCCGATGACTGCGTGCTCGAGATGCCGCGCGGTCCTGCCCCCTGGGGAACTCGCGCGGAGGGCAAGACCGCCGTCCGCGAAACCCTCGCCGGCCGCTTCCAGGGCCTTCCCGACGTCCACTACGGCGATGCCACCCACTTCGTCGATGCCGACACCGGCATCTCCAAATGGACCCTCACCGGCACCACCCCCAAGGGCCTCCGGCTCGAGGTGAGGGGCTGCGATTTCTATACCTTCCGCGACGGGCTGGTGGTGCGGAAGGACTCCTATTGGAAGATCGTCGAGTAGGTTATCGAATCCAGGGAGCTTAGGCATGACGGCAATCCGGGTCGCGACCTTCGCCGGCCCTGGCGCTGCGCCCGTGATCCGCGAGGTGCCAAAACCGGACATACCGGCCAGGGCCGCGTTGATCCGGATCGGCGCCTGCGGCGTCTGCGGCACCGATCTGCACATCCTGAAGGGCCACTGGCCAAAGCCCCTGCCCTGGCCGTTCACGCTCGGCCACGAGCTCGCAGGCGTGATCGTCGAGATCGGGCCGGAGCTTACGGCCGACTTCATGGGCCTGCCGCTTACGGTCGGCTCCAAGGTCATGCTGCCGCCGCTGATGCCCTGCGGACAGTGCCACTACTGCCTGCACTACCCGCTCAGCGCCAACAAGTGCCTGACCCCGGTCTACTACGGCCGCTATCTCGGGTTCGAGAAGCCGCCGCACCTCTGGGGCGGCTTTGCCGAATACGTCTACGTCGACCTGGAGGATTTGCCCGGCACCAAGATCTACAAGCTGCCGGACGACATGCCGCTGCGCCTGGGCGCCCTTTCGGAACCGCTCACCTCCTGCATCCGCGCCTTCAACCGCGCCCAGCGCGCGGGCGGCTTCAGCTGGGGCGATACGGTGGTCATCCAGGGCTCGGGCCCGATCGGTATTCTCGCGGTTGCGGCGGCGCAGGAGATGGGCGCCGGCCGCGTCCTTTGCGTCGGCGCTCCCGAGACCCCGCGCCTGGCGCTGGCCCGGCGCTTCGGCGCCGAGGCGACCGTCGATCTGGAAAAATACCGGACGCCGGAGGAGCGCATCCGGCGCGTGCGCGACCTCGTTGGCGGCTTCGGCGCCGATCTGGTGATGGACTGCTCGGGCCACCCCTCGGCCGGTCCTGAGGGCATCGAGATGCTGCGTGATGGCGGCACCTACGTCGAGATGGGCCAGTTCACCGATGCCGGGGCAATTTCAACAAGTTGGCACAGGATCTGCACCAAAGACCTGAACGTTCTGGGCTCCTGGGCGTTCACCGCGAACGACCTCGCGCTCGGCGTCGCCATGCTCGATCGCGCCCGCGACCGTTTCCCGTGGCTCGAGATGCAGACCCTCTACCCGTTCGACGCGGCCGGCCTCGGCCGCGCGATCGCCGACGCGATCGCCATGCGCACGGTCAAGTCGACGATCATCCCGGCCCCCGATCTCATCGAGGCATAGTCCTAAGCGTGGATGGATCCGGTGCAAGAACGCGTGCGGCCGGCGCATTTACGAACTTTTTCATCATGTCAACTGGTGCCCCGCGTTTGCCTACCACCGTTAGCCGGCGCCGTCGTTGCAAAAAGCTTGAGGGGCGCCGAAGCGCCCTCTAACCGCGCGTTCCATGGCGGGACCCCAATTTGTCGTGGTATCAGGGGCTGCAGCTCACCACCTGATCGAATTTGATACTGTGTTCGCAGTTGTAGTCCGGCGGCCAATCATTACTTAGTCTTGTACAGTACTGAACTCTTATACTCTCAGAGTTGTAGGTTCCAATGAAGATGTCTGGTCCTATCGAATTGTCACTTTCTATTCCCGCAAACAGATTTATTATAGATCCTCGCGCGCACGCGTAACCGCTAATTAGACTACCGCTCTTCAGGGAGCCAGAGATCTGTACGCAATCGTCCGATCCGGGAAGTGGCTCGGAAATTCCGGTGATTTCAAGACACCATCCGTAATTTTGCGTCTCATGCCATAGCGAATGCAGTGGCGGAAAATCCTGCGCCATACATGGTGCCGTCACCGTAATAAGAATTGCTGCGACCGTGCCCTTCATTCGATGTCTTCTCCGAGCGTTTGCCGCCATCCGCGCGAGTGGCCCATGCTTGGTTCTTGGCTGGCCGCTAATCCGCTTACCGGCTGGCCGCAACGCAGTTGCGTTATCTGCCCCGGCTACCCGGCCCTTGGGTACCCGCGCAGGATCTAGTCTGAGATTCCCCAGATGCGTTGGTTGGCCAACTCGCGAAACTCTGCTCCTCCGGCGATCCTGAGTCAATCGGAACGCGTGTTTGGCGGCGGATCCCAGCTCTGAAGCCGCGGCATATCGGACACAGGGGGGCTAAGCCCTGGCGCGGGCGACGATGGTTGCCGGCGCGTCGATCGCGCCCGCCGCATCCAGGACCAGGCCATAGACCTGAAGGGCCCGCTCGGGCGAGACCCAGCCTTCCAGGACGTCGTGGCGGACCCGCTCCGGGTCGCGCTCGAACGGCGGCCCATAGCCGCCCCCGCCGCAGCAGATCGCGACCAACGTTTCGCCCGGGGCAAGCGTGACGCCACCGAAGGCCTGGACCGGTGTCAGCGCGGCCGTCGGCGTCGCGCCGATACTGCGCAGCCCGTCCCCCGGACCGGCCGCCACGCACGCCTTCGGGCGCATTTTCGGTGCCGTCGCTTGCGAACCAGGCCGTCATGGTCGTGCCGACCGGGCCGAATTCGGCGAGCGCTGCGGGGGCGCCCCGAAAGCGGCCGGCACCCTCGGTGTCGATCAGGAGGCGGCGCTGAACCACCCGGAGCGGATACAGCAGCTCGTCGGTCTCGACGCTGTCGAGATAGCAGAGGCCGAGGTCGCCGATGTGCACGGTCGTGAGCCAGGCATCGGCCATGGGCGCGCCGGCGCCGCCGGTGTGCATCAGGAACAAGGAGTTGATGAACGGCGCGCCGCCCCGGCGCGGGTCGCGCCCCGAGATCACCGCCATCGAGGCCGGCACGATCGTCCCGGTCTCGGCGAGCCCGAAGCCGTCGCCGAGCCCGGCGAGCGCCGTCTGGGTCGCATTTCCCACTTTGGTCGCGAGGTTCGTGGTCGAGAGCGAGCAGGACGCGGGGTGGCGCGGCCCGCCAATGCAACAATCCTCCCGGACCAGCACCCGGACCCGGCGATAGCTGCCGGCGTTGCGGGGCACCTCGACGCCCAATCCGGAAAAGACGCCGATCATGGCCGCGGCCTTGGCGTTGGCTTCGGTGACGTTGAGCCCTGACGCGAGCGCGTCCGGATTGTCGCGCAGGTCGACCTCGATTTTTCCCACTTCAGGATCGGTGCGCACGGTGACCCTGACCGTCAGGCCCTCCGGCGGGCGTTCCGGGAAACGGATCGTGGGTGCTCGCGCGCGCGATCTCGCCCGCTGGCAAACGCCTTAGCGCCGCGACCATGCGGCCCTCGCTGTAGTCGAACCAGTCGCGGGCGTGCTCGTCCAGGACGTCCCAGCCCACCTCGCGGCCAAGTTCCAAAAGCTCGCGCTCGCCGATCCGCGCCGCCCCGACCAGCGCCAGATAGTCGCCGTACCACTGCTCGGGGACGCGGATCCGCGCCCGGCACATGCGGATGATGTCGTCGATGTCGCGGTAGTTCGTCTGGACTCTGACCGCAGGGAAGATCAGCGCGCCTTCCTCGTACACATCCCGCGCGGTCGCGAAATAGGAGGTGGGCTCGGCGTTGCCGATGTCGGCCTGATGGGCCTTGGCGAAGGCCGTGAAGCGGTGGACGCCCTCATCATCGACCACCGGCACCAGGATCGTGTGGTCGGCCGCGTGCGAGTTGCCGTGGTAGGGCGAGTTGTGCAGGAAGGCGTCGCCGCGGCGCAGCTCCGGATGGAACGCCTGCATGGTCCGCGCCATGATGTCGGGGCCGACCAGCACGTGCGAGGGCAGGCTTTCCGCCTCGGCGAGCAGCTCGTGGCTCGCGGTCAGGATGCAGCAGGAGAGGTCGCGCGCGGTGTTGATCAGGCCCGAGCGCGCGGTCCGGAACAGCGTGTTCGCCATCTTGCGCGCGATCGTCTCGAGCCGGCTCGAGAGCACCGCGAGCCGCACCCCGTCCGTCATCGCTCTATGCTCCCGGATCGCAGCGAGCGGCTATCGGCCGGCCCCCTGTCGCGGTAGAGTTGGACGCAGAAACCGCATGTCGCGGTTCGCAAGCTCAGGGAAGCACGCCATGGCCACCTACATCATGCTCGCCAACTGGACCGAGCAGGGCATCCGCAACGTCAAGGATTCGCCAAAACGGCTCGATGCCGCGAAGCAACTCTGCAAGAAGCATGGCGCCGAGATCAAGCAAACCTTCATGACCATGGGCACCTACGATCTCGTCATCGTGATCGAGGCGCCGGGCGACGAGGCGATCGCCAAGATCGCGCTGGCGCAGGGCGCCGGCGGCAACATTCGCACCACGACCATGAAGGCGTTCACCGAGGCGGAGTACCGGCAGCTCACGGGCTCGGTCGGCTGAGCTAGGACGCCGCGGTTATGCCGAGATAGATCGCCTGCACCTGCGGATCGTGCTCGAGCTCGGCCGCCGGCCCTTCGAGCACCGTGCGGCCGGTCTGGAGGACGTAGGCGTAGTCCGCGACCTCGAGGGCGAGCTGCACCGACTGCTCGGCGAGCAGCAGGGTCAGCCCGTCGGCGTGCAGGCGCTCGAGCGTGTCGTAGAGGCTCTCGACCACGGTCGGTGCGAGGCCGAGGCTCGGCTCGTCGAGCAGCAACAGGCGCGGATCGCTCATCAGCGCCCGGCCGAGCGCCAGCATCTGGCGCTCGCCGCCCGACAGCGTGCCGGCCCGCTGCTTACGCCGCTCGGCGAGCCGCGGGAACAGCGTGAACACCCGCTCGAGCAGCGCCGGCACGCGCGTCCGGTCGGCGAGCGCGGTCGCCCCGAGCTGCAGGTTCTGCTCGACCGTCTGGCCGACGAACAGCCGCCAGCCCTCGGGCGAGAGGGTGAGCCCGCGCGGCACGATCGCATAGGCCGGCAGGTTCGCGATCGCCTCGCCATCCCATTCGATCGTGCCCCGGCTGGCCCGGACCAGGCCCGCGATCGCGTTCAGCGTCGTGGTCTTGCCGGCGCCGTTGGCGCCGAGCAGGGCCACGATGGCGCCCGCCTCGACCCGGAGCGAGACGTCGCTGACGCCGACCAGATCGCCGTAGCGGACCTCCAGATTGCGGACCTCGAGCCGGCTCACGGCGGCGTCCGGCGCCGGCGACGCTGGCCCGACTGGCTGCGGCCGAGATAGGCCTCGACGACCGCCGGGTCGGTCATCACGTCGCCCGGCGCGCCCTCGGCGATCACGTGCCCCTGGTTGAACACCAGCACGCGCTGGGTCAGGCTCACGATCACCTCCATGATGTGCTCGACCACCACGAGCGTGACGCCGGTCGCATGGATGCGGCGCACGAGCCCGATCGCGCGCTGGATCTCGGCCGGGTTGAGGCCGGCCAGCGCCTCGTCGAGCAGGAGCAGACGCGGGCCCGTGGCGAGCGCGCGCGCGATCTCCAGCCGCTTGCGGCCGGCGGTGCCGAGGCCGTGCGCCGGCTGCTCCGCAAGCGCTGCAAGCTCGGTCAGCTCGAGCACGCGCAGCGCCTCGGCGCGCGCCGCCCGGTGCTGCGGATGGCGCAAAAAGGCGCCGACCATGACGTTCTCGAGCACGCTCATGTCGGCGAAGGTCGCCGGCACCTGAAAGGTGCGAGCGATGCCGCGCCTGGCATGCTCCTCGGGGGGCGCCCGGGTCAGGTCGGCACCGTCGAACATCACCGCGCCGGCACTCGGCACGAGATCGCCCGCGAGGCAATTGAAGAAGGTCGACTTGCCGGCGCCGTTCGGGCCGATCAGCCCGACGATCTCGCCGTCCGCGACCGCAAGGTCGGCCGCGGCCACGGCGCGAAAGCCGCCGAACGCCATGGTGACCGCCTTGGCCTCAAGCAGCACGCGCGGGCGCCGGGGTGGCATCGCGGAGCCCGCCGGCGCCGGGCGAAGGACTGCCAGATGCCGATCAGCCCGCCCGGCTTGAAGCGGGCCAGCAAGAGGATGATGCCGCCATAGAGCATGTAGGTGATGCCGGTGCCGCTGCCGCCGAACAGCGAGTTGGTGGTCTCCTTGAGCGGCACCAGGATCAGCGCGCCCACCAGCGGCCCGAACAGGGTGCCGGCACCGCCGAGGGCTGCCATGATCACCATCTCGACCGAGACCAGGATGCCGAGCCCGCTGTCCGGGTCGATGAAGCCCACCATCATGGCGTAGAGCGCGCCCGCGACCGCGGTGAAGCCGGCGCTGAGCAGATAGGCGTAGAGCTTGTAGCGGCGCACCGGCACGCCCAGGCTCCGGGCCGCGCGCTCGCTCTCCCGGATCGCCCGCAGATAGTAGCCCATGCGGCTGCGCTCGACCTGCCAGGTCAGCGCCAGCAGCAGCGCCAGCACCGCGAGGAACACATAGTAGTAGGGCACAGCGCTCCGGAACGAGAGATCGAGCCAGCTCCGCGGCACGACCGGGCCGCTGAGCCCGATCGCGGCCCCGAGCAGCGGCCAGTTGGCGACCGCGATCCGGGTGAGCTCCGCGACCGCGATCGTCGCCATCGCGAAGTAGTGGCCGCGCAGCCTGAAGCTCGGCAGGCCGATCACGACCGCGATGCCGAGGCTGACCAGCACGCCGAGCGGCACGCCCGCGAGCGGCGGCAGGCCCCAGAGATTGTAGACCAGCAGCGCCATGTAGGCGCCGGCGCCGAAGAACACCGCATGGCCGACCGAGATCTGTCCGGCGTAGCCGCCGACCAGGTTCCAGGCCGAGGCCGAGATCGCGTAGAGCAGGACGAGCGCGCCCATGCGCTGGTAGAACGCGCCGGTCAGCACCCAGGGGAAGGCGAGGAAGGCGCAGGCGGCCAGGAGCCGGCCGAGCCGGCGGATCATGCGGCTTTGCCGAGCAGGCCCTGCGGGCGCAGCCAGAGCACGGCGACGAACAGGCCGTAGACGACGATGTCCTTGTAGACCGCGCCGATCAGATAGGCCGAGAGCGCCTCGATCAGCCCGATCAGGAGACCCGCGACCATGGCACCCGGGACGCTGCCGAAGCCGCCGAGCGCCACCGTCACGAAGGCCACGATCGCGAGCTGCTCGCCGACCGTCGGCGAGATGTAGAAGAAGGTCGCGATCAGCGCGCCCGCGACCCCGGTCGCGGCCGCCGCGAGCCCCCAGGCCAGCGCCTGCATCCGGTCCGGGCGGATGCCCATCAGCATGGCCGCCTGCCGGTCCTCGGCGACCGCGAGCAGCTGGCTGCCGAGCGCGGTCCGGGTGAGCAGGAGGTGCATGCCGATCGTGAGCGCGAGCGCCACCACGCCCGCGACCAGCCGCGGCAGGGGCAAAAGGATGCCGCCGACGTTCAAGGTGCCGCCGATCAGCCCCTCGGGCAGGGTCACGAAATTGGCCGAGAACGCCCAGAAAGCGGCATAGCGGAGCAGCAGCGCCAGACCGAAAGTGCCGAGGATCTGCGCCAGCATCGGCCCCTGCATGACGTGCCTGATCAGGGCGAAGTAGACCAGCACGCCGAGCAGGAACAGCGCCACCGCCGCCACCGGCACGAACAGCAGCGGGCCGCCGCCGAGCAGCACGTAAGTCCAGAACGCCACGTACATGCCCAGCATGACGAAGTCGCCGTGGGCGAAGTTGATGACGTTCATCATGCCCCAGATCAGCGTCAGGCCGGACGAGAACAAAGCGTAGACGGCCCCCATGAGGAGGCCGCCGACCGCGACCTGGAGCAGGATCAAGCTGGCTTCCGGTCCGGGAGCGGTTACTTCCAGCCCGTGAACGGCAGGACGATCGGGGCGACCGCCTTGGCATCCGGCCAGATGGCGACGTAGTGGTCGCCCTGGAGCTGGATCAGGAGCGTGCTGGCCAGCGTGTTCTGGCCCTTGGCGTCGAACTTCACCCCCTGGTAGCCCATGAGGATCTGGTTCGGCTTGAGATCGGTCGCGGCGAGCGCGGCGCGGATTTTCTCGGGATCGGTCGAGCCCGCGCGGTTGATCGCGTCGACCAGGACCAGAAAGCCCTGCATGCCGCGCGCCGTGGGGTCGTCGAGGTTGCGGCCGGTCTTGGCCTTGAACATCTCGTTGAGCTTGTAGGTCGTGCTGTCGGGCTTGCCGGTGTCCCACGCGCTGCGATTGATCAAGCCCTGGGCAATATCGCCGACGCTTTGGATGAAGGACGGATCGGAGAAGCCGGCGTCGTCACCCATCAGCAGGGGCGGCCGGTAGCCGAGGTCGCGCATGGTCTTCATGTAGAGGATCGCATCCGAGGTGTAGCTGACGAACAGCACGACGTCGGGATTGGCCTGCTTCAGCTGCAGGACCTGCGAGGAGACGTCGGTCGTGTTGGCGTTGTAGGGGATCTGCAGGCCGATCGTGAAGCCGGCGTCCTGGCCTTCTCGCTCACCAGCTTGGCGATCGAGGTGCCGTAGTCGGTGTTCTCGTTGACGATCGCGATCGACTTGACCGGATTGGTGCCCTTGGCCTGAATGTCCTTGAGGAAGTCCATGTAGGTCTTCGCGATCCCGGGTGCGATCGGCGTGGTGCGGAAGAAGAACTTGAAGCCGCGCTCGGTGAGATCGGCGGCGACCGATTCGCCGGTCAGGAACGGAATGCCGTAGCGCTCGGCGATCGCGCTCGCGGTCTGGGTCACCGAGGACTGATAGGCGCCGGTCAGCGCCACCACCTTCTCCTCGGTGATCAGGCGCAGCGCCTGGTTCTGGCCGGCGGCCGGGCTGCCCTGGTTGTCGGCGAACACCACCGCGACCTTGGCGTTGCCGAGGTTGGGCAGGCCGGCGCCGGCGGCAAGCGTCAGCTCGCCGAGCTCGGGATGCGCCTCGTTGATGATCGTGGCCGCGAGCTCGATCGCGGCCTTGGTCGACGTGCCAGCACTCGCGGCGTTGCCGGACAAGGGGTAGATGGCGCCGATCTTGATGGTCTCCTGCGCATCCGCGGCCGCGGATGTTGCCGTCAGGACGGCTGCCAGAGCGAAGGCCAGGACGGGGGCTTGCTTCTTCATCGGGCTCTCCCAAAGCTCTTGGCGGCGCGAACAGACGGCACCCGTCCATCCGGCGGTGGGCGCGCCGCCGCTGCCGGCCAGGGGCCACGTTAGCGCGACGGTCCCGACCGTCAAGGCGACGCCGGCGGCGCGTCCGCTGCATCGAAATGCTTTGCTCCCGGAAACAGGGGCGCTATGGATGCGCCGGCTTTCCGTCATCTGGGGCGTCGTGCCCGGGCAGCGGCCGCGTCTTGGCCGGTCATCGCCGGTGCGCGCGGCGCCTCGAAGGGTTCATCAACCAGCGGTTCGGATCTGCCCGTGTCCACCACCGGTTCCATGCCTTCCTGGCCCGAGACGCAGGCGGTCCGCGTGGGTCTGTCCGACCTCAAGATCCTCGGGCGCGTGCTCAAGATGGCGCTGCGCTACCGGGCCGGCATGGCGGCCGCGCTCGGCAGCACGGTCGCGGCCGCGGTCTTCCAGCTCATGATCCCGAAGTACCTCGGGCGCGCGGTCGATACCGCCCAAGGCCTCTTGGGCGGCGGCGATCCGGCGGCCGCGCGCGCCACGCTCTGGCAGGCCGCGGCCTTGCTGCTCGGCGCCGCCGTGCTGCGCGGCCTGTTCACGATGTGGCAGAACTACCAGGGCGAGGCGGTCGGGCAGAAGCTCGCCTACGACCTGCGCATGGCCTACTACGCCCAGCTGCAGCGCCTGAGCTTCGGCTTCCACGACCGGGTGCACACGGGCGAGCTGATCACCCGCGGCATGCTCGACATCGAGGGCATCCGCACCGTGATCAACGCGGGCGTCATCCGGCTCGTGCTCTCGACCATCCTGGTCGGCGTCGGGGCGGCGCTGCTCCTGAGCCGCGAGCCGGCGCTCGGCCTGATCGCGCTGAGCTTCGTCCCGTTCGCCGCCTGGCGCTCGGTGGTCGCGCGGCTGCGCCTGCGCGCGAGCTGGCTGGCACTCCAGGAGAAGCTCGGCGTCCTGACCCGCGTGATGGAGGAGAACCTCGGCGGCATCCGGGTGGTCCGCGCCTTCGCGGCACAACCCCACGAGCTCGCGAAGTTCGATACGGTGTCCGAGGAGACGCTGACGCTCGCGGACTACCGGACCGATCTCCGGGTGCGCAACGCCGCCGCCATGACCTACGCCTACTTCCTGGCCATGGGCCTCCTGCTCTGGGTCGGCGGCGGCAAGGTGCTGGCCGGCGAGATCAGCGTCGGCACGCTCGCCGAGTATCTCGCCTTCATGGCGATCCTGCAGATGCCGGTGCGCCAGCTCGGCATGATGGTCAACGCGTTTGCCCGCGCCTCGATGTCCGGCGAGCGCCTGTTCGAGGTCCTCGACCGGGAGCCGGACATCGCCGACCGGCCGGGCGCACGCGATCTCGTGGTCAGCAATGCCGTGCTCCGCTTCGAGCACGTCGATTTCGCCTACCCCGGCGAGGGGCGGCCGCTTGCGACCCTGCACGACATCAGCTTCGAGGTGCAGGCCGGCCGGACGCTCGGCATCGTCGGCCCGCCGGGCAGCGGCAAGTCGACCATCGCCCATCTGATCCCGCGCTACTACGACGCCCTCTCCGGCCGGATCACGATCGACGGCCAGGACGTGCGCGACGTCACGCTCGCCTCGCTGCGCCGCATCGTCAGCCTGGTCCAGCAGGACACTTTCCTCTTCACCGCCTCGATCGAGAACAACATCGCCTACGGCAATCCCTGGGCCGACCGCGACCGGATCGCCCAGTCGAGCGAGGTCGCGCGCCTGCACGACTACATCGCGGGCCTGCCCAAGCGCTACGAGACCCTGGTCGGCGAGCGCGGCGTGTCGCTCTCGGGCGGCCAGCGCCAGCGCCTGTCGATCGCCCGCAGCATCCTGCTCAGCCCGCCGATCCTGGTGTTCGACAATTCGACCGCCGCGGTCGACGCCGCGACCGAGCAGAGCATCCGCGCCGCGCTGCGGACCCAGACCGCGACCCGGGCGACGATCATCATCGCCCACCGGCTGGGCTCGCTCATGGACGCCGACGAGATCCTGTTTCTCGAGCAGGGACGGATCGTGGAGCGCGGCAGCCACGCCGAGCTCCTGCGCCTGGGCGGCCGCTACGCCAGCCTCTATGCGCTCCAGAGCCTCGGCAGCGAGCCGCTCGAGGCGCAGGGCGGCGGCGACCCGGAGCCCCGCCCATGAGCACGCAGACCGGCATCCATCTGGGGCTCCGGCGCCAGGCGCCGCGGCCGCCGCGCGCCGTGGTCGGCTCGCAGATCAACACCGAGGAGCAGATCTTCGCGGCCTTCGACGGCAAGATCATCCGCCGGTTCTGGGCCTTCATCAGCCCCTACCGGCGCCAGCTGGTCCTGGCCGTGCTCGCCGTGCTTGCTTTCGCCACGACCCAGATCTCGATCCCGCTGATCCTGCGCACGGTCATCGACAAGGCCTTGGTCGGCGCCGCCAAAGACCAACGGCTGCTCGCGTTCGGCGCGCTCGTCTTCCTCGCGATCGTCAGCCTCAACTTCCTCGCCAACCTGGTCCAGGAGACCCTGGTCGCGCGCATCGCCGAGCGGTTGCTGATCAACCTGCGGCGCGCGATGTACGCCCATCTCCAGCGGGTCTCGCTGTCGTTCATGGACAAGACCGAGGTCGGGCGCCTGATGTCGCGGCTGCAGGGCGACGTGCACGCGCTCCAGGAGTTCCTCGAGACCTCGGTGTTCGCGATCGGCGACCTGGTCCTGCTGGTCGGCATCACGGTCGTGCTGCTGGTGCTCGACTGGCGGCTCGGCCTGCTGACGCTCTCGGTCGTGCCGATCCTGGTCGCGGTGCGCATCGTCTGGCTGCCGCGCGCGCGGGCGGCCTTCCTGCGCGCCCGGATCACCAGCTCGACCCTGAACGGCGCGCTCGCGGAGGGCATCCACGGCGTGCGCACGGTGCAGGGCATGGGCCGCGAGGCGGTCAACCTCCAGCTGTTCGAGGACAAGGTCGCGGACAATCTGGACGCCCAGCTGCGCGGCACCTGGCTCGCCCAGATCATGGTCCCGATCGTCGACGCGCTGACCGGACGCCGCCATGGGCATCGTGGTCGTGGTCGGCGGCATGGCGGTGCTGGGCGGCCGGCTCGAGCTCGGCGTGATGGTCGCCTTCCTGTTCTACGTCCAGCGCTTCTTCGACCCGATCCGGTCGCTCACCATGCAGTACAGCGTGATGCAGCGCGCCATGGCGTCCGGGCAACGGATCTTCGAGGTCCTGGACGTGCCGATCGAGGTCCAGGACCGGCCGGGCGCGCTCGATCCTTCGACCATCGACGGCGCGGTCGAGTTTCGGAACGTGACCTTCGGCTACGTCCCGGGCATCCCGGTGCTGCGCGAGGTGAGCTTCCGGGTCGCGCCGGGAGAGACGGTTGCCCTGGTCGGCCCGACCGGCTCCGGCAAGACCAGCACCATGGCGCTGCTCCATCGCTTCTACGACGTCTGGAGCGGCCAGATCCTGGTCGGCGGCCATGACCTTCGCGATCTCGCCCAGGCCGCGCTCGGGCGCCACATCGCCATGGTCCTGCAGGAGCCGTTCCTGTTCACCGGCACGGTGCTCGAGAACATCCGCTACGCCCGGACCGGCGCGACCCGCGACCAGGTGGTCGAGGCGGCCAGGGCGGTCGGTGCGCATGACTTCATCCTGCGTCTGCCGCAGGGCTACGAGACCCCGCTCGAGCAGCGCGGCGGCAACCTCTCGCAGGGCCAGCGCCAGCTGATCAGCTTTGCCCGCGCCCTGGTCGCCGACGCCAGGATCCTGATCCTGGACGAGGCCACGGCCAGCGTCGACAGCTACACCGAGCGCCTGATCCAGGCGGCGCTTGCCCGCCTGCTGCAGGGCCGCACCGGCCTCGTGATCGCGCATCGCCTCGCGACCGTGCGCAACGCCGACCGGATCATCGTGCTCCAGGACGGCCGGGTGGTCGAGACCGGCTCCCATGCCGAGCTGATGCGCGCGCGCGGCCTCTACGCCCGGCTCTATCGCCTCAACTACGCCTCCTTCGACGACATCCCCGAGGACCTGCTGCCCTCACCTGCGGCCAACCTCAGGTAATTCACGGCTCATGCCAGGCGGCGCCTCAGCGGATGCTGCGGCCGCCGTCGACCGGGATCGCGAGCCCGGTCATGAAGGACGCATCGTCGCTCGCGAGGAAGGCGATCGTCGCTGCGACCTCCCCGGCGCTCGCCAGGCGGCCCATCGGATGGCGCGCGGCAAGCGTCGCCCGCAGCGCCGCAGAGTCGGCGGCCTGGCCCAGGATCTGCTCGATCATCGGCGTCTCGGTGCTGCCCGGGCAGACGCAGTTGACCCGGATGCGCTCGCCCGCCAGCTCGATCGCGAGCGCCATGGTCATGGTCAGGACGCCGCCCTTCGAGGTCGCGTAGGCGAGCGCCCCCGGCACGCCGGTGATCGCGGCGATCGAGGCGAGGTTGACGATCGCTCCGCCGCCCCGGCGGCGCAGCGCCGGGATCGCCGCCCGGCAGCCGAGAAAGCTGCCCCAGAGGTTGACCGCCATCACCTCGTCCCACACCGCCTGCGAGGTCTCCAGGGCGCCGCCCGGACGATGGATGCCGGCGCAGTTGACCAAAACGTCGAGCCCGCCGTGGCCGGCCTCGATCGCGCGCATGGTCCGGTCCCAGCCGGTGTCCGAGCGCACGTCCAGGAGCACGGGCTCGAAGCCCGCGACCGCGGCGCGCTGGCCGTCATCGGCGATCCCGGCGATCACGGTCGCCCCTTCGGCGCCGAGCCTCTGCGCGGTCGCGAGGCCGATGCCGCTGCCGGCACCCGTGATCAGCGCGATCTTGTTCTTGAAGCGTTCCATCTCGCCCCCCGCCCCCGCGCTCGAGCCTTCCCGGCAACCTAGACCGGAGCCGCCAGGACCGCACCACCCCCGATGCCCGGGCTCGGAGGATCGGTCCCCTGTGGCGCGCAATCTGCACGAGCTGTTAACCAAATTGTGGATAGGTTCGCGGCTGGTTTCATGGTTACCTGGCGGTAATCAAGATCGGAGGGAGCATGGCGATGCCTCGTCGCCTGGCCGCTGGCCTGCTCGTGGCCCTGCTCACGGTCGCGTCGACGCCGGGCCGGGCGCAAAACGACGAATGGTACGAGGTCAGCAAAGCCGGTCTGCGCGCCGCCGACGAAGGCCGCTTGCGGGACGCGGAAACCCTGTTTCGCGATGCGCTCCACCTGAGCGACCAGTATACCGAGACCGACCCCCGCCGCGCGACCAGCGTCAACAACCTGGCCTACATCCTGCACGCCCAGGGCCGCTACCTGGAGGCCGAGCCGCACTACCGCGAGTCGCTGGCGATGCGCGAGAAGGCGCTCGGCCCCAATCACCCCGACGTCGCCCAGAGCTGCAACAATCTGGCCGAGCTCTATCGGGTGCTGGGGCGCTACGACGAGGCCGAGCCGCTGCACAAGCGCGCGCTCGCGATCCGCGAGAAGGTCTTTGGCGCCAATCATCCCGAGGTCGCGCAGACCCTCAACAACCTCGGCGTGCTGTACGCCAACGAAGGCCGCTACGAGGACGCCGAGCCGCTCTACAAGCGCGCGCTCGAGATCCGCAGCGCATCCTATGGCGCCGATCATCTGACGACCGCCGAGACCCGCCAGAACCTGGCCACGCTCTACTACTCCGAGGGTCGCTACGACGAGGCCGCCCCGCTCTACGAGCAGGCCCTCGCGGTCGAGGAGAAGGCGCTCGGCCCCGACCACCCCTCGCTCGCGACCACGATCTCCAACCTCGCCGAGCTCGACCGGATCCAGGGCCGGATCGACGACGCGATCAAGCTGCACCGCCGGGCGCTCGCGATCCGCGAGAAGAGCCTCGGCCCCAACCATCCGGAGACCGCGCAGAGCCTGAACAACCTCGCGGTCGCGTTCTTCGCCAAGCAGGACTACGCGACCGCCGAGGACCTGTACAAGCGGAGCATCGCGATCAAGGAGGCGGCGCTCGGGCCCGACCACCCGGAGCTGGCGCTGACCCTCAACAACCTGGCCGAGCTCTATCGCACCCAGCGCCGCTTCGACGACGCCGAGCCGCTCTACACCCGGGCGCTGGCGATCGACGAGAAGGCGCTCGGCCCCGATCACCCGAGCCTGGCGCTCGGCCTCAACAATCTGGCGCTGCTGCAGTATGACCGCGGCGTCTACATCAAGGCCGAGCCCCTGCTGCGCCGGGCGCTGGCGATCGAGGAGAAGGCGCTCGGCCCCGACAACGCGGATCTGGCGACCACGATCCGCAACCTCGCCGAGGTGCTGCGCGAGCTGCGCAAGTACGACGAGGCCGAGCAGCTCGAGACCCGCGCCAACGCACTCCGGCCCCAGCTCTAGTCCGGTCTGCTCGGACCCGGGCGCGGGCGGACCAGACCGGCCGGGCCCCCAAAGCCCGCGCCTCAGGGGCCCGGGCGCAGGCAGAGATCGGCGATCAGCGGATAGTGGTCGGAGCCGAGCGCAGGGCCGCGCCGCAGGCCAAGCACCGCCAGCGGGCCCTTGAGCAGAACGTGGTCGATCGGGATCTGCGCCGGCCAGAACCAGCACGGCCAGGTCGCGATGTAGCCCTGGCCATCGGCGGCATTACGTAGCCCGGCCGCCCTCAGCAGGTCCCCGAAATGCGGCGACCAGGGCGTGGAATTGAAGTCTCCCGCCACGATCACCGGTCGATCGATGGTCCTCACGATCGCGCCGAGCCGGTCGAGGTCGCGCTGCCGGCGGTGGTGGCCGGTCGCGCCCGGCCCCGGCCCCAGCCCCGGCCCCAGCCAGGTCGAATGGACGCCGGCGACCACGAGCGTCTGGCCGCCGACCGCAAGCTCGACCACCAGATACGGACGCGGCGCCCGCAGGCGCTCCCTTTCGTCAGCCACGATGTCGTCGCTCCCGATGTCCGCGCGCACGATGGGAAAGCGGCTGAACACAAAGACCGGCGGCGGCTGGGGCCACCTCAGCGGGGCCTGGTACGGGTACGGCCTGCCAAGGTCGGCGACCACCTGGCGCCAGCGCCAGCGCTTGGCGTCGACCAGCACCACGAGGTCCGCATCGCTGGCGCGGACGAACTGGAACACGGCGTTCGGCGTCAGGTTGTGCGCCAGCACATTCAAGCTCAGGACGCGCAACCGCATGCCGCCGGCTGCGGCAGCCGGCGTTCTGCCGAGCCGGAGGCCCTTGGCCGCCCATAGACCCTTGATCGCCCACAGATCCTTGGTGGCCCACAGATCCTTGATGGCAAAGCCGTGCACGAGCGCCACCAGGACGAGGACGGCGGCCGTCGGCCAGGCGCGCATGGCCAGGGCGACCACGCCGAGCGTCCCGGCCGCGACCACGTACTGCAGCCGGAAATGGCTGAACAGATCGAACAGCCACCAGAACCTGGCCGCGAGCGTGCACCCCGTCGCCAGGACAAGCCCGGCCGCTGCCAACATCAGGACCAGGTTCAGGGCGCGGGATCCTTGCCTGACCGCCGATCGCACCGGCGCGTCACAGCCGCAGCGTCAGGGCATGGCACCGGCTCCGGTCCGCCAGATCCGAAGCCGATCGCGGCGCCGCCCGAGACGCTTCAATCTGGCGGCCGAAGCAAGGGGCGGGGCGCGCCCCCTGCGGTCAGCCCGGGATCAGTCCGAGTAGACGAACTTCCGGACCTCGGGATCGTCGATGTTGGACGCGTCCATCACGGTGAAGCCGGTGCCGATCCGGATCGGAACCGATTGCCCGGTCACCGCGGCAAAGGCGGTCATCACGCCGAAGTAGCCGATCTCGGCCGGATGCTGGGCGATCGCGAGGTCGATCAGGCCCGACTTGAGATCGTCGACGATCCGCTGCGGCGCGTCGAACGCGACCACCCGGATCGTGCCGGTCTTGCCGACCCCCTTGACCCCGTCGGCGGCGCCGATCGCCGAGAACAGGTTGGCCCCGAACACCCCGGCGAGATCGGCATTGCGCGCGAACACCGCCTGCAGCTGGGCGGCCGCCTTGTTGGCGTCGTCGTCGTTGAACTGGGTCTCGAGCACGGTGATGTCCGGGAACAATTCCTTCATCGCGAGCTTGAAGCCCTCCTCGCGCTGATCGGTGGTCGAGATCCCGGGCTTGACGTTGGACACGTAAACCTTGCCCTTGCCGTCCAGGGTCTTGCCGAGGGCGACCCCGCCCAGGAAGCCGCCGAGCACGTTGTCGGAGGCGACGTAGGACAGCGGGAAGTCGCCATCGCCGCGGCCGTCCTGGTACTTGCCGTCGTCGATGAAGGTGTCGACGGTGATCACCTTGATGCCGGCGTCGACCGCCTGCTTGAGCGGCGCGATCAGCTGCTGCTTGTCGGTCGGCGCGATCAGGATGGCGTCGGGATGGCGCGCGATCACGGCGTTCAGGACCGGCACCTGCGTGGTCGGGTTGAAGTCCGGCCCGCCCTGGAAGATCAGCTCGGCGCCGAGCGCGTCGGCGGCGCTCTGCGCGCCCTTGTGCATGGTGATGTAGAAGGCGTCGGTGGTCAGGCCCGGGATCAGCGCGATGACCGGCTTCTTCTGGGCTGAGGCGTGGTCGGCCGACGCGCCGACCAGCAGGAGCGCGCCGAAGGCGGCGGCGAGCAGCTTTCTCATGGCAACCTCCCTGGATGCAGCCCCTTGCGCGCCGCGGTGCCAGAGTGAGCGCCGGCGCCGCCGCGAGGGTTGGCCGGAGCCTATCCGACCCCCGACCCGACGGCAAGCGGCCGGCGCATCGGATCAGAGCAGCCGGAAACTGTCCAGCTCGGCGGCTCTACGATCGAAGGTCGCGGTCGCCTCGCAGCCCGCTTGCCGGTTGATCAGACCGATCAGCGCATCAGTGAAATCGGCCCTGCCTGCCCGGTAGTCCCTGAGGGCGAGTTCAGCCAGCTCGGCGTGCTCCACCGCGAGCAGCGGCGCGCGCAGCAAGGCCTCGACCGCAGCCGCAATCGGCTCTCTGCCGAAGCGGTAGCGCCGTCGGAGCACCCAGGCGACCTCGCAGAGTACGACAGCGTTGACGAATCCCAGCCGGTCGGGATTGCACTCCCGCTCGAGCAGACGCTCGGCCCGATCGGCCATCTCAGGCTCGTCATTGGTCAGATACCGGACCAGGACGTTGGTATCGATGCCGATCACGTCTTCGTCGATCTGAGGTAGCGTTCGACCGCAGCGTCTGCGATCGCTTCGTTCATCTCCTCGATGGTCGCGGGTCGTTCGGGCCGTGGCAGGATGCCCCTGAGCTGGCGCAGGGTCAGGTTGGCCGCCACCAGCGTGACCGACCCGTCGGCGTTGACCATGAACTTGATCTTGTCGCCGGGCTTCAGGTTGAGCCGCTCGCGGATGTCCTTGGGGATCGTCGTCTGGCCCTTGCGGGTCAGGGTGGAGGAGCTCATCGCGCTGTTCCTTACATCGATCATCGTGCATTACAATAGGGCGTCGAGCAAGGGATCACAATGGCGGGTGGTGGGCCAGCTTCACTGACCCCGCACGTCGGGCCACCAGCCTGACGCCTAATCGGCCAGGATCTGCTTGATCCGGGCGATCGCCTCGTCGACCGCCTGCTCGGGGCTGATGCCCTCGGCGGCGACGCGATGGACGGCCTGCGCCCAGACCCGCTTTTGGTTCACGAGCAAGTATCGCGGATCGCCGGAGACGACCGAATATTTGTAGATGCGCGGGCGGGTCAGGAACTGGATCGCCGCGGCCATGTGGTGCGGGTCGCTCGGATCGAGCCAGAACGGCTGGTCGAGCAGCCTCGGCATCGACGGCAGGAAGCGCTCGCCGGAGAAGTCGAGATAGTGCGCGAGCCAGCCGTCCTCGAGGAGGAAGCGCACAAACTCCTTGGCCGGAGGAACATGCCCACCCGCCTTGAAGGTTGCGGCCGACAAAAATGAGGTCCAGATGGCGAGCGGCTGGCCGTCGGCGCCATCCGGCCATTCGATGGTCGCGGTGTTCTCGTAGTAGTCTTCGGGGCGCTCGCGCTTGAGGGCGTTCGGGATCGAGAGCGAGTCGTTCGGGGTCATGACGACCGCCCGAGCCAGAAACCGCTTGTTGTTGTCGATGTCGACCCAGTTCACCGAATTGGGCGGGGTGCAGCCCTTGCGATAGATCGCGGTATAGCTTCCCATGGCCGTGACCAGCCTTTGCCTGATCTCGGGATCGTCGATCACCAACCGGCCCTCGCGAGTCACATAGTTGGCCTGGTAGGCCTGGATGAACTGGTCAAATTGGTTGCGTGTGTCGTTCGCGGTCGACTTCGCCGACATGGCCAGCCCGACGCCCCAGAGGTCGTCGCGGTGGTTTGCCCGGCGCACCGCCGGCTGGACTTGATCGCACCAGAAGGTCCAGAAGGCCTCCCATTGCGTGGGGACGTCATCGAGGCTGAACCCGCCCTGCTCCAACAGGTTGCGCCAGACGTGGACATGGTTGGTTCCGAACCCTATCGGCAGCGCGTAGAGAGCGCGGCGGCTAGCGGTCGCGTCCGGCCGCGTGGCGTAGCGTAGCGCGTCAGGGTCGAACAGGCTTGCGAACGGCCCGATCACGTCCGAAAGGTCGATCAGCCGGTCCTCGGCAGCCCATTGGCCGTACAGGTAGTCGGTATTCATGCCGAACAGGAAATCGGGCGGTAGGCCGGCCTCGACCGCAGCCAGGGCCTTGGCCTCGATGTCATCGTGCGACGGCCGCTCGAGCTCGACCTGCTTGCCGGTCTTCTGTTCGAAGGCGGCCACAATCTCCCGGACCGCCGCGTCCTCCTGGGGGTTGAACCCCTTCTCCCACCAGACCACGAGGTCGGCGGCCCGGGCGCCGAGCGGCGCCAGCACGAGCGCGGCTCCGAGAATCAGAATGCGGCTCCCCATGATGCTTCTCCAGAACGAGATCTCCGCCCGATGCGACTGTTCGCCTATTCGCTAAGAATCTGCTTGATCCGGGCGATCGCCTCGTCGACCGCCTGCTCGGGGCTGATGCCCTCGGTCACGATCCGATGGATCGCCTTCGCCCAGACGCGCTCCCGGTAAATCTGATCGTGCCGCAGGTCGCCGGAGGCCGACGGCCGTAGTGGTAGCCAAGCAGGCGCGTCTTCGCCTGGATCGCCGCGGCCATGTGGTGCCGGTCGCTCGGGTCGAGCCAGAACGGCTGGTCGAGGAGTGCTGGCAATCGATGGCAGCATGCGCTCGCCGGAGAAGTCGAGATAGTGCATCGAGCCAGCCCTCGGCCACGAGGAAGCGGACGAACTCCTTGGCGGTCTCGACGTTGGCGCCATCCTTGAAGGCCATGGCGGCGAACGGGTAGGTCACGATCGGGAAGGGCTCGCCATCGGGGCCAAGCGGCCACTGAATCGTGGCGGCCTTGTTGAAGTAATCGTCGGGACGCTCGCGTTTGAGCGCGCCCGGGATTGAGAGGGACACGTTCAGGGTCATGACGATCGTCTGGGCGAGGAAGGCCTTGTTGTTGCCGGGGTCGTCCCAGCTCACCAATTGGGCGGGGTACAGCCCTTGCGGTAGACCGCCGTATAGCTGTCGATCGCCCTGACCAGCCGTTGCCTGATCTCCGGGTCGTCGATGACGAGCCTGCCGTCGCGAGTCACGTAGTCGCGCTCGTAGGCGGCGACGAACTGGAGGAACTGATCTGCCGTGTCGCTGGCACTCCGCCGACATCGAGAGCCCGATGCCCCAGATGTCGTCGCGCCCGCTGGCCCGGCGCACTGCCGGTTGCACCCGATCGCACCAGAACGACCAGAACCCATCCCACTCCTTGGGGATGTCGTCGAGCGAGAAGCCCGCGCCCTCCAACAGGCTCTTCCAGACGTGGATGTAGTTGCTGATCTCGCCCACCGGCAGGCCGTACAGGACCCGCTGCCCGGTCTTGGCATTGAGCAGCATGGCCCGGTCGAGCTGATCTGGGATCGAACAGGTTCGAGAAGCTGCCCGACCGCGTCCGAGAGGTCGACCAGCCGATCCTCGAGGGCCCACCTCGGCGTATAGGTCGTCGAGCCATAGGCCGAAGGTGAAGTCGGGCGGCTGACCGGCCTCGAGCGCCGCCTGGAGCTTGGCCGGGAAGCTCGTCCTGTGCTGGATGGACGAGCTCGACCTGTTTGCCGGTCTTCTGCTCGAAGGCGGCGATGGTCTCCCGGAGCGCCTCGTCCTCCTGGTCGGTAGAATCCCTTCTCCCACCACACCACGAGGTCGGCGGCCTGGGCGCCGAGGGGTGTCAGAAGGAGCATCGCGGCGAGAGCGACGGCAGTCTGTGCGCATGAACCGCCTCCCCTGATCAAAAATTGCCGCGCCAGTATGCTCCTGATCAGGCGGGCGCAGCAACGACCATCGCCCGCGATTGGCGTTCGGCATCATAGACCGCGCAACCGCGCCGGGATCGTGGCGGCTGGCCTGACAGCCTCTGCCGACTGTCACATTGACCCACTACCCGATGGCGGCGAGCGCTTGCTCATCAGCACGTACTCCAGCTCGACCGTCGCCCGCACCGGCCAGCGCGCGAGGCGCACCCGCCGGTAGCCCAGCGCCTGGTAGAAGGGGACCGCGTTCAGGCTCGACCAGACGTCGAAGCGATGGCGCCTGGCTGCCGCGGCCGTGGCCTCCGCGACCTCGACCAGGCGGCGGCCGATGCCTTGGCGCACGTGGTCGGGATGGACGAACAGATAGCGGATCCAGGCGACCTCGGCCTCGAGGCTGTCCGGCGACCAGCCGCCGACGCCGAGGCGCTCTCCGGCCTGCTCGGCGACGAAGAACTGGCCCTCTTCGAGCAGCACGTGCTTGAACTCGTGACCGACCCGCGCCCAGGCCCTGGCCTTGGCCAGGCCATAGGCGGCGACCCCGTGGCGCAGGATCGAGGCCTCCTGAAGGGCTGCGATCGGATCGACGTCGGCCGCGGTCACCGGCCGGATCGCCAGGGGTTCAGCCATTCTGCCGCCGGTCCGGGGGGCGGACCGCCGATCCCGAGCGAGCCACCGGTTTCCCGCCCATGGCTGTGCAACCGCGCTCAGCCTGCGAACCGGCCGACCGGCAGGCCGCGCACCCCCGGATCGAGCACCAGGAGGCCGCCCGCATCCGGCGCCCTGGCGAGGTCCTCCGTCGTCATCCCGATCGCCGCCGTGGTGACGTAGAGTTCGGCAAGATCCGGCCCGCCGAAGGCGCAGCAGGCGGGCTGCGGCACCGGCATCCTGAGCACGCGCTCGATCCGGCCGTCGGGCGCGTAGCGGGTGATCCGGGCGCCGCCCCAATGACAGCTCCAGATGCAGCCCTCGGCATCGAGGCAAAGGCCGTCCGGAACGCCGGCGTCGGCCGGCACCTTGGCGAAGGTCCGCCGGTTGTCGACCGCGCCGGTCTCGAGGTCGTAGTCGTAGACCCAGAGCGTCCGCCGCAGCGAATCCGTGTAGTAGAGGAGCCGGTCGTCCGGGCTCCAGCCGAGGCCGTTCGAGAGATGCACATCGGTGCATTGGACGTGCACCGAGAGGTCCGGGTCGAGCCGGTAGAGCGTGCCGGTGCAGGCCACCTCGGCGTCGTCCATGGTGCCGGCGAGCAGCCGGCCGCGGCGGTCGCACTTGCCGTCGTTGAAGCGGTTGCCCGGCATGTGCGGCTCCGGGTCGGCGATCGGCGTCAGCGCACCGGTGTCCGGGTCGATCCACTTGAAGCCGGTCTTGAACGCGCCGATCAGGCCGCCATTCGCGCGCAGCGCCACGCAGCCGATCCGCTCGGGCATCGCCAAAGTCCGGTTCTCGCCGGTCGCCGGATCGTAGCGGAACAGTCGCGGCTGCTTGACGTCGATCCACCAGAGGACCTGGCGGCGATCGTCCCAGACCGGGCCCTCGCCGACCAGGGCGTGCGGGTTGGCGATCGGGCGGACCTCGGTCATGACCGGCCTCCAAGTTCGGAAAACTCGCCGGTCGGCGGGCTGAAGTCGTCGGGCGGCGGCTGCAGGGCCTCGATCTCGCGCCGGACGCCGGCGATCGCGGCGGCGCCATCAAGGACGGACAGGCGGGTCCGGTATTCGCGGACCTCGCCATGCTCGATGTGGATCAGCTCGCCCCGCTGCTCGGCGAAGGCGCGCCCCTGGACGTGGTTGGTCGAGGGCTCGATGCCGAGCACGTAGAGGCCGGATTGCAGGCACTGCCACTCGATCAGGCAGGGCAGCGCCTCACGGTCGTAGTCGAGCCGGATGCCGAAGCCGCCCTGGCCGAGCTTCGGGTTGATCAGCGCGGTCGGCGCCATGCCGCCCGCCCCGGCCACGATGTCGTGCTCGTAGACCTGCTCGCGAAAGTCGGGTTTCGGCGGCCCCTGGATGCGGTAGCCGACCCCCTGGGCGCGCAGGTCCTCGTGCACCGTGTGCACGACCCCGCGGCTCGGCAGCAGGAGCTCGGCACCTTCGTCGAGCAGGGGAAAACCGAAGTTGTAATGGTAGAGCAGCATGTGCGGGGTCGGGCGGAAGCCCCGGTTCTCGACCCGGTCGGTGATGCCGATGCCGGTGCCGCCGAGCGCCGCCTCGATCCGCCGGGTCAGCACCAGGTTCTCGCCGAACACCGCCATCTGCGCGACCTCGCCCTCGGCATAGAGGGTGCAGGCGTCGCCATCCCAGCGCTCGCCATAGCCCAGGAGGCGGGCCGGGATCTGCGAGATCCGGCCGTGCAGCGGATAGTCGATGTCGGCGATGCCCCGGTAGAGGTAATTGGCGGCGCTCGCGGTCGCAGGGGCCAGCGCATGATCGAGGCCGCAGGTCGCGAGCAGGCCCGTGAACGAGCGCAGAAAGCCCCAGCCGCGGCTCGCCTCGACCGGGGCGAGCGCCGGATGGCGCGGCCCGACCGGCGAGCGCCAGCCGATCGGGATGCCCCGGTAGTCCGCGGCCAGCAGATCGAAGCCGCGCTCGACCGCGACCTGGAAGCTCAAACCCGATCCGGTCCGGAACGCGAGCACCCGCACGCCGCGCTCCGGGCCGTCCGCGAATTCGATCAGCTCGACGCCCGCCACCTGCGCGAGCCCGCCGGTGCGTGCCGCGAGCCCGGTCCGCGACCAGCCCCGCCCGAATAGCTCCACCATCGATGCCTCCCGCCGCCGCCCCCACCCGATGCCGGTCGACCGGCGCCAGGCGCTTGCGTCCGGACCCACTATACCCTAGCGGAAGCGAGCCGGGCACCGCGACCTGTTGGCGGACCTTTGCGCCGGCTGACCGGAAGGACCTTCGAGGTTGGGCATCTACGCGCGGCGGATCCTGCCCGGGCTGATCGACTTCGGCATGCGCCGCAAGCCGTTCCTGCGGCTGCGCGAGGACCTGGTGGCGGCGGCGCGCGGCCAGGTGCTCGAGATCGGCGTCGGCTCCGGCCTCAACCTGCCCTTCTACCCCCGCGACCTCGAGGGGCTCTGCGGCATCGACCCCTCGCCCGAGCTCCTGGCAAGGGCCAGGACCCAGGCCGCCTGGGTGCACTTTCCGGTCAGCCTCGCGCAAGGCCGGGCCGAGGATCTGCCGCTCGACGACCACTCGGTCGACAGCGTGGTCATGACCTGGACGCTCTGCAGCATAGCCGAGCCGGAGCGGGCGCTCGCCGAGATCCGCCGCGTGCTGCGCCCGGGCGGTAGCCTGCTGTTCATCGAGCACGGGCGGGCGCCCGAGGCCGGCGTCCAGGCCTGGCAGGACCGCCTGACCCCGCTCTGGCGCAAGCTCGCCGGCGGCTGCCACCTGAACCGCCCGGTGGCCCGGCTGATCGAAGCTGCCGGCCTTCGCGTCAGCGATCTCGAGACCGGCTATCTGATCGAGGGTCCGCGGCCGTTCACCTTCCACTACCGCGGCCGCGCGACCCGCTGAGGCGCGTTCACCGGCCCGGCAGGCGTCCCGGGGGTTGAGCCTTCAGCGGTCACGGTTCTACCATGGAACTGCCTTAATGAACTTCGGAACCGGCTGATCGGGCCAGGCTTTTTCGGAGGCAGACAGCATGCGAAGGCTGGACGAGGACTACGAAGCGGTCACCGTGACCGACGGCGACGACATCGGCTCGAACCGCTCCAGCAACCGACCCCTGCTTGAGCTCGCGAGGGCGAGGATGAGCCGGCGGGCGGCTCTCAAGGGCTTCGTCACCACGGCAGCGCTCGGCGCGCTCGGCGGCACGCTGACCAGCAAGATCGCGCTCGCGGCCGCGGGCGACCCCTCGACGCTGACCTTCAGCTCGCTCGCGCAGGTGATCGAGGAGGATCAGCAGGTGGCCGAGGGCTACGCGGCCCGGGTGCTGATCCGCTGGGGCGATCCGGTCCTGGCCGACGCTC
Organism: uncultured Alphaproteobacteria bacterium; assembly: GCA_963733965.1. Taxonomy (GTDB): domain Bacteria; phylum Pseudomonadota; class Alphaproteobacteria; order Geminicoccales; family Geminicoccaceae; genus DATAOG01. Next base: position 89,352 of record CAVTFM010000011.1, read on the forward strand.
CCCCTGGGACCCGATGGCCCAGAGCGCCGAGGCCCAGGCCCGCCAGTTCGGCTACAACAACGACTTCGTCGGCTACTTCCCGCTGCCGCGCGGCTCCGACAGCTCCGAGCACGGCCTGCTCCACGTCAACCACGAGTACACCGATCCGTCGCTGATGTTCGCGGGCTGGAGCGCCGAGACCCAGACGCCGGACCAGACCCGGATCGAGCTGATGGCGCACGGCGGCACCACGATCGAGATCCGCAAGCAGGATGGCGTCTGGGCGGTGGTCCCGGGCAGCCCCTATGCCCGCCGGATCACGCTCGCGACCGAAATCGAGATCGTCGGCCCGGCCGCCGGCCACGACCGGCTCAAGACCAACGCCGATCCGACCGGCACCAGGGTCCTGGGCACGCTCAACAACTGCGCCGGCGGCAAGACGCCCTGGGGCACGGTGCTGATGTCGGAGGAAAACTTCCACCAGTATTTCGGCGGCGCGCTGCCTGCGGGCTCGCCGGAGGCGGCCGCTTACAAGCGCTACGGGGTCTCTGGCGAGGCCGAATATCCCTGGCGCCGGAGCGTCGAGCGCTTCGACCTCGCCAAAGAGCCGAACGAGCCGAACCGTTTCGGCTGGATCGTCGAGTACGACCCGTACGATCCGGGGACCATACCCCAGAAGCACACAGCGCTCGGCCGCTTCAAGCACGAGGGCGCGACCAGCCTGATCAACCGGGACGGCCGCCTCGTGCTGTATTCCGGCGACGACGAGCGCTTCGACTACCTCTACAAATACGTCTCGAACGGCACCTTCGACCCCGGCGATGGCGCCGCCAACGGCGCGCTGCTCGACGACGGCACCCTCTACGTCGCGAGGTTCGACGAGGACAAGCTCACCTGGCTGCCGCTGGTCCAGGGCCAGGGCCCGCTGATTGCGGCGAACGGCTTTGCGAGCCAGGCGGACGTGCTGATCGGGACCCGGCTCGCGGCCGACCTCCTCGGCGCGACACCCATGGACCGGCCCGAGGACGTCGAGCCGAATCCGGTGAACGGGCGCGTCTACGTCATGCTGACCAACAATACCAAGCGCAAGGCCGATCAGGCGGGCGGTCCCAACCCGCGCGCCGACAACGAGCATGGCCAGGTGGTCGAGCTGATCCCACCGGGCGGCGAAGGCAAGGATGCCGATCATGCCGCCACCGAGTTCGGCTGGGAGATGCTGCTGCTCGCGGGCGATCCGAACAAGGAGGGCTCGGGCGCCAGGTACCATCCGGAGACCCGGGCCTGGATCTCCTCGCCGGACAACTGCGCCTTCGATCCCAGGGGGCGGCTCTGGATCGCGTCCGATCAGGGCTCGAACCAGCGCAAGAACGCGATCCCCGATGGCATTTATGCCTGCGACGTGGCCGGTGACGGCCGGGCGCTGCTCAAGTTCTTCTACGCCTGCCCCAAGGACGCCGAGATGTGCGGGCCGGAGTTCACGCCCGACGGCCGAACCCTGTTCGTCGCCCCCCAGCACCCTGGCGAGGCCGAGGATTCGACCTTCGAGAAGCCCTCGACCCGCTGGCCGGACTTCAAGGACGGCATCCCGCCGCGCCCGGCCGTGGTGGCGATCACCAAGGACGACGGCGGCCTGATCGGCGGCTGAGCGCGGCGTCCGGTCGGCAGCCGGGAAGGGGTGGCTGCGGTCGCTCCTTTCGGTTGCGCGCGACCTGCGCTTACCGCCATGCTGGAGTCCTGACGGCGGGCCGGAGGGATGGCGATGGCGGTCGAAAGCCTGGTGCTGGCGGTCCATTATCAGAACGAGAACTGCCATCCCGAAGGCAGGATCAAGATCGGCGTCGGCTCGGGCGAAGAGGCTTGGCGCGCCGAGGTGTTGGCGGCGGCGGGGCGGCTGCTGGCGGGGGCGCGGGCGCACGGCGTGCCGATCATCCACGTCCGCCTCGCGGTCCGGCCCGATTACCAGGACGTGATCCAGAACGCGCCGGTGTTCCGGCAGTGGATCGAGCAGAACGCCTGGCAGGAGGGCAGCTGGGGCGTGGAGTTCCTGGACGAGCTCGCGCCCGAGGCGGGCGAGCTGGTCGTGACCCACATCCGCAACAACCCGTTCTTCGGCTCGCCGCTCGAGACCCTGGTCGCGATGCGCCGGCCTTCGCGTCTGATCTGCGCCGGCGTCTCGACCGCCTACGCGGTCGAATCCACGGTCCGGCATGCGAGCGATCTCGGCTATGAGGTGGTGGTCGCGGCGGATGCCTGCTCGACCGCGACCCGCGCGCGCCACCAGAGCGCGCTCGAGACCATGGCGCTGCTCGCGACCGTCAGCGGGGTCGACGCGATCGTCGCGAGCTTCGCCGCGGGGCGGCTCTGACCGGCGCCGCCGGGCCTGGGACCGGAACCCCGGACCCGGGCCCGGATCAAGGGCTGATGCGACCCTACGCGCCGGCGCGCTTCGAGTACCGGATCTGGGGCAAGGCCTTTCCCGATCTCCCCGCCCCGGATCGGGTGCCGGCGAGCCCCGAGGTCTATCTGCTGCCAACCGGCGTCGACGGCATCAACGCCAAGATCCGCGCGGGCGCCCTCGAGATCAAGCGCCTCTTGGGCATGCGGGCGGGGCTGCAGCAGTGGCTGCCGGCGCTGCGCTGTCCCCTGCCCTTGCCGGCGGCCGTGATCGACCAGGAGCTCTGCCCGGCGCTCGGGGTCGAGGTGCTGGCACTCACGCAGGCGAGCTACGACCTCGAGCGGTTTCTGGCTGAGGTGGCGAGAGCTTGGCCGGGCGTGCGGAGCGTGCGTCTGGTCAAGCGGCGGCGCGCGTTCGAGGTCGCCGGCGCCCGGGCGGAGCGCACCCGGATCGAGCTCGGGACGGTCACCATCGAGAGCCTCGCGGTCGAGGCCGAGGCGTTCGAGGCCGCGCGCCGGGCGACCGCCGAGCTGGCGCTGACGCGGGCGCCGAACCTCGACTACGTGGCCGCGCTCCGGCGGCTGCTCGCCGGCGAGGCGCTGGGCGCCGATCTCAGCCCTGCGGATTGAGCTGGCGGAAGGCGTGCATGATCCGCTGCATGGCGGAGAACGCGGTCAGCGCCACCAGCAGGTAGACCGCCTCGGGCAGCAGGCCGGAGATCAGGCCGAAAGCGACCAGAAGAACCCGCTCGGCGCGGGTCATGATGCCGACCTTGCACTCCAGCCCCAGGCCCTCGGCGCGGGCGCGGGTGTAGCTGACCAGCACCGAGCCGAGCAGGGCAAGCACGGCGAGCGCGGCGTCGACCGACTGCCCCCGGCTCGCGAAGTGATAGGCGATCGCCGCGAACACCACGCCCTCGGAGACCCGGTCCGCGGTCGAATCGAGGAACGCGCCGAAGCGGCTCGCGAGCTTGGCAAGCCGCGCCAGCACGCCATCGAGCAGGTCCAGGCTGGCGGCCAGGATATACAGCACGCCGGCGACCAGCAGCCGGCCGTCGACGATCAGCGCGGCGGTCACCAGGGTCAGCACGACGCCGGCGAGCGAGACCTGGTTCGGGGTCACGCGGCACCAGAGAAGCAGGGTCGCGACCGGCATCGCCCCTCGATCGAGGAGCGCGCGCACGTAGTCCCGCAGCGTCTCCATCCCGCACCCGATCCTTAGCCGTCATCCCCGGCGCCATCACCGACAACGTTCCGGTACGGCCGTGCATTCCACCGCGCTTACCATAACAGATGGCACGGCGGCGGCAGAGCGCAATCCCGGCTCGGAGCCGGGCCGCCGGAGCAACCCTCGGATGGGCCGGCTAGCGACGCATGTCCGGATTGAAATCCGGGTTGCGGTAGACGAACAGCTCGTCGTCGAGCGGGACGTCGGTCTCGATCCGGTCGAGGATGACGTTGGTGGCGTAGCCCTGGGCATCGATCACCGTCCAGCGCCGCAGCTCGAAGGGCTGCTCGGCGAACGCGAGCGTGATCGAGCCCTGGGTCGGCTCGTCGGTCTGGACCAGGGTGACCCTGAGCTCGCCGCCCCGGTGCTCGAGGTTGGTCACGGTGACGTCGCCGCTCAGGCGGATGTGCTTGGTCAGCAGGAAGCCGAGCGGCGTCTTGCTGGTGAACAGATGGCTCACCTGCTTGAGCTCGCGGTCCTGATAGACCAGGTCCCAGCCGTTGGCGATGATCAGGAGCTTGCTCGGCGGGTCGTAGTCGAGGCGCATCTTGTCCGGGCGCTCGTAGGACAGCGTGCCGGTCACCATGGCGCCGTCGGGATTGACCTGGACGAACTTGGCGCGAAGGCTGTGCAGGCTGTTGAGATAGGCCTCGATGCGCGCGACGTCCTCGGCCCTTGCGGCTTCCGGATCGCGGATCGCGGCCTGGGCGGGCAACGGCGCGCCGCCGCCGGCCAGGAGCGCCAGGAGCGCGCAGATGCAAAGCGCGGCGCGAGGCCGCGTCTGCCGGGCCGAAGACCGCTCGCTCACCAAGGCGTGCTGTCGGCCTCGGCGTCCTGGCCGCTGATCAGCACCTGCCGGCGGCCGACGTGGTCGGGATGGCTGACGTGGCCATCGGCCTCCATGCGCTCGATCAGGCGCGCCGCGCTGTTGTAGCCGATCCGCATCTTGCGCTGCAGGAAGCTGGTCGACGCCTTGCCCTCCTGGGCGATGATCTGCAGCGCCTGGGCATATTGGGCATCCTCGCCGTTGGCCGCCGGCTCGCTGAGCCCCGGGCCCGGGCCGATCGGGGGCGACGCGTCCAGCGCCGCCTCGTCGGTGACCGAATCGAGGTAGTCCGGCTCGCCCTGCTGGCGCAGGAAGCTGACCACCCGCTCGACCTCCTCGTCGGTCACCAGCGGCCCGTGGATGCGGGTGATCCGCTCGCCCGGCATCATGTGCAGCATGTCGCCCTGGCCCAGCAGCTGCTCGGCACCGGGCTCGCCCAGGATCGTGCGGCTGTCGATCTTGGAGGAGACCCTGAAGCTGATCCGGCTCGGCAGGTTCGCCTTGATCACGCCGGTCAGCACGTCGACCGAGGGCCGCTGGGTGGCGACGATCAGGTGGATGCCGGCCGCGCGCGCCTTCTGCGACAGGCGCTGGATCGCGGACTCGATCTCCTTGCCGGCGGTCAGCATCAGGTCGGCGACCTCGTCGACGATGACCACGATCAGCGGCATCTCGCGCATCTCGATCGGCTGCTGCTCGAACACCGGCACGCCGGTGCCGGGCTCGAAGCCGGTCTGCACGCGCCGCGACAGCTGCTCGCCGCGCTCCAGCGCCTCGCCGATCCGGCGGTTGTAGGCGAAGATGTCGCGCACGCCCAAGTGCGACATGAGGCGATAGCGGTCGTCCATCTCGCGCACGACCCACTTCAGCGCGACCACGGCCTTGTGCGGCTCGGTCACGACCGGCGCCAAAAGGTGCGGAATGCCCTCGTAGACCGACAGCTCGATCACCTTGGGATCGATCATGATCAGCTTGCACTTGTCCGGCGGCCACCGGTAGAGCAGCGACAGGATCATGGCGTTGATCGCGACCGACTTGCCCGAGCCGGTGGTGCCGGCGATCAACAGATGGGGCATGCGCGCGAGATCGACCACCACCGGGTCGCCGCTGATGTCCTTGCCGAGGGCGAGCGTCAGGCGCGCCGAGGTGTCCTCGTAGGCCGGGCTGGCCAGCAGATCGCGCAGATAGACGGTCTCGCGCTGGTCGTTGGGCAGCTCGATGCCGATCACGTTGCGCCCCGGCACGGTCGCGACCCGCACCGACATGGCGCACAGCGAGCGGGCGATGTCGTCGGCGAGCGCGATCACCCGGGCGGCGCGGGTGCCGGGCGCCGGCTCGAGCTCGTAGAGGGCAACCACCGGGCCCGGGCGGACGTCGACGATCTCGCCGCGGACGCCGAAATCGTCCAGCACCTTCTCGAGCGCTTTGGCGGTCTCGGCGAGCGTCGCCCGATCCAGGCTGACGCTCGCACGGTGGCGCGGCTGGGCGAGGAAGTCGAGCGGCGGCAGCTGGAACTCGCCGTCCGGGATGAGCTCGGCCGCGGCCGCCGCGCGCGGCTCGCTGGTCGCAGCCGCAACCGGCGCCGCCGCCGCCGGTTCGGGGGCGGCCGGGCGCGGCTCGGGCTTGGCCGCCGGCCGGCGCCGGCGCGCGCCGTCCACGGCCGGGCCGGCCGGCTCGACGGTGCGGATCAGATCGGGGCCCGCCCGCCCGGCGGGGTCCCGGGTCGGCTTCAGGCGTGCGGCCAGGCCGCCGACGAACTGGCTGACGAAGCTGAAGCCGGCGGCGAGCGGCCGGCGCGGGGGCGGCCCGGCCGGTGCCGGGCCGAGGCGCTGGTCGATGGCCTGGGCCCAGCGCGGCTCGCTGCGCGCGCCCGGCACCGCCGGCCGGCGGTCGCGCCGGAACGGTGCCAGCAGCAGCGGCTGTACGATCTGCCAGATCTCGCGCCAGCTCAGGCCGACCGCCAGAACCACGCAGACCAGGGCAACACCGCCGGTGACGGTCGGATAGAGATCGGCGCCGATCGGGTACTGCAGGCGGTTGAGCATGAAGTCGCCGACGAAGCCGCCGAGGCCGACCCAGAACGGCCAGGTCTCCGGCATGGGACGGGTCGCGAGCCAGGTCGCGCTCGCGAGCAGGGCGAGCGGCAGCGCGGACACCGGCAGCCACGGCCAGTCGAGCGGCTTGGCGAAGATCAGGCGCAAGGCCCAGAGCGGCGGGATCAGCACCACCAGCCAGGCGGCGAGCCCGAGCGTCTGCTCGAGCACGTCGGCGATGCTGGCGCCGAAGACGCCCAGCGGATTGGTGCTCGGGCCCGCGGTCGCGTGGTTGAGCGAGGGATCGTTCGGATCGTAGCCCCAGAGCGCCACCGCGACCACCAGGGCCGCCGCCAGCAAGGCGAGGCCGAGCGCCTCGGCCGCCCGCCGGGCCAGGAAGTCGGAGGCGCCGCCACGATCGGCCGAGGGCAGGGAAGGGGCGGCCATGGTGCGCTTGTCCTCCTCCTCAGGCCTGGTCAGCCAAGGTCGCGACGAGGTCGGCGAGCGCCGCGTCGGTGGTCGCCAGATCGTGCACCAGGGCGACCCGGATCGCACCCTTGCCCGGGTTGTGCCCGCTCGGATCCGGGCGCCCGAGATAGCCTCCGGGCAGGACCTTGATCGCGGCTTCGGCCCAGAGCCGGCGCGCGGCCGCCTCGCCGTCGCCGACCTCGAGCCACAGGAAAAAGCCGCCATCCGGTCGGTAGTAGCCGAACCGGCCGCCGAGCCGGTCATCGGTCAGATCGAACTTCTCCCGATAGAGGCGGCGATTGGCGATCACGTGCTCCTCGTCCTGCCACAGCGCGGTCGCGGCCGCCAGAACCGGCAGCGGCTGGACCGCGGCCGCGTAGCTGCGCAGACGGGCAAATCCGGCCAGGATCGCGGGATCTCCAGCCACGAAGCCCGAGCGCAGGCCGGCCACGCTCGAGCGCTTCGAGAGGGAATGGCAGACGAGCACCGAATCCAATCGCCCATCGATGGCGACCGCCGCCTCGAGCGCTCCGGCCGGCGGGGACTCCGTGTAGATCTCGGCGTAGCATTCGTCAACGATCAGCAGGAAGCCATGCGCGCGCGCCAGCCGGATCAGCCGCTTGAGGTAGTCGAGATCGGCTGCCACGCCCTGGGGATTGGCCGGCGAGCAGAGGTAGAACGCGGCGGTCCGCTCGAGCAGTTCGGGGCTCAGTGCCTCGAGCGCCGGGAGATAGCTCGTCTCCGCGCCGACCGAAAGCAATACCGGCTCGGCCCCGGCCATCACCGCCCCGCCCAGATAGACGTTGTAGAACGGATTCGGCAGCAGGACCGCGGGCTGCCGGCCCGCCTTCTGCTCGGGCATGACCGCCTGGGCAATCAGGAACAAGGCTTCCTTGGTGCCGGCGACCGGCAGGATGTGGCGGTCCGGGTCGAGCGTGCCGGCCGGCAGATGGTAGCGCCAGGTCAGCCAGGCCGCGGCGGCCTCGCGGAACTCCGGGCTGCCGTTGACCGGCGGATAGCGCCCCCAGAGATGCTCGTTGGCACGCAGCGCCTCGATCATGAGCGGCGGGATCGGGTGCATCGGCTGGCCGAGCGCCAGATCGACCGGCCGCCGGCCGCGGGCCGGCTCGATCGCCGCCAGGAGGGTGGCCAGGCGCTGGAAGGGGTAGTCGCTGAGGGTCTCGAGCCGCGGGTTGAGCATGATCGACCGTTGGTTGGGGCATCGCAGCGGGCTGCCGCGCCCGCCGTTCCAGGTCACATTAACATTTCCCGGCAACATGCTTCAACCAGGCAAAAAAGGCCTTGAACGACCCAGGCTCGCCGCAGCTGCGACCGCATGCCGCACGAACGAGGACGGCCGGGGCCGGCACACTTTCAGCCGTGGCGCAGGACGCAGCCTTCGACCTCGCGATCATCGGCGGCGGCATGACTGGCCTCGCGCTCGCCTGCGCCGCCGCCGGCGCCGGACTTCGGGTCGTCCTGGTCGAGCGGCAGCCGCTCGCGGCCACGGTAGCGCCGCCGTTCGACGGCCGCGTGACCGCGATCGCCCCGGGCTCCAGGCGCCTGCTCGAGGCGATCGGCGTCTGGCCGGAGCTCGCGGGCGAGGCGCAGCCGATCCTCGATATCCGGGTCGGCGAGCGCCACTCACCCTTGACCGTGCACTACGACCATCGGACGGTCGGCGACCAGCCGCTCGGTCATATCGTCGAAAACCGGCTGATCCGGGGCGCCCTTTTGCAGCGGACCGAGCGGCTGAAGGCGAGCGCGCTGACCGTTGCGGCACCGGCCCAGATCCTGGGGCTGAAGCGGGGCATCGCCGGCGCCGAGCTGCGGCTTGCGAGCGGACCGGTCGTGCGCGCCGCCGTGGTCGCCGTGGCCGAGGGCCGATCGTCGCCGACCCGGGCTGCCGCCGGCATCGAGGTGCTCCGCTGGCAGTATGGCCAGACCGGCATCGTCGCGACCATCGCGCACGAGCGCGAGCACCTTGGCCTCGCGGTCGAGCGCTTCTTCCCGGACGGCCCGCTCGCGTTCCTGCCGATGACCGGGCGGCGCTGCTCGATCGTCTGGGCGGCCGAGGACCGGCTCGCCGGCGAGCTGACCCTGCTCGACGACGCCGACTTCCTGGCCGAGCTCTCTGAGCGCGCCGGCGACCGGCTCGGCACCCTGACGCTGGCCGGGCCGCGCTGGCACTACCCGCTCGCGATGGTCCAGGCGCAACGCTACACCGATCACCGCCTGGCCCTGGTCGGCGATGCCGCGCGCGCGATCCACCCGATCGCCGGTCAGGGCTGGAACCTCGCTCTGCGCGACGTTGCAGCACTCGCCGAGCTGGTGATCGATGCCAAACGGCTCGGCCTCGATCCGGGCAGCGCCTCGGTGCTCGCGCGCTACGAGCGCTGGCGGCGGTTCGATGCGCTCGCCCTGATCGCGATCACCGACGGCCTGAACCGCCTGTTCGGCAATGACCTGTGGCCGGTGCGCCTCGCGCGCGAGCTCGGCCTCGGCCTGGTCGAGCGGACCCCGCCGCTCAAGCAGTTCTTCATGCGCCACGCGATGGGCCTGCTGGGCGATCTGCCCCGGCTGATGCGCGGCGAGCCGCTCTGAGCCTGCGGACCGGCAGCTCCATCGGCGCCCCCGCGAGCTCGCTCCGGAGCTGGTTCAGGGAGTCCAGGCTGGCGAGGGTCTCGGCCGGCCGCTCGCTCGCGATCCCGACCAGCAGCGCCTCGATCAGCCCGAGCGTCGCGGTATGCATGCTGAACAGCTCGGCGCGCCCGCGCGCGACCGGCAGGATCAGGCCGACGCGATCGCGCAGTTTCGGGCCGAGGGTGTCGGAGACCAGCATCGTCCGGGCGCCGCAGCGCTCCGCCTGGTCGAGCAGCACCGCGAGCTCCCGGTAGACACGACTGTAGGCGAAGATGATCAGGAGATCGTCCGCGCGCAGCTTCTGCAGGCCGTCGGCAAGCAGCAGGCCGGTCTCGGTCAGGCTCTGCGTCTCAAGGCCGAAACGCCCGAGCTGGATGCTGAGATAGCCTGCCATTGCGCTCGAGGGCCCGATGCCGAAGATCCACCGGCGCCGGGCCTCGACGATCGCCCGCACGGCGCTCCGAAACAGCTCCGGCGGGACGTCCCGACGAAGGCGCTCGAGGGAGTTGCGGTGGATCTCCAGCGTCACCTCGAAGGCCCGCCCGAGGTCGTCGCCGGTCTCGCTGAGCGTGCGCGCCAGCCGGTCGGCGGGCGACAGGCCCTGGCGCAGCTCCAGGGCCAGCGCGCGCCGCAGCCCGGTCATGCCGGCAAATCCCAGCGCCTTGGCGGTCCGGATCACGGTCGCATCGCTGGTGCCGGTCTGCTCGGCGAGGGCGGCCGCCGAGGCCACCAGCACCTCGTCCCGGTGCTCCTGGAAGAAGCGCGCGACGCTTCGTTCCGCGCGGCTGATCCGCTCCCAGCAGGCATTCACCCGCTCATCGAAGGCCTGCAAGGTCACGAGGCAAGATCCCGGTTGACCTGAACTGGTCGCAGACACTACATCAATGCAGAAAATGTAGCAAACGCTACGAAGCCGGATGGCTCGCCATGGAACTCGGGGTCTGGAGCGTAGCCGCTCCCGCGGTCGGCGCCGCTTTCGCGGCCTCGCTGGTCGAGGTCGTCGAGGCGTTCACGATCGTGCTGGCCGTGGCCACGCTGCGCGGCTGGCGGCTCGCGGCGGCGGGCACGGCCGCGGCGCTGGGGGTGCTCGGGCTGCTGGTCGTGACGCTTGGCCCGCTGCTCGATCGCGTGCCCCTGCACCTTCTCCAGCTCGGGATCGGCGTCCTGCTCCTGCTGTTCGGGATGGGCTGGCTGCGCAAGGCGGTCCTGCGCAGGGCCGGCGTCATCCCGTTGCACGACGAGGATGCCGCCTTCGCGGCCGGGACCCGCGAGCTCGCCGAGGCGGCGCGCCGGGCGGCATCGCTCGACTGGATCGCGGGCCTCGCGGTCTTCAAGGCGGTGCTGCTCGAAGGCCTCGAGGTGGTCTTCATCGTGCTCGCGGTCGGCGCCGGGCGCGGGCTGTTGTGGCCCGCCTGCCTCGGCGCGCTCGCCGCCTGCGCAGCCGTGCTCGCGGTCGGCGCCGTGGTCCACCGGCCGCTCGCGCGCGTGCCCGAGAACACCCTCAAATTCGGCGTCGGCGTGATGCTTTCGGCGTTCGGCGTGTTCTGGACCGGCGAAGGCCTCGGCGTGCGCTGGCCGGAGCAGGACCTGGCGCTCCTGGCGTTCGCGGCGCTGTTCCTCGCGACCGGTCTTTTGACCGCGAGCCGGCTGCGGCGCATCGCCCCGGCGAGCGCGCGATGATGCCGCTGCTGCGCGAGATCGCGGCCGGGCTGACCGGCATGTTCATGGCCGACGCCCGCCTGACGCTCGCGATCCTCGCCCTGGTCGCGATCGTCGCCGGCCTGATCCTGGCCCTTGGCGTCGACCCGCTGATCGGGGGCGGCGCGTTGCTGGCCGGCTGCCATCTGATCCTGGTCGAGGCCGCGCTCCGCGAGGCGCGCCGCCGGCGCCCCGGTCCCTGAAGGAGCTCAGCGCACCCAGGCGATCCGCAACAGGTTGGTCGAGCCGGGGGTGCCGAACGGCACGCCCGCGGTGATCACCAGGCTCGAGCCGGCGCTCGCGATGCCGCTCTGGACCGCATAGTGGCAGGCCCGCTCGACCATGTGGTCGATGTTCTGGGCGTCCTCGCAGACCACGGCGTGCAGACCCCAGAGCAGCGCCAGCCGGCGCGCGGTGCCGAACTGGGTGATCAGCGCCAGGATCGGCTGGTCCGGGCGCTCGCGCGCCGCCCTGAGCGCGGTCGAGCCGGTGGTCGTGTAGGTCACGATCGCGGCCGAGCGCATGGTGCTCGCGACCGCGCGCGCCGCGAGCGTGATCGCATCGGCCGCGGTGTGCTCGGCCTCGGCGTGATAGGCGTCGAGATAGCTGCGGTAGAGCGGGTCGTGCTCGACCTTGGCGATGATCCGATCCATGATCGCGACCGCCTCGACGGGATAGGCGCCGGCGGCGGTCTCGGCCGAGAGCATCACCGCATCGGCGCCGTCGTAGACCGCGGTCGCGACGTCGGAGGCCTCGGCCCGGGTCGGCGCCGGCGCGCTGATCATCAATTCCAGCATCTGGGTCGCGACCACCACCGGCTTGCCCGCGGCCCGCGCCGCCCGGATGATCCGCTTCTGCAGGCCGGGCACGTCCTCGGGCGGCAGCTCGACGCCGAGGTCGCCGCGCGCGATCATGATGCCCTCCGAGAGATCGATGATCTGGCCCAGATGGTCGATCGCCGCGGGCTTCTCGATCTTGGCCATGATCGCCGCCCGGCCGGCGACCAGGCGGCGCGCCTCGGCCACGTCCTCGGGCCGCTGGACGAACGACAGCGCCACCCAGTCGGCGCCGAGGTCGAGGCCGAACTGCAGGTCGCGCCGGTCCTTGGCGGTGAGCGGCGAGAGCGGCAGGATCACGTTCGGGACGTTGACGCCTTTGCTGTCGGACAGCCGGCCGCCGCTCAGCACCACCGTGTCGGCGTAGTCCTTGCCGACCTGCTCGACCCGCAGGCGGATCTTGCCGTCGTCGAGCAGCAGCTCGGTGCCGGCGGCGATCGCCTGGAAGATCTCGGGGTGCGGCAGAGAGACGCGCTCCAGGTCGCCGGGCTCGCCCGTGAGGTCGAGCCGGAAGCGGGCGCCGGGCGCGAGCTGGATCGGGCCGTCGCGGAACGACCCGACCCTGAGCTTCGGGCCCTGCAGGTCGATCACCACCGCGATCGGCCGCTGGGTCTGCGCCTCGACCGCCCGCACGGCCTGGTAGCGCCTGGCCTGATCCTCGTGGCTGCCATGGGAGAAATTGAGCCGGAAGGCGTCCGCCCCGGCCTCGAACAGGCCGCGGATCTGCTCCAGCGACGAGGTCGCCGGGCCGAGGGTGGCGAGGATCTTCGCGTTGCGTCTGCGCCGCATGGCCAGCCGTCTCCGGGCGCCGGCACGCCGGCAGAGCGCCCAAGGGTCACGAACTCGATAGCCCCTGGCGCGCCCGATGTCACCACGCGTTCGCGCCGGGCGTGGCTTGACGCGACGCCATCCCGCCACCTATTGCTGGTGCCCGACCTGCAAGATCGAGGCTGCCGTGCTTCCCACACTGGTTGGCGGAGGGATCGCGCTGATCATCGCGATCCTCTTTCTCGGGACCATTCTGATCAAGATCCCCTCGGTCGCGCTCTGGATCGTGGTGCTGATCGGCATCGCGCTGATGATCGTGAGCGTGGTCGAGGCGGTCCGCGCCGGCGAGGATCAGTTCGGCGGCTCCTAGCTCGCCCGCTCGGCCGCGACCTCGGCGCGCAGCGTCTCGACCAGCCAGCGCGCCGTGCGCAACAGCCGGGCGTCATCGCCCTTCTGCCCGACCAGCTGGACGCCGAGCGGCAGGCCGTTGCCCGCCTGCAGCAGCGGCAGGCTGACCGCGGGCATGCCGCAGAGCGTCCAGATCGTGCAGAACACCGGGCTCCCGGTCGATCCGAGCCCGTGCGGCGCCGGACCGGTGGTCGCGGGCGTCAGGAGCGCATCGTAGCGCTCGAACAGCGGCTCGAGCGCGCGCCCCAGCCAGGGGATCGCATCGACCGCCCGGTTGTAGTCGACCGCCAGGCAGCGCTGGCCGCGCTCGATCATCTCGCACAGCCGGCCGGTCAGCCGGTCCCGCCCGCGCTGATATTCGGGCGCGAAGCTGCGCGCGAGATCGGCCTCCATGATCGTGCCGTGCAGCGCAACCGCCTCCTCGAATGCGGCCGGCAGATCGACCGCGGTGACCCGCCCGCCAAGCGTCGCCACCAGCTCGTCGAAGGCCGCCTTGGTCTCGTCCTCGGCCTGATCCCAGACCGGGCTGCGCACGAAGCCCAGATCGGGCACGACCGGCGGCGGCTCGCAGGCGACCTCGAGCAGCCGCGGCTGAGCGACCGGCCGGAGCGCAGGATCCTTGGGGTCGTAGCCCATCAGCATCCCGGCGAGCAGGGCCAGATCGGGCAAGGAGTTCGCCATCACGCCGACCGTGTCCAGCGGCGGCGACTGGCGCAGGACGCCGGCGCGCGAGATCAGGCCGTGGCTCGGCTTGAAGCCGTAGACGCCGCAATAGGCCGCGGGCCGGATCACCGAGCCGTTGGTCTGGGTGCCGAGCGCGAGCGGCACCATGTGCGCCGCGACTGCGGCTGCCGAGCCCGACGACGAGCCGCCCGGCGTATGCTCGGGGTCGTGCGGGTTGCGCGTCTTGTTGGGGCCATAGACGGCAAGCTCGGTGGTCACCGTCTTGCCCAGGATCACCGCCCCCGCAGCGCGCAGCCGGCTGACCACCGTGGCGTCCGCGCGCGGCCGCCGCCCGGCGTGCAGCACGGTGCCGTTCTCGGTCGGCATGTCCGCCGTGTCGATGATGTCCTTGACCCCGACCGGCAGGCCGTGCAGCGGCCCCAGCGGCCGGCCGTGCTTGCGCAGGTCGTCGAGCGCCCGGGCCTGCCCCAGCGCGTGCTCCGGGTCGAGGAAGGCGAACGCCTGGACGTCAGGCTCGGCGGCCTCGATCTGCTCCAGGCAGGCCTGGGTCAGCTCGAGCGCGCTGACCTTGGAGTCGCGGACCAGCCCGGCCGCCTGAAGGGCGGTCAGGCCGACGAGCTCGTTCACGGCTTCGATCATCGCTCACTCGCGTTGCGACGGCACCGGTTCAGCTGCTGTAGAGATAGCGCGGCAGCCACTCGACCAGCCCCGAAAAGTTGTAGACCAGGATCATGGCCAGGAAGACCATGAACAGGAAGGGCATGACCCCGCGGAAGATGTCCATCAGCTGGACGTTGGGTGGTGCGATGCCCTTGAGGTAGTAGGCCGACATCGCCATCGGCGGGGTCAGGAACGAGGTCTGCAGGTTGAGCGCCACCAGCACGCCGAAGAAGACCGGGTCGACGTGGAAGTGGTGGAGCAGGGGCAGGAAGATCGGCACGAAGATGATGATGATCTCGGTCCATTCCAGCGGCCAGCCGAGCAGGAAGATGATGAACTGGGTGAGCATCAGAAAGGTCACGGTGTTCAGATTCAGGCCGAGCACCAGGTTTTCCACGACGTGATGGCCGCCGAGATAGGAGAACACCGAGGAAAACGTCCAGGAGCCGACGAACAGATAGCAGACCATGGCGGTGGTGCGGGCGGTGAGGAAGACCGCCTCCTTGAGCCGGACCCAGGTCAGCGCGCGGTAAGCGGCGGCCAGGACCAGGCCGCCCAGCGCCCCGACCGCGGCCGCCTCGGAGGGCGTCGCGAGGCCGAACAGGATCGCGCCGAGCACGCAGGTGATCAGGATCGCGAGCGGGAAGAACGAGGTCAGCAGCTGGTGGACGATCTGGGTGAACGGGACGTCGGCCTCCGCCGCCGACAGCTTGGGCGTGAGCTTCGGGTTGATCAGCGCGCGGGCGATCACGTACAGGATGTAGAGCCCGGCCAGCAGCATGCCTGGCAACATGGCCGCGGCGTACAGCTTGACCACCGAGACCCCGGCGGTGGCGGCATAGACGATCAGCATGATCGAGGGCGGGATCAGGATCCCGAGCGTGCCGCCGGCGCAGATCACGCCCGCCGACAGCTTGGTGTCGTAGCCGGCCTTGAGCATCGCCGGGAAGGCGAGCAGCCCCATCAGGGTGACGACCGCGCCGACGATCCCGGTCGCGGTCGCGAACACGGCGCAGGTGATCAGGGCCGCGACCGCCATCGATCCGGGCACGTGCCGGGCCGCCAGCTGGATGCTGTAGAACAGCCGGTCGATGATGTTGGCGCGCTCGACGATGTAGCCCATGAACAGGAACAGCGGCACCGCCACCAGCGTGTCGTTCGACATGATGTCGAAGGTGTTCTGGACCAGCAGCTGGAAGATGTGATCGCCCATGGCGTAGTAGCCGAAGAACACACCCATCGCGACCAGCGTGAACGAGATCGGGAACCCGAGCATGATGATGAGAATGAAGATCAACAGCATCGTCACGCCGATTTCGGGATTGGTCATCGAGGCGTCTCCCGCGTCGGCGCGTCGTGAGCGAGGGCGGCCTCGTCCTCGTGGTGATGCAGGATCGCCGACTCAAGCTCCTCGACGTCGTGGTAGCGCGCCGGCCAGTAGCCGTCCCGGATACAGCGGATGCAGCGCACGAGCTCGGAGATCCCCTGCAGGAACAGGACCACGCCGGCAACCGGGATCAGCGCCTTGAGCTGGTAGATCGGGATCTGGGCCGGGCTGTAGACGCTGGTCTCGCCGTAGCCCCAGGACTGGTGGGCGAAGATGAAGCCGGAGTAGATCAGCGCGCTCACGCCGGGAAAGAAGAACAAAAGGAAGAGCGTGAAGTCGATCATCGCCTGCACGCGTTGCGGCCACAGGCGGTAGATGACGTCGCCGCGGACGTGGCCGTCGCGCGACAGCGTGTAGGCGCCCGCCATCAGGAACAGCCCGCCGTACATGATGTAGCTGACGTCGTAGGCCCACGAGGTCGGGTCGCGCAGCACGTAGCGCACGAAGACCTCGTAGGTCACGGCGAAGGTCAGGATCAGGATGCACCAGGCGAACACCTTGCCCATCCACATGCTGAGCCGGTCGATGAACATCAGGTACCGTTCCACGGTCCCCCTCTCCCCGACGACCGGAGCCCCTCGCCTCCGGATGCCTGCGACGGAAGGGGCGGCACCGGCTGGCGCCGCCCCCGACCTTGGTCGACCGGGGTCGGCGCCGTTCTAGAGGCTCAGCGTGCCGAAGTAGTGCTCATAGGCGAGCCTGGTGTCGACATTGTTGAACAGGACGTAGTAGCCGACCCGCTTCGCCCACTCCGTCTGCGAGGCGATCACCCGCGCGAAGAACTCGTCCTGGGAGAAATTCTGGACCACCTTGTCCCAGGCGACGAGCTCGGCGGTGAAGACGTCCTCGGGCGTGCGATGGACCTGGACCCCATCCTCCTTCTGCAGGCCGTCCAGGTCCTTCGAGTAGCGGTCGAACGCCTTCCACAGCGTCGCCGAGGATGCCGCCTCGCTGGAGTGCTTCAAAATCGCCTGCTGCTCCGGCGCCAGGCCGTCGTAGACCTTCTTGTTGAAGATGATCTCGAAGAACTCGTTGGCCTGGTGATAGCTGCCCATCATGTAGTGCTTGGCCACGTCGGGCGCGCCGAGCAGACGGTCCGAGGTCGGATTGTTGAACTCGAACGCGTCGATCACGCCCCGCTCCATCGCCGGGATGATCTCGCCGCCCGGGATCTGGGTGACCGCGAGGCCCATCGCCTGCATCACCTCGGTGGCGAGGCCGACCGTGCGGTACTTGATGCCCTTGAGGTCGTCCATCGACTTGACCTCCTTCTTGAACCAGCCGAGCGGCTGGGGCGGCATCGGGGTCGAGAAGAAGCTGACGATGTTGAAGCCCAGGATCTTCTGCATCAGCTCGGTATGCAGGGCATCGCCGCCGCCGAAGTAGATCCAGGCGATCGCCGAATGGGCGTCCCAGCCCAGGCACGGGCCGGTGCCGAACAGGGAGGCCGCCTTGTTCTTGCCGTAGACATAGGCCGGCACGGTGTGGCCGGCATCGAGCACGCCGTCGTTGACCGCGTCGTAGACGCTGAACGCCTTCACGATCGAGCCGGAGACCAGGTATTCGATCTTGAGCCGGCCGCCGCCCATCGCGTTGACCCGGTCGACGTAATCGACCGCGAACTCGTTCAGGATGTCCTGAGGCGCCCAGGCGCCCTGCATCTTCAGCGCCACGGTCTGCGCGCGCGAGATGTTGGGCGCGGCGAGCGCCGCGGTCGCGCCGGCGGCGGTGACCGCCGCACCCTTGAGGAACTTGCGCCGCGACGACGCCGGTGACGGCTCGACCGGGCTGGCTGAAGTCTGCTGGTTGAGCAGGTTGTTACTCATTGTCAAACCCCCCTTGCGCGCGGGCCGGTCGCTCCGGTGCCGGATTGCCGCCCCATCGCCTGATCTCAAGATGCCAGCTAAGTTGGTCCAGAACCGAAAGCCTGTCAAACCGCCCGGGCGCGCGCCGGCCGGCGCGGCGATCAAGCGGACGTGATCGCGGCGCCCAGCCGCGAAGCGGCGGCCGGCCGGCGCGCGCCCGACCCTCCGGACTGGCGCTCGGCGGGTGCGCGCTTTATCTAACCAGCCAGCTCAACCCCGGCACTTCGACCACGGAGGCACCATGCGCCGGCTGCTCGCGGCCCTGCTCCTTGACCCTCGCCCTCGGCCTGCCGGGGAGCGCGCGCGCGGCCAAGGACGAGCTGGTGATCGGGATCACCCAGTTCCCCTCGACCTTCAACCCCAACATCGATGCCATGGCGGCCAAGAGCTACATCCTGGGCATGGCGCAGCGGCCGTTCACCGCCTACGACGCCCACTGGCAGCTGATCTGCATGCTCTGCACCGAGCTGCCGACGCTCGAGAACGGCAAGGCGGTGATCGAGAAGCAGGACGACGGCAGCGACGGCATCGCGCTCACCTACACCATCCAGCCCGCTGCCACCTGGGGCGACGGCACCCCGGTGACCACCGACGACGTGCTCTTCACCTACGCGGTCGGCCGCCATCCCGACAGCGGCATCAGCAACGCCGAGCTGTACCGGCGGATCACCGCGATCGACCGGATCGATGCCAAGAGCTTCGTCATGCACGTCGACCGGGTCACCTTCGACTACAACGGCATCAACGACTTCCGCCTGCTGCCGGCGCATCTCGAGCGGCCGGTGTTCGAGGCCGATCCGAAGGGCTACCGCACGCGCACGACCTTCGACACTGGCACCACCAACCCCGGTCTCTATTTCGGGCCTTACCGGATCACCGAGGTCTCGAGCGGCGCCTACGTCGTGCTCGAGCCCAACCCGACCTGGTGGGGCGAGAAACCCTACTTCCGCCGGATCGTGGTCAAGGTGATCGAGAACACCGCGGCCCTCGAGGCCAACCTGTTGTCCGGCAGCATCGACATGATCGCGGGCGAGCTCGGCCTGACCATCGACCAGGCGCTCGCCTTCGAGAAGCGCCACGGCCACGAGTTCCAGATCGTCTACAAGCCGGGCCTGGTCTACGAGCACGTCGATCTCAACCTCGACAACCCGATCCTGGCCGACCGGCGGGTGCGCCAGGCGCTGCTCATGGGCCTCGATCGCAAGGCGCTCAGCCAGCAGCTGTTCGAGGGCCGCCAGCCGGTCGCCGACACCAGCGTCAATCCGCTCGACTGGGTCTACGACCAGGACGTGCCGAAATACCACGAGGACCTCAAGGCCGCCGGCGCCCTGCTCGATCAGGCCGGCTGGAGCGAGCTGCGCGACGGCGTCCGCCACAACGCGGCGGGCGAGCCGCTCACCCTCGAGCTGATGACCACCGCCGGCAGCCGGACCCGCGAGCTGGTCGAGCAGGTGCTGCAGAGCCAGTGGAAGAGGCTCGGCATCGACATCCGGATCCGCAACGAGCCGGCGCGGGTGTTCTTCGGCGAGACCGTCAGCCGGCGCAAATACGGCGCCATGGCGATGTTCGCCTGGATCAGCGCGCCCGAGAACGTGCCGCGGACCACGCTCCATTCCGAGCAGATCCCGACCGCCGCCAACGGCTGGGCCGGGCAGAACGACACCGGCTTCAAGAATCCGGAGATCGACAAGCTGATCGATTCGATCGAGCGCGAGCTCGACCGCACCAAGCGCAAGGCCATGTGGGCGCGCCTGCAGGAGATCTATGCCGAGGAGCTGCCGGCCCTGCCGCTCTACTTCCGCTCCGAGCCGCACATCTGGCCGCTCTGGCTGGACGGCGTGGTGCCGACCGGGCACATGGATGCCAGCACGCTCTGGGTCGAGCACTGGCGCGCCCAGGTGAGCTGAGACCCGGCCCGCCATCGGACCCCGCCATCGGATCCCGCGATCGGACCCCCCATGCCGGCCCCGGTCCCGTGCTGCGCTACCTGATCCACCGCCTGCTCGAGGCGGCCCTGGTCCTGCTCCTGATGTCGTTCGTGATCTACGGCCTGATCGGCCTGATGCCGGGCGATCCGATCGATCTGATGGCGAGCGGCAATCCGCACATCACCTCGGCCGACGTCGCGAGGCTCAAGGCCGTGTACGGCCTCGATCGGCCGCTGCTCGAGCGCTACGGCCACTGGCTCGCAGCCGCGCTCTCGGGCGAGCTCGGCTATTCGCGCAGCTTTGCGCGGCCGGTGCTCGAGGTGCTGCCGCCGCGCCTCGCCAACACCTGCCTTTTGATGGGCGTGAGCTTCGTGCTGGCTCTGCTGATTGCCCTGCCGGCCGGCATCCTGGCCGCGCTCCGCCCGCGCACCTGGCTCGACTACGGCCTCAACCTGTTCGCCTTCGCCGGCATCTCGGTGCCATCCTTCTGGCTGGCCCTGCTCCTGATCCTGCTGTTCTCGGTCGAGCTCGGCTGGCTGCCGGCGAGCGGGGTGCAGTCGATCGGCATCGACAGCCTCGGCGACCGGGCGGCGCATCTGGTGCTGCCCGTCCTGACGCTCACCGTCCTGACCGCCGGCAGCGTGCTCCGCTTCACCCGCAGCGCGATGCTCGAGACGCTGCGCCAGGATTACATCCGCACCGCCCGCGCCAAGGGCCTGGGCCCCCTCGGCGTGGTCCTCGGCCACGCGCTCCGCAACGCCATGATCCCGGTCGTGACCGTGCTCGCCCTGCATTTCGGCGCGTTGTTCTCCGGCGCCCTGATCGTCGAGACCATGTTCGCCTATCTCGGCATGGGCAAGCTGATCTACGATTCGATCATGGGCAACGACTTCAATCTGGCGTTGACCGGTCTGTTGTTCGCGACGCTGTTGACTTTGGCGAGCAATCTTAGCGCCGACCTGATCTATGCCTGGCTCGACCCGCGGATCTCCTATGCCGACTGAGGCGGGCGCACTGCTGAGCGCCGCCCGCCGCGGCCCCGAGCGGCCGGGCGCGGCGCCGGGCCGGCTGGTGCTGCGCCGCTTCCGGCATCACCGGCTCGCGCTTGCGAGCGGCCTGCTGCTGGCCCTGCTCGCGCTGGCGAGCCTGTGCGCGCCGCTGGCCGCGGCCTGGCTCGGCTACGACCCCAACGCGGTCGATCTGCTCGCCCGCTTCGCGCCGCCCTCGGCCGAGCACCCCCTCGGCACCGACGAGCTCGGCCGCGATCTCCTGCTGCGCCTGCTCTACGGCGGCCGGGTCTCGCTGTTCGTGGGCCTGGTCGGCGCGCTCGCGGCGGCCGGGCTCGGGACGCTGATCGGGCTGGTCGCGGGCTACCTCGGCGGCCGCACCGACGCGCTCCTGATGCGTCTGACCGACGCCGTGATCGCGCTGCCGCTGCTGCCGCTCCTGATCGTGCTCGCGGCGGTCGACCTGACCAAGCTCGGCCTGCCGGCGGCGCTGGCGCACTCGGAGGCCGCGAGCCTCTGGCGCATCCTCCTGATCGTGGCGCTCGCCGGCTGGACCACGGTCGCCCGGCTGGTCCGCGGCACGACCCTGTCGGTGCGCGAGCGCGACTTCGTGCGCGCCGCGGTCGCGCAGGGCGCCGGCCCGATCCGGATCATGCGCCGCCACATCCTGCCGAACGTGGTCTCGCCGATCATCGTCGCGACCACCCTCTCGGTCGGCAACGTGATCCTGACCGAGTCCGTGCTGAGCTTCCTCGGCCTCGGCATCCAGCCGCCCCTGCCCAGCTGGGGCAACATGCTGACCAACGCGCAGGAGCTGATCTGGCAGGCGCCGGCGCTGGCGGTCGAGCCGGGCCTGCTGATCTTCGCCACGGTGATCGCCTTCAACTTCGTCGGCGACGGCCTGCAGGACGCCATGGATCCGCGCGCAGGCGAGCTGTGACCAAGGGGGGCGGCCGATGATCGGCGGGTCCGGCCGGACGCTTGCCTCGCGCTTCGGCGCCGTGATAGCTTCGCGCGCCGGTAGACGAGGGCGGAGTTGGGCCGAGACGGGTGGAATCCAGCCTCGACATTTTTAGTATATTTGTGGTATTGCAATCGGTCGAATATTGTTGCTCCCAATGGACGGCAGCAACTGTAGCGGTCGAACGCAGGCGTCGGGCGGGCGGAAGGAATCAGTTGTTGGCGACAGGTCGGGCGCGAAAGCGGCTCGGTGGCCCCGCGGCCAGGCTGCGAGCGAACTGCGCGATTAGGACGCGCGGCCCCGATCCCGCTCTTGACGGCGCCACTTGGGGCTGGTCATTGTGGCGGGCGATGCTTGCGCCCCCATGGCCGGAGGTGCTGGCATTCGCGGCTTCGGCCGTGCCCCCGAGCGGCGGAGCGCGTGGTCGTTGGGCCGGACGTCGGGAGTCAACCATCGGCCACGGCGAGTCGTCGTGCTGCGCCTCCGCATCGCTGCGGATGCAGCGCCCAAATTCTGGCAAGGCCCTCTGGTGAAGGTTCAATAGGATGGCGAACGAGGCTCTACGACTGATCGGCGGCGGTCCGGAGGCAAGCGTGGGCAGCACCAGCGAGGAGCTGAACCTGCGCGAGCTGTGGCGTGCCATGATGCGTCGCCGGTTCGTCCTCCTGGCCACCATCCTGGTGATCACCGGGGCGACCTTCGGCGTCCTCCGTCAGCAGACCCCGACGTATACCGCCGAGGCGCTCATCCACGTCCAGAACCGCGACGCTAAGGTGGTCAAGATCGACGGCGTGGTCGACGACATGGTGGCCGATCCGGCGACCATCGAGAGCGAGATCCAGCTGCTGACCTCCCGCTCCTTCCTGCGCCGGAATGTCGAGGAGCTCAACCTGGTCGACGATCCGGAGTTCAATCCGTCCTTGCTCAAGGACGAGAATGAGCATTCGTTCCTGGAGACCCTCAATCCCCTGCAGTACATCCCAGCGAACTGGCTGGCGCTGCTCGGTGCGCCGCTCCAGCACGACACCGAGGCGGCGGCGGCCAAGCCCGATCCGGCCGCGACCCAGCTGAACGCCGTCATCGATAGCTTCGCGAGTCGGGTCGTGGCCACTCAGAACGGGCGTTCCTACGTCATCTCGCTATCCGTCACGTCCGAAGATCCGAACAAGGCCGCCGATATCACCAACAAGATGGCCGAGGAATACCTCGTGACCCAGCTCGAGGCCAAGTACAACGCCGCGCAGCGCGCGACCGAGTGGCTCTCGAAGCGGATCGACGAGCTGCGTGGCCAGGTGCTCGAGGCGGAAGCCAAGATCGTCGAGTACCGGACCAAGAACAACCTGGTCGACACCAGCACCCAGAACAACCCGATCACCCTGCAGTTCTTCCAGCTCAACACCCAGCTGGCGCTGGCCCAGGCGCAGCGTGCCGAGACCGAGGCCCGCCTCACCCAGGCCAGGAGCCTGCTCAACTCCCAAGGCGGCATCGGCGCCGCCGCCCTGGTCCTGACCTCGCCGCTGATGGACAGCCTCAGGGCCCAAGAGACCCAGCTGATGCGGCAATTGGCGGACATGTCGACCACCTTTGGCGAGAATCACCCGCAGATGGTCAACACCCGGGCCGAGATCCAGAGCGTCCGCGACAAGATGAAGGACGAGGTCCAGCGGATCGTCCAGGATGACCTCAACGAGGTGGCGGTCGCCAAGGCACGCGAGCAGGAGCTGAACAACAGCATGGCCAAGCTGCAGGGCGATGCCGCCCGGGTTGATCTGGCCGGGGTCGAGCTGCGCGACCTGACCCGCGACGCGGACACCAACCGCGAGCTGTTCCAGACCTTTCTGACCCGCTTCCGCGAGATCGTCGAGCAGCAGGGGCTGGCGGAGGCCGACGCCAAGATCATGTCGGCCGCCGACGTGCCGAACGTGCCGTCGCACCCCAAGACCGCCCTGATCACCCTGATCGCGTTCGCCGCCTCCGTGGTGCTGGGGGTGCTCCTGGTGTTCGTCATCGAACGCTGGGATTCCGACTACGGCTTCCGCAGCGCCGACGAGATCCAGGCGGCGCTCGGGGTGCGCGCGCTCGCCCTGGTGCCGGACCTCAGCCGGCGCGAGACCCAGGGCATCCCGGCCGAGGACTACATCCTGCAAAAGCCGAACTCGGCCTACGCCGAAGCCCTGCAACGGATCCGCACCAGCCTGTTCCTGACCGATGGCGCGCACCCCCCGAAGACCATCCTGATCACCTCGTCGGTGCCGCTCGAGGGCAAATCCACGATCGCCGCCTCGCTCGCGCGCCAGTCGGCGCGCTCCGGCCTCAAGGTGATCCTGATCGACGCCGACCTGCGCCGGCCGCGCCTGCACGAGGTGATCGGCCTGCCCAATCAGAATGGCCTGTCCGAGGTCCTGACCGGGCGCGCGAATCCGGAAGCCGCGATCAAGCGCGACGAGAAGTCCGGGCTCGACTTCCTGCCGGCCGGCGTCGGCGTGGTCAGCCCGCCCGACCTGTTCCGGTCCTCGACCATGAAGATCCTGCTCGAGGAGATGGCGGCCTATTACGACCTGGTGATCATCGACACGCCGCCCGTCGCCGCGGTCTCCGACAGCTTCACGCTCTCCGGGATCGTCGACAAGTCGGTCTACGTGATCCGCTGGGAGCAGACCCCGCGCAACGTGGCGCTCGCCGGCATCCGCCAGATGATCGACGCCGGCGCCGACATCGCCGGTATCGTGCTGGCGCGGGTCGACGTGAAGAAGCACGCCCGCTACGGCTATGCCAACTCGGGCTACTACCACGGCTACTATCGCAAGTACTACGTCAACTGAGTCAGTCTCGCCGGTCCTGGCCGGCCCGCCGGCCCGCACGCAGCGCCTGAGGTCCCCGCGGCTCGAGGCGGTGCGCGCCTGATCGGCGCGGGGCCTTGCCCATGAACCGGCTCGCGGCGCGCGGATGAGCACCTGGCGCGGGGCTTGGCGGCTCGCCTGGCCGCTGATCCTCTCGAACCTCAGTGTGCCGCTGCTCGGCATCACCGACACCGCCGTGGTCGGCCATCTGCCGGCACCGCACTATCTCGGCGCGGTCGCGATCGGCGCCCTGGTCTTCAACGTGCTCTACTTCGCGTTCGGCTTCCTGCGCATGGGCACGACCGGCCTGACCGCGCAGGCCTATGGCCGGGGCGACGGCGAGGAGCTGCGCGCCGGGCTCGGCCGCGCTCTCCTGCTCGCGCTTCTGATCGCCGCCCTGATGCTGATCGCCGGCCGCGGCGTGGTCGCCGCGGCGGCCGTCATCTTCGAGCCGAGCCCGAAGGTCGCGCCCGAGCTCGACACCTACCTCCGGGTCCGCCTGCTCGGCGCCCCCGCGGGCCTCGCCAACATGGTCCTGCTCGGCTGGCTGCTCGGCATGCAGAACGCGCGCGGGCCGATGGCGCTCCTGCTCGCCGCCAACGGCGTCAACGTCGCCCTCGATCTCCTGTTCGTGCTCGGCTTCGGCTGGGGCGTCGCCGGGGTCGCCGCAGCCACGGTCGCGGCCGAATACGGCGGCGCCGGGCTCGGCCTCTGGCTGGCCGCAAGGCGCCTGCGGCATGTGCCCGGGGCCTGGAGCTGGGGAGCGACCCTCCGGCGCGCGGCCTTCGTCCGTCTGCTCACGGTCAACCGCGACATCATGCTGCGCAGCCTCTGCCTGGAGGCGGCTTTCCTGACCTTCACCGCGCTCAGCTCGCGCGAGGGCGAGGTGATCCTCGCCGCCAACGCCGTGCTGCTCAACTTCCTGACCTTTGCCGCCTTCGGCCTGGACGGCTTCGCCCACGCCGCCGAGGCCATGGTCGGCCGCCACGCCGGCGCCGGCAACCGGGCCGGCCTGCGCGCCGCGACCGCCGCCAACCTCTGGCTGGCGCTCGTCCTCGCCCTGGCCCTGGCGCTCGCCTTCGGGCTCGGCGGCCGGCCGGCGATCGCGCTGATGACCGGCCTTGCGACCGTGCGCGCGGCCGCCTTCACCTACCTGCCCTACCTGGTCGCCCTGCCGCCGGTCGCGGTGTTCGCCTTCCTGTTCGACGGCGTCTTCATCGGCGCGACCCGCACCGCCGAGATGCGCAACGGCATGGCGCTGGCGCTGGCCGTGTTCCTGCTCGCCGCCTGGAGCCTGCCGCCGGCGCTCGGCAACCACGGCCTCTGGCTCGCCATGCTCCTGCTCATGGCCACCCGCGGCCTCTGGCTCGGCCTGGTCTACTGGCGGCTCGAGCGCGGCAAGGGGTTCATCATGGCACCGGTCCCCCGGGGCCGCCCCCTGTCCGATCGCGCCGCCTGAGATCTGAACGTCCGGGGCTGCAAATGGCAAGATGGCGCCTCTCGATCGCTCTGACGGCTGCGCTCTACGCCGGCCCGGCCCTTGGCGGCACGCCCGCGACCGCGACGCCGGCCAACCCCTGCCCGGCCGCGCCGCAGCGCTTCGAGACCTTCCCGCTGTTCGCTCCGGCGCTCGAGCGCTCGAAGCAGATCCTGGTCTATCTGCCGCCCGGCTACGATTGTGCCGGGGCGCGGCGCTACCCCGTGTTCTACGTCAACGACGGCCAGGACCTGTTCGACTGGAACCCGTTCGCCGCCGACCTCGACCCGGCGCTCGCGGCCGAGATCGGCGCGCGCAAGGCCTGGTACGGCAGCTGGCGCCTGGATGCCGGGCTCGATCGGGCGATCGCCGACGGCGCCCTGCCGCCGATGATCGTGGTCGGCATCGCCTCCGACGACGGCATGCGCAGCCGCGATCTCGCCCCCGTCCCCTGGGCAGGCTCGGCCGAAGCGCGCGGCCCGCAGTACGCCGACTTCATCGCCCTGACCGTCGCCCCGGCGGTCGACGCCCGCTTCCGGACCGCAGCCCGGCGCCCTTGCCGGGGGATCGGCGGTGCCTCGCTCGGCGCCATCAGCGCCCTCGAGATCGGCCTCGCCCACCCGGAGAGCTTCGGCCTCGTGCTGGCCTTGTCGCCGGTGCTCCGCGATCCGGCGCTCGCCGCCTGGCTGGCCGCGGCCTGGCCGCCTGCCGCCCCGGCCGGCTCCTCGACCTTCCTGATCGATTTCGACGACGACCCGGTCGGCAGCGCCGACCGGCCCTGGTTTGCGGCCCTGGTCGCCGCCAGCAGCCCCCCGGGCCGGCAGACGGCCCTCGCTTCAAACCCAAGGCGGCCGGCACGCCATCGCCTCCTGGGCCGGGCGCGTCGTGCCCGCCCTCAGCCGGCTGCTGGCCGCGCCCTGCTCGGACTGAAGGCCGCCCCGGAATCGCCCGTGGACTCAAGCGGAAGCCGACCCGGCAGCCCTACGGGCAGCGGCCATCTCGACCTCGATGAACGCCCGCGCGCGGGCCGCGAGGTCGTCGGTGTCGGACCAGAGCCGGCGCCAGACCGCGAGCGAGCAGGCGAGCTCCGGATCCCCGACCCCGGCCGAGAACGCCTCGAACGTGACCGCACCCTCATAGCCGACCTCGGCCAGCGCCCGGAAGAAAGCCGGAAAATCGATGCTGCCGCTGCCGAGATAGCCGCGGTGGCTCTCATTGACGTGGACATAGCCGATCCGCCCGCGGTAGCGCCGGATCGCGCCCGCGACATCGCCCTCCTCGATGTTCATGTGATAGCTGTCGAGATGGAGCCTGATGTTGTCCGCCCCGGTCGCGGCGATCAGCTCGAGCGCCTGGTCGCCGGTATTGACCAGATTGCTCTCGTACCGGTTGACCGGCTCCAGCCCGAGCGTGATCCCCATCTCGCGCGCCCGCCCGGCCAGCCTTCTCGAGCACGGCGACGCTGCTCGCCCGGCCCTCCGCGCTTGCCGCCGTCTCATATTTGCGCAGCGCCGAGTAGAGCACGCCGCCCATGAACGCGGAGCCCAGGTCCCGGCTCACGGCCAGCGCCTCGTTCAGCAGGCGCTCGCCGCGCGCGACGCAGTCCGGATCGGCGCTCGAGATGTCGGCCGCCGCCGGCAAGGCGAGCGAGGTGACCGTCCGCAGCCCGTGCTGCTCCAAGAGCCGCGCGGTCGCGCCGGCATCGATCGCCCGCGGCTCGATCAGCGGGATCTCCAGCAGATCGTAGCCATGCCGGGCCGCGCCCTCGACCGCCCGAACCGCTTCCCCGGCCGACCAGCCGCTCACGAACACCAGGGCATGCACCCCAACCTCGGCCATCGCTCCCCCTCCGCGCCGGCCGAGGCTAAGACATCGGCCATCGCCTGTCACGCCGCCGTCAGGGAAACGGGGCCAGTCCAAACTCCCAACACCCCTCTTCTGAACCTCGGCGCTATTGCCTGCCGCCGAGCAGGGCAACCCCGACCCGCTGCGCTGCCGTTCGCAGCTTGCGATCGCCGGTCGCGAGCGGCACGCCGAGCCGCATGGCCAGCTCGAGATAGGCGGCGTCATAGGCCGTGAGCTCGTGCTCGCGCGCAAGGCTCATCGTCGCGTGCAGGGCGCGGGCGCCGGTCGCCTGGTCGGCGACGATCGGCAGCTCCTCGATCATGGCGACGAAGGCGGCGCTCTCGGCCTGGCTGATCCGGCCGCGCCGCTCGCCCATCACCAGGCCGTTGGCAATCTCCAGCGGCCAGAGCCCAGGCACCGAAGCCCCCTCCGCGGCCACCTGCTCGATCAGGGCGTCCGCCTCCGGCCCGCCTTCGTCCTCGAAGCACCAGGCAAGCACCGCCGAGGCGTCGATCACGAAGCCCGTCACCGGCGCCCTTCCTCGATCAGCGCCTTGGCGGACAGATCGCCCAGCCGGCGCCCGCGCCGGAAGCTCTTCAGCCGCGCCACGGTATCCTCCAACCGGTCGCGGCTGACCGCGCCCACCGGCACGAGCCGGGCCACCGCCCTGCCATGCCTGGTGATGATGATCTCCTCGCCCCGCTCGACCTGCTCCAGCAACGTCGAGAGGTGCGTCTTGGCCTCGAACGTCCCGACCGTCCTCATCATCGCGCCTTTCTAACCAGACCCCAACTAGTTTAGTTCTGGTTAGAAGTCGGGTCAAGGACCACACTTGACTTTGCGGCGAAAGCTTTCTGACGTGGTCCGCGATCTCTATGAGCGGACCGCCGCGCAACCCGCCTGCGCACTGGCCGAGCGCGGCGCGACCAAGCGAAACGGAGACCGAAATGATCCAAGGTTCCTGCCACTGCGGTGCGGTCCAATGGCGGTTCGAAGGGATGCCGGAGTTCGGCCACGGCGTGCAATTGCACCCTATGTCGCCGCTACGGCGTGCTGTGGGCCTATGACTTCGAGGGCGAAGGCATCAAAGTCTCGGGTCCGACCCAGGCCTACATCCGGGGCAAGTCGATCGGGTTTCATTTCTGCCCCGCATGCGGCTGCGTGGCCTATTGGCGATCGCTGCAACCTGACGAAGAGGGGCGCCGCCGCATCGCGGTCAACCTGCGGCTGACGGAACCGGAGGCGGTGGCGCAGATCCCGATCGACCATTTCGACGGGCTCGAGAGCTTCAAGGACCTGCCCCGCGATGGGCGATGTGTCGCGGATTATTGGTTCTGAGCCGTCCTTGGCCTTCGGTGTCGGTTCGTCCATCACCTCGAGACCCTGCAGAGCTCGAGGTGTTGCGCGCCTCGATCAGCGCTGAGGCGAGTCCTGGCTTACCGTCGCGCTCGACGTGGGGAACGCCGTGAGCTGGTCAATCCGGGAGGAAGTCCTGGTGCTGGAGCTGTTCGGCCGAGTAGGGACAGGTCGCCGGGAACGCGCCGTCGGGCAGGCCCGTCTCGTCGAGCGCGCCTGCGACGGCCGCGGGGTACTCCTCCGCCAGCGCTTCTTCGACGTGGCCGCGCAGGCTCGGGTTGCGCCGCAGCAGCTTGGCCAGATCGCGGCGCTGCACCCCAAGCGAGTTGCGCCAGCTGCGCGACCGCATCCACGGTTGGAACTGCCATTTGAGCAGATGCAGGAGGATCTGACGGATGCGGCTCTCCATCTGATCCCATTCGCTCCGCCCCATGGCCTCGAGCTCCTCGGCGATATGCTCCCAGTCGAACCTGTTGGGGCGCGCCGCCCGAAGCGCTGCCGCCTGCGTTCGAGTCCAGGCGTAGAAGTCCTGTTCGTACGTCGAGGTGCGCATGTCCACGTCCCAATCCAGCGCGTCCGGACGAATGTCGACGCGCTACCCGCAGGAATCAAGGGTTGTCCCGTGCCGGTCGCGAAGCCGCCGCCGAAGTACGCCGGCGTCAGTCCGCCAGGACGAAGTCGCCGAGGCCGACCTCGAGGGCAAAGGTGGAGGCAAACGGGGTGTCAGGAACCTTTTCGGGAGCAAGCCGTTTCAGTGACCTTCGCGGGGCATCCAGGTACCCTTGCGTGGCCGGATCTCGCTCGCGTCGAAACGGAAGTGTCACCGATCGCGGCGACGGTTAGGATCGGCGATTGGTATACAGACTAGCTCTCCATAACCTTCAGGAGGCGGCCGCGGCGACGATGGTGTGGTAGGTGACCGGGCGGGTGCGGACCGCTTGCTGGATGACGCGGGCGAAGCGGTGGCTGAGGTTCTTGGCGGTGCGGCGGTTGAAGCGGAACACGAATTCGTCGAGATAGGCCGGCAGATGCTTCTTCGAGACGGCGCCGTGGTGGGTGCCGAGCAGCCAGCGCTTGGCGAGCCCGAACACCAGGTGGATCGCCGGCAGGCGCAACGCCGCGTCGCCCCAGCTGGCGGCCAGGTTGAGCGGCTCGTGGTCGTAGCCTGCGGCCGCGAGCCCGCCGTAGCCCGACCAGCCGTCGGTCGCGATCGTCGCCGGTTCGGCGACCGCGGCGGCCAGGAAGCCTTCCAGGCTCTGCGCCGAGACGTCCGGCACCACGGCCAGGCGCAGCCGACCCAGACGGCGCCCGCGGGCCTGGCCGCGGCCGCTCTCGACCGCACCGGCGACCTTGACCTTGCCGCCGGCGCCGCGTCCCGGCTTGCCCGGCCTGGGACCGCCGACATAAGTCTCGTCGGCCTCGACCCGCGCGGCGAGCGGCGTCCGCTCCGGCCGCACCATCGCTCTCCTGATCTTGTGCAGCCAGCTCCAGGCGGTCTGATACGACCCGAAGCCCATCTGCCGCTTGAGCTCCATCGCCGAGATCCCGCCCTTGCTCGAGGTCACCAGGTAGATCGCGAGAAACCACTTGGCCAGGCCGCTCTTGGTCTGCTCGAAGATGGTGCCGGCCAACAGCGAATGCTGCTTGCCGCAGGCGGTGCATTCCTCGATCAACCGCAGCTTGTGACTGTAGGCGCGCTGGTGGCCGCAGCCGGCGCAGCGGAAGCCTTCTGGCCAGCGCGCCCGGACCAGATAGTCGCGACACTGCGCGTCGCTGCCGAAGCGGGCCAGAAAACTCGGCAGATCGTTGGGCAGCCCCGTCAGCAAATCGTCGTCCATCCCGGCCTCCGGCGCAATGTTCTTGATTTGTTCATTCTATCAGCAAGCCGCCGACCGTCAAGCCTCCTGAACGTCGCAAACGAGGTGGCGCATCGAGGCGACGGTTGTGCGCGATTTATACAGTTGATTTTGCATCAACCGGGTCGATTTTCTTGCCTGAAAGCGACATGATTCCGGGTGCCGTCGACGCCCGGGGCCAGCGATTCCGCCGATTCTGAGCCTCGTCGGGCCAGATGGATCGGGGCTGGAGGCAGCCTCCATCCGGCGAGATCTTGAGCGGGCACGGCACACTTTAGTTCCAACGCGCGACACTTCTGTGTCCTCGACGCGACGATTCTGAATCGCTGGGTGTGCCATCGGCGTCCACTCGATAATGGAACGTCCCGGAATGACCCCGCCTCGCTGCCGCATCAACTTGTGATCTGGCGATCTGGATTACGGCTCTTCGATGTCCGATCGGACGCCTGGTCTTGGATCGACTGCCGATCTGTTGCTGGCTTTTGCGCGTCAAGAGCACCACGACAGAGCGATGGGCCGCCGCCTCAGCGGCCGCGCTCGAACGGGGTGACGAGCAGGCGGAGCAGCGGCCGCTCGCGCCGGCCTTCGACCCCGATCGGCATCGTCGAGCCAGCGGCGGGTCCGGCTCTTCGAGCGGAACAGCGGGTCCCAGAAGCTGAAGATCGTGCCGTAGTTGGAATCGGTGTCGGCGCGCACCGCATGGTGGTGCACCCAGTGGATCGAGGGCGTGATGATCACCCGGGCGAGCGCCGCCTCGAGCCGGGGCGGCAGGCGGGCGTCGCTGTGGTGGAAGAGGGTGCCGATCAGAAGGAGCGCCTCGAACAGCAGCACCGAGGTGAGCGGGACGGCGAGCAGGATGATCACGCCCGCGCGCGCCAGCGCCGACAGCAGCACCTCGCCGAAGTGGAAGCGGACGGCGCTCGTCGTGTCGAGCAGCTCGTCCAGGTGGTGGACCTGGTGGAAGCGCCAGAGCCAGGGGAGCTCGTGGTTCGCCCGGTGCCACCAGTAGATCCAAAAGTCGAGCAGCACGAGATCGAGCAGGAGCCAGCCCGGCCAGCCGGACCACCAGGCGGGCCGCCAGCCGAGGCCGAGGCTCGCCGCCCAGGCGGTGATCGGCAGGACCACCAGCGGCGACAGCACAAGGTTGATGCCGAAGAAGCTGAGGTTGCGGGCGAGACGGCGCCAGGCCGCCCTGCTCGCGCGCCCGAAGCGCACCAGGAGCGGGCTCTCGGCCGCCGGCCAGAGGCGCTCGTAAGTGAGCAAAAACACGAACGCGCCGCCGACCAGCAGGGCCTTGAGCGACAGGAGGGTCTCGAGGGTCATGGGCGCAAGGATAGGGCGCGCCGGACCGGCGGCCAAGGCGGTCACGGCGGAGCGCCGGTAACAGTCGAATTTTGGCGGCCCGCCCTCTTGAAGGTTCGCGCCGCCTTGACCACATAGGGTTGGTCGGTCGCCAGAGTGGGGCCGGCAAGTCGACAAGGCCCGGTCGTAAGACGGGCCGACAGTCAATCGCTCATAGGAGGATGTGACGATGCGCAGCTTTGACCTCACCCCCCTGTTCCGTTACTCGGTCGGCTTCGATCGGCTGGACGATCTGTTCGAGACGGCGTTCCGCGGCACGCAGGAGCCGTCATATCCGCCGTACAACATCGTCAAGACCGGGCAGGACGCCTACCGGATCACGCTCGCGGTCGCGGGCTTCGGCGAGGACGAGCTCGACCTCGTCGCGCAGGAGAACGTTCTGACCGTGCGCGGCAAGGCCAATGACGCCGAGGCCGAGAAGCAGGTCGCCTATCTGCACCGCGGCATCGCGCGGCGGGCGTTCGAGCACCGCTTCCAGCTCGCCGACCACGTCAAGGTGACCGGCGCCAGGCTGACCAACGGCCTGCTCGACATCGAGCTGGCGCGCGAGGTGCCCGAGACGCTGAAGCCGCAGAAGATCGCGATCGGCCAGGGCGCGGTCGAGCCGAAGGTGATCGAGGGCAAGGGCGTCAAGGCGGCGTAAGCTTCTGCCGCGAGCCCTCCAAAGAACAGGGTGCCGGGCCGGCGATCGGCCCGGCACATCGTTTCTTGACCCGCTGAGCGTCGTTCCTTGTGCGCCGCTCGAGTCGTTTCCGGGCCGCCCGACGGCGCCCTGCCCGACCCCCCGGCCGACGGCGCGGCCGGCACCGGGATCCCGAGCCCCCCAGATAGCCCCCCAGGCGCCGACCTTGTTTCGGAGCCGGCGCTCCGCTAAAAGCTGACCCATGACTCCCAGTGAGCGTCCGCCCGTCATCGGCATTCCGGCCTGCCTGGTGGCTCGTGACGGTTTCGGCTTTCATCAGGTCGGCGCCAAATATGTCGACAGCGTGATCGACGGCGCCGGTGGCCTGCCGCTGCTGATTCCGGCGCTCGGCAGCCGGCTCGATCCGGATGCGCTGCTGGACGGGCTCGACGGCCTGCTGATCAGCGGCAGCCCGTCCAACGTCGAGCCGCATCACTACGGCGGGCCGCCGCCCCCGGCCGGCAGCGCCAGCGACCCGGCGCGCGATGCGACCACGCTGCCGCTGATCCGGCGCGCGATCGCGCGGGCGGTGCCGCTGTTCGCGATCTGCCGCGGCGTGCAGGAGCTGAACGTGGCGCTCGGCGGCTCGCTCCACCAGGAGGTGCACGGGCTGACCGGCCGGCTCGATCACCGCTCCGACAAGACGCTGGCGCCGCAGGAGCGCTACGGGCCGGCGCACGAGGTGATCCTGACCCCGGGCGGCAGGCTGCAGGAGCTGCTCGGCGGCGCCGGGCGGATTCAGGTCAACTCGCTGCACGGCCAGGCGATCGACCGGCTGGCGCCGCGGCTCGTGGTCGAGGCGAGCGCGCCCGATGGCACGATCGAGGCGGTCCGCGTGGCCGATGCCCCTGGCTTCGTGCTCGGGGTCCAGTGGCACCCCGAATGGCGGGTGCTCGAGCATCCGATCTCCAGGCGCCTGTTCGCGGCCTTCGGCGCCGCCTGCCGCGCGCGCGCCGAGGCGAGACTTCAGCATGAACGACATGGAGCGCTGGCTTCGGGAGCGTGAGATCACCGAAGTCGAATGCCTGGTCGCCGACCTCAACGGCATCGCGCGCGGCAAGATCCTGCCCGCGACCAAGTTCATCCGCTCGCTCGCCGAGGACACGCTGCGCCTGCCCGAGGTGGTGTTCGTCCAGACGGTCACCGGCGAATATGCGTCCGAGGATCGGGTCACCGACCCGGCGTTGCGTGACGTGCGGATGCGCCCGGATGCGCGCTCGCTCCGGGTCGTGCCCTGGTACCAGGAGGCCACGGCGCAGGTCATCAGCGATTGCTATCATCATGATGGCGAACCGGTGGCGATCGCGCCCCGCCAGGTCCTCCGGAAGGTGCTGCAGGCCTACGCCGACCGTGGCTGGCGGCCCGTGGTCGCGCCCGAGCTCGAGTTTTTCCTGACCAAGATCAACGAGGATCCGGACTACCCGCTGGAGCCCCCGATCGGCCGCTCGCGGCGGCCCGAATCGGCGCGCCAGAGCTACGGCATCGAGGCGGTCAACGAGTTCGATCCGGTGTTCGAGGACGTTTATGACTGGTGTGCGGTGCAGGAGATCGATGTCGATACCCTGACCCACGAGAGCGGCGCCGCCCAGATGGAGATCAACTTCAACCATGGCGATCCGCTGGAGCTGGCCGACCAGGCGTTCCTGTTCAAGCGCACGCTGCGCCAGGCGGCGCTCAAGCACGGCATCTACGCCACCTTCATGGCCAAGCCCATGGAGCGCGAGCCCGGCAGCGCCATGCACATCCACCAGAGCGTGGTCGACCTCGACACCGGCGCCAACCTGTTCGCGGCCAGGGACGGCGGCTTCACCGAGCTGTTCCTCCAGCACATCGCCGGGCTGCAGAAGCATCTGCCGGCGGCGATGCCGCTGCTCGCCCCGAACGTCAACTCCTACCGCCGGCTGCGGCGCCACTCGGACGCCCCGATCAACCTGCACTGGGGCTGGGAGAACCGGACCGTCGGTCTGCGCGTGCCCGATTCCGACGACGCCTCGCGCCGGGTCGAGAACCGGGTCGCCGGCGCCGACGCCAATCCCTATCTGGCGATCGCGGCCTCGCTCGCCTGCGGCCTGCTCGGCATGACCGACGAGCTCGAGCCGACCAAGCCGATCGAGGGCAGCGCCTACCGCCTGGCCCAGACCCTGCCGCGGCACATCTCCGACGCCCTCGACCTTTTGCGGCGCGCCCGGCAGCTGCGGCAGATCCTGGGCGAGGAGTTCGTCGAGGCGCTGATCATGGTCAAGGAGGTCGAGCAGGAGGCCTATCAGCGCGTGATCAGCTCCTGGGAACGCGAGCATCTGCTCCTCAATGTCTAGGGCCGTGATGCCGCGACCGCGACCGAGCGCCCCGACGAGCGGGCGACGGCGGGCCGGTCGCCGGCCATGAACGCCGCCGCCGGGGCGGACGCGCGCGAGGGCCGGCGGGCGCGCCGCCGGCGGGAGCCCCTGAACGGCAGCGCCCTGCGCGCCCTGACCCTGGCGGTGGTGGCGACGACCTTGCTCGCCCTGCTCACGATCGTCACCTTCGGCTATCTGCCGCGCTATCAGACCGACGGCCGCTCGGTGCTCGACAACGCCGATTTTCGCGACGGCTTCCGCGGCTGGCAGGTCGAGGGCCTGGTGACCCTCGACGAGGCCGAGCTCGGCCACGCGATCCTCCAGAACCTGGACCCGGCGCACGAGGTCTCCCTGCGCCGTACGATCCCCCTGCCGGCGGGCCCGACCAACCTGCGTCTGCGCGCCGACGTCGCGACCAGCCGGGTCGAGCACGGCCGCGAGCCCTGGCAGACGGCGCGGGTCTACCTGGTCCAGCAGACGGCCGACGGCAGCCAGCTCTGGAACGAGCCCTACCAGCTGGTCAACCTGGTCGGGACCACGCCCCGCCAGCACTTCGAGGCGGTGTTCGACGTCTCGGGGACGATACCGGAGGTGACCCTCGGCATCGAGCTGCCGTACACCACCGGACTGATGGAGGTCGCCAACCTCGACCTCGCGATCATCGACGAGCGGATGCCGTTCCGCCTGGCCGCGGCGCTGCTGGTGTGCGGCTGGAGCCTGCTCGCCTTTCGGGTCACGAGCGGCCTCTATCGCAGCATCCGCATCCCGCTGGTGCGCCGCTGGCTGCTCGCGACCCTGGCCGTGCTGGTGATCGGCGTCTTCATGCCGGCGCCGCTGCGCGGGCAGCTGATCGACCGCCTGGCGACCGGGTTCGGGTGGCGCCTGCCCGATCCGAACGCGTTCGGGCACGCCATCATATTCGGCCTGCTCGCGCTCCTGGTGCGGATCGGCCGGCCGCGCGATCCCCTCCTGGTCCATCTGTCGTGCTGGCTGCTGGTCGGGGCGGCGACCGAAGTGCTGCAGCTGCTCACCCCCGATCGCTCACCCGAGGCCGGCGACTGGCTGATCGCCGCGATCGGCACCACGCTGGGCCTGGCGCTCGCCGAGACCGGCCTGCTGATCCGGCGCCGCCTGGAGCGGGCCAGGAAGGCCCGCCCGCCGCCCCCGGGGCCCGAGCTCAGGGACTGAGCCCGGGGACTGAGCCCGCGGGGCCCGTCGACGCGGCCCGCGACAGGCTGACGAGGCCTCGCCTGGCCCCGGGTCGGCGCGGAGTCCTGTCCATGGCCAAGGCCCGCGCCATGCCGCCCGCACGCCTCCGGCGAGCAGGAGGGGATGTGCTCAATGCCGCGCGCCTGGCTGCCAGCGCCGGCCTTGGGCGGCACGCAATAGTGGTCGCCGCGGTACCCCCGACATATCGCGCTGGATCTCCAGATGGTCGGCTGATTTGAATGTCCGCTGCTGCTGTTGGCCCGGTGGGGTTGTGGGCAACGCGGAGCGTTGTCCAGCAAGTCCACCGGGCGTGCCGCCGAGCGGGCTTTAGGCGGCGGGTTTGATCGTCTGCCTCGACGTCCGCGAGGTGGCCATCGGGCTGGTAGCGGGCGAGGCAGCGCGGGCCGTGGAAGACCGCGAGCCGGCCGTCCTCGTAGGCGTGCACCCGCACCTTGACCTTGACGAAGTGGTGGCGGTGCCGGTGCGGCGGGATCTGCAGGCAGCGGCCCTCGTAGCGCACGCAGTTGTCGTTGCCGACCACGCGCTCGACCTGCAGGCACAGGACCTCGGCCAGGTCGCCGGCGTAGGGCACGAACGCGCTGCCGGGCTCGGCCGCGGCGACCGCGAAGCGGGCGTTGTGATCGGCCACGAAAGCCTCGGCGAGGAAGCGGTTGGCCGCCGCTGAGCGACCGTGATCACCGGCCAGGCGCAGCTCCTGCGGCAGCCGGTTCTGCAGCGTGCCGAAGACCCGCTCCATGCGGCCGCGCGCCTCCGGCGAGTACGACGGGATGTGCTCGATGCCGAGCTGCTCGAGGGCGCGCCCGACCTGGGTCGGCTGCTCCCGCGCGACCTTCCCGCCGGCCTTGGGGGTCACGAAATAGTGGCTGCCGCGGTCGGTGTAGAGCGAGCAGAACAGGCCGTGCCGGCCGATCACCTCGGCCAGGCCGCGCAAGCTCGAGAACGTCCCTTCCTCCTCGACCAGGAAGGCGGAGTAGAGCTCGCTGGTGGCATCATCGAGGGTCACGATCAGGTCGAGCGCCGGCCGGCCGCCGAGCCACGCATGTGGGTCGAGCCGTCCTGGAACAACATCATGCCCGGCAGCGGCCGGCGCGGCCTCTTCTTGCGGTGCGCCGAGCGCTTCGGCGCCCGCTTGACCAGGCCCGCGTCCTGCAAGATGCGCTTGGTCCAGCTGTAGCCCAGCTCGAACTTGTGCTCGGCCCGCAGCCGCTCGTGGAAGTGCTTGACGGTGAAGTCAAAGTAGCGTGTCCGGTACTGCTCCAGCAGCCACTCGATCCGGTCGACCGCCACCCGCCGGCCCGAGACCCGGCCGCGCCGCCGATCGATCAGGCCTTCCGCCCCCTGCGCCTCGTAGCGATCGCGGAGCCGGCGAAAGTGCCGCTCGCTCATCCCCAGCACCTCCGCTGCCTCGCTACAGCTCAACGCCCCACTCCGCCACCGACCGATCGCCTCGACGATCCGAGCCACCCGAACCTCCGCCTGCACACGACCTCCCCGATTCTCCCGAACCGGACAGATCGTGAGCTACGAAACCCGGACATACCACGTGCTACGGACAGGTTCGGCGTCGGTCCTTGCCTACCGGCCGCCGGGCACCTATCCTGGGGCTCGAGGAATGTGGGACGGAATGACCCTCAAGCACGCTCTTTCGGTGGCCGCGGCGGTGCTGCTCGCGCTGCCGGCGTGGTCGGCGCGCGCCGACGAAGCCGGCGGCTTCACGTTCACCGTGCTCAAGGACGGTAATCCGGTCGGTCACCACCGGTTCGTGTTCGATCGCGAGGGCGATCGCATCGAGATCCGGGAGGGGACCGAGATCAAGGTCAAGCTCGCCATGATCCCGATCTACACCTTCGAGCACCAGGCCCGCGAGCTGTGGCAGGACGGCCGCGTGATCCGGGTCGACGCGACCACCAACGACAACGGCGAGAAGCTCGACATCAGCGTGCGTCCGGACGGTCAGGGCTATGTCCGCACGGTCAACGGCCGGGTCGACCGGTTCGACTCCTCGAAGCGCCTGCTCGCCGTCTGGAACAAGGACACGCTCAACCACCACGATTTCTTCTCGGTGGTCGAGGACCAGACCTTGAAGGTCTCGTTCCAGCTGATCGGCAAGGAGAAGCTCACCGTCGACGGCCAGGTGCTCGACGTCGACCACTACCGCATGGTCGGCGACGAGGAACGCGACCTGTGGTTCGACAGCGCCGGCCAGGTCGTCAAGGTCGAGTTCCTGCGCCACGGCTCGGACATCGCCTACGTCCGCGACCAGCTCACCCCGCTCAAGCCGGAGGAGGTCTGCGCGACGACGACCTGCTGACCGGGTCTCCCACTGCACTCTCGACGCCGAGCGAGCCTGCAGCGCCTCCAGCGCCTCCAGCCAGGCTGG
This sequence comes from uncultured Alphaproteobacteria bacterium, assembly GCA_963733965.1. GTDB lineage: Bacteria > Pseudomonadota > Alphaproteobacteria > Geminicoccales > Geminicoccaceae > DATAOG01. The sequence continues at coordinate 128,489 of CAVTFM010000011.1, forward strand.
AGATTGATCCTCGGGATCAAGCCGGCCAGGGTCCCTGGACCCGGCGGCCTCTGCTTGTATTCAGCCGATGGTATCTTCATCGGACGAAGATGTGGTTGCGAACCGGTGACGACTCGCTCACTGTCGTGCGCCAGAGAATCCTTTCCAATCTGTCAAGGCAAAGGTTGCGATGGCGTCAATGAACGCCCGAGAACTCACTGAATATTTGCGGTGTCGCATGACTGCGGCGAATCTGAGCGGCCAATAACACACTTCTGGAGCATCGATGACTTAGGGCTATGGCAAGATCGGCGACCATCAAGGATTGACCCTGAGATCAATCTCAACCGACTGGATGAAAATTCGTTCACTTGGCTCATCCTGCGGGTCTCAGACCGACGGCCGCCTCCAGACGGCGGGGCGGTAGATTGATCTGGAGATCCAGCAGGCACGCGGTCGGCGTGCACCGAGTGCACGGATCTGATGCCCCCTGCGATGTTTTGACTCACCCTGGTTGTGAAATCTTGTGTGTTGCTTCGCTGCGCTGCGAGGTGATGCAGCGAGGTGATCCCATGGGTGCGTGGTTGGCGCTCCCAAGGGCAACCTCCGGTGGCCGCCCTGGAGCGCCGCGCCCTCAACGTGATCGCGTCACCACGTGGCGGGCCAAGGATCTGTGCCGGAGCGTGCGCGACCGCTTCGGATCGTCGTCCGGCGCGGGCCGCGGCCTCATTGCTTGGCCACGGTCACCCGCGTGACGTCGACGGGGGGCCCGGTCGGGATGCGGATGAGCCCGGGGTACAATGGCTGATAGCTGTCGTGCCTGAGGGTGTACGTGATCGTGAACGGACCGTAGGTCACCTGCTGGCTGCCGCGGCCGCAGGTGAAGCTCTGGCGGCAGCTCACGACGCAGGGGCCGGCGCCGTTGCCGAGCACGCTGACGCCGGCCGGCCGGCTCTGACCGAGGTTCGCGTCGAGGATGAAGTGCGAGTCGGGGAAGCTGTTCTGGGCCTGCACGCCTTGCAGGTTCCAGGGCAGGGTGACGTTGCCGATCGGCAGGTCGATGTGCGGGCCTTGCACGCCGACCAGGAACTCGGCCCGGTTGCCGGTGCCGCAGAGCCGCCCGGCGTTGGCGAGATTGCAGCTGTTGGCGCCGGGGCTCAGGCTCTCGGTCAGGCGGGCGCCGCGCCAGCTGCGGGTCGCGGGGCGGGCTTCCATCACCGAGACGATGCCGCCGCCGGTCCGGCCGCCGCGCGCGAACCACTGGTCATCGATCAGCGCGCGCTGATCCAAGGTGCCGGCGACCGCCAGCGTCTCCGGGCAGCTCGGATCGGGCTGGCCGGCCGGGCAATAGAGCGATACCGCCTGGACCACGCGCTGCCCCTGGCGGACGAAATTGCTCGAGACGCCGAGCGAGAAAGCGGCGGCCGCGCCGTTCGGACGGCAGGTGATGGGTGCGGTCGTGGTGTTGCGGGTCGCGTTGGGCGGCACCGTGCCGCGGCCGAGCCCGCCTTCGGGGTGGAGCCAGTTGCCGACCGCCCGGGAGACCCGGAAGAAGCCCTGCGGGTTCGGCCCCGAGGTCAGCTGTCCGCACTCGATCTCGAGGTCGGCGGCGTAGTCGAAGCTCGTGAAGGCCACGACCCGGGCGCGAAAGCTCGCGACCGCCGCGTTCTGGGGGCAGATCATCGCCGGATGCTGATCGCCGCCCTCCGGATTGCCGGCCTGCGGGCCCCAGTGCCGCGCCGTCCACTGGCAGCCCGCAGCCGTGCAGGCCGGCCGGGCGCAGGCGATCTGCATCGAGTCGAGGACATCGCCGCGGCGGATCTGGACGCCGACGATCGCCTCGCCCGCAGCACAGCGAAGCGTCGGCAGCTCGTAGGCGATGCCGACGCCGGCACCGCCGGCCTGACCGCCCCGCCGGTCCGCCGTGTCGACCTCGCCGGGGCCGGGGTCCGAGTGCAGCGGCTGAACGAAGCTCGCGGCGGAGCTGGAGCGGACGCTCGCCGCCAGGACCACGAGCAGGCCGGCGAGGAGAATGACCCGGCCGGGGCGGCCCGCTGCGGGACGCGGCCGGTTGCGCCGGCGTTCCGGCCCTTGGGGTTGGTCCACCCGTCGTTCCTCCACCGCCGCCAGAATTGCGAAAGCTCGGGCCTTGTCCTCGGGCGCGCCGCCCTGGATGATCCGCGGGCGCTGCCGCCTCAGTCGGGCTGGCCGCGTCGATGAGCTATGAGGGAGGCATCGGATGCCGAGAGTCAATCGCGCGATCGAGCTGCTGAGCGAGCGGCAGCCGGTCTATGCGAGCGTGGTCACCGAGCCCGGCTATGAGGGCGGGGTCGAGGCGGCCGGGACCTGGGCCGACTATCTGACGCTCGATCTGGAGCATCATCCGTTCGAGCCTCGAGCCCTGAACGCCTTCATGCGCGGCCTGGTCGACGGCGGGCCGACCCGGAGCGGCCACCTTACGCCCGCGGTGATCGTGACCCTGCCGATGGATGGCACCGACGAGCGGGCGGTGCGCGCCAACAGCTGGATGATCAAGCAGGCGCTGGCCGCGGGCGTGCATGGGCTGCTGCTCTGCCACGCCGAGACCCCGGCTGCGGTCAAGGCGTTCGTCGAGGCGGCGCGCTACCCGTTCCAGACCGCGGGCATCGGCGACGGGCTGGATCAGGGCCGGCGCGGCGCCGGCGGCCAGGCGCTGGCGGCGCCGGTCTGGGGGCTCGCGCCGGACGCCTATCTGGACCTGGCCGATGCCTGGCCGCTCAATCCCGCGGGCGAGCTGATGCTCGGGCTCAAGATCGAGAACCGGCGCGCGCTCGACAATGTCGAGGCGAGCCTCGCGATCCCGGGGATCGCGTTTGCCGAGTGGGGGCCGGGCGACATGGGCATGGCGTTCGGCCACAAGGACGCGCACGATCCGCCCTATCCGCCGGAGATGACGGCGGCGCGGGCGCGGGTGAAGGCCGCCTGCGATCGGGCCGGGGTGGCGTTTTTGGACATCGTCCGCGCCGACAGCGTGCTGGCCCAGCTTGGAGATGGGGTCCGGATCGGCGCCGCGACGCCCGAAGCCGCGGCGATCGGCCGGCAGCACAGCGGGCGCAGCCTGCCCTGGTGAGGCGGTCGCGCGCGGGCGCGCTCGAATGTTGCTTGCTCGCGCCCTCGATGGCGCGCCAGTATGGGAGCGCAGGGCCGCGCAGGCCGAACGCCGCGCAGGCCGGACAATGACGCGGGCGGCAGCCCGCCAACGTCCCTGACGGGCCAAAAAGGCAGAACGTCGGTGACGAACCCAAGGGAGACCGAGGCCATGACCACGAGCCAGCAGGGCGACCTCAGGGTCGATCGGCGCACCGCCCTCAAGATCACCGCCGGCGCGGGGCTGGCAGCCGCGGGCAGTGGCTGGGGCTTCTCGAGCCTGCCGGCGCGGGCGGCCGCGACGACCACGCTCGCGATCTGGACCGGGTTCCCCGAGCTGGTGCCGTTCTACCAGGCGGTCGCGGATGCCTACGGCAAGCTCCATCCCGAGGTCGGCTTCACCTTCTTCAGCACGTCCCTGCGCGAGGCCGAGCAGAAGCTGTCGGCCGCGGTGCCGACCGGCACCGGCCCCGACCTGTTCGACATCGGCACCAACATCAGCGTCAACTTCATCGCGGCCGACCTGATCAAGCCCAACGAGGCCGGGATCGATCAGTATCTGAAAGGGGGCGGCTGGAACGACTTCGTGGTCGACTTCTTCACCCTCGACGGCAAGAGCTATGGCCTGCCGCTGATGGAGGGCAGCCGGGCGTCGATGTACTATAACAAGGCGATGTTCGCCGAGGCGGGCCTGGCCGGGCCGCCCTCGACCTTCCCGGAGCTGGTCGAGGCCGCCAGGAAGCTGACCAAGATCGACTCCTCCGGCCGGATGACCCGGAGCGGCATCAGCCTGCGCCTGTCCGGCCAGGGCAGCGGCATCACCGAGAAGTTCCGCTTCATCCTCGAGCCGGCCGGCGGCTCGCTGCTGGTCAAGACCGCGGGCGGCAAGTATCACAACGGCTTCGACAACGACGCCGGCCGCGCAGCGCTCCAGTTCTATGTCGACGCGGTCCAGAAGGACAAGATCGACGATCCCAAGATCCAGCACGACGCCGATGCCTTCGTCGCCGCGACCACGGCGATGCTGTTCCGCGAGGCCTGGGTGATCGGCGAGATCCAGCAGAAGAACCCCTCGCTCGACTACGGCGTGGCGCCGATCCCGCGCTGGCGGGCGGGCGATCCGCACAAGATGCTGCTCCAGCCCTGGGGCATCTACGTCAACGGCCAGAGCGCCAACCAGGCGGCCGCCTGGGATTTCCTCAAGTTCCTGACCAGCGCCGACAACGGGCTGCGGCTGACGACCATGACCGGCTGGCTGTCCGGGCGCCAGGACGTCGACTGGGCGCCGCTGCTGAAAACGACGCCGCAGTTCGAGACCTTCGTCTCGCCGCCCAAGGATGTCGTCTACTACATCGAGCCGATCCTGTCGGTGTGGGACGAGATCCAGAGCCGGATGGCCGATCAGCTGACCGCGGCCTACGTCAATCCCGAGCTCGGCAAGGACCCGGCCAAGGTCGCGGCCGCGATCCAGGAGATGGCCGCGCAGACCGACCAGCTGCTCAAAGAGGCGGACCTGTACAGCGCTTCTTAGGGTCCGCGAGCCGACCGGGCTCGTCCCGGCCCCAGCGACAGGACCAGGCGCCGGCATGCCTGCCCAGGCGGTCGCGGCGATCGGTCGAGCACCGACCTGGCGCCGCTTCTGGCTCGGGCACTGGCGCCTGGTCCTGTTCTGCTACCTGGTCCTGGTGCCGGTGCTGGCGCTGTTCGCCTATGTCCGGATCTGGCCGATCGCCTGGGGCGTGGTCCTGAGCTTCCACAAATGGAACCTGATCAGCCCGATCAAGCCCTACATCGGCTGGGCCAACTATAGCCAGCTGATCGGCGATCCGAATTTCCTCCTGGCGCTCAAGAACACCACGATCTATTCGCTCGCGACGGTCGTCTTCAGTGCCCTGCTGGCGCTGCCGCTCGCCCTCCTCCTGGCCGGCAAGCATCGCTTCTCGGTCTTCTATCAGACGGTCTACTTCCTGCCGGTGATCACGCCCATGGTGCCGATGGCGATCGCCTGGAAGTGGATCTACGACTACAATTACGGCGTCCTGAACTATCTGCTGTCGCTGGTCGGCATTGCGCCTGTCGCCTGGCTGACCGATCCGGCGATCGCGCTCTGGGCCCTGATCATCATGGGGATCTGGAAGGTCCTCGGCTACAACCTGATCCTGTTCCTGGTCGGGCTGCGCAACATCCCGGCGGTCTACCTGGAAGCGGCGAGCCTCGATGGCGCCTCGCCCTGGCAGCGCTTCTGGTTCGTGACCCTGCCGCTGCTGAAGCCGATCCTGCTCTATGTCCTGGTGACCGCGACCATCAACGCCTTCAACGTCTTCACCCAGGTCTACGTCATGACGCTCGGCTCCCAGGCAGCCCCCGGGCAGGCGGTGCGGGTGCTGGTGTTCGACATCTGGCAGAACGCGTTCCAGTATTTTCACATGGGCTACGCCTCGGCCGAGGCGGTCACGCTGACCCTGATCGTGCTGGGCTTCACGCTCGTCCAGTTCAGTCTCGTGCGCGAGCGGGAGGTCTAGGATGCGGCGGGGCAGCGGCCGGCCGGTCCGGGCCTCGATGGCCGTGCGTCTGCGCACCGCGCTGGTGCACAGCGTCCTGATGCTGGGCGCGATCTTCATGGTCCTGCCGATGCTCTGGATGGTCGCGACCTCGTTCAAGCCGCCGACCGAGATCGCGATCTGGCCGCCGGAGCTCTTGCCGCAGGCGCCGACGCTTGCCAACTACACCGGGATCTTCGAGGTCGCACCCTTCGGCCGGTTCTTCCTCAACAGCGTCGGCCTGTCCCTGGTCGCCACCCTCAGCGTCGCGGTCACCTCGCTGATGGCGGGCGCGGTGTTCGCCAAGTATCGGTTCCCCGGGCGCACCTTCCTGTTCATGCTGATCATCGCGACCGCGATCGTGCCGTTCGAGAGCTATATGATCCCGCTCTATCTGCAGCTGGTGAAGATCCACTGGATCAATACCTATCAGGGGATCATTTTGCCCTACCTGTTCATGAGCTTCGGCATCTTTCTTTTGCGCCAGCACATCGCGTCGGCGATCCCGACCGAGCTGCTCGAGGCGGCGCGGGTCGATGGCGCGTCCGAGTGGTGGATCCTGGTCCGGGTGCTCGCTCCCTTGTCGGCGCCGGCGCTCGGCGCCATCGGGATCTTCGCCTTCATCCAGACCTGGGCGGCGTTCATCTGGCCGCTGCTGGTCGCCAACGATCCGCTCCTGTTCAACATGGAGGTCGGCCTGACCGCGTTCCAGTTCCGCTTCAGCAGCGACTACGGCAAGCTGATGGCGGGCTCGGTGATCAGCGTCCTGCCGATGCTGATCACCTTCCTGATCCTGCGCCGGCGGATCATCGAGAGCGTCGCCCTGACCGGGCTGAAGGGCTGAGCTGACCCGTCGGCTGCCGGACCTCGAGTTCGAGCGGGCCCGGTCCGGCCAGGGCCGACCTCGGGACAGGCGCCGGCCACAGCGCAAGCTCGAGTGTCAGACGCGCTCGGGCCGTTAACCCCGCCGCCGATCCGCTAACTCTTTGTTAACCTTTGACCCCCAAGCTGCCCGACGGTCCATGCGATCCTGGGAATCCGCCGTCGGCTCGAAACGCCTGCCCGTCGGAGTCCCAGGGTCTCATGGACCATCTGAGCAAAGAGTTGACGACCGAAGGGTGAAGATTCGGTTAAGACGTCGCCGGCCAGGCTGCGGCCTTGACGGTGAAGTCCGGCTGGACCGCCCTGGTGTCGGTGGGCGGATCCGCCTTAAGACCAGCGCGCCCTGACCGGGTGGAGGGCTGACCTGACTCGTCGGATGCCGGACCTCGAGTTCGAGCGGGCCCGGTCCGGGCCACGGCGCCGGCGGACCTCCGGCAGGTGTCGGCCACAGGCAAGCTCGAGTGTCAGGTGGGCTCGGGCCACTGACCCGTCGCCGATCTGCCGATCTCGCTAACTCTTTGTTAACCTTTGACCCCCAAGCTGCCCGACGGTCCATGCGATCCTGGGAATCCGCCGTCGGCTCGAAACGTCTGCCCGTCGGAGTCCCAGGGTCTCATGGACCATCTGAGCAAAGAGTTGACGACCGAGGGGTAAAGATTCGGTTAATGACGAGCGCGCCCTGACCGGGTGGAGGGCTGAGCTGACCCGTCGGATGCCGGACCTCGAGTTCGAGCGGGCCCGGTCCGGCAATGGCGCCGGCGGACTCCGGCAGGTGTCGGCCACAGGCAAGCTCGAGTGTCAGACGCGCTCGGGCCATTAACCCGCCCCCGATCCCGCTAACTCTTTGTTAACCTTTGATCCCCAAGCTGCCCGACGGTCCATGCGATCCTGGGAATCCGCCGTCGGCTCGAGACGTCTGCTCCTCGGAGTCCCAGGGTCTCATGGACCATCTGAGGAAAGAGTTGACGACCGAGGGGTAAAGATTCGGTTAATAGCGAGCGCGCCCTGACCGGGTGGAGGGCTGAGCTGACCTGTCGGCTGCCGGACCTCGAGGTCGAGCGGGCCCGGTCCGGCGATGGCGCCGGCGGACTCCGGCAGGTGTCGGCCACAGGCAAGCTCGAGTGTCAGATGGGCTCGGGCCATTAACCGGCGCCGATCGCCGATCCCGCTAACTCTTTGTTAACCTTTGATCCCCAAGCTGGCCGACGGTCCATGCGATCCTGGGAATCCGCCGTCGACTCGGAAGAATCTGCCCTCGGAGTCCCAGGGTCTCATGGACCATCTGAGGAAAGAGTTGACGACCGAGGGGTAAAGATTTGGTTAATGGCGGGCGCGGAAAGTCATGACGGTCGCGTCGGCGCCGGTCGCCGGGTCGGCGACGGGCAGCGGGATGCCGGTGCGCGTCGCACAAAGCTACGGAGGGAGAGGAAGCCATGGCCGGGACTGCCTTGATCGTCGGGGTCGGCGACGGCATCAGCGCCTCGTTCGCGAGGCTCATGGCAAAGCATGGCGTCAAGGTCGGGCTCGCCGCCCGCCGGCCGGGGAAGCTCGAGGCCCTTTGCGCCGAGATCGACGGTGTGGCTTTCGGCTGCGACGTCACCGAGGCGGGCGAGGTCGAGCGGCTGTTCGCCGAGGCGGACGAGAAGCTCGGCGCCGTCGACGTCGTCCACTACAACCCGAGCTACCGGGTCCAGGGCCCCCTGGTCGACCTCGACCCCGACGAGGTCCGAACGACGCTGATGGTCAGCGCCTACGGCGGCTTCCTCGTGGCCCAACAGGCGGCGCGGCGCATGCTTGGCCAGGGCCAGGGCGCGATCCTGTTCACGGGTGCGTCCGCGAGCGTCAAGGGTTACGCCCGCTCGGCGCCGTTCGCGATGGGCAAGTTCGCGCTCCGGGGCCTCGCCCAAAGCCTGGCGCGGGAGCTGGCACCCAGGAACATCCACGTCGCCCATTTCGTGATCGACGGCGGGGTGCGGAGCGCGCGTCGGCCGGAGCCCGCCGACCGGCCCGACAGCCTGCTCGACCCGGACGCGATCGCGGAGAGCTACCTCGCGGTCCTCAAGCAGCCGCGCAGCGCCTGGAGCTGGGAGGTCGAGCTGCGGCCCTGGGTCGAGACCTTCTGAGCGCGGCTGGCGCTGAGAATCCTGGAGATGCGTGGCCGGCGTCGAAGGCGGCGTTCGCCGGACGAGGTCGTCGACTACGCCGCCCGGTCAGGAGACGGTCATCATGCCTGCCTATCTGGTCTCTGATCTGTCCGTGCTGGATGGCGAAGCCTTCCAGACCTATCGAACCCGCGCCGCCGCCGCGATCGCCAAGTATGGCGGTCGGTACCTCGCGCGCGTCGGCGCGATCGAGCCGCTCGAAGGCAGCTGGCGGCCCGAGCGGATCATCATCGTCGAGTTCCCGAGCCTCGAGCAGGCGCGGGCCTGGTATCGCTCGCCCGAGTACGCCTCGGCGCTCGCCGTGCGCGACCAGGCTTTGAGCCGCGACCTCATCCTGGTCGATGGCGTCGTCGATACCGCTTGAGAGGGCCCGGCCACGTCGGCGTCGCTCGCAACAAAGACGGCATGACGGGGCCTGACGAGCTCCAGGGCGCCCCGGGCGGCGCAAAGGATCGGAGTCCCGCCGCCCGGACGCGGGGCAGGCTGAGGAGATGATGCGATGCCGACGCTGGCAACGATGGGCGAGGCCGTGGGCGCTTTGTTGAAGGCGCGCGGCGAGACGATCGCGGTCGCGGAATCCTCGACCGGCGGGCTGATCGCCGCGGCCCTGCTGGCGGCGCCGGGGGCGTCCGCCTGGTTCGTCGGCGGCGGCGTGATCTACACCCACAAGGCGCGCGAAGTGCTGCTCGAGGAGGACCTCGCCCGCCATCCCGGCATGCGCCCGAGCACCGAGGCTTATGCGCTCCTCGAGGCGAGCGCGATCCGGCAGCGCCTTGGCACGACCTGGGGGCTCGGCGAGACCGGCGCCACGGGTCCTTCCGGCAACCGCTATGGCGATTCTCCCGGGCACAGCTGCATCGCGGTGGTCGGCCCGCAGAGCCGCAGCCTGACCCTGGAGACCGGCCATTCGGATCGCGAGGCCAACATGTGGCGCTTCGCCGAGGAGGCGCTGGCCCTGCTCGAGGCGGTCCTCCGCAGCGGCCAGGCCGCTTGAACAACGCCCTCGCTCCTTTGGGTTTTCACCCCGTCCGTGCCATAGGAAGTGCCTGAACTCCAAAGGTACAGTCGTGACGCGCTACACGTTCGAGGTCGTCGTGGAGCCGGACGAGGACGCTTGGTACGCTTACTGCCCGGCGCTCGCCGAGCGGGGCGGGGCCACTTGGGGCTCCTCGCGCGACGAAGCGCTCGCGAACCTCGATGACGTGATCAGGCTGGTGGTCGCGAGCCTGATCGAGCACGGGGAGTCGATCCCATAGGACCGCTTGAGCCTGAGCCGGGCCGCGCGCTGTTCAATTTTCGCATGAAGCCCCAAATACATCCTCCAATCGCCGCGTGACAATCAAAGCACAAGGGCAGGGCGCTATCGAGATTTGATTTCTCTTGATCGAGGTCGTGAATTTCGATACCGATTCCTGCGAATTTCCCGCAAAGACAGCTGTGGCGACGACACGCAGCAGTACCTTTATCTTGTCGTCCTCACCGAACTCGTGGCTTCGGCGTGCCATGGTCGGTTCGGTGAAATTCCGTGGCGCATGTGAGCGTTCGGTCGCCCGCGCATCACCCTCGCTCACACCCGGGTCAAAAGGTCGCCGTCGGCCGAGAACTCGAGCAGGGCGGGGTCCGAGAGCCGTTGCACGTCGGGGCGGCCTTCGAGCTCGGTGAGGAGGGACGGGGAAACCAGGATCTCGTGCAGATAGAGCGTCGAGCGGATCTGGCAGAGGCGGGCGTTCTCCGGGTCGGCCCGCCAGCAGGTCGCGACCATGGCCTGAAGCACCGTGCGGTCGTCTTGCGAGCACCGCCGGGATGCGGGCGCCTTCGGTGCCGGCGGCGGTGATCGAGTTCATGTACATGGGCAACAGGTCGATGTTGTTGGCGACCTTGCGGGTGGTGTAGTCGGCATTGCCGAGGCCGACCGCGTTGCCGTAGGAGTCCTCGGTCACGCCGAGCACGGCCAGCTTGTTGACGTAGGGCTTGCCGGGGTCGGGGATGCTGCGGATGCCGACCCGGCCGACCACGACGGGGTCCATGCCGGCGCCGCTGATCTCCTTGCCGATCCATTCGACGACCAGGCCATCCAGGCGCTCGAAGGGCAGCCGCGGGGCCAGGGACCTGGCGAGCTTCAGCAGGCGCTCGTCGGTCGCGGCGAAGTCGGCGGGCTCGACGCCCTCGACCACCACGAGCTGCTTCTCGGCATTCTCGACCAGCGCGATGCCGTAGGCGATCGGGGAATGCTCGATCGCGATCCGGGCCAGCGCCGGCAGGACCTCGGTATAGCCGCGCGGGCCCAGGCGGTGGACGTTGGAAGCCCCGACCTGCTTGCCGAGGCCGACCGCGATCAGCTTGGTGAGCCCGCTCTCGATCGGGCGGTCGAAGCTCGTGTGCGACTTGACCCGGTTGATGCAGAGGACGGCATCGGCGCCGGCGGCGTTCTTGTCGAACCGGCAGGGGATGCCATGCAGGGTCGCGCCATACTCGACCGTCTCCATGGTCGCGCGGACCGGCGCCCCGACGGTGGCCTCGGTGACGCCCAGATGCGCCAGCACGCCCGCCTGGCCCTCGGCGGTGGCGCCGCCGTGGCTGCCCATCGCCGGCACGATGAAGGGCTCGAAGCCGCGCTGCTTCAGATGCCGCACCGCGGCGGCCACGACCTTCGGGATGTGGGCGATGCCGCGGCTGCCGACCGCGACCGCGACGCTGGCACCACGCCTGAGCTCCTCGAACCGGCGCGAGCGGGCGAGCGCCAGGTCGACCGCCGCGGCAAGGTCGGCGACCGGCTCGCCCTTCGGGTGCTCGAGGCGGACGCGCAGCATCGGCGGCAGCGGCACGTTCGCGAGATGGGGCAGGTCGACTACCGGAAAGGTCGGGCTGAGCATCCTGGAGCCTCCCAAAGGCTAAGCCGGCATTTGGCAATTCCTAGCACTGGTGTAGGCTCTGGGACAGCCTAGATGTGGGGGGCGCCCGCGAATGCGACCAAAGGGCGCCTGGGGTCGAGGTGAGGATGATGCAGCGGGTGGAGCTGAACTACGATCGGGGGCGGCTGGCGGTCGACCTGCCGGCAGGCCTCGATCTGACCGTGATCCGCAAGCGGCCGATGCCGGTTCTGCCGGACCCGGAGGATGCGATCCGCGGCGCCCTCGCGCGGCCCGTGGGCGTGCCGGCGCTGGCCGAGCTCGCGCGCGGCAAGCGCAGCGCCTGCATCCTGATCTGCGACATCACCCGGCCGGTGCCGAACGGCCTGTTCCTGCCGACCCTGGTCCAGGGGCTGCTGGCGGCCGGGCTCGAGGCCGATGCGATCACGGTCCTGGTCGCAACCGGCCTGCACCGGCCGAACGAGGGCGCCGAGCTCGAGGAATTGGTGGGCTCCCGCTGGGTCATGGACCACGTCCGGGTCGAAAACCACTTCGCGCGCGACGATGCCGCCCATGTCGACCTCGGCACGACCCGGAGCGGCGGCGTGCCGGTCAAGCTCGACCGGCGTCTGGTCGAAGCCGAGCTCAAGATCGCAACCGGCCTGGTCGAGCCGCATTTCATGGCCGGCTACTCCGGCGGCCGCAAGGTGATCGCCCCAGGCGTCGCCCACAAGGACACGATCACGACCTTCCACAGCGCCCGCTTCATGGAGCACCCGAACGCCGCGAACTGCGTGCTCGAGGGCAATCCCCTGCACCAGGCGCAGCTCGAGATCGTCCTGATGCTGGGGGGCGCGCTCGCGCTCAACACCGTGATCGACGAGGAGCGCCGCCTGTCGTTCGTCAATTTCGGCGAGATCCGGGCCAGCCATCTTCTCGCCGTCGACCACATCCGCGGCTTCGCCGAGGTGCCGGTCGAGGAGACGTTCAAGACCGTGGTGACCAGCGCCGCCGGCTATCCGCTGGATAAGACCTACTACCAGACCGTGAAGGGCATGGTCGCGCCGATGGCCATCCTGGCCAAGGGCGGCGATCTGATCATCGCATCCGCCTGCTCCGAGGGCATGGGCTCGACCGAGTTCGTCGACGCCCAGCGCCGGCTGGTCGAGCGCGGGCCCGAGCGCTTCCTCGAGGAGATCAGCGCCAAGCGCTTCGCCGACATCGACGAGTGGCAGACCGAGATGCAGCTGAAGCCGATGCGCCAGGGCAGCATTCATCTTTATTCCGACCGCCTGCCCGAGGCCGACTGGCCCTTGACCGGGGTCGAGCGGGCCCGATCGGTCGCGGCGGCGGTTGCGCGCAGCGTCGCCCGGAGCGGCGACCCCCGGGTCGCGGTGATCCCGGAAGGCCCCTACGTCGTCCCGGTCCATCGGCCCGCGGCCTGAGCGCGGGACCGGCGGATGGCGAGGCTGCACCTCCATCTCGATCCCCTGGGCGGGGTCGCCGGCGACATGGTCCTCGCAGCCCTGCTCGATGCCTGGCCCGAGCACGCGGCCGATACCTTCGAAGCGATGCGCGCGGCCGGCCTGCCGGACGACTGGCGGGCGGAGCTGGTGGCGCATGACGATGGCGTGCTCGCCGGCCGGCGGGTCGTGATCGAAGGCCCGGCCGAGGGCGACCATCACCACGGCCCCGGCCGGTTTCGCGCGATCCGGGCGCGCCTGGCCGAGGCGGCGCTGCCCGAGCCGGTGCGCGCGCGCGCGATCGCGATCTTCACCCTGCTCGCCGAGGCCGAGGCCAAGGTGCACGGCATCGCGCTCGACGAGGTCCATTTCCACGAGCTCGCCGACTGGGATTCGATCGCGGACGTGGTCGGCAGCGCCTGGCTGCTCGAGGCGCTGGGACCGCTCAGCGTCTCCTGCGCGCCGCTGCCGATCGGCAGCGGCCGGATCGCGACCGCCCATGGCGCGCTGCCGGTGCCGGCGCCGGCGGCAGCCCTGCTGCTCGAGGGCCTGCCCATGGTCGACGATGGCGTCGCGGGCGAGCGCGTGACCCCGACCGGCGCCGCGATCCTGCGCCATCTCGGGGTGCGTGAGCGGCTGCCCGCGGGCTCCTGGCGGGTCGGACGATCCGGAATCGGGTTCGGCACGCGGCGCCTGCCCGGTCTCAGCAACATCCTGCGCATCCTCGCCTATGAGCCGGCGGCGGCCGGGGGCCGGGCCGACGATCGGGTCGCGGTGCTGGCCTTCGAGGTCGACGATCAGAGCCCCGAGGAGCTGGCGCTCGGCCTGGACGCGCTGCGCGCCGCCGACGGCGTGCTCGACGTCATCCAGCTGGCCGCGTTCGGCAAGAAGGGCCGGCTCGCGACCCAGGTCCAGGTCCTCGCGCGCCCGGAGCGGCTGGACCCGGTGATCGAGCGCTGCTTTGCCGAGACGACCACGATCGGGCTGCGCTGGCGGCTCGAGGCGCGTGCCGTGCTGGCGCGCGAGACGGTCAGCGTGGTCACGGCCGAGGGTGCTTTCGGGGTCAAGCTGGTCGTCAGGCCGGGCGGCGAGCGCACCGCCAAGGCAGAGATCGAGCCGCTGCGGGATGGTCCCGACGGTCACGCGGCGCGTGCGCGGCGGCGACGGCAAGCGGAGGCGCGTGCGCTCGAGGGGGACTTGGATGAGTGAGCCGATCGGGGCTCTGGACGCCGTGCTCGACGAGCTCGGCGAGGTCGCGGTCGCGGTCAGCGGCGGGGTCGACAGCATGACCCTCGCCGTGGTCGCCGGCCGCCGCCTCGGGCGCGGGGCGGCGATGCTGCATGCGGTTTCGCCCGCGGTGCCGCCGGAAGCGAGCGCGCGCGTGCGCGCCTACGCGATCCGCGAGGGCTGGCGGCTCGAGGTGATCGATGCCGGCGAGTTCGGGGACCCGGAGTATCTGAAGAACCCGGCCAATCGCTGCTTCTTCTGCAAGACCAACCTCTATGGCACGATCGCCCTGCGCACGCGTGCGACCATCTGCTCGGGCACCAATCTCGACGATCTCGCCGACTGGCGCCCCGGGCTCGAGGCGGCCAAGGCGCACCAGGTCCGGCATCCCTATGTCGAGGCCGGGATCGACAAGGCCGGCGTGCGCGCGCTGGCCCGGAGCCTCGGCCTCGACGACCTGGCCGAGCTGCCGGCCGCCCCTTGCCTCTCGAGCCGGCTCGAGACCGGCATCCAGGTCACGGCCGAGCGGTTGGAGCTGGTGCACGCGGTCGAGCGGCTGATCCAGCACGAGCTGGCACCGAGGACGGTGCGCTGCCGGCTGCTGCGGGACGGGATCACGATCCAGCTGGATGGCGAGGGCCTGACCCGCATGCTGAGCGAGCCCGCCACCCCGGTCCGCCATGGGATCGAGCAGCTGCTCGCCCGGCACGGCCATACCACGCCTGTACGCTACCAGCCCTACCGGATGGGCAGCGCCTTTCACAGACCGCCGGTTCATGGCTGACGTCACCTTCGACTGGCAGCGGCGCGAACGGATCGGCCTCGCCGAGGCGGTGCTGTGCGCGGGCAAGACTGCGGTTCAGATCGGCGAGACGATCGCGCTCGCGCGGGCGCGCCGGACGGCGCTGCTCCTGACCCGGCTGACGCCGGCGCTGCTCGCGGAGCTGGCGCCGGCGGAGCTGGCAGCACTCGACTATGATCCGCGCTCGCGGACCGCGATCCTCGGCACGCCGCCCGAGCCCGCGGGCGAGCCGCCGGTCGCGGTCGTGACCGCCGGCACCAGCGATCTGCCGGTTGCGCGCGAGGCGATCCGCACGCTCGCCTTCTACGGCGTCGCCGCACGCGAGATCGCCGACGTCGGGGTCGCCGGCCTCTGGCGCATCCTGATGCATGAGGAGGAGCTCCGGCGCTACCCGGTGGTGATCGTGGTCGCCGGCATGGAGGGGGCCTTGTTCAGCGTGGTCGCGGGGCTGGTCGGCGGCGTCGTGATCGCGGTGCCGACCTCGACCGGCTACGGCATCGCGCGCGCGGGCGAGACCGCGCTCCATGCGGCGCTGGCCAGCTGCGCGCCGGGGCTGGTCACGGTCAACATCGACAACGGCTATGGCGCCGCCAGCGCGGCGCTGCGCGTGCTCGCGAGCCACGTCCGCATGCCGGGTGCCGGGGCTCAGCCCGAGCCGGCGTCGGAGTAGGGCGCGGGCGCGGAGCGGAGAGCGTCTGGCGGCGCCGCAGGCCGCGCCCGGCATTCGGCCAGCAGCCAGTCGCGGAAGCGGGCGATCTTCCGGCGCTCGGCCTGATCCCGGGCGGCGACCAGATAGAAGTCGCCATCACCGCCGAGCTGGAGGGCAAGCGGCGTCGCGAGACGGCCGGCGGCGAGGCCGTCGATCACGAAGGGCGTGTGCCCGATCGCGACGCCGAGCCCCGCGATCGCCGCCTCGAGGGCGTGGCTGGAGCTCGCGAAGGTCAGCCAGCCGCGCGGCTCCAGCGCCGGCACGCCGGCGGCGGCGAGCCAGCGCTGCCAGTCCCGATCGCGCGGCTCCGCCTCGACCCTGAGCAGCACGTGGCCGGCGAGATCGGCGGCCCGCCGCACCGGTCGGCGCGCCAGCAGCGCCGGGCTCGCGACCGGGTAGATCTGGTTCTCGATCAGGAAATCGGCGCGGCAGCCGGGCCAGCGGCCGGAGCCGGCGCGGATCGAGAGGTCGACGTCCTCGCGCGCGAGGTCGACCAGCCGCGAGGTGGTCAGGAGGCGGACCTCGAGGTCCGGGTGGGCGCGCTGGAAGCCCGCGAGCCGCGGGATCAGCCAGCGCTGGGCGAAGGTCGCGAGCAGCGAGAGGGTCAGAACGCGCGGCTCGCTGCCGGCCCTCAGCAGGGCATCGGTCGCCGCGTGCATGTCGGCGAATGCCCGCTGCAGCCTTGCGGCATAGAGCTCGCCCTCGGGGGTCAGCACGAGGCCGCCCGCGACCCGGCGCAGGAGCGGCCGCTCGAGGAACGCCTCGAGCTGGCGCAGCTGCTGGCTGACCGCGGGTTGGCTGACGCCGAGCTCGGCGGCGGCGCGGGTGACGCTGCCGAGCCGCGCGGTCGCCTCGAAGGCGCGCAGGCTCGGGAAGGCCGGCAGGCGGGTGGTCATGCGAGCAAGCATAAGCTACGCTTATGAGCAGGGCGACATTCTAATTTGCAGTTCCGCCGATTCCGGGCATCAATTCCGGGACCGCATAAGCAGCGCCCCCCGCCAACGGGCGGCGGGTCGCCGAGGAGGCCCGGTCTTGGAGCTCTGGATCCCGATCACGATCGGCGCCGCCTTCTGCCAGAACCTGCGCTCGGCGCTGCAGAAGCACCTGAAGGCGCGGCTCAGCACGACCGGGGCGACCTTCGCGCGCTTTGCCTATGCGGCGCCGCTCGCCGCCCTCTACGCCTTTGGCCTCGCCCTGATCGCCGGCTTCGAGGTGCCGAGGCCCAATCCGACCTTCCTCGGCTACGCCCTGATCGGCGGGCTCGCCCAGATCACCGCGACCGCGCTCCTGGTGCATCTGTTCTCGTTCCGCAACTTCGCGGTCGGCACCGCCTATTCCAAGACCGAGACCGTGCAGACCGCGATCTTCGGCCTCCTCCTCTTGGGCGATCCCCTGCGCCTGGGCGGGGCGCTCGCGATCCTGGTGAGCCTCGTCGGGGTCATGGCGATCGCGGCGGCCAGGACCAGGATCAACTTCTCGAGCCTCCTGCTCAGCTGGACCGACAGGACCGCCCTGATCGGCATGGCGTCGGGCGCGTTCTTCGGCATCTCGGCGGTCTCCTACCGGGGCGCCTCGCTCGCCCTGGGCGACGTCGGCTTCCTGATGCGGGCGGCCTTCACGCTCGCCTGCGTGACCGTGTTCCAGACCCTGGTCATGGCGATCTACATGCGCCTGCGCGAGCCCGGCCAGCTGACCGCGGTGTTCCGCTCCTTCCGGGTCTCGGGCTGGGTCGGCCTGTCCGGCATGCTCGCCTCGGCCGGCTGGTTCACGGCGATGACCATCCAGAACGCCGCCTATGTGCGCGCGCTCGGCCAGATCGAGCTGGTGTTCACCTTCATCGCCTCGACCCTGGTCTTTCGCGAGCGCACGACCCCGATCGAGCTGCTCGGGATCGGGCTCGTGATCTCCGGCATCCTGATCCTGGTCCTGCACTGAGGCGCCCTGGTCAGCCCCGCGGGCGCGCGCGCCCTGCGGTCGCGGCCCGGTCCTGGGCGGGCGTCGTCAGCGGCCGGCCCTCCATGGGCCAGGGCGGCGGCACGCCGAGGAGCGCGCAGACCGTCGGCGCGAGGTCGCGGATGTCGGCCCTGTCCTGGCCGCGGCCGGCAGGCAGGCCGGGGCCGGCGGCGATCAGGAAGCCCTCGTCCCGATGGTTGCCGGCCCGCCCGTCCGGATTGCGGCCGGGGCTGGGGCAGAGGATCGTGCCGAGCTGGTCGGAGCGGAGCGCGCGGTCCGCGGCGGCCGGGCTGTCGGTCCAGTGCACGATCAGGTCCGGCAGCAGGTGGCTGCGGCCGCCGGCGGGCAGGACCCGATCGCCGCGCTCGACGCGCGCGACCACCGGGGTGCCGCGATCGGCGTCGCGGAAGCTGCTGAGGCCCTTCGCGAGCCGGGTCAGCAGGGCCTCGCGCTCGGCGCCCGGCGCGACCAGCCCCGGACGCTCGCGCTGCCGCTGGTTGAGGCGCACGTAGCCCTGCTGGTCGGCCTGCACGCAGAAGGCCGGCTGCGGACCCAGCCCGCCCGCCGGGGTGCGCCAGAAGCGGGTCAGGCGGTCCTGAGCGGCCTGCGGCAGGCGGCTCTTGACCGCGTGCCGGACCTCGACCGGCAGCAGGCGGCGCAGGCGCTGGAGCGCGGGCCGCGGCGCCGCGGCCGCCGGCGCGCGGCCCTGGAGCACACCCTCGAGCATCGCCGGCAGCAGCTCGGCCCGGCTGGTGTTCGCGCCCATGCCGTGGAGCGAGAAGACCAGCAGCGAGGTGGCCTCGCCGGCGGCCGCGACCAGCCGGCCGACCGCCGCATCGCAGGCGCGGTACACGGCGCCAGGGCGGCGAACGCGCGCGCGTGGTCGGTGGCTGCGAGCCGGCCGCGCGCGCCGCTCGCGTCCCAGAGCTTGTGGCCGGCGCGATGGGCGGCAGCGAAGCTCACCAGGCAGAGGTCCCAGGGCGCCTTCTGCATCAGGCCGAGCGCGGCGTCGGTGACGTAGCGGACGCTGGCCTCGAGCTCGCCGCCGAGCGCCAGCAGGCGGCTCAGCGGCTGCAGCCCCATCGCCTCCTCGGGCAGCGGCGAGCGACCGAAGGCGCGCCGCAGCGTGGCGATGGCGTCCGCCGGGTGGGAGGCCGGCGGATAGAGGTGATCGTGGCTCGCCCAGCCGGTGATCTCGACCCCGGCGAACGGCTCGGGCGGGTAGGTCGAGGGCGCGTCGATCACCAGGCAGCGCGGCCCCGCGGGACCGAACGCGCGCCAGAACGGTTGCATCGGCAGCCATTCCGGCCCCGGGCGGACCATGGCCATGCGCTCGGCGTGCCATTGCAGGAAATGGTAGAAGCCGTGGCTCGCGGGCGAGGTGCCGGTGTAGAAGGTCGGCCACGGCGAGCCCGCAAGGCAGGCGGCGCTGGACGCCAGCCGCCGGTAGCTGCCGCGGGCGCGCAGGCGCGCGAGATGGGGCAGCGTGCCGTCGGCGAGCCCGCGCTCGACCAGCGCGGGCTCGGCCGCGTCCAGCCCGATCATCAGCAGGCGCGGCGGCCCCGGGCTCATCGCCTGACTGCCTGGGGCCTGACCGCCTGGGGCCTGACCGCCTGGGGCCTGACCGCCTGGGGCCTGACCGCCTGGGGCCTGACCGCCTGGGGCCCGACTGCCTGGGGCCCGGCTTCCCCTGGGGCCCGGCCGCCCGGGGCCCGGGTCGCGGCGCGGCCGGCGGCAGGTCGCCAGGCGCGCGCCGCCGGCCTGGTCGCGGCGTCAACGAATGCCGGCGTCGATCAGCGGCACCAGCGCGTTGATCGTCTCCGGCGTGACCACGCCCGAGCCGGTGTTGATCGAGAGCCCGGTCAGGCCGTACTTCTTGGACAGGACGCACTGGGTGACCGGCAGGAAGCCCTGCAGGTAGAGCTGCTGATCGAGTGCCACCGTGATGTACTTGTCCTTCAGGCCATCGATGGTCGCCGGCACCAGGTCGATGCCGCCGACGGTGACGTCGCCCGGCTTCTTGCCCGCGGCCTCGAGCGCCTTGGGCACGAACGAGGTGACGTTGCCGTGCTGGGTGCCGATCGCCTTCACGTCCGGATGGGACTCGATGTAGCTGGTCAGGATCGGGACCGCGAGCGAGGCGTCGTTGTTGACCTCGGGGCTGATCTCGAGGTAGTCGACCTTGAGGCCGGAATCCTCGAGCGCCTCCTTCAGGCCGCGGTCGCTCTGGCCGCGCTCGGCCTGGGACAAGAGGCCGTACTCGAGCGCCTGGTCGCCCTTCTTGAGCTTGCCGACCTCGACCATCTTCTTGCCGGTCAGCCAGCCGCCCTTGTACAGCTCGACGCCGGCGTAGCCGAAGCCCTTGGCCTGGTACTTGTCGAACAGCTCGGTCAGCGGCGCGTTGCCGCTGGTGACCACGATGCCGCGCCCTTCGGCCTCGGCGACCAGGTCGGCGAACGCGCCCGAGCCCGGGTGGCCCATGATCACGATGCAGGCGGGATCCGCGGCCAGCGCCTCGCGGAAGTGGTTCAGCATCGTCTCGGGCTGCCAGCCCGAATACTGCTCGATCAGCTTGGCGCCCAGCGCCTTGGCCGCGGCGCGGGCGCCGTTGGTGCGCGGCAGGGTCGCGCCATCGCCCGGATTGCCGCCCATCTGCATGTAGATCGTCATGCCGGCGCCGAGGTCATCCTCGGCCGCGGCCGGCGCGGCCAGCGCCAGGGCCATCAGCGGCAACGCCGCCGCCAGACTCACCGCACGCCAATCGGTCATCATGCTCGCCTCCCTTGATTTGGCGCTCCTATAGAGCGTTGCCCTCGATCCTACTCGCCCGGCCCGCGCCGTAAAGCCCGATCGCCGCGCGCGGCCGCCGCCCCAGCTCCGGAACCGGAAGCTTGCCGCTCGCCGGCGATCCAAACTACGATCCCTGACCCTCATCATTCTTCGGACCGGTCGCCATGTCTCAGAACTGTCTCAGAACGTGTCTCAGAACGTGCCTCAGGACGTGCTCGCCGAGCTGGCCCCGACCGGGACCTTGCGCGCCGGCATCAACCTTTCCAACTTTCTCCTGGTCAGCGGCAGGAGCCCCACGGGCGACCCTGAAGGCGTCGCCCCCGACCTCGCGCGCGCGATCGCCGAGCGCCTGGGCGTCAAGGTCGCCTACGTGACCTTTCCGACGACCGGGCGAGCTCGCCGACGCGGCCGGCGCGGGCGTCTGGGACATCGGCCTGATCGCGGCCGAGCCCGCGCGCGCCGAGGTGATCGCGTTCTCTCCGGCCTACGCCGAGATCGAGGCGACCTACCTGGTACCCGCGGGCTCAAAGATCACCTCGATCGACGAGGTCGACCGCCCGGGCATCAAGATCGCGATCGCGGCCAGGGCCGCCTACGACCTCTGGCTCAGCCGCCACCTCCAGAACGCCGAGCTGGTCCGCGCGGCCAGCCTCGACGCCTCCTACGACCTCTTCGTCGCCGAAAAGCTCGACGCGCTGGCCGGCCTCCGCCCCCGCCTGCTCCAGGACGTGGAAAACCTCCCCGGCGCCCGCATCCTGGACGGCAAATTCACGGCCGTGCAACAGGCGGTCGGCACCGCCAAGGCCAACGCAGCCGGCGCCCGTTTCCTCCACGCCTTCGTCGAGGACGCCAAAGCCTCAGGCCTGGGGTCGCCCGCCTGATCGAGCGCCACCACATCCGCGGCCTCTCGGTCGCGCCGCAGGGTGAGCGCATTCGCGCGATTTAGCCTCAACACGGACGCACCGTCTGGCATCGGGGTCAAGCGGACGCGGCCGGCACGCCCCATTGCAACCGGGTCGGCGTTGATTGCAAACAAAGTAGGGGATCTTGATCTCGCGCTCGCGCTCGACTGACGACTGCGTTAACCAGTTACGGATCGGGCGATTGCCGCGAGAGCACGTCCGCTTTGTGATCGCCGTTGAAGTCCGCGATGACGAGCGACCTCAAATCCTGATCACTCGTGTTGAGCACCGACCACGCGCTCTTCCCGCCCCACGACACGAGCCACTGGCCATTCGCGCTGCGTGCGATGTCGGTAAGGCCATTGCCGTCGAAATCAGCGAACGTGAGCTGCGACAGCGGAATCGACGAGAAGCCGAGGTGATTCCACGCTCGCGACACGCGATCCCAAACGAGCCACTCGCTGCCCGTCGAGCGTAGCACGTCCACTTTCGAGTCACCGACGAAATTGCCGAATCGTAATTCGGTCAATTTATATAGTTGCGTATAATGGCGAGTCACGCGCGGCAAGAAGCTCTGCACGATGGACCACCGCGTACCGTCGGCGAAGAACGCGTCGGTGTGGCCGTCGCCTTCGAAGTCGCCAAACGCCGCGCTGGAGAGTGGCGCGCTCGTCGGGTACAGGCTTCGCCACGGCGAAGTGCCGCCTTCCGAGACTTGCCATTCACTTCCGGTCGCCCGGACGACGTCGGTAAATGCGAGGCCCACAAAATCACCGAAACCGAGCTGAGATATCGGATTTGTGAGCGTGTTGAGGAACGCCCAACCTTCGCGCGCGCTCCTCGACCACTGCCAGCCCGTCAAGGTGGCGCGTATCATGTCTGCTGCGCCATCGCCGTCGAAATCGCCGACGCGAACATCGCTCATGGCAGTCCCTTCGAACTGTTGCCACTGCCAGAACGAAGCGCCGCCGAACGAGACGAACCACGCGGGGAAGCGATTGATGCTCGTCAAGTTGTCGTCGACCGTGAAGTTTCCGTGCGAGTTGATTTGGTCGAACGCATCGCCTTGGTCGTCGTCGCATGTCTCGTTCTTGTAGATCCATGCACCCGTCATCGGGATGCCACGCATACGCACGGCCGGCTTGTGCGACTGCAGGAACGTATTGTGGTGGATGACGAACGCCGAGCCGGCGATGTTTGTGCAGTCGTTCTGCCACGCGATCCTTGCCGCCGTGCACGTCAAAGCTTTGCTCAACCGCGCCATCGAGTACGAGGTTATACGTTGCGGTGTAATGCGCGCCGGGCGATCCGTCTGACGCGATATCGTGCCGATTGTGATCAAACACGTTCGCCTCGATCGTGACGCTACCCGGACCGATGACCACGCCGTAGCCGAGACCGTAGTTACGATGGCCGCACGTGCCGTTGTGCTCGTGACGCCGGTTGAACTGAATGACATTGTGATGAACCCGCACGCCCTGAACGCTGTCTATCTTGACCGCCGCGCGCGGCCACGACGACAGATCGTCGTTGTCGATCTCGGTCGCCCAGCGGTGCGGTCCGTCGCTGCTGATGCCAATCGCAGTCGATTCGCCGCCGCAGTGAATCGGATCGTCGTTCTCGATGCTCGAGTCGGGGCCGTGGATTCGCAGCCCTGTGATCCGCACCCCGTCGCCTTTCACGTCGAACAGTGGGCAATCGGCGAACGTGCGCGAGAACAGGCGCGCGCCGCGCGAGCCGCCGCGCCCACGCCCGCTCGCGAGCGTCGTGTTCGCGGGGACGGCGAGCGAGTAGTCGGTGCAACCATCCGTGGGGCGCGAGCGCGGCTCGCGGCAATCGCGCGGCCTCGGCGTCTTCGCGCAATACGAGAGATCAATCTCGGCGGCGTCGTCGACGTAGATGGTTTCGGCGCGCGCCCGGCAACCAGCAACGCGGCGCGGAGCTCGTCGGCGGTGCGCACGACGGTCGCCGGGCGCGGCACGATCCTGCCGTAACCCTCGCCGCCACCGAGCGGGCGCATCGCGGGGTTGGAGAGCGCACCGTATGACTTATCGCGATGGTCGCGGACGATGGGCTCCGCGAACGGCGAATCGTCGAGGACGACGCCGTTGCAATCCGTCTTGTCGAGCGCGTCCGACATCGCGCCGGTCAATTCGAGGAGGGCGAGGCTGAAACAGGTGATGGCGAGAAAAAGCGAGAGTGAGGTGTGCATGCGTGGGAGAATAATGGCTCCGTATTTTCTGATAGCAGTCGACGTAGGGCTACTTACGAGAGCAAACATGGTAATGCTCCTTTGTTTTGATGGTGAAGATTAATGCCGTCAGGCGCCTGATCAAGTCGTCTTTGTCGTCGTGGGTCGCGGCTACGGCACAAGCCCGCTCAGAGCTACATCCGAGATATCCGCTATCAATGCGGCTAACGCCGGGTTGCTCAGCTTTGGCGAATGCAAACCACTGATCGCTATGATAGCGACATGCGCCCTCGCTGCAAGCCCGGCTTTTCATTTGAGGGTGCAGCCCAAGTCGGGCATTCCAGCTTAAGGAGGCTCCTGCGCGGGCCGGCGCTGAAGCCGGTCGCTGAAGCGGAAGATCTGGCGGAGCCGGGTGAGGCGTTGGGGCTGGTCCATGGTCAGGTGGAAGACGACGGCGGCGAGGAAGACGACGGCGCGGACCCAGAAGCCCTGCATGCCGGTCGCGACCAGGCCGGCTTCGATCATGCCGATGATGTAGGCGCCGCAGTAGGTGCCGACGATCGTCGCCTTGCCGCCGAAGATCAAGATGCCGCCGATGAAGACCGCGGCCATCACGGTGGGCAGGAAGCCGATGCCCTCGCCGACGAGCTGGACACCCTCGCCGGCCTCCGCCCGCACCTGCGACAGCTTGGTCGGGCCGCTGGAGCCCTCGACCCTCGAGACGTGGTGGTGATCCGACCGGCTTACCACACGAAGCGGTAACCCAACCCGCCTATGCTCCGCCACTGATAGTCTGGCAGAGCGCGGCAGCTTAATGCTCGGACGACTCGCGACCGGTCTCGTTGCTATCTTAGGGTTCAGCCGGCGTGCCGAGCGCCTCACCGGCCCCGCCAAGGTCATCGATGGCGACACCATCGTCGTGGCCGGGCAGCTCGTGAGGTTGCACGGCATCGACGCGCCCGAACTGGACCAGACGTTCTGGTGGCGGGGCCAGCAAATAGCATGCGGCACGATGGCCTTGGCCGCCCTCGAAGCGCTCACGGCCGGGGTCAAGCTCCGCTGCGAGACCGTCGAGCAGGACCGGTACGGTCGCATCGTTGCCAAGGTCTTCTCGCCCAACGGCGTCGACATCGGCCGCAGGTTGGTGTCGGCCGGGTGGGCCCTGGCGTACCGGCGGTACTCGACGGACTATGTCGCTGCTGAGGACGAGGCCCGAAAGGCGAAGCGCGGAATGTGGAGGGGCAGCTTCGTGAAGCCCTGGGTGTGGCGCGCATCGTCGCCACCGCGGCGCGCGCAGGCACCCGCTTTGGCTACAGGCGGCCAGCGGGGAGCTGGGCGGTGAAAGGTCCAAGGAGAGGGCCGATAGCGGTCGTCCTCGACAACGCCGCCGAAGATCGAGGCGCCGCCGAGAACGCCGCCGCCATGGCTTCGGGTTACGGCCAGGCGAGCTTGGATGCCGGCGAGGAGCGGAGGCGGCCGGCGCGCTGGCGGCGGCGCAGGCGGGACCAGAAGCCGCGCCAGCCGAAGATCGCGCCGGCCGCGTGGCGGGCGCGGTCGGCGTAGGAGCCGGCCAGGTGGGCGGCGCCGAGCCGCCCGTAGAGCCGCAGGTTGAGCGCGCTCTCGATCAGGGCGAGATGGGTGGCGGCGTTGGGGAAGTTGCCCTGCAGCGCGCCGCTCATGGGGTCGATCGCCGCGGCCAGGAGGCCGACGTCGTTGGCGCATTTGAGCAGGCCCTCGAACCGGGCCCGGGCGTCCTCGAGCTCGCCGACCGCGAGCTTGGCATCGACCAGCCAGAAGCTGCAGAGCAGGCTGGCGCCGGCATCGACGGCCGGCCCGGCATCGGTGGCGTAGCGGCCGAGGAAGTCGCCGCGCGCGAGCGTGTGCTCGACGGTGGCGACCGTCTGGCGCAGGGTCTCGGGCGCCGCCGGCAGGCCGCGCAGCGGGGCCAGCAGGGCTGAGGCATCGACCCCGCCATCGAACGCATGCTTGAGATGGCCGCGCAGCGGATCGACGCCGCGCGCGACGATCTCGGCCCGGATCCGCGCGGCCAGCGCCGCCCAGTCGCGGCCGTCCTCGAACAGCTGGCGCGCCCGGTCCATGGCGACCCAGCTCATCAGCTTGCCGTGCACGTGCTGGCGGGGCGGCCCCGGCAAGGCCCACGGGCCCCGGTCCGGGGCCTGCCAGCCGGCGGCGACCAGCTCGGCCAGGCCCGCGAGCGACCGGCGCTCCTGCTCGCCGAGCCGGCCGCCCAGCTGGCGATAGAGCAGGGCGAGATCGAGCGCCTGGCCGCAGAGGTCGAGCTCGGGCTGGCCGGACGCGCCGCCGCCGATCCGCACCGGCTGGCTGCCGGCGTAGCCCTCGAGGTGGCGGAGCACGCGCTCGGCCGGCTCCTGCCCGGGCTCGATGCCGTAGCGGCCTTGCAGCCGCGGCAGGGTCCGGCGCAGCGCGCGGGCGAGATGGTCGTGAAACCGCCCCGCCTCGCCGTCGTAGCCGAGGGCGGCGAGCGCGTACAGGGTGGCGCAGGCGGTGCGCAGGCAAGCGAGCCGGCCGTCGCGGCCCTGCGCCTCGCGCTCCGGCCGCCGGCAGCGACGTGGTGAGCGCCGCGACCACGGCCCCCGACGGCGCGTAGGTCATCAGCTTGAGCGCGAGCGCGCTCCGTTGCACGGCGTCGCGATACGGTCCCCGGTAGCGGCAACAGGCGATCCACTCCTCCCAGAACGCGGAGGTGACCCGGAACAGCTCCGGGACCCGCGCGCTCGGCGGCTGGCCGGGCAGGCTGTCGCGCGCGAGCACCAGATCGCGATAGCCGCCCGCGCGCAAGGTGACGCTCGCGGTCGCGGTGTCGCCGTCGGCCAGGAGCTCGAGGTCGGTGAACAAGGACGGCACGCCGTCGCCGTGGACCACGCCGTGGCGGACCGTGAGCTCGGTCGGATGGCGGGCGAAGGCGCGCACCGGCCGATAGCGGACGATCAGCTCGACCGCTCCCTTCAGTCCCTCGACCCGGCGCACGAGCCAGCCGGGCGCGTTCAGGCTGACGTAGTCGTGCGCCCGGGCGTCCAGGCGGCGGCCGACCGGCATGAAGTCGGTGAGCGCGACCTCGCCGTCGTCGGTCGCGAACACGGTCCGCAGGATGTTGCTGCCCGGCAGATAGCTGCGCTTGGACCGGAACGCGCCGCTCGGCTGGATCGACCAGAAGCCGCCGCGGTCGGCGTCCAGGAGGCGGCAGAACACCGGGTCGGCATCGAAGCGCTCGAGCATGCACCAGTCGATGCTGCCGTCGCCGCTGACCAGGGCCGCGCCGTGGCAGTCGCCGATCGCGGCGTAATCGCGGATCGGGCGATAGCGCGGCTCGGTGTCCCGCCTGTGCGGCCGGCTGCCGGACCCGGTCTCGATCGCCTTCTCCATGCCGACCTTCTAGCGCGCCGCCCCGGCCCTGAGAACCGGCGATGCGCGCCGCGGCAGGCCTGTGACGGTGGGTGCGGCGCTCACGGTTCGCCCAGGGATTGCGACTGACCGGAGCTTCATCCTATCATTGCGACAAGCCCGACGGTCAACGCCGCCCTGGAGGGCAGCAGCCACCGTGCTCATGCCTGCGCACCCCGCCTCCACGACCGGCACCCAGCTGGCAGCGCTCCAGGCGACGACCCGCGCCCTCACCCGCCGCTACGTCCTGGCGCTCAGCCTGATCGCTGCCTTTGCGATCGGCGGCTTCCTGATCCTGGAGGCGACCGTCCGATCCCACCGCGCGAGCGCCCAGATCATCAGCATCAGCGCGCGCCAGGGCACGTTGATCGAGGAAGTCGAACACACCGCGCAAAGCCTGGTGCTGAGCCAGAAATCTTCGGAGCGCGCGGCCGACCGGGGCCAGCTGTTCGAGAGCGCCCACGCCATCGAGCAGGCGCATGCCCGGCTGACCAATCCGGAGCATCGGCTCGGCGAGCCCCTCCGAACGTCAGCGCGCATCCGAGCCTTGTATTTTGCCCCGCCGATCGATCTCGATCGCAGGCTCCGCGCGTATCTCGATCAAGCGTTCCGGCTGAGCGGCACCCCGGACCGCGAGCTCGGCCCGCAACATCCAAGCGCCCGCTACATCATGGCGGCATCCGATGGCCTCCTGATCGCCATCGAGCAGCTGGTCGATCTCCTGGATTCGGAGGCGAAGGCGAATGTCAGGCAGATCCGGATGCTCGAAGCCGGGCTGCTCGCCGCCACGCTGCTGATCCTGGGCCTGGAAGCGTTCTGCATCTTTGGCCCGATCGTCCGGCGGGTGCGGGACGACGGCCGCAGGCTGATCGAGTCGCAGGAGCGGCTGGTCGAGCTGGCGCATTACGATCCGCTGACCGGCCTTGCCAACCGGACCCTGTTCCGCCTGCGCCTCGAGATGGCGCTCAGCCAGGCACGCCGCGACGGCACGCTGGTCGCGGTGCTGCAGTTGGACCTCGACCACTTCAAGGACGTCAACGACACCCTCGGCCACGACGCCGGCGATCAGCTCCTGCGCGAGATCGGGCGCCGGCTGCAGGAGCTTCTGCGCGGCACCGATACGGCTGCCCGGGTCGGTGGCGACGAGTTCGCGATCATCCTGACCGGGGTCAACGCGCCCGATCAGGTCGGCGTCGTCGCGAGCAAGATCATCCAGGCGGCCGGCCGGCCGGTCGCCTACGACAAGCAGGAGCTGCACGCGGGCGCGAGCATCGGCATCACGTTCTACCCGACCGACGCCGAATACCCGGGTCAGCTGCTCGCGAATGCCGATCTGGCGCTCTACCGGGCCAAAGCGTCCGGCCGCAACACATTTGTCTACTTCGTCGCCGACATGACCGAGCTGATGGAGCGGCGGGCCAGGGTCGAGCGGGATCTGCGGCGGGCGCTCGGCGCGGACGAGTTCGAGATCCACTATCAGCCCCAGCTGCGCCTGTCCGATGGCACCCCCCGCTCGGTCGAGGCCCTGCTGCGCTGGCGACACCCCGATCTCGGGCTGCTCGGCCCGGGGTCGTTTCTCCCGGTCGCCGAGGAGACGGGGCTGATTGTCCCGCTCGGCCGCCTCGTCATGGACCGCGCTCTGCAGCAGATGGCGCGCTGGCAGGGTCGGGGCATCGCGCCTGCGCGCCTCGCGATCAACGTCGCCAGTCCGGAGCTGCGGGCCGACGGCTTTCTCGACGAACTCGATCGCGCGCTGGCCGAGCACGGGGTCGAACCGGACCGGCTCGAGCTCGAGATGACCGAGAACGCGATGGTCGGCCGCGGCGAGGACCGGATCGCCGAGCTGGTCCAGAGCCTCCGGCAGCGCGGGATCGGCGTCACCCTGGACGATTTCGGTACTGGCTACGCCTCGCTCACCCACCTCAAACGGATCAAGGTCGACCGCTTGAAGATCGATCGGTCGTTCGTCTGCGGCATCGGGATCGACCCCGAGGACGCCGCGATCGTGCGGGCGGTGATCGGCCTTGGCGCATCCCTCGGCCTCGAGGTGATCGCCGAAGGCGTCGAGACCGAGCGGCAGCTCGACTTCCTTCGGCAGCATGGCTGCCATCTGGCCCAGGGCTATTATTTCGCCCGGCCCGCGCCCGCCGCCGAGCTCGAGCTGATGCTGAAGCGTCGGCTCGCGACCGCGACCGGCTAGGGTGGGTCGGCCGGCCACGCGGGCTCAGGGCCTGCGAATCATTCCGGCCCGCTAAGCAATCCCTGTTGAAATCATTGGCATTTTCCCGGTGCGATCGCAGCGTTTTGGGCAGTCCTTCACCGGCCCTCAGGGCAACCGATCGAGCACCTTGGCGTGGCGGGCGAGGCATTCGAGGCCGAAGGCGGAGGGCGCCTGTGCGGGCGCGCGGTCGTGGACCGGGCCGAGGCCCAGGCGCTCCGCCGTCAGGCGCTTGCCGTAGCAGAGGAACTGGTCGACCGACTGCATCAGGAACAGGATCAAAGGCGCGAGGGCCGTGTAGAGGCGCTCGGCCTCCGCGTCATCCGCGCTGCCGCCGGTCTGCATCAGCTCGAAGATCCTCGCCTGCACGTGGCAGGACTCGACCGAGGGGATCATGCCGATGCAGCCCGCGCGCATGACGTCGGTGAACTCCATCCCGCCCCGGCCCTGAAAGACGCCCATGCGGCCCTCGGTCAGCTCGATCAGCGCCCGGGTCTCGAGCGCCGAGCCCTCGGCCTTGAGCAGGCGGACGTTCGGATGCCGCCGGCTCAGCCGGTCGAGGCCGGCGCCGGACAGCCCGACCCCGATGTACTGGGGCGCGTTCTGGATCGCGACCGGCAGCGGCGAGGCGTCGGCGACCGCGCCGAAGAAGTCCACCAGCTGCTCCTCGGTGATCGGCGCCCCGGTCTGCGGCGGCTGCAGAATCACCCAGTCGGCGCCCTGCTCGGCGGCGGCGCCGACGAACGCGATCTGCTCGGCAGGCGTCGCCCCGAACACCGTGATCGCGAGCGGCAGCCGCCCGGCCAGGTCCTCGGCCGCCCACGCCATCACCAGGCGGCGCTCCTCCGGGCTGAGTTTCTTGACCTCGGTCGCGAGCCCGAGCGCCGCGATCCCATGCACGCCCGCCTGAACGCAATGGTCGACCTGGGCGCGCATCGCCGCCCGGTCCAGCCGCCCCTCGGCGTCGAAGAACGCATACAGGATCGGATAGACCCCCCGAAACCCGGCCGCTTGGCTCATCGATCGATCCCCTTGTCCGCCCGAAGCCATCCTGTACGATCCTTATCAGGAGATCCGCGCCCTACCAACGCGAGCGCCGGGGGAGACATGGCGACAGGCCAGCGCGGCTATGCCAACGCCGTCCGCATGGAAAGCATCCAGATGGCGTTCGGCAACGTGGTCGCGCTCAAGAACATCGACCTCGAGGTCGGCGCCAACGAGATCGTCGGCCTGATCGGCGACAACGGCGCCGGCAAGTCGACGCTGATCAAGATCGTGACCGGCGTGCTCAGGCCGACCGGCGGCCGGCTCTGGCTGCGCGACCAGCTGATCGATCCCGACCAGTACTCGGTCCGCCGCGCCCACGATCTCCGGATCGAGGCGGTCCATCAGGAAAAATCGCTGGCCGACAAGCAGCCGCTCTGGCGCAACCTGTTCGTCGGCCGCCAGATCACCAACCGCTTCGGCTTCATCGACGTCCCGCGCCAGAAAGCGCTCGCCAACCAGCTGCTGCGCGAGCAGATCGGGTTTCGCGGCGCCGGCATCGATGCCGATTCGACCGTGGGCGAGCTGTCCGGCGGCGAGCGTCAGGGGATCGCGATCGGGCGCGCGATGTATTTCGATGCCGACCTGATCATCCTCGACGAGCCGACCGTGGCGCTCGCGCTCAAGGAGGTCCGCAAGGTCCTGGACTTCGTCCGCCGGATCAAGGACTCCGGGCGCGCCTGCATCTACATCGAGCACAACCTCGCCCACGTCCACGAGCTCGCCGACCGCCTGGTGATCCTCGACCGGGGCGAGGTCGTGAGCGTGATCCGGCGGGGCGAGCTGTCGCTGGCCGAGCTCACCCGCCATCTGATCGACCTGCAGAGCGCTACCGAAGGCGCGCGCGCGCCATGACCCGCCGCCGGCTGCCGTCGATCGAGATCGAAGGCCTGCCGATCATCGGCGTGTTCCTGGTCATGGTGGCCGCCTTCATGATCGCGGCCCCCCAGGTGTTTCTGGGCTATCGGATCTACATGTCGTTCCTGGCCACGGTGCCGCCCCAGCTGATCCTGGCGCTCGGCCTGACGCTCGTGATCGCGGCCGGCGAGATCGATCTCTCCTTCCCCTCGGTGATCGCCTTTTCCGGCTTCCTGTTCGCCTGGGCGTTCAAGACCTACGAGCTGACCTGGGCGGCGCTGCTGCTGGCGCTCGCGGGCGGCGCCCTGATTGGCGTGATCAACGGCTTCCTGATCGCCGTGATCGGCATCCCCTCGATCATCGCGACGCTCGCCACCCAGTTCTTCTGGGGCGGGATCACGACCGTCCTGACCGGCGGCCTGTCCTACGCCATCCGCACCATCGACGCTTACACGATCCACGACGTCCTGGTCGGCCGGATCGGGGTCCTGCCGGTCGAGGCGCTGTGGTCGACCGCGGTCGCGGTCGTGCTCTGGTTCGTGCTCAACCGCCACCGCTTCGGCGAGCATCTCCTGTTCATCGGCGACAACGTCGGCGTCGCCCAGGTGGTGGGCGTCAACGTCGTGCGCGAGAAGGTCAAGCTGTTCACCCTCATGGGCCTGCTCGCGGCCTTCGCCGCCGTGCTGCTGACCGCCGAGAACAAGAACTTCTTCAACACCCAGGGCTCGGGGTTCCTGTTGACGGTCATGGCGGCGGTGTTCATCGGCGGCACCTCGATCTTCGGCGGCAAGGCGACGATCGTGGGCTCCTACTGCGGCGCTTACATCATCGGCATGATCGAGGCGGGCCTGGTCGCGACCGGCATGCAGGGCTTCTGGGTGCGCGCGGTCGTGGGCCTCGTGTTCCTGGCCGCGGTGATCTTCCATCTGACCATGGAAGACCCTGCGCGGCTGCAGCGCCTGCGCCACTTCCGCATCACGAGCCGGCTCCGGCGCCGGCCCGCCCCGCCGGCCCGGGAGCAGCCTTAGACGTGGCTGGCCCGAAAGGTCGCGATGGGGGACCGTTGCGCCAGGAGGGGCGCGCCTTGGCCATGGCGCAGGCGGTACGGTAGGCTTGATGCAGCGCGTCGGCCCTGGCGATGCCGCGGCCGGCGATGTCGAACGCGGTGCCATGCGCCGGCGTCGTGATCGGGATCGGCAGGCCGGCGTGGATCGTGATGCCGCGCTCGAAGCCCAGGAGCTTCATCGCGATCTGGCCCTGGTCGTGGTACATGGTGACGACCGCATCGAAGGCGCCATCGCGGGCCCGCACGAACACGGTATCCGAAGGATAAGGGCCGGACGCGGCGATCTGCAGGGCCTTCGCGCTCTCGACCGCCGGCGCGATCACGTCGATCTCCTCGCGGCCGAAGATGCCGCCGTCGCCCGCGTGCGGATTGAGGCCCGCGACCGCGATCCGCGGGTGCGGCCTGCCCGCGGCCTGGAGCGTGCTGTGGGCGAGACGGATCGCCTGCAGGACGCCATCCTCGGTGATCAGTCCGGCAACCGCGCTGAGCGGCACATGCGAGGTGACGCGCGTGGTCGCGAGCTGATCCGTAGCATTAACCTCGCCGACATAGCCTTTGAAATCCAATAGTTGCACGAAGAACCTGAGCTCATCCTCGAGCTCGAGGCCACCCGCGTGCATCGCCTGCTTGTTGCAGGGCGCGAAGCAGATCGCATCCAGCTCGCCGGTGGCGGCGAGGCCAAGCGCCATGCGGAACCCGTCCAGCACGGCCTTGCCGGCGCGCGCGCTCACCCGGCCGACCGGCGCCTGGTCCGGGTCAATCAGCGGTCCCGGCAGCAGCGCCGCGGCGCCGGCGGGCGCATCGTCGACGCGCTCGATCATCGGCAGCTCGAGCTCGATTCCGGCGGCCCCGGCACCGCGGTGGAGAACGCGCGGCTCGCCGATCACGACCGTCGCGACCTCCGGGTCGAGCGCCTCGCTCGCCAGCAGCCTGGCCACGATCTCGGGGCCGATGCCGCCGGCATCACCCAGCAACAGGCCGATCCGGGGGAAGGAGGACATGCTGCGTCGCTCTTTCGGCGAAGTCATTCGTGATCGCAGCCGAGCCTAGACGGAAGCCGTCGCCCGGGGAAGTCGTCGAGGGCGGCGCCTATGGCGGCGACGGGGCGCCCACCTCGGATCACAGTGTCCATCTTTCGAGCCGGAGCATCTCGAAAAAGCGCACGTGCTGCACGCCGATGTGGGCGCACACGGTCGGTATGTTGGGGTTGTTGGCTAGGCTGCCGCCTCTCTCCGCTGAGACCACGTGCCACTTTGGTAGCTGTGTATCGGCCAAGGCAATCACAAATGGATCGGCCTTGTCGATGCCACGCGTCTTCTTCGGATTTTGATAGGCTGCCATCAGCTGGCTGACGCGCCGCTGAACCGTTTCATCCTCCTCGACGAAGAGATCTGATTGGGCAAGACACCATCTGCGAAGCTCTCCGTCACCGAGCTCGTCCTTCACGCTGCGCGCGGCTCGGAGTTGGCCGGCAGCGACCAGGGCTGCCATCTTGGGCAGCAAGCCACGAAAGACGTCCGGGCTGTAGTCCTCAACCCACCAGCTAATGAGTGCGCTCGTGTCAATACTGTAGCGGGTCACGTCGGCCATCGCTGACCCAATCTGCGGCCAAGTCCTCCACAAAGCGAACTTTTTCGGCGCGTACGCCCAAATAGTCAGATGCATCAAGCAGTGTGATTCTGATCTTCCTGATAATTTTGAAGGATCAAACTAACATATCTGCGACCAAGATTACTAATGGCTTCTTGAGGCATATTGCGCCGAATTGGCTTATCTTTCACCGCGTCGCGTTCTAGACGTCTTTTTTGTTCAAACTCTTCATTGTACTGAAGGCGTTTGCGAAGGTAGAAATTTAGGCTCGTTAACCCGAAAGTCTCAAGACGTCGAACTGCCGCTTCGCGGCTCGCGCCAAATGTCCGAGCGATAGCCTCAATCTCCAAGTCGCCCCATTCCTCGCGCACGTGGTTGTGCTCCCGGATGACTCGATGATCTAGGAAGGTCCGTTCAGGCATCAGGGCGGCAGCTGCGGCTCGATTACAGAATGCTTCCACGCGCATCTCGGGAGCGCCGCGCGGTGCCAGATCATCAATGTCGCAAGTGGCGCTTTCGCCCAGAAGCACATGAGTGAGCTCATGCAGCATCGTGAACGTCCTGCCGTTCGGCGCGAGCCCACGGTTGATGCCGATGACCGGAAGAATCGCTTCCACGATCGAGAACCCCCACGCTTCGTCGGGGGGAACACTCTCGAATTGGAACACCAAGCCACCTATGGCCTCGATTCGCCGACGCCACGCGTTGTAGGCCGAGCGCCCATCGCCCCAGCGCTGCTGTTGTTCGAAATCGACCCTGAGAAGCTGACGAATACGGGCGCCGACAGCTTCAGGGGCCGTGGACAACGAGATGCTCTCGCCGATCGGTGGAATCGGCTCTTGCAGTTCCTCATAGAGTGACAGCGCCAGGTCGCGGCGTTCTCGGGCCAAGCGAAGTTGGCGACGAAGGGCGGGTGAATAGACGAGCGCGACTTCGCCTGGCGCGCGTCTAAAGTCGTGGGGGAAAGGCCGCTCCTCGGGCGGCTTGGGCAGATAGAAGTCGGAGAGCGGTCGCTTGTAGATGCTGGCGAGCCTCCGGAGCTGTCCCATCGCCGGCCGCTCATCCCCTGCCTCCCAGGCAAGGATCACCCGAGCATCCTTCTTCAGCCGCTTGGCAACTTCCTCGATTGTGTAGCCAGCGGTGTCGCGCGCCCACCTCAGGAGCGCGGGTTCGACGACCGCCAGGATGCGCTTAGCCATTGCTATGAGCTCGGTTGCCGGTGATCAACTGGATCGCGGCGCGCGGCTGTAGCCATCATTCCGTACCATAGCAGCTCTGCCAGCAAGCGGCACGGCGCGGTACATTCGAACGCACCGCTTCGCGATCAACCGCTCGGCACGCCGCCTTCCTCCTTGCGCCTGGCGACGAAGGCCCGGATCTCCTCGGCGGTCGCGGGCTCGATCGGGGGCGGCTCGTAGGCCTCGAGCAGCGCCTTCCAGATCCGGTTCGCGCGCCAGGTGGCGTCGATGGAGCCCGCTTCCTGCCAGGTCTCGAAGTTGCGCCAGTCGGACAGCATCGGCGCGTAGAAGGCGTGCTCGTAGCGCGCCATCGTGTGCGCCGCCTGGAAGAAATGGCTGCCGGGGCCGACCTCGCGGATCGCATCGAGGGCGAGCGCGCCCTCGCCGGTGTCGAGCGGTTCGAGAAACGCCGCGATCAGCTGCAGCATCTCGGCGTCCAGGATGATCTTCTCGTAGGAGGTCGTGAGCCCGCCCTCGAGCCAGCCCAGGCTGTGCTTGACGATGTTGCAGTGCGCCAGCACGCAGGGCCAGATCGACATCTCGGACTCGTAGACCGACTGGGCGTCGGGCGCGTTCGAGGCGTTCGCGTTCGAGGCCCGATACGGCAGCCGGTAGCGACGCGCGAGCTGGCCGGAGGCGATCGTGGCCTTGGCGTATTCGGGCGTGCCGAAGGCGGGCGCCCCGCTCTTCATGTCGACGTTGGAGGTGAAGCTGCCGTAGACCACCGGGCAGCCCCTCCGGACGCACTGGGCAAACGCGATCCCGGCCAGCGCCTCGGCGTTCTGCTGGACGAGCGCGCCCGCGACCGTGATCGGCGCCATGGCGCCCGCGAGCGTGAAGGGCGTGAAGATGATCGGCTGGTTGTGGCGCGCCATCTCGATCACGCCTTCCAGCATCGGCCCGTCGTACTGCAAGGGCGAGTTGGCGTTGACGACCGTGGTCATCGAGGGCTCGGTGAGCAGCTGCTCCGGCGTCGCCTGGCGGGC
The DNA here is from genome assembly GCA_963733965.1 of uncultured Alphaproteobacteria bacterium. Lineage (GTDB taxonomy): Bacteria > Pseudomonadota > Alphaproteobacteria > Geminicoccales > Geminicoccaceae > DATAOG01. Next base: position 164,487 of record CAVTFM010000011.1, read on the forward strand.
GATCCGGGTGATCTCGAGCAAATCGCGGATGCGCACGGCACCCAGCGCATAGCCGTAGAGGGTCCGGTCGGTCAGCGTCGCCATGGCCTCAAGGGCGTCGAGATGGCGGGTCGCGGGCGGCAGGTCGACCGGCTCGACCGGGTAGCCGGCCAGCATGTGGCAGATGTTGAGGCTCTGGCCGAGCCTCAGGAGATTGCAGTAGTCGGCGAAGTTGCCGGTCCGCCGGCCGCCCTCGAGGTCGGAGACGTGCGGCGCGCTCGCGACCAGGGAGAAGTTGATCGCGTTGTCGCCGACGTGGACGCTGCGCAAAGGATTGCGCGCGTGCAGCGTGAAGGCGGCCGGCGCCGCGGCGATCTGCGCCTCGATCCAGGCCGGGTCGAAGCGCACCCGGGTGCCGGTCGGATCGACCGCGCAGCCGGCCTCCTTGAGGATCTGGCGCGCATCGGCGAGCAGGAAATTCATGCCGATCTCGGCCAGCACCCGCAGCGAGGCCTCGTGGATGGTCTCGATCTGGTCGGCCGAGAGGATCTCGAACGGCGGATAGGGGTTGCGCAGATGTCGGAACGGCGCCTGTGCCGGACCGGCTCCCTTGTCCCGCCGTGGTCGCCGCCCTTCCCGCGCCATGTCGTCCTCGCCGCTTCTGGAACCGTCGGCGATCCTTAGGCGCTCCGGCGCGCGGCGGAAAGATCAAAGAGGAGGAGAGAGAGAGAGAGAGAGAGAGAGAGGCCGGTCAACCGGCTGCCCGCTCCTTTGCCAGTCTGCGCAAGTGCTCAAGGCGCCGTTCCGACCGGTGCCTGACACGGTCTTGCAGCAGCAACACCAACGCGATGCCGGTCAGCGCCCCAAACACGCTCCATCTCGCGATGTATGCCAGCAGCAAGCCGCCGAGGGGCATTGCCGTATCGATTGCCAACGCTACCGTTCCCGACGCCGCTCCCGCCAGTGCGCTCGTGGGAATCCAGAAGCTCGCGTAATCGATATGGCGCCGAAGCACCAGCCATTGAGCGGCTCCCACCACACCCCAAAGGGCAAACAAGCCAACCGTCCTGGCCCAGAACACCTCCGCGTCAACAGCCACTCCGAGCACTGTCAGATCTTGGCGAGGTACGACGGCCGCAGTCAGGAGCCCGACGGCGGCGATGCTCTGCAGGTACGAGCCCCCGACTACACCCATGGCGCTGGCGAGTACCCACCCAGCCTTGTACTCCAACGTGGCGAGTGTCGACCAGCCTGTCGGCGCCAGATAGCGTTTCAGGACCAGCCATTGCCCAATTGACAGCGGGAGAAACCCAGACAACAAACCGATGTCGCCGCCGAGGAATTGGGTGGGCACGCGCCAGAGCAAGAGGCTGAGTGTGCCGCCCACAACATTGGCCAATACCCACCACGACCACAAACTCAGGCATTGGCGCGCCAGGGGGGGCGGCAGCCAATTGCCAAGAGGGGCGGGAAGGCTGCTTACTGCCCGCATTGGCAGAGCTCGTGTAGGAGTGCGACCGCCTCGTCCAGCGAGGACAGGGGCATTTCGAAACACGGAATGTCCGCGATCCAGCGAACGAGGCTGGCGACCTTGGGCTGATCGAGGGGCTTGGGCATCGCCAGGCACTGCTCAATCAGGCGGTGCAGCGCGTCGGCCCTGCGGAGCGGCCGGAGCACCGTCGGCGCTCCCGGCGTGTGGCGCGGGAAGACAATCCAGCGGACCGGGTGGCTGGTCTCCGGGTCGGGATCGAGCGCCTCGGGCGGTGGATTGAGGTAACGTACAACCTTTCCGTCGAACCGGTAGTGGACCGCGAGGTGACGCAGCTCGGGGTAGCGGGGCGCGAGCAGGTCCCAGGCGCTGTCCTTGATGCACAAGCTTACGGGCACAGGTCGGACGCGCGACAACTCCTCCTCCAGGAGGGCCACCTCATCGGAGAGGTAGACAAAGCCCGCGCGGACCAGCGCCGCCGTCAGGCTGGTCTTGCCGCTCCCGGCTGGCGCAGGCAGTAAGAGGCAGCCACCCGGGCTGCGAACCACGCCCGCGTGGATGTAGAGGAGATAGCGATAGCGGTTGATCGCTTCCGCGAGCAGAACCCACTTGACCATCGGTGCAAGCTCGTCGAGCCGAGCGCAGCGCTCCTTCAGCCCGCCGTCGAGCAGCAAGAAGTGCGCTTCGCCAACACAGACCAGATCGACGGCAATCGCCGGTGCGGTCGCTGGCGACGACGTCTCCAGGTGGGCGAGCACCGGATGCACCGTCGCTTCCTGCGCGGCGCTGTCATAGCGTACCCTGAAGGAGGTGGTGAGCAATCGGTAAGCGCGCTCGCTGTGTGACGGCAGCGGCGCGGTGCCTGGCCATTCCTCAACGCTCTTCCGCTCTTGCCCGTCCTCCGGTGCCGGCCGCCGGCGGCGGTTCTGCTCCGTGCCGACCAGCAGGCCCAGCTCCGCCCACCGGCGAAAGAGGGCATCGATTTGGGTCGCGACCGCCGCGCCGGTGATGTCGTAAGCCTGCTCGACAGCGGCTACGATCTGATCACGACCGAGACCATCCTCGACACAACTCCAGACAAAGGCCGCGGTCGCGTTCAAAACGTAGAGGTTCTGGCTGCTCTCACCAAAGAGGATTCCCGCGTCATCCAGCAGGTGGAGGCGGGTCCCCAACCCACGTTGGATATCTTCGACCGAGCGAAGACGCCTCTCAATTGAGTCACGTCTTGAGACCAGGGCCAAAGTGGACCGATATTTCTGCCGCTTCCGCACCACGCTCACCCTACGGTAGATGAATAATCTTAAACACTCTTCGCGTCAGCACCAAATGGTTTCGCAGTGTTCTGTCAGACCATACGAACAACCAAGGCAATAGCGTATGCTGAAAAAACTTGCATTTCAATGATGTTTGTGATCGCATCCGTCGGGTAGCAGGCGCCGAGGACGAAGAACGAGCCCGGCGCCCGGGTAACGGAGGGACTCATGACCACAGCACAGAACAAACCTGAAGCGAATCTCGGAAGGCGAGCATTGGTGCAAGCGGGCTGGGCCGTTCCTGCAGTCCTAGCGATCGGACTCCCCCGCATCGCCCAAGCAGGTTACGGTTACGGTCACAAGTCGTACGACAGCGGCGGCGGTTACGGTGGCAAGAGCGACTACGGCGGCAAGAAGGACTACGGCGGCGGCGGTTACGGTGGCAAGAAGGATTACGCCGGCGGTTACGGGGGCAAGAGGGAGCATGACGGCGGCGATTCCGAGGCGCCCTAACCGGGTGCCCCGGATGGGGCTGATCTGGTAGGATGGGTAGACTGAGCTACCAGATGTGGGCAGCGACGATGTGACGCGACGACGTTCGGATGGGAGCGCTGCTCTCTCCTAGCTGAGCTTGCCAAGCGCGACCAAGCGCTCACCGCGTTGTCGCCAGTATTCGACAAGTTCTTCTCGGGCGGAATCATCGGCACCGTCGGTGATTCCGCCCGAGAAGGTGGTGTGGGCGGGCGTTCTACCAGGGCGCTCGGGCGGTTAGGTTTTACATCGAACAGTTGGCTTACATCCTGCTGTTTGGTTGGCTTGTGGTCTCGCGCCAGACCAAGAACCACCAGCGGTTGCTGGAGGGCAGTTTGTTGCGAGATCTTTCGCCCGGTGCTCGCCTGGCCCTAAGGTCAGGGCGTTGCGCTCAGGCGAGCACTTCTCCGTCTACAGCACGCTGATCGAGGCTTCGGCCAGCCTTCAGAGCTTCAAGCCGAAAGAGCGGCTGTATTCGCGGCCGCCTGCCCGAGCTTCTCAGGGCCAGGAGGACGAGGAGCGCAAGTCCGGGAGACGGGTGCTCTAAATCTGCCTGCAGCCCGACAGCGGCCGGTCGGGGTCGCGATAACTACCGACAAGTCTGGCGCATGTCGCTGAATCCATCCTATCGTAGCGAATCAACAAAACCGAGCTGGGCGAGTTGGGCTACGAGATTCTCGACGTCCGATTGCAGATTGATCCTGGAACAACCATATCGTCCAGCAATTTCGTCGCTGATTTGAACAATGGTATAGCGACTATGGCATAACCGCCAGATTTCCCTTGCCGGCTCATTGATGGTCAGGGCAAGCCCCTCTTCGGGGTTGTACAGGACGATGTCGCCCTCCACATCGTACTCCACGACGCCGTCGCAGCGCTCTATTGTTGCGTCGTTGTCAATCGGCACGGCTTCTTTGTGCCGGAGGTCATCTCTGCAATTCGTGCCGTCGCCTTGCTCAGCCGGGCGGGTCCTGCTACCGGCAAGTGCGCCTGCCTCCGCAATCACTCGAATCGGACGGAGTAGATAGTAAGCGAACGAGAGATATGATGGTAACCGTACGAACGCTCTATCCTTCTCATTCGGACCCACCAGGACCCGCGCACTACTGAAATACGAGGCGACCTTGTCGCGCAGCCGCTCCCGCGCTCTCGGATGGACAAGCATTTGTCTGACCAGGAGCGATTGCCCGGGGTCAGTGGGGGGTGAAAACATGCGGCTTCGCACCCTGGCAGCCAGCGCATGCACCGCTTTATCTCGGTCTGCCGCTGTCGCCACCTCTGTCGGAAGAGCCGCTCCGAGAAGCTCGCTGGCTAAGCGAAGGCCGAGAAACAGGATCCGCTGGATACCCAGGCAACCCGCCCGCTCGTTGATGTACACCCAATCTAATGCCTGACGCGTCTGAATCAATTCGCTAATATCGACAATGTAGACGAGTTGTAGTTCCCAAAGCTCTTTTGCCGCATACATGCACAGCGTCAACAGCGTGTCCTCTGCCTTCAAATATCGGACTCTCTGATCCAGAAATGATTTGGCACTGGAGGTTTGCAATAGATGGTCGATGCTCCAGTCTAATGGAAAGTACAATGGCATGATGTGCCAGTGTAAATCAATTGTCGTCGCACCTTTTTGAAAGTGATACTCAGGAAAGAAAGCGCCGATGTGTTCACGGGTATATTGTCGCTCGTTCAGCAGAACCTCGGCGCGCGCGAGGTCATTGCTAGACACAAAAATGTCGAGGTCGGCGCACTGTCGTAGAGCAACGTTGCCGTAGAGCGAGCGGGCCAAGAGTGGTCCCTTGAGCGAGACGGCGGGAATCGCATTGGCTTCTAGAAGGCCTAGAACGCTGAGCAGCTCATCGAGTAGATAGAGATTTCGCACGGTGTTGAGGCGGAAGGAGGCCTGCAGGTCAGCGAGAATCGACGATGGGACCGAATCCGCGCAGCTGTTGCGAAGCGTCCGGTATAGGAGGGGCGTCAGCCCGTGCCGATCGGCGATCTGCAGGAGGTAGGCCCAATCGATATCTTCCCGGAGGATCGCGCTGATTCTCGCACCGCACGCGTCATCGAGACGCGTTCTGGCGCAGCAGAGGAGCAGTTCCTCTTCTCGGCGTGTGTTGAGCGTCGTGCTCTTGATCCGTGAGCGAAGCATTGGCTAGAGCTCAGCCCATAACCCAGATGGTTAACCGATACGCGGCCCGCACGAAAGTGGCAACAGAAACCGGAGGCGCCGCCCGGCCCGTGTGCCGGCCGGCCCGGTGGAATCGAACATACCAACGTGCCTGACTGTCCAAGTGCCGACATGGCCCCGGGGGGTGCACCGATCCATATCAAGGCGGGGGTCGATGCGGAGCGGAGCCGGCATGAACGGGGAGAGGCGTTTTCAGCGGCGGCTGCTCTGGCTCAATCTGGTTCTGCTCGGGGTGATCGGCGCCTTCGTCCTCTGGACGTTCTGGACGCTGGTGCCGAAGCCCTGGCGCGATCTCAGCCCGACTGCCGCCCTGCGGCCGGTGACCGCGCGCGGCGACCTCGCCGAGATCGAGAAGACCACCATCGAGATCTTCCACAGGGCCTCGCCCTCGGTCGTCCACATCACGACCCTGGTCAACGCCACCCAGCCGTACGGCATGGACGTCCAGCAGGTCCCGGAGGGCACCGGCTCCGGCTTCGTCTGGGACCAGGATGGCCGTGTGGTCACCAACTTCCATGTGATCCAGGGCGCCGACGCGGCGGTGATCGTGCTCGCCGACGGCTCGACCTGGCATGGCCGGCTGGTCGGCACCGATCCGGACAAGGATCTGGCCGTCCTCGCGATCGATGCGCCGGCGGCGAAGCTGCAGCCGGTCGCGGTCGGCAGCTCGGCCAACCTGCAGGTCGGGCAGATGGTGTTCGCGATCGGCAATCCGTTCGGGCTCGACCAGACCCTGACCACGGGCGTGGTGAGCGCGCTCGGGCGCGAGATCGAATCGGTGCCGGGCCACAAGATCCGGAACGTCATCCAGACCGACGCCGCGATCAATCCCGGCAATTCCGGCGGCCCGCTGCTCGACAGCGCCGGCCGCCTGATCGGCATCAACTCCTCGATCCTGAGCCCGTCCGGGGCCTTCGCCGGCGTCGGCTTCGCGATCCCGGTCGACGAGGTCGACCAGGTCGTGACCGAGCTGATCCGCAACGGCAAGGTCGTCCGGCCCGGGCTCGGCATAGCGCTCGCCCCGGACCAGCTGACCCAGCGCCTGGGGCTGGATGGCGTGCTGGTGATGGCGGTCGACCCGGGCGGGCCGGGTGCGGCGGCCGGCCTGCACCCGACCGAGCGCGACCTCGGCGGCAACATCGTGCTCGGCGATCTGATCACCGGGATCGATGCCGACGGGGTGAGGTCGACCGGGGACTACTTCAGCGCGCTCGAGCACCACAAGCCGGGCGACCAGGTCAAGCTCACCATCGAGCGCGACGGCCAGCCGCGCGAGGTCGCGGTCACCCTCGGCCAGGAGGCCTGAGGGGCCTGATTGTCGCATTGCAATAACATGCTGCGGGCTTGACTCGGCCCCTGATCGCTCCAGTATTCCGCCAGCTCAAGAGTGTGTGCCCGACAGCCCGCCCGGTCCGCCGCGGCGGGCTGTTTTGCGGTGCGGGACGGTTGCGGCGCGGCTCAGCGTCCGGTCAGCGGCGCGAAGCCCCAGGAGAACAGCGGCCGGGCGGTTCTCGCTCAGGGCAAAGCCCTCCTTAAGTTGCCGGTCACCTGGCCCGCGAGCCTTCATAGCGAGCTATTGCATCACCGTTAGCGTAAATAGCAGCGCGTAACGTTGACGCCCATCGGTTCGCGCGGGCGCGATTATTGGCGGCCAGCTGTGAGCCCCTTCACAATACCGGCTCGCGACGAGCGACTACGCTCGTGTCGTCAACTCACCGAAAATCATGTCCGAGGAGCATTGCCATGATCAAGCACCATACCTTAGCAGCGGTTCTGGCCGGCGCCTCGTCTCTGTACGCGCAGGCGGCGATCGCCCAGGAAGGCTTCGAACTCGCCGAAGCAGGCGCGGTTCTCCTATGCGGTCAAGTTCGTCTGCTCGGAAAAGAACGACGATCGCGGCACGGGTCTGCTGCCCGGCACGTACGCCACCGCGATCAACGTCCACAATCCCTCGCTCGAGCAGCCGGTGACCTACTTCAAGAAGTTCGTGCAGGGGTTCGTCAAGCAGGAGCAGGGGCCGCCCAGCAAGTTCGAGCGGAACGAGATCAAGCCGAACTACGCGTTCGAGGTCGAGTGCCGCGAGATCCTGGACCGTCTGCCCCAACCCAACCCGCAGACGGCGACCGGCTTCGTGGTCTTTTTGACCCGGGACGAGCTCGACATCACCGCGGTCTATACCGCCGGGCCACTGTCGCAGGGCGAGGTCGCCTCGATCGATGTCGAGCCGATCGCGCCGCGACGGCTGGGCGACGGCGGCGGCGAGCAGCGGGCCGATCTGACCGTGCGCGACATCAGCAAACCGACGGGCAGCTGTCCGAGCGGTCAGGGCAGCTGCGTGTTCCAGTCCAACGTCACGATCGCCAACATCGGAGGCGCCGATGCCGGGCCGTTCGACGGCGTCACGGTGTTCGATCCGCAGCAGACGATCATGGTACCGCACGCCTTCAGCGGTCTCGCTGCCGGCGGCGTCCAGACCTTCACGGTCACGACCCCGCGGATCGACAACTGCTACGATCCTGACTGCACGGTCTGCGCCGTGGTCGACACGATGAACGCGATCGCGGAATCGAACGAGGCCAACAACAAGTTGTGCAAGACCTTCCCTGGCTGAGGCCGTCCGCGGACGACGGTCGGCGGCGCGGCTCAGCGTCCGGTCAGCGGCGCGAAGCCCCAGGAGAACAGCGGCCGGCCGCCGTCCGGGGTGACCGCGATGACCTCCTCGAGCCAGAGCCGCTCGTGCTCGCCGCCGGGGTAGAGGAGGTGCACCGGCGCCACCATGCCGTCCTCGAGCCTCCAGTCGGCGTTCGGCCGGCCGTCGGCCTGCGTCTGCTCGATGTCCATGTGCGAGAGCCCGAGGCCGTGGAAGAAGATGACCGCGGCGGCGGGGTCCGGCACGCCCTCCTTGCGATAGACCGCGCGCGCCCGCGCCTGCAGCTCGCTCACCCGCACCCCCGGCCGCATGGCGTCGAGCAGGGCGTCGGCGACCGCGACCGTCGCTCTTGCGAACCGCTTCGCCCCACCCTCGGGCTCGCCCTCGACCACCCAGGTCTTGCCGCCGTCCCAGCAATAGAGGTCGAGCGTGCCGTGGCAGTCGAACATGACGTGCGTGCCCGGCTCGACCGGGCCGTCCTCGAGCGCGGTCGAGAGCATCAGGGCGGGATCGGCGCCGCGCGGATGGCCCCAGACCATGCCGCCCGGGTCGCGCACGAAGCCGCCGAGGTCGGCCACCGCACGGGCATAGGCGCGGTTCAGATCGCGCCAGCTGGCGCCCCGCTCCCAGGCGGCGACCGTGCGCCGGATCGCGGTCTCGTTCAGCGCCGTCGCGCGCTCGAGCAGGCGCATCTCGGTCCCGGTCTTGACCGCGCGCGCGAACATCAGCGCATCGTAGCCGTCGGCGACCTCGAGCCCGTCCTGACCGAGCCGGAAGCCGAAGCCCAGGTCGTCGAAGCCGACCCGGGCGCGCTCCAGCTTGAGGTCCTGGAGCGCGCCCCGGACCGCGCCCGCCATGTCGAAGGCGTAGCTTTCTCGCGCGCGATCGATCCAGGCAATCTTCCTGCCGTGCTGCGGGATGAAGCGGTCGATGTCGGTGCGCGCGGGCTCAAGGTCGAGCGGCATCATGACCGCGCGGAACGGGCGGATGTCCTCGACCCAGGTCGGCTGGGTGAGGAAGGTAGCGAGGTAGTAGTCGGCGACCACCAGGACCGGGTGCTCGGGCGCATGGCGCGAGAGCAGGACCGCATAGGGCCTGGGCTCGTCCGCCTTGTGGGCGATGCCGTTGAAGCTCGTGAGGTAGAAGACGTTCCAGGGCAGCGAGGCGACGATGCCGTCCAGCCCGCGCGCCTCCAGAGCGAACAGCAGACGATCGAGATTGCAAAAGCGCGGCGGCAAAGGCGCACGCTGGAACGACAGCGCGGACGGCGATGCCTCTCGGTCGGTCATGATCCTGCCTCCGTCGCGAAACGCCAGGGTGACGTGGCTCCAAGGAGCCCTACGGTCGTTGCGGGCTCAAAACTCGTGGCCTTCGGGATGATTCCAGGTAGATCGCGGCGGCGCCGTAGACGAGCACCAGCGCCCAGAGGGTCAGAAACTGGGTCCGCACGTCCGCGATCGTGGCGCCCATCTGGGTGATGCGCACGAAACCGTCGATCGCCGCGGTGCTGGGCACGAAGCTCGCCGCCAGCGCGATCGGCCGCGGGATCGCGACGGTCGGCCAGGACGCGCCCGAGAGGAAGAACAGCGGCAGCCCGAGCGCGACGAAGGCCAGCTGCACGGTCTCGGGCGTGCGCATCAGCGCGGTCACGGTCAGCGCCAAAAGGCTCACCGCGAGCACGAACGGCACCGCGAACCCAAGGATCGTGGTCACGTCCCCGACCCGCGGCAGGCCGTAGAAATAGGGCAGGGAGATCAGGAAGGAGGGCAGCAGGACCGCGTGCAGCGTCAGATAGGCCAGCGCCTTGCCGAGGATGGTGGCGGCCGCGCCAGCCGGCATCCCCTGGTCGAGCGCGGTGCCCTCGTCCTTGGACGTGGCAAGCAGGCCGATGCCCATGAGCAGCGTCTGCTGCAGGATCAGGACGAGGGCGGCCGGCAGAACGTAGGTCGCATAGCCGGCTTGCGGGTTGAACAGCGTCACCGCGGTCAGCGGCAGCGGATCGGCGGCGGCCGCAGCGACCCCGGGATCGACCCCGGCGCGCACCAGGCGGGCCGCCTCGATCCTGGTGCCGAAGTCGTGCACGGTGGCCGCGACCGCGGCCGAGATCCGCGAGTTCATCAGGAAGTAGCTGGCATCGCTGTACAGCGCCACCGGCGAGGGTCTGCCATGCAGGAGGTCGCGCTCGAAATCGGTCGGGATCAGCACGATGCCGTTGACCTGGCGCGCATAGACCGCGCGCTCGGCGGTCACCATGTCCGGCAGGGCCTGTGCGACCAGGACCGAGTCCGTGGCATCGATGCGGCGCACGAGCTCCCGGCTGCTGGTGCTGCCGTCGCGGTCGACGACCGCGACCGGCACGTCGCGCAGTGTCTCGGTCAGATAGGGCTGCGGATAGAGCGCGGCATAGATGAAGAGTGACAGGACCAGCACCGCGAACGCTGGCGGCACGGTGAAGATCCGCACGAGCTCCCGCCGCCAGACGGCCGCGATTCCGCTCATGCGCCGGCCGCCAGCGCCGGCTCCGGACGCGCGCGCTGGCGCAGCCGCCGGCGGCGCAGGGTATCGAGCCGCAGCGCGCACAGGCACGCGAGAACGACCACGAACGCCGCCAGGACCACGATCGGCGGCAGGCTCAGATCGAGCGGCGTGCCGCGGAGGGTCTGGTCGACGCGCGCCTGCAGATACCAGGTGCCCGGCAACAGCGCCCCCCAGGCATGGGCGAAGGCGTTCATGCCCAGGCGCGGAAAGCTGATGCCCATGAAACCGAATGCCGGCGCGGTGATGACCCCCGCGATGCTGAGCGCGGTCGACATGCGCAGCGTGACCACGACCAGCAGCGTGCCGAGCAGCTGGCAGGCGAAGATGAAGAGGATGGCTGCCAGCACCAGGAGCCACGCGCGGCCGCGCAGCGGCATCTCCAGGTAGTCGAACAGGACGCTCTCGGCGAGCACGTAGATCACCAGGTAGACGAGCGTGTGCGGCAGCAGCTTGCCGAACAGCGCCGGCCAGAGGCCGCCGCCGAGCCGGCGCAGGGTCGCCAGACGGTAGCGGCCTTCGATGTCGAGACCGACCGAATAGGCCGAGGTCGTGACGACGATGATCTGCAACACGGCGGGCAGGAGTGCTGCCAGCAGAAAATGGGCGTAATTGAGGGCTGGGTTGAAGAGCATGTTGAGCTGGGTCGGGATGGGCGTGATCGCGCCCTGTGCGATCTCGACCGGCTCGCCCTTGGAGCTGCGCAAGGCCACCCGCACGGCAGCACCCGCGGCGCCGACCGCGTTGGCGGCCCCGCGCGCGAGGATGCCGCCGACGGTCAGGTGCTGGTTGTCGTAGAAGAACACGACCTCGGGCCGGCGACCGGCAAAGGCGTCGCGCTGCAGATTGAGCGGCAGCATCAGGAGGCCATAGACCTTGCCGGAGAGGATCAGGTGGCGACCTTGCGCCAGATCGTCGACCTGCTCGACGATCGCGATCTCGGAGGTCGCATCGACCGCCCTGATCACGGCGCGCGACAGGTCGGTCGTGTCGCGGTCGAGCACGGCGACCGGCAGCTCGGTCGGCAGGCCGGCGCTGAAGACCACGGTCAACAGCGACATCAGGAAGAACGGCAGGGCGGTCGTGAAGAACAGGAGGACCGGCCGGCGCCGCAGCCAGCGCAGCTCGCGTCGGAACACGAGCGCGAACCCCGGCCGGAGCGGACGCCGGCGCCGCTCAGCGCCTGCCGGCGCCACGACGATCCCAGGAAGCGATGCCGCTCATGCCCGGGCGCAGGCCGCCCTGCGGCGCGATCGGCTTGGCGCGCACCTCGAAGGTGCGCAGATCGAAATCTCCGGTCGCGCGCGTCGCCCGCCAGGTCGCGAACTGACCCTGGGCGTTGATCACCGTGACCCGCAACGGGATCTGGGCGTTCCGCATCGCCGGAACGGTCACCGTGAACTCGTCGCCGACCTTGAGCCCGCCCAGGAGGTCTTCGCGCAGGTTGAAAGTGAACCATTCATCTTCGAGGTCGACGATCGAGAACAGCGGCGCGTCGACGCCGAAATTCTCGCCGAGCTCCGCGATCCTGGTCGTGACCTGGCCGTGGATCGGGGCGTGGATCACGAGCTCGGCCTGATCGGTCCGCCACTGGTCCACGGTCGCTTCGGCCTGCTTGATGTTGGCGGTGGCGACCGCCGTCTGGGAGGTGGTGTCGCGGATCGCGAGCTGCAGCTCGGCGTCCGCGGAGTCGCGCTGGCGCATCGCGGTTTCCAGATCGCGCGTGGCCTCGTCGAGACGCGACTGTGGCGTGTCGTGGAGGCGCACGAGCTCGACCTGACGCTTATGGGTCTCCCCGGCCAAGGTGACTTCGGCGTCGGCCTGCGCGAGCTCGGCTTTGCGCGCGGCGACGACCTGGGGCCGGGTGTTCTTGATTCTCTCCAGATCCGCCTGCGCCGTCACGAGCGCCGCCTCGGCGACCGCGAGCGAGGCCTCGAGCTGCGGGTTCTCCAGCCGGGCGATGACCGCGCCGCGCTCGACCGTGTCGCCGACATCCGCCATCAGCTCGTGGACGCGACCGGAGACCCTGGCGCTGACGTCCGCGCGGGTGGCGTCGACCTCGCCCTGGACCGTCAGCGGCGGCGACCGGGTCGCGAACCAGAGCGCCGCGCCGAGGGCGAGCACGATCGCGAGTCCGGCCAGTGGCCGAACGAGCCTGCGAGCGATCATCGCCTGTCTTGACCCCTGATGCCGACCGTGCGCGAAGGATGACGCGCGCCAGCGATCTTGTCCACCCGCCGCCGGGCGATATTGTGAACCGGTTCCTGCAGAGCGTCTCCGAGCGAGTCTCGAGTTCGCCGGAAAGGTCGTGGAACGGGGGCCAGCATGGCCGAGGATCGCGCTCTTCAACCGCCAGCGACCGCAGCGCGGTGCATGACTCTCCTTGCGGCGCTGGTCATCATCTTCGGCTCGACGACGGCCAGCCTCGCCGCGGACTCCGATCGAAATCCTTTGGAGCCGGTCGACACCTCCAGTCCTCGCGCGACGTTTCTTGCCTTTCGTGACAATACCGAGAAGGCCTATCGCTCCTGGCTGTTGCGTGCGGGCGCCCCTGAGACGGACGCGCAGGTGCGACGTGCCTTGCGCACGCTCGACCTCCGGCAAGTCGGTGAGGCGCTGTCCTATGAAATCGGGATTGCCGATGCCCTTTATCTTTCCGAGACGCTCAATCGGATTGATCTGCCGCCGCTCGATTCGATTCCCGACGCGACGGCGGTTGCAGCTCAGGGTCTGACACGTTGGTCAATCCCCGGCACCGAGATCACGATCGCCAAGGTGGCGGACGGGGAGCGGGCCGGCGAGTTCCTGTTCACCTCGGAAAGTGTGGCGAGGGCACACCAGTTCTACGACCTGGTCAGGGACCGTCCCGTGCAGCACGGGCCGGCCGACATGATCGAGACCTGGCGAGCTGCCCCCGGCGATGCCATGCCGGCCGTGCTGGCGGCGGAGATCTGGCGTCTGCCGCGATGGGCCTTCTCTCCGATTTCCGGACAGCCGGTCTGGAAGTGGCTGGCGGTATTGCTGGGCGGTGTCGCGGCCGCCGGCATCGCTTGGCTGGCCTGGTGGCTCGGGCGGAGGTTGGACGAGCGCAGCCAAGGAGCGGGCATCGACTGGCGGGTCGGTCGGCCTGCGGCGGTGCTCTGCGCGATCGCGGCGGTGACCGGCCTGCAGGTCTTCGTGGAACGAGCGGTGCTGTTTCGGGAGCAGCCAGGCGTCGGAGCGTCGGCGACCATCACGGCCGTGCGTTACGTCCTGCTCGCGTGGCTGGTGGCCGTCCTGATCGGCGGCATCGGCAACGCCGTCACGGGTCGGTTCGCATCCGGCAAGGGGAGCCTGGACGCGGCCCTGATCCGCCTGTGCTTCCGGATCTTGAGCATCATCGGCGCCCTGCTTGTGCTCCTCCACGTCGCCAGCGAGCTCGGCCTCAGCATCACGCCGATCATCGCGGGCCTCGGCATCGGCGGCCTCGCCGTGGCGCTGGCGATCCGACCCACGCTCGAGAACATCATCGGCGGCTTCGTCCTCTTCCTCGACCGACCGGTCAGGGTCGGGGAGTTCTGCGGCTTTGGCGATAAGACGGGCACAGTGGAGGAGATCGGCCTGCGTTCGACGCGCATCCGGGGGCTCGACCGCACCGTGATCACGGTCCCGAACGCCGAATTCGTCCAGCTCCAGATCATCAATTATACCCGCCGCGACATGAACCTGTTCCAATCCTCGATCGGCCTGCGCTACGAGACCACGCCGGACCAGCTGCGCTATGTCGCGGCCAGGATCCGCAAGCTTCTCATCCAGCACAACAAGGTGCTGGCAGACCCGGCACGGGTGCGCCTGAGCGCGTTCGGCGATTTCGGCCTTCGTGCTGGACGTCTTCGCCTTCGTCCGCGCCACCGACTGGGACGAGTTCCTCGCCATCAAGGAGGATCTGAACCTGCGGATCGCAGAGATCGTCCGCGAGTCCGGGACCGGCTTCGCGTTCCCGTCGCGCACGGTCTATTTCAGCCGCGATGGCGGGGTCGACGGTGCGCGCACCGAGGAAGCCGAGGCCGAAGTCCGTCGCTGGCGCGAGGAGAAGCGGTTGCCATTTCCGGAATTCGATTTCGCCGAGCGCGCCGAGCTGGCCGACACCCTCCCTTTCCCGCCCGAAGGCTCGCCCGACTTTCAGCGCAGCCCAGAGCAGACCCCGCCGCCGCGTGACACCGGCGACAGGCTCAAGCGCCACTCCAGCCTGGCGCAAGCTGTTGCGTCGACGCAAGGATGCCCTGACCTGAGCGAGCGCGGAACGGTCAGCACCTGTCTGGCAGGCTGCGGAAAGAGTGTGAGGCAGGTCCAGGTTTTCTGTCTTCGTGGGGGCGCGCAGCTCGGTCTCGCTGGCAATCACCTGGTCAATCAGCTGATCGGCGCCGTGATGCCCAAGGGTACGCGAAGGATGCCGCGGGCCAGCAGTGTGATCCAGCCGCCTGGTCGTGGTTCCTGAGCGGCGAACCCGTCCCCCAGCCCGACCACGAAGGCGCCAGGCGGTTTGACCGGTGCCGCGCGGCCGGGCGCAAGGGAAAGGTCCGGCTCATCGCGATCGCCGCAGGAATTCTGTCGGCCGCCCGATAGGGCATCACCCGGTCGCCGTCGATCGGGAATGAGTTGACCGCTGTTGGTACCCCGTGGTTTGACCTTGCCAGTCCAAGGCGAGCGCCGCCGGGCGGCGCCAGGGGAGGAAGGCGTGAGGATGACCCGAGACGACGCCATGAACGCCGGCTGGCGCGCGCCGGTGCGCTATCCTGATCCGGCGGTCGAGATCCTCGATGAGCGGTTCGCAAAGTACCGGATCTTCAGCGCCGCCGTGGAGCGGCTCTATACCGGCTGCCGCTGGGCGGAGGGGCCGGTCTGGTTCGGGGATGGGCGTTATCTGCTGTGGAGCGACATCCCGAACGACCGGATCCTGAAGTGGGAGGAGGAGACCGGCCGGGTCAGCATCTACCGCCGGCCCTCGAACTTCGCCAACGGCAACACCCGCGACCGCCAGGGGCGGCTGATCACCTGCGAGCACGGGCGTCGGGTCACCCGCACCGAATACGACGGCACGCTCACCGTGCTGATGGACCGCTGGCAGGGCAAGCGGCTGAACTCGCCCAACGACGTGGTCGTGAAGTCGGACGGCTCGATCTGGTTCACCGACCCGCCGTTCGGGATTCTAGGACATTACGAGGGCCACAAGGCCGAGTTGGAGGTCGCGCAGGCGATCTACCGGATCGACGGGAAGAGCGGCGAGGCGAGCGTGGTCGCCGACGACGTGCTGGGGCCCAACGGCCTCTGTTTTTCCCCGGATGAGCGGCTGCTGTACGTGGTCGAATCAAGGGGGCTGCCCCATCGCAAGATCCTGGCCTTCGACGTCGCCGCCAACGGCCGCGAGATCACGGGCAAGCGGGTGCTGATCGACGCCGAGGGCGGCACGCCGGACGGCATGCGCTGCGATGTCGACGGCAATCTCTGGTGCGGCTGGGGCATGGGCAGCGAGGCGCTCGACGGCGTCCTCGTCTTTGCCCCCGACGGCGCCAGGATCGGCCGGATCGCGCTGCCCGAGCGCTGCGCCAACGTCTGCTTCGGCGGGCTCAAGCGCAACCGGCTGTTCATGGCCGCGAGCCAGTCGGTCTACGCGCTCTACGTCAACACCCAGGGCGCGCCCGGCGGCTGAGGCGCCGGCGATGGCGGACCGTTTCCGGGACAAGGTCGCGCTGGTGCTGGGCGCCGGCAGCGTCGGGCCGGGCTTCGGCAACGGCAAGGCCACGGCAACGCTGTTCGCGCGCGAGGGCGCGCATGTGTTCGGGGTCGATCAGAGCGCCGAGGCCGTGGCCGAGACCGGCAGGATCATCGAGAGCGAAGGCGGCGTGTTCCAGGGTCACATCGCCGACGTCACGCGGCCCGATCAGCTCGACGCCACGGTCGACGCCTGCATCGAGCGTTTCGGTCAGATCGACGTCCTGGTCAACAATGTCGGCGGCTCGGCGCCGGGCGACCCGGTCGGCATGTCCGAGGAAGTCTGGGCCAAGCAGCTCGACATGAACCTCACCTACGTGTTCCGGAGCTGCAAGCGGGTGATCCCGATCATGGTCGGCCAGGGCGGGGGTGCGATCGTCAACCTCGCCTCGATCGCGGCGCTGCGGTTCTTCGGCCCGGACGTGGTCGCCTATGCGGCGGCGAAGGCGGCGCTGATCCAGTTCTCGCGGGTGACCGCGGTCAGATATGCGCCGCAGAACGTGCGCATCAACACCGTGATCCCGGGGCTGATGAACACGCCCCTGGTCAAGGCGCGCCTGGTGCACGAGCGCGCGGGCGGCGACGCCGACAAGCTGATCGCGGCCCGCCACCGCCAGGTGCCGATGGGCCGGATGGGCGATGGCTTCGATGTCGCGGAGGCGGTGCTGTTCCTCGCCTCCGACGCCGCCAAATACATCACCGCGACCGAGCTGATCGTCGACGGCGGCCTGTCCGCGACCTGCGTCGCGCCCCATCCCGACGCCGATTGAGCCTCAGTCCACGAACGCCCGTGAGCCGTCCGGGGTCGGCACCTTGAATGCGTTGAGGGTCATCGAGACCAGCGTGTAGTAGCCGAGGATGCCGACCAGATCGACCAGGCTCTCGACGCCGAGCGCGGCTTCCGCCCGGGCGTAGGTCGCATCCGAGAGCGCCCGGGTCGCGTGCAGCTCGCGCGCGACCGCGTAGACCGCGCGGGATTTCGGATCGGCGAGCTCGGGCTCGGCCCCGGTCCGGATCGCCTCGATCACGGCATCGGGAATGCCGGCCGTCCGCGCCAGCCTGGCGTGCGCGTACCACTCGAACTCGGCCTTCCAGGCGCTGCCGGTGACCAGGATCGCGAGTTCCGAGAGTGCCGGCGGCAGCGAGCTCTCGAAGCGGGCGTAGGCGCCGAGCTTCTGGGCGCGGTCGGCGAGGCCCGGCGCATGCAGCCAGACCTTGAGCGGGCCGACGACGTGGCCGCGCGGACCGGCCGCGATCTCGTCGTGGACGCGGCGCTGCAGGACGCTCATCTGATCGTAGGGAAGCTCGGGCAGGCGGCTCATGAGGGTCTCCCGGAGCAATCTTGTAATTTCCGCAGAGGTGGGCTGCAGCGTCTCGGTCCGATCTGGATGGGCGGTGACGCCCCAGCAGGATGGTGGTGTCTCAGTCTGAATGCTTAGACGGAAGAGGCCCCCTGATATGGCAGGCCCTCGTCCTCCAGCTGAGCCTCCAGTAGGGTCGCAAGATAATCTTCCATCTCACTAAAATCGAGATGACCGTCATCCCAGGCTCGATCTGCGGCGACGAGTGCAGCTTCGTATCCGTCCCTACTTT
>CAVTFM010000012.1:0-15609 GCA_963733965.1 uncultured Alphaproteobacteria bacterium
TCGAAAAAGCCCGTCAAGCCAGGGGTCACCTGGACGAGCCGCGGGAACGCCGGGTCGCTCTTGCTGAGCCGGAATTCCGTCGTGCGTGAGATGTTGCCCAAACGCTTACGAAATTCACGGCGGCCGATGATCCGCTTCTGCTGTGACGGCGAATGCTCGAGAGACATCCGACGCTCCCTTGTGCTACGAAGGAACGTCGGGAATTTAATTACGGCTGGCACGCCAAATGCAAATAATGCAATCTGGCAACCTAAAATTGTTGCCCGATTTATTCCGTGCCAGATTTCTTGCGGCCCGCTCTGCCTGGCAAATACTTGGCTTTTAGAACCCTCAAGAAGCCGCGCGATACGGACCGGCCGAACTTCTCTTGCGCGGCGGCTTCGAATTCGTCCCGACCGGGGGGGCGACCTTTGAACGACGGCGCATAAACGTCGCGGACCCACCGCTCCACTTGAGCCTCAGAGAATTGCTTGCGTGCCGGCTTCTTGGACGCCTTGCCTGCGCCGAAGCACTCGACCAGGTCCTTGCGGCTGATCCGCGTCTCGAACCCGTGGGGCGATTGAGCCAGCCGGCGGCGTTCCCAGTCGGGCTCGAGCAGCCAGTCGACGGGCTGGACGAACCTCCCGGCGCGGAGGCCGGTCTCGAGATCAAACTCCAGGGTCCACGGGAGTTTGCCCGTTTTGCCGGCGTCTTGGATCCGCTTCCGCCGTGCCTCGATGTCGCCGCCAACGAATTCTTCGGCTTCGGCCAGTGAAAGATAGTCGTCACGCAAGACCGCGCCCTCCGATGGCGCTCCGAAAGGCGAAGCGGCGCGGCGGGCCGGTCGGAGGCCGGCGGTTCGGGAGCTACCCTAGCCGCGCCGGTCGAGACCTTAGCCGGCGGCCGGGCGCAGCGCCACCACCCGCGCCGGCTCGCCGGCCACGATCCGCGCGACGTGCTCGGACCAGCGCTCGAGGGCGATCTGCACCTCAGGCCCGTACGAATATCGGTTGTAGATCGCCGTCACGCCTCCGAGCGCGGCCGGCGCGTGGTCCAGGATCGCGCCGACCACATGCGGGGCGATGCCGACCCTGGCCATGCCGCTGGCCGTAGTCCGGCGCAAGTCATGGATCCGCCACCCGGAGACGCCCGCCAGCCGGTCGAGCCGCTGCTTGGCGCCGCTGAAACTGCGCGTAGGCCCGCCTCCGATCCGGCCCGGGAACACGAAGTCGGAGCCGCTGATCCGCGGCAGGTCCGCAATCAGGTCGAGCGTCGCCTGGGATAGTGGGAGTTCGTGGACGCGGCCACTCTTGGTGCGCGCGGCCGGCTTGACCCAGAGACGCCGATCCAGGTCGAGCTCGAGCCAGGCCATGCCGGCGACTTCACTGCGGCGCGCCGCGGTCAGGACCAGGAGCTTGAAGATCGGCGTCCACGGCCAGCCGAGCGCATCAGAGGCGCGCCAGATGGCGCCCAACTCGGGATCGGCCAGCACCCGGTCGCGAGACCGCTCCTTTACCGGCGGCTTCAGGCGCTCGATCGGCGAGGCGTCCAGGATGCCGCGGTCGACCGCCCAGGCGAAGACCCGCTTCAGCAGGCTCTGGACCCGATTCGCCATGATCGGCGCGCGCGCGGCGATGCCGTCGACCAGGTCGAGCGCGTCGCGCTTCGTGATGGCCGCGATCGGGCGCGGGCCCCAGGCAGCCAGGGCTGGCCGCAGCAGGCGCTCGATCCGGTCGCCGCCTCGCAGCCGGTTCCTTTGGACGTGCAGCGCCACGTAGTCGGCACAGACGCCCCCAACCGTGTCCCGCCCGGGTCGACGCTCACCTGGATCGCCGGCCGGGTCGATCCCGCGTGCCGCCTGGTCGAGCGCCGCCCGCGCCTTCACCCGCGCCTGGGCGAGGGTGAGGTCGGGATGGCGCCCGAGGGTGAGCCGCCGCTGCAGGCCGCCGATCCGGTACATGAGCGCCCAGCTCTTGATGCCGCGCTCGGTGATCCGGAGGCTCAATCCGGCCACGCCGCCGGGGCCGTCGAAGCACTCGACCCGCTTGCCCGGAACCGGGCGCATCCGCGTCGCCGCCAGCTCGGTCAACCGTCTCGGCATCGTCTTCGCCTCCGGGGTAACACCAGGGTCACAATTCGCCCTGAACTCGGGCGGAACGCCCTGGCACGCGCTGATACCGATGGAGGCGCAGAAACGCAATGGTTTCTTGCCCATGCGGACCCGGCTTGATACCGCCTGAAACCCTGCCCGTGCTGCAGAAGGAGCAGCGCCTCGACCGGCTGGAGCTCGAGCCCGGCGCCACCGACCCTGACCAGCTCGAGCTGTGGCGGCGGACCAACCTGAAAGCCATCGAAGCCCTGGAGCAGGCGATCTCCTACCTGCCCGCGGGCACGCTGCACGAGGCCGCGGTTCAGGCGCTGATCGCGGAGGGCACGTTGAACGGTCTGGTCGATGAGCCGCCCGAGGCGGAGGACATTGGCGAGCGGATCGAGACCGCTGCGCGTCTGATCAGGGCGGCCCTGCCGGTCATCGCTTCGAGCGCCGGCGTCGATCTCGACGCCTATGGCGGCCGCCGCTACCGTCATTCCGTGGAGCCCTGGCCTTTCCCGTCCGACATGATAGACAAGCCCTGACCGGTCGCGCCGAGGCGGCGGACCGGCGTTGCCGGCTCCGGGGTGATGGGATGGCGATGGCGCAGGCGCAGATCGAGCGGGCGGCGGGCCTGCTTGCCCGGGCGCGGCTCGAACGCCATCGCTTCGCGGAACTGCCCGAGTCCTGCCGGCCCCCGGACGAGGCGTCCGCCTATGCGGTCCAGGACGCCGTGCATCGAGAGCTGACCGCCGCCGGCCGCGGTCCGCTCGCCGGCCACAAGATCGGCTGCACCACGGCCGTCATGCAGCGCTTCCTCAACATCGGCAATCCCTGCGCCGGCGGCGTCTTCGCGCCCACGGTCCAGCATGAGCGCGGCCGGTTCCGGCATGCCGATTTCCTGCATGTCGGCGTCGAGTGCGAGATCGCGGTCCGCCTGGCGAAGGCCCTGCCCGCCGCCGGTGCGCCTTACGACGCTGCCAGCGTCGCCGGCGCGATCGGGGCCTGCATGGCCGCGATCGAGGTCGTCGACGACCGCTACGAGGATTATCAAGTCGCTCGATACGCCGACCCTGATTGCAGACGATTTCTTCAACGCGGCCTGCGTGTTAGGGGCTCCGGTTGAAGATTGGCGCGAGCTCGATCTGACCGGTGTCGCCGGCCGCATGCGGATCAACGGCAGCGAGGTCGGCAGCGGCCGCGGCGGCGACATCCTGGGCCACCCGCTGACCGCGCTCGCCTGGCTCGCCAACGCGCTGGCAGCGCGCGGCCGAACTCTGGCGGCGGGCGAATTCGTGCTGCTCGGCAGCGTGGTCGAGACCAGATGGGTCGAAGCGGGCGATCGGGTCGAGATCGAGATCGAAGGCCTGGGTGAAGCGATCGGTCACTTCATCTGACCCCGATGCCGCCTGTCTCAACCAAACGTGACGGTGGCGAGCCCGAGCGCTTCGGCTGCGCGCGCCATATCGTGGTCTGCCGTTGCCAAAATCGAGGCACCGACGCTTTGCGCGACCGCCAGATGCAGGGCGTCGAGTGTGCGCAAGGAATGGCCGGGGAGACGATCGATCAGCTCATGCGCGGCGACCGCGTGACGGTCGACCAACGGCTCGATCGTGAAGTAGCCCGAACCGACATCGTCGGCAAGATCGGCCAGTGCAGCCCGCTCATAGGTGGCGTTGATTTCTCGGGCGCGGCGTCGACGCCGTAGCAGGCAGCGGAATTCGACCACGGCCAGCCGACTGATCCGGACCTGAGGACACCCACTCAGAAACGCATCGAAATCGTCCGAACCGGCTTCGTCGATGTAGCGCTTGGCCAGCGCGCTCGTATCGACGTACGGCTCAGCCGCGGGCATCCCGGTCTTCTCGGATCAGCACTTCGCTGCCGACTGCGACGCGACGCATGCGCCGGCGCAGGCCCGCCCGCGACGGAATCCCCTCCTGGGGTATCGTTGGCAGGACCCGGGCCACGGGCTTGCCGTGGCGCGTGATCAGGACCTCACCCGCCTCCGCAAGAAGCTCCTCGATCCTGGGTAGTGCTGCCCGCATCCCACGGACGCTGATCGAACGCATGCCGACTCCACGTGTGTCGCGACTACAAAATAGTGACACATGGCGTCCACTGCAAGGCGGACCTGGGCGGGCCTCGGCGGACGTGGCCGACCTGGGCGGATCTGGGGTTCGCGGCCATGGCGTCTTGCGGGATCTGGGACCGACCGGATAGGTTCACGCCACGCTGAAGCCGCCGCCATCCGGATCCCTCCTGACGTGACCAGCGATTCCTCGAGCACGCGCGCGCGCCCCCGCCCGGGACCGCGGCGATGGGATGCTTGGCTCGGGCGCGTCACCGGTGCCGTGCTCGTCGGTTTCGGCCTGATCGCCTGCTCGCCCGATCGGAGGTTCGACGACGTCGCCGTGGTCGGGCTGGCACCCGGACCCGAGGCCAATCAGGAGAGCATCGTCCAGCTGTATGCGGCCAGGAGCTACGAGTGGTACAGCCGGATCGTCTCGGTCCACAGCTGGCTGGCCCTGCGCAAGGCCGGAGACAGTAAGTATACGGTGTACGAGGCGCATCGATTTCCGCCCTATATATCGGGACGAGCGGTCCGCACCTGTCAGAAATATTATCCGGACCGGAAATGGCACGGCGCCGAGCCGACGCTTTTGGCTGAAGTCAAAGGCGGACCGGCGGACCAGGCGATCATCGAGATCCAGGAGGCCGTGCGGCGCTATCCTGACGGATACCGGCTGTGGCCGGGCCCGAACAGCAACACGTTCATTGCCGAGCTGGCGCGCGCGACGCCGGAATTGCGCGTCGATCTACCGCCGACCGCGATCGGCAAGGACTATCTGATCGGCCGGCGGATGTTCGCGCGGGCGCCGAGCGGCACGGGGTGGCAGCTCTCGATCTTCGGGCTGGTCGGGCTCCTGGTTGCCCGCGAGGAGGGGATCGAGATCAACGTGCTCGGTGCGGTGTTCGGGATCGATCTCAATCCGCCGGCGCTCAAGCTGCCGATCGTCGGTCGGCTGGGGTTCCCGGAGGGTCGGCGCGCCGATCCCGCCAACCTCGGGAAGTATCGCGAGATCCCGCCGGAGCGCCGCTGCCATTGAGTCGTTCGGCCGAACCCGCGCTCAGTGTCGGACCTTGAGCTCCGCGATGCTCTCGGGCACGAGCAGGTCGCCCGCGCGGCAGATGCCCCAGAAGGCGTAGTCGGCGTGGTGGACGATCGTGTTCTCGAGCGAGCGGACCAGGAGCTCGCCCTCGCCGGAATGGGCGGCGGCGCAGTGCGCGACCGCTTCGGGCAGGCCGACCGTGAAGCAGATGTGGACGCCGAACGCCGGGTGGCGGATCGAAGGCAGGCCCGCGGCGCGCGGGTTCGCCTCCCAGCGCTTGCGGTTCAAAGGGTCGAACTCCCAGGGCTTGCCGACGTCGTGGCAGAGCGCGCCGGCGATCAGGAGGTCCCGGTCGACCCGGAGGTCGGGCAGCTGCGCCTGCAACTGCTCGGCCAGCGCCAGCGCCATGCGGGTCACGCCCCGGATGTGGTCGGTCTGGCGGCCGCGCTTGAGCGTATTGACGCCGGGGTTGCCCGAGGGCTCGATCTCGGCGATCGCCCGAAAGCTGCTCGAGGCGAGCGCCAGCGCCCAGGCTTCGACGACCTTGGCGCCCAGCTCCCGATCGCGGATCTGCTCCACCTCGGGCAGCTCCTCGCGCACCCGCGCCCGCAGCCCGTCGGTGACCTTGGCAGGGTCCAGCATCCGTTTTCCTCCACGACGTTCGCTGCGCAGATAGCCCGCCCGAGCCGCCGAGGTCCATCGAATTTCCGGAGCGGCCGCGCAGCCCCCCGGTCAGGGCTGCCAGAACGGCTTGGTCGCCTCGGCCATCACGTCGCCGCGGCTCAGGCCGATGTCGCGCAGCATGTGGTCGTTCAGCGTCTCGAGCTCGCGTCGCTGCCGCGCCCGCTCCTGCCAGCTCAGGAGCAGGTCGGCGGCCCGCTCGAGCGCGCGCAGGCCCAGACGGATCCGGCGCGGCGCGCGGGCATGGCCCAGGCCCGGCCGACGGCTTGCCAGCGTCGCCTGGGAGGATCTCAGCTGAAGGGTCGACATCTGAAGGCTCCTCATGCATGCCGGTTCGTGAGGGTTGGCACGCTAGTCGCCCGCTCCTGACAGCATGATGTCAGGAGCGCTCGGTTAGGCTCGGAAAAGATCGGGCCGGAGGCCCGGCAGGGGACTCGATGCGCCGCGCCGATCGCCTGTTCGAGATCATCCAGCTGCTGCGCCGGCAGAAGCTGGTGCGCGCCCGCGATCTGGCCGAGAAGCTCGAGGTCTCGGAGCGGACCATCTACCGCGACGTGCGCGACCTGATGGCGAGCCGGGTCCCGATCGAGGGCGAGGCGGGCATCGGCTATGCCCTCCGCCAGGGCTTCGACCTGCCGCCCTTGATGTTCGACGAGCATGAGATCGAGGCGCTGGTGCTGGGTGCCCGGATCATCGAGTCCTGGACCGACGCCAAGCTCGCGGACGCGGCCGGCAACGTGATCGCCAAGGTCGAGGCGGTGATCCCGGAGCGCCTGCGCCAGCACATGGCGGAGACCGCCCTGCTCGCCCCTGCCCAGCACTTCGCCCACCCGATCAGCGTCGACCCGAGCGCGCTCCGCCTTGCGCTCCGGCGCCGGCTCAAGATCCATTTCCACTACCGGGACGGCGAGGAACGGGCGAGCGCGCGCACGGTGCGGCCGCTGGCGCTGTCCTTCTACGGCCCGATGTGGCTGCTCGCCGCCTGGTGCGAGCTACGCCAGGACTTCCGCTCGTTCCGGCTGGATCGGATGGCCGAGCTCGAGGTGCTGGAGGAGCGCTTCCGCCCCGAGCGCGGCAAGACCATCCAGGATTTCCTCAAGCGCGACGAAAGCTGAGCGGGACGCCGCCTCAGGCTGCCCTGCCAAGCCCGCGCCCTGGTAGCGTTGCTCCTACCTGGTTTGGTTTCCGTGCCGAGGTGATACGATGGTTTGTCAAGCGGAGCAGCATCGGGTAGGGTCCCGCCATTCCGGCACGAGAGGATCGCCATGGCGATCACCATCAGATCTCCTGAGGCCGACCAGCTGGCGCGGGAGTTGGCCGCTGCCACGGGGGAAAGCATCAGCGAAGCCGTGACCAATGCGCTTCGCGAACGCCTGGGGCGCCGTCGCGGCGTCGACCGGGCGACGCGGCGGAAGCGTCTCGCGGCACTTCGAGCGATGCGCGCGACACTCGCCGGCCGGGAGCCGGCAGATCCGCGCTCTGACGACGAGATCCTCGGCTACAACGAGTTCGGCACTTTCGATTGATGGTCGTGGATTCCTCGGCCGTGATCGCCTGGATTCGGGCGGAGCCCGAAGCCGATGCAATCAAGGATGCGTTCCTCGAGGCGCCGCTGCTCTTCATGTCAGCGTTCAATGTTTTCGAAACAAAGACCGTTCTGTCACGCCAATTTCCGGGAAGCTTTAAAAAGTTCGAGGTGCTTCTGGAAAATCTCGACGTACACGTCCTTGCTTTCGACACGGGTCAAGCGGCCATTGCCTTTGACGCGTATCAGCGCTTCGGCAAAGGTTCGGGCCATCCGGCGCAGCTGAACCTCGGGGATTGCGCGGCTTACGCCCTCGCGCGCTCGCTTAACCTGCCCCTGCTTTTCAAAGGCAACGACTTCATCCATACGGACGTGAAGTCGGTGCTGTAGAACTCGATGCCGGGGTCGTAGCCCCCGCCTACGCAAACGCGATCAGGACCTGGTCGGCGGCGACCGTGGCGCCCGGCTGGATGCGGATGTCCTCGACCACGCCGTCGCGCTCGGCGCGCAGGACGTTCTCCATCTTCATCGCCTCGAGCACGGCCAGCTCCTGGCCGGCCTTGACCGGCTCGCCGGCGGCGACCGCCACGCTCACGATCAGGCCCGGCATCGGCGACAGCAGGAACCTGGAGGTGTCGGGCGGCACTTTCGGCGGTACCCGGGCGGCGAACTCGGCCGCCTCGCGGGTCCGCACCAGCGCCTGGACCTCGATCCCGCCGTGGCTGAGCCGGAAGCCTTCCGGGCAGGGGTCGACCTGGATCACCGCGGTCCGGCCCTCGATGGTCGCGCGCGCGAGCGGCGCGCCCGGGCGCCATTCCAGCAGCAGCTCATGGCGCACGGCACCGACCTCGACGATGACCAGGGGCGGCTCGAGCTTCGCCTGAACGTCGATGTTCTCGTCGCCGAGCCGGACCACCCAGTCGGTGCGCGGCTTTGGCCGCCAGCCCGGCAGCTGGCCCGAGATCCTGGCCTCGCGCTGGACCTGGATCAGGCGCATGGCGACCGCGACCGCGGCGAGCCCGGTCCGGGTCGCAGCCGTCGGCGCGACGCCCTCGAAGCGCTCGCCGAACTCGGCCGCGATGAAGTCGGTCGAAAGCTCGCCCGCCCGAAAGCGGCGGTGGTTGAGCAGCGCGGTCAGGAAGGCCGCGTTGTGGCTGATGCCGCGGATGTAGAAGGCATCGAGCGCGGCGCTCAGGCGGTCGATCGCGTCGGCACGATCGCTGCCATGGGCGCAGACCTTGGCGATCATCGGGTCGTAATAGAGCGTGACCTCGCTGCCCTCGACCACGCCGGCATCGACCCGGATGCCCTCGCCCTGCGGCTCGAGGTAACGTCTGAGCCGGCCGACGGAAGGGAGGAAACCACGCGCGGGGTCCTCGGCGTAGACCCGCGCCTCGAGCGCCCAGCCGTCCAGGCGCAGCTGGTCCTGGGTCAAGGCGAGCGGCTCGCCGGCCGCCACCCGCAGCATCTGCTCGACCAGGTCGAGCCCGGTCACCAGCTCGGTCACCGGGTGCTCGACCTGGAGGCGGGTGTTCATCTCGAGGAAGTAGAAGTTGCGCCCGGCATCGACGATGAACTCGACCGTGCCGGCCGAGTGGTAGCCGGCTGCGCGCGCGAGCGCCACCGCCTGCTCGCCCATGGCCCGCCGCGTGGCAGCATCGAGGAACGGGCTCGGCGCCTCCTCGATGACCTTCTGATGGCGGCGCTGGATCGAGCATTCGCGCTCGCCCAGGTAGAGCGTGTTGCCGTGCCGGTCGGCCAGGACCTGGATCTCGATGTGGCGCGGCTCGGAAACGAACTTCTCGAGGAACACGCGGTCGTCCCCGAAGGACGAGCGCGCCTCGCTCTGGGCCCGCACCAGCGCCTCGCGCAGATCGCGCTTGTTGAGCGCGATGCGCATGCCCTTGCCGCCGCCGCCGGCCGCCGCCTTGACCATGACCGGATAGCCGATCCCGGCGGCGATCCGGGCCGCGAGCCCGGGCTCCCGGATCGCCTCGGCGTGGCCGGGCACGATGGTGACCCCGGCCGCGGCCGCGAGGCGCTTGGCCTCGAGCTTGTCGCCCATCAGCCGGATGGCGCTGGCCGGCGGCCCGATGAAGACGATCCCTTCGGCCTCGAGCGCCTCGGCGAAGACCGGGTTCTCGGACAGAAAGCCGTAGCCCGGATGGACCGCCTGGGCGCCGGTCCGGCGCGCGGCATCGACGATCCGGTCGATCCTGAGGTAGCTTTCGACCGCCGGCGCCGGGCCGATCGCGACCGCCTCCTCGGCCATCCGGACGTGCGGCGCGTCGACGTCGGCCTCGGAATGGACCGCGACCGTCTTGATGCCGAGGCGCCGGCAGGTGCGGATCACCCGGCAGGCGATCTCGCCGCGGTTGGCGATCAGGATTTTCTCGAACATGGCCGCGGCGATCCTAGACGTCAGCGGTGCCTGGCTCGAACGGGTTGAGAATGCGCGCACCCGTGCGCTCCATGTCCCTGACATTGCGCGTCACCAGGGTGAGCCCTCTGGCTTTGGCAGTGGCGGCCAGAAGCCCGTCGATCGGCGAGACCGGCGAATGCGCGTCAATCCGACCCCACTCCTCCGCCACCTGCCGATCCACGTCGATGATGCGATCGCCGAAGCGGTCGACCGCCAGGATCAGCCATTTATCGAGCGCTGCGAACTGCCTCGGGTCACGCGTCCGAAGCCGCTCGGCGCCGCGGCGCAACTCTCCGACCACCAGGACGCTGAGGAACAGCTCCTCGAGCTTCGCGCCACGATACCACGCCGCTACATTCGGGTCGCAACGGTTGCGCTTGCGCAATTCGGAAAGAACGTTCGTGTCGACGAGGTAGGTCACAGCTCGATGCTTCGCCCGGGATCGTGCGGGCGCTCGAGATCGACCCCCTCCAGTGGCGCCAAGGTGAGGAACTCCTTGAAATCGATCTGGCTCCTCATCAGCCGATCGTACTCGTCCGATGACAGCAACACCGCCACCCGCCTGCCCCGTCGGGTGACGGTCTGCGGGCCGTCATCGATCGCCTTCTGCACCAGCTCGCTGAACTTGGCCTTGGCTTCCTGCAGCTGCCATTCCATCGGGGGCCCCGCTACTGACCAGATTGGTCAGATGGTAGCCGCGCGCAGACCCTGCGTCCAGGCTCCTCTTCACGCTCGTCAGTGGTCGCCCGAGACCTGCTGGGCGGGCTTGCGGACCAGGGGCATGAACACGAGGGTCAGGAGGAAGGCCGCCGCCATCCCGAGCAGGGCGTCGTTGAAGGTCAAGACGGTCGCCTCGCGCATGACCAGGTTGCCCAGCATCCGGACCGCCGCGTGCTGGGGATCGCCCGGCAGCACGGTCCCGAGCATGCCGGTCAGATGCTCGAGGCGGGCCTGCACGACCGGCCGGGCGAGGTTGATCTGCTCGCCGAGGCGTGCCCAGTGCAGATTGAGCCGGTCGATCAGGACCGTGTTGAGCGCTGCGAGCCCGATCGCGCCGCCGAGGTTGCGCATCAGGTTGTAGAGCCCGCTCGCGTTGTTGAGCTTCTCGGGCGGCAGCGTGCCGAGCGCCAGGGTGTTGATCGGGATGAAGCAGAACATGAGCGCGAAGCCGCGCACCGCCTGGGGCAGGAACAGCTCGACGAAGCCGCTCTCGGCGGTGAGGAAGCTGTTGAGCCAGAGGCCGAGCGCGAACAGCGACAGGCCGAAGACCAGCATGACCCGCAGATCGAGCTTTCTGGAGAGCGCGCCCGCGACCGGCGCCGAGAGGAACTGGGCGCTGCCAGTCACGATCATGATCAGGCCGATCTGGAGGCTGTTGAGGCCGCGCACCCGGGCGAGGAACAGGGGCAGGAGGTAGACCGAGCCATAGAGGCCGACGCCGATGATGAAGCTGTAGAGGGAGCCGAGCGCAAAGTTGCGATCGGCGAAGGCGCGGATGTCGACGATCGGGCGGCCATAGGTCAGGACGCGCCAGAAGAAGAGGGCGGCGGCGAGCAGGCTGACCACGGCCAGCATTGCGATCAGATCGTCCTGGAACCAGTCGTTGCGCGGCCCCTCCTCGAGCACGTACTCGAGGCTGCCGAGGAACAGCGCCATGCTGAGCAGGCCGG
The DNA here is from genome assembly GCA_963733965.1 of uncultured Alphaproteobacteria bacterium. Lineage (GTDB taxonomy): Bacteria > Pseudomonadota > Alphaproteobacteria > Geminicoccales > Geminicoccaceae > DATAOG01. Next base: position 11,480 of record CAVTFM010000012.1, read on the forward strand.
CGAAGTCGAAGCCCTTGAGCAGGCTGCGGTCGGGCCGGTCGACGTCGATCAGAGCCCAGACGCCCAGCGCGACCAGGAGTCCTGGCGGGACGTTGATCAGGAACAGCCAGTGCCAGGAGGCGGCCTCGGTGACGTAGCCACCGAGCGTCGGCCCCAGCGTCGGCGCCATGGTCGCGACCAGCCCGATCATCACCGAGACCGTCGCGCGCCGCTCGGGCGGGAAGACCTTGAAGCTGGTCGCGAACACGGTCGGGATCATGGCGCCGCCGAGGAAGCCCTGCAGGCAGCGGAACAGGATCATCGAGCCGATGCTCCAGGCCATGGCGCAGGCGACGCTCATCGCCGTGAAGCCGGTCGCCGAGAGCACGAACAGCACCCGCGTCGAGAGCAGCCGGGCGAGGAAGCCCGAGAGCGGGATCACGATCACCTCGGCGATCAGGTACGAGGTCTGGACCCAGCTGATCTCGTCGGCGCTGGCCGACAGCCCGGCCTGGATCTCCGAGAGCGAGCTCGAGACGATCTGGATGTCGAGGATCGCCATGAACATGCCGCCGACCATGATCAGGAAGCCCAGCCAGTCGCGCACGGTCGGCGCCGGGCGCGCGGCGGCTGGTGGCGCCGCCGGACGCGATGGCGGCGCCGGGGCGGTCAGGGAACGCGATTGCGGAGCCGCGGCGGCCCCGGAACGTGATGCCGAAGCCGGACGCGCTGGCGGCGCCGGTGCCTCTTCGGGCTGGAGCCGGTCGTAGCGAAGCGCGCGGGCCATCAGCGGCCTCCGGCATCTCCTGCCGGGGTCTGGGCCTCGGCGACGCCGATCACGCCGCCGTCTGCGGCTGCCGCCTCGCCCGGGCCGCGGGTGTCGACCGAGGCGACCACCGACAGACCCGGCCGCAGCAGGCCGGCGAACGGGCCGTCGGCGGGGACGGCGATGCGCACCGGCACCCGCTGGACGATCTTGGTGAAGTTGCCGGTCGCGTTCTCGGGCGGCAGCAGGCTGAACTCGGAGCCGGTGGCCGGCGCGAAGCTCTCGACCCGGCCCTCGAAGCGGCTGCCCGGCAAGGCATCGACCTCGATCTCGACCGGCTGGCCCGGCCGCATCCGGTCGAGCTGGGTCTCCTTGAAGTTGGCGACCACATAGACCTCGGGCAGCGGCACCAGCGCCATCAGCTGGTCGCCGGGGCGTACCAGCTCGCCGACCCGGACGCCCTTGTTGCCGATCACGCCAGCGACCGGGGCGCGGATCTGGGTGCGATCGAGATCGGTCCTGGCGAGCTCCAGGCTCGCTTCCGCCTGCCGGCGCTCAGCTTCGGCCTTGGCGAGCTCCGCCTGCAGCACGGCGCTCTGGTTGTGGGCAGACGCGAGCGCCGCTTGCATCTCGGCAAGGGTCGCCTCGGCCTTCTTCAGGTCCGCGGTCGCGGTCTGGAAGCGCTGTTCGCTCGCGAAGTCGTCGCGCGCGAGGCGCTGATAGCGCTCGTGATCCTGGCGGGCGAGCGTGAGATCGGCCTCGGCCCGCGGCACTGCGGCCGCCGCCTGGTCGATCAGCGACTGCTGGAGCGTGATCTGGCCGGCCATGCTCTGGACCGCGGCCGCCTTGGCGGCGAGATCGGCCTCGGCCGCGGCGACCCGGGCCTTGAAGTCGCGATCGTCGATCGTCACGAGGACGTCGCCCGCCTTGACCGCCTGGTTGTCGGCGACCTCGACCGCGCGCACGTAGCCCTCGATCTCCGGGCTGATCACCGCGGTGTCGCTGTGCACATAGGCGTCGTCGGTCGACTCGATGAAGCGTCCGATCGTCCACCAGTACCAGCCGCCGACGCCGGCGCCGGCCACGACCAGCGCCGCGACCACCGGCAGGATCCGCTTCCGGATGCGGGTGCGCCGGCCGGTCCCCGCGGGGGCGGTTTCGGGGTCGGGCTTTGGGACCGTCGGGTCCGGTGCGTCGTGGGCCTCGCCCATCTTCGTGCCTCCTCGCAGCGGCTCCCCGCCGCCGCCTGAACTGAACAGTTCAGTTTAGTGCTTGCAACAAGATGGTGGCGTCGCCACATTTGTCAAGCTAAAACTGAACGGTTCAGTTTCGAAGGTGAGATCGATGACCGCCACCGACCCGGCCGCCGCGAGCCCCGTCCTCAGCCCCAAGGCCGAGCAGGTGCTGCAGGCGGCCAGCAGCGTGTTCCGCGAGCAGGGCTATGGCAGCGCCAGCATGGATGCGATCGCGCGCACGGCCGGCGTCTCCAAGGCCACGCTCTATGCCCATTTCGCCGGCAAGGACCAGCTGTTCGCGGCGATCGTCGGCGCCGAATGCCGGAGCCACTCGCAGACGCTGATCGCACCCGACATCGACCGGCTCGACGTGCGCGAGGCGCTGGGCGCGATCGGCCGCAACTTCCTCGAGCTGGTGCTGTCCGACAAGGCGCGCGCGATCTATCGGATCGTGATGGCCGAGGCGCCACGCTTCCCCGAGCTCGGACGCGCCTTCTATGCCTCGGGACCGGCGGTGGTGCTGGCGCGGCTCGCCGATTACCTCGGCGCGGCCGATGCCCGCGGCACACTCAGGGTCGAGGACCCCAGGCTCGCGGCCGAGCAGTTCATCGGCATGCTGCTGGGCCCCCTGCACATGCGCCACCTCCTGGGCCTCACGGCCGAGTTCGGCGATCGCGATCCGGCGGAGGTGGTCGAGGCGGCGGTCACGACCTTTCTTTGCGCCTACGCCCCAAGAAGCGCACGGGTCGATGGGTCGCCCGACGTTAAGGCATAGCTGGCGTCTCAGTGCACCGGGTCGAACGGGTTCAGGTAGCTGATGCCGGTTCGCTCAACGTCTTTGACGTTGCGCGTGACCAGAACGAGGCCGTGAACCTGGGCCGTCGCGGCGAGCAGCCCGTCGATCACGGGGATGCCGAACCTGCCCTTCATCCATCCCCAGAGCCGGGCAACCTCGTAGTCGATGTCCAGGATGCGGCGCTGGTGACCTTCCGTGACCTGTTTGAGCCAGCCGTCGAGCTCAGCCGCCTTACGCGGGTCGCGCTCTCTGATGCGCTCTGCTCCCGCCCGGATTTCGCCCAGGACGAGCACGCTCAGGTAAATCGTCCGCGTGTCGACTGCGGCGAACCAGTCGCGAACGCTGGCATCGCCGCTCTCCTTCTTGCGCAGCTCGGAGATGACGTTGGTGTCCACGAGGTACATCAGAAATCGATCTCGCGGCCATAGTCGCGCGGTCGCTCGAGGTCGATTCCCTCAAGTGGACACTCGAGCAGCAGCTCCTTGAGCGTCGGCGTCTGCTCTCTACTCCGCTCGAATTCTTCGACCGCCACGACCACGACGGCTGGTTTGCCGCGCCGCGTGACGGTCTGCGGCCCGTCCTCGATCGCGCGCTGGACCACCTCGCTGAACTTCGCCTTGGCTTCCTGGAGCTGCCATTCCATCGCCCGCCTCCATCAACTGACCAGTCCTAGTCAGTTGAGACCGAAGACGGGGTGTGTCAAGCCATAACCCGAGCTCTCGATCTCAGTGGATCGCAAAATGGGTTCACGTCGCTGACGCCCAGGTCGACGAAATCCTTGACGTGCGGGTGACCAGGGTCAGGCTGTGTACCCTGGGGGTTGCCGCCAGCAGACCGTCGATCGGCGGCACCGTGCGCGGCGCGGTCACTCGCCCCCATTCCAGAGCGATCGCCTGATCCACGGGCAGGATTTGCGTGCCCATGACGAGAATGGTTCGCGCCAGCCAGCGCTCGAGCTCAGCAGCGAACCTCGGGTCTCGGGATCGGACGCGCTCGGCGCCGCGCTTCAGCTCGCCCAGGACCACCACGCTCGTGCCAAGCTCCGGCTCGACGCCTGCAGCCCACTGCCTGACCTTGGGCTCGCAACGCCGGCCCTTGCGCAGCTCCGAGAGGATGTTGGTATCGAGCAGAAAGCTTACCAATCGATCTCGCGCTCCTGCACCGCCGCGGCGGCAGTTCGAACTCTCCTTCGGGGCCGGACATCAGGACTTCAAGCAGGCCGGGCCGGCGTCGTTGCAGCTTCTTGTAATCGTCCGCGGACACAAGGACCGCGACCTCCACGCCATCGGTTTCTCCCCATTCAGACTAGTCCGACTAGATAGCAGCTGCCTATGCCCTGCGCAAGGCTCACAGC
>CAVTFM010000013.1:0-31155 GCA_963733965.1 uncultured Alphaproteobacteria bacterium
CTGATGTGGGGCAGACCGGGGCGCTCGACGTCGAGCGCCAGGTAGCGGTGGATCATCGGGCCCAAGGGGATGTCGGCCATGGTCAGCCGGTCGCCGAGGACGCAGGCGCGACCGGCCAGATGATCCTCGAGCACCCCGAGCGCGCGGCCGGTCGCCTCGGCCAAGCGTGCGATCCTGGCGGGCTTGCGCTGCGCCGGCTCGGTCCGGACCAGCGCCCAGAACAGCTCGATGTAGGGTGGGTAGGGGGTGGTCTTGTGCCACTCCATCCACTGGTCGGCGGTCGTGTAGTCCTCCTCGTTGTCGGGCAGCAGGCCGCCCTGGCCGTAGCGCCGGCAGAGATGGCGGACGATGGCATTGGATTCCCAGACGATCTGGCCCTGGTCGCTGATCGTCGGGATCCGGCGGTTGGGATTGAGCGTCCGGTAGGCCGGCGTCTCCAGGCCGCCGAAGGAGCCGCCGACGTCGTGGCGGACATGGGGCAGCGCCAGCTCGCCGATCGTCCACATCACCGGCAGGACGTTGCTGGCGTTGCGCCGTCCCCAGACCTCGAGCATCGGGCCAGCCTCCCGGGGGCGGCCGGCGGCCGCTCAGGCGACCGCCGGCGTTTACCTGCTGGCCTCAGGCGGCCTCGACCTCGGACCAGATCCGCTCCCACTTCTCGGGCGAGGACGGCGCGTCGAACTGGTAGAGCCCCTCGATCGCCTTGGTCTGGTTCAGGAACAGGGTCTCGACGTAGCGGTCGGGCAGCATGTCGCGCACGTCCACGGTCGGTGCCCAGCCGATCTCCATGGCGACCGTCTTCATGCTGTCCTTGGCCAGGCGGAAATCGATCCACCTCTGCGCCAGCTCCAGCTTCTCGCTGTCCTTGACGCCCGCGGTGATCGCCCAGGTGTCGACCCAGCCGAGCCCGCCCTCGGAGGGCTTCAGCACATGGCGCATGTGCAGGTCGGTCTTGCCGTCGAGCTCGTCGAAGCGGATCCGCCGGTAGATCCCCGACCACTCGGGCGACGCCCAGACGACGCCCGCGCGCAGCAGCCGCTCGAGCGTGTCCTCGTCGTTCCAGCGGGTCACCAGCAGGCCCTTCTGGGTGATCAGCAGCTCTTTGCAGCGCTCGAGCTCGGCGTCGGTCAGCACGTAGGGATTGAACGACTTGCCGTCCGGCCGCTCCTTGTCCATCGTGCCCATCTCGTGGGCGGCGAGGATGCCGGCGAGTGCGATGTTCTCCTCGAAGCGGGCGCTGGTCGAGAGGTGGCCGCCATACTTCTCGTTGAACAGAAGGCCCACGCTCTCCTGATCGGCTTTGTCGACCTGGTCGGTGTTGACCGTGAAGCCGTAGCCGCCCCAGCAGTTCGGCGCCGCGATCATCGCCGAGCCGTCCTCGGCCTGGAGCAGCATGTAGTTGGGCGGCCGGAACTCGGCGAACACATGCTCCAGGTTGGCGAGCTTGTCGTAGTCGACCGGCTGGGTCAGCCCCTGCTTGGCATAGAGGCGCGGCCAGAAGCCGTCGGCCATGACCAGATCGAAGTCCTGGGTGCCGCCCGCGCGCAGCTTGTTGTAGGCCTCGGAGTTGCCGTCGAAGAAGCCGGCCGAGACCTTGCAGCCGTGCTCCTGCTCGAAGGCCGCGGTCAGCTCCTTGACGTTGTAGTGCTCCCAGCCGAGCCAGCGCAGCTCCAGGGTCGCGGCGCTCGCGTTGCGAATGAACGGAAAGCCGAGTGCTGTGGTCGCCGCCGCGGCCGCGCCCGCCTGCAGGAGCGAGCGCCGCGAGAGGGCGCGAGGCGGAGGCTTGATCGCTTCGGGTGAGCAGTCGGAAATCTGCGCTGCGCTCTCCATACTGGCCATGATGGTGTCCCCCCTTTTTGGTGATTGGCGTCCACTCTACCGATCTGCGCCGCGTCCGGGCAAGCCGGTTCGCGCCGCTGCGGGGCGAAGCCTTTGGCCGCTAAGACCGGCCAGGTCGCGGATCGCCGGCGAGACCTCGCGGCCCCCCTCGGGCGCGTCGGTCTGGCCAGTCGAGCAAGGCTCATCGCGGCCCACCAAGGGCCTGGCGGTTGCCGCGCTGCGAGACCCGGACGGCGCTCAGCCCGGTGCGGGCGCGCCGCGGTCCGCGCGCCGACGCCGAAGGTTGGCCGGCCGGCCCGGTTTACGAGCTGCAGGCCGCGACCGCCGCCAGCAGTTCCTGGACGTGATCGCTGCTGGTGCCGCCGATCAGGATCAGCGCGATGCCGTCGGGCAGCGCGCGCATCAGCTTGTGCGCCGCGGCCGGCAAGGGGATCCGGTCCTTCATGCAGCAGCGGATCAGCGCCGCGGCCAGCGCGCTGCCGCCGATCCAGCTCTCGTTGCCATCCTCGCCGGCCACTTGGACGGCGACGTTCGGCTGGCTCCGCGTGGCGACCACCCGGACCGAGTGATGCGCGAACAGCTCGCCCCGCTCGCGCTTGTGCAGCGTGATCGCGCTCGAGACCTCGTCGCGCGAGAAGAGGATGTGACGCACCTCTTGCGGCATTCCACGCCTCGACTATGCCGATGGTGAACCGAGCGCAGCCGCAGAATGGCAGCGGCTCGGTGAACAGGGACCTAATCTGACGGCGGATGCCAGGCATCATCATGCCCATGGGACGCGCCACCACGATCTGCCCGAGCGGCGCAGCATGATCCCGGACGCGCGCATCCGACCGCTGAACGATCGAGGCCCGGTCGCCGGCGCCCGGGTGCTGTATTGGATGCAGCAGTCGCAGCGCGCGGCGTTCAACCCGGCGCTGGAATACGCGGTCGGCGAGGCCAACCGGCTGGGCCTGCCGGTGGTGGTCGGGTTCGGCCTGATGGACGCCTATCCCGACGCCAACCGACGCCACTATGCGTTCATGCTTCAAGGCCTCAAGGACGTCGAAAGGGACCTTGGCGCGCGCGGCATCGGCTTCGTCGTCCGGCGCGGCCAGCCCGAGAGAGGTCGCGCTCGGTCTGGCTGCCGGCGCCGCGCTCGCGGTCTGCGATGCCGGCTACCTCCGCCATCAGAAGCAGTGGCGGGCAGCCTTTGCCAAGGAGGCGCCCTGCCGCGTCGTTCAGGTCGAGGGCGACGTCGTCGTGCCGGTCGAGCTGGCATCGGGCCGGCAGGAGAGCGCGGCGCGCACGCTGCGGCCGAAGCTCCACCGGCTCTGGGACAGCTGTCTGAGCGCGCTCGCCGAGACGCCCGTCGAGCACCGACGATGCGAGCTTCGATCCGAGGTCGACCTCTCGAACGTGGAGGCGGTGCTCGACCGGCTCGGGCTGGACGACAGCGTGCCGCCGGTGCGCCGGTTCCGGGGCGGCACGAGCGCCGCGCGCGAGCGCCTCGAGGCCTTCCTCGAGCGCGGCCTGGACGGCTATGCCGACGGCCGCAGCGAGCCCGCCGCGATGCACGGCTCGCTGCTCAGCCCCTATCTGCACTTCGGTCAGATCTCGCCGGTCGAGATCGCGCTCCGGGTCCAGGGCGCCGGGACCGGCGAGGCCGGCGACCGCGCCGCCTACCTCGAGGAGTTGATCGTCAGGCGCGAGCTTGCCGCGAATTTCGTCCACTACAACGACGGCTACGATCGCTACGACTGCCTGCCGGCCTGGGCACGCCAGAGCCTTCGCGCCCATCAGGGCGACCGGCGCGACCACAGCTACACCCGCTCGCAGCTCGAGGCCGCCCGGACTCATGATCGCTATTGGAACGCGGCCATGCGCGAGATGGTGCACACCGGCTACATGCACAACCACATGCGGATGTATTGGGCGAAGAAGATCCTCGAATGGTCGCCCTCGCCCGAGGCCGCCTACGCCACCGCGCTGGACCTCAACAACCGGTACTTTCTCGATGGCCGCGATGCCAATTCCTACGCCAACGTCGCCTGGACCTTCGGCCTGCACGACCGGCCCTGGCCCGAGCGGCCGGTGTTCGGCAAGGTCCGCTCGATGATGGCAAGCGGCCTCGAGCGCAAGTTCGACATGGCCGCCTATCTGGATGTGGTCGAGCGCCTGGTGGCGGCGGAGAGCAGCGGGCAACCGCGACCCTGACCGGTCCCTCAGCCCGGCGGGTACCAGGCGGGCCTGCGCTTGGCCTGAAAGCTGTCGAGCCCTTCGACTGCCTCGGGCGACGTGCGCTTGACCGCCGCCTGCAAGGCGAGCGCCCGGACCTGCTTGCTCCGAGGAGAGCAGGCCCGCCTGCTCGAGGAACAAAAGCTTGGAGTCGGCGACCGCCTCGGGCGCGCTCTGCAACATCGCCTCGACGACCGGCGCCGCCGCGGCGTCCAGGCCGCCCTCGGGACAGACCGCGTGGACCAGGCCGATGCGCAGGGCTTCGCGCGCATCGAAGCGCTCGCCGGTGAGGCCGTAGCGGCGCGCCTGACGCACCCCGATCGCCGCGCACAGCTGCGGCACGATCGGCGCCGGGACCACGCCCCAGCGGACCTCGGTGAGCGCGAAGGTCGCCCCCTCGCAGGCGATCGCGACATCGCAGCCGGCGACCAGGCCGACCCCGCCGCCGTAGCAGGCGCCCTGGACCAGCGCCAGGGTCGGTTTCGGCAAGGCGTTCAGCTTGCGCATCGCCTCGGTCGTGCGCCAGGAGAAGGCGGCGTTCTCGGCGGGCCCGGCGGCGGCCAGCGCGCGCAGCCAGTTGAGATCCGCGCCGGCCTGAAAGTGCCTGCCGCGGCCGCGCAGGATCACGACCCGGACCTCGGGAGCTTGGCCCAGCGCCTCGAGCGCCGCACCCAGCTGATCGATCACCGCCGCGTCATAGGCGTTGTGCACCTCCGGACGGTTGAGGGTGACGCTCGCGACGCCGCGGTCGTCGACCTCGGTCAGCACCACGTTCTCGGCCATCGGCATCACTCCTTGCGCTCGGGCTTGCCGGGCCAGCCCGCCCCGGCGGTCGCCCGCAGCACCGGTCGGGGGTGCCAGGCCGGGGCGGCGGCCGCCTGGCGCCCGACCCGGCAGGGGCGCGATCACGGCCTGCCTTAACCCGGTCTAAACCCCGACTGGCTAGCTTCGGGAGATCCGGGACGCAACGGTCGCACATGCGCTTCAGCCGCTTTCATCTTCCCTCAGGGCAGCCGTTCGGCCGTCGATCGGCCGCCGACGACCAGGACCACGACCACGACCACGGTCGGCCGCCGTCGGCGCCGGCTTTGCGGCCGATCGTGCCGAGCGCCGAGGCTCGCCCCGGCGCCCGCCCGGATACCGCCGGCCTCACGGCGCCCGCTTCCTCCAAACCGGCCGGCGGCGGACCCGCGCCCGCAGGCGGTTGGCGGGCGGTCGGCGGAGCCCCGGGCGGCCAAAGCCTGATCGAGCAGCTGGCGGCCGAGGCCGAGGCCGCCGAGGCCGCCGAGGCGGCGTCGGCCGCGCGCTGGCCGGACGAGCCGGTATCCTCCGATCCGGACCGGGCGCCGCCGCCACAGTCGGCTCAACGAAGCTCGTTCGCCGACGATCATGACGAGACGCCGGCCGTCGACCTCGACGACGTCGCGGTCACGATCGGCCGCGTGGTCTCGATCCGCGGCTCCGTGGTCTGGGGTGCCTTGTTCGACGACGACGACGGCACCGCCGGGCGGGCCGCGCGGATGGGCGCTCTGGTCTCGATGCGCGGGCCGGATTCGCGGGTGTTCGGGATCGTCAACGCCCTCGAGCGGGACGCCGGTGGCGGCGGCCAGTCGGCGGAGCGGACGATCTTCGAGATTCAGGTGCTGGGCGAGATCTCGACCGCGAGCGTGGCCAGCCGGGGGGCGGGCTTCCAGCGCGGCGTCTCCAGCTATCCGCCGCTGGACGCGCCGGTGACCACGGTGAGCCTGCGCGACCTGGCCGCGGTCTATGCCCGGCCCCGGGTGTCGAACGTCCACATCGGCCGGCTCCGCCACAATCGCAAGGTCCCGGCGTTCGTCCTGACCGACAGCCTGCTCGGCAAGCACTTCGCCGTGCTCGGCACGACCGGCTCGGGCAAGTCCTGCGCGGTGACCGTGATCCTGCGCTCGATCCTGGACGAGCTGCCCAACGGCCACGTGGTCCTGCTCGACCCGCACAACGAGTATGCGAGCGCCTTCGCCGACCGCGCCGAGCTGCTCAATCCCTCGAACCTGCAGCTGCCGTACTGGCTGCTGAGCTTCGAGGAGATCGGCCACATCCTGATCGGCGGCAGCGGCAGCGGCAACGACAGCAGCTTCGCCCAGACCGCGCTGCTCAAGGACGCGATCCTGCGCGCCAAGCGGGCGTTCGTCGGCGAGGGCAACGACGAGGATCACATCACCGTCGACACGCCTGCGCCCTATCGCCTGTCCGATCTGATCTCGGCGCTGCGGGAGGGCATGGGCGCGCTCAACAAGGCCGACGGCTCGGCGCCCTATCTGACCCTGATCGCCCGGATCGAGAGCCTGCGCAACGATCGCCGCTACGCCTTCATGTTCGCAAGCCTGGCGGTGCGCGACACCATGCGCCAGATCCTGGCCCAGCTGCTGCGCATCCCGGTCGCCGGCAAGCCGATCACGATCATCGACATCTCGGGCGTGCCCTCGGAGATCGTCGACGTCGTGGTCTCGGTCCTGTTCCGGCTGGTGTTCGAGCTCGCGGTCTGGAGCGACCGCGGCGCCGGCCCGCCGGTGCTCCTGGTCTGCGAGGAAGCGCACCGCTACGTGCCCGAGGACAATGTGGGCAGCTTCGCGCCGACCAAGCGGGTGATCTCCCGGATCGCCAAGGAGGGGCGCAAGTATGGCGTCACCCTCTGTCTGGTCAGCCAGCGGCCCTCGGAGCTGTCGATGGGCAGCCTCGCGCAGTGCAACACGGTGTTCGCCTTGCGTCTGACCAACGAGCACGATCAGGCGTTCGTCGCGCGCGCCCTGCCGGAGAACGCCCGCTGGCTGGTCGACAGCCTGCCGTCGCTGAACACCCAGGAGGCGGTGGTGGTCGGGGATGGCGTGACCGTGCCCGTGCACATCCGCTTCAACGACCTCGACCGCGACCACCGGCCGTCGAGCTCCAACCCGTCGTTCGCCGAGTCCTGGCGCGACGAGACCGATCAAGCGTTCCTCGAGCGGGCGATCAACCGCTGGCGCCTGCAGACCCGCTGAGCGCGGGCTTGGAGGGATGAAGGAGACGGGATGATCATCGGGGCGGTGGCGTTCGGCGGTGGGGCTCCGGTCGGAGCCTGGCACCGGCAGCATCGGGTGAGCCGGCCATGCGGGACAGACACGTGATCGGCGAGGATCCCTTGCTCGCCGGCAAGGTCGTGCTGATCGCCGGCAGCTGTCAGGACGTGAGCGAGGCGACCGCCCGCCTGTTTGCCAAACGGGGTGCCGAGGGTCTGCTGATCGGCGGCCGCTCCGCCGAGCGCGGCCAGGCGGTCGCCGCGATCATCTCGGCGGCCGGCTGCCCGACCGCGTTCGTGCCGACCGACTTCGCCAAGCTCGAAGACTGCGCCGCCCTGATCGCCGAGGCCGACAAGGTCTTCGGCCGGATCGACGTCCTGATCTTCGCCGCCGGCATGGTCGCGCCGCGCGCCGGGGTCGATCAGCTCGCCGAGTATTTCGACCACATCGTCGCGATCAATCAGCGGGCGCCGTTCTTTTTGATGCTCGGCGCCGCCAAGCTGATGCAGCGCGATGAACGACCGGGCACGATCGTGACCGTGCTCGGCGTGCCGGGCGAGGGCGAGCCCCTGCCGGTCGCGGCCTACGAGGCGAGCCAGGGCGGGCTTGCGGCCATGACCAGGAGCTTTGCGACCGGCCTGGTCGACTACCAGATCCGGGTGCTCGGGCTCGATCTCGGGGGCTGCGACGCGCTCGCCGACATCGCCAACGGGGCCGGACCGGTGCTCGCGGAGCCGCGGGCGCGCCCGCCGCTGAGGCCCCAGGAGATCGCCGAGGCGCTCGCCCGGCTCGCGGCCGATTCCGACGGCCCGCTGCCCGGCTCGATCGTCCAGGTCGGCCGGCTGCCGCCGCTGGTTGCTATCGAGGTGGCGCCGCCGGCCGCCTGATCCGAAGCCCGCCCCCGCGCTGGGCAGCTGCGCCCGGCGCCCGGCCCAACCACGGTCCGCCCCCCTCGATTCGCTGTTTGTCCACCCGCGGCGGGGGCTGGACAACCAGCCGGCCGCGCGGTCAGATGGCGGCTCGATCGCGAGGGCTGCGATCGGCGCACGGGGGAGGGCTTCGAGATGGCGACGTTGCTGCGCACCAGGGCGGCTGAGGACAAGGCCAAGCCGCGATCGGCAGCCGATCGGGGGCCGGCCCCCGACGCAGGCGTCGCGGGCGAGATGGCCGACACGCCTTACACCCGGCGGGCGCGCTATTTCGATTCCAGCAACGCGTTCGCGCTCAAATACCCGCCGGTCCCGGTCCACCAGTTCGTCGCCGAGCGCGACCTCGCCTTCGACCCGGCGACCGGCACCGGCCTGATCGCGCTCGATCTGAGCGACCGGCTCGGCACGCCGTTTCCGGCGACCACGCCCCTGATGCTGACCCGGTACGCCCGGATCCGCGCCGGCGAGCGCCTGACCACCCGCTTCAAGGCGAGCGGCGAGCTGTACTACGTGTTCGAAGGCGAGGGCGAGACGCTCGCTGGCGCCGATCGCATCGCCTGGGGCCCGGGCGACGTGCTCTGCCTGCCGGGCGGCGGCGAGAGCACCCACGTCGCGGGTTCGCAGGACTGTGTGCTCTGGGTGATCACCAACGAGCCCGAGCTCGCCTTCGAGCACCTCGAGCCGCCGGCGGCCGAGAACGCGGTGACCCGGGCCGTGCACTATCCGGCCGCGGAGATCCGTCACCAGCTGGCCCGGGTCGCGACGAAGCTCGCGGGCCAGAAGATCGCCGGCCTCGCCCTGGTGTTCTCGAGCGTCGACCAGGCCCTGCGGCGCAACGTCCTGCCGACCCTGACGCTCGCCATCAACCAGCTGCCGCCCGGCGACTTCCAGCGCCCGCACACCCACAACTCGGCCGCGATCACGCTCAGCCTCCAGGGCCGGGACTGCTATTCGATGATCGACGGCCAGCGGGTCGACTGGCGGGAGCACGCGGTCATGGTGACGCCGCCTGGTGCTGTCCACTCGCACCACAACGACGGCGACGCCTGGATGAGCTGCCTGATCGTCCAGGACGGCGGGCTGCACTACCACTGCCGGACCATGGATTTCCGCTACGCCGACGGCTGACCCGCCGGTCTGGCTCGCTTCGCCTGACCGGCGAGCGCCCGGGCCTGCCCCATGGACGTCGGCCTTGCCCTGCGGTGATCGCGTTTTGCCATCATGGCTTGGCTCGGGACTGGGCCGGCTGGCCGCGTCCCTCGCTTGTCAGCAGGCGGCCGGCCTGCGCGAGCGTGGTCGAGGGCGCCAGACCGCCACGGGCGTGCAACTCGAGCGCCGGATGGCATCCACAAGCGCGGCCACCCACCGAGACCGTAACCGAAAATTAACCTTTGCGTCGTGGACTCCGCGGCGACTGGTCCATGCGACCCTGGGACTCCGTGTCGTCGGCCTTCTCCAGCGGCGACGGAGTCCCAGGGTCGCATGGACCACTGAGCCCGGACAGGCTAGGGAACAAGGGTTGACGAAAGGTTAACCAGACGGCATCGGGCTTGATCCGGGCATCCGGGCATCCGGGCATCCGGGCATCCGGGCATCCGGGCATCCGGGCATCCGGGCATCCGGGCATCCGGGCATCCGGGCATCCGGGCATCCGGGCATCCGGGCATCCGGGCATCCGGGCATCCGGGCATCCGGGCATCCGGGCATCCGGGCATCCGGGCATCCGGGCATCCGGGCATCCGGGCATCCGGGCATCCGGGCATCCGGGCATCCGGGCATCCGGGCATCCGTCGTTGCGAGCTTCCGGCCCCTGAGTGCGCCCGGCAGGCCAGCGCCCTCGGCTCAGCCCAAGGAGGACCGTGCGATGGGGAGGGGAGGGAGACCATGGCCTACGCGCTGACCGACGACGGCGTCCGGCTCTACTATGAGGCGGCGGGCGAAGGTGTGGCGGTCGTGTTCGTGCACGAGTTCGCGGGCGATCACCGCAGCTGGGAAGCGCAGATGCGCTACTTCAGCCGGCGCCACCGCTGCTTGACCTACGGCGCGCGCGGCTATCCGCCTTCCGACGTGCCGGCGGAGGTCGCGAGCTACTCGCAGGCGCGCGCGGCGGCCGACATCGGCGCGGTCCTGGACGCGGCCGGGATCGAGCGGGCGCATGTCGTCGGCCTGTCGATGGGCGCGTTCGCGACCCTGCACTTCGGGCTCGGCCATCCCGAGCGGGCGCTCTCGCTGGTGCTCGCCGGCATCGGCTACGGCGCCGAGAAGCAGCGCGAAGCCGAGTTCCGGACCCAGGCCGAGGCCGCCGCCCAGGGCTTCGAGAGCCAGGGCAGCCGGGCGTTCGCCGAGGTCTACGGCGAGAGCGCCGCCCGCGTCCAGTTCCAGGAGAAGGACCGGCGCGGCTGGCGCGAGATGGTCGACTGGCTGGGCGAGCACGATGCGCAGGGCGCCGCCAACACCATGCGCGGCGTCCAGGCGCGCCGGCCCTCGCTCTACGACCTCGAGGACCGCTTGCGCCAGCTCGCCCTGCCGACCCTGATCATCGCCGGCGACGAGGACGATCAGACCCTCCAGCCCGGGATTTTCCTCAAGCGCACGATCCCGGCCGCGGGCCTCTTGGTCCTGCCCAAGACCGGGCACACGATCAACCTCGAGGAGCCCGCGGCCTTCAACCGGGCGGTCGCCGAGTTCTTCGCCCAGGTCGACGCCGGCCGCTGGCTGGCGCGCGATCCGCGCGCCCGTCCCGACGAGATCCTGCGAACCCGCTGACGGTTGACAGGCCGTGGCGGGACGCCAATAGCTGGCCTGCGGATCGGCCTTGCCCGGCGGGCCGACCGCCGCGAGGGAGGACCCGCCGGCGTCGAGGGATGGCATGAGCGAAGCTCGCCTGGCGCGCGGCCGCAACGTCGCGCCGGAGTTCCTGGCCGATCGCGCCCGCTTCGTGCGGCTCGAGACCCTGCGCCTGACCCGGATCGCCGGTGCCGGCCACTATTCGAGCACGTTCTCCGCGGCCGAGCTGTTCGCCGCCCTCTACTACGCCCATCTGCGCCTGCGGCCCGCCGAGCCGGACTGGCCGGATCGCGACCGCTTCATCCTGAGCAAAGGCCACGCGGCGATCGGCCTCTATCCGGTGCTGGCCGATCTCGGCTTCTTCGACCAGGGGCTGCTCGACGACTACACCCGGCTCGGCAGCCCGTTCGGCGATCATCCGGACATGAAGTTGATCAAAGGCGTCGACTTCAGCTCGGGCTCGCTCGGCCACGGCCTCTCGGTCGGGCTCGGCATGGCGCTCGCCGGCCGGGTGCAAAAGCGGGATTTCCGGGTCTACTGCATGCTCGGCGACGGCGAGCTGCACGAGGGCCAGATCTGGGAGGCGGCCATGGCGGCCAGCCACTTCCAGCTGCAGGGGCTGGTCGGCATCGTCGATCGCAACCAGCTCTGCATCGATGGCCGGACCGAGGAGATCATGGCGGTCGAGCCGCTCGAGGACCGCTTCTCGAGCTTCGGCTGGACGGTGCGGCGGATCGACGGCCACGACTTCGAGGCGATCCTGGACGCGCTCGACGACCTGCGGCCGGCGGGCGTCGGGCCGCCGCAGATGATCATCGCCGACACCGTCAAGGGCCGCGGCGTCCAGATGATGGAGGGCAACCTCAACTGGCACGTCGGCAACCTGGTCGGGCGGGACTACGACGCCGTGGTCGCCGAGCTGCAGCGCGGCCTGGCACCCGCCGCGGCGGGGAATTGAGCGATGGCAACCGAAGACAGTTCACCGACCATTGGGGCGCCCGACGCCGGCACGATCGGCCAGGATCAGAGCGACCTGTTCCGGGGCGTGAGCGGGCCCGCGGATCTGACCGAGAGCGAATCGGTCAAGGGCACGCCGGCATCCCGCCTGCCGGCGTTCGTCCTGGGCCAGGAGCTGGCCCTGCTCGCCGATCGCGATCCGCGGATCGTGGTCCTGACCGCGGACCTCGCCTCGGCGAATCGGACCATCGAGTTCAAGAGCCGGCACCCCGAGCGCTACTTCGACTTCGGCATCGCCGAGAAGAACATGATCACCGCGGCCGCCGGCATGGCCGCCTCGGGCCTTTTGCCCTACGCCGCGACCTTCGCCGCCTTCTCCGGCATTCTCGCGGCCGAGCAGATCCGGACCGACTGCGCCTACCCCGACCTGCCGGTGCGCATCATCGGGACCCACTCGGGCATCTCGATGGGCTTCTACGGCACCAGCCACCACGCGACCGAGGACCTCGGCATGCTGCGCACGATCGCGGACCTGACCGTGGTCTGCGCGACCGACGCCAATCATCTGCGCGCCGTGCTCAGGGCGTCGCTTGAGCATCCGCACGCGATCTACATCCGGCTCGGCCGCGGCCGGGATCCCGACGTCTACGCCGAGGTGCCGGGCGATTTCGTCCTCGGCCGCGCGACCCGTCTTCGCGATGGCCGCGACCTCACGATCATCGCGACCGGCGCCGAGGTCCATCCGGCGCTGGAAGCGGCCGCGAGCCTCGCGGAGCACGGCATCGACACGCGGGTCGTCGACATGCACACGATCAAGCCGATCGATCGCGCCGAGATCGAGGCGGCGGCCGCCGGGACCGCGGCGATCCTGACCGTCGAGGAGCACAACGTGATCGGCGGCCTCGGCAGCGCGGTCGCCGAGATCCTGGTCGACTGCCCGCGGGTGCCGTTCGCCCGCCACGGCATCCACGACGAGTTCGCCCTGATCGGCCCGCCGGCTGCCCTCTACGCCCACTACCGGCTGGATGGCGCCGGCATCGCCGGGGTCGCCCGGGCGCTGCTCGAACGCGGCACCGGCTGAGGAGCCCGCCGACCGGATCCGGTTACCTCGGGATCACCGCGGTGCACTCGATCTCGACCCGGGCGCGGTCCTCGATCAGGGCGCTGACCTCGACCGCGGTCATGGCCGGGAAGACCGGACCCACGACCTCGCGATAGGCTTGGCCCAGCTCCTTCAGGCGGCCGAGATATTCCCGCTTGTCGGTCACGTACCAGGTCATCCGGACCAGATGCTCGGGCCGGCCGCCGGCGGCGCGCAGCAGGGTCACGACGTTGTCCAGCGCCTGGCGCGCCTGGTCGACGAAGTCGTCGCTCTGGAAGGTCTCGCTCGCGTCCCAGCCGACCTGACCGGCGATGAACAGGAGGCGGCCCTCGGCCGCGACCGCGTGGGCGTAGCCCTTGGGCCGCGGCCAGCCCTCGGGCTGCACGACCTCATGCATCGGGCGACGTCCACCGGATCTCGGCAGCGGCGCTGGTCATGTCGGCGCGGCGGCGGCCGCCTCCTGCCGCAGCCGGAAGCGCTGCAGCTTGCCGGTCGCGGTCTTGGGCAGGCGCTCGCAGAACGCGATCTGGCGCGGGTATTTGTAGGGCGCGATCGCCTGCTTGACGTGCGTCTGGAGCGCCTTGATCAGCGCCTCGTCCCCGGTGAACCCGGGCTTCGGCACCACATAGGCCATGACGATCTGGCCGCGCTCCTCGTCGGGCCGCCCGATCACCGCGCATTCGGCGACCGCGGGATGGCCGAGCAGCGCGTTCTCGACCTCGGGGCCCGCGATGTTGTAGCCGGCCGAGATGATCATGTCGTCGGCGCGCGCCTGGAACCAGAAATAGCCGTCCTGGTCCATGACGAAGCTGTCCCCGGTCAGGTTCCAGCCACGCTGGACGTAGTCCTTCTGCCGCTGGTCGGCGAGATAGCGGCAGCCGGTCGGCCCCTTGACCGCGAGGCGCCCGACCTTGCCCGGCGGCAGGTCCTGGCCCTGGCCGTCGACGATCTTGGCCTGATAGCCCGGGACCGGCCTGCCGGTGGCGCCGGGGCGGATGTCGGCGCCGGCGGCCGCGATGAAGATGTGCAAAAGCTCGGTCGAGCCGATGCCGTCGATCAGCTCGAGGCCGAGTTTTTCCCGCACCAGCTCGAAGGTCGCCTTGGGCAGATGCTCGCCCGCCGAGACGCCTTGCCGGAGCGAGCCGAGGTCGTGCTGGCCCGCGAGCCCTGCGAGCGCGCGCCAGGCGGTCGGCGCGGTGAAGCAGATGGTCGGCCGATGGGTCGCGATCGCCTCGGCCAGCTGCGCCGGTGGCGCCTGCTCCAGGAGCAGCGATGCCGCCCCCTCGCGCAAAGGAAAGAGGGCAAGGCCGCCGAGCCCGAAGGTGAAGGCGAGCGGCGGGCTGCCGCAGAACAGGTCATCGGCGCCCGGCCGCAGCAGCTGGCGCGAGAAGCCGTCGCAGATCGCGAGCAGGTCGCGATGGAAATGCACCGTGCCCTTGGGCTCACCGGTCGTGCCCGAGGTGAAGGCGATCAGGCAGACGTCGTCGGAAGCGCTCTCGAACGCCCCGAAGGTCGAAGGCTTCGCGGCCATCTTGGCCTCGAGGCCGTCGGCATCATCGCTCTGCCAGAAGACGAGCTGCCGGAGGCACGGCACCGCGGCCCGGGCGCTCTCCAGCTCCTCTTTGAGGCGGAGGTCGCAGAGCGCGTGGCTGATCTCGGCCTTGGCCAGGATCTTCCTGAGCTCGCTCGCGCGCAACAGCGGCATGGTGCCGACCGCGATCCCGCCCGCCTTGATCACCGCGAGATAGGCCGCGGCCATCATCGGGGTGTTGGCGGCGCGCAGCAGGACGCGGTTGCCGGGCACGAGGTCCAGATCCTCGACCAGGACGCGCGCCATGCGGTTCACGGTCTCGAACAGCCGGAGGTAGCTCCAGGAGCCATCGGGCGTGACAAAGGCGGTGCGCTCGCCCCGGCCGGCCTCGATCCACTTGTCGAGGAACTCGGCGACGCAATTGAGCCTCGCCGGGTAGTCGTAGGCCGGGTGCGACAGGTCGAGCTCCGGCCACTGGTCCGCGGGCGGCAGGCGGTCCCTGGCGAAACTGTCGACGACGCCGCTCCGGCATCTGGTCTCCGTTGGGATCGTTCCAGCCTTGGCCGCTGCTTGGTTGGTTCTGGTTGTTGCGGCTGGATGGCCGATCGTCGCCTCGTGCAGGCCGATCATCTCTCCACCTCCAGCGCTGATGCCCGCTCCTTGGCGCGCGCCTCGCGCGCCGCGCGGGCGATGACGAGCTTTTGCACCTCGCTCGCACCCTCATAGATGCGGAGCGCCCGGATCTCGCGGTAGAGCGCCTCGACTTTTGTGCCGCGCCGGACGCCCTCGGCGCCGTGCAGCTGGACCGCGCCGTCGATCACGCGCTGCGCCGCCTCGGTCGCGAACAGCTTGGCGATCGCGGCCTCGCGGGTGACCCGGGCGGCCCCCTGATCCTTGGCCCAGGCAGCGCGGTAGACCAGCAGCGCCGCGGCATCGATCGATGTCGCCATGTCGGCAAGGCGCGCCTGGCTCATCTGCAGCTCGGCGAGCGGCCGGTCCGCGATCAGGCGCCGCTCGGCATGGTCGAGCGCCTCGTCCAGGGCCCGGCGGGCGAAGCCCAGCGCCGCGGCGCCGACGGTCGCGCGGAAGACGTCGAGGGTCGCCATCGCGATCTTGAAGCCGTCGCCGCCGGCACCGAGCAGGTTGGCCGCGGGCACGCGGACGCCCTCGAAGCGGAGCGTGGCCAGCGGATGGGGGGCGATCGCCTCGAGGCGCGCGGCGACCCCGAGGCCGGGCGTACCCGCGTCCACGATCAGCGCCGAGATGCCCTTGGCGCCGGGCGCCTCGCCGCTGCGCGCGAAGACCACATAGTGGTCGGCGATGCCGCCATTGGAGATCCAGGTCTTGGTGCCATCGAGCACGAAAGCGTCGCCCTCGCGGCGCGCGGTGGCGCCGATCCCTGCGGCATCGGAGCCCGCCTCGGGCTCGGTCAGGGCGAAGCCGCAGATCGCCTCGCCGGCCGCGACCGGCGCCAGGTAGCGCGCCCTTTGCGCCTCGGTGCCGAACAGCGAGATCGGACCGGAGCCCAGGCCCTGCATGGCGAAGGCGAAGTCGGCAAGGCCCGCGCGGTAGGCCAGCAGCTCGCGGGCAAGGCAGAGGCTGCGGACATCGAGCCGGGCGGTGCGACCGCCGTGCGGAGCGGTGACCGTGAGCCCGAGCAGGCCCGCTTTGCCGAGCGCCGCGACCAGCCGGCGGCAGCTGCCGTCGACGTCCTGCTCGTCGATCAGGGCTTCGGGCTCCCGGTCGGCGAAGCGCTCGACCTCGTCCGCCAGCGCCCGATGCGCGGGCTCGAAGAACGGCCAGTCGAGGAAGCTGCGATCGGCCATCAGTCGCCCTCGAACACCGGCTTCTGCTTCGCGGCGAAGGCCTCGAAGGCGCGCCGGAAATCGGCCGTGGCCATGCAGATCGCCTGCGCCTCCGCCTCGGCCTCGAGGGCGGCCTCGAGGCTCATGCTCCACTCCTGGTGCAGCATGCGCTTGGTCATGGCATGGGCGAAGGTCGGCCCGGCGGCGAGCTCGGCGGCCAGGGCCTGGGCCTCGGTCAGCACCGCCTCGGGCGGGACGAGCCGGTTGAAGAAGCCCCAGCGCTCACCCTCCTCGGCGGTCATGATGCGGCCGGTATAGAGCAGCTCGGCCGCGCGGCCCTGGCCGATGATCCGGGGCAGGAGCGCGCAGGCGCCCATGTCGCAGCCGGCGAGCCCGACCCGCACGAACAGGAACGCGGTCCGGGTCCGCGGCGTGCCGATCCGGAGGTCGGACGCCATGGCCAGAGCCGCGCCGGCGCCGGCGCAGATGCCATCCACGGCCGCGACGATCGGCTGCGGGCAGGCGCGCATGGCGCCGACCAAGGCGCCGGTCATGCGCGTGAACGCGAGCAGCTCCGGCATGGTGCTGTGGGTCAAGGGCTCGATGATCTCGAACACGTCGCCGCCCGAGCAGAAATTGCCGCCGGCGCCGGTGACCACGACCGCCTTGACGTCCTCGGCATGGCGCAGCGCCTCGAAGGTATCGCGGAGCTCCGCATAGCTCTCGAAGGTGAGCGGATTCTTGCGCGCCGGCCGGTCGAGGGTGATGGTCGCAACCTTACTCTCGACCGACCAGCGGAAGCTCGCCGGCCGATGCTCGGCCATCCGGGTCATGCCGCCGCCTCCCTCGTGCCGTGCGGGCTCGCGCGGCGCGCCGACTGCTTGAGCTGGCCGAGCAGGTCGAAGAGGACGCGGCGCGCCTCGGGATCGAGCCCGCCGGTGAGCTCCCGGACCCACTGCTGATGCTCGGCGGCGATCGCCTCGAAGCGGGCGCGGCCCTCGGGCGTGAGGCGGACGTACTGGGTGCGCCGGTCGTGGGCGGCGCGCTCGCGCAGGACAGAGCCCTGGCGCTCGAGCCGGTCGGTGAGGCCGGTGACGTTGCCGCTGGTCACCATCAGGCGGCGGCCGAGCTCGCTCATCGCGACATCGGCATCGCCGCTCCGGTAGAGCTGGGCGAGATAATCGAACTGCGCGAGCGAGATCCCGAACTGCTTCCGCAGGCGCAGGGCGATCTCGGCGGCGATCACGCTCGTGGTCGCGAACAGCCGGAGCCAGAGGCGAAGCGGCCCCTTCTCGCCCACAGCCGAGCTCTCGAGGTCGACCCGGTCCATCACATCACCTCGCCGCCGGCGACCGCGATCGCCTGCCCGGTGACCCCGCGGGCGGCATCGGCGCAGAGCCAGAGCACGGCATGGGCGACCTCGTCCGGCGCGATCAGCCGCTGCTGCGGGTTGGCCGCCGCGAGCCGCGCCCGCGCTTCGGGCGCCGACCGGCCGGTCGCCGCTTCAATCGTTGCGATCGATCGCTCCAGAAGATCGGTCTCGGTGAAGCCCGGGCAGACCGCGTTGACGGTGATGCGGCTGCCGGCGAGCTCGACCGCGAGCGCCCGGGTCAGGCCGAGCAGCCCGTGCTTGGCCGCGGTGTAGGCGCTGACGTAGGCGTAACCCTTGAGCGCCGCGGTGCTCGCGATGTTGACGATCCGCCCGGCCGCGGCCGCGCGCAGCTTCGGCAGAAGGCGCCGGGTGACCTCGAACGCGCCCATCAGGTTGACCTGGAGCATGCGCTCGAGCAGGGCGGCATCGGTGCGCTCGAAGGGCGCGCTCTCGGCGGCGCCGGCGTTGTTGATCAGGATGTCGAGCGCGCCCAGCCTCGCGAAGGCGACCTCGAGCGAAGCGGGATCGGTCACGTCGGCGGCGAGCGCCTCGCCCGGTTGCGCGAGAGAAGCCAGAATCTCCAGGAGCGGCGGCCGGCCGACGGCCGAGGACGGAAACCTCGGCGCCGGCCCGATCGAGCGCCCGGGCGATCGCAGCGCCGATGCCGCTGCCGCCGCCCGTGACCAGGGCGCGTTTGCCGGCGAGGGGAGCGGCGACCGCGGTCATGCTCAGATCGCCGCCTCGAGGTCGCGTTGGCGGGCGCGGTTGCGAAGATACTGCTCGCGGCCGGAGAGATAGGGGAGCGGCCATCCCTGGCGGTCGTAGCCGAGCTCGGCCGCGGCATGGAGCGTCCAGAAGGGGTCGGCGAGGTGGGGTCTTGCGAGCGCGCAGAGGTCGGCGCGCCCGGCCGCGATGATCGAGTTGACGTGACCCGTCTCGAAGATGTTGCCGACCGCCATGGTCGCGATCCCGACCTCGTTCCGGATCCGGTCCGAGAACGGCGTCTGGAACATGCGCCCGTAGACCGGCTTGGCCAGGGCCGTGGTCTGGCCGGCGGAGACGTCGATCAGATCGGCGCCCGCGTCCTTGAACGCCTGCGCGACCGTCACCGCATCCTCGGGCATGAGGCCCTGCGGATGCCAGTCGGTCGCCGAGATCCGGACCGACATCGGCCGCGCCGCCGGCCAGACCGCGCGCATCGCAGTGAATACCTCGAGCGGGAAGCGGAGCCGGTTCTCGAGCGGGCCGCCGTAAGCGTCGGTGCGCCGGTTGGTGAGCGGGCTGATGAAGGCCGAGAGCAGGTAGCCGTGCGCGCAGTGGAGCTCGAGCATGTCGAAGCCGCAGAGGATCGCGCGCCGGGCGGCGGCCACGAACTCGGCGGTGATCTCGTCCCTATCGGCCCGGGTCATGGCGCGCGGCACCTGGTTGGCTTCGCTCCAGGGGACCGGAGACGGGCCGATCACCTCCCAGTTGCCCTCTTCGAGCGGCTGGTCCATGCCCTCCCAGCCGAGCCGGGTCGAGCCTTTGGGGCCGCTGTGGCCGAGCTGAAGGCAGATCCTGGCCGGGCTGTGGGCGTGGACGAAATCGACGATCCGCGCCCAGGCGGCCGCCTGCTCGTCGTTCCACAAGCCCGCGCAGCCGGGGGTGATGCGGCCCGTGGGCGAGACGCAGGTCATCTCGGTGAAGATCAGCCCGGCGCCGCCCTGCGCCCGGGCGCCGAGGTGGACGAGATGGAAATCGCCCGGCACGCCGTTCTCGGCGCTGTAGATCGCCATCGGCGAGACCACGACCCGGTTCGGAAGGGTCATGTCGCGCAGGCGAAAGGGGGTGAACATCGGCGGGATCGCCTGCGCTGAAGCTTCGCTGCCCGCCCGCTCGGCGAACCAGCGCTCGAAGCCCTCGAGAAAGGCGCGGTCGCGCAGGCGGAGGTTCTCGTGGCTGACCCGCTGGCTGCGGGTGAGCAGGCTGTAGGCGAACTGCTCCGGCGGCAGCTTGGCGTAGCGCTCGACGTTCTCGAACCACTCGGTCGAGTTGCGCGCCGCCGACTGCAGCTTCAGGACCTCGACCCTGCGCTCGGCCTCGTAGGCCTCGAGCGCGGTCCGCAGCGGCCGCCCGTGCGCCTCACCCAAATGCCGGGCGAGCGCGATCGCGTCCTCGAGCGCCATCTTGGTCCCCGAGCCGATCGAGAAATGCGCGGAGTGGGCGGCATCGCCCATCAGGACCAGGTTGTCCTTGACCCAGGTCCGGTTGGCGACCCTGGGAAAATTGACCCAGATCGAGCCGCTGCCGGGCTCGCGCGGGTTCGCGAGCAGAGGATGGCCGTCGAGGACGCGGGCGAACAGGCGCTCGCAGAACCGGATGCTCTGGTCCGGGGACATGCGATCGAGGCCGGCGCGGCGCCACACCGCCTCGGGCGTCTCGACGATGAAGGTCGAGGCGGCGTCGCCGAAGCGGTAGGCATGGGCCTGGAACCAGCCCCATTCGGTCTCCTCGAACGCGAAGGTGAAGGCCTCGAACGGTCGGGTCGTGCCGAGCCAGACGTAGCGGCAGTCGCGGCGCTCGATCTCGGGCTGGAAATGCGCCGCGTGGCGGCTGCGCACCCGGCTGTTGATGCCGTCGGCGGCGACGATCAGCCCGGCGTCGGGAAAGGCTGCGGGCGTCTCGACCTCGGTCTCGAACACCAGCCGGACGCCCAGGGATTCGGCCCGCCGCTGCAGGATGTTGAGCAGATGCTTGCGCGCGATGCCGGAGAAGCCGTGGCCGGACGAGGTGATCACCCGGCCCCCGATGTGGACGTCGATGTCGTCCCAGTGCGCCAGCGACCCGGCGATCTCCGCCGTGGTCTCCGGGTCGGCGCCGGCCAGGTTCAGGAGGGTCTGATCGGAGAAGACCACGCCCCAGCCGAAGGTGTCCTCGGGCCGGTTACGCTCGAACAGCGTGATGTCGTGGTGCCCGTCCTGCCGCCGCATCAGGATCGAGAAACAGAGGCCGGCGGGCCCGCCGCCGATCACGACGATCCGCATCACCGGCTCCGGCCGGGGCTCGCCCGGCGGCCGGCCGCCCGGACGTAGCGGGCGGGGCAGGGGAGGAATTGCGCAACCGTCCGTGCCACCGTCGCCGCCTCATCCTCAACGCCGAAATCATTTAGGTCTAAAAGGTTCAGTCATCAAGATCCGGCGCCCGATCTTTCTTGGCGACTGCCGTCGACGATCAACACCCGAGCGTGATTGTCCGCACCATCGAGAGCGTGCTTTATTGGCCGCCAGATCCGCGCAGAATCATGGCTGGTGGGAGCCAGGCGCGGATCACCAACCCGGATCCGGAGGAGCGCCCGTGATTCCCGGCAACTTCGACTATCACCGTCCGGCGACGCTGGACGAGGCGATCGTGCTGCTGGCCGAACTCGGCGAGGACGCGAGGCCGCTCGCCGGCGGCCACAGCCTGGTGCCGATGATGAAGCTGCGCCTTGCAGAGCCCTCGCATCTGGTCGATCTCGGCGGCATCGAGGCGCTCAAGGGCGTCCGGGCAGAAGGCGGCGAGGTGGTGATCGGCGCGATGACCACCCAGCAGGAGATCATCGCGTCCGAGCTGCTGGCGGACCGGCTGCCGATCCTGCGCGAGACCGCGCTCCAGATCGCCGATCCGCAGGTCCGCTACGTCGGCACCCTCGGCGGCAACTGCGCCGGCGGCGATCCTGGCAACGACATGCCGGCGGTCATGCAGTGCCTGGGGGCGACCTACGTGCTCGACGGGCCGAACGGCACGCGCCAGATCGCCGCGCGCGACTTCTACGAGGGCGCGTTCACGACCAGCCTGCAGCCGGGCGAGATCCTGTCCGCGGTCCGGGTGCCGGTGCCGGCGAAACGCCACGGCTACGCCTACGCCAAGATGAAGCGCAAGGTCGGCGACTACGCGACCGCGGCCGCGGCGGTGATCCTGACCATGGCTGGCGGTAGCTGCGGATCGGCCAGCATCGCGCTGACCAACCTCGGCGCGACCCCGCTCCATGCCGCCGATGCCGCCCAGGCGCTGGTCGGGACCGCGGTCGATGGCGCCGCGATCGAAGCCGCGGTTGCGGCCGCGGTCGCGATCACCGATCCCGCCCCCGACCTCCGCGGCCCCGCCGATTTCCGCAAGCACGTGGCCGGCGTGATGACCCGGCGGGCGATCCTGACCGCCCGCGCCCGCGCCATGGGAGGCGCGTGATGGCCAAGCAGCACATCAAGCTCACCGTCAACGGCCGGCCGGTCGAGGCGCTGGTCGAGCCGCGCCTGCTGCTGATCCATTGCCTGCGCGAGCAGCTGGGCCTGACCGGCGCCCACATCGGCTGCGAGACCAGCCATTGCGGCGCCTGCACGGTCGACCTCGACGGCCGCTCGGTCAAGAGCTGCACCCTGTTCGCGGTCCAGGCGGACGGCGCCGAGATCAGGACCGTCGAGGGGCTCGCCACGGCCGCCGGCCTGCACCCGCTCCAGGAGGGCTTCATGCAGGCCCACGGGCTCCAGTGCGGCTTCTGCACGCCCGGGATGATCATGCGCAGCTACAGGCTGTTGCAGGAAAATCCTGATCCGACGGATGAGGAAATCCGGATGGGCCTCTCGGGCAATCTCTGCCGCTGCACCGGCTATCAGAACATCGTCAAGGCGGTCCGCTATGCCGCCGACAAGCTCGCCAGCCAGGCCAAGGAGGCCGCCCAATAATGGCTACCGAAGCGATGGCTACCGATCCCGCCACCCTGACCCAGGAGCAGCGCGAGGCGACGCTTGGCGGCATCGGCAGCGCGCGCAAGCGCAAGGAGGACGCGCGCTTCATCCAGGGCAAGGGCAACTACGTCGACGACCTGAAGCTGCCGGGCATGCTGTTCGGCGACTTCGTGCGCTCGCAGTACGGCCATGCCAAGATCAGGTCGGTCGACGTCAGCAAGGCGAAGGCGCTGCCGGGGGTGGTCGCGATCCTGCTCGCGGACGACCTGAAGCCCTTGAACCTGCACTACATGCCGACGCTCGCCGGCGACGTGCAGGCGGTGCTCGCCGACACCAAGGTCCTGTTCCAGAACCAGGAGATCGCCTTCGTGGTCGCCCAGGACCGCTACATCGCGGCCGATGCGGTCGAGCTGATCGAGGTCGACTACGAGGAGCTGCCGGCGCTGGTCGATCCGTTCCACGCCCTCGACCCGGACGCGCCCGTGCTGCGCGAGGACCTCGAGGGCAAGACTTCGGGCGTGCACGGCGCGCGCAAGCACCACAACCACATCTTCACCTGGGAGGTGGGTGACAAGGCGGCGACCGAGCGCGCTTTCGCGGCTGCCGAGGTCACGGTCAAGGAGCTCGTCTCCTACCAGCGCGTCCATCCCTGCCCGCTCGAGACCTGCGGCTGCGTCGCCTCGATGGACAAGATCAGGGGCGAGCTCACGGTCTACGGCACCTTCCAGGCGCCGCACGTGGTGCGCACGGTCGGCTCGATCCTGTCGGGCATCCCCGAGGCCAAGATCCACATCATCGCGCCCGACATCGGCGGCGGCTTCGGCAACAAGGTCGGGGTCTATCCGGGCTACGTCTGCGCGATCGTCGCCTCGATCGTGCTGGGCGTGCCGGTCAAGTGGGTCGAGGACCGGATCGAGAACCTCTCCGCCACCGCCTTCGCCCGCGACTACCACATGACCGGCGAGCTCGCGGCGACCAGGGATGGCCGGATCACAGGGCTCCGCTGCCACGTCCTGGCCGATCACGGCGCGTTCGATGCCTGCGCCGATCCGACCAAATACCCGGCCGGGTTTTTCTCGATCGTCACCGGGTCCTACGACATCCCGGCGGCGCAGGTGACCGTGGATGGGGTCTACACCAACAAGGCGCCGGGCGGGGTCGCCTACCGCTGCTCGTTCCGGGTCACCGAGGCTTCTTACCTGATCGAGCGCATGGTCGACGTGCTGGCGCACAAGCTCGAGATCGACCCGGCCGAGCTGCGCCTCAAGAACTTCATCAAGGCCGAGCAGTTCCCCTACCAGTCGGCGCTGGGGTGGGAATACGATTCCGGCGACTACGTGACCGCGATGCGCAAGGCCATGGCCGCGGTCGGCTACGACGGCCTGCGCCGCGAGCAGGCCGAGAAACGGGCGAAGGGCGAGCTGATGGGGATCGGCGTCAGCTTCTTCACCGAGATCGTCGGCGCCGGCCCGACCCGCAACTGCGACATCCTGGGGGTCGGCATGTTCGATTCCTGCGAGATCCGGGTCCATCCGACCGGGAGTGCGATCGCGCGGCTCGGCACCAAGAGCCAGGGCCAGGGCCACGAGACCACCTACGCCCAGATCCTGGCGACCGAGATCGGCATCCCGTCCGAGCTGATCGAGATCGAGGAGGGCAACACCGACACCGCGCCCTACGGGCTTGGCACCTACGGCTCGCGCTCGACCCCCGTGGCCGGCGCCGCCGCCGCCCGCGTCGGGCGCAAGATCCGGGCCAAGGCACAGAAGATCGCGGCCCACGTCCTCGAGGTCGCCGAGGACGATCTGCTCTGGGACATCGACCGCTTCCAGGTCAAGGGCCTGCCCGAAAAGGTCCTGACCATGAAGGAGGTCGCCTGGGCG
Source organism: uncultured Alphaproteobacteria bacterium (assembly GCA_963733965.1). Lineage (GTDB taxonomy): Bacteria > Pseudomonadota > Alphaproteobacteria > Geminicoccales > Geminicoccaceae > DATAOG01. The sequence continues at coordinate 24,161 of CAVTFM010000013.1, forward strand.
GCGTATCACGGGGTGCCGGAAGGCATGGAGCCGGGGCTCGAGGCGGTCGATTACTACGATCCGCCGAACATGACCTATCCGTTCGGGGCCTATATCTGCGTCATCGACCTCGACAAGGAGACCGGCGAGGCCAAGGTCCGGCGCTTCTATGCGCTCGACGACTGCGGCACCCGGATCAACCCGATGGTGATCGAGGGCCAGGTCCACGGCGGCCTGACCGAGGCGTTCGGGATCGCGATGGGCCAGGAGATCGCCTACGACCATCTGGGCAATGTCCAGGGCGCCACGTTGCTCGACTATTTCCTGCCGACCGCGGTCGAGACCCCGGTCTGGGAGACCGACTTCACGGTCACGCCCTCGCCGCACCATCCGATCGGCGCCAAGGGCGTCGGCGAAAGCCCGAACGTCGGCGGCGTCTCGGCCTTCTCGAACGCGGTGGTCGACGCCTTCGCCCACCTCGGCGTCGTCGCACATGCCGATGCCGCACACCGCGGCCAAGATCTGGCGCCAGTGTCACGAGCTGGGACTGACCGGCCAACCGATCGCGGCGGAATGAGCTTGCGGGCGCAGAGATCGCGGGGCGACGGGGCCCGGCATCCTCGATGCGGTCGGGGTCGCCTCTGCTGACCGCTGCCAGTCGCGCCGGATGAGGTGGGATCGGCCGCCATGGCCAGGGACTGGCGTGAGCGGTGGCTTGGCGCAAGGGCCGTTCGACTCCGCCGATCCTGGTCGGGTGAGGTATCGCAACCGAGATCCGGCTTGTCGCCAGGACCATCGAAGAGGGCACGGGCCGAGGTATCGTGGATTCGAGATGACGGCCCGGATTCATCAGCGTCGACAGCCCATGACCGGGTCGGTTTCCGGCGCACGCGCCACCCTACGTTGGACCGATCTTCGACAGCGATCACCATACGTAGCGGCCAAAATCGGCATCAAGGACTTTGGCCATGAGCTTTGCTAACCCGTCCATGAGCTTTGTTAACCCAACGTTAACTATTCTCGCCTTAACCTTGTCTTCGGGTGGTCCATGGGACCGTGGGACTCCGCCGCCGCACTCCGCCGCCGCTCTGGGGATCGCGCGGGCCTTTTCCACCCTTCGCAAGCCTGTCGAGGAAGGGTGAAGGACTGGTTAGCGCGGTGCGATCCATAGGGGGACGGCTGATGGCGGGAAGGGGCTGAGCGGGGCCGGGCGGGTATGGAGCTGACGCGCGAGGAGCTGGGGCGGCGGCTGGGGGCGGTGGGCTTCGTCGCCGATCCGCAGCTGTTGATGGCGATCGTCCTGATGCAGCGGCTCGAGCGGCCGCTGCTGCTCGAGGGCGATGCCGGGGTCGGCAAGACCGAGGTCGGCAAGAGCCTGGCCAAGGCGCTCGGACGGCCGCTGATCCGGCTGCAGTGCTACGAGGGGCTGGATGCCAACGCCGCGGTCTATGAGTGGAACTATCAGCGCCAGCTGCTCGCGATCAAGGTCCGGGAGCGGGAAGGCGAGTCCGCGGCCGCGACCGAGGCCCACATCTTCGAGCGCGACTTTCTGCTCGAGCGGCCGCTGCTCAAGGCCATTACCCAAGCCGTGCCGCCGGTGCTGCTGATCGACGAGATCGACCGCGCCGACGAGGAGTTCGAAGCCTATCTCTTGGAAGTGCTGTCCGACTTCCAGATCAGCGTGCCCGAGCTCGGAACGATCACCGCGAGCTCGATCCCCTGGGTGATCCTGACCTCGAACCGGACGCGCGAGCTCTCGGACGCGCTCCGCCGGCGCTGCCTCTACCACTTCGTCGATTACCCGAGCGAGGACAAGGAGCTCCGGATCGTGCTCGCGCGCCTGCCCGGGATCGCGCTGGCGCTCGCCCAGCAGGTGGTCCGCGTGGTCCAGGCGATCAGGTGCCAGGACCTGCGCAAGGTGCCGGGCGTCGCCGAGACCCTGGACTGGGCCGCGGCGCTGCTCGGCCTCGAGGTCCAGGACCTGCAGGCGTCACCCGAGGCGGTCCACGAGAGCCTGCTCTGCCTGCTCAAAACCCACGAGGACCAGCAGGCGCTGGCGCCCGAGGTGATCTCGCGCCTGGTCGCGAAGGTCGCCTGATGCCGGCGCCGGCCGTCGACCCCGGCAGCCGCCTCGCCCGGCGGGCGGCGGGCTTCGTGCGGCTGCTGCGGGACAACGGCTTCCCGGTCGGCCTCGGCGAGGCTGGGGATGCGCTCCGCCTGCTGCGCGAGATCGACCTCGGAAGGCCGCACGAGCTGCGCTTCGCCCTGCGCGCCTTGCTCTGCTGCTCCAAGACCGACTGGGATCGGTTCGATGAGCTGTTCGACGTCTGGTGGCTGCGTCGTGGCATGCGCCGGGCGGTCAAGGCGAGCGGCGAGCCCCGGGCCGGCGGCGCCCGGCCGCGCCGCACCGGGCCGCTGATCGACGACCGCTTCGGCCCGCCCGAGCGCCTGGAGCGGAGCCGCGATGCGGCCGCGGCCGCGGAGCCGAGTGACCGGCCGCGGCGGACCGGCGCCAGTCGGGCGCAAGCGCTCGGCGAGACCGATCTCCGGCACATCGCCGACCCGGACGAGCTCGCCCGAATCCAGGACCTCTGCGAGCGCCTTGCGGCGCGCATGCGCTATCGCCTGGCGCGCCGCCGCCGGGTGCGGGCGCGCGGCCGCCAGCTCGACCTCCGGCGCGTGATCCACCGCAGCATCCAGAGCGGCGGCACGCCGCTGCGGCTCGCGTTCCGGCGGCGCCACCCGAAGCCGGTCCGCCTGGTCCTGATCCTGGACGCGTCGGGCTCGATGAGCCCCTACAGCACCTTCTTCGTCCGCTTCCTGCGCGGTGTGCTGATGAGCTTCCGCCACGCCGACGGGTTCATCTTCCACACCCGCCTGGTCGATCTCGGCCCGGCGCTCCGCGAGCGCAACAGCGAGCGCGCGACCCTTCGGCTGGCGCTGCTGGCGGAGGGCTGGGCGGGCGGCACCCGGATCGGCGAGTGCCTCGCCGCCTTCAACCGCCACCATGCCGCGCGCGTCCTCAACGGCCGCACGGTGGTGGTGATCGTGAGCGACGGCTACGACACCGGGCCGCCGGCCGCGCTCGCCCTCCAGATGGCCGAGCTCAAGCGCCGGGCGCATCGGATCGTCTGGCTGAACCCCTTGCTCGGCTGGCCGGGCTACCAGCCGAGCGCCGGCGGCATGGCCGCGGCGCTGCCGTTTGTCGATCTGTTCGCGCCGGCGCACGACCTTCGGAGCCTGGCGGCGCTCGAGCCCGCCCTGGTGAGGCTTTGACCATGGCGATCGCGGATCGCGCCCCGCTCGAGCGGCCGCCGCCGGTGACCAGCGCGCCGCGCATCGCCGCGATCCTGCTCGCGGCCGGGGCGTCGCGGCGCATGGGCGGCGCCAACAAGCTGCTCCTGCCGGTCGCGGGCGAGCCCATGATCCGCCGCCTGGCGCGGACCCTGCTCGCGAGCCTGGCGACCTCGGTCACCGTGGTCACGGGTCACGAGGCGGAGCGGATCGAGGCGGCGCTCGAGGGTCTGGCCGTCCGCCTGATCCACAACGAGCGCCACGCGGACGGCCAGATGACCTCGGTCCGCGCCGGCGTGATCGCGACCGGCGCCGCCGACGGCTGCCTGGTCTGCCTCGGCGATCAGCCGGCGCTGAGCGCGGCCGAGATCGACCATCTGATCGCAGCCTTCGCCGCCGCGCCGCCCGGTCGCATCCTGGTGCCGCTCTGGCAGGGCCTGCGCGGCAACCCGATCATCCTGCCGGCTTCGGCGCGCGCCGAGGTCGAGGCGGGCGGGGTCAACTTCGGCTGCCGCAACCTGATCGCGCGCCATCCCGAGCGCGTGCACACCGTCGAGGCGCAGAGCGCCGCCGTGCTCGCCGACGTCGACACGCCTGCAGCCTACGCCGCGCTGCTTGCGGCCGCCGCGTCCGCGTAGCCTATGCCCGCAACCCCTGGCGCTGGCTCCGGCGCGCCTCCGATCGCGGCCGTGCGGACCCGGGCGTCGGAAGTGGTTCACGGCAGCGCCGCCTTGGCGAGCGCGGGCGCGGACAAGCGCTTATGGGGAGATTTAGGGGAACTGACGGCCAAAGATGCCTGATCGTTCAGGTCAACCGTTTGCTTTTGTCTGGCGTCCCCTAGGGGACTCGAACCCCTGTTTTCGCCGTGAGAGAAACGTGACTGCGCCCGTCAGCATCCACCCAGGGTAGACACAAGCCATTGATTTATCCCGAACTCGGTCCGTGGTAGTTCACTGTTGTGCGAGCCATGTACACCCGTATATTGGACAGGTGTTGGACAACCAGGGGAGGCCACCGCCGATGCCCCGCCGGGTCAGGACGCCAAGCTCGACACCCGCACAGCCCGCGCCCGGCTGAAGCCCGCCGGCAAGCCGCACTACCACGCCATCGATCCCGAGCTGCACCTCGGCTACCGGAGGGGCAGGAGCGGGAGGCCGGTGGGTCGTGCGGGTCTATCTCGGCGGGCGGCGCTATCGGGTCGAGACGATCGGCACCGCCGACGACAACGCCGCCGCCGACGGCGTGGCGGTGCTCAAGCTGGCGGCAGGCCCAGCTCCGCGCCCGCGAGCGCCAAGCGACGATCGCGGGCCGACTGGGCGGCCAGGGGCCGAGGAGCCCGCCGGCCCTACACCGTGGGCGACGCGCTCGCCCAACTACATGAGCTGGTTCGAGGAGCACCGGCGGGAGTCGGCGGTGGATGCCGCAGCCGCATCGAAGCGTTGATCCTGCCGGAACTCGGCGCCGTAGAGCTGGCCAGCGTTGACCTCGGAGCGGGTCCGTAGACTGGTCTACAGGGAGGCCGCGCGGGCGCCGGCCCGCTTGCGCAGCGGCAAGGGCAAGGAGCAGCGCCACCGCCAGCACGACCCCGAAGACCCGGAGGCGGTCCGGCGCCGCCGGGCGAGCGCCAACCGAACCCTGACGATCCTGAAGGCGGCGCTGAACCGCATCTGGAGGCACCCGCCAGAGGGCCGCGAGGCCGCAGTCGCGGCGTTCGATCCGAGACCTTGCGCAAGGTCGAGCCGTTCCGCGACGTGAACGCCGCCCGGCTCCGTTACCTGCAGATCGATGAGTGTCGCCGACTGATCAACGCCTGTGCGCCCGACTTCCGTCCCTGGTCCAGGGCACGCTCGCGACCGGCTGCCGGTATGGCGAGCTCTGTGCACTCGACGTCGCCGACTATCTCGCCGACGCCGGCGCCGTCCACGTCGCAAGAGCAAAACAGGCAAGGGTCGCCACGTGGTGTTAACCGCCGAGGGTGAGGCCTTCTTCGCCGCGGCCGCCGCCGGGCGGTCCGCGGCCGAGCCCATGTTCCCCGCGCCGACGGCCTGCGGTGGGGGCCGTCGCACCAGCGCCGGCCCCTGGTCAAAGCCTGCCGCGGCGCCCGGGTCGAGCCAGCGGCCGACTTCCACTCGCTCGGCACACCTACGCGAGCCACGCGGTCATGAACGGCGTCCCGCTCATGGTGCTGGCCCGGAACCTCGGCCACGCCGACACGCGCATGGTCGAGCGCCACTACGGCCACATGGAAGAAGCTACATCCGCGCCGCAATCCGCGCCGGGGCGCCGACTTTGGCGTCGTGCCGGAGAGCAACGTCGTTGCAATCCGCAGCGGTACGCCCTAGGTTCTGCGTGTGCCTGGACGCCTTCAGCGTCCAAGAGGGGCCGACCCTATCGGGGTCGGCCGCGGCGGCGGAAGCCCTGTGATGGGCGCTCGAGGCCTCGAAGGCCTGACAAGCCGTGACCGACGATCGGCGAACCCCCACGAGAGGGGTGCCGATCTGTCGTGCGCCCCTCCTTAGCCAAGAGGAGGGGCAGTTGACCCCGGACGATCAGCTCAACCGCGTCGGCCTACCGGATCCCGGAGTGGGGCCGGCGCTACGGCTTTCGCCGCACCAAGTCATTCAACCTGATCGCCGACGGCAGGGGACCACGCACGGTCATGATCGGCGGCGAGCGCTTCGTCACGCGCGAGGCCGACGAGGCGTGGCGCCGATCGCTGCCCGCCAAAGGTCCGGGGGGGCGCACCGGCATGAAAGCGCCCCCGCGGGCAGGCGGGGCCGGGATCACGGACAGGCTGATGACAGAAGGTCTCGCAACTAGGTCATCTAGTCCGAACACCCGGCGTCCGCAAGACCCGAGCCCAGGGAGCGCCGCCGATGGCTAGGCGCTTCTCACCCGGGCGACCCTGCGTGCCCCGCCTGCTCGAGCGGCGGCGCTCTCCCCGAGGAGCCGGTGCAGGTCGGCTGATGCCGCACCCCGACACAGGCGCGGCGGTGGTGTCCGGCGTGCTGGGCCGACTGTGAGATTGGTAAGCTGGGATGCGCGTCGCGTGTTGCTGATGGAGGCGCGGGCGGGCATGAGCGCGCCGCGCGGCGACGGCCGCCTGGCGCGCCCCGCCTCGGGCCGAGGCGAGGGGAGGGGGGACTTCCCTCGTCAGCTCGGCGTGGCCCTGGGTCGCGCAGTGCCGGGCGCTGATCGCCCGCAAGCGGTCCGGCGACGATGCGGCAGGCGCGCCATGATCGAGCCGATCCGGATCGTCCTCGCCGGCACCCCCGAACCATATCGCGAGCGGCAGCGTGCTTTCCAACTCGCCCAAGAGCGGCCGGCCGATCACCTACTCCTACAAGGCCGCCGGCACCCGCGAGTACCAGGCTTGGCTTCGCCAGGCGGCGCAGGACGCCATTGCCGGGCAGCCGCCGCTCGACTGCCCGGTCGTGCTGACGTTGACCGCGTGCATGCCGATCTTTAGCTCCGGCATGCGCAAGGCGGACCGCCTGCTCGCCGAGCGCGAGCTGCTGCCGCACGCCAAGCGGCCGGACACCTGCAACCTGCTCAAGGCGATCGAGGACGCGTTCAAGGCCGTGATTTGGTCCGACGACGCCCGCGTCGCCGAGCACCGCCTCAGCAGCACTTCGCCGCGGCCGCGCCTCGTGGTCGAGGTCAGGCCGATCAGCACCGAGGGATTGTGATGCACACCACAGAAGACCCGACCAAGCGAACCT
>CAVTFM010000014.1:0-55222 GCA_963733965.1 uncultured Alphaproteobacteria bacterium
TTTCGCCGTGAGAGGGCGACGTCCTGGGCCACTAGACGAAGGGGACGCGGGCGCTTGGGACCGCTCCTATGTAGAAGGCGGCGACGGACAAATCAAGCGCGTCGGGGGGCGCGATCCTCGCGTGCGAAGGCGCCCACCAGCTCGATCTGGGCGGACCAGAGGAAGGCATCGACCGGCTGCACCGAGACCAGGCGATAGCCGCCGTCGACCAGGGTGCGGGCATCGCGCGCGAAGGTCGCGGGATTGCACGACACCATGGCGATCCGCGGCACGCGGGATGCCGCCAGCGCAGCCGCCTGGGCGCGGGCGCCGGCGCGCGGCGGGTCGAGGATCACGGCCTCCAGGCCCTCGAGGCCGGGGCCGGCGAGCGGCGCCCGCTCGAGATCGCGGCCCTCGGCGCGGAACCGGTCGCCGAACCCCGCCTGGCGCGCCGCGCTTCCGGCCGCGGCCAGCATCCAAGGATCGGCATCGAGCGCCAGCACGAGGCAGCCTCGGGCCGCGAATGGCAGGCCGAAGGTGCCGCAGCCCGCGAACAGATCGGCAATCCGGCGGGCGTCGCCGATCGCCCCGGCCACGGCGCTTCGGATCGCGGCCTCGGCGAAGCCGGTCGCCTGCAGGAAAGCGCCGGGCGGCAATTCGACGCGGACGCCCGCGAACTCGACCCAGACCGGGCGGCGGGCCGCGATCGGCTCGCCCTGGCGGTCCGGGGCCGGACGCCAGGCCAGGCGCGCGAGGTCCTGGTGCGCGGCAAACGCCGCCAACCCCTCGCGCTCGGCGAGGCCGGGCGGGAGCGCCGTGGTCAGCAGCAGATCGAGGCCACTTAGGGCCGCCGTGATCTGGACCTCGCCGCCGCGGCGCGCCATGGCCAGCTGGGGCAGCAGCTGCCGGAGCGGCGGCAGCAGGGCGACGATCTCGGGGCATGCGACCGGGCATTCGGCGATGTCGACCAGGGCATGACCCGAGCGCATCCGAAAGCCGAGCTGGACCCTGCCGGGCTGGACCCTGCCGGGCTGGACCCCGAAAGCCAATCGGACCCGCCGGCGGCTCGCGGGCGGCGTGATTTGGGGCGCCGCGACCTCGATCTCGTGCAGGCCGCGGCGCGCAAGCGCCTGGAGCACCGTCTGGCGCTGCCAGAGGGCGTAGTCGACGGCCGGCAGATGCTGCAGCTGACAGCCGCCGCAGGTCCCGAAATGCCGGCAGGGTGCCGGCACCCGAAGAGACCGGTCGAGGCTCGCGACCGGTGCCGCGGAGAAACCGTCGTCGCGTCGGGCCACGAGGCGCACCCGCCAGCGCTCCCCCGGCAGCGCCAGCGGCAGGAACACCCTGGCCGCGCCGATCCGCCCGACGCCGTCGCCCCGCGCGCCGAGCTGCTCGATGGTCACTTCGACCAGATCGCCGACGTCCGCAACCATCGTTGGCCCGATGCGGCTAGTCTTCGGGTTGCAGCCAGAGCAGGCTCGTACGCTCGCCGGTGCGCGGATCGACCACCGCCAGGAACTGCTGGCCGGTGCCCGCGGTGCCGAGCAGCAGCCAGCGGCTGCCGTCGGCCACGACCTGCTGGACGCGGGCGCCCTTGGGCAGGCTGAGCGTGGCCGGCAATTCCCGGACCGCCCGCTGGTCGGCGTGTCCCCGGAGCAGGATCAGCACCAGGAGCAAGGCGGTGCCGGCGATCAGCGCGACCCCGCCGGCGATGACAAAGGCCTTGAGCAGGTTCGGGATGGTGTCCACCTTTAGCTGCAGATGACCCGCCGGACCCTGACGCTCACCGCCGCCGCGGCCGACGCCGGCCAGCGCCTGGACAAGTTCCTGGCCGGCCGGCTGCCGGAGCTGTCGCGCGCGCGCCTCCAGGCCCTGCTCGAGGCCGGCGAGGTCGTCCGCGACGAGGCCGTGATAACCGAGGGCTCGAGCCGGGTCAAACCGGGCCAGCGGTTCGCGGTCGGCGTGCCCGCGCCGATCGCGGCCACGCCCGAGCCCGAAGCGATCGCGCTCGACGTCCTCTACGAGGATGCCCATCTCCTGGTGCTCGACAAGCCGGCCGGGCTGGTGGTCCATCCGGCGCCGGGCCATGCCCGCGGCACCCTGGTCAATGCGCTGCTCGCCCACTGCGCGGGCAGCCTCTCGGGCATCGGCGGGGTGTTGCGCCCGGGCATCGTCCATCGCCTGGACAAGGACGCGAGCGGCCTCATGGTGGTCGCCAAGGACGACCAGGCCCACGTCCGCCTGGCGGCGCAGTTCAGCGTCCATCGGATCGAGCGCGGCTACACGGCGATCGTCTGGGGGCGGCCGCCGCAGCCGGCCGGCTCGATCGACCGCCCGATCGGCCGCCATCCAAAGGACCGCAAGCGCATGGCGGTGGTCGAGGGCGGCAAGCGGGCGCTGACCCACTACCGCGTGGCGGCGGCGGCCGGCGGCCTCGCCGCGCGCCTCGGCCTGATCCTCGGGACCGGACGGACCCACCAGATCCGGGTCCATCTCGGCACGCTCGGCCTCGGCATCGTCGGCGATCCGATCTACCGGCCGAAACGCCGGATCAGCCCGAGCCCGACGCTCGCCGCGCATCTGGCCGGCTTCGGCCGGCTGGCCCTGCACGCCGAACGCCTGGGCTTCGAGCATCCGATCACCGGCGCGAAGCTGCATCTCGAGCGTCCGGCGCCGCCCTGCTTCGATCGGCTGTTCGAATCTTTGCAGCTCGAACTCGCAAATTTACCGAACGTTAACCATAGATCCGGTAAGCTCGGCTGATCACAAGCCGCTCGGCCATCGCACCGGATTCCGCCATCGCACTGGATTCTGTCTGCGCCCATCACCTATGATGGCCGACCCTGAGCCTCCGGAGAGAGACCCACTTTGGCGAACTTTCTGACGGTCCCGGTGGCGGGCTCGAGTTCTCGCGCGCTACCTCGAGGAGATCCGGCGGTTCCCGATGCTGGAGCCGGACCAGGAGTTCATGCTCGCCAAGCAGTGGCAGGAGCATGGCGACGTCGAGGCGGCGCACAAGCTGGTGACCAGCCATCTCCGTCTGGTCGCCAAGATCGCCATGGGCTATCGCGGCTATGGCCTGCCGCTCAACGAGATCATCTCCGAGGGCAACGTCGGCCTGATGCAGGCGGTCAAGCGGTTCGATCCGGACCGCGGCTTTCGGCTCGCGACCTACGCCATGTGGTGGATCCGGGCGGCCATCCAGGAATACATTCTGCACAGCTGGTCGCTGGTCAAGATGGGCACCACGGCGGCGCAGAAGAAGCTGTTCTTCAACCTGCGCAAGCTCAAGGGCCAGATGCAGGCGATCGACGAGGGCGATCTGCATCCCGAGACGGTCAAGGCGATCGCCGAGCGCCTGGACGTGACCGAGACCGAGGTGATCGAGATGAACCGCCGGCTCGCGGGCGCCGACCACTCGCTGAACGTGCCGCTCAGGGTCGACAGCGAGATGGAGTGGCAGGACTGGCTGGTCGACGAGAGCGCCAGCCAGGAGACGGCGGTGGTCGAGGCCGACGAGTTCGATCACCGGCGCTCGCTGCTGCACCGGGCGATGGCGGTCTTGAACGAGCGCGAGCGCCACATCCTGACCGAGCGGCGCCTCAAGGACGAGCCGACCACGCTCGAGGAGCTGAGCGCCAGCTACGGCATCTCGCGCGAGCGCGTGCGCCAGATCGAGGTGCGCGCCTTCGAGAAGCTGCAGCGGGCGATCCGCTCGCTCGAGGCCGAGCAGGCCGCCAACCTCGCCGCGCTGCCGCCGGCGGCTCGGGAGGAAGCGTCCCGCCCACGGATGTGAGCCGCCGGCGGCCCGGAACGAGGCCGCCTCGCGCCAGCCGGCTCGAGGAGCTGACGCCGCCGGGTCGCGATCATGCCCGCAACGTGTCCGCCCGCCTTGCAGCGAGCGGGCGGGTCAGCGTTCCGACCCACCTCCACCATGCGCGGCCCGCTCCCGAGGGTTAGTTGTCGTCACCACGAAGGTTGGTCGGGGTGAGCCGGGTTCTGCGGCATTGCCTCTTGCTGGCGAAGTGTGCCGGGCGGGCGCGGCCGGTCAAGGCTGCAACCGGCGGAGCCGGCAGCTACGCTGGCCTTGACCGGCCGCGACCCGACCCGGCGAGAATGCTCCGCCAGGAAGGCCCTGCCGGACCAGGGTCTGCCAGGGCATGACCAACGTTCGGAGCCATGACAGCTAGGGACTTGACCAGCTCGTTGACCAAGGCACGGAGTCCCACGGTCGCATGGACCACCCGAATGCGTGGTTAGTGCGCATTCGTTAACGTCCGGTTAACGCGGCCGCGCCGGCGCGCCGGGCATGGTCATCAGACGCTGCCCGGCCTTTCTTTGGCGAAAGGTACGGACGTCTTCGTGTTGGTTGACGCCCTTCAGGCCCGAAGCGAGAACAATTCCTCAGATGTCCCTCGCGCCTTATGCCCGACACCTTTGCGCCCGACACCTTTGTGCCTGACACCTCAACGGCTGACACCTTTGTGCTGGTCTTTGCGGCACGTTGGCCCCGGACACGGGTTGTGGACCAGCCATCGGCCGCAGTCCGCCCGTCAGGTCGGTGGACGGCCTGCCGCGCCAGGATGGCCCGCCGCAGAGGTCATTGCGGGCTGCGGGGTCGCCAGACGCGCCTCGCGACCGCCAGCATGTTCAGGCCCAGGATGTTGCGGACGTCGGCCTCGGCGTAGCCCAGGCGGAGCAGGCCGAGGGTGATCTCCGGGAACTGCTCGGGGGCGGCGATCCTGATCCGCGGCCCGTCCTTGCCGTAGCCATGCGCGGGCGGCCACCAATGGGCGCGCTCCAGGCCGGGCGGGTCCTCGTCGAGGCCCTGGTCGTAGGCATAGTCGAGCCCGAGCCCGACGTGGTCGGCGCCGACCCGCTGCACCAGGTAGTCGATGTGGCGGAGGATCGCCGCCGTGCCCGCCTCGGGATCGCCGAGAAACCGGCCGACGCCGTTGACGCAGACGACGCCGCCGGTCGCGACGCAGGCGTCGATCTGCTCGTCCCGGATGTTGCGGCCGTTGGCGGCCAGCGCCAGCGGATTGGCGTGGCTGTAGATCACCGGCGCCTTTGAGACCGCCATGATGTCGAGGCTGGTCCGATAGCCGGTGTGCGAGCAGTCCATGAGCATGCCGGCGGCGTTGATCGCCCTGACCACACGCCGGCCGAGGTCGGTGAGCGGCACGTCCTCGTCGTAGCAGCCGCCGCCGATGCTGTTGTTCCGGTTGTAGGCGAGGTGGATCTGGCGGACGCCGAGATCGTAGAACAGCTGCACCATCTCCGGCCGCTCGCCAAGCGGCACGCCGCCCTCGAGATCGAAGGCGACCGCGAGCTTGCCCTCGGCCTTGGCGCGCGCAACGTCGCTGGCGTCGTCGACCGCGACGAACCTCTCGGGTTGAGCATGCAGCTGCGCGCGAAAGCTCGCGAGCACCGTCATGATCTGCGGCAAGGGGTTCATGTCCATGCCGATGTTGATCGACACGAAATCGACACCGGCCGCCCGATGCCGCTCGAGCGCGCCGATCTCGGCGTCCGGATGCAGCGGCAGGCAGGCGTGGGCGTCCCAGACCAGGGCGTCGGCGTGCAGCGCCGCCGCCCGCTTGCTCACATCGTCCATCGGCTGATCCTCGCCCCGCCTCGAGAGCCCGCAGAACCTCAGGATAGCCGCCGGGGCTTGCCCGATCCTTAGCCGGCGCGGACCGCCTCGCCAAGACCGGTCGGACCGGGGAGTGATCTGTCCGGGCCGCGTCGGGCAGGTCGCCCGGTCCGGGTCCCGGCCGCGTCTGGATCGCCGGGCCCCCGAACCGGCCAGCGGCAGCCCTCTGGCTCAGCCAGCTACCAGCGACGCCAGCAGGGGCTCCGCAGAATGCTTGATGTCGGCCCGGTCGTACGCGACGCGGAACGCAGCCATGCGAGCCTGCAGATCGGCGATCCGTCGCTCGCTCCCCGGGTGCGCGCCGTAATAGTCCGCATCGGGGTGCTCATCCAGCTTGATCCAGAAGTTCAAGGCCGCGTCCGGGCCGTAGCCGGCGCTGGCCGCGAGCAACATGCCCTGAGCGTCGGCTTCGGACTCGAGCTCCCGGGAAAACGGCTGATCGACGCCTTGGAACAGCCCCAGTCCGAGCGCCGCCATCACAGGCAGCACGACCTTGGGATCGAAGGCTTCGGGATTGGCGGCCGCGCCAGCGGCGATGGCGCCGATCGGCAGACCGGCGATCAGATCCCGGGTGATGCGCCGGTCCATGTGCCGGGCCAGGACGTGGATCATCTCGTGACCGAGCACCGCAGCGAGGCCGGCCTCGTTGGTGGCGAGGTCGAAGATCCCCTTGCAGACGAGGATCTTCCCGCCTGGAACGGCGGTGGCGCAAGCTCTCGGGTCGTCGACCACGAGCAGCTCCCACCTCAGCGCTTCGGCCCGGGCGCCGTATGGCGACTTTGTGGCAGCCTGCCTGACCTGCTCGAACACGCGTGCCACCGGCTCGACGTAGCGCGGGTCCCGACTGATCCTGCCCTTTTCTGCCAGCTGACGTTTTTGCGCGTCGAACAACCAGACCGAGAGCGCATCGACGACGGGATCCGGCACGATGTCGCCCGGCAGGACGCTGCTGGCGCCCGCCGACAGGTTCGAGAGCGGCGCGAGGCTTCCAGGCATCCGACCATCGCAGCCGGACAAGGTCAGGCCGGAGAGCAGCAGGGCGAATATTGGCAAACGGCAGTGGGACGTCATGGCAAATCTCCTTCACAGCAAAGCTTCAGCCGGCCCCGCCGGTGATCTCCGCGATGGTCGACCGGGCTCCACATCCGCTGGCGGCGGCGGGTGCCGGTGCATCCGGCGCGGCGGCAGCGGGCTTCGGGAACGGCAGGCCGGCGGCCGCGCCGAACACCGCAACGTACCTCCCGATCTGGGGCAGGGCGCTGCGCAGTCGCAGCATGGCCTGCCGGAATGTCAGCTCGTCCCAATAGGCTTCGCGCGTGACGTGGCGTCGGAACTCTTCGATCCAGAGGTCGATCAGCTCCTGCGGCACCAGCGACAGATCTTGAACGAGCAGCCTGTCCGCGGTCGGCGCCTGGGTCATGGTCAAGGGTTCCCGGTAGGTGACCAGGAAGACGTCGTCGCCGCCCTGGCCGATCCGGTTCAGCAGCAGGCGGGCGCGTGGATAGTCGTAGTTGGCGACCAGCCATGCCGCGTCCTGGGTGGTCACAGCGTTCCGGCGGTAGCCGGCGCTGCGCAGAGGCACGTAGAAGACGTTGATGCTCCGGGGCGACAGCTCCCGGATCGTCGGTTCCTCTGCGTCGGCGATCACCGACAGATAGGCGCAAGCTGCACTCAGCCGCCTCTGATAGCCGGCGTTGCCGCTCGAGCCGAACAGCAGGTAGCTGTAGAGACCGTATCCGGCGGCTTCGCTCCCGCCCGTCCACAATGGCGCCCGTGCCGTGAGCTCGACCGGCGCGGGCGGGAGACGGCCGTCGGTGATGCCCATTTCGCAGGCTGCGAGCGACGCGAGCCCGACGGCGCCGCAGCACGCCGCGCAAGTCCGGCGCAGCGCCGTCCGCCGGGAGGCCCGACGGCTAGGATTTCGGCTCCGGTCCGGCGCTCGAGGGTCGAAAAAAGAATACGGCCTTGCGCAACCTCCACGCCTGGCGCAGCGACCACCAGGCGGCCACCGACACCATGCCGACCACGATGAACAACCCACTCACGTCCATGGGCGAAGGCGGCGCTTGGGGAAACAGGGCCCAAAGCAGAGTGCCCAATCCCGCCGTAATGGCGCCGGCCACGCGCAATACCGGGTACTTCTGAAATGGCCTCAAGCAATCGATCATTTGGTCGATAATCATGGCACGCCCCCGCACTGGCTCACTATGACCGAGGGTAGATGCCGACGATAGTCGGCTAGGGCCGCCTTGTCTGTGAACCACTTCACCGGTGCTGCCGTGCCCGGAAGCGCGCCCATGCGAACGGTGCCAACGGGTTGGTCGTGCGCTTTTCCCCAGGATACCGGGGCGTAGACAAGCCACGCCCCTGAGGGTCGGGTTGCAGTCTCTGCTGGTGGTTGGAGATGGCCCTGGGTATTCATGGGCCAGAGCGGTGTTCTCAGGCTTGGGGCGCCAGGGAGGCGGTCATGGGCAAGACCTACGACGCGATCATCATCGGGGCCGGGATCATCGGCGCCTGCACCGCCTACGAGCTCGCCAGGCGCGGCTGGCGCACGCTCAATGTCGACAGGCTGCCGGCCGCGGGCTACGGCTCGACGGGCGCGTCGTGCGCGATCATCCGGACTCACTATTCGACCCTGGATGGCGCGGCGCTCGCCTATGAGGGCTTCTTCTACTGGGACGAGTGGCCTCGCTATCTGGGCGTCGTGGACGAGCGCGGGCTCGCGAGGTTCGTGAAGTGCGGTGCCCTGGTCATGAAGACCGAGGCGAACGGCCATCTGCGCAGGGTCTGCCGCAACATGGATGCGCTCGGCATCCCGTGGCAGGACTGGGGGCCGGATCAGATCAAGGGGCGCCTGCCGTTCTACGAGCTCGGCCGCTTCGGCCCGCCCAAGCGGCCGGACGATCCGGCCTTCGGCGAGGCGAAGGGCGAGCTCGGAGGCGCGGTGTTCTTCCCGCTCGCGGGCTATGTCAACGACCCGCAGCTGGCGAGCCACAACGCCCAGCGCGCCGCCGAGGCCAAGGGTGCGGCGTTCCGCTTCAACAGCGAGGTCAGGGCGATCAGGCAGGCAGGCGGCCGCGTCCAGGGCGTGACGCTCGCCTCGGGGGAGGCGATCGATGCCCCGGTCGTGGTCAACGTCGCCGGTCCCCATTCCAGCAAGATCAACCGCATGGCAGGCGTCGAGGAGGGCATGCGGATCCGGACCCGGGCGCTCAAGCAGGAGGTGGCGCATGTGCCGTTCCCGCCGGGCTTCGACTTCGAGCGGGCGGGTTTTGTCACCTCCGACAGCGATGTCGGCTGCTACTGCCGGCCGGAGATCGGCAATCACATCCTGATCGGCAGCGAGGACCCGCCCTGCGATCCCCGCGAATGGGTCGACCCGGACGACTACGACCGCAATTTCAGCGAGCAGTGGCAGGTCCAGGTGCAAAGGGTCGCGCAACGCATTCCGAGCCTGCCGGTCTCGAGCCCGCTCAAGGGCGTGGTCGACCTCTACGACGTGACCGAGGACTGGATCCCGATCTACGACCAATCGGACCTTCCGGGCTTCTACATGGCGGTCGGCACCAGCGGCAACCAGTTCAAGAACGCAGGGGTCGCGGGCGCCATGATGGCCGAGCTGATCTCTGCCTGCGAGCGGGGCCGCGACCACGACCGCGAGCCGCTGCAATTCCACCTCGCCCACATCGACCGGACGATCGACGTCGGCTTCTACTCCCGCCGGCGCAGGGTCAACCCGGAGAGCAGCTTTTCCGTGCTGGGCTGAGAGCGGCACGGTCGCAGAGCGCGACTTATACCGGCCCCGCGAAGACTCACCTTCGCGGGGCGCGCCTGCCTCGCCACCAACCCAGGCGCGCAGCCCAAGCGCGAAAACCGGGGCTTTCTGCGCCTGGTATTCCTCACGAAGCCAGGCGCACCGACCACGATCGGATCCTCAGAGCGGCCTGCATCCGGCATTAGACCCGCTCGCCGCGCCGCGGTCGACGGCAGACCAGAGACGGAGACGGGAAGTCAAATTGCGCAGGCGCCCCGGCCAGCCGTGATTACAACACGTGCCCCGGCGACTTCGGGAGTTCGTCCCAGGTCACCGGCATCTCGCCCTGCCGTGGCCCTTGCCGCGCCATCGCCATGGTGGCCTTCCACTTCGCTGTTCTACCGGCAGCGACTCTCCTGTCGACCCGAGTTCGTCAACGGGCCGTTAACCTTTCGTCAACCGATCGAGGACTATCGTGCTCGGCGGTCCATGCGATCCTGGGAGTCCGTCCGGGCCCCCGATTCGGGCGCGGCTCGGAGTCCCAGGGTCCCATGGACCAGCCGAAGGAAGGATTAAGGGCCAAGGGGTTAACTTTCGGTTAAGGTGGATGATGAGGCTCTTCCTGATTTCCCGTGAGCCCCCTGTCAGGATTCCGCGAGCTCGGAGCAGCCGTTAACCTTTCGTCAACCGATCGAGGACTATCGTGCTCGGCGGTCCATGCGATCCTGGGAGTCCGTCCGGCCCGATTCGGGCGCGGCGCGGAGTCCCAGGGTCCCATGGACCAGCCGAAGGAAGGATTAAGGGCCAAAGGTTAACTATCGGTTATGTTGGATGAGGCTCTTCCTGATTTCCCGTGAGCCCCCGCGTCCGGATTCCTCGAGCTTAGGGGCCAAGGGGTAACTTCGCTTAAAGGGGCGCGAGGCCCTTCCTCGTTCTCCCTTTCGAGTCGACGTCTCCGCCGTGCGCCGTTGCCGCGCTGCGGTGGGTCGCCCCGAGGGGCGCGGCGCCAGCGGTGATCCGGCGGCGGGGCGCCGACCTGCGCCCCGGAGCCGTGGCGGCGGCGGGGCGAGCGATCATTCGGCCGGCGGCGGCACGACCACCGCATCGTAGGGATGGCGGCGGCTGATCAGGCCGCTGTGCAGGAAGACATCGAGCGCCACCTCGTAGGCGTCCCGGGAAATCTCGAGCCCGCCCTGCCAGCAGCCGAGCCGCTGGTAGGCCTGGATCGTGCGCGCCAGCACCGCCCGTCGAGGTCCCGGGAAAACGGCGCCTCGGCCTTGGCGATCGCGTCCGCCGGCCCGGTCGCGACCCAGCTCCTGGACCTCCGGAAGGCGCGGACGAAGGCGCGTGCCATGTCCGTCGCGAGCCAGCGGCGGGTCGCGCACAGGCTGCTGAACGCGACCGGGCCGATCGCCTCGCCGACCGATGCCTGCACATGGCCCACGCCTTCGTGCTCCAGCTGCTGCGGCGCCGGCCCCTGGAGGTGGACGTAGTCGGCCTCGCCCCGCCGGAATGCCAGGGCCATCGCGTCCGGCCCGCCGGCGTCGATCGCCTGCAGGCTGGCATAGTCGACGCCCTGGCGGTGGAGCGCGAATTTGAACATCGCCAGCGGCTGGCCGCCGTGGTCCGCCAGCACGCGCGCGCCGGCGAGCTTGCCCCAGGCGAAGTCCGGGTCAGCGCGCCGGCCGGCGATGAAGAAGCCGTCCCGCTGGTTGATCTGGGCGAAATGCACGATGTCGGACGCTTCGCCGCGCTCGAGCGGGCCCCAGCTTGCCGATGGCGCCGACTGGATCAGATCGAGGCTGCCGTCGGCCAGACCCTCGCGCGGAACCCGGCCGGGGCCTGCGACCGAGAACTCGGCGGCGAGCCCCTCGGCTTTGAGGAAGCCCCCGGCCTCGGTCGCGATCAGCGGGCTGTAGAACGCTGAGAAGCGCGAGAACATGATGCGGATCTTGGCCATCTGGTCTCCGTTCCCTCCTCGGTTGGAGCGGCCGCCGCTCGGCGAGGCGCGGGCGAGCGGGCGATCTCGGCCGGCTCGCGATCGCTCGCCGTGGCAGCGATCGCCCCGCCCAAAAGCGGCTTCGAGCCGATCCGGACCGTCATCCCAGGCGGCGAAGCAGCCAGGACATCACCGCCCGCGCCGCCGCGGACATAGCCGGGACCGGCTGCGGGCAGGCTAGAGCTGCAGCCGGCCAACGCCCATCGCCGCCCGAGCGTTCGGGCCATGCGAACCCCCTTGGGGCGCAGCCTAGAGGCCCCGGCAGCCGCCCGCAACCGGGGCTCGCGCCGGGCCCGCGCCCCCCGGAAACGATTTTCGCGCGCCGCGCCGCAGAACGCGCGCCGTCCTATCCCGAAGCCAACAGCAGGTGGTCGACGCAGCTTTGGTCTGATGGAGTCACCCGGCACCGCGTCCCACCTCTTGCCTCCCTGTGGTCCCCTCCCAGCGAAACTCGGCCCCGGCATCGTCCGGGGCTTTCTTTTGGCGCCGCGCCGGCTCGACGGCGTTGCGGCGCCGCTCACCAGCCGCTCACCAGCCGCTCACCACCCTCATGGGGGGGCGTGGCTCATTCCGTGGCCTTGGCCTCCTGCCAGAGCGCTTCCAGGTCCTCGAGCGAGGCGTCCTCGAGGGTCCGGCCGGCGGCGGCGAGCGCCGCCTCGATCGCCCGGAAGCGGCGCTCGAACTTCGCGTTCGTCTGGCGCAGCGCGGCCTCGCCGTCGACTCCCAGATGGCGCCCGAGGTTGACCACCGCGAACAGCAGGTCGCCGAGCTCGCCCTCGAGGCGCGCGCGCGGCGCCGCCGCGGCGATCTCGACCCGGAGCTCGCCCAGCTCCTCCTCGATCTTGGCGAGCACCGGCGCTGCGTCGGGCCAGTCGAAGCCGACCCGGGCGGCCCGCCGCTGCAGCTTCACGCCCGGGTCAGCGCCGGCAGCGCCAGCGGGACGCCCTCGAGCAGGCTCGGCTTTGCGCCCTGCGCGCGCGCCTTGTCCCGGCGCTCGAGCGCCTTGGTCGCCTCCCAGGCGAGGCTCTGCGCCGCCGCATCCGTGACCTCGGCCTCGCCGAACACGTGCGGATGCCGGCGGATCATCTTGGCCGCGATCCGCCCCGCGACGGCGTCAAAGTCGAACTGCCCCGCCTCCTTGGCCATCTGGGCGTGGTAGACGACCTGCAGTAACAGGTCGCCGAGCTCGTCCTCGAGATCGGTCATGTCGCCCCGGGCGATCGCGTCGGCGACCTCGTAGGCCTCCTCGATCGTGTAGGGCGCGATGGTCGAAAAATCCTGCTCGAGGTCCCAGGGACAGCCGCCCTCAGGGTCGCGCAGGCGCGCCATGACCCAGAGCAGGCGCTCGATCGCCGCCAACGGTCAGGCCGCCCCGACGGCGGTCACAAGAGGCGACCCTGCCCGCCCGCCGGCGCCGTCGGGCGGCCGGAGCGGGGGCCGCGCGCGACCACGGTCTGCACCCGGCCGTCGTGGAACTCCAGCTCGAGCGCGGTCTGCGTGCGTGCCCGGGCGGCGCCGTCGACCAGCTGGCCGCGCTCGTCGCGGACCAGGGCAAAGCCGCGCTCGAGCACGCCCCGGTAGCTGAGCGACGCGAGCAGGCTCGCCTGCGCCTGGAGCCGCGCCCTGGTGTCGGCGAGCCGCCTCGCAACGGCGTGGCTCTGGCGGGCTGCGAGCTCGGCGAGGCCGCGCCGGTGCCGGGGCAGCCGCAGGCCGATCTCGTCGAGCACAAGGCGCGCGATCAGGCGGGCGAGCTCGGCCCGGCGGTGGCGCAGCAGCGCCTGCGTCGGCGGGCCGATCCGGGCGCCGAGCCCGGCGAGCTCGCGCCGCGCCCGCTCGCCGCGCGCCCGCAGCCCGTGCGGCAGGCGCTCGGCCAGCTCGTCCAGCCGCTGGCTCGCCTGGCCGAGCAGGGCGGCGGGGTCGGGCAGGCCGCGCCCGAGCCCGGTCACCCGCTGGCGCAGCTGGCGCAGCTCGCGCTCGGTGCCGTGGAACAGGCGATGATCGAGCTGGCCGAGCCGCTGACCGAGCTCGGCGCGCACCGGCACGGCGAGCTCGGCGGCGGCCGTCGGGGTCGGCGCCCGCTGATCGGCGGCGTGATCGATGAGCGTGGTGTCGGTCTCGTGACCGATCGCCGAGATCAGCGGGATCGCGCTCGCCGCCGCCGCCCGGACCACGGCTTCCTCGTTGAACGGCCAGAGGTCCTCGAGCGAGCCGCCGCCGCGCGCGACGATCAGGACGTCCGGCCGCGGCACCGGGCCAAAGCGCGGCAGGCGGTTGAAGCCTTCGATGGCCGCGGCGACCTGCCCGGCCGCGAGCTCGCCCTGGACCAGCACCGGCCAGACCAGCACCCGGCGCGGAAAGCGCTCGGCGAGGCGATGCAGGATGTCCCGGATCACGGCACCGGTCGGCGAGGTGACCACGCCGATCACCTCGGGCAGGAAGGGCAGGGGGCGCTTGCGCCCGGCCGCGAACAGGCCTTCGGCCGCAAGCTGCCGCTTCCGCTCCTCGAGCACCGCCATCAGGGCGCCGACGCCGGCCGGCGCCAGCCGGTCGACGATCAGCTGATATTTGGAGCGGCTCTGGAAGGTCGTGATCCGCCCGCTCGCGACCACCTCGAGCCCGTCCTCGGGCTTGAACGCGAGGCGCTGCGCGGTCAGCCGCCAGCAGACCGCATCCAGGCAGGCGGCCGCGTCCTTGAGCACGAAATAGAGATGCCCCGAGGCCGCCCGCCGCAGGCCCGACAGCTCGCCGCGCACCCGGACGTAGCCGTAGGCGTCCTCGAGCGTCCGCTTGAGCGCGCCCGACAGCTCGCTGACCGTGAACTCGGTGATGTTGTCGAGCTCGGGGTAATCCGGTTCCGGGATCACGACATCCTCAAGGGCGACCACGCATGGCGCGCCGATCCTGCCGGTTGACGCCGAGCCGTCAAGCTCGAACGGAGTCGCGCCGTGCTCCCGCACCCACGCCACTCAAAACGCGCTCAGGCGCGGGAGCCTAGCGGTAGGTGCTCTCGTCGCGCAAGCCGCAGACGTAGAGCACGACCTCAGAGCTCTCGATGTCGTAGCGGAAGCGCCAGCGGCCCAAGCGTAGCCGCCACTGGCCTTCACCCGGTTTGACGGCGACCAGCTTTTTGATCTGATGAGCACCGCCATGGTTGTACGGGTCGTCCGCGAGAATCTCGACCGCCTCGCGGTACCGGGTGGTGAATTCCCTGTTCCGCCTCAGGAGCGCCTTGGCCAGCCGATCGAAGCGCGGCGTTGTGCGGACGCTGAAACGTCCGGCCATGCTGCGCGCTGCTTAGCGCACCGTCGCGTGTGACTGACGCTCTCGTTCCTCTTCTTCCTTGAGCTCACGGAGCAACTCCTCCGCCGGGCGGCTCTTGCCGGCGAGGTATTCTTTCCGGCCCTCGGCAATCGCTTCGCTGACTTCGGGATCGTTCAGCTCAAGGTAGTCTTCGAACTCATCGATGTCGATCAGCGCGGCCACTGGCTGACCGTCCTTCTCGAGGATGAAGCACTCGTTGCCCGCGGCTACACGCTTGACCAGCGCGACGAGGTCGACGCGGCCTTTGGTGAGCGGAATGCGGGTGACCACGGGCTTGTGCTGCGGGCTCTCGTGGGGCATGGCGCCCTCCTCCCGGGCAGGCTGGTGGAAAACGGCGTTGATGGCCTGTGGGCTCAGGTGAGAACGGATAGCTCCGCCCCTACAGATAGCCCTGCTCGACCAGCTTCTCGGCGATCTGGACCGCGTTGAGGGCGGCGCCTTTGCGCAGGTTGTCGGCGACCACCCACATCTGCAGGCCGTGCGGCACGGTCGGGTCCCGGCGCAGGCGCGAGACGAAGACCGCGTATTCGCCGACGCATTCGACCGGGGTCACATATTCCCCTGCCTCGGGCCGGTCGAGCAGCACCACGCCGTCGAAGTCGGCGAGCGCTGAGCGCGCGTCCTCGACGCTGATCTCGTGCTCGAACTCGACGGTCACCGCCTCGGCATGGCCGACGAACACCGGCACGCGCACGCAGGTCGCCGCGACCTCGATCGCAGGGTCCAGGATCTTCCTGGTCTCGACCGCCATCTTCCACTCTTCCTTGGACGAGCCGTCGCGCAGGAAGACGTCGATCTGCGGGATCACGTTGAACGCGATCTGCTTGGGAAACAGGTTCGGCTCGGGCAGCTTCGTCTCGTAGATGCCCTTGGTCTGGTCGAACAGCTCGTTCATGGCCTCGCGCCCGGCGCCCGAGACCGACTGGTAGGTCGCGACCACGACCCGCTTGACGATCGCGAGGTCGTGCAGGGGCTTCAGCGCCATCACCATCTGGATGGTCGAGCAGTTCGGGTTGGCGATGATGTTGCGCTCGCGAAAGCCTTCGAGCGCCTCGGGATTGACCTCGGGCACGACCAGCGGCACGTCCTCGTCCATGCGGAACTGCGAGGTGTTGTCGATCACCACGCAGCCGGCCTTGGCGGCGCGCGGCGCCTGCACCTTGGAGATCGCGGCGCCCGGCGAGAACAGGCCGAGGTCGGTGCCCTCGAAATCGAAGGTCTCGAGCGGGCGCACCCTCAGCACCCGGTCGTCGCCATAGGACACCTCCTTGCCCTCGGAGGCCTTGGACGCGAGCGCCACGACCTCGTCCGCCGGAAACTCCCGCTCCGCCAGGATCTGCAGGATCTCGTGGCCGACCGCGCCGGTCGCCCCGACCACTGCCACCTTGTAGCCATGCTTGAACGCCATCGGCGATTTTCCCGGCGCATCCGCGCCAGAGACATTTCGGGCCGGGCGCCCGGGCGGTCAAGGCCAATCGTCGACGCGCCGCCGTCGGCCGCGGCCGGCACCGCGGCGCGAGCTAGTCGCCCCCGCTCTCCGCCTTGAGGAACGCGACGATCTTGGCCCGCTCCCCGGCCGAGGCGATGCCGGGGAAGGGCTTCATGGCATTGCCGGGAACGACCGCTTCCGGGTCTTCGATGAAACGGTCGAGGATGGCTTCGTCCCAGACGATGTCGGCGTGCCGCATCGAGGGGGAGTAGCCGAAGCCGGCCGCCGACCCGGCTTTGCGGCCGACGACGCCGTGCAGACTGGGGCCCAGCCGATGGTCATTCGCGGCGGTCACGTGGCAGGTTCGGCAGTGATTGTTGAAAGCGAGCTCCGCCGCCTGCGCGGCCGCATCGTCCTGAGCCAGGGCCGCAGCCGGGAGGAGCGTCAGCAGGGTCGTCAGAGACGGGAGCGTGATTCCGATACGGTTCATCAGGGCGTTCCCCACGGATGGTGCTGGCAGACTGCCAACGCGCGCCGGCGTCGGCGAGTTCCGGCGCCGCGCCCGGTCCGCGGTCGGCCCCGGCCTGGCAGTCGCGCCGCGATCGGCTATGGTTGCAAGATGACCGTCGCGATCACCGCCGGGCAGGCGCGCCGGCTGGTCCTGAGCCTGCAGGGTCTGGCCGAGGCGCCGCGCGGACGCCTGCAGGCGGCCGGCGTGGCCCTGCTGATCGAGCGCCTGGGCTTCCTCCAGCTCGACACCATCAACACGGTCGCGCGCGCCCATCATATGATCCTGTTCGCGCGCCACCCGGGCTATCGGCCGGAGCTGCTGCGCCAGGCGCAGGACGAGGTGCTGCTGTTCGAGCATTGGACCGACCGGATCGCGAGCCTGCTGCCGGTCGAGTTCTACCCCTACTGGCGCCTGCGTTTCGCCCGCGAGCGGGCAAGGATCGAGGCGCGCTTCAGGCGCTGGTTCGGCGACGGCTTCGCGCTGGAGCTGGAGCGGTTGCTCGAGCGGATCCGGGCCGAGGGCGCGATCCGGGCCCGCGATCTCGAGGTCGAGCGCGCCCGGCCTTCCGGCGGCTGGTGGGACTGGCACGCCGGCAAGGCCGCGCTCGAATATCTGTGGCGGACCGGCCAGCTGGCGGTCGCGCGGCGCGATGGCTTCCAGAAGGTCTACGACCTGCCCGAGCGGGTGATCCCAAAGACCGCGCTGCGGCACCAGCCGGGCGAGGCGGAGCTGATCGACTGGGCCTGTCGCGCCGCCCTCGAGCGCCAGGGCGTCGCCAGCCCGAGCGAGCTCGCGCGCTTCTTCGGCCTGATCTCGATCGAGGAAGCCAAGGCCTGGTGCGCCGACAACCAGGGCGCTGCGGCCGTGCCGGCGACCCTCGCCTCGGCCAACGGCGCGCCGCCGAGGAAGCTGTTCGCGCGCCGGGACATCGAGGAGCTCCTGCGCGCCCTGCCGGCGCCGCCCGCGCGCCTGCGCATCCTCAACCCGTTCGATCCCTTGCTGCGCGACCGCCAGCGCCTCGCCCGCCTGTTCGGCTTCGACTACCGGATCGAGGTGTTCGTGCCCGAGGCCCGGCGGCGCTACGGCTACTACGTCTTCCCGCTGCTCGAAGGCGAGCGCCTGATCGGCCGGATCGACATGAAGGCCGACCGCCAGCGCGCCACGCTCGATGTCAAATCGCTCTGGCTGGAGCCGGGCCTGCGCCTCACCCGCAGCCGCCAGCGGCGCCTCGAGGTGGAGCTCGACCGCATCCGCCGGTTCATCGGCGCCGACAGCGTCCGGTTCGCCGACGCGGCGCTCGAAGGTGATCGGCCTGAGCGGATTTGATCTTGAACCGCCGATCTGCGCCTCGCGTCCAGTTGCCAAGCCCCTGGGGACGGAATGAGGAGATTGACGTGCTCCAGGCGTGCGATGCCTGCTGGGGATCGCTCGGCTGCCCTGATCCGCCTCGCGCGGCGTTGACCGCCAGGGCGGAGGCTGGCTACGGTGCCGTGATGGCAACGGTCCTCCTGTTTCATCACGCGCAAGGGCAGACGCCTGGGTTCTTGACGTTTGCCGACGATTTGCGCGCAGCTGGCCACACCATTCATGCTCCGGACCTCTATGAGAGCCGCACGTTCCGCGACCTCAGGGAGGGTGTCGCCTACGCCGAGCAGGTCGGTTTTCCGGAGATCATCCGCCGCGGTTCGGACGCAGCCGCAGACCTGCCCGCCGACATCGTCTATGCCGGCTTCTCCCTGGGCGTGCTGCCGGCGCAGGCTCTGGCGCAGACGCGTCCAGGGGCGAGAGGGGCGCTGCTCTTCCATGGCTGCGTGTCGCCCGCCGAGTTCGGGACCTCGTGGCCGGACGCCGTCCCCCTCCAGATCCATACGATGGACGCTGACGAATGGACCGAGGTCGACAGAGCCGTGGCCGAGGCGCTCGTTGCGAAAATTCCAACCGCAGAGCTGTTCCTCTACCCCGGTTCGGCCCACCTGTTCGCCGACCCGAGCCTGGGCGATTACGACCAGGAGGCCGCCGTTCTGCTCAAGGAACGCACGCTCGGCTTCCTGCACCGGGTTGGTTAGACGCCGTCGACCGACCTGGTGAGGATGAAAAATTCAGGACCAGGATCGTCAGCCGCTGCAAGTGAGGTGAGGCAAGAGCCATGACGGTCGTGGCGTGGTTGTTGGAGTCCGACCCCTCGATACGTTGGCAGGTGATGCGTGATCTGACCGACGAGCCCGACGTCGTCGTCGCCGCCGAGCGCGCGCGGGTCGCCTGCGAAGGCTGGGGTGCCCGGCTGCTCGAGCGCCAGGCGCCCGACGGGCAGTGGGGCGAGAGCGGCTATACGCGCTATATCGATACCCCCGACGGCAAGGCCTGCCACGCGCTGATGCTGTTGCGGGACATGGGACTGGACCCGGCGAGCGGGGAGGCGCGGCGCGCAGTGGGCCGGGTGCGCGACCACATCACCCTCTACGAGGGCGGCCAGCCCTTCTTCGAAGGCGAGGTCGAGCCCTGCATCAACGGGCGGCTGCTGAACCTTTGCGCCTATTTCGGCGAGCCGAGCTCGGCGGTGCTGGAGCGGCTGCTCGGCGAGCAGCAGGGCGACGGGGGGTGGAACTGCGAGGCGCCGCCGAGCGTGCGATCCTCGTTTCACAGCACGATCTGCGTCCTGGAAGGGCTGCTGGAGCACGAGCGGGCCAACGGGGCCACGCCTGCGGTGACGGCGGCCCGGGCCCGGGGCGAGGCGTATCTCCTGGAGCGCCGCCTGTTGCGGTCGCGGTCGTCCGGCGAGGTGATCGATCGCGACTGGACCCGGTTCTCGTTCCCTCCCGGGTATCACTACGACGTGCTGCGCGGGCTGGACTATCTGAGAAGCGCCGGCGTCGAGCCTGACGAGCGGGTCGCCGAGGCGACCCTGCTGGTGCAGAAGACCCGACGCAGCGACGGACGCTGGCTCTCGCACCCCCATGCCGATGTTCTCGATTTCGACATGGCCGAGCGAGCGGGCGAGCCCAGCCGCTGGAACACACTCCGCGCCCTGCGCGTGCTGCACTGGGCCGGTCATCGCGGATGACCGCCCGGGTCGTCGTTCGGAGCGGGAGTGACCGAATGAAGGGCGTTTTCCAGGTGAGCCTCGAAGCGCGGGATGCTCGGGAATTCGTGGAGCGCCTCGCTGAGTGCCTGAATGGCACCGTCGACGTCGCGGCCCGCGCCCTCAAGTTTTCGTCCTTCCAGACGCCATGGCGGCGGCGCGTCGGCGACGGGCGCGGCGGGACAGCATGTTGAGGCCCTCGATCAGGGCGGCAAACGCCATCGCGGCGTAGATGTAGCCCCGCGGGACATGGATGCCGAAGCCGTCGGCGATCAGCATCGTCCCGATCATCAAAAGGAAACCCAGCGCCAGCATCACGATCGTCGGATTGGCGTGGATGAAGTTCGCGAGCGGGGTCGCCGCCAGCAGCATGACCCCGACCGCGACGATGACCGCCACCACCATGATCGGGACATGCGGCGTCATGCCGACCGCCGTGATGATGCTGTCGATCGAGAACACCAGGTCGAGCAGCAGAATCTGCGCGATGGCGGCCGCGAGCCCGATCCTGGCGGCCGGCTCGAACAGGTCCGGGCCGGGGTCCGGGTCGACGCTGTGATGGATCTCCTTGGTCGCTTTCCAGACCAGGAACAGGCCGCCCGCGATCAGGATCAGGTCGCGCCAGGAGAAGCCGTGGCCGAACGCCTCGAAGATCGGCTCGGTCAGCCGGACGATGATGGCGACCGTGCCGAGCAGCGCGAGCCGCAGGATCAGCGCGAGGCCGATGCCGATCCGGCGGGCTTTGACGCGCTGATGCTCGGGCAGCTTGTTGGACAGGATCGAGATGAAGATCAGGTTGTCGATCCCGAGCACCACCTCCATCGCGATCAGAGTCGCGAGCGCCGCCCAGGCGGTCGGATCGCTCGCGAGAGCCAGCAGGCTGTCCATGGCCGGCGCGCGTCCTGCTCAGTTCTCGGAATGCGGGCGGTGAGGTTGCCGCGGCGGACCAGCTGCAGGGCGCAGTTTTCGGCGTACATGTGGGCGAGCTCGACCTCCGCTGATCACGGCGCGGTACCGCCTCACCTCAACCGTCGCGGCGCGCTTGCGCCGCCTTGACGAACTGCGAGACGCGGCCGATCTCGCGCGGATCGGACTCGACCGTCGGGAGCTGATTGGCGATCGACCGCATGCCCTGGCCCGCCGTGCGCCCGGCGCTCGGGTGATGGCGCATCCGATTGGCCCGTTTGAGCTCGAGCGCCCGGCGCGCGATCTCGCTCTGGCTGGCCCGCGCGTGCGCCTTCCCGATCCGCGTGGCCTCGCGGTTCACGCGCCGCAGCGCGCTCGCGAAGATCTGCCGCTTGATCGTGGTCCCGGTGTTGTCCTTGGCCGGCCGCGTGCCGCGTGGCTCAGCCTTGCCCCGCATCTCGCGCCGCTGCTGGTGCGCGACGTCGCGGGCCTTGTCGCGGTAGTCGCGCAGCCGGCGGGCGGCATTGGCGAGCTGCTCCTTGGACAGCTCGGCGATGTCCGGGTAGTGAGTGCTCCTCACGACCTCGAACTCCGCCTCGGTCAGCATCCGCTGCTCGGTCGAGATCGGCATGCTCATTCAAGCCTCCATCGGTGATCGCGTGTGGTGCTCGGAAGGCGGATCGCCCCGCGCGGCGGGGTCGGCAACCGAGTCTCGCCAGCACGAGTGTCGCCAGCAACGGAGTGTCGATTTGGCTCCGCGGCCGGTCCCGCTCAGGCCGCCGCTTTGTCGAGCTCGCGCACGATCGCCTCGCCCATGGTCGAGGTCGAGACCTTGGCCTTGCCGTCCTGCATGATGTCGGCGGTCCTGAGGCCGCCCGCCAGGACCTTCGCGATCGCGCCATCGAGCAGGTCGGCCGCGGCGTCCTGGTCGAACGAGTAGCGGAGCATCATCGAGAAGCTCTGCAGCATCGCGATCGGGTTGGCGACGCCCTTGCCGGCGATGTCCGGCGCCGAGCCGTGGACCGGCTCGTAGAGCGCCTTGCGCTTGCCGTCGGGGCCGGGGGCGCCGAGCGAGGCCGACGGCAGCATGCCGAGCGAGCCGGTCAGCATCGCGGCGACATCGGACAGGAGATCGCCGAACAGGTTGTCGGTGACGATCACGTCGAACTGCTTGGGCTGGCGGACCAGCTGCATGGCGCAGTTGTCGGCGTACATGTGGGCGAGCTCGACGTCCGGGTAGTCGGCATCGCGCAGCTTTTGCACCTCCTCGCGCCAGAGCACGCCGCTCTCCATGACGTTCGCCTTCTCGACCGAGCAGACCCGGCTGCCGCGCTTTCGCGCCAGCTCGAAGCCGACCCGCGCGACCCGGACGATCTCCGAGGTCGTGTACACCTGGGTGTTGATGCCGCGACGCTGGCCGTCCGGCAGGGTCTCGATGCCGCGCGGCTCGCCGAAGTAGATGCCGCCGGTCAGCTCGCGCAGGATCATGAGGTCGAGGCCCCTGACCAGCTCGGGCTTGAGCGAGGAGCTGTCGGCCAGCGCATCGAACACCTTGGCGGGCCGGAGGTTCGCGAACAGGCCGAGCTCCTTGCGCAGGCGCAACAGGCCGCGCTCGGGCTTCCGATCGAACGGCAGGGCGTCGTACCTGGGCCCGCCGACCGCGCCGAACAGCACGGCATCGGCCGCCTGCGCGCGCTCCATCACCGCATCGGTCAAGGGCGTGCCGTGCCGGTCGTAGGAGATGCCGCCGACCAGGCCTTCCTCGAGCTCGAACTCCAAGCCCTGGCGGCGCGCAAACCAGTCCATGATCCGGCGCACCTCGCGCATCACCTCCGGGCCGATACCGTCGCCCGGCAGCAGCAAGACCTTTCCGAGCCGCCCCGGCGCGTTCCGGATCCGGGCGCCGGTCCCGGGCCCGGTGCCAGCCCCGGTGCCAGTCGCAGTGCCAGCCATCTCAGGCGGCCCCGCGGTAGAGCCAGGGCTCGGTCGCCCGTTGCCTCGCCTCGAAGTCGTCGATCTGCTTCGCCTTCTGCATCGTCAACCCGACATCGTCGAGGCCGTTCAGGAGGCAGTGCCGGCGGAAGGCATCGACCTCGAACCGGAACACCTCGTTGCCGGTCGGCCGGTGGATCTCCTGCTTCTCCAGATCGATCGTGAAGGTCGGGTCCTTGGCCTCGCTCGCTTCGCGGATGAGAATCTCGACCTGCTCCTTCGGCAGAACAATCGGTAATACGCCGTTCTTAAAGCAGTTGTTGAAGAAAATATCGGCGAACGACGGCGCGATCACGGAGCGGATGCCGTAGTCCAGGAGCGCCCAAGGGGCATGTTCTCGCGAGCTGCCGCAGCCGAAGTTCTCGCCGGCGATCAGGATCTCCGCGTGCCGCCAGGGCTCGCGGTTGAGGATGAACTCGGGCCGCTCGCTGCCGTCGTCGCGGTAGCGCAGCGTCTCGAACAGATGGACCCCGAGCCCGGTCCGCTTGATGGTCTTGAGGTGACGCGCCGGGATGATCTTGTCGGTATCGATGTTCACCACCGGCAGCGGCGCCGCGATCCCCTCGAGCGTCGTGAACGGCTGCATGGCCTTCCCCCTCCTCCTCCAGCTCGCGCGCGCCCTTTATGCCCGCGCCGGCGGCAAACTTCCAGGGGCTTCGAACCCGCCCGCGGCGGCCGGCCGCTCTCCGCCGCCGCCCCCAACTCCGGGCTGTTGCCGGGCGGGGTCGGAGCTATAACCGCACTTGGCCGGGCGAGCGCCCGGACCGTGGGGAGGATCTCGATGTACGACTACGTCATCGTCGGCGCCGGCTCGGCGGGCTGCGTGCTCGCCCGGCGGCTGAGCGAGCTGGGCGATGCCAGGATCCTCCTGCTCGAGGCCGGCCCGCCCGATCGCGACCGCTTCATCCACATGCCGGTCGGCTTCTACAAGATGACCACGGGCCCGCTGACCTGGGGCTATCGCACGACGCCCCTTCGCCAGGCCGGGAACCGCCAGATGATCTTCCCGCAGGGTCGGGTGCTGGGCGGCGGCAGCTCGATCAACGCCATGGTCTACACCCGCGGCAACGCGCTGGACTACGACGAGTGGGCCCGGGACGAGGGCTGCGCCGGCTGGTCCTACGCCGAGGTCCTGCCCTATTTCCGCCGCGCCGAGGACAACGAGCGCCTGGTCGACCGCTGGCACGGCAGCGGCGGCCCGCTCGGGGTGTCCGATCCGATCAGCCCGCACGAGCTGAGCAAGGTGTTCGTCCGGGCAGCGCAGGAGGCCGGCCTG
Organism: uncultured Alphaproteobacteria bacterium; assembly: GCA_963733965.1. Lineage (GTDB taxonomy): Bacteria > Pseudomonadota > Alphaproteobacteria > Geminicoccales > Geminicoccaceae > DATAOG01. Next base: position 23,906 of record CAVTFM010000014.1, read on the forward strand.
CCCTACAACCCGGACTTCAACGGCGAGCGCCAGGAGGGCTGCGGCCTCTATCAGGTGACCCAGCGCGGTGCCAGGCGCTGCAGCGCCGCCGTGGGCTACCTCCGGCCGGCCATGAGGGGCGGCAACGTGACCGTGCTGACCGGCGCTCACGCGACCCGGGTGCTGATCGAGCGCGGGCGCGCGGTCGGCGTCGACTATGTCCGGGGCGATGGCGGCGGCGTCGAGACCGTGCGCGCCGGGCAGGAGGTCGTGGTCGCGAGTGGTGCGATCGGCTCGCCGAAGCTCCTGCTGCTGTCCGGGATCGGGCCGGCGGCCGAGCTGCAGGCGGTGGGGGTCGCGCCGGTGCACGATCTGCCCGGCGTCGGCAAGAACCTGCAGGACCACATCGACGTCTACGTGATCAACGAGCTCGCCGGGCCGCACAGCCTGGACCGCCACACCCGGCCGCACCGGATGCTCTGGGCCGGGTTGCAGTACGCGCTGTTCCGCAATGGCCCGGTGACCTCGAACCTCGCCGAGGGCGGCGCGTTCTGGTACGTCGACCGCGACGAGCGCTCGCCCGACATCCAATGCCATTTCCTGCCGGGCGCCGGCCTCGAGGCGGGCGTGCCGCCGCTCGACGGCTACGGCTGCACGCTCAACTCCTGCCATCTGCGCCCGAAGAGCCGCGGCAGCGTCAAGCTGCAGAGCGCCGACCCCAAGGCCCCGCCGGTGATCGACCCCAACTACTGGGCGGAGCCTTACGACCTCGAGATGTCGCTGCGCGGCTTCGAGCTCGCCCGCGAGATCATGGCCCAGCCCGCGTTCCGGAGCTACCTCAAGCGCGAGCATCTGCCGGGGGCCGCGGTCCGGACGCGCCAGGACCTCGAGGCCTACGCGCGGCGCTTCGGCAAGACCGACTACCACCCGGTCGGCAGCTGCAAGATGGGGGTCGACGCGCAGGCCGTGGTCGATCCCGAGCTGCGCGTGCGCGGCATCGAGCGGCTGCGGGTGGTCGATTCCTCGATCATGCCGCGGCTGATCAGCTCGAACACCAACGCCGCCGCGATCATGATCGGCGAGAAGGGTGCCGACCTGATCAAAGGCAACCGCGCCGAGCCGCTGGCCGCCTAGCGGCCCGGCTGGGCAGAGTCAGCCGGCGGGCTCGTAGTCGATCACCAGCACCTGATCGCGGTGCGGGCGCAGCCGATCGGAGAACGCCTGGTGCGCGGGATGCGGCAGATAGGCGTCGCGCGCGGCGGCGCTCGCGAAGGTCAGGAAGAAGCAGTGCGTGAAGCCCAGAGCCTTGCCTTCGGGGCTGCAGTCGGTGCCCCATTCCAGGGCCTGGATCGCCGGAATCATCGCCCGCAGCCCGGCGAACGCGGCCTCGACCTCGCGGATGGTCGCATCCGGGGTCCCGGGCTTGAAGCGGATCAGCACGACGTGGCGCAGCATGGCCAGGGTCTCCTCTCTCCCGTGGGGTGGTTTTGACCCTGACATTGTGCCAAGCCAGGCGCAGTCGAGCCAGGAGGGTCGAGGATGAAGCTCAGGACCGATCTGCCGCTTGCGGCCGCCAACCGGATCGTCGAGCGCGCGCTCGAGGCCGGCCGGGCGGCCGGCATGGCGCCGCTCACGGTCGCGGTGCTGGATGCCGGCGGTCATCTGGTGGCGCTCCAGCGCGAGGACGGCTCCGGCATCCTTCGGCCCGAGATCGCGACCGGCAAAGCGTGGGGCGCCCTCGGCATGGGCGAATCCAGCCGGGCGCTCGGCGCCCGCCTGCGCGAGCGGGTGGCGTTCCAGGCAGCGCTCGCGGCGGCTTCCGGCGGCCGCTTCGTCGCCGTGCCGGGGGGTGTCCTGATCCGGGATGCCGCGGGCGCGGTGATCGGCGCAGTCGGGATCAGCGGCGACGCGTCGGAGAAGGACGAGTACTGCGCGATCGAGGGCATCCGGGCCGCAGGCCTCACGCCGGAGCCCGCCGACGCTGATCCCAACTGGCAAGGCGATCGCCGCTGATCCACTCCAGCCACTGGCATGAGACATCGCCGGCCAGCAGGGAGCCATGGTATGAGCATTGACGAGCAGACGGTCCGGTCGATCTTCGCCGGCCTCGAGCATGGCGACGGAGACGCTTTCTTCGAGCATGTCGCCGACGACGTCGACTGGACGGTGATGGGCACCCACCCCCTCGCCGGTCACTACCCCTCCAAGAGCGCTTTCCAGGAGGGCACGTTCGGCAAGCTCGGCAAGGTGCTTCCCGATGGCGCCCAGCTGCGCGTCACCAATGTCGTCATCGGGGGCGACGTCGCGGTGGTCGAGCTCGTGTCCGGCGCCACGGCGCGCAACGGGATGCGCTTCGACAACCATTATTGCTGGGTGGTCCGGTTCGATGGGGGCACCATCGTCGAGGTGCGCGCCTACCTCGACTCCGCGATGGTCGCCGAGCTGTTCCGCCAGAACCCGGTGTGAGCGCCTGCCCGTCGCGGGGCGACATGGGGGCGCGCCGGCGAGGATCAGCCACCTTTGGTGCGAAAGGCGTCGCGGTAGGCGTCACGCAGCAGGTTCTTCTGGACCTTGCCCATGCTGTTGCGCGGCAGCTCGTCGACGAACACCACCTGCTTGGGCGTCTTGAAGCCGGCGAGCTGCGCGCGGGCGCCGGCGATGACGGTATCGGCGTCGAGCGCGCCAGCGCCGTCCCGGCGCTTGACCACCGCCAGCACGCCCTCGCCGAAATCCGGGTGCGGCACGCCGATCACCGCCAACTCCTGGACCCCGTCGAGGCCATCGATCACGCTCTCGACCTCCTTGGGATAGATGTTGAGGCCGCCCGAGATGATCAGGTCCTTGGCCCGGCCGACGATCGCGACGTAGCCGTCCTGATCGATCCGGACGATGTCGCCGGTGACGAAGAAGCCGCCCTCGCGAAACTCCTCCCGGGTCTTCTCGGGCAGGCGCCAGTAGCCCCGGAACACGTTCGGCCCGCGGACCTCGAGGATGCCGGTCTCGCCCGCCGCCAGCACCCGGCCGGCCTCGTCCGCGACCCTGATCTCGACCCCGGGCAGCGCCGGGCCGACGGTGCCCGCGCGGCGCTCGCCATCGAGCGGGTTGGAGGTGTTCATGCCGGTCTCGGTCATGCCGTAGCGCTCGAGGATGCGCTGGCCGGTGCGCGCCTCGAAGGCTTGGAAGGTCTCCTCGAGCAGCGGCGCCGAGCCCGAGGTGAAGAGGCGCATGTGCGCGCAGACCGCAGCCGTGAAATCGGCGCGCGCCAGCAGGCGGACGTAGTAGGTCGGGACGCCCATCGTCACCGTCGCCCGCGGCAGGGCCGCGATCACCGCGCCGGGCTCGAAGTGCTTCAGCCAGATCATCCGGGCGCCGGCCAGAAGCGTCGTGTTGATCGCCACGAACAGGCCATGGGTGTGATAGATCGGCAGCATGTGCAGCAGCACATCCGCCCCGCTGAACCCCCACGCGTCCCGCAAGGTCAGCGCATTCGACGCCAGGTTGCCGTGGCTCAGCATCGCGCCCTTGGCGCGCCCGGTGGTGCCCGAGGTGTAGAGGATCGCGGCCAGGTCGTCCGGACTCCGCGCAACCGTCTCGAACGCAACGGGCGTGGGCGCTGCGGCTTCGGTCAACGAGCCCTGACCCGCGCCGTCCAGGGTCAGGACCCTGGCGCCGACCGCACGTTCGAGGCCGGCAATGGCGGCCGCCCGCTCCGGATCGCAGACGATCACCGCCGGCTCGGCGTCGGCGAAGAAATAGTCGAGCTCGGCCAGCGTGTAACCGGTGTTGAGCGGCAGATAGACCGCGCCCGCGCGCAGGCAGGCGAGATAGAGGAAGACCGCCTCCGGGCTTTTCTCGACCTGGACCGCGACCCGGTCGCCCGGGGCGACGCCCTGGTCCTGCAAGGCATTCGCCAGCTGCCCGGTCAGCCGATCGAGATCGCCCCAGGCGTAGCGCTTGCCGTCCGGGGTCTCGAGCAGCGGCGCTCCAGGGTCGGCGGGCGCGCTCCGGCGGATCAGATCGTACAGATTGGCGGTCATCCGGCTTCTCTCGGCGGCAAACGCGGGCAGGAGCCTCAGTCTGCCGCTTCGATCCCAGAGCGCAAGCCCGCTCGTCAGGCGACCGCCGGCATCGGTCCGCTCACGCCGGGCTCCGCGGTCGGCAGGCGGATGACCACGCGCAGGCCGCCCTCCGCCCGGTTGGCGAGCTCGATGTCGCCGCCGTGGCCGCGCACGATCGTGCGCGCGATCGCCATGCCCAGCCCGATGCCGCCGGTCTCGCGCGAGCGCGATTCCTCAAGCCGGACGAAGGGCGCGAACACGCGCTCGAAATCCGCCTCCGGGATGCCGGGGCCGTCGTCGTCGATCACGATCTTGAGTGCTGCCGCGCCTGCCTCGAGGCCGACCCGCGCGCACTTGCCATACGTGACCGCGTTTTCGATGAGGTTGCGCACCGCCCGCTTGAGGCCGGTCGGGCGGCAGGCGTAGGGCAGGCGCTCGGGGCCGTCGAAGCTCGCGTCCTGGCCGAGGTCGGCGAGATCGGCACAGATGCTCTCGACCAGGGCCGCGAGATCGACCGTCCGGGTGTCCTCGACGGTCGCCTCCTCGCGGGCAAAGGCGAGCGTCGCCTCGGTCATGCGCTGCATCTCGTCCAGGGTCTCGAGGATCTTGGCCCGGGTCTCCTCGTCCTCGACGAACTCGGCGCGCAGGCGAAGGGTCGTGATCGGGGTGCGCAGATCGTGGCTGATCGCCGCCAGCATGCGGGTCCGGTCCTGGACGAAGCGCTGCAGCCGGCCGCGCATGCGGTTGAACGCGCGCATGGTCTGGCGGACGTCGAGCGAGCCACGCTCGGCGATCGCCGGCACCGCCTCGCCGCGCCCGAGCCGCTCGGCCGCCGCCGCCAGCTCGGCCATCGGCCGGGTGATGCGCCGGACCATGAGGGTCACGATCAGCGACAGCGCGACCGCGGTGACCGCCATGGCGAGCAGGGACGCAGGCGTCCAGTGCGGCGGCGGGTCCGGCACCGCGAAGCCGGCGTTCAGCCAGCGGCCGTCGGTGAGGCGGGTCGAGATCATGAGGTCGGCCGGCGGCCGGCGGTGATGCCAGCGCGCGCGCCAGCGGGCGGCGCCCTCGGGCGCGACCTCCCCGGCCCGGGCGATCTCGCCGACCGCCGCGATCCGCTGGTCGCGCAGGGCGTCGTCGTCGCGCGACCAGAAATGCTGGTCGTCCTTGCCGGGATCGATCAGCACCTCGCGCGCCAGGCCGTCGTCGAGCAGGCTCATCAGGCGCTGGCGCAGCCAGCTGTCGCCGTCGGCATCGCTGGCCGCGACCGCGCTCTGGTCGCTGAGCCAGAAGCGCAGCTGGCGGCTGCTCGCGGTCCGCAGGATCTGGTCGTGCAGCGACGCCGGGGTATTCTCGATCAGGCGCACGATCGAGGCGGTCCGGGCCAGGATGTGCCCGCGCTCCGCGGTCTGGAGCGCTGCCCAGCGCTCGTCGGCGAAAATCAGATAGCTCGCCGACTGGGCGAGCACCAGGGCGAGCAGCAGGAGCGCGATCATCTGGCCGGCCAGCCGCCTGGGCCAGAGGCGCCTGAGCCAGGCGGGCACGCGTCTCATCCGCGCGCGACCTCGGCGGTCAGCATGTAGCCGCCGCCCCAGACGGTCTTGATCAGGCTCGGCTCCTTGGGGTCGGCCTCGATCTTCTTGCGCAGCCGGCTGACCTGATTGTCGATGCTGCGGTCGAACACGTTGGCGGCCCGCCCGCGGGTCAGATCCAGCAGCTGGTCGCGGCTCAACACCATGCGCGGATGGTTGAGAAGCGCACTCAGCAGCAGGAACTCCGCGGTGCTGAGCGGGATCGCGACGCCGTCCAGGCCGACCAGCTCGCGCCGCGCGACCTGCAGGACCCAGCGATCGAAGCGCAACGCTTCCGCGTCGACCGGCTGGCGCTGCCGCGGCAGGCTGTTGGTGCGCCGCAGCACCGCCCTGACCCGCGCCAGCAGCTCGCGCGGGTTGAACGGCTTCACCACGTAGTCGTCGGCGCCCATCTCCAGGCCGATCACCCGGTCGGTGTCCTCGGCCATCGCGGTCAGCATGATCACCGGCCGGTCGCCGGTGGCGCGCAGATGCCGGCAGAGCGAGAGCCCGTCCTCGCCCGGCATCATGATGTCGAGCACCACGAGGTCGACGGCGCTCGCCTCGAGCAGCTTGCGCGCCTTGGCCGCGCTCTCGGCGGTGCTGACCCGGAAGTCGTGCTTGGCGAGATATTTCGCCAGCAGGTCCCGGATCTCGCGATGGTCGTCGACCACCAGGATATGCGCAGACGACTCCATGGGTACCCTCGAGCCGTTATCGCGCCGGCAGTATGGCGCGGCCGGCGGCGCGCGGCGCGGCGATTTTTGTATCAAACCATGTCAGCGCCAGGGGTCGCCACACTTGCTGACACTTTCGCCTCCCGGCCGACCAACTCAGGCGACATTCGGCGGTTCTAATCGGCGCCGTTGCAGGCAGGACGCGGCATGCCCGCGAGCTGCCGACGACACCGAGGAGACAAGCATGACGATCAATCGTTCGCGACTCGTTGCCGCGCTGCTGGGCGCGCTGCCGCTGGTCGGCACCTCGCTGCCGGCGGCGGCCGATTTACCCTGGCAGGGCGGTCCCGACCACGCGCAATACGCCTTCCCCGGGCGGGGCGTCGCCCCGATCCCGGCGAATGCGCCCTGGCAGAGAGAGGGCGGCTGGGGGCAGGGCGGCCCGGGGCAGGGCGGCCCGGGGCAGGGCGGGTCGGGTCAGGGCGGCCCGGGGCAGGGTGGCCCCGACCGCTGGTATCACGGCGGGCCCGGCCGGGGCATGGTCCCGATCCAGCGCGGGCCGCGGGTCGTGGTCGTCCCGGCGCCCCGGATCCGTCAGTACCGCGACGTCGTGGTGGTCCGGCCCTACGGCCATCTCTATCCGGGCTACGGCCGCTTCCAGGCCGACGACGACGCCTACAAGTGGCTCGCCTTCACGGCGATCACGCTCAAGGCCCTGGACGTCCTCAACGAGGCCCAGGAGCGCGCCCACGAGGCGGCCCAGGTGCAGGCGACCAGCGCCCCGATCGGCGAGAGCATCCACTGGCAGGACGGCGGCGCCTCGGGCTCGGTGACCGCGGTCCGGGAGGGCACCAGCACGCTCGGCCGCTACTGCCGCGAGTTCCAGCAGAACGTGACGGTCGGCGGTCATACCGAGCAGGCCTATGGCACCGCCTGCCAGCAGCCGGACGGCGCCTGGGAGATCGTCGCGACCGGCGACTAGCGGCGAGCGTGATGCCGATCGATCAGCCGGCGCCGGCCGCCTTCGGCGCCGGCTCATCGGGCAGGCCGTAGCTCAGATCGAATTCCTTGAGGTGGTCGGCGACCAGCCGGGCGATCAGGCGATAGCCGTTCGCGTTGGGGTGACCGTCGACCTCGTAGAACAGCGGCGCGGCTTCCCGCGCGTGCGCCTGGAGATCCGGAGTGAGATCGAGCGTGTCGATGCCGCGCTTGACCAGCGCCTCCTTGAGGCTCGCGGCCAGCGGCGGCGCCGGCTCGCCGATCCGCGGCAGGTACACTTCCTCCTTGGACGGCATCAGCAGCACCAGGAAATGGCCGCCCTGCTGCTGGGTGAGGGCGCGCGCGCGCTCGATCGTCGTCATGACGAGCTCGAACACCGGGTCCCCGGGATGAGCCATGTCGATGCTCACCTGGAGCAAGCTCGGCGCCAGCCGCACGCGGCGGCCATCCTCGAAGTCGACGTCGGTGCTGGCGACCCTTGCGGACACAGCTCTCCGGGCGCCGCGGAGAAAGGTAACCAGACGGCTGCGCTCGAGCAGCTCCTCAAACCAGCCCAGATCGAGTGGCTGGCCCGAGGTGATCTGCCATTCCTCGTAGGTCTGACCGGCCGGCGCCTCGTCCCACTGCTGAAACTGCCTGGCGTCATACAGGTCGTTGCCGGAAAACAGCATGAACAGGACGAGCTTGGGGTGAAGCTCGAGACCGAAGGTCTCGAGTATTCGAAGATATTGCTGTGGCGAGGCGCCGATCAGCCCGAGATTGATGATCTTGAGATTGGGCAAGGCATCGGCCACGAGGCGGGGCCAGGCCTGCGCATCACCGACGCCATAGCTGAACGCCAGCGAATCGCCGACCACGACGACGTCGGCGCGTGCGGGCCAGGGCGTCGGGTTGCGGAAGCCGTGCTCGTCCGTGTGAAATGTGAAATCGACGTCGTCCCGGCTGAGCCGCCCCGTGAACCGGGGCCGGTAGAGAAAGCCGAATCGGCGATCCGACACCCTCATGCCCTGGTCGAACCGGGATTGGTTGAGTTCCTGCCAATGCAGCCGGAGGAACGCCTCCTCGCCCAGGAACTGGGGGAACAGCCGGAAGAACACCTCGGCGCCGCCCAGAAAGATGACCAGGGTGACGGCCACCAGGGCCAGATTCTGCAGGGTCGATCGGGTCATCGCGGGCGTCATCCGTGGTCGGGCCGCAAGCGGGGCAGGCGTAGCCGGCCGGTGCGCCTGAGCAGCGGCCGGCTTATGCGACCCCGATCGCCCGCTCGCCGGAGGTCGGGTGGGCGTCGGGGAGAACGCCGGTCTCGTCCGGCAGCGCGTTGTGGCGACAGACGTCGGCGAAATAGGCGGCTGCTGGCCGCGGCGAGCGTTGCTGGGTGGCGAAGTCGGTGGCGAACAGGCCGAACCGCGGGCCGGTGCCGAGCGACCACTCGTAGTTGTCCATCAGCGACCAGTAGCAGTAGCCGGCGACTGGAAGCCCTGCCGCGAGCGCGTCGGCGAGCGAGCGGAGATGGGCGCGCAGGAATCCGGTGCGCTGCTGCTCGTCGCGGGTCGCGATGCCGTTCTCGGTGATCAAGAGTGGTACGCCATAGCGCGCGAAGCGCTCGAGCTGCCGCTTCAGGCCCGCGGGATAGATCTCCCAGCCCATGTCGCTGAAGGCGCGCGGCGCGCCCTGATCGTCCTGGAGCCAGTCGCGCCCGAACAGCGCGGCGGTGCCCTTCCCCTGCCAGTGCACCAGGGCTCGACAATAGTAGTTCAGGCCAATGAAATCGAAGGGCCGCCCGAAAGCGCCGGCCATCAGGCGAACCGGCAGCCGATTGAGGGCGAGGTCGCGCAGGCCCGCGGCTGCGCGGTCGAGCGGTCGCGCCGGCGCCCGAGCGACCACGAACGGCGCGCTGTGCGCGAAGCCGACCAGGGCGTCCGGCCGATGGCGATGTAGGATGTCGTAGGCCTGCCGGTGCGCCTGGCCCATGTGGCGCATGACCCGCCCCGCCGCCAGCCAGTCGCCCCGCCGGCAAGGCGGCCAGTGGCCGGCCACGAAGGCGTTCTTGGCGTAGACGGTGGGCTCGTTGATCGTGATCCACCAGCGCACCTGGTCCTTGAGGTGACCGGCGACCACCTCGACATAGCGCCCGAACTGGGCGACGCTGCGGCGTGCCAGCCAGCCGCCGGCGGCAGCGAACCAGGCCGGACTGGTAAAGTGGTGCAGCGTCGCCAGCGGTTCCATGCCGCGCGCGCGCAAGGCCTGCACCACCTTGCGGTAGTGCTCCAGGGCACCCTGGTCCCATTCGCCCGGGCGCGGCTCGATCCGGCTCCATTCGATCGAGAAGCGATGCGCGTTATGGCCGCAGGCCCGGGCGAGGTCGAAGTCGCGCTCGAACAGCTGGTAGTGCCGGCAGGCGTCGCCGGACGCGAACGGCAGCCGGCCCGCCTGCTCGAAGGCCCACCAGTCGCTCGCCCGGTTGTCGCCCTCGACCTGATGGGCGGCGGTGGCCGCACCCCAGAGGAAGTGAGGCGGGAAGGGCGAGCCTCTCCGGTCCGGCATTCGACAGCCTCTGCTGGACGGCGATTTCGGTTCGCCGGGCCCTGCCGACGGCCCGCCCATCGGTGCCAAAGCTGACCCTGGACCGGCCAAGCGCCGCCGATCCAGGGCCGGGTGGGCTCCACTCCCTAGCGCGGTCGGCGGCCCGTGGCAACCCGTGACATGCTGATGCTGCCTGAGCCGCTGGGGCAGCGACGCTGGCCCCGAGGATCACCTCGGGACTGCGGCTGGACGCAGGATGGGGAGCGTAGCCACCGCGCGGCCACAAGACCTTGTGCGCTATCCAGGCTAATGCCATCGGTGACGAGCGTGATCATCAATCACACCGGCGGCGAAAATGTCCCTCGCATCTATGTCTGGTCGACCGGCCGACAGCTGGTGGCGCGGAATGTGAACCCGCGCGACTTCGAGGCCGTGTCAGCCGGGGACATCCTGGTCAGGGTCGACGGGCAGCGTCGTGCCCCTCCACGATGCCCGGGCCGACCTCGCCACCGAGCCGTCGTTACCGTCGACGCCGTCCGCTTCGTGCTCGCCGCTGCGAGTGCTGGTAACTTGCGTCTGACCACGGTCGGCCGGGCTCGGCAACCAGCCCGACTGCGCCGTGGGGCGGATTCCCTACGCTGCGCTGGTGATGCCGCCAGGGCCGGACGTTCCAAGTGCCACAGGGCGCCTGTCAATTCACGTTTTGACAAAGTAGTATTTGCCCGCGATCGCATCTCGCTGAATTTCGGATCGCTTTTCGGCAAAAAAATCATTGATGGCCTTTTGTGCTCCAGGAAAGTATTCGTACTCATAGGTATTCATGTACTCATTAAACACGATCACGCCGCCACTTGATAGTTGGGGGTAAAACTCTTCCAATACTCTCTTGTAAGAGTTGTAAAGATCGACATCGATGTGGAGCATCGCGATTGCTTTGCCCGTAAATTTGTCTAAGGTATTATCGAAATATCCTTTCACCAGGGTGAGCTGTGACCGCACAAAGTTCTGACCAAGACCGGCGTCGAGCAGGAGTTTCTCGACCGACGCCGTGTCAATTTTCGTTCCCGTAACTTCTCTAAGCTTGTGCGGCGAGGCCGCCTTGTCTCGTTCGGTTCGGGGCGGCAACGGCTCGAAAGCGTCGAATCCCCATATTTTTCTCTTGTTGCCCTCGTCATTAACCAAAAAGCTAAGAAGCAGAAGACTTTCGCCGTACAGGACACCGCATTCTACCACGTCGCCCTCGACGTTCTTGATGTGGTCGAACATTCTTCTGAAGAACAACAGACGACGCATCTTGTTTTCGATCATTGGAACAAACGTCGACCGGCGGATCTCAATGCCAACTCCGGACATCGGCATGTCAACTCTCAGCTCAGAACTCCGGAGTGCCCACTTCGCGACGTCTTTCAGCATGTTCTTCATCGACTGTCCTTTGCGAGGTTCGCCCATTCCAGGCGCGTGTCAGCGTCGACGCAGCTCTGTCCTCGGGTCGTTGCGGTCGACGGGTTGGGCCCGCGCGATAGCGAAGATCGATCGTAGTACGCCTCCCCTACGGCGCTCGCAGCAGCCTATCGGGCGGATCGACCGCTGATCGATCGGCGCGCAGCGCTTGCGAAATAGGGCGAGAGATCTGGCGAGGGCCACATCGACCAGCGGTAGGATGTGCCTGAGTCGATGATCCTTCGGCCCCCGTTGCCGCTCACCTACCCGAAGAGGCCTTCTGTCCGAACATCGCCGCACCGCCCATCTGGTAACCCTCCCGCGACCCTACCAGATCAGGTCAAGGCGACCTGTTTCCACCTCTGCTCGTACCTAGTCGAAAGAGGCCTTGGTCGCAAGCCATTAGAGCGCGCTATCCACGCGCTATCCAAGAACGCCTTGACAATGAACGGCGAAGCTGGGAATTTCCAAGCTTCGATCGGAATGGCCTGGAAGCACGCGGTCGTGCGCGTAGTGTTTGCATGATCAACGACAATGGCGAGGCGGTATCCTTGCCACTTCTGCTCGCGGCGGTCAAACAAACGGTGCAATCGGAGGCAATTCTGCTGGTGGCCGACGGCTTGGCCGATGGCGGCGTTGCCTCGGCCGAGCAAGCGTTTGCATCGGTACACCTGAACGAGAACTTCGGGGCGATCGGCCTGTGCTCCTGGCAACGCGTCAGGCGCACCCCGTGATCGAGGAGCAGTAGCATTTCTTGAGGCGCATCGACGGGCTCGTCAGCCGAGCCCCTGCCGCCGGTCCTGGCGATCCAAGGAGCGTGCGCGCCGAGCGCGCCCGGCGCCCGCAGTCGCGCCTGCGAATTGCCGTGGTCGCGGCGTGCCCGTTCCCGTTCGGCCGGGGCACGCCGATCCGCATCCAGCGCCAGGCCGAGGCGCTGGCCGCGCGGGGTCACGAGGTGCATGTCGTGACCTACTTTCTCGGGACGTCCGACCCGATCGATCGGGTGGCCGTGCATCGGACCGCCAAATTGCCGTTCTACCGGACGACCTCGCCGGGTCCGACCTACGGCAAGCTCCTGATGCTCGACCCCCTGCTCGCCACGCAGCTGGTCCGGGTGATCCGCCGCGAGCGGATCGACGTCGTCCACGCCCATCACTACGAAGGTCTGCTGGTGGCCCTGGCGGCCAGACCCTTCGCCGGCATCCCGCTGATCTACGACGCCCACACCACGCTCAGCTCGGAGCTGCCGTTCTTCCGGATGGGCCTGCCGCGCGGGCTGGTCAGCTGGCTCGGCGGCCAGCTCGACCGGCGGCTGCCCCGGCTCGCCGATCACATCATCAGCGTCACCGCGACGATCCGCGATCATCTGATCCAGGACCACGGCTTCGACCCCGCGCAGGTCACCGTGATCGCCAACGGCGTCGAAGCCGAGCGCTTCCGGTGGTCGGTCCAGCCGTCGTGGGCGGCCGGGGGGCAAAAGCGCGTCATCTTCACCGGCAACCTCGCCGCCTACCAGGGCATCGACGTCCTGCTCGAGGCGTTTGCCGAAGTGGCCCGGCAGCGGTCCGACGTGCAGCTCGTGATCGCGACCGAAGCAGACTTTGCGGCCTATGAGCCGACCACCCGCCGGCTGGCGATCGGCGACCGCATCGAGGTCCTGGCGGCGCCCGGCTTCGATCGGCTGCCGGCCCTGCTCGAGACCGCGCACATCGCCGTCAACCCGCGCGTCGAGGCCGAAGGGATGCCGGTCAAGCTGCTCAACTACATGGCCGCCGGCAAGCCGATCGTATCGTTCAAGGGCTCAGCGCCCGGCCTGACCCACGGCGAGACCGCGTGGCTGGTGGCGAGCGGTCGCCCGGCCGAGTTCGCGCAGGGCATCCTCGCGCTGCTCGACGATCCCGAGGGTGCGCAGGAGCTCGGGCGGCGCGCGCGGCGCTTCGTCGAGCAGCACTGCCGCTGGCCGATCGTCGCGGAACAGATCGAGCGCGTCTACCGGGCCGTGCTTCGGTCCGCGGAGCCGTAGAGACCCCGGGACCCGGTCAGGCCCGGCGCAAGGCGCCGCCGATCGTGGTCAGACGGAGGCTGCGGGCGTCGACTGCCGCGAGCAGGAGGCGGACGGCCTCGACGGTCACCTGGGCGTCCGTGGCGAGGTCGGCCCGCGCGTCGTGGAGCAACACGACGCGGCCAGGCGCCAGCCGCTCGCCGACGCTCGCGGCGACCGCGGCAGCCGACACGGCCTCGAAGTCGCGCGGGTTCACGTTCCACATCACCAGTCGCCGGCCGGTCAGCCAGACATAGAGGAGGGTGAGGAGGTTGAGCTCGCCGTAGGGTGGCCGGAAGGGCGGCCGCCGGTCAGGAGGCAGGTGCCGGGCGACCGCGGCCCCGCCCCGGAGGAGATCGCGCCCATAGCGCCAGGGCGTCGTCTTCCAGGCGTGCAGGTGATCGTAGCCGTGCTCGCCGAGCTCGTGGCCGCTGGCAAGGATCCGGCGGGCGATTTCCGGGTGGCGCTCGACGTTCCGGCCCAGGGTGAAGAAGGTGGCCTTGATGCCGACCCGGTCGAGCTCGTCCAGGATCAGAGCCGTGGTGACCGGGTCCGGCCCGTCGTCGAAGGTCAGGCAGGCGCTGCCGCTGGCGAGCACCCGCCCGGTGAGCCGTCGCGCCAGGAGGTGCTTGGCGAGCCAAGGGATCACGAAGTAAACGCCGATCAGGGCCGCCGCGACCGCCGCGAAGATCCAGAACGCCGCCATCACCGTCTCACCCGATCGCCAGCCGGGCAATCGACCAGTAGGCATTGAACACGCGGGAGAGCGCCCAGACAAGGGCCCGCAGAACCGGGGAGCGGAGCAGTCCCGGCGCCAGCGGCAGGTCGCCGCCGCTCAGGATGTCGCGATCCCGCGTGACCCGTCGGGCTTGGAGCGCCCGCCGGTCAGCGCACAGCTGCCGGACGTGGGTGAACTGCCAGTGCCAGGCCCGCAACCAGGCGCCGCCCCAGCCGCGCAGCAGCGCGAACGCGAGGCTCACGAGCTCGTAGAGCAGCAGCCCCGGCGCCAGGACGATGAGGGTGCGCAGCGCGTAGTGGGTCAGCAGCGTACGCAGCCGGTTGCGCATCAGCAGATGGGCCCGCTCGGTCGGGTAGCGGCCCTTGCCCCGGAAGGAAAGCTTCGTGCCCTCGCCCCGGTCGTGGAACGTGGTGGCGGCCGGCTCCGAGACAATCTTGTACCCGAGGATCCGCACCCGCAGGCTGAACTCGTAGTCTTCCAGATAGAAGAAGTAGCTCTCGTTGAACCCACCCACCTCCCGGGCGACCCGGCGGTCCATCAGGAGGCAGCCCGAGGGCGAGGCGCCGACGCCCGCGCGAACGGTGCCGGCCGCCGCCGCGAGCGAGGTGAAGCCATTGCGGAGCGTGAGGGTGCCCAGGAAGTGCGCCTCGCCGCCGTCGGCCTGGACCACGTCCTTCTCGGGATAGAGGATGATCCGCGGCACGACGATCGCGGCCGGCTCCGCGGCCCGGGCCTCGAGGAGCCGCTCGAGGCAGTCCGGCGCCGCATAGATGTCGTGGTCGATCCAGAAAACCAGATCGCCCGACGCCCGCTCGATGGCAGCGTTGCGCGCCGCCGCCGGCCCGAGATTGGCGCCCAGGAGCACGATTTGAACATCCGGATGGGCGTTCCGAACACGGTCCGGGCTGCCGTCCGTGGACCCGCTGTCGACGACCATAATGCCCTGGAACGACACCGTCTGCGCCTTGAGCGCCTCGATGCAGCGGAGGACTTTCTCGCCGCCGTTGTGACTGACGATCACGCCCGTGACCGATCGCATCCCATCCAAACCCGGCTCCCGGATGGCGTACCTCGCCCGGGGCTCGACGCTGCTCCCTGGCAGCCCTTTCGTCAACGGGAAGGCCGGTCGGAAATCGGGCGTGACGTGCTGGCGAGCATTAGCGACCTCGACTCAAAGTTTCACGTCAGCCTCATCCCCTACGGCCACCGAAGCTGATGAAAGAGAGTCCCGAGCGAAAAGACAAACGTCAACATATCGATGGTCTCACTCGACCGCCGCCACCCGTGACATTGTCTCGCTGATATGCGGCTTGCCAGCCAGTGAGGTGGTTGCTAACGTCCGCGCGCGTGACCGAGTTCGAGCAGCAGGAGCGTCCGGATGCCCGCTGACGCGCGGCGCGGGTGGGCCAGCGGGCGGCCGGCGGCGTTCGACGATCTTTGCCAGTGGTGCTCGAGAAGAGCCGGCTACTGTGGAGCGACGCGGACGGATGACCGGCCTTTCCCATCGACGCACGCGCATCCTCGTCACCGGCGGCGCCGGTTTTCTCGGCAGCCATCTGTGTGACCGCCTGGTGGCGGCCGGCCACGAGGTCGTGTGCGTCGACAACTACTTCACCGGCACGCGGGCCAACATCGCCGGCGTCTTGAATCATGCCAGCTTCGAGGCCATACGCCACGACATTACCTTTCCCCTCTACGTGGAGGTTGACGAGATCTACAATCTCGCCTGTCCCGCCTCGCCGATTCACTATCAGCACGATCCCGTGCAGACAACCAAGACGAGCGTGCACGGCGCGATCAATATGCTCGGGCTGGCCAAGCGGGTGGGAGCCAAGATCCTCCAGGCCTCGACCAGCGAGATCTATGGCGATCCGCGCGAGCACCCGCAGCGCGAAGAACACTGGGGCCACGTCAATCCGATCGGCCCCCGGTCGTGCTACGACGAGGGTAAGCGGTGCGCCGAAACCCTGTTCTTCGACTACCACCGGCAGCACCGGCTGGCGATCAAGGTCGCGCGGATCTTCAACACCTACGGGCCGCGCATGCATCCGAACGACGGCCGGGTGGTGTCGAACTTCATCATCCAGGCGCTGACCGGCAGCGAGATCACGCTCTACGGCGACGGCCGGCAGACCCGCTCGTTCTGCTACTGCGACGATCTCGTCGACGGGCTCGTGCGGCTGATGGCCACGGACGCCCCGGTGACCGGCCCGATCAATCTCGGCAACCCCACCGAGATCACGATGCGTGACCTTGCCGAAATGATCCTGGACCTGACCGGCTCGCGGTCCGGGATCGTGGCGCGGCCGCTGCCCCAGGACGATCCACGCCAACGACGCCCGGACATCGGCAAAGCGCAATCGCTGCTCGGCTGGGCACCCAAGGTCAGTCTCGCGGACGGCCTGCGCGAGACCGTGAGATACTTCCAGCGCCTGCTCGGCAGCTGATGCGCCGAGGCTGCCCTCCCGGCTTGATCCGCGACTGGGGCCGGCTCGCCGGCCGGATCGCTGCTTGGGCAGGAGGCCGAGGACGATGTCGAGCGTCGTAACCGGGCGGCGGCTACGGCCGGCCACGAGCCACAGCGAGACGCAGCGGCTTCGCCTGGGGGCAGCGCAGCAGAGCCGCAAGCGGCGGTTCGTCGCCGCTCTGATGGCTTGTCGTGCCGCAGCACCGCCTCTAACATCCGGTCGCGACGAGGGGCGAAAAGAGGAAGGACAGCGGCATGCTGGTTGATACGCGCACCGATGCGCTCGGCCTCCGTCAGGTCAAGCTCGACTGGCGCCTGACCGAACTTGACAAGCAGAGCGTGCGACGGGCGCTGCAGATCTTCGCAGCGGCGATCGGCCGGCTCGAGATCGGCCGGATGAAGATCCTGCTCAGCGACGACGACGACACCACCTGGCCGGACGATCTCGAGGGGGCCAATCACCACCTCGGGACGACGCGCATGCACGACGACCCGCACGAGGGCGTGGTCGACAGCAATTGTAAGGTGCACGGGATCGACAACCTCTACGTGGCGGTCGGTGTTCCCGACCCCCGGAATCGGCACCCCGACGATGATGATCATCGCCATGTCGCTGCGCCTCGCCGACCATCTGAAAGACCAGAAGGCGTGAGGTCGCCCGGGGTCTGCCGACGCCGTCCGGCCGGTCGCGCGGCTGCGATCGGCGCGCCGGCCTCGGGCGTTGGCCGGCCGGCTGGACGATTCTGGTGGCGGGTGCGCCGGCGCACCTGCGGGGATCGGCCGCGTCGATCGGTGCTCGGCTGAGCGCGGCCGATGGCGTCCCCGGAGCGGCTCTCGATCTGTTACCTGGTGCCGGGGCACAATCTGCTCTCGACGGTCGGACCGACGCGCAACGTTCTGAGCCTCGCCGGCGCGCTCGGGCGCTACGCCGACGTCACGGTGGCGTTCCGGCGGGTGCTCGACGAGCGCGCACCGGCGGACCTGCGCGTGATCGAGCTGCAACCCGGCGTCCGGCCCGAGGCTGGAGCGCTCGACGACGCTGCCATGCGCGGCCTGAGCTACGGCGAGTTCCTTGCCTGCCTGGGCGACCTGCGGCGGTTTGTCAGCGAGCGGCTTCAGCCCTTTGACGTGGTGCTCGAGAAGAGCTGGCTGCTGTCGGGCTATCTCTCGACGCTGTGCCGCCGCCAGGGCCGGCTCGGGGTGCCGATCGAAAACTTCGTGCCCAACCCGGCGCAGAACGCGGCCGGCGGCCTGGCCAAACGGCTGCGGCTCGAGATCGGGCAAAGAATTGCCGGCCACCACCTCCGGCAGGCCCCGCTGATCATTGCCGAGACGGCGCATCTGAAGCGGGGCATCGCGCAGCACTGGCGGGTCCGGGAGAATCGGATCGCGGTCGTCGGGCTGGGCGTCGACCGGGCCCTGTTCGCCCCCCGCGATCAGCTCGAGGCCAGGCGGCAGCTCGGCATCGCGCCCGAGCGGCTCGTCCTGCTCTATGCCGGGGTGGTCGACGCCACCCACGATCTCCGCCCCGTGCTCGGCGCCCTGGCCCGACTTCAGGATCCGGGCATGGAGCTGCACGTGGTCGGCGACGGCAGCCTGCGCGCAAGCCACGAGCGGGCGGCGCGCGCGGCAGGCGCCCGGGTGATTTTCCGGGGCCGGGTGGCGCACGAGCAGGTCCCCCTCTACATTGCCGCCGCCGACCTCTGTCTCGCACCCTACGATCTGGCCGCGTTCCAGAGTGGCGAGCTCGGCTACTCGACCATGAAGGTGCCCGAATATCTGAGCGCGGGGCGGCCGGTCGTGACCGTGCCGAGCGGGTGGCTCACGGAGCTGATCCGGGACGGCCAGACCGGCTTTCTGGTCGCGAACACGGTCGACGAATGGACGCGATTCCTCCGGCGATGCCCGAGCCGGGCGACGCTCCGGGCGATGGGCGAGGCGGCGGCGAAGGTCGAGCTGATGTCCTGGGACGATACCGCCAGCGCCTATCTGGCGCTGTTCGAGCGACAACTCGCGGACTCGCGGCGCGGGCTGGCGGCATGACCGGTTTCGTCGCCGCCTACGCCCACCTTGTGCTCACCGTCTTTCTGGTCGGCTACGTCCTCTATTGGGCGGTCATGGTCGTAGCGCTCCGCCGCAGCTGCGATTCCGACGAGACCCTGCGCCTGCTGAGGGTCGCCGGCGGCGCCCGCTGGCCGCATGTCGTCGTGCCCTGGGCGATGCGTCTGCCGCTGCCGTTGATGGGCTGGGCGTTTCTCCTGATCCTGCTGGCAAGCGGCTTCGTGCTGGCGTCGGGCCATGGCTGGTCGCCGCTCCTGCTGCTCAAGCTCGCGCTCGTGGCGGCCTTCGCGGTCATCCAGCTGATGCTGACCCGCCGGCCGGCGCCGGCGCTGATCTTCGCCAACTTCGCCCTCGCCCTCGTCATCGTCGTCCTGTCCGGATTGCTGGCCCGGGTCTAGGCGCAAAGGTCGATCGAGCGTGCTCTATTGGATCTGCATCAGTCTCCACCTGCTGGCCGCGACGCTGTGGCTCGGGCACATGTTCGTCTGGTCGCTGGTGGTCGGCCCCGCGATCAAGCGGGTCGAGCCGCCGGCGACCGCCGAGTTCCTGCGCGAGTGCAGCCTGTTCATGGGGGCGCTCGGCTGGCCGGCGCTGACCATCCTGATCGTGACCGGCCTCTACCTGCTCAGCGCGCGCGGCATCGGCCCGCTCGATCTCGTGACCGGCAGGGCGTTCTCGGGCGATGGCGGGACGCTCCCGGTCAAGCTGGTCCTGGTGCTCTGGATGATCTTCTACCAGGCCATCTGGGGGCACCACCGGGCGCCGATCGCGATCTACGGCAACATGCTGGCCGCCCTGATCATCCTCGGCGCGTCGGTGATCCTGGTGCGGGGCTGGAGCGGATGACCGCGAGCGCCAGGATCCTCGTGATCGGCCTCGAGCTCGGCGACGGGCGCCTGCTCCGCGACTGGGCCATGGCCGGCCAGCTGCCGACGCTTAGGGCGCTGATCGAGGGCGGCACCTGGGGCTGGCTGGAGACCACCGCGGGCCAGCTCCACGTCTCGGCCTGGCCCTCGATCTACACCGGCGTCGGCCCGGGCGAGCACGGCGTCTACTTCACCTTTCAGCCCGCTCCGGGACTTCAGGGCTATCAGCGCTTCCACGAGGGGCTCTACGGCCGGCCGACGTTCTGGCGGCTGCTCGACCAGGCGGGGCGCCGCTGCACCGTGTTCGATGCACCCTACACGCACCCGGAGCCGGGCTTTGCCGGGACCCAGCTGTTCGATTGGGGGACCTGGGCGCACTATCTGGCGCCGCAGGCGACGCCGAAGGGCATTCTCGGCGAGCTCGAGCGCGCCTGCGGCAAATATCCGCTCGGCCTGGAAGCGCATGATCTGGGCTTCCGGCCCCTCGATCCGGCCGACACCCAAAAGCGTCTGATCGCTGCGGTCCGGCACAAGGCCGCGGCCGCCTGCTGGCTCATGGGCCGCCAGGAGTTCGATCTCTATCTGGCGGTTTTCGGCGAGACCCACGTCGCCGCCCACTATTGCTGGCGTACCGACGGCGAGCAGAGCCTGCTGCTGCCGATCTACGCCGAGCTCGACCGCGCGCTCGCGCGACTCGTCGAGGCGGCCGGCGCCGGGACCACGGTCTTCGTCGTCTCCGGCGACGCCGTGGCCCCGAACCACGCCGGCTGGTACCTGCTGCCCGAGGTCCTGGCGCGGCTCGGCTACTTCGCCTCCGCCGAGACCGCCTCCTCCCAGACCAAGGCGCCGGAGGCCACGCGCAAGTTCGATCCGGTCCGCGCGCTGCGCGACCTCCTGCCCAAGGACTTCCGCAAGGCGCTGGCCCGCCAGCTGCCGACCAGCCTGCGCGACAAGCTGGCGCAAAGGGTCGACACCGCGACCTTCGACTGGGCGCGCAGCCGGGCGTACTGCCTGCCCACCGACCTCGAGGGCTGCATCCGGATCAACCTCAAGGGGCGCGAGCCGGCGGGCACGGTCGAGCCGGGCGCCGAGTACGAGGCGCTGTGCCAGGACCTCGCGGTCGCGCTCGAGGAGCTGACCGACCCGGCCACGGGCCGGCGCGTGGTCAAGGACGTCCTGATCGTCGACCAGGTGTTTCCCGGCCCCCGGCGTGCCTGGCTGCCCGATCTGATCGTCCTCTGGGACCCGGCCACAGCCATCACGTCTGTGGCCTCCGCCCGGGTCGGCGTGGTCAGCGGCGCCTCGCCCGACCCCCGGCCCGGCACCCACGCCGGGCCCGGCTTCGTCCTCATGCACGGGCCCGGCATCGGGGCGGGGCAGACCTTTGACCACGCCCACATCCTCGACCTGGCGCCGACCATCCTCGACCGCCTGGGCGTCACCCCGCCCGAGCACATGACGGGCCGTCTTTGGCGCGAGGCTGCCGTCGCCCGCTGAGCGAGCCCCAAAGCGAGGGAGCCCCGGACCGAGGGCGCTCTTGGAGTGAGGAAACCTAGAGTGAGGGAGCCTTAGACGGTGGCGATCAAGATCCTGCAGAGCGGCGCCGGGCTCCGCGGCAACCATTGGGCGGCGTACATCCGCGCCTATCCGGACGCCGAGTGCGTCGCCGTGGTCGATGTCGATCGCGCCGCCCTGGATCGGATCAAGGCCAAGGTCCAGAACGACGCCTGCGCCTATTTCGACGACCTGGACGCGGCGCTCGAGGCGACCACCGCCGACGCGGCGCTGATCGTCAGCCCCTCGGCGCTCCATGCCCGCCAGGCGATCCGCTGCATGGAGGCCGGGCTCACGGTCATGATCGAGAAGCCGTTCGGCACCAGCGTCGCGGAGGCCGCAGGGGTCCTCGAGCGCGCCCGGCAGCTCGGCAAGCAGGTCATCGTCGCCGAGAACTACCGGTTCTTTCCGGCCGAGCGGACGGTCCGCAAGCTGCTGCAGGACGGCTTCCTCGGCGCGCTCGACCACGCGACCCTGGTCGACCGGCGCCACATGCCGAGCCACACCGAGGGCCCCTGGCTCGCCGCGCTCGACTACCCGCAGCTGCAGGAGGTCGCGATCCACCATTTCGACAGCCTGCGGAGCTTCTTCGGATCGCCGCCGACCGGCATCACCACCAAGGTCTGGAACCCGCCCTGGAGCGACTACCGGCACGGCGCCAGCACCGAGGCGCTGATCGACTTCGGCGAGGCGCGGGCGCAGTACCTCGGCACCATGCTGTCGCACCGTTTCGGCTTCGCCTTGTGGATCGAAGGCGAGCAGGGCGTGCTCTGGACCAATCGGAGGTATGTCGCCTGGCGGCCCAAAGCCAGCCGCTGGTTCCGGCCGATCCGCAACCTCAAGGTGCCGCCCGGCGACGAGCAGAAATACCCGCAAGGCGGCACCACCTCGCTCCTGAACAGCCTGCGGGATGCCGTCCAGAACGGCACGCCCGCGGAGACCCGCGGCGAGGACAACATCTGGACCGTGGCGATGGTCGAGGCCGCCAAGCTCTCGGATCGGGAGCGACGGACGGTCGCGATCGCCGAGGTCTATGCCGGTGCTTCCGGCTGAGGACGGGACCGTGGCGGCCGGCCCGAAGTCAGGAAAAGTTCTGCTGCTCGGCCTCGACAGCGCCGATGCGGAGCTGATCGAGCGCTGGTCCGACGAGGGCCACCTGCCGACCTTCGCCCGGCTGCGCCGGGACGGCCTGTGGAGCCGGCTTCGCACCACCGCCGAGGTCATGCACGTCTCGGCCTGGCCGTCGATCTACACCGGAACCACGCCCGGCCAGCACGGCCTCTACCACGCCTACCAGGTCCGGGCCGGCGACCAGCGCGTCCAGCGCACGCTGCCCGAATGGTGCGCGCGGCCGCCGTTCTGGAAGTTCCTCGACGACGCCGGCCGCCGCTGCATCGTCATGGACGCCTTCATGGATGCCCGCCTGCCGGACTTCAAGGGCGTGCAGATCCTGGAGTACGGCACCTGGACCTGGTTCTCGGAGCCGGGCAGCTCGCGCCCGGGGCTGTACGATGAGATCGTCAGGCGGTTTGGCGCCTATCCGGCGCCGGAGCACAGCAACCAGGTGACCATCCCGGAGCAGCTCCGGTTCCGCGATCAGCTGATCAGGGCGGCGGCGGTCAAGTCGCAGGCGGTGCGCTGGCTGCTCGCCGAGCAGCCGTGGGATATGGCCTTCGTCACCTTCGGCGAGCCGCACGGCGCGGGTCATTACCTCTGGCATTCCGGCGATCCGGACTATCCGCTCTATCCCCGAGGCGGCCTGCCCGGCGCGCCCAACCCCTTGCGCGAGGTGTACGCCGCGGTCGATCAGGCGATCGGCGAGATCGTGGCGACCCTCGACGACCGGACGCTCCTGCTGATCGTCTCGGGCGACGGCATGGGGCCCAATTATTCGGCCTCGCACCTGATGCCGGAACTCTTGCATCGGCTGGGCCTGTTCTTCGCGCCGTCGGTCGGGCAGAGCCAGACCGACCGGGCCCCGGCGCCCAAGCAGAGCTTCGCCGCGGCGCTGCGTGGGATGGTGCCTCTGAGCGTGCGCCAGTCGATCACGCGCTGCCTGCCGCGCAGCGTCCGCTACCAGCTCAGCACCAAGTGGATGAGCGCCGACATCGAGTGGCCGCGGACCCGGGCCTTCTGCATCCCCAACAGCAACGAGGGCTACTTCCGGATCAACCTCGAGGGCCGCGAGCCGCAGGGCATCGTCGGCGCCGGCGAGGCCAGCCGCCAGCTGGTGGCGTCCCTCAAGGCCGAGCTGGACGCGCTGGTCAACCCGACCACGGGCCGGCGCTGCGCCCACGCGGTGCACGTCATGGACGACACCTTCATGGGCCCGGAGCGGAAGCATCTGCCGGACGTCGTGATCAGCTGGGACTTCGGCGCCGAGATGCTGGACCGGGTCCAGGGGCCCGCCTCGGGGCTGGTCACCGGCAAATGCGGCTATCAGACGCCGGCCTATTATTCCGGCAATCATCGCCCGAACGCGTTCGTTCTGGGCTATGGTGCCGGCGTCGCCTCCGGCGCCGGCCTCGATGGCGGGCACATCGTCGACATCGCGCCCACGATCCTCGCCGCGCTCGGCGTCGATCCCCCGGCCCACTTCGAAGGGCGCACCCTGGCAGCGTTGGCTTGAGCCGGGCGTGAGCGGATGGGGTGTTCTTGACGGCGCCGCAACCAGCGCCTAGACATCGAGCACCACGACCTAGATGTGACACCTGCGATCTGGCACACGAGTTGCGGCGCCGATCGATGGCCGCGCACGACGGCCGAGAGGCCGGGGAGTTTCAATCACCAATGGCTGGCTTGGCGGGTATCGTCGCCCTTCAGGGTACGCGCGACAGCGCCGAGGTCGTGGCGCTGGTCGAGAAGATGGGGCGCGTCCAGGGCCACCGGCGCCCCCTCAGCTGGCAGGTCGTGTCGGACCCGGGGCTCGTCCATGTGGCGCCGTCCGAGTGCCCGGGTCCGGGTGGATCGCGCCGGCCGGAGCCCACGGACGAGCGGCCTGGCGGTCGATGTCTTGCCTTCGACGGCGAGATCACCAATCGCGGCGAGGTCCGGCGGCGGCTGAGTGACGCCGGGATCGGGCTTCGCTCCGAGAGCGATCGCGAGCTTGTTCTGCGCGCCTGGGAGCAGTGGGGCGAGCGGTGCCTGGACCACATCGACGGCAGGTTCGCCTTCGTGCTTCATGAGCCCGCCGAGGGAGCTTCGTTCCTCGTGCGAGACCGGTTCGGGCACCGGCCGTTTCACTATGCGTTCAGCGACGATCGGCTCTGCTTCGCGTCGGAGATCAAGAGCCTCCTGTTGGTGACGGGGCCGCCCGCCCTCGACGAGCGGGCGCTCCTGGAATGGTCCCTCTACGGCGACGTGCTGCCTCCCCGAACCTTGTTTCGGGGAATCCGAACCCTGGCTCCCGGGCACATGCTCAGGGTCGGTGACAACGGCCAAACCCAGGAATGTGTCACCTATTACGATCCGGCGGCGGTGGTCGATCCTGCGCGATACGCCGAGTATGCGGCCATGCCGGCCCCGGAGCTCATGGACATCTTAGAGTCCACCATGGACCAGGCCGTGACGGGCCACATCAACGGACGTCAAGAAGTCGGCGTCATGTTGAGCGGCGGCGTCGACTCGGCAGTCATCGCGGCGCTGGCGTCGCGGCACGCGAAGGTGCGGGCCTACAACTTCGCGGTCACGGGCGATCCGACACTGGACGAGCGTTCCATGGCGAACGAGGTCGCGCGGATCCTCGGCGTGCCTTTGCAGGGCATCGTGCTCGACGGCGAGACGTACCGGCGAGCGCTCGCGCACGCGACCTACTACGACGAAGTGCCCCTTTGGCACATGCATGGAGTGCCCATCCACCTTGTCGCGCGCCACGCCGGTGAGGATGGCGCCTCCCTCTTGCTTTCCGGCTTCAGCCTGGGCCCCCTCCTCACTGCGGCTTCGGACCGCTATCGCTGGGTCGTGCCTCCCGCGTTTCTCAGCCGTGTACCGGACGACATCTTGCGGGTCGTTCGCAAGGCCGTCTATTCGGCCTCGGGGTTTGCCGTCGCGAACCCGCTGTTCGCCCTCAATCTCGGCGTGATGCTGCAGTTCGTGGACGGAGGCGCGCGCTCCAAGCTGGTCGAGCGGTACACACGGGCCTACGAGTTCCTGACCCAACCGCACGACCGCAGCATTCAAGTCATGCGGATTTGCGACACCGCCCTGTTCACGCCCCGTTTCTTCCACCAAGGAGATCGCCTCTGCATGGGGGCGTCCGTCGAATACTGCGACGCCGTCGTCGAGTCGCGCTTCATTTCGCTGGCGCGCAACCTGCCCACCGACGCCGTCTTCCACAAGAAGAAGACAACGAAATGGATCCTGAAGGAGCTCGCGACGAGGTACGTGCCGCGAGAGATCGCATATCAGAAGAAGATGGGTTTGGACGTACCGCTCGAACAGTACTTCGAGCCAGCGTTCAAGCAGTCATTGTTTGAAGACGGGTTCCTGGCGTCATTCTTGGCGCTGGACTGGAATACCGCCCGTAGCTTGGTCGAGAAGGCGCGGGAGCGACGGCAGCTGCTGTCGCAGCTCGTGAATATCGAGGTGTGGGGACGGCTGTTCTTCATGCAGCAGTCCCCGGAGGAGGTGCAGGACCTGCTGAAGTGAGCGTGCTAAAGTTGCAAATCGTCAAGGGACTGTACAGCTCACGACGGAGCAGGCCCTCGTCGTGAGGATCGGATACTCGTCACCGTGCTCTTCGCCCGAAGCTTAGGCCTCGAACAGTTCTGGGCGCGCATGGACCCAGCAGATAGGGCGATCCAGAATACCATTGGCGGCGGCGCCGCTCGTCGCCGGCGGACGTCCGCAACCAAACCCTTATCTTCGTGCAACGTCTCTGGTTCCGGATCGCACCCCCGTCTTCTGGGCGCGAAGGTTCTACTCTCCGGCGACCGCCTCGGCGCGTCATTGGGCGTAGAAGGAGGGCGACACCGCGCCGAGCGATGGCTCATCCGGCGTCCCCGCGAAATGACGCCTCAAAGAAGTCGCGAGACGTTGCGTGCCTGGCAACATTCCCGTCAGAAGAACGTGGCAGGAGACCTGCCTGCCGATCACTGCCTGGCGCTGTGCGCACGATAGGATTCCATTGAGGGCGGGTCCTGCGCCGAGTTGGTTCGGTCTCTTGCACGCGGCACTGCCGGACCGGATCGCCAATTGGCGTGAAGACATGCCTTCTTGGTTCAGGATGATTGATCAGGAGACCTGGGCGAGACGGTCGAGCAGCTCGATGAACGGACCAGCCGATTCGCAGGCGAGCACGGAGCGAACCTGACCATGGCGAGCCTTGCAGCAACTGCGGCCAGAGGCGCGGGGATGCACATGAGCTCGCTGATGTGGCTGATGGTGGCCAGCTACATTGTAGCGGTGGTGCTCGCCAGGGCGCTCGGGCCCTCGGAATATGGGGTCTACGGCATCGTCTATTCGGTGCTGCTGTCGGTCGAACTCATGGGCCGCCTCGGGATTCCGCAGGCTGTGAGCAAACTCGTCGCGGAGCAGCGCGCGGCCGTTCACGCTCTGGAGGCGACGAGCGTTAATCTGACCCTGATCGTCTGTCTGCTCGTATTTGTGGGATTCTGGGCGGCCGCGCCGCTCGTTGCCGTCCTGTTCCAGGTCCCGAACGGCACGGCGCTGTTCCGGGTGGCCTCCCTGGACGTGCCGTTCTATAGCCTCTACTTCACGATTGCGCACATCTTGAACGGTCATCGCAGATTCCTCATCGGAAGCTTGGCGACGACGATTTACGGCCTTGCCAAGGTCATCGGCGTTCTCGTTCTGCTGTATTGGGGGGCCACAATTGCCGGCGCGCTGATCGTCAACGTCGCTGCGTCGATCGTGGTTCTACTATTTGTCCTGCGCCATGCCGGGCTGCACGTCTTGTCGTTGAGCCTGGAGTTCCGCGCACCGATCGTCCGCCTGGCGGTGCCGGTCGCCTTGAGTCAGGGTGCAACGCAACTGCTGTTCAGCATGGACCTCTGGATGCTCAACGCCATCGGTGCCGACGTGCCGCCCGAGGCCAAGGGCTTCTACGTCGCGGCCACAAACCTTGCGCACATGCCCAACGTGCTCGCCTTCGTGGCGACTGCGGTCCTGGTGCCTTCGATCGCCCGGGCGATCTCCCAGGGGGACAGGTCGAGCGCCGAGCGCGCAACGCGCGGGGTGCTGCGCTTGCTGCTGGCCGGCCTCGTGCCGGCCTGCGGACTGGTCGCGGTGGAGGCCAAGGAGCTGATGGCGCTCCTGTTCTCTGCGAACTACTCGGAGGGCGCATCGCTGCTCGCGGTGTTGATTTTCGCCCATGGCCTCTTCAACACGGTCTTCCTGACGCTCAGCGCCGTCCTGCTCGCGGTCAACGAGGCGCGACGGGGCGCCGTGATCGCCTCGGCCGTGCTGCCGGTCGCTCTGATCGGCAACTATCTCCTGATTCCGCTCCTGGGCGCTCGCGGCGCCGCGCTCGCCGCCCTGGTTGCGACCATGACGGCGGCGGTCGCCGCGACGATCGTGGTCTGGCGGCGGGTCGGCCCGATCCTCGAGCCGCTGGTGCTTGGGAAGACGCTGCTCGCGGCCGCCGCGGTCTGTCTCGCGGCGGCGCTGATCCCGAGCGAGGGCCTGCTGACGCTGGTCGAGCTGGCCGTCCTCGGCATCGCCTTCCTGGGGCTGGCGAGCCTGCTGGGGCTGATCACCAAGGCCGACCTTGCGCCCCTGCTGCCGACCAAGCTCAGGATCAGGCTCGGGCTGGGTTCCTGACGGCTCAGGGCTTTCGGGCCCTGAGGTGATCGGCGAGACGGAGCGCGAGCGCCACGATCGTGAGCGTCGGGTTGGCGTGGCCGGCGCTCGGGAACACCGCGCTGCCGGCGACGTAGAGGTTGTGCACGCCGAAAACCCGGCAGTCGCGGTCGACCACGCCGGCGCGCGGGCTGGCGCTCATGCGCGTGGTCCCCATGTGGTGCGAGGCGTCGGTGTAGTGCGGCTCGCCGGTGCCCGGCTCCAGCCGGCCGAGGCCCTTGTGCTCGAGCGCCCTGCCGAGCGCCGCCTGCAGCCGCAGCACGCTCTGGTGGACGCTGTCCGGAATCCGCCAGTCGAGGACCAGCCGGTTCAGCCCCAGGCGGTCGGTGTCCTGGCTGAGCGTGACCCGGCTCGCCGGCTCCGGCGGCTGCTCGCAGAAGTAGACCACGATGTAACGCCTGGCCTTGCGCTCGGGTGCCAGCCGGTAGCGCGCCAGCGTGACCAGGCGCCAGAGCCGGTGGGGCAGGATCTCCTTGGGCGACAGGAGATAGATGAAGTCCTGCACGGCCGGCGCGCGGCGGGCCTTGCCGAGCTCGAGGCGACCGCCGGCGTGGCCGCGCCGGAGCAGCACCTTGCCGACCTCGATCGCGGCCTGATAGTGGTGCGCGGCGTAGCCGGACGCCTCCTCCTCGAGGGTCAGGTAGTGGTTCAGGAGGCCGTCCCGCGCCTGGGCCTCGGGCGAGAGGCCGATGCCGAGCTGGACCTTGCCGTCGCTGAGCGGCCAGCCCCGCATCAGCGTCAGGCGCCGCCCCGGCGCCAGCCGGACCGCGCCGAACACGGCGCGCGGGTGGTCCATGAAATAGCGGCCGACCACATCGAAACCGTTGCCGATGCCGCCGCTCTGCCGGTCGCGCGAGACCAGGAGCAGACGCGGCGTCTCGAGCCCGCCCGCAGCCAGGATGAAGATTTGCGCCTCGAGCCGGAGGACCCTGCCGGTGAGTGTCTTCGCGGTCAGTGCCTGGACCACGCTGCCGTGGTCGTCGAGCTCGATCCGGGTCACGCTCGCGTGCAGCAGCAGCTGGACGCCGGCGGCGCGCTGCAGGCGGCGACGCTCGGTCCGGCCAAAGCGCTTGGGCTTGGGCGCCCAGAGCGACAGGGTCGGCACCACATCCGGGCCAGCCAGCAGGTCGCGCTCGGCGGCGCTGAGCCTTCGGTCGTGGCTCGCGAGCTCGAACTCTGCGACGCTGCCCAGGCCCAGGATCGCCGCGGCCTTGGCGTAATGGCGCAGGACCTCGCCGGGCGGGATCGGCCAGCCGCTGCCCGGGACCCAGGCCCGTGCGGTGAAGTCCTGATGCTGGAAGCGCATGCAGCGGCCCGCCCAGAGGTTGCAGCTGCCGCCGAAATAGCGCGCGCGCGACATGTAGTTCGGGCGCTGCGGGTAGCCGACCGACTCGAGGTCGTAGAGCGATTGGACTGCCTCCTCCGGCTCGAGCCCGCCGCTCTCCACCAGCAGCACGCGCCGGCCCGCGGCCTCGAGCTCGAGGGCCAGCGTGATCCCGGCCGCGCCGGCGCCGACGATGCAGACCTCCGCCTCGAGGCGCTGGCCATCCTCCAGCGCCCGCGCGTCGACGATGGTCAACGACGCTCCTCCGCGCGGTCCCGCCGGCTGCCTGGGATGACGATCGCCGTCCGCGGCCGCCGGTCTAGCTCGCCATGCCGGGCTGGGGTGCGGTCGGTCCGTCGCCCGCGATCGTGGTCCGGCGCATGTCGCGCACCTGGTCCGCCTGGTAGCGGCGCGCCCGGTGCATGGTCTGGCGGTTGTCCCAGATCACGAGGTCGTGCCGGCGCCAGCGATGGGCGTGGACGAACCTGCGCTCGGTCGCATGCTCGACCAGATCGCGCAAGAGGGCGCGCGCCTCCGGCATCGGCCAGCCGACGATCGTGCCGGCATGGGAGGCGAGGAACAGCGACTTGCGGCCGGTCACCGGGTGGGTGCGCACCAGGCGCTGGCGCACCGGCGCGAAGGTCACCGTCTCCTCCGCGGTGAAGTCGGCAAAGCCGAGCAGGCTGCGCGAATAGATCAGGGAATGCTCGCACACCAGATCCTCGATCTCGGCCTTGGTGTCCTCGTCGAGGGCGTCGTAGGCCGCACGCATGTCGGCGAACTCGGTATTGCCACCGGCCGGCGGGACGACGCGGGCCGAGAGCAACGAATATTTGGCCGGGATCGCACGGAACGAGCTGTCCGAATGCCAGAGCTCGTTGCCGAGGCTGAACATGCGGCGGCGATCGTCGCGCGCGAACACCCGGTTGTCGCGATCGAGGTTGGAGATGTCCGCGAGCTCGATCGAGAGCCGCCGGTCCTCGGGTCTGGTGACGCTGCTGCCGACCGCGAGCTCGATGTCGCCGAAGTTGCGACTGAAGGCGACCTGCTGCTCATCGCTCAGCGGCTGGTCGTGGAACACCAGCACCGCGTAGCGATCCATCCCGGCCTCGATCGCCAGGACCTCGTCGGCGCTCAGCGGCCGGCAGAGATCGACCCCCTCGACCTCGCCGACGAACAGCGGGTGGAGCTGGCGAATCGCGATCGTCATGGCCGGTCCTCCCTCATTCGCCGCCAGCATCCGACAGCGCGCCGGGTCTGGCAAGCGGATGGCTTCGGAGCGTACGCGCTTCCTGCGATGCAGCGTTGCGCCATCCGGGGCTTGTCGGGAACCCGAAACAGTGCCAGTTTGGCAGCAAATCCTCAATAGGGTGGCGGCATCATCGAAGCCCGACGTTTGCCGCCTCGCCGTTAGCATGGAAGGCGGCAAAACTTTGATGCGCCTGAACCTGAGGAGAAACCCACGACATGGGAGAGTCACGTGGCCGAACGCAAAACAGCCCTGACGCGCGCTCCTGAGCGGCCCAAACTGCAGATGCTCTTGGAGCGCGCGAAGACGGTCAACCTTACGGATGAGCAGCTTCAGGAACAGAGGGCGAGCTTCGTCTACGGCAACGCACCAAAGGGCTCGCGGATCACGAAGGAGTCTGCCCGAAAGGCCGCCAAGCGAATTCGCATCACCGAGGCTCATGCGTGATCCAAAATAGGCCCGGCGTTAAGTCGTACTTGCCGAGATGTTCATTCTTGAGCAGGAAGATCGGGAGCTTTACGACCGAGTTCAGGAGCAAAACCTGAACCGTCAGTACGAGTTGTTGACAAATTGCATTGAGATTGGCCTAATAAAAGGCCCCGGCGCCTTCGACAAATACCTGCTGTGGGCATTAAACCACGTCGCCGTGGCGAACATTTCTCAATTTGGTGGGCGATATCGTCGGGAACCGATCTACGTGGGGGACCACAAACCTCCGCATTTCAAGGAGGTGGACGATTGGATGGATCAATTCATATCTACGGTTCAGGAAAATTGGTATATTTGGACTGCAACGGAGTTGGCGGCTTACGGGCTCTGGCGCTTAAACTGGATACATCCGTTTATAGAAGGAAATGGACGCACAGCACGCGCAGCTTGTTACTACCTCTTGTGTGTTCGCTCGGGCGCGCTTTTGCATGGAAGAAAGATTATACCAGAACGGATAAGAG
>CAVTFM010000015.1:0-76550 GCA_963733965.1 uncultured Alphaproteobacteria bacterium
CGAGAACATCCGGCTGTTTCACAGTCTGATGGCGCGATCAGTCAGAAGCTAACGCAGACGGTGTCCGATCTCGGAGGCGCAGTGCGCCTCGTTGCGGCAACTCCCTTCTGGGACGGCGGACCGGCGATTGATCGCCTCTGCGCCATGCTCGAACTCGATGAAGTCTTCGTGCATGCACACCCTGGAGGCATGGTCGAGGGAACTATGGGATCGAATTGGCCACAGCGGTGCCACCGTGCAGTGCACGCTGTTCAGCTCGAGGTACTGGAGGAGACCAAACCGCGCCGGCTTCACGCTAAGGCTTTCGAGGTGATCTGCAAAAGAGGGCGAGTGCTCGTCTCGGGCAGTCCCAATGCGACCTGGGCTGCGATTCACGGCGACCGCAATGTTGAAGCGTGCGTCGCGCGGATCCAACGCGCGCCAACCGTGGGCTGGAGATTTTCAGAAGCTGAGGTGCCGGCGCTCATCACCGCCCTCGATGATGAATCAGAAACCGACGAAACGGGTTCTGGCGTGCTGCGGGCGGCGCTCGAAGGCGACCAGATCGCCGGCCATGTTCTGACGCCGGAAATGGCCGGTCGGGCGTCCGTATTTCAACTGACCGCCGAAGGGCCGGAGCCGTTGGGGGAGGTCGACGTCACTACTGAAGGCACGTTTCGGTTGCATGCCCCGACACTCGAGGTGCAATCTTGGAAGAGCGGGCGGCTTGTCATTCGGGTTGTCGAGATTGCAAGTGGACGGCGCGCCGAGGGATTTGTCTCGATTTCCGGCTTTCACGGAGATTATCCGACGCGCGGGGGTGATTGCTTCACGGCTTCTCGCCGTTTTGGCGGGAACCGAGACCCCAGCGGATGTAGCTGCTATCATGAGCTGGTTCCATGAGAATCCGTTAGAGCTTGCCGGTGCGCAGGCCGTGATCAGCGGTGGCTCCGACGGAGGTCGCGGAGAAGCTCGGCCCGGGGCAGTCATCGCGACCTCCGACTTAGAGCATGGCCGTGCGCCTGCCATTGAGGAGCGGACCGCGCTTCACCCCAACAGTGCCGAGGGCTGGCGCCGTTTTATGGAACACGTATTCGCGGCCTTTCGCGAGAGACGCGGGCCCTTTGGCCGCACGGCCGCCGGGCGACCAGGAGAGGATGAGGAAGACAACATCGGGCCGCAAGTCGCGGCGCCCGTACTAGAGGATCCGCACATCGAGCAATCGCTCAAACATTTCGAGCGACTTCTCGACCTGATGCTCTCGCCCGAAAATGCCCCGCGAAACGCGCTCGCTGCATTCGTCATTACGCAGTACGTCTGCGAGCGCCTGCAACCGAGTTCGGCGACCGCGCGAGCTTGGCTGGACCGCCTCGTAACGGCCTTGGTCCGCGTGAAGCCGCCAGGGCAGCGACACTCCGACATTGCCGCTGCCATTCTGACGCTGATGAGCCCGACGCCAGATCGCGATGGGGACCGTATAGCGCGCGATCGGCTCCTTCGGGTCGGCGTCGACGTTCTTGGCGCCCCACCTTCGCCGGATAGTGTCCGGGGTTTCCGGGGAGTGTTGATCCAATCCGCGGACTTTTCGGAGCTATGGGCTAGAATCCAAGCGATCCGAACATTCCCTGAGCAAGTGAAAGCTTACCTGGACGCGCTCAAGATTCGCCGGCCGGGGGTGGGCTATGATGAGCTGGGGCGCGTCGCGCCCGAGGAGTGGTGCGTACTAAAACACGCCATCACATCGGATCGGGCGCAATCTCGAATTCTGGTTTTGGATCGCTGGGCGGAAGCCTGCCCGCGATGTCACATGATGCTGCCGGCCCATGAGGTCCAGCGATTGCGCTTGGTTTCGGTCGCTACGGCCAAGAACTGCTGCGGCCGGATTATCCTTTGGCCGGGAGATTGATCAGTGGCGCAGCCATTCCTAGCGGATCTCACCGCCTCAGCGGCCACGGCCGACGGGCCGAGGTCCCGAGCGCTATCTCCCCCAGGCCTGGCGGTGTCGATCCGTTGGGGTTACGTCAGATCAATTTCGATCTGATGGATCAGGTCTTGCCCGGGTTGAACAACGTGGCCCGACACATCCGTCCATTCGTATTGGTAGCTTGGGCGTGGCGACGCGCCGCGAATCTCGCCCGTTCGCAGGGGCAGGGCAGCATGCTTGCCGACAAGTTGTGCGACTTCGTAGACCGCCTGGAAGTCATCTACACCTGGTCTCAGTTCCTACGGGATCCGAAGGCCGATCTACCGGGCCGTCGGGTTCTGGCGCCACTTCTACGAGCACAGCGCTGGGTTTTCGGCGGTGATGCCTGGCGCAAGCGCCGCGAAGATCGGCGTTACTCTACCTCCTTCACGGCTCCCATCAACTACGGTCCGGGGCTCAAGGCTCTCGGCTGGGTCGAGCCGCATCGGGAACACCCAGAAGTCTTGATCGCGACCCTAGCTGCGGAGCCGGCGCTTGTGGCATTCGAAGCCATGATCGCCGAAAGGCTCGATAATCCTGCGTTTAGCCAATTTGGAACGGTCGAGGTTACCTCTGCAGAAGCATCCAGCTGGGCCGACGCTTGGCATCGGAAAATGTGACGGAAGTTGAAGCCCGGGTAATGACTGAAATGCTCCAAGGCTCAGGAGCGCCACTGAAGAGGCAACTAGGGTTTCACCTCGTGCTCGCCGCCGCAGCGCAGGCGGCGACTCGGAGGGTCGATCAGGTGAGGATCACTATGACAGGGAGTCCTTTGAACTTCTCGCCATCGGACGAATTACAAGGCGCGTTCGTCGCGTGGCGACGCGTTCAGGTCCGTCAGCTATTCCGCCTCGCACTGGAGGCGCTGCTTTATTGGATCCTCAGGCAGATCAAAGACGAGCCAGGCACCACTTCCGCTTTGGTCGAAGCATTCCTGGGGCAAATCCTCACCGGCCCGCCCATGTGATCGCACGTAAGTGGTTGGGTAGAGCAAGGGTATCGACGGTCGGTCCGATTGCGCTCATAGAGCGCATCAGCCAAGCTTTGGATGACCCCGCGGCAACGGGGTTGCCAAGCAGCATCGTAGACGGGATTGCTTTTTGTCTGGAAGAGGCCACAGAGAGAGGCGACGACTTCGAACGCTTTGACCGGCTACCGCTCTACCGCGCGAGACGAGAGGCCGAGGCTTGGAGCACGCGATCGGCGCGGGATTTCATTCAGCACATCATCGAGTCCTGGGTACTCGCCCAGCATGTCTACTGGTCCGTAGGCGAGGAACTCGCAGACGCCCGCGCGCGCGGAAAGACGATTTTCAGGGTAAAGGTGGTCCTGGATGAAGGTGGGTGGACCATGACACCGGGAGCATCGCGAGGCGCGCCCCCAGCTCCGACACCGGACAAAGACTTCAGACGGCGTTGACCTTGGCGCACGAATGTAGTTTGCTCGACGCATTGCCCGCCTGAGGAGAACCTCGGTTTAGAGCAGGCTGCCGAAGGGCGGCATCGGATGACAAGCTCGGCGCGACCACGCCACCGTCACCGGATTGGGCGTCGCTGCCATGAAGGGGTTGGTTCTCGTGATGGCGAGGCGGGCCGAGCTTCCGTTCCTGGCTAAGCCCGAGCTCCGACGAGCCGACCGGCAATCCTCGTAGTGCCCTGAGCACGAGGTTGGGCTATGGTCGGATCGAGGGATGCAACGCCTGGGAGGTTTTGCCGATGTCCGCCTTTGCCCGACAGATCGGAAGGGACGAGCAGCTCGAGCCGGCCGAGCGCCAGGCGCGGGTCGATCTCGCCGCGGCGTTCCGCTGGGCGGTGCGGCTCGGGTTTCACGAAGGCATCGCCAATCACTTCAGCGTCGCGGTCTCCGACGACGGCCCGCGCTTCCTGATCAACCCCCGCTGGCGGCATTTCTCCCGGATCCGGGCGAGCGACCTCGTGCTGGTCGACGCGGGCGATCCGACGACCCTGGAGCGGCCGGACGCGCCCGATCCGACCGCCTGGTACATCCATGCCGGGCTGCACCGCGAGCTGCCGCAGGCGCGCTGCATCCTGCATACCCACATGCCCTACGCGACCACGCTGACGACGCTCAAGGACATGGAGATCAAGCCGGTCGACCAGAATTGTCTCCGGTTCTTCGGGCGGGTCGCCTACGAGGATGCCTACGACGGTCTCGCCCTGTCGATGGACGAAGGCGTGCGCTTCGCCCGCGCGATCGGCGACAAATCGGTGCTGATGCTGGCCAACCACGGCGTGATCGTGGTCGCCGAGAGCGTCGCCAAAGCGTTCGACGAGCTCTATTACCTGGAGAAGGCGTGCCAGGTCCTGGTGCTCGCCTACTCGACCGGCAAGGAGCTGCGCCCCGTGTCCGGCAACCTCGCCGCGCGGGTCGCCAAGGAGTGGCAGGACTACGGCGAGTTCGCCGAGGCCCACCTCGCCGAGCTCAAGGCGATCCTCGATGCCGAGGAGCCCGACTACGCGGCGTGAGGCTCGCCCGCGCCTCAGCGGCCCTTTCCAGACCGGCGCGCGCTTCTCGGCGAAGGCGCGGGCACCCTCCCGCGCATCCTCGCTCTCGTAGAGCGCCCGGACCGCCGGCAGGCGCTTTTCGGTGACCAGATCGAACGCGTCCTGAATGGGCAGATGCGCGCTCGCGCGGACCACCTCCTTGATCGCGGCGAACACCAGCGGCGGCCCGGCCGCGAGCAGCGCGGCGAGCTCTCGCGCGCGCGGGAGCAGATCCTCGGCGGCCACGATCTCGTTGACGAGGCCCCAGCGCTTCGCCTCCAGGGCCTCCAGCCAGCGGCCGGTGAGCAGCAGCTCCATGGCGACGTGATAAGGGATCCGGCGGGGCAGCTTGATGGTCGCGGCATCGGCGAGCTGGCCCGCCTTGATCTCGGGCAGGGCAAAGCGCGCGTGCGCGGCCGCGATGATCAGGTCGGCCGAGAGGGCGAGCTCGAAGCCGCCGCCGACCGCCATGCCGCCCACCGCGGCGATCACGGGCTTGCTCAGGCCCGGCAGCTCCTGCAGGCCGCCGAAGCCGCCGACCCCGAAATCGGCATCCGGGGTCTCGCCGGCGGCCGCCGCCTTGAGGTCCCAGCCGGCCGAGAAGAAGCGCTCGCCGGCACCGGTCACGATCGCGACCCGCAGCTCCGGGTCGTCGCGGAAGGCCGCGAAGGTTTCGCCCAGCGCGCGGCTGGTCGCGGCGTCGATCGCGTTCGCCTTGGGCCGGTCGAGCACGACCTCGAGGACCGGGCCATCGCGCCTGATGTGGAGAACCTCGCTCACGCCACCTCTTCCCTCGCGGGCGCCGGCACGTCCAGGGGCGCGGCCAGACGGATCAGCGCGTCCGCCGCGACCACGCCCTGGCCTACGGCATAGACCATCAGCGGATTGACATCGAGCTCCAGGATCAGGGCGCGCCGCTCCAGCGCGAGCGCGCCGATCCTCAAGACCACCTCGACGATCGCCTCGACATCGCAAGGCGGCGCGCCGCGCCAGCCCGCGAGCAGCGGCCAGATCCGGAGCGCCCGCAGCGCGTCCCGCACCTCGTCCGCCAGGGCCGGCAGGAGGAGCAGCGCGGTATCCCGCCAGAGCTCGGCCTGGACCCCGCCGGCGCCGACCAGGAGATGCGGGCCGAACTGCGGGTCGGTGTCGATGCCGACGATCAGCTCGGCGACCGGCGGCGGCAGCATGCGCTCGACCAGCACCCGATCGCCGAGCTGCGCCATGATCGCCGCGGCCCGGGCGACGTCCTCCGGCGTCGCCAGACCGAGCACCACCCCGCCGCTCTCGGACTTGTGCGCGATGCCGGTCGTCTTGAGGGCAACCGGGAACCCGACCCGCCCGGCCGCTGCCGCCGCCTCGGCGATTGGCACCAGCTCACCGGAGGGCACCGGCACGCCACGCGCCGCGAGCAGGCGCTTGGCTGCGCTCTCATGCATCGACAGGGGTTCGCCGGTCGCCGCCGCGTCCCGTGGCGCAATCGGCAAAGGCGGCGCTGGTTCCAGGCGCTGCCAGACCGCGCCGAGCGAGGCGGCGGCGGCGATCGCGCGCAGGCACTCCGGCAGGCCCTGCATGGGCGCGATGCCGACCGCCAGCAGGCGCTCGCGCGCCGCGGGCGGCAGGGTCTCGGGCAGCGAGGCGACCACGATCGCCCGGGCGCCGGTCGCGAGCACGGCGTCGATGAAGGCATCGAGCGCGAGGTCCCAGGCGGCGACGTCGTTCTCCGCCGGGCGCGGGTAGTCGATGACGAGCAGGGTCGCGTCGAAGCCCGCCTCCAGCATGGCCGCGAAGCAGCGCCCCATGCCCGCGCGATCGGCCCAGATGCCGGTCTGGTAGTCGAGGGGATTGGCGAGCGCGACCCGTTCGTCCAGCGCCGCGCGCAACTCCGTCCGGCTCGCCTCGGGCAGTGGCGGAAGCTCGAGGCCCTGCGCCAGCGCGAGGTCGGCGACCATGGCGGCATCGCCGCCCGAGCAGCTGAGCGAGCCGATGCGGCGGCCGGCAAGGGGGCCCAGCACCGAGACCAGCTTCAGGGTCTCGAGGAGTTCGGACAAACTGTCGACCCGGATCACGCCGTAGCGGCGCAGGAACGCGTCCACGACCGCATCGGCGCCGGCGAGCGAGCTCGTGTGGGAGAGCGTCGCCCGCGCGCCGGGCTCGGAGCGCCCGGCCTTGATCGCCACGAGCGGCAACCGACGGGCGGCGCACTTCAGCGCCGCACGCGCAAATCCGGCCGGGTCGCTGATCGTTTCGAGGTAGAGGCCGATCGCCGTGATGCGCGCGTCTTCGGCAAGAAGCTCGAGAAGATCGTGGACCGCAAGCTGGGCCTGGTTGCCGACCGAGACCACCGCCGCGATCGGCAGGCCGCGCTCCTGCATGGTGAGCGTGATGCCGATGTTGCCGCTCTGGGTGATCAGCGCGACGCCCTGCGCCACGGGCCTGGCGCCGTGCTCGTCCGGCCAGAGCGCTGCCCGATCGAGCAGGTTGAGGAGGCCATAGCAGTTCGGTCCGAGGAGCGCCATGTCGCCGGCCGCCGCCAGCAGCTGCCGCTCGAGCTCGCGGCCGTCCGGCGCCTCGGCAAAGCCCGCGGCATAGCAGACGGCGCCGCCTGCGCCGATGGCGGCGAGCTTTCCGATCGCCTCGACCGTCGCCTCGCGCCGGATCCCGAGAAAGACCGCATCCGGGGCCTCGGGCAGGTCCTGGATCCGCGCGTAGCAGGGCACGCCCGCGAGCGTCGGCCGGCCCGGATTGACCGCGTAGATCCGACCACCGTAGCCGAGCTTCCGGCTCTGCCGGATCACCTCCTCGGCGTAACGTCCGCCGATCGCGGCGATGGACCCGGGCCGGAGCAGCCGCCCGAGATTGCGTCGGCGCGCATCGTCGGGCATCGCGCTCAGCCGCCGAGCGGGCGCAGGATCTCGCGCGCGATGATGTGGCGCTGGATCTCGCTGGTGCCGTCCCAGATCCGCTCGACCCGCGCGTCCCGCCAGAAGCGCTCGATCGGCAGATCCGCCATCAGCCCCATGCCGCCGAAGATCTGGACCGCGTGGTCGGTCGCCCGCGCCAGCATCTCGCTCGCGAACAGCTTCGCCTGCGCGATCTCGCGATTGGCGTTCAGGCCCTGATCGAGCCGCCAGGCGGCCGCGAGCGTCAGCCAGTCCGCGGCGTCGATCTCGGTCGCCATGTCGGCGAGCTTGAAGCCGGTGCCCTGGAACCTGCCGATCGGCTGGCCGAACTGCTTTCGGGTTGCGCACCACTCGGCGGCGAGGTCGAACACCCGGCGCGCGCGCCCGACGCAGCTCGCGGCGACCGTGAGCCGGGTCGCGTACAGCCAGCTGTTCATGAGCTCGAAGCCGCCGCCCTCTTCGCCTAAGACCTGCGCTGCCGGCACCCGGCAGTCCTCGAACGACAGGATGCAGTTGTGATAGCCCCGGTGCGAGACCGAGCCGTAGCCCTTGCGGATCTCGAAGCCCGGCGTGCCGCGGTCGATCAGGAAGCAGGTGATGCGCTGCTTTTGCCCCTTGGTCGTCGGTCTCGCTGCCGGTCGCGACAAACACGATCGCAAAATCGGAAATGTCGGCGTGGCTGATGAAGTGCTTGGTGCCGTTGATCACGTAGTCGGCGCCATCGCGCTTGGCGAAGGTCTTCATCGAGCGGATGTCGGAGCCGGCCTCGGGCTCGGTCATGGCGAGGCAGTCGATTTTTTCCCCGTGCACCGCGGGCCCGAGATAGCGCCGGCGCTGCTCCTCGTTGCAGGCGCAAAGGATGTTCGACGGCCGGCCGAAGTGCACCGTGAGCGCCATCGACGCGCGCCCGAGCTCGCGCTCGAGCAGGGTGAAGGTCAGATGGTCGAGGCCGCCGCCGCCGAACTGTTCGGGGATGTTGGCGGCGTAGAAGCCAAGCTCGGAAACCTTGCGCCGGATCTCGCGGCCGACCTCGTCCGGCACCTCGCCCGTGCGCTCGACCTCGGCCTCGAGCGGGTACAGCTCGCGCTCGACGAAGCCGCGCACGGTGTCGACCACCATCTGTTGTTCCTGACTGAGGCCGAAGTCCATGGGTCTCAGCCTTCGCGCCGGTCCTGCCAGGCCTTGAGCACGGCGCCGGCGGCGTAGTCCTGCGCGCGCAGCGCCTGCAGCACGGCGACCAGGCAGTCGTCGCGCCGGCGCTCGAGATCGCGGATCGAGCGGCCCTGGGCCTGCTCGTCCGACTGCGCGACGATCCTCTCGATCAGGTCCTCGGTCAGCTCCGGCGCCTCGAGTTGGGTCCAGGGCAGCTTCAGGGTCGGGCCGAACTGGGCCATGAAGTGGCGCATGCCAGCTTCGCCGCCGGCCATGCGGTAGATCAGGAAGGTGCCCATGAACGACCAGCGCAGCCCCGGGCCGTAGGCGATCGCCTGGTCGATCTCGTCGGTGGTGGCGAGGCCGTCGTTGACGAGGTGCAGCGCCTCGCGCCAGAGCGCCTCGAGCAGGCGGTCGGCGATGAAGCCGTCGACCTCGCGGCGCAGGATCAGGGGGTGCATGCCGAGCCCGCGATAGAAATCCGCGGCGCGCCGCTTCGTCTCGTCCGAGGTCTGCGCGCCGCCGCAGATCTCGACCAGCGGCAGCAGATAGACGGGGTTGAACGGGTGGCCGACGACGAAGCGCTCGGGGCTCGTCATCTCCGCCTGCAGGCGGCTCGGCAGCAGGCCCGAGGTGCTCGACGCGATCACCACCTCCGGCCGGCACGCGCGGCTCGCGCGGGCGAGCAGGGAGCGCTTCAGATCCTCGCGCTCGGGCGCGTTCTCCTGGACGAAGTCGGCGTCCGCCAGCGCCGCCAGGAGGTCACGGCCGAAGGAGATGCTGCCGCGGCGTGCGGGCGGCGCCGGCATCAGCAGGCCCCAGGCGCGCTCGGCGTTGGCCAGCACTTCGCCGACCTTGCGCTCGGCCTCGGGGTCGGGGTCATGGAGGGCGACGTCGACGCCGTTCAGGACCAGGCGCGCGGCCCAGCCGGCGCCGATCACCCCGGCGCCGATCAGCGCGACCTTGCGGATCTCGCTCATGGCGCCGGGCTCAACGGGGCTTCAGGCGCAGACGTTCGCGCGCCTCGTCGGGGCCGAGCACGCGCGCGCCCAACAGCTCGACGATCTGCCTGGCGCGGGCGACCAGCGCGCCGTTGCTGGCCGGCACGCCCTTGTCGAGCCAGAGATTGTCCTCGAGGCCGACCCGCACGTGGCCGCCGAGAAAGACCGCCTCGGCGACCATCGGCATCTGCATGCGGCCGATGCCGAAGGCGGCGAAGATCGCATCCTCGGGCAGCAGATCGCGCATGGCCAGGATCGCGCGCGGGTCGCACTCGGCGCCGAAGGGAATGCCGGTGCAGAGCTGGAACAGGGGCGGGCTCTCGATCAGGCCCTCCTCGATCAGTTGCTTGGCCATCCAGACGTGGCCGAGCTCGAACACCTCGATCTCCGGCTTGACGCCGGCCGCTTTGATTTTCGCCGCCATCGCGCGCAGCATGTCCGGCGTGCTGAGATAGGCGCTGGCCGCGTAGTTCATGCTGCCGCAGTCGAGGGTGCAGATCTCGGGCCGCAGCTCCAGGACGTGGGCGAGGCGATCCGCGACCGTCGCCATGTCGGTGCCGGGCCCGCCCTGCCAGGGTCGTTCCGGGTCGGGCACGAAGTCACCGCCCATGCCGGCGGTGAGGTTCAGGATGAC
Source organism: uncultured Alphaproteobacteria bacterium (assembly GCA_963733965.1). Lineage (GTDB taxonomy): Bacteria > Pseudomonadota > Alphaproteobacteria > Geminicoccales > Geminicoccaceae > DATAOG01. Next base: position 10,134 of record CAVTFM010000015.1, read on the forward strand.
CTCGGAATTCCGGGCCCGGATGCGCTCGACCACCTCGCGATAGAGATGCGGCTTGCGGTCCGCCTTGCCGGTCGCCGGATCGCGGACGTGGATGTGGGTGATCGCGGCCCCGGCCGCGGCCGCCTCGAGCGCGGCGTCGGCAATCTGCTCGGGCGTGACCGGGATCGCGGGATGCCGCCCGACGGTATCGCCGGCGCCGGTCACCGCGCAGCTGACGACCACCTCCAGGTTCATGCCCCGACCTCCCGCCGACCTCGCCCGCCTCGCGCAGAAGCATAGCCGCGGCGGGCCTCGACCGGCCACAGCTTTCCGCGCCCGCGCCCGACGCTTGCTTCCTATGATAGCAATCGCTATCTCACAAGTCCGGGAGACAACGCGATGGCGACCCTGATCGTTCGCAAGCTCGATGACGACCTCGTGCAGCGCCTCAAGGCGCGGGCCAAGGCGCACGGCCGCTCGGCCGAGGCCGAGCACCGCCTGATCCTCCAGGAAGTCCTCTCTCCCAAGCCCAAAATGACCGGCGCCGAGTTCTGGGAAGCGCTGCGCGGCGAGGGGCCGTTCTTTGATGATCAGATGATCGCGGCCATGGAGTCGACGCACGGTCTGGCCAAAGCCCCAGACCTCGACTCGTGACGGGCATCGACAGCCCAGAGCTTTCCGCGCCCCGCGAACGGAGTTTGCTTGCTATGATAGCAAGCGCTATCTCAAGGTCGAGGAGACGAAGCGATGGCGACCCTGATCGTTCGCAAGCTCGATGACGAAGTCGTGCAGCGCCTGAAAGCGCGAGCCAGGGCGCACGGCCGCTCGGCCGAGGCCGAGCACCGCCTGATCCTCCAGGAAGTGCTCTCCCCCAAGCCCAAGATGACCGGCGCCGAGTTCTGGGAGTCCCTCCGGCGGATTGCTCCGCTCCTGGAGGATGACGACGAGTTCTTCAAAGCGCTCGAGGAGGCGGATCAGCCGGTGGAGGACGTGGATCTCTTCGAATGAACCGCGTCATTCTGGACACCAACGTCGTCTCCGAGACCGCCCGACCGCGGCCTTCGGGGGCAGTGGCCGCCTGGTTTGCTGCCCAGGCAAATGAGCATCTGTTCCTGACGGCGACCGTGGTGGGCGAGCTTGCGTTCGGAGCCGCCAAGCTACCTGCGGGGCGACGCCGGGCAGCGCTCGAAGCTTGGCTCCAGGAACTGCTTCGCGATCAATTCGCGGAGCGGGTGCTGCCATATGATACCGAGGCTGCGCTGCTCTATGGGACGCTGGTCGCTGAAGGACGCTCCCGAGGCCGCGAGCCGAGGATCAGCGACACGCAGATCGCGGCGGTGGCCAAGGTGCACGACATGGCAGTGGCGACCAGAAATGTCGCCGACTTCGAACCGTTCGGCGTCGCCGTGATCAACCCCTGGGACGCGGGTTGACCCGCATGGCGCGGGTCTACGACGCGATCATCATCGGCGGCGGCCACAATGGCCTGGTCTGCGGCGCCTACCTCGCCCAGGCGGGGCTGAAGACGCTGGTGCTCGAGCGCCGCCACGTGATCGGCGGCGCCGCCGTGTCCGAAGAGATCGTGCCGGGCTTCACCTTCTCGGTCTTCTCCTACGTCATGAGCTTGTTGCACCCGAAAGTGATCCGCGAGCTCGAGCTCGCGAAGTTCGGCCTCGAGGTCCTGCCCGCCAACGATCTCTTCTGCCCGCTCGGGGGCGACGACTACATCATCCTGTCGGATGACGTCCGCAAGACCCAGGAGCACTTCGCGCGATTCTCGAAGCACGATGCGGAAGCCTATCCCGCGTTCAACGACTACCTGCAGGAATCGGCCCGGATCGTGCGCGCGCTGCTGCTCGAGACGCCGGTCGACCCGACCCGGCGCGACTGGCGGGGCTTCAAGGCGACGGCGGGGCTGCTGTGGCGCCAGCGCAGGATCGGCCGCGGCTTCTACCGCATGGTCGACCTGCTCAGCATGAGCGCCTACGACTACCTGTCGCGCTGGTTCGAGTCCGACATCATCAAGGCGCTGTTCGCCTACTACGCCTCGATCGGCACCTTCGCCGGACCGAGATCGCCGGGCTCGGCCTATGTCATCATGCACCACCTCATGGGCGAGCACGAGGGTGCCGGCGGCTGGGGCTTCGTGCGCGGCGGCATGGGCGCCATCTCGAAGGCGATCGCGGCTTCGGGCGCGCGCTTCGGGCTCGAGGTCAAGACCAGGGCCGCGGTCGCGCAGGTGATCGTCGAGAACGGCGCCGCGGTCGGCGTCGTCACCGAGGCGGGCGATGACTATCGGGCTCCCGTCGTGGCCTCGAACGCCCAGGCCAAGCTGCTGTACGGCAAGCTGGTCGCGGCCCGCCACCTGCCGGCCGAGTTCCTGGCCGAGATCGACAGCTTCCGCACCTTCTCCACCGCCTTCAAGATCAACATCGCGGCCGAGGCGCCGCCCGCCTACCGCGCGTTCGACAAGGCGAAGGCGGGCTTCGACTATCCGACCTACGTGCACCTGGCACCCGACATCGACTGGCTCGAGCGCGCCTATGACGATGCCAAGTACGGCTGGTATTCGACGAGGCCCTTCGTCACGCCGGTCGTGCCGACCATCCGCGATGAGACCATAGCGCCACCCGGCAAGCACGTGGTGCACCTGTTCGGCGGCCACGCCCCCTACGAGCTCAAGAACGCCAGCTGGGAGCACGAGCGCCACGGCCTGGTCAAGAACGTGCTGGGCGTGATCGATCAGTTCGCGCCCGGCTTCTCCTCGCAGGTCATCGACATGCAGGTGCTGCTGCCGCCCGACATCGAGGAGATCCTGAACCTCCCGAACGGCCACATCTTCCACGGCGAACTGTCGCTCGACCAGCTGTTCTGGCAGCGCCCGGCGCCCGGCTTCGCCGACTACCGGAGCCCGATCCGCGGGCTCTACCTGTGCGGCTCGTCGGCCCATCCGGGCGGCGGCGTCTCCGGCATCCCGGGCCACAACGCCGCCCGCGAGATCCTGAAGGACCGCAAGCGGCGCCAACGTTGACGCGGCGCGTCAATCGCCGATGTCGATCAGGACCCGGCCGTAACGGGCGTCATCCATGGGCTTCCTCCTCGAGCGCAGCGCCGCCGGCTGGCTTCCTCGGACCGGGCCGCGCGCTCAGATCGCCGCCGGCGCGTAGTCGCTCGCCTCGACCGGGGCCACGGCCCGCAGCAGGTCGACCGAGCGCCGCACGCCTTCGAGCCGCGACAGCATCAGGTCCTCGTGCTCGATCGCGAGCCAGCCGTCATAGCCGGCCATGCGCAGCCGGTAGCAGAAATCCCGCCACCAGCTCTCCCCGTGGCCGTAGCCGAGGGTGATGTAGCTCCAGGACCGCGCCCCGATGTCGGTGAGCGGGCCGTTCTCGAGCAGGCTCGTGGTCGCCTGCCTCGGCCTGTTGAGGAAGGTGTCCTTGGCGTGGACGTGAAAGATGGCATCGCCGAGCGCATCGATCGCGGCGATCGGATCGGCGCCCATCCACATCAGATGGCTCGGATCGAGATTGGCGCCGACGGTGGGACCGATCGCCGCGCGCAGGCGCAGGAGCGAGGGCACGTTGTAGACCAGCTGGTTGCCGTGCAGCTCGACCGCGAGCCGCCCGACGCCGTTCTCGGCCGCGACCCCGGCGAGCTCCCGCCAGTAGGGCAAGAGCTTCTCCTGCCACTGCCAGGCGAGGATCCGGCCGGTCTCGGGCGGCCAGGACGAGACGATCCAGTTGGGCGTGCGATCCTGCGGGCCGCCCGCGGGCAGGCCCGACATCAGGCAGACCTGGTCGACCCCGAGCAGCCCGGCGAGGCGGAGGGTATCGTGGAGCACCGCCGACTGCCGCTCGCCCTCGGTCGGGTGCAGCTGGTTGCCGTTGGCATTGAGCGCGATCAGGCGGAGGCCGCGGGCCTCGAAGGCGGCAAGGAACGCGCGCCGCGCCGAAGCATCTTTGAGCATGCCCTCGAGATCCAGATGCGGCGCCGAGGACCAGTTGCCGGTATTGACCTCGATGCCCTCGACGCCGAGGTCGCGCGCCGCATCCAGCATCGCCTCGAAGGGCAGCTGCGCCAGCGAATCCGATACCATGCCGATCTTCATGAGCGGACCTCAGACCTCGACCCGACGCCCGGTTTGTAGCGCGACCCAGGCGGCTTCGGCCAGCCTCGAGCGCGCGCTGGCGGTCGACGCCCTGTGGGGTTCGGCGCCGCCTCGCCGTCGAGCACGCGCACGAACTGCGCCCACGCCTCACGATAGGACCGGGCGTAGCGCTCGGTGAAGAAGAATTGCGGCCTGGCGCGCAGCACGCCGTCGGCGCGCTCCTGCACCGGCATGTTCTGGACCACGTTCTCGGTCCGCAGAGTGCCGAGCGAGCCATGGGCCTCGACAACGCGACGCCGAAGTTGTTCTCGGCATCGCTGACCGTGAAGATCGCGCCGAGATCGTCGAGGTGCTCTACGTGCTCGAAGGTGATTTCACCAACGACGGCAAGCCGTACCAGCCCGGCACGTCGCTGCACGTCAAGGCCGGCAAGCTGCACGGCCCACACACCACCGAGAACGGCTGCCAGGTTCTCATGCTCTGGACGGACCGCGACGCGACGCAGGACGCCAACTTCGGCGATTTCCCGATTCCCACGGCTGCCGCGGCCACCGAGTAGGTCCGACGACGCTCTTCCACTTCAAGCGAGCAAAAAGAGGAAAAAGCTGGTCCGCCGGGCGGAGCGCGGGCGCGGGCTGGAGTTGCTCTCGTACTGGCCGCTTCCCCGCCCGGACGATTGGCGCCGGTTCGTCAACCGCGCCGAGACGCCGGCGGAACTCGAGGCGCTGCGCGCGTCGAGCCAGCGTGGCCGCCCGTTCGGCGCCGTCCCATGGCGCGACGACCTCGTGGACCGGTTCGCCCTCGGCTCGACCCTACGTCCCCGCGGCCGACCGCAGCAGGCAGGCGAGAAAGGTTCCTGACACCTTTTTTCTCCGACCATTTTTCTCCGCCGGCGCCTGGTGGTTGACGTGTCAATGGCACGTAAAGATGTCCGGTTTTCGTAGCTCATTAAATGTCCGCTGCTGCTGTTGGCCCGGTGGGGTTGTGGGCAACGCGGAGCGTTGTCCAGCAAATCCACCGGGCCCGCCGCCGAGCGGGCTTAGGCGGCGGGTTTGATCGTCTCGCTGACATCCGCAAGGCGCCCGTCGGGCTGGTAACGGGCCAGGCAGCGCGGGCCGTGGAAGATTGCGAGCCGGCCGTCCTCGTAGGCGTGCACCCGTACCTTGACCTTGACGAAGTGGTGCCGGTGCCGGTGTGGCGGGATCTGCAGACAGTGGCCCTCGTAGCGCACGCAGTTGTCGTTGCCGACCACGCGCTCGACCTGCAGGCACAAAACCTCGGCCAGATCGCCCGCGTAGGCCACGAAGGCGCTGCCGGGCTCGGTCGCGGCGACCGCGAAGCGGGCGTTGTGCTCGGCCACGAAGCGCTTGGCGAGGAAGCGGTTGGCCGCCGCTGGCGTCGTGATCCCGGCCAGGCGCAGCTCCTGCGGCAGCCGGTTCTGCAACGTACCGAAGACCCGCTCCATCCGGCCGCGCGCCTCCGGCGAATAGGATGGGATGTGCTCGATGCCGAGCTGCTCGAGGGCACGCCCGACCTGGGTCGGCTGCGCCCGCGCAATCTTCCCGCCGGCCTTGGGGGTCACGAAATAATGGCTGCCGCGGTCGGTATAGAGCGAGCAGAACAGCCCGTGCCGGCCGATCACCTCGGCCAGCCCGCGCAAGCTCGAGAACGTCCCCTCCTCCTCGACCAGAAAGGCAGAGTAGAGCTCGCTGGTCGCATCATCGAGCGTGACGATCAGATCGAGCGCCGGCCGGCCGCCGAGCCACGCATGGGTCGAGCCGTCCTGGAACAACATCATGCCCGGCAGCGGCCGCCGCGGCCGCCTTTTGCGGTGCGCCGAGCGCTTCGCCGCCCGCTTGACCAGGCCCGCGTCCTGCAAGATGCGCTTGGTCCAGCTGTAACCCAGCTCGAACCTGTGCTCGGCCCGCAGCCGCTCGTGGAAATGCTTCACGGTGAAGTCGAAATAGCGCGTCCGGTACTGCTCCAGCAGCCATTCGATCCGATCGACCGCCACCCGCCGGCCCGACACCCGGCCGCGCCGCCGATCGATCAGGCCTTCCGCCCCCTGCGCCTCGTAGCGATCCCTGAGCCGCCGGAAGTGCCGCTCGCTCATCCCCAGCACCTCGGCTGCCTCGCTACAGCTCAACGCCCCACTCCGCCACCGACCGATCGCCTCGACGATCCGAGCCACCCGAACCTCCGCCTGCACACGACCTCCCCGATTCTCCCGAACCGGACAGATCGTGAGCTACGAAACCCGGACATACCACGTGCTACCAACACGCCTGGTGGTTGACGTTGACAACGTGGCCGCTCGCCCATAACGTCTATAGTCCTGGGAGGCGGCCAACGCCATGAACGAAGCGTCACCCGATCGCACGGCAGCGGACACTAATCCCGCGACGTCCGCCGCGCCGCCTGCCGCGGAGCCTCGATCGGCCCCAGCTCCCACAATCGGCTACAACATAGCGTTCTTTCTGGTCTTACTATTCTTGATCATATATACACTTCCCGTATATCTTGTCTTATACGTCGCGTATTCCACGAACATGTTTGAAGGTCGAGCGTCGCTAAATGTCCTACAGATCTTTGCATCAATGATCGCTTCCGGGGACAACTCCTTTGCCATTTTCCACCGTGTCTTACTTCCGCTTATGTCAGCAATTTCCATAGTAGCTTTTCGAGATAGAGCGACATCGCGCAGGTCGAAATTCCTAGTCGTGTTTCTGCTGGTCTCGATTCTTGTGTCAATGCTATCGAACTGGATTTTTTTGACCCCGGCTGTCTCCATGAACCTCGACGCCATAGCGATTAACGGAACTCCCATAATCAGCGCGAAACTTGCTGCCATATTCTTTAATAAGATGCAGGACACACTGGGCATCTATCTGCTTATTCTTCTCGGTCTAATAGCGGCTGAATTTTTCCAACCGCGAAAGGAAACCTGAGAGGGAGTCATGAAGATCTTGTTTGTGATGCTCAAAATCGTGCTTGTGTTGCAACTCGCAATCCTTTTTGTCCTACCTGGAAGGGCGGCCGAATTGCTGGTCACGATTAAAGGGGATCCGGCATCTCCGGATGAGGTCATGGCTCTGGTCGGAAGCGCAGTCGTACAAGGCTCCTACGATCAGGTATCGAAATCGTACAAAGTTAGTGTATCCGACGAAATTCTAAGTGGAACGCAAGGAGTTAGTACGATCCTGGCGGTCTGGGGGAATAGAAATGAAACGCTTTGCGTCCAGTTAGAGCCGAAAGTGACCGAAATTAGGATGTACCATAGAGAGATGCCCGCTAACCTGGACACGATTCGTACGCTGGAACGCCGAGGAGCCGACCTTATCAGCACGCTTGAGACCTATTTTGATAGTCGCGAGGTGTGGTGGACGTTCGTTGACAGAGGACAGGGAAACCATTGGCTGGCTGTGGCGGCGGCGCACATATGGTATTCGGCAGCTGTTCGGCTGACACAATTCCCGAACACAATCTTTTGCATGGATCAAGAAGCGGAGAAGACAATCAAAAGGTACGACGATCCACCTCAGATCGCGTATATGAGAGACCTTCTGAAAGAGATCAGAAATCCGGACGTCGTGAAGGAAGCGTTAGCTTCGGCAGGGTCATGGGAGGCCGTGGGCGTCGTAAGGCGACTTATTGCGAAAGGAGATTTTGTTACGGCCGATTTCCTGAACAGAACGACTTTGCAGAAGTTCGAGAAGGCTTCAAAAGACGAGCGAGCGGCGGTGAGGCAGGAATATGGGGTAGACTTGGGTGACTTGAAAGCCTTTCAGTCACAGATAACTGCGGGATTGCAGGCGCATGGGGCCTGAAGTGTCGGCACAGGTATCGGCGCCGGTTGCAGGCAGGGCACGCTCACCGCGACCCCACACCGGCCTTCGGGGTCAGGTCTTGGCCTTCGGGGTCAGGTCTTGGCCTTCGGGGTCAGGTCTTGCAGTCCAGCACAAGGCCCGAATGATCGGCCGGGAGTAGGCCGTTCGCTTCGAGCAGCTCCGGGATCACGACCTTGACAGCGCATCGAGGGTGTCGCCGCCGGTCGCGAGGCCGGGCACGCGTCGCTCGCCGCGACCCACCCGCCGCCTCGGCGTCCCAGGTGCAGTGGACGGCGTAGACCCACTCAGGCACACACCCCGCTGCCTCTCTGGTTCGAGCCGATCGCCGGCAGATCACCGCTCAACCATTAGGCAGAAATGCCGGCTGTGGCGCTCCCCGCTCACGCAATTGTGATCAGGAAATTGTCCCAGCTCGGCCGCTTTTCCGCACGCAAAGATCGTACCGGACATTTCTATTAAAAGTTGGGACGGCCTGCGGAGGCAGCGCGGCGGCCCGCGGGAAGCAGCACGGTCGGACTGAAAGTTTCGCGTTTGCGACACGCTGAATCGGGGCATCGAGCAGGTTGGGTGGGAGTCAGAAGTGGCGCAGGCTGCGTCAGATTCGTCGCCTCCATCGGCCTCCATGCTGCAGTTGGTGACCGGGGGGACCGAGGACGCGCGCAACCCGAGGTCGAGCAATCTGGCGCCTTCCAGGGGGCCGTGCCGGCCTGAAGTCGGTCTCCAGCGCTGGAGGCGTCATCATTATTTGCCAGGACGCGCCAATTCCGCGACAGATCTGTGTTATCGAGGCGACACTCGAAGTCAAAAGTGTCTCATGGTGGCCCACGCCCCTCAGTATTTCCCGGTTGATCGGCGATCAATTCTTACCGTGGTCTCGAGCGGACCGTGCGACGCTCAAGATCCTGGAAGATCAAAAAAATCGGGCGGGCGCCCGAAGGCGATCCGCCCAAGTCCAGGGAGGCTGGCGTGCCGGGCGGCCGCGGTGATGGCCGCCCGAGGTCAAAGTTCGGCCTGCAGGCGCCGCCTGCCTACCGCGCTGCGCGCTGCTCGAGGCCTTTCTGGCGGGCTACCGCGCTGCGCGCTGCTTGAGCCCTCAGCAGTCGTAGTAGAGCACGAACTCGTAGGGGTGCGGGCGCAGGCGGATCTCGTCGATCTCCTTGATCCGCTTGTACTCGAGGAAGTTGTCGATGAAGTCCTGGGTGAAGACCTCGCCTTCCATGAGGAACTCCTGGTCGGCCTCGAGGGCGTCCAGCGCCGCCGGCAGCGAGCCCGGCACGGTCGGGATGTCGGCCAATTCCTCGGGCGGCAGGTCGTAGATGTTCTTGTCGACCGGGTCGCCCGGGTCGATCTTGTTGCGGATGCCATCGAGCCCGGCCATCAGCATGGCTGCGAACGCGAGGTAGGGGTTGCAGGACGGGTCCGGGCAGCGGAACTCGGCGCGCTTGGCCTTGGGGCTGTCGGAGTACATCGGGATCCGGACCGCGGCCGAGCGGTTGCGCAGCGACCAGGCGAGGTTGACCGGCGCCTCGTAGCCCGGCACCAGGCGGTGGTAGGAGTTGACCGTGGGCGCCGCGAAGGCGAGCAGCGCCGGGGCGTGCTTGAGCAGGCCGCCGATGTACCAGCGAGCGCTCTGGCTGAGGCCGCCGTAGGCCGCGGGGTCGCCGAACAGGGGCTTGTCGCCGTCCCAGATCGACTGGTGCACGTGCATGCCCGAGCCGTTGTCGGCGAACAGCGGCTTGGGCATGAAGGTCGCGGTCTTGCCGTGCTTCTTGGCGACGTTCTTGACCACGTATTTGTACTTGATCAGCTTGTCGGCCATCGCCACCAGGGTGTCGAACCGCATGTCGATCTCGCACTGGCCGGCGGTCGCGACCTCGTGGTGGTGGGCCTCGATCGCGATCCCGATGTCCTGCATGGTCAGCACCATCTCGGAGCGGATGTCCATCAGCGTGTCCGAGGGCGGTGCCGGGAAGTAGCCCTCCTTGGGCCGGATCTTGTAGCCGAGGTTCGGGCCCTCGTCGCGGGCCATGTTCCAGTGGCCCTCGACCGAATCGATCTCATAGGTGCCGTAGTTGATGCTCTGGCCGTAGCGGACGTCGTCGAACACGAAGAACTCGGCCTCGGGGCCGAAGAAGGCGCGGGTGCCGATGCCGGTGCTGGCGAGGTGCTCCTCGGCCTTGCGGGCGACGCCGCGCGGGTCGCGCGAGTAGTATTCCTTGGTCACCGGGTCGCGCACGTCGCAGATCAGGACCAGCGTCTTGTGGACGCAGAACGGGTCGATGAAGGCGGTGGTCTCGTCCGGCATCAGCAGCATGTCGGAGGCGTGGATCTCCTGGAAGCCGCGGATCGAGGAGCCATCGAAGCCGAGGCCTTCGTCGATCGCCTCGACGTCGATCGCGGGCGCCGGATAGGAGGTGTGCTGCCACATCCCGGGCAGATCGACGAAGCGGAGATCGACGATCTGGACGCCCTCGTCCTTGATCGCCTTCATGACGTCGTCCGGGGTCTTGCATCCCAGCATCATGGGCGGGGTTCCTTTCTTGCTTGAGCTTGAGCAGGTCGTGCTTGAGCAGGGCTGCTGCGTGGTGCGGGCTCGGGCAGCGCGCGCACGGCGCCGCTCGTGGTTGCAAAGGCGGCCCCGGCTGACACCTGGGGCAGGCCGTGCATCGGCGGCCTCGGCGGCGGACGGTGGTCGCTCAGAGGGCGTCGGCGCCGCGTTCGCCGGTCCGGATGCGGATCGCCTCTTCCAGGCTGTAGATGAAGATCTTGCCGTCGCCGATCCGGTCGGTCTTGGCGGCGTTCAGGATCGCCTCGGCCGCCCGGTCGACCAGGCTGTCCTCGAGCACGATCTCGACCTTGACCTTGGGCAGGAAGTCGACCACGTACTCCGCACCCCGGTAGAGCTCGGTGTGGCCCTTCTGCCGGCCGAAGCCTTTGACCTCGGTGACGGTCATGCCCTTGAGGCCGACCTCCTGCAGGGCCTCTTTGACCTCGTCCAGCTTGAACGGCTTAATGATCGCCTCGATCTTCTTCATGGCAGCCACCGACCCTTCCGAGTTTGCTCCGACCGGCGGGGCGGGCGGGCGAGCGCCGACCCGCGGCGGTGTCCCGACGAAGCATGGATCGTGCCAGTCGCCTCTTTGCGCTGCGCCCCGTGGTTTGGCAAGGCCGCGGCGGGCATTTGCCTGATCTGTGGGCAACCTGCCCGTCCATTGGGCAATGGCCGGATCGGCCGACCGGGCCGGCCGCTTGACGGTGGCCGCGCCAGGCGTCTAAAGAGGAGCGCCTTTGCGGCGGGCATAGCTCAGCAGGTTAGAGCGCCAGATTGTGGCTCTGGAGGTCACGGGTTCGACTCCCGTTGCTCGCCCCAACTCCCGTGCGCCGACCGACGGTCCGGGCCTCATCGGCCAACGAGTTTGCTCGACCCCGCCTTCAGCCGGCCGGTCAGGGCAGCGGAGGTGCGATCTCAGGTCCGTGGGCCGAACCGGAGGGCAAAGCAGGTCGCCTGCTGGCGCTTCAGCTCCTCGCATTTCGCCTCGGCAGCGGCCCGCCCGTCGAACGGGCCGATCTGGAGGCGATACATGCTGCCGGCCGGAAGCTCGGCCTTCTCGATGTGGGGCCGGTAGTCGGCGAGCAGCGCACCGAACTTCGTCGCCAGCCCATCGCGGGCGCGCTCGGCCGCGGCCTGGTCCGACGTCGCCAGCAGCTGGACGCGATATTCGGCGCCCGCAGGGGTGGCGGGCCCCCTCGACGCCGGCGGCGACTCCGGTCCTGGCGGAGGCGCGTTGATCGCCGGCGGCGCGGCCGGCAACGACTCGCTCTGGGCGGACTTCGCGGCCGACAGCGCTTCGCTCGGCGCCGATCTCGCGGCCGGCAACGGCTCGCTCAGGCCCGATTGCGCGGTCGGTGGCGGCGCGCCGAGCGTCGACTTCGCGATCGCGGAGGGCTCGATCGCGCCCGCCGGCGCCGGCACGGGATCGCCCGCCCCCGGCTCGATCGGCTGGCGCGTAGCGAGGACCGTTCCCGGCTCGTCCCCCGCCTCGGGCAGCAGGCGGTCCAACCCGCGCGGCTCGTTCGCAGCCGAGCCGGGGTCGTCCAGCCGGGACTCCGGCGGCAGCTTCCAAGGCAGTTGGGGGACCCGGATCAGCGGCGGCTCGCTCGATTCGGGGCCGTGCCGGGTGTCCTGGTAGGCGGCCGAGACGACCACGCCCAGGATCGCGATCGTCGTCAGCATCGACAGACCGATCACCGCCGAGCGCGAAGCGGCTTCCAGCGTCATGCCTGGCCTCGTGATGGCACCAGCTCGGGGTCGCCGGGGCAGCGACCGGGCGCGAATTTGCTCGCCCGTGCGCGAGATTGCAACGGCTTCGCCCGCTTTGCACATCTGTGGTTGCAAACGGGCCACAGTGCTCGACTTGAACCGGCGTGGCGCTTTGCGCTGGCCGGACCCGCCTGGCCAAGCGTGCGCCCGCAAAGCGCGGGCAGAGCGCGAAGGCGCTCCGAGGATCCAGCCCGCTCCGCCCGGTCGAGGGTGGGGCGCGCGCCGACGCTTGGGCTCAACCCTTGTGGCCCTTCCAGTAGCGGTTGTCGTCGAACGACGGGCCCCAGATCATGCCCAGGACGTTCGCCCGTTCGGCGATCACCTCGATGTCCTGGAACATGATCACGAACGGGCCGTCGGCCAGCACCGCGCGCTGCAGGTCGCGGTACGTCTCGGCCCGCTGGTCCTGGTCGCGCTCGAGCACCGCGGCCGCGGTCTTGGCGCTCAGCTCGGGGATGTCCCAGGCGTTGCGCCAGGCGAGCTTGCCGGTGAGCCTGGCTTCGTCCCGGTTGTCGGGATTGGAGGCGAAGGTCGAGGCGTTGGTGTTCGGGTCCTGATAGTCCGGGCCCCAGCGGCCGATGTAGATGTCGTGGGTGCGCGCCCGGTACTTGGTCAGCGTCTGCTTGTTGTCGCCGGGCAGGATCTCGAGCCGGATGCCGGCCTTGGCGAAGCTCGCCTGGATCACCTGCGCCAGGTCGAGGATCGGCGACGTGTTGCGGGTGTCCATGGTGACCTTGAAGCCGTCCTCGAGCCCGGCCTGCTTGAGCAGCGTCTTCGCCTTCTCGACGTCGAGCCGATAGGGCTGCTCGTCGAGCGCGCCGAGGAAGCCCGTCGGCAGGAAGGTCTGGTGGACCACCGCCGAGCCCTTGACGATCGTGTCGGCGAGCTCCCGGTAGGGGATCAGATATTTGAGCGCGAGGCGGACCTCGGGCCTGGCCAGATAGGGGTTCTTCTGATTGAGGCCGAGATAGTAGATCGCCCCCTTCGGCACCTCCTTGACCACCACGTCGGGGTTGCCCTTGAGCGCCGCCATCTGATCGGCCTCGAGGTTGCGCGCGATGTCGATGTCGCCTTTCTGGAGCAGCAGCATCTGGGTCGCGGGCTCGGGGATGTGGCGGGTGATCACCCGCGCGAAGCCGACCGCGCCCTGCCAGTAGCCCTGGTTCTGCTCGAGGATCAGGCTCTCGTTCGGCTTCCAGGAGCGGAGCCTGAACGGCCCGGAGCCGGCGGATGCGGTCTTGAGCCACGCATGGCCGAGATCGCCGTCCTGCTCGTGTTCCATCACCAGCTTCTGGTCGACCACGGAGCCCACGGTCGCGGTCAGACAGTAGAGAAAGAAGGAGGGCGCATAGGGCTGGTCGAGCTGGACCAGGAAGCTCTGCCGGTCGACCGCCCGGATGCGCTCCTCGACGTTCTGCGGGCGTGAAGCCGAACTGGGTCAGGATGAAGGCGGGCGTCAGATTGAGCTTGACCACGCGACGCAGCGAGAAGACCGCATCCGCGGCGGTCAGCGGGTGGCCGGAGGGGAAGGTGATGCCGTCCCGCACCTTGAAGGTGTAGGTCCTGCCGTCGCCCTCGATCTGCCAGCTCTCGGCGACGTTGCCCTGCAGGTCTTCGACGTGGTCCGGCGGGTAGGTGACCAGCCGGTCGTAGACGTTGGCGGCATATTCGGCGCCTGAGAACTCGAACACCTCGGCCGGATCGAGGCTGATGATGTCGTCGATCTGGTTGGCCATGACCAGCGTGTTCTGGGGCGGTGCCGCGTTCAGCGCCGGCATGAAGAAATAGAGCGCCAGGAGGACGAACAGGAAGAACCAGAATCGGGATGATCTCATGGTCGCTCTCCCTGGAACGCGCCGCTGATCGCCTGGCATCGCAACCGCCGCCCGCCGTTCGGCTGAGCCTCGATCCAGGGCGCACGCCTGTCAACCGCGCAAGCGGCAAGCCCGGCGGCACCAGGAAGCAGCCGCCGTCTCGGCGGTCACCAGTTCCCGACGCGTCGCTGCCGTTGCGGGCTGTCGTCCTCGGTCCTGACCCGAGGACCTGTGACGATCTCCAGCCCTCGCCTCAGGAACCCCCGTCCGCCGGGCCCCCCGCGGCGAGCGCTTTCCGCACCCTCGCGACGCGGTGCCTGGCGCCGATCGCCTCGAAAATCACGAGCGCCGCCGGCGCCCGCTGCACCGCCTCCGCCCGCAAGCCGAGCTTTCAATACTCATCACCGGGGTTCTAGAGCCCGATTGCCTCGCCCATCCGGTCGCCGATTGCGCGCGCGATCACAAGCCGCTGCTCGGAGAACTCGATCGCCCGCCGCGGTTCGCCGAGGGCCGCCCAGGTAGTGCCCAGACCGCCGAGCGCGGTGCCCTCGCTCCGCCGGTCGCCGATCTCGCGGGTGATCTCGAGCTGTTGCTCATGCGACCACCAGCAGGGCGATCGGTCCAAAAGCTGTCCATGGCAGCAATCCCACACTGTCTATGTGCGAACGCTATTCTACCACCTGTTGTCGGACAAGGGACATGGGCCGGTGCCGGTGCGTTAACCGGGCGTTAACGATTGGCCGTTAACCCGATCTTCGGGTGGTCCATGCGACCGTGGGAATCCGTGCCCGCGGTCAGGCGCGCGAGGCGCTCGGCAGCTCCTCCTGCGAGGCGTTCACGACCCGTCGGCCGCTATGGAAACGTCCGGCCCGTTGATCCGGCCGGCATGGTGGCGGAGATCTCCTCCGGCCGCAATGTCGCGAGCGCGCGGGTCTCGCCGGCCGCGCCCACGAACTCCACCTCGTACGCCAGCCGCGGACGCGTGAACACCATCACGACGGCGCCGATCGCGCCGCGCTCCAGCCCGCATTGGGGCAAGGGCTCGCGCAGATAGACCGCCTGGCCTACGGCAAATCGCGGGTCAGCGGACGTGGAGGGTGACGAGCTCCGGGACATCGCTTCCTGTCCTGTAGATCCAGGCCGTACGGATCGTGGCCGTCCCTTTGGGGCCGGTCACCGGCATGTCGACCCGATGACGGGCGCCGTACTCGTCGACCGTGCCGGGCTCAGCCGCATGGACCACGACACCACGGCGGATCTCCTCGATCAAGAGGTGGACGTTGGATCGGTCGAAACCAAGGGCGGCCGCGAACACGTGGGCTTTGTGCCGGCCGACCGGATTGTTTGGGTTCAGCGCATAGTCCGCGATCTTTGCGGGCATCGATGACCGCGCGGTGGGCGTTGCTCAAAAGCAAGATGATAGCCCCGTGGCGTCGTGGATCGTCACACCCGACGCCAAGCTCAGGGGCACGGGAGGCGGGCGAGACGCGCGGTCAGGAGCGCGAAGAAACCGTCGGCGTCGAGCTCGTTCAGGACCTTGGCATTGGCGGGCGCGGCGCCGCGGTTGAGGCGGCCGCGGCCCTGCCAGTCGACCACCGTCCGGCCCATGGTGAGCTCGCTCTGGGTCTCGACCTCGACGTGGCAGTCGCGGCCCTTGAACAGCTCCGGCCGCAGCAGGTAGGCGATCACGCAGGGGTCGTGCAGCGGCGCCCCGAGCCGCCCGCGCTGGGTCTGATCGTAGAGGCTGTAGAACGTGAGCAGGCCCGCGACCGCGGCGCCGACCGGCGTGCCCAGTGCTTGGATCGCGGCCAGCCGCTCGGGCGTGACCAGCGCCTGATGGGTCACGTCCAGGCCGCACATCACGATCGGCACGCCCGAGCGGAACACCACGTCGGCGGCGTGCGGGTCGACGAAGATGTTGAACTCGGCGGCCGGCGTCGCATTGCCGAGCCCGATCGCCCCGCCCATCAGGACGATCTCCCGGATCCGCGGCACGATCTCCGGCGCCTTGGCCATGGCGGTGGCGACGTTGGTGAGCGGCCCGATCGGGCACAGCGTGACCGTGCCCGCCGGCCGCCCGCCAAGCAGCTCGATCAGCGCGTCGACCGCATGGCCCCGGGCGGGCGGTACCGTCGGCTCGGGCAGATCGTGGCCGTCGAGGCCGGAGGCGCCATGCACGTAGGCGGCGGTCACCGGCGCCCGCGCCAGCGGCCGCGCGCAGCCGGCGTAGACCGGGATGTCGGGCCGGCCGGCCAGCGCCAGCACCTTGCGGGCGTTCTTTTCGGTCATCGCCAGCGGCGCGTTGCCGGCGACTGCGGTCACCGCGAGCAGCTCGAGCTCGGCCGGCGCGCCGAGCGCCAGCAGCAGCGCCAGCGCGTCGTCCTGACCGGGGTCGCAGTCGATGACGATCGGTCGCGGCGTGGTGGCTCGGCTCATCGGGGCTCGCCTCCTCGGGCTCGTCGCAGGCCGGACGGCGTGCTATGCGAGATTCGTTCGGATGCGAAGCCGACGCAATGAGAGATCGCAAGCTGCTCAGTCTCGGACCCGGTGGCAGCCTGATCGCGGTGCTCTGCTGCTTCACCGCGATCCTGGTCTGGACCCTCGGCGCGCTTGGCCTCGCGGCCTGGGCCGCCGCGCTCGACTACGTCCTTCCGCCGGCGCTCCTGCTGTTCGTCGGGCTGACCGTCCACGCCCTCCTTCGTAAGAGCCGGACGGCGGCGGCGGACGCGCGATTCCGATGACCGGGATCCTGCTCGAAATCGACCCTCACCTGCCCGCATTGCGGCCGGCAGAGCCTCGAGCGCATGCCGACCGACGCCTGCCAGTATTTCTACGACTGCCCGGGCTGCGGCGTCCTGCTCAAGCCCACGCGCGGCGACTGCTGCGTGTTCTGCAGCTTCGGCACGGTGCCCTGCCCGCCGATCCAGGCGACGCGCCGTCGTGGCCAGCCGGAAGACTGCTGCGGCGCGAAGACGCCGGCGGCCGGCTGAAGCGATCCGCTACTAGCCCGACCACTCGATCGTGAGCTCGGCCGGATCGGCGTGCGGCACCGAAGGCGGCTTGCCCTCGATGCTGCCGAGGTGGACGAAGCCGACCAGGCGATCGTCCGGGGCGAGGCCGAGGGCCGCCTTGACGTGCTCGTCGTAGGCGTTGGCGCCGGTCAGCCATTTGGCGCCGAAGCCCTGGGCGTGGGCCGCGAGCAGCAGGTTCTGGACCGCCGCACCGGTCGAGAGGACCTGCTCGATCTCCGGGATCTTCGGGTGCTGCGGGTCGAGCCTGGCCACGACCGCGATCAGGAGCGGGGCGCGCAGCGGCCGGGCGCGCTCCTGCTCGAGCGCCGCCTCGGCCGCCTCCGGCTGCCGCTTGCGCAGCGCGTCGGCGAACACTTCGCCGAGCCGCGCCCGCGCCGCACCGCGGATCACGATGAACCGCCAGGGCCGGAGGCGGCCGTGGTCGGGGGCGCTGGCCGCCGCCGCCAGGATCCGCGCCAGCGCCGCGCCCTCGGGTGCTGGCTCGGTGAGGAACGCCGGCGCCACCGAGGACCGGCTCATGACTGCTTCGAGGGCTTCCATCGCCACCTCAACCCGGTTCGGATCTCCCGGCGCCGTTTGTGCCCCGACCGCGCGTCCAGGACAAGCCCCGAGGACCCGGCGCCGGCCCGCCTGAGGTGACCTTAACGGTCGCGCAATCTCTCGCCGTTATCGTCTCATAAACATCGTCTGTGTTGCGGTGCCACATTTGCGAACCCTTGCCCTGGCTGGGTGTTGTTGCCTATGTGATGCGGCGCACAAGCCAACGACACGGTCGGCGGAGAAGCCGGCCGAGGAGAGGAATGCTCGATGGATCGCCACGGTTACTTCTTCGAGGATCTGACCCTCGGCATGTCCCGGGTGTTCAGCAAGACGATCACCGAGGCTGATCTCCTGATGTTCGCCGGCGTCTCCGGCGACACCAACCCGATCCACCTCGACCAGGACTTCGCCAGCCGGACCATGTTCGAGGGCCGGATCGCGCACGGCATGCTGACCGCGAGCCTGGTCTCGACCGTGCTCGGCACCCGTCTGCCCGGCCCGGGCTCGGTCTACGTCAGCCAGAGCCTGAAGTTCCTGGCCCCGGTGCGGATCGGCGACACCGTGATCGCGCGCGCCGTGGTCGCCGAGCTGCTGCCCGAGCGCAACCGGGTGCGCCTGCAGACCTTCTGCACGGTCGGAGAGCGCAAGGTGCTCGACGGCGAGGCGGTCCTGATGGTGCCGCGCAAGCCCAACGGCGCCTGAGCCCGCGCCGGGCGCCCGCTCGCTGCCCGGGCACGCCCGCTCTGCTCTCCCGACCCGCCGATCCCGGGTCGAGCCGTCCGCGACCGCCGGGTGACCGCCTGCCGCCCGTGTGCTAGAACGAAGGCGCAGCGGAGAATCCAGGATGGCGACCCGGCCCGAGCAGCTCTACAAGGACGACTTCTATGCCTGGACGCGCGCTCAGGCGCGAGGCGCTCCGTCGCCTGGCGGATGAGCGCTGGAATGGCCCGCTCGACCTCGAACATCTGGCCCAGGAGGTGGAGAGCTTGGGCAGCGAGCAGCAGTGGGCGGTCGAGAGCCAGCTCGAGCGCGTGATCGAGCACCTCCTGAAGCTCGAATATTCGTCGAGCGCCGACCCCAGGCGGCAGTGGATGATCTCGGTCAACGGCGCCCGGCGCGAGATCCGGCGGCGGCTGACGCCCGCGATCCGGCGCGAGGTCGAACCCGAGCTCACCGTGCTGTACGTCGGCGCCCGCAACGATGCCGAGCTCGGTCTGCTTGATCACGGCGAGAAGGAGGCGGCGCGCGCCCTGCCAGCAGATTGCCCCTACCGCTTCGACGACCTGATCGCCGATGGATGGTGGCCCGCCAGCCGGCACGGTCTGCGCGGCGACGACTGAGACGCGGTCATGGCGTCACGTCCCGAGCAGCTCTACGAGGACGACTTCTACGCCTGGACCCGCGACCAGGCGCAAGCGCTCCGCCGTCTCGCCGAGGAGCGCTGGAACGGTCCGCTCGACCTCGAGCATCTGGCCGAGGAGGTGGAGGACTTGGGCAGCGAGCAGCAATGGGCGGTCGAGAGCCAGCTCGAGCGCATCATCGAGCATCTCCTGAAGCTCGAATATTCACCGAGCGCGGACCCCAGGCGACTATGGATGATCTCGGTCGTCGATGCGCGCGGCGAGGTCGAGCGCCGGCTGACGGCCACGATCCGCACCGAGGTCGAGCCTGCCCTCGACAAGCGCTATCGGCGGGCGCGGCGCAAGGCGGAACTTGCTCTCGCAGCCCATGGCGAGAAGGACGCGGCGCAGTCGCTGCCCGCGGATTGCCCTTACGCCTTCGACGAGCTGATCGCTGACGAGTGGTGGCCGGCCAACCGCCATGGCCTGCGCGACGACGACTGAGGCGGGGCTGATGGCGTCACGCCCCGAGCAGCTCTACGAGGAGGACTTCTACGCCTGGAGCCGCGATCAGGCGCGGGCGCTCCGTCGACTCGCCGCGACCCGGCCGAACCTGGCACTCGATTTCCCGCACCTGATCGAGGAGGTGGCGGATTTGGGCATCAGCCAGCGGGACGCGGTCCGCAGCCAGCTGCGCCGGATCATCGAGCATTGCCTGAAGCTGGAATGTTCCCCGGCGCGCGAGCCCCGGGCCGGCTGGCAGGAGACGATCGTCAACGCGCGGATCGAGCTCGAGGACAAGCTCACGGCCACGTTGCGCCGCGGTCTTCAGCGGCGGCTGCCCAAGCTCTACGACCAGGCGCGCCGCGCCGCCGGCGCTTCGCTCCGTCTCCACCGCGAGCCCGAGGCCGCCGACGCCTTGCCCGAGACCTGCCCCTGGCGCCTCGCCGACCTGCTCCGTCACGACTGGTATCCCGCGAGCCGGCACGGCCTGGGCGACGGAGACGGCTGATGGCGACCCGACCTGAAGAGCTCTACGAGGAAGATTTTTACGCCTGGACGCGCGACCAGGCGCACGCACTCCGGCGCCTTGCTGCGAGCCGGCCGAACGTTGCCCTCGATTTCGCCCACCTGATCGAGGAGGTTGAGGACTTGGGGGCCAATCAACGGGACGCGGTCCGTAGCCACGCCCGTACGATCATCGAGCATTGCCTCAAGCTCGAGCATTCGCGGGCGATCGAACCGCGGGCCGGTTGGCAGATCACCGTTGGCTCGGCGCGGACCAATCTCGACGACAAGCTGTCGCCGCGTCTGCGTCGCGACCTGCGCACCAACCTCACCCGGCTGTACGCCCAGGCGCGGCGCGAGGCCGGACGCGCGCTCCGCCTCTACGGCGAGCCAGATGCCGCCGATGCCCTCCCGCAGACCTGTCCCTACCGCCTCGCCGATCTACTCCGCCACGACTGGTACCCGGCCAGCCGCCATGGCCTGACGCCCTGAGCCTCTCTTGCCGGCGCGCCGGGCACAAGTGCCGGTCGACCCGAGAGCCGATTTTCCGTAACCTGGGCGGGATCCGCGAGGATCGCCGGACGCCGGATCGGCGACCGGCGGATCGGGATGGGCGGAGGCGGCGCCGGGGGCGATGGCGGATTGGCTGCTCTATCTGGGCGGCGGACTGGTTGCGATCAGTCCCGCCAGAAAAACCCGTCGCCCGCGGCGATCCGGAGCGCCGCCTGGCACATGACCTGGACCTGGCTGATCGGGATCACGGCACCGCTCCTGGTGCTCGCCGCGTTCGTCTGACTGATCGGGATGCTCTGGCGGCCGGTCGGCGACCTGCTGCTCGGCGCCGCGCTCGACGGCATGGGTTGGGCGCTTAGCCTCGCGCTCGCCCTCGGCTGGCCGATCCCTTGAGCGTGGGGCGATGGCGGCCTGTGCTCTTTACAGCGCCCTCCGGGCGCGGGCATAAGGCGGCGATGCAGATCCACCGGGGCTATTGGAATTTGCCGAAGGCCGCGCTGCACGGGGTGGTCGCGATCGGCAACTTCGACGGCGTGCATCGGGGCCACCGCGCCCTGATCGCGGTCGCGCGCGAGCAGGCGCGATCCCTGGGCGCGCCGCTCGGCGTGATCACCTTCGAGCCGCACCCGCGCGAGGTTTTGACCCCCGACCAGGCGCCGCCCCGGCTCACGCCCTTCCGGGTCAAGGCGCGGCTGTTGGCCGAGCTCGGGGTCGACCATCTGTTCGCGCTCGCCTTCACCGACCACCTCCGCCAGAAGACCCCCGCCCAGTTCGTCCATGACGTGCTCGCGGGCGGCCTCGGCGTCCGCCAGGTCGTCGTGGGGCAGGACTTCCGCTTCGGCAACCGGCGCGCAGGCGACGTCGAGATGCTCGCTGCGGTCGGTAAGGACTACGGCTTTGGCGTCAGCCGGGTCGAAACGGTCGCCTGGGAGCGCGAGGTCTGCTCGTCGAGCCGGGTGCGCGCCGCGATCGCCGCGGGCGATGTGGCGCTCGCACGCGATCTCCTGGCGCATCCGTTCATGGTCGAGGGCCGGGTGATCGTGGGTGACCGGCGCGGCCGCGAGCTCGGCTATCCGACCGCCAACCTCTGCCCGCCGCGGCGGAAGGTGCTCTGGCCCGCGGCCGGCATTTACGCGGTCCGCGCCCGCTGCCCGGGCGGACCCGAGAGCACCTGGCAGGACGCGGTCGCGAGCCTCGGTGTGCGCCCGACCTTCGAAGGCCAGGATCTCCGCCTCGAGGTCCATCTGTTCGACCGCGAGATCGATCTCTATGGCCAAAGGATCTGCTGCGCCTTCATCGAGCGCCTGCGCCCCGAGGCGAAGTTCGAAACCGTCGAGGCGCTCAAGGAACAGATGGCGCTGGATTGCATTCAGGCGCGTGCCGCCCTGGCGCAGCGCGCCGCCGAGCCCCACATGGCGCTCACCCAGGCCGCCCAGGACTCCTGACCCCGCCCCGCCCGCAGCCGGAATCGTCAGCCGGAAACGCCAAGAGCCCGCCCATGAGCACCGACTATCGCGCGACCGTGTTCCTGCCCAAGACCGCCTTCCCGATGAAGGCCAACCTCGCGGTGCGCGAGCCCGAGATCCTGGCGCGCTGGGCCGAGCTCGGCCTCTATCGGCGCCTGCGTAGGCAGGCTGAGGGTCGGGAGAAGTTCATCCTCCACGACGGTCCGCCCTACGCCAACGGCCATCTCCACATGGGCACGGCGCTCAACAAGATCCTCAAGGACGTGGTCAACCGCAGCCAGCAGATGCTGGGCAAGGATGCGGTCTACGTCCCGGGCTGGGACTGCCACGGCCTGCCGATCGAGTGGCAGATCGAGCAGCGCTACCGGCAGGCGGGCAAGGACAAGGACGCGGTGCCGGCGGCCGAGTTCCGGCGCGAGTGCCGCGAGTTCGCCGAGCACTGGATCGAGGTCCAGCGCCAGGAATTCATGCGTCTTGGCGTGGTCGGCGACTGGGAGCATCCCTATACGACCATGGCGTACCAGGCCGAGGCCGGGATCTTCCGCGAGCTCGCGAAGTTCCTGCAGGCGGGCGAGCTTTACCGCGGCCTGAAGTCGGTGCTCTGGTCGGTCGTGGAGAAGACCGCGCTCGCCGAGGCCGAGGTCGAGTACCACGACCACACCTCGACCACGATCATGGTCCGCTTCCCGGTCGCGAGGCCCTCGGTTCCGGCGCTCGACGGCGCCGCGGTCCTGATCTGGACGACCACGCCCTGGACCATGCCCGGCAACCGCGCCATCGCCTATGGCGAGGACGTCGACTACGCCGTGATCGAGGTTCAGGGGACCGGCGAGGGCTCGCGGGCGGTGGTCGGCGAGAAGCTGCTGCTCGCCGCCCGGCTGATCGAAAGCGTGACCGCCGAGGCGAAGATCACCGGCCATCGGACGCTGGCCGAGCTGGCCGGCTCCGCGCTCGCCGGCACGATCTGCCGCCACCCGCTGCAGGGCAAGGGCTACGACTTCGAGGTGCCGCTGCTGGCCGCGGACTTCGTCAGCGCCGAGGACGGCACCGGCCTCGTGCACATCGCGCCCTCGCACGGCGCCGATGACTTCGAGCTCGGGGCGGCGCACGGCCTCGAGGTGCCGGATACGGTCGCCGAGGATGGCGTCTACACCGACTCTGTGCCGCTGTTCGCGGGCCTGCACGTGTTCAAGGCGGCCGAGCCCGTGATCGCGGCGCTCATCGAGGCGGGCGCGCTCCTCGCCCGCGGCAAGCTCACCCACAGCTATCCGCACTCCTGGCGCTCCAAGGCACCGCTGATCTTCCGCGCGACGCCCCAGTGGTTCATCCCGATGGAGGGGCGCGGCCGGCTGCGCGCCAAGGCGCTCGAAGCGATCGAAGACACCCGCTGGGTCCCGGCGACTGGAAAAAACCGGATCCGGGGCATGATCGAGAGCCGGCCCGACTGGTGCATCTCGCGCCAGCGCGCCTGGGGCGTGCCGATCGCGGTGTTCGTGCGCAAGGCGGACGAGGAGCCGCTCCGCGACCCTCTGGTCAACCAGCGGATCGCGGCTGCCTTCGAGCAGGAGGGGGCGGATGCCTGGTTCACGAGCCCGCCCGGGCGCTTCCTTGGCCCCGATCGCGATCCCGCCGACTACGAGCAGGTGACCGACATCCTCGATGTCTGGTTCGAGTCCGGCTGCACCCATGCGACCGTGCTCGAACAGCGCCCCGAGCTCGGCTGGCCGGCCACGCTCTACCTCGAGGGCTCGGATCAGCACCGCGGCTGGTTCCACTCCTCGCTGCTCGAGAGCTGCGGCACCCGCGGCCGCGCCCCCTACGACACCGTGCTGACCCATGGCTTCGTGGTCGACGAGCACGGCCGCAAGATGTCGAAGTCGCTCGGCAACGTGGTCTCGCCGCTCGACCTGATGAAGACCCGGGGCGCCGACATCCTCAGGCTCTGGACGGTCGGCGCCGACTATGCCGAGGACATCCGGATCGGCGAGGAGATCCTGGCCGGCCAGGCGGACGCCTACCGGCGCCTGCGCAACACGCTGCGCTATCTGCTCGGCAGCCTCGCCGGCTTCGAGGCCAGGGAGCGCCTGCCGGCGGCCGATCTGCCGGAGCTCGAGCGCTGGGTGCTGCACCGCCTGGCCGAGCTCGACCGGCTGGTGCGCGAGACGTGCGACAGCTTCGACTTCCCGCGGCTCTATTCGGCGCTGCACAACTTCTGCGCGACCGACCTCTCGGCCTTCTACTTCGATGTCCGCAAGGACGCGCTCTACTGCGACCGGCCGGACAGCCGCCGCCGGCGCGCCGTGCGCACCGTGCTCGACCAGCTGTTCGAGTGCCTCAGCGCCTGGCTCGCCCCGGTCCTGGTGTTCACGACCGAAGAGGCGTGGCTCTGCCGCCATCCGTCGGCGGACGCCAGCGTGCACCTCAGGCAGTTCCCGGCGTTGCCGGCTGCCTGGCACGATCCGGCGCTCGGCGCCCGGTGGGAACGGGTCCGCCGGGTCCGCCGCGTGATCACCGGCGCGCTCGAGGTCGAGCGTCAGGAGAAGCGGATCGGCTCGAGCCTGGAAGCGGCGCCGGAGGTCTATGTTGCGAGTGACGCGCTCGCCAGCCTCCTGAAGGATCTCGACCTTGCCGAGCTGGCGATCACGAGCGGGATCGAGGTGATCGAGGCGCCGCCGCCGCCGGAGAGCTTCACGCTCGACGAGGTTCCGGAGGTCGGCGTGGTGCCCAGGCTGGCCGATGGCCGAAAATGCGCCCGCTGCTGGCAGGTGCTCGCGGAGGTCGGCGCCGAGCCGGCCGCGCCCGACCTCTGCCGGCGCTGCCAGGACGCCGTGGCCGCTCTGGCCACGGCCTGAGCGCGCCCGGGGCGGCGCGCCATGCTGCGTCTGGGCCTCGCGGTCGCGCTCGCGACCCTCGGACTCGATCAGCTCGGCAAATGGGCGGCGCTGGCCGCGCTCGACCCCGGCAGCCCGCCACTGCGCGTGACGCCCTTCTTCAACCTCGTGCTGGTCTGGAACCGCGGGGTCAGCTTCGGCATGTTCAACTCGGGCGCCGCCTTTGCCCCCTGGCTCTTGTCCGGCCTCGCGCTCGCGGTGGTCGTGGGCCTCCTGGTCTGGCTCAAACGCAGCGACCAGCTTTTGACCGGGCTCGGCCTCGGGCTGGTGATCGGCGGTGCGCTCGGCAACATGATCGATCGGATCCGCTTCGGCGCCGTGGTCGACTTCCTCGACTTCCATCTCGCCGGCTACCACTGGCCGGCCTTCAACCTGGCCGATGCCGGGATCTGCGTCGGTGCGGTGCTGATGCTCGCGGACGGCTTGCTCGGGCGGCGCCCCCAGGCTACATAAGGCCTCGGATGGGGGCAGGCGCCCAGCTGGGGGATGATCGACATCGTGACCAGAATGATCGGCGCGATTCGGCCGGCAATCGCGCGCCTGGGAATTGGCTTGCTCGCCGCGGGCGTCCTGGCGCTCGCCGGCTGCGCGCGCGGCTCGGTTCAGGATGCGCTGGGCATGGGCAAGCGCTCGCCCGACGAGTTCTCGGTGGTCGCGCGCGCGCCGCTGATCATACCGCCCGACTTCGACCTCCGGCCGCCCGGGCCGGGGGGAGCGCCGCCGGCCGGCGGCACCGTCGGCGATCAGGCGCGCGCGACGCTGCTCGGGCAGCCTCCGGCACCGGCGGCGATCCGCCCCGCGGTCGCGGCTCAGGGCGCGGCGGAGAGCCCCGGCCAGCAGGCGTTGCTCGTCGAGGCGGGCGCCAACGCGAGCGACCCGAACATCCGCCGCCAGATCGCGGAGGAGAACCAGTCGCTGGCCCAGATCGAAGAGGCGCTGTTCACGCGGGTGATGAAGTGGCGCCAGCCGAGCACGCTGGGCGCGACCGTCGACGCGCCGGCCGAGGCCGAGCGCCTGCTGGCCAACCGGACCAAAGGCGAGCCGCCGACGACGGGCGACACGCCAACCATCGTCGAGCGGCGCCAGAGCCCGCTCGGCGCCCTCGTGAGCAAGGTGTTCTGACAACGATGATGGCGCTCTCCAGGGCATGCGGCGCCGGCGCCGCGCTGATCATGACGCTGACGGCATCGGCAACCAGCGGCGAGGCGGCGGTGTTCAATCCGGAGACCTTCACGCTGGCCAACGGCATGCAGGTGGTGGTGGTGACCAACCGCCGGGCGCCGGTGGTCAGCCACCACGTCTGGTACAAGGTCGGCTCGGCCGACAGTCCGGTCGGCAAGTCCGGGCTCGCCCATTTCCTCGAGCATCTGATGTTCAAGGGCACCGACACGCTCGCGGCCGGCGAGTTCTCGCGCATCGTGGCGCGCAACGGCGGCAACGAGAATGCCTTCACCGGCTCCGACTACACCGGCTATTTTCAGACCATCGCCAAGGATCGCCTCGAGACGGTCATGCGCATGGAGGCCGAGCGCATGACCCATCTCAAGCTCGAGCCCGAGGAGGTGCGCACCGAGCGCGACGTGGTCCTCGAGGAGCGCTCGATGCGGGTCGACAACGACCCGGGGTCGCGTCTGGGCGAGCTGGTCAATGCCACCCAATACCTGAACCATCCCTATCGCCTGCCGGTGATCGGCTGGCGCCACGAGATGGCGAGCTACACCCGCGAGGACGCGCTCGCGTTCTACCGGACCTGGTACGCGCCCAACAATGCGGTCCTGATCGTCGCCGGCGACATCGACGCCGCCGAGCTGCGGCCGCTCGCCGAGAAGTACTATGGCGTGATCCCGGCGCGCCCGGTGCCCGAGCGCCACCGGCTGGTCGAGCCGCCGCAGGACGCGCCGCGCGAGGTCGACCTCTCCGATCCCCGCGTCCAGCAGCCCTCTCTGATCCGCTCCTGGCTGGCGCCGAGCTTCACCGCCGGTGAGACCGTGCACGCCTATCCCCTCGAGGTGCTGGCCCAGGTCCTGGGCGGCACCAGCACGTCCCGGCTCTATCGCTCGCTGGTGATCGCGCAGAAGGTCGCGACCTCGGCCGGCGCCTACTATCAGGGCACGTCGCTCGATCTGACCACCTTCCGGGTCTACGCCAGCCCGCGTCCGGGGGTCAGCCTGGACGAGCTGGAGGCGGCGGTCGACGCCGAGCTCGGCCGCCTCAAGAGCGAGCCGGTCACGGCCGACGAGGTGAGGCGGGCGACCAGCCGGATGATCGCGGAGGCGGTCTATGCGCGCGACAGCCTGGGGAGCGCGGTGCGCAGCTTCGGCGGGGCGCTCGCGACCGGGCGGACGGTCGATGACGTCGAGGCGTGGCCCGAGCGGATCGGTGCGGTGACGCCCGCCGAGGTCAGCGCCGCCGCGGCCTATGTGCTCGACCCCGGGCGCTCGGTCACCGGCCGCCTCAGCCCGGCGGCGCTCGCCACGGCCACGGCCGGGCCCGCCGCTGGCGCGCCGGCGCCGCCGCTCGGCCCGCCGGACATCAACGCCGGCGGCCCGGACGGACATGGTTAGCGGCCGGATCGGGGCCGGGCTGTTGACCCTGTCGGTCGCGGTCGGAGCGTTGAGCCCGGCGCCGGCGGCCGAGGCTGCGGCCAAGGTCGAGCGGGTGGTGAGCCCGGGCGGCATCGAGGCCTATCTCCTGAGCGAGCCCTCGATCCCGTTCCTGTCCTTGTCGCTGCATTTCCGGGGCGGTGCTGCCCTCGATCCGACCGGCAAGGAAGGCCTCGCCTACATGGTCTCGGGCCTGCTGGACGAGGGTGCGGGCGACCTCGACAGCCAGGCGTATCACACCGAGCTCGAGGATCTGGCGGTCCGCCTGTCGTTCGATTCCGGGCGCGACGAGTTCACCGGCCAGCTCAAGACGCTCACCGCGCATCGCGCGCGCGCCTTCGAGCTGCTGCGCCTGGCGCTGACCGCGCCCCGCTTCGATGCCGAGCCGGTCGAGCGGATCCGCAATCAGATCCAGGCCAACCTGCGCCGGCGCGAAGAGGACCCCGACTATCTCGCGAGCCGGACCTGGTTCGAGACCGCCTTCCCGGGCCACCCCTACGGCCACCCGAGCCAGGGTACGATCGCGAGCGTGGCCGCGATCACGCCCGCGGACCTCAGCGCCTTCGTCGCTGCCCGGCTGGCCCGGGACAATCTCGTGATCGGGGTCGCGGGCGACATCACCGCAGCAGAGCTGGCGCCGCTCCTGGATCAGACCTTCGGCGGCCTGCCGGCCAAGAGCGTGCCCTACGAGCTCGCCCCGGCCCTGCCCGCGAGCGGCACGGTGGTCGTGCGCAAGGACGTGCCCCAGAGCCAGGTGCTGTTCGGCGAGGCCGGCCTCGCCCGCGACGATCCCGACTTTTACGCCGCCTACGTCGCCAACCACCTGCTCGGCGGCGGCGGCTTCACCTCGCGCCTGACCGAGGCGGTGCGCGAGAAGCGCGGGCTCGCCTACTCGATCTCCAGCTACCTCTATCCGATGGACTTCGCGCCGCTCTGGCTGGGCGGGCTCGGCACCGCCAATGCCGCGGTCGGCGAGGCGCTCCAGCTGGTGCGGGCGCAGATCGCCGAGATGGCCGCGGGCGAGGTCACCCAGGCGGCGCTGGATGACGCCAAGACCTACCTGACCGGCTCCTTCCCGCTCCGCCTGACCAGCAACGACGCGATCGCCGGCATGCTCGTGGGCATGCAGGTCGACCACCTCGGGATCGACTATCTCGAGCGGCGCAACGGCTACATCGAGGCGGTGACGCTCAAGGACGTGCAACGGGTCGCCGCGCGGCTCTATCATCCGGACCAGCTGCTGGTGGTCGTGGTCGGCCAGCCGCAGGGGATCGAGGGCTGAGCCGGCCCTCGCCGCGTCGCGCGCGGCGGGGGCGAGGCTCGAGGGAGGATCTGGGTCGTGGCGCCGATCCGCCGCCTGCCGCAGCATCTGGTCAACCGGATCGCCGCCGGTGAGGTGGTCGAGCGCCCGGCGGCCGCGGTCAAGGAGCTGATCGAGAACGCGCTCGATGCCGGCGCCGGGCGGCTCCTGGTCGAGATCGCGGGGGGCGGTGCGGGCCTGATCGCGGTCACCGACGACGGCCAGGGCATGGCGCCCGCCGAGCTGGCGCTGGCACTCGAGCGCCACGCCACCTCCAAGCTGCCGGACGACGACCTGGTCCGGATCCGGACGCTCGGCTTCCGCGGCGAGGCGCTGGCGGCGCTCGCGGGCGTCAGTCGTCTTGCGATCACCAGCCGGCCGCGGGGACAGGACAGCGCCATCGCCTTGTCCGCCGAAGGGGGTGCCTGCGGTGCGCCGGCGCCCGCGGCCGGCGCCTACGGCACCAGGGTCGAGGTCCGCGACCTGTTCTTCGCGACCCCGGCCAGGCTCAAGTTCCTGAAGTCCGAGCGGGCCGAGACCCAGGCCGCGCGCGAGGTCGTCGAGCGCCTCGCGATGGCGTATCCCGAGGTCGCGCTGACGCTCGTGGTCGATGGCCGGCGCGTGCTGCGCCTGGAGCCGGCGAGCGGCGATGCCGAGGCCAGGCTCGCCGCCCGGCTCGGCGAGATCATGGGCCAGGAGTTCGCCGCCAACGCGCTGACCGTCCGGGCCGAGCGCGAGGGCCTGGGCCTGCTCGGCTTCGCCGGCCTGCCGACCGCGAGCCACAAGACCGCCCGCTTCCAGCATCTGTTCGTCAACCGGCGGCCGGTCCAGGACCGCCTGCTCAAAAGTGCGCTGCGCGCGGCCTACGGCGACCTCCTGTTCCATGACCGCCAGCCGATGGCGGTGCTGTTCCTGGAGCTCGACCCCGAACGGGTCGACGTCAACGTCCATCCGACCAAGGCCGAGGTCCGGTTCCGCGAGCCGGGCCTGGTCCGCGGCCTGGTGATCGGGGCGCTCCGGCAGGCGCTGCTGGCGGCCGGCGGCCGGACCGCGACCACGCTCGGCGAGGCGGCGCTCGGCGCCTTCCGGCCGGGGAGCGGCCTGCCCTGGGCGCGGGCCAACGGTAGCCCGCCGGGGCCGGGCCTCGCCGAGACCGCGGCGCGCTTCCAGGCCCCCGTGACCGAGGACCGGTTCGATCTGGGGCCGCCCTCGGCGCGCACCGAGGGCGCCACCCGGCCGGAGGGCGACGCGCTCGAGCGGCATCCGCTCGGCGCCGCCCGGGCCCAGCTGCACGACGCCTATATTCTCGCAGAGACCGCCGACGGCCTGATCCTGGTCGACCAGCACGCCGCCCACGAGCGCCTGGTCTACGAGCGCATGAAGGCGGAGCTGGCGGCCAACGGCGTCGCCCGCCAGGGCCTCCTGCTGCCGGAGGTGGTCGAGCTCGACCCGGCGGCGGTCGAGCAGCTGCAGGAGCGCCGCACCGAGCTCGCCGGGCTCGGCCTCGTGCTCGAGCGGTTCGGCGCCGAGGCGGTGCTGGTGCGCGAGCTGCCGGCCCTGCTCGGCAGCGCCGAAGTCGGCCGGCTGGTGCGCGATCTCGCCGACGATCTGGCGGCGATCGATCAGGACGTCAGCCTGCACGCGGCGCTCCATCGGGTGTGCGCGACGCTCGCCTGTCACGGCAGCGTGCGCGCCGGGCGCCGCCTCAGCCTCGCCGAGATGAACGCGCTCCTGCGCCAGATGGAAGCGACCCCGCACAGCGGCCAGTGCAACCATGGCCGGCCGACCTACGTCAGCCTGTCGCGGGCCGACATCGAGAGACTGTTCGGCCGGCGCTGACGCGGCCGGCCGGGGAACGCCTGTTGGGCCGGCGCTGGCGCGGCCGGCCGGGGAACGCTGGTCTGGCCGCGCAGCCCGCGCGCGAGGGTTGGACGCCCCCGGTAAGATGACCGCCGCGGCCGGCCGCGCGGCCAATTGCCGCTGTCGGCTGCGCGCGCCGGGACCCTGGACAAGCTCCGCGCGACGCGCCACATATGACGGACGTCCCCAATTGGCGCGTAGTCCGGCCGCCCCCCGACCCTCTGGAGTGATTGATGACGTACATCGTCACCGAAGCATGCATCAAGTGCAAGTACATGGATTGCGTCGAGGTCTGCCCCGTGGATTGTTTCTACGAGGGCGACAACATGCTGGTGATCAATCCCGACGAATGCATCGACTGTGGGGTCTGCGAGCCCGAATGCCCGGTCGAGGCGATTCTGCCGGATACCGAAGAGCAGGCCGAGCGCTGGCTCGAGCTCAATCGTGAATACTCGACCGGTCCGTGGCCCAATATTACGCGGAAGGGGGAGCCGCCCGCGGACGCTGACGACTTCAAGGATCTGCAAGGCAAGTTCGACAAGTACTTCAGCTCGAAGCCCGGCCAGGACCGTTGACCGCGGCCGCCGGCACCGGGGTCTTGCCCCTGGGCGGGGCCGATGGACCGGCGGCGCGACGCGAGTGCAAAGGGGCTGTCCATTTCTGTCGAAGCATGCTATGAATGTTTAGCATTAATTTCCATTAACGTTACGGAAAGCTTTCGGTGCGAGCATCCGGCGGACCAGCCGGGTGCGCGCGTTCGATGTCTGGCGCGAGCGGGCTTGGTGGCACTCGCGCGGCCGTGCTGAGGTAGGTGGGAGAACGACTTCGATGGGCAAGAATCTGGCCTTCGCCCCGGATGACTACGTCGTCTATCCGTCCCATGGCGTGGGCCGCATCACCGCGATCGAGACCCAGGAGATCGTCGGCGACATGCTCGAGATGTACGTGGTCTCGTTCGAGCAGGACCGGCTGATCCTGAGAGTGCCGGTCGCCAAGGCGCCGAAGTCCGGGATGCGCAAGCTGAGCAGCCGGGACAAGATCCAGACCGCGATGAACGCGCTCAAGGCGCGGCCGCGGCCGAAGCGCGCCGTGATGTGGAGCCGGCGCGCTCAGGAATACGAGGCCAAGATCAACTCCGGCGATCCGGTATCGATCGCCGAGGTGGTGCGCGAGCTGCACCGCGCCGAGGACGCCGAGCAGTCCTACAGCGAGCGCCAGATGTACCGGGCCGCGCTCGAGCGCCTGGCGCGCGAGGTCGCGGCGATCGAGCGGATCGACGAGCAGATGGCGACCGCCAAGCTGCAGCAGGTGCTCGGCCAGCAAGCCGCCTGAGCCAGAGCCCTGCGGCCGGCAAGAGGGGGTCTTCGGACCCCTTTTTGCTTGCGCGAGCGCGCGATGCGGGGCGGATGCTGCCCTGATCAGGTCGGCAGCTCGTGGTGGCGTGCCGCGTGGCGGGCCTCGATCGCATCCCAGATCCGACTCTCGAGGGCGACGCCGTCGAAGCGGTTGATCTCCTGCAGGCCGGTCGGCGAGGTGACGTTGATCTCGGTCAGCCAGCCGCCGATGACGTCGATGCCGACGAACACCAGCCCCTGCGCCCTGAGCACCGGACCGAGCGCCTCGCAGATCTCGAGGTCGCGCCGGGACAGGGTCGACTTCTCGGCCTTGCCGCCGACGTGCAGGTTGGCGCGGGCATCGCCCGGCGGCGGCAGCCGGTTGACCGCGCCCGCGGGCTCACCGTCGATCAGCACGATCCGCTTGTCGCCCTGCTTGATCTCGGGCACGTAGCGCTGCACCATCAGCGGCTCGCGCACGGTCACGGTCAGCAGGTCGAGCAGGCTGTTCAGGTTCTCGTCGTCGGGAGTGATGTGGAACACGCCGGCACCGCCGTTGCCGTAGAGCGGCTTGACGATGATGTCCTTGTGCTCGGCCCGGAACGCCTTGATCTCGGCGTGGCTGTAGGTGATCAGGGTCGGTGGCATGAGCTCCACGAACTGGGTCACGAACAGCTTCTCCGGCGCGTTGCGCACCGCGACCGGGTCGTTGACCACGAGCGTGTCCGGGTGCACCCGCTCGAGCAGATGGGTGGTCGCCACATAGTTGAGATCGAACGGCGGATCCTGGCGCATCAGGATGATGTCCAGGGTGCGCAGATCGAGCATCTCCGCGGTCCCCAGGGTCGAGTGGCGGCCGCGCTCGCGGCGCACCTCGAGCGGCCGCGCCAGGGCCTTGATCCGGCCCTGGTCGTAGCTCAGATCGGTCGGCAGGTAGTGGTAGAGCCCGTGGCCGCGGCGCTGCGCCTCGAGCGCCAGCACGAAGGTGCTGTCGGCGTCGATGTCGATGCGCTCGATCGGATCCATCTGGATCGCCACGGCCAGGCTCATCGCGGTCTCTCCCTGGTCTCGCCGGTGCGGCCGCGCGGTTTCGACCGGAGCTTGACACTGCCGGGCGCGCCCCGCTTTGTCCATACGGGAGCCACACGATGCCACCCGGAGGGACCGGCGCCATGGCCTACGACCGCGACAACGTCTTCGCCAAGATCCTGCGCGGCGCGATCCCGTGCCAGCGCGTCTACGAGGACGATCACGCGCTCGCTTTCCGCGACATCAACCCTTTGGCTCCGGTGCATGTGCTGGTGGTGCCCAAGGGCGAGTACGTCTCGATGGACGACTTCAGCGCCAAGGCGCCGCCCGAGGCGATCGCCGGCTTCTTCCGCGCGGTCGGCGAGACCGCGAGGCGGCTCGGGGTCGCGGCCAGCGGCTATCGCTTCCTCGCCAACAGCGGCGCCGACGCCCACCAGGAGGTGGCGCATTTCCACGTTCATATCTTCGGCGGCGCGCCGCTCGGGCGGATGCTCAAGAAGATCGAGGCGCGCTGATCGCTGGTCAGAGCTGCGCCGGCCGGCGCGCCTGGTAGGCCGGATCGGCCGGCCGAATCCAGAGCAGGAGGATGATCAGCGCGACCGCATAGCCCGAGGTCGCACCGACCGCGTTGGCGGCGATGTCGGTCAGGTCGAAGGTGCGCCAGGTGGTCAGCCGCTGCGCGAACTCGAGCGCGGTCCCGCCGGCGATGGTCAAAAGCGCGAGCCCAGCCAGCCGGCCGGCGCGGTGACTGAAGCTGACGGCGCCACAGGCCATGCCGCCGAAGATCAGGAAATGGGCCAGCTTGTCGGTGCCGTCCGGGGCGCTGACCGGCATCGGCAGCAGCAGCAGGGCGGCCACGCCGAGCCAGGCGACCGCCCAGAGAGCGGCAAAGGTCCGGCGGGTGCCGGGTTGAAACAGTCGCTCCATGAGCCCTCTGCGACGTACCGGCGACATCGCCGGTCGGTCGGTCCGAGTCGGACAATAGGTTGATTGCGTGGCCTGACAACCGGGCGGCGTAGGCGTCCGCGCGGGTCATGCCGGCTGGCGGCTTCGATCGGCCCCTGTGATTGTTCGCTTGCTTGCCGATAGATCCTTTATTATAGACAAGTTAGGAGAGAAAGCTAAACCGGCGCCTGCGATCGGGCGCGCAAACCGCCCACGCGCCCGGGAGGATCCGACGATGACCGAGCCTTATCCGCGCGATCTGGTCGGCTACGGCGGCCATCCGCCGCACCCCAACTGGCCGGACGGCGCAAGGCTGGCGCTCAGCATGGTGCTCAACTACGAGGAGGGCGGCGAGGCCTCTGTGCTCCACGGCGACCCGGCGTCCGAGGCCTATCTGCACGAGATCCCCGGCCAGCCGGCGCTCACGGGCCAGCGCAACCTGAACGTCGAGTCGATCTACGAGTACGGCGCGCGCGCCGGCTTCTGGCGGATTGTGCGCCTGTTCCGGGAGCGGGGCCTGGTGCTCACGGTCTACGCCGTCGGCATGGCGCTCGAGCGCAACCCGGCCGCCGCCAGGGCGATGGTCGACGCCGGCTTCGAGGTCGCGAGCCACGGCTGGCGCTGGATCGACTACCAGGACATGCCCGAGGCGGAGGAACGGGCGCATCTCAAGCGCGCGATCGAGGCGATCGAGCGCACCACGGGCACCCGCCCGGTCGGCTGGTACACCGGCCGCAACAGCCCGAACACCCGCCGCCTCGTGGTCGAGGAGGGCGGCTTCCTCTACGATTCGGACTCCTACGCCGACGATCTGCCCTACTGGCTCGAGGTCGGCGGCCGGCCGCATCTCGTCATTCCGTACACGCTCGACAACAACGACATGAAATTCGCGATCAACAACGGCTTCAGCCACGGCGACGAGTTCTTCCAGTATCTGCGCGACGCCTTCGACGTCCTGTACGAGGAAGGCGCCCGCCAGCCGAAGATGATGTCGGTCGGGCTGCACTGCCGCCTGGTCGGCCGGCCGGCCCGGAGCGCCGCGCTGATCCGCTTCCTCGACTACGCCCGCAGCCACGACCACGTCTGGATCACGACCCGGGCCGAGATCGCCCGCCACTGGCGCAGGCACCATCCCTACAAGCGCGCGGCCGCGCCAGGCGGCGGCTGAGCCCCTCTCAGGCGGCGGGCCGACCGCGCTCGAGGGGCGCGATCAGGATCACTGTCCGGTCGAAGTCCGCGGCCAGGCCCTCGCCCGCGAGGTAGTAGTAGTGCTGGTTGCGGAACTGCCAGACCGCGGGGCCGAGCTGCGCCGCCGCGGCCGCCGGATCGCAGCTGCCGATCCGGATGCAGAGCCCGAGGCGCTCGAAGTAGCCGCGCACGGTCTCGATGTCGGCCGCCAGCCGATGGTCCACGACCGCGTCGAGGACGAAGTCCCGGTAGTTGCGCACCGCCGTCTCGAAGCGCGCGCCGGACGCGTCCCTGACCCGCACCAGCAGCCTGCGCTGGTGGTCCTGCTCGGCCTGCCAGGCAGCGCCGAGACGCGCCCAGGCATCGGCCACCGGCGCCTCGCGGAACTCGGCCAGATAGCGCCCGGTCTCGGCGCGCCGGACTTCCGCCTTGGCGCTCGCGTATTGCTCGACCGCCAGCCATGCGCCGCCGAGCAGCAACAGGATGCCGGTCGCGGGTCCGAGCGCGGCCAACAGGACCATGCGCCGCTGCCGCCAGAAACCGCCGAAGTCGAGTCGCGGCAGCGCCGGCAGGGCCAGGCGCGGATAGCGACGACTGTACAAATCTCCCATCTGCGTCTCCGCTAGGGGCAATAGGGCAGGTTCGGCGCCATCTGGCAGGGGTCCGGCGGCGACGGCGACGGCGCCACCTGCCCGGCCGCCGTGGCCGAGGCCAGCAGCAGCGCCAGCGGCAGCGCCAGGAGCAGCCAGACCAGCAGCCAAGTCCGCAGCGCGGCCGCATCCGGCAGCGCTGGCGGCCAGCCCCCTGCGCCCGCGGCCTGCCGCCGGCTCGGGATCGATCCTTGTACCATCTGCATGGTCAATGTCCGCCTAAGACCCTGACCGATTCCGGCCCGTCTGGCTTGTGACCTGGTTCACTGTTCGGGATAGTTTTCGCCCACCCCTCACGCCAAAATTGAGCGCGGGGGTCCCCCATCCCGGTCCTGGGGTCCCAGCGCCCGCCTCGGTGGTCGGCGCGGACCGGATCGCTCCTCCCGCAAGGAGGGAAGGAAGCCATTCGCCGCCATTCGGTATCTCGCCGCGCGCGATCGTAGCGCCCGGTGACCCCGGGAATGCCCCGCCCGGGCCAGCAGGCCGTGAGCCACGAACTCGATTGTGACCAGCCTGCCCACAAGTGTCCCGGAGGCGAGCAAGCCACACCTTGGTCGCGAGCCGCGGCGCCATGGCTGGCCTCCCAAGGGAGGTTCGCCTATCGTGGGCGCGGGTGAGAGAGGCAGGGCATGTCCGAGACCAAGCGCCTGGTCCTGATCGACGGGTCGGGGTACGTGTTCCGCGCGTTCTTCGCGCTGCCGCCGTTGACCGACCCCAAGGGGGTGCCGGTCGGCGCCGTGTTCGGCTTCTGCAACATGCTGTTCCGGCTGGTCCAGGACATGGCCGGCGACCAGCTGGTGGTGGTGTTCGACAAGGGCCGCGCGAGCTTCAGGAACCAGATCTACGACGGCTACAAGGCGAACCGGCTGGAGCCGCCGCCGGAGCTGGCGCCGCAGTTCCCGATGGTGCGCGAGGCGGCCAAGGCGTTCGGCCTGCCGGTGATCGAGGCCGACGACTACGAGGCCGACGATCTGATCGCGACCTATGCCCGGCAGGCCCAGGAGCAGGGCCAGGAGGTGATCGTCGTCTCGTCCGACAAGGACCTGATGCAGCTGATCGGCCGCGGCGTCCAGATGTACGACCCGATGAAGCAGAAGGCGATCGACCGCGACGAGGTGATCGCCCGGTTTGGGGTCGGCCCGGAGCTGTTGCGCGACGTGCTGGCGCTGGCCGGCGACACCTCCGACAATGTGCCCGGCGTGCCGGGGATCGGGGTCAAGACCGCGGCCCAGCTGCTCCAGGAGTTCCACAGCCTGGACGAGCTGCTGGCCAATGCGGCGAGCATCAAGCAGCCGAAGCGGCGCGAGAATTTGCTCGCCCATGCCGAGCAGGCGCGCCTGTCGCGAACGCTGGTCACCTTGTGCGAGACGGCACCTTTGCCGGTCCCGCTGGCTGAGCTGCAGGTCGGGCCGGCCGACTATGCGCGCCTGCTCGAGTTCGCCCGTGCGCATGGCTTCCGCTCGCTCGCCCAGCGGGTCGAGCCATTGGCGGCCGTAGCGACCGCGGCCGCGCCGGCGGGCGAGGCGGCGGCCGAGGCGGAGCTCAGCTACGCGACCCTGCACGACCTGGGCGCGCTCGACGCCTGGCTCGAGCGGGCGACAGCCGGAGGCATCGTTGCGATCGCGTGTGTGGCCACGTCGCCGAACCTCGCCAAGGCCGAGCTGGTCGGGATCGGGCTCGCCCTGGATGTGGGCGAAGCCTGCTATCTGCCGTTCGGGCATCGGGACGAGTTCGGCACGCTCAGCGCCGGCCAGCTGGTGCGGGACGAGGCGCTGGCACACCTTCGCCCGCTGCTCGCGGACCCGGCCGTGCTCAAGGTCGGCCACGAGCTCAAGTCCGCAGAGAGCCTGCTTGAGCGCTACGGCCTCGAGATCCGGCCCTACGACGATGTCATGCTGCTGTCCTACGCGATCGACGGCGCCGGCCATGGCCATGGCCTGGTCGAGCTCGCCAGGATGCATCTCGACCGCGATGCGCTCACCTACGAATCGGTCTGCGGCAGCGGCAAGCGGCAGATCGGCTTCGATCAGGTGCCCTCAGAGCGCGCCACGGCCTATGTCGCCGGCTGCGCCGACCTCACGCTCCGCCTGCACGGCCTGCTCAAGCCGCGGCTCGCGGCCGAGCGGCGCACGCGGATCTACGAGAACTCTGGACCGGCCGCTGGTCGCCGTGCTCGCGGGGATGGAGCGTCACGGCATCAAGGTCGACCGGCAGATCCTGAGGGGCCTCTCGGCCGACTTCGGCCGGCGCATGGCCGAGCTCGAGGAGCAGGCCTACAAGCTCGCCGGCCGGCCGTTCAACCTCGGCTCGCCCAAGCAGCTGGGCGAGGTGCTGTTCAAGGAGCAGGGGCTCGCGGCTTCGCGCAAGACCCGGACCGGCGAGCTCACGACCGGCGCGCAGGTGCTGGAGATCCTGGCCGCCGAAGGCCATCCCCTGCCGCGGACCATCCTCGACTGGCGCCAGCTGCAGAAGCTGACCGGCACTTATACCGACGCCCTGATCCAGGAGATCGGGCCCGACGGCCGGGTCCACACCTCTTACGCCATGGCCGCGACCTCGACCGGCCGCCTGTCCTCGAACGACCCCAACCTCCAGAACATCCCGATCCGGACCGAGGAAGGCCGCAAGATCCGGCGCGCCTTCATCGCCGAGGCGGGCCACCTCCTGCTATCCGCCGACTACTCGCAGATCGAGCTGCGCGTGCTCGCGCACATGGCCGGGATCGAGGCGCTGAAGCAGGCCTTCGCCAGGGACACGGACGTCCATGCGGTGACCGCCTCGCAGATGTTCGGCGTCCCGGTCGCGGGCATGGACCCCTTGCTGCGCCGCAACGCCAAGATGATCAACTACGGCATCATCTACGGCATCGGGGCGTTTGGCCTCGCCCAGCGGCTCGGCATCGAGTTCGACGTCGCCAGGCGCTACATCGAGGCCTATTTCGAGCAGTATCCGGGCATCAGGGACTACATGGAGCGGGCCAAGGCGGAGGCGCGCGCCAAGGGCTACGTTGAGACCCTGTTCGGGCGGCTGTGCGCGACGCCCGAGATCAAGAGCAGCAATCCCGCCC
Source organism: uncultured Alphaproteobacteria bacterium (assembly GCA_963733965.1). GTDB lineage: Bacteria > Pseudomonadota > Alphaproteobacteria > Geminicoccales > Geminicoccaceae > DATAOG01. Next base: position 48,970 of record CAVTFM010000015.1, read on the forward strand.
GGCGCGGCTACGCCGAGCGCGCCGCGATCAACGCCCCGATCCAGGGCTCGGCCGCCGACATCATGCGCCGGGCGATGATCCGCGCCGACCGGGCGCTGGCGCGCTCCAACCTCGGCGCGCGCATGCTGCTCCAGGTCCACGACGAGCTGGTGTTCGAGGTGCCGGCGGCCGAGATCGAGCCGACCGCCGGGCTGATCCGCGAGGTCATGGCGCAGGCCGCGCATCTGGACGTGCCGCTGGTGGTCGACGTCGGCCACGGCCCCAACTGGGATGCCGCGCACTGACCATGCCGGGCGGAGACGTCGGGATGCGGCCCTTCGTGCCGATCCGCATTGGCTCGACGACTTTGGTGGCCCTGGGTTGCCCGCAGAGATGGCGGGGTTGGGACAGAGGTGGCGCGTCGAGGTTGTTAGGCGAACGTTAACGATTGCCCGGTAGACCCTGGTTTCCGTGGTCCATGCGACCCTGGGACTCTGTCCGCCGCGCAAGGTTGTGAGGGCGCGGATTGCCATGGTCGCATGGACCGTTGACTCTGGGCACCCTGGCTGCGGACGGTTGACGAAAGGTTAACGGGGTGACCGCACGCCGCTCCCGCGGGCCGGCGCGACCTCTGGTCTTCTGCAGCGCGCGACTGCTGCAGCGCCGCCCTGCGGCGGATCGCACCTTGTCGCTGCCGCCGGCGCGCCCTCGGCGCGCCCCGCTCGGCGTTGACATCGGCCGCGCCCCGCTCGGCGTTGACATCGGCCGCGCCCCGGGACAACGTCGACCCTCGCATGACCCCGGCCCTCGAGACCCTCGCTCAGCGCGTCCTGAACCATGATCGACGGGCGCTGGCGCGCGCGATCACCCTGATCGAATCGCGCCGGCCCGACCACCAGGAGCAGGCCGAGCGGCTGCTCGGCCGCCTGCTGCCCGCGACCGGCGAAGCGATCCGGCTCGGCATCTCGGGCACGCCAGGCGCCGGCAAGTCGACCTTCATCGAGGCGTTCGGGGCGCAGGTGATCGCGCAGGGCCATCAGATCGCGGTGCTCGCGGTCGACCCCTCGAGCCGGCGCACGGGCGGCTCGATCCTCGGCGACAAGACCCGCATGCAGCGGCTCGCAAACGCGCCGGCGGCGTTCATCCGGCCATCGCCCGCGGGCGGGACGCTCGGCGGCGTCACAAGGCGCACCCGCGAGGCGGCGCTCGCCTGCGAGGCGGCAGGCTTCGATGTGATCGTGATCGAGACGATCGGCGTCGGCCAGAGCGAGACCGCGGTCGCCGACATGGTCGACGCTTTCCTCCTCCTGCTCGCGCCTGGCGCCGGCGACGAGCTGCAGGGCATCAAGCGCGGCATCATCGAGCTCGCCGACCTGGTCCTGATCAACAAGGCCGACGGCGAGCTCCTGGCGGCGGCGCGCCGGGCCCAGGCCGATTATCAGGCGGCGCTGCATCTGCTGCGCTCGCCGACCCCGGGCTGGACGCCCGAGGTCCTGACCTGCTCGGCCCTCGAGGGCACCGGCATCGATGCCGTCTGGCAGGCGGTCTGCAGGCAGCGGAGCGCGCTCGAGGCGGCGGGCGAGCTCGCGGCCAAGCGCCAGCGCCAGACCCAGAGCTGGCTTCGCGCCGAGGTCCAGGCGGGGCTGCTCGACGCGCTCGCCGCCGATCCCGCGACCAGCGCGCTGCTCGCCGAGCTCGAGGCCGCGGTTGGCGCTGGCCGCCTGCTCCCGCCCATGGCCGCGCGCGCTCTGATCGAGCGCTTCCGCACCGGTGCCTGACACCCGGCGGCCACACTGCGACTCGTCAGCCTTCTCGATTGCTGAATGTGGTGAGCCCGTTCGATCAACTGTGTTGTGCTTGGTCTAGACAGATTAATATAAATCCTTCAGACCAACCAGGTCACAAATCACCTCTCCTTCGAATCCCCTCCTACCTCGATACAAATCAACGTATGGTTTGTCAGACCAGGATCTATTTGATGACATTCGATCGAGAGGGACCTCTCCTGATCCTATACGGAAGCCCAATTTGCAAGTCGCGACTTGGACCCGGCAACGCCGGGCCGGCAAAATTATCGATTCCGAGGCGTAATGGTCGACCATCATCCTGGTCCACACTGGCCTCCCTGCATGCACTAAAGGGCGATCGCGTGCGCAGCATTTAGGCGCAATCGGGTCCAGCGCCGCCAACGACCGACCGGCTCGTCGCCCATGCCAGCGCGTGCGCCGGCGTTCGGCACCGGCGTCGTCGCTCTTGCGCCGGCCGCCCCGGCGCCGGGCGCTCACGTGCTCGTGATCGGGTTGGCCCATGGTTATCGCGTCGCGGTCCGCACCCACCGGGCTTGGCGAGCACGCCCGGGACATCGGGCTGATGGCCGGCTCGGCGCTGACCGCCCTGCCGGTCCGTGCAGCCCTTCGTCTGCGTCCAGGGCGCCCCATGGAGGGCATCATCGCCGGCGATCTTAGGGATTGATTAACCTGACCGGCGCATGAGACGGATGGTTATCCCGAAGGCCGTGCAGGAATGCCACAGTTCGCAGGCTTTGTCCCGTGCCGGTTGATGAATGGTGGAGTCCGAAGCACTAGTTTGTTAGTGTCTATGGCGGAAATCCGAGGCGGCGAGGGTCAGAGATCTGTGTGTTGCGCCGGTCCCGTCAACTGTCTCGCAGTCGCCACAGCGGGTGTGGAATCGAGGTCACTGAGCCATGCTGGATGAGCAGTCTGGTCGTCGTTCCCGCCCGCGCGAGATCGCGGCCGCGGCGTATGGGGGGCTGCGGCTCCTGATCGTGCTGGCGGTCCTGGCGCCGCCGGCGCGGGCCGCCCTCCTCGACGACTTCGAGGATCTCAGCGGCTGGTCGTCCAGCGCCTCGGACGGCGTCAGCGTCGAGCTCGCGCAGGACAAGGGCTATCGCGGCATGGCCATGCGCCTCGACTTCGATTTCAAAGGCAATGCCGGCTATGTGATTGCACGCAAGAAGATCGCGCTGCCCTTGCCCGATGACTATGCCTTCTCGTTCTACATTCGAGGCGATGCGCCCGAGAACAATCTCGAGCTCAAGCTCATCGATGCTTCGGGTCAGAATGTGTGGTGGTCTTCGCAGCGCCATTTCGAGTTTTCTTCCCAGTGGCGCAAGATCACGATCAAGAAGCGCCACATCGAGTTCGCCTGGGGACCCGACCGGAGCGAGCTGAAAGAGGTGGCGACCCTCGAAATCGCGATTGCCGCCGGCCGCGGCGGCGCGGGATCGGTCTGGATCGATCAGCTCGACTTCGCCGAGCGCGACCTCGGACCGTACGATCTGACCCCGGACCTCAGGGCCTCGACCAGCGCTGACGGCAGCCGGATCGAAGCCGTCCTCGACGGCGACCCGGCCACGGTCTGGCACAGCGGCACCGTCGCCGAGGAGCAGTGGCTGCAGATCGATTTCAAGAAGTTGCGCGAGTATGGCGGTCTGGTGATCGACTGGGACGATCAGGACTTCGCCAGGACCTACGATGTCCAGATCTCCGACAACGAGCAGGACTGGCAGGACGCGTTTCACGTCGAGGCCGGCAACGGCGGCCGCGACTACATCTATCTGCCCGAGACCGAGTCCCGTTATCTGCGTATCGATCTGAAGCACAGCAGTCGGGCGAGCGGCTATGGGATCAAGAACATCGACGTCAAGCCCTATCAGTTCGGGGCGTCGCTCAACCATTTCTTCGGCGCGATCGCCAAGGACTCGGCGCCCGGCACCTACCCCCGATACTACTCCGATGAGCAGAGCTACTGGACCGTGCTCGGCGTCAAGGGCGACCACCAGCGAGCTCTGATCGACGAGGCGGGCATGGTCGAACCCGGTGAGGGCTGGGGCGCGATCGAGCCCTTCCTCTATCTGAACAAGCAGCTGGTCACCTGGAACGAGGCTCAGCCGACCCAGGAGCTCGAGGACGGCTATCTGCCGATACCGAGCGTGACCTGGACGCCCAAGGGGACCCAGGCGGGCGTGAAAATGAAGGTCTCGGCCTTCGCGGCCGGTCAGCCGGGCAGCTCGTCGGTCTGGCTGCGCTATCGGGTCAGCAACGACTCGCCCGAACCGCTCAAGGGTCGCCTGTTCCTGGCGTTGCGCCCATTCCGGGTCAACCCGCCCTGGCAGGAGCTGGGGATGGGCGGGGGCGCGATCAGCGTTCAGGAGCTCGCCTACGCCGACCGGACGGTGGTCATTGACCGGGACAAGCGGGTGATCGCGCTCAGCCGCCCCCAAGCTTTCGGCGCCGCCCGCTTCGAGGACGGCAGCATCACCGACTACCTCAGTTCAGGCACGCTCCCCGCCCAGAGCAGCGTGTTCGACAAGTTCGGCTACGCCTCCGGTGCGCTCGAGTTCGACCTCGATCTGGCGGCCGGCCAGCAGCGGGACGTTTTCCTGGTCGTGCCGCTGTACCAGGAGAGCCAGCCGGCGCCGGCGGAGGCGACCGACGCGGACGCCGCCCGCCTGTGGGCCGAGGCGTTCGATGCGACCGCCAGGGACTGGCATCGCACGCTCGACCGGGTGTCGATCGATATCCCGGGTGACCGAAAGATCGTCGACGCGCTCAAGACGACGCTCGCCTACATCCTGATCAACGCCGACGGTCCGGCGCTGCAGCCTGGACCGCGCGCCTACCGGCGCAGCTGGATCCGCGACGGCGCGCTGATCTCGGCGGCGCTGTTGCGCATGGCCCATCCGGAGGAGGTGCGCAGGTTCATCGAGTGGTACGCGCCCTACCAGTTCAAGGACGGCGCCATCCCTTGCTGCGTGGACGCGCGCGGCGCCGATCGGGCGGTCGAGCACGACAGCCACGGCGAATGGCTCTACCTGCTCAACGAATACTACCGCTTCTCGCGCGATGTCGGCCTGCTGACCGAAATGTGGCCGAGCATCGTCGGTGCGGTCGACTACATCGATCGTCTGCGGCTGGAACGTCGGACCGCGGAGTACCAGCAACCCGGCAAGCTGATGTACTACGGCCTGGTGCCGAAATCGATCAGCCACGAGGGTTACATCCAGAACCCGGTGCATTCCTATTGGGACGGCCTGTTCGTGCTGCTCGGACTCAAGGATGCGACCCAGGCCGCAATCGCCCTGGGCGAGGACGCCCATGCCGCCGCCTTCGCCCGCATAAGGGACGAGTTCCGCGCCGATCTCTATGCGTCGATCGCCCTCAGCATGCAGCGGCACGGCATCGCCTATATCCCGGGTGCCGCCGAGCTCGGCGATTTCGACTTTACCTCGACCGCGATCGCGGCCGACCCGGTCGGCGAGCTCCGCAATCTGCCGGAGCCGGCGTTCCGGGCGACCTTCGACCAGTACTTTCGCTACTTCACCGCCCGCAAGGCCGACCAGAGCCACGATCCTCAGTTCGAGCGCTACACGCCCTACGAGTTCAGGATCGTCGGGCCGATGATCCGGATGGGCCTCAAGGAGCAGGCGCACGAGGTCCTCAAATACCTGTTCGACGGGCTGCGGCCGGCCGGTTGGAATGCCTGGGCCGAGGTGGTCTGGCGGGACCCGAGGGCGCCGAGGTTCATCGGCGATCTGCCGCACAGCTGGGTGGGCGCCGAGTTCATCCGCTCGGTCCGGACCATGTTCGCCTATGAGCGCGAGAGCGACGAGGCTCTGGTCGTGGGCGCCGGGCTGCTGCCGGACTGGGTGTTGACGGATGCCGGGGTCAGCGTCCGGCGCCTGCCGACCTATTACGGCACGCTCAACTATTCGGTCCGGCCCCACGCCGATCACGAGCTGGTGGTGACGATGAGCGGGGACGTGGCTCTGCCGCCCGGCGGAATCGTGCTGCCCTCGCCGCTCGAGCAGCCCCTGATCGGGGTCGAGGTCAACGGCCGCGAGAGTACGAGCTTCAGCGGGCGCGAGGCGACGGTCGCGGAGTTTCCGGCAACCGTGGTGCTGCGCTACGGCGGTCAGCCGGTCTCGGCCGGTGAGCGCGCCCTGAAGGACACCGCACGCGAACCCGACGACGACGTTCCGACCAAGCCCAAGGACCAGCACAGCTAGCACCGCCAACCCATGACCAGCCCCGCCGACCCGGAGCGCGCGATCCGCGACCTTGACCGAACGCGTCTGTTCGATCGGCGGCCGCATGGGCAGCAGCTCGGCAACGGCCGCTACACGGCCCTGATCACCAACGCCGGCAGCGGTCATTCCGAATGCGACGGGATCGCGCTCACCCGCTCGCGCGCCGACCCGGTCGAGGACGGGGACGGCTGGTTCTTCTATCTGCGCGATCTGGCCTCCGGCGATTACTGGTCGATCGGCTACCAGCCGACCGGCGGCGAGCCCGAGCGCTACGAGGTGCAGTTGGCGCCGGAGTGGGCCCTGATCCTGCGTCAGGACGCGGGCATCGAGGCAACGCTCACCGTCGCGCTCGCGTCGGGCGATCCGCTCGAGATCCGCCGCTGCGGGCTCGAGAACCGGTCGTCGCGGCCACGGCGGATCGAGATCACCAGCTATCTCGAGCCGGTGCTGCAGGCGGGCGCCGCCGATGCCGCCCATCCGGCCTTCTCCAAGCTGTTCGTGCAGACCGAGGCCGCGCCGGAGCAGCGGGCGCTGCTCGCGACCAGGCGGCCGCGCGGCGCCGACGAGCCCGGCCGCTGGCTCGCGCACTGGCTGATCGAGGACGGCGGGCCGGGGCCTGTCCCGCACTACGAGACCGACCGGCAACGCTTCATCGGCCGCGGCCGATCGCTCGCGGCGCCCGCGGCGCTCGCGACCGGCGCCGCCCTCTCCGGCACGGTCGGCAACGTCCTCGATCCGATCCTCTGCCTGCGCACGGTCGTCGAGCTGGCACCGGGGGAACGACGCACGCTCGCCTTCGGGCTCGGCTTCGCCGCCACGCGTGCGGCCGCGCTCGGTCTGGCCGCAAGCCATGCCCATCTCGCGGACGTGGCTCAGATCCTCGGCCGGATGCCCGATCGTGCCGCCGGGACGGCGCCGACGCCGGTCAGCCCCGCGCCATCGATCGGTTACCAGCCGGCGAGCCCGGCCGAGCCCGCGCCTGCGGCCATGGTCGAGGAGCTGGAGTTCGACAACGGCTTCGGCGGTTTCGCGGCCGGCGGCCGCGAGTACGTCATGCGCATCACGCCGGAGCACCGGCCGCCGCTACCCTGGACCCACGTGGTCGCCAATGAGAGCTTCGGCTTCATCACCTCCGAGAGCGGCGCCGGGACGACCTGGTCGCGCAACAGCCGGGAGAACCGGCTCACGCCCTGGTACAACGATCCGGTCAGCGACCCGCACGGCGAGGCGCTGTATCTGCGCGACGAGGATGCCCTCAGCTTCTGGTCGCCGACCCCGGGGCCGGTTCCGGCGCCAGCTGGTTGCACGGTCCGCTACGGCTTCGGCTATTGCCGGTTCCTGCAGAGCAGCGCCGAGCTCGAGCAGGAAGTCTGCCAGTTCGTGCCGCGCGGGGACCCCCTGAAGGTCACCGGAATCCGGCTGACGAATCTGGCGGATCGGAGACGGCGGCTCAGCGTTTTCGCTTACGCCCGTCTGGTCCTGGGCGGACTGCCGTCCGAGACCGCGGGCTCGATCGAGACCTCAGACGAGGCCGAGACCGGGGCGATCCTCGCGCGCAACCCGGATCGCGGCGCGTTCGCCCAAGGCGTCGCTTTTGCGACCGCGGTGGTGCCCGCCGGCGCGGCGGTGCATCGCACGGCGGATCGAGCCGCCTTCATCGGCCGGAACGGCAGCCCGGCACGGCCGGCGGCGCTGCTGAGCGCACCGGCCCTGGACGGCCGGACGGGGAACGGCCTCGACCCCTGCTTTGCGCTCCAGGTCGTGCTCGAGCTGGCACCCGGCGAGAGCGTGGAGCTCGCCTTGCTGCTCGGCGAGGGCCGGGATGCCGGCGCAACGCGCAGCCTGATCCGGAAATACGCGTCGATGGCCGCGATCGACCAGGCGTTCGAGGAAGTCTCGGCCGTCTGGCGGGACCTGGTATCGGGGCTGCAAATCCGGACCCCGGCCCCGGCGCTCGATCTGATGGCCAATGGCTGGCTGGTCTACCAGACCCTCTGCTGTCGGCTCCTGGCGCGCTCGGCATTCTATCAGTCCGGCGGCGCCTTCGGCTTCCGCGACCAACTGCAGGACGCGGCAGCACTGGTCCATCTGCGGCCCGAGCTGACCCGGGCGCAGATCCTGCTGCACGCCGCGCATCAGTTCGTCGAGGGCGACGTGCTGCACTGGTGGCATCCGCCGGAGGGCCGCGGCGTCCGCACCCGCTTCTCGGACGATCTGCTCTGGCTGCCCTACGTGGTCGCCCGCTACGTCGCGAGCACCGGCGACCGCGCTCTCCTGGATGAGACGGCACCTTTCCTCCGCGCCCGCACGCTCGCCGACGGCGAGGACGAGGCCTACCTTCTGCCCGAGGCCTCGGGCGAGCGCGCGAGCGTCTACGAGCATTGCTGCCGCGCGCTCGACCGCTCGCTGACCGCGGGCGCCCACGGCCTGCCGCTGATGGGCACCGGCGACTGGAACGACGGCATGAACCGGGTCGGCCGGCTCGGCCGCGGCGAAAGCGTCTGGCTCGGTTTTTTTCTTTTCCCGATCCTCGGCCAGTTCATCCCGCTCTGCCGCGCGCGCGCCGACGCGCCACGGGCGCAGCGCTACGAGGCCTATCAGGCGCGCCTTGGCGTCGCTTTGAACGACACCGGCTGGGACGGCGCCTGGTACCGGCGCGCCTATTACGACGACGGCACGCCGCTCGGCTCGGCGGCGAGCGACGAGTGCCGGATCGATACCATCGCCCAGGCCTGGGCGGTGCTCTCGGGCGTGGCCCCGCCCGAGCGGGTCGAGCAGTGCCTGGACGCGCTCGAGGCCATGCTGATCTCCGACCAGGACCGGCTGATCCGCCTGCTGACGCCTCCCTTCGACCGCACCACCCACGACCCCGGCTACATCAAGGGCTACGTGCCGGGCGTGCGCGAGAACGGCGGCCAATACACCCACGGCGCGCTCTGGGCGGTGCAGGCGCTGGCGGAGGCCGGGCGCACCGCGCGCGCCGCTGCCCTGCTCGAGATGCTCTCGCCCGTGAGCCACGCGCGCACGCCCGAGGAGGTCGCGACCTACAAGGTCGAGCCCTATGTGATCGCGGCCGACGTCTACGGCGCGCCGCCCCACGTCGGGCGCGGCGGCTGGACCTGGTACACCGGCTCCGCGGGCTGGATGTTCCGTCTGATCCTGGAGACCCTGCTCGGCTTCCGGGTCGAGGGCGGAACGATGCTCGTGCTGCAGCCGCGCGTGCCTGCGAGCTGGCCCGAGTGCGAGCTGTGCTGGCGGCTGCCGGGCGGCGCCGAGACCTACGTCGTCACCCTGACCAACCGCCCCGGCGGCGCCGGCAAGGTGGTCGGAGCAACCCTCGACGGCGAAGCCGTCCTGGTGCGGGAAGGGGCTGCGCGCGTGCCGATCGCGCGCGATGGCGGCAACCATCAGGTCCGGCTCGACCTCGCCTGAGAGCCTGTGAAAGAATGCCCGAAGTGCTCCGATCGCGCCGGAAAACGCCAATGATTCCAAAGGGTACTCTTGCGCGGGCGCGATTGATTTGCAAACTCTGAGGCTCAGACTGGCCAGCTGGCTGTCATCGCTCTGAACGTTGGTCATGCCCTGGCAGACCCTGGTCCGGTGTTGCCTTCCGGCGGCGCCATTCTCGCCGGCAAGAGGCAATGCCGCAGAACCCGGCTCACCCTGAACAACGTTCGTGATAACGACAGCTAGCCAGCGCTGGCAGTGCCGGGGCGGGAATTCAAGCCCGGCTGGTCGCAATCGACTGGATCAACCGCGGCGCCGGTTTCCTTGCCGCCAAGGAGCTGATCGCCGACCGCCGGCCGATCGACCTCGCCCGTGCCGCGGAGCCGATGGTCCGGCCCGCCGGGTGTAAGCTTCTGGATCGCCGCTCCCAGCCAGCGATCTGTGCTATGGTCGCCGGCTGCGCGCATCGCAATCGGAGCTTCGCCACGTCTCTGCCGGCCGACTTTCCCCGTCGCGAGGTGATCCTGGAACTGGCTCGCCGGCTCGCCGAGCACCCGGCGGTCGAGCGGATCTGGCTGTTCGGCTCGCGCGCCCGCGGCGACAACTTCGAGCGCTCGGACATCGACCTCGCGATCGAGGCGCCGGGGATCGACCGGGGAGAGTGGGCGGGGCTTCACCTCGATCTCGAGGAGGAAGCGGATACGCTGCTGCTGATCGACTTCGTGCTGATGGACGATCTGCCGGAGAGCTTCAGGCGCCGCGTGCATCGCGAAGGAAGCCTGCTCTATGAACGAGGAAACCCTGCAGGACCCCCTGGAGAGCTTAGGCAACGCGCTGGACCGGTTCGGTGAGGCACTTGCGCATCCCGACCCCGATGAGATCGTTATGGACGGCACAATCCAGCGCTTCGAGTTCACATTCGAGCTGTTCTGGAAGACCTTGCGGCGATTCCTGCAGCAGGAAGGCATCGATACCGCCAGCCCCAAGAGTACCCTCAGGCACGCCTACCGCCGGGGCTTCTCGACCGGGAACAACTCTGGCTCGACATGCTCGAGGACCGCAAGCGCAGCTCGCACGTCTACAACGCCGAAATGGCCCGCGAGATCTTTGGCCGGCTGCCTTCGCACCATCATGAGCTGCGCGATCGCTTCGAGCACCTGAAGCGCCGGGTCGCGGAAGACTGACGTCACTCCATCGCGCGGACGATCTCTTCCGTCATTTTCTTGGCGTCGCCGAACAGCATCATGGTGTTGTCTTTGTAGAAGAGGGTGTTGTCGATGCCGGCGTAGCCGGGGGCCATCGAGCGTTTGACGAAGAAGACGGCTTTCGCCTTGTCGACGTCGAGCACCGGCATGCCGTAGATCGGCGAGGACGGGTCGTCCTTGGCGGCCGGGTTGGTGATGTCGTTGGCGCCGATCACATAGGCGACATCGGCGCTCTGGAAGTCGTTGTTGATCTGCTCCATCTCGAACACGACGTCGTAGGGCACGTTCGCCTCGGCGAGCAGGACGTTCATGTGGCCGGGCATGCGGCCGGCGACCGGGTGGATCGCGAACTTCACGTCGACGCCTTCCTTGGTCAGCGTGTTCATGAGCTCGCGGACCGCGTGCTGCGCCTGGGCGACCGCCATGCCATAGCCCGGCACGATGATCACCGAGCGCGCGTTCTTCATGATGAAGGCGGCATCCTCGGCCGATCCGGGCTTGACCAGCCGGTCGCCGGCATCGGCGGCCGCAGCCCCGGTCTCGCCGAAGCCGCCCAGGATCACGCTGATGAACGAGCGGTTCATCGCGTGGCACATGATGTAGGAGAGGATCGCGCCCGAGGAGCCGACCAGGGCGCCCGTGATGATCAGCATCGGGTTGTGCAGCGTGAAGCCGATGCCGGCCGCCGCCCAGCCCGAGTAGGAGTTGAGCATCGAGATGACGACCGGCATGTCGGCGCCGCCGATCGGTATGATCAGGAGAAAACCGATCGCGAACGCGAGCAGGGTCATCAGCCAGAACGCGGCCGGGCTGCCGCCGGCGACGAAGATGATCAGCAGAAGAACGATCAGGGCGGCGATGCCGCCGTTGATCAGATGGCGCGCGGGCAGGAGGATCGGCGCGCTGCGCATCAGCGCCTGCAGCTTCGCGAACGCGATCACCGAGCCCGAGAAGGTGATCGCGCCGATGATCACGCCGAGCCCCATCTCGAGCCGGCTCGCGACCTTGATCGCGCCGGTCGGATCGGTGATCCCGAACTCGGCGGGGTTGGTCAGCGCGGCGGCGGCGACGAACACCGCCGCCATGCCGACCAGGCTGTGGAAGGCCGCGACCAGCTGCGGCATCGCGGTCATCTGGATCTTGCGCGCGATCACGACGCCGATCGTGCCGCCGATTGCGAGCGCCACCAGCAGCATCAGGTAGCTGCCGATGCCGGCGTTGGGCAGGTGGAACAGGGTGAACAGGATCGCGATCGCCATGCCGGCGATGCCGGTGAGGTTGCCCTGGCGCGCGGTCACCGGCGACGACAGCCCGCGCAACGCCAGGATGAAGCAGACCGCGGCAACCAGATAGCCGATGGCGACGACGCTGGCGGTCATCACAAAGCTCCTCAGCCGCGCCGCTTGAACATCTGCAGCATGCGCTGCGTGACCGTGAAGCCGCCGAAGATGTTGACCGCCGCCAGCACCACCGCAAAGAAGCCGATCACGGTCGAGAAGCTGAAGCCGCCCGCCCCGGTCGCGATCAGCGCGCCGACCACGATCACGCTCGAGATCGCGTTGGTCACCGACATCAAAGGCGTGTGCAGCGCCGGCGTCACGCTCCAGACCACGTAGTAGCCGACGAAGATCGCGAGCACGAACACGATCAGGTTGAAGACCGTCGGGTCGATCTCTGCCATGGTTGCTTTCCGCAGTGACAGTCAGGCCGCAGTGAGCGTCGGGCCGAAGCGGGCGTCAGGCGGCCTGGCTCTGGCTGAGGGCCGGGTGCACGACCTGGCCGTCCTTGGTGATCAGGGTGCCTTTGACCAGATCATCGGCCAGGTCGATCTTGAGCTGCTTGCTCTCGGGGTCGATCAGCAGGCTCACGAAATTGAACAGGTTGCGGGCGTACAGCGAGCTGGTGGCCGGTGCCAGACGCGCGGCCAGGTTGGCGTGGCCGACGATCTTGACGCCGTTCAGCTCGACGACCTCGCCGACCCGGCTGCCCTCGACATTGCCGCCGCTCTCGACCGCGATGTCGACCAGCACGGCACCCGGCTTCATGCTCAGGACCATCGCCCGGCTGACCAGCCGGGGCGCCGGCCGGCCCGGGATCTGGGCGGTGGTGATCACCAGGTCCTGGCCGGCGATGTGCTTGGCGACCATCTCGGCCTGCTCCTTGCGGTCGGCGTCCGAGAGCTCCCTGGCGTAGCCGCCGGCGGTCGCCGCGTCCTCCTTGACCACGCCCACGAACCTCGCACCCAGGCTCTCGATCTCGCCCTTGGCGGCCGGCCGGATGTCGGTCGCCGAGACCACCGCGCCGAGCCGCCGGGCGGTCGCGATCGCCTGCAGCCCGGCGACGCCCGCGCCGATCACGAACACCTTGGCCGGCGGAATCGTGCCGGCCGCGGTCATCAGCATCGGCATCACCCGGTCGAACTCGGCGAGGCCGTCGATCACCGCGCGGTAGCCCGCGAGATTGGCCTGGCTGGACAGCACGTCCATGGCCTGGCCGCGGGTCGTGCGCGGCAACAGCTCGAGCGCGAAGGCGATCACGCCGGCCTTGGCATAGGCCTGGACCTGGTCGCGGTTCGGGTAGGGGTCGAGCATGCCGATCAGGACCTGACCCGCGCGCAGCAGCGCCATCTCGTCGAGCTCGCCCTCGCCGGCGACCAGCGGCCGGCGCACCTTGAGCAGGACGTCGGCGTCCCGATACAGCACCTGCGGACCGTCGACCACGGTCGCACCGGCGGCCGTGAAGGCTTCGTCGATGAATTGGGCGCCTGTGCCCGCGCCGGTCTCGACCAGCACCTCGACCCCCTGGCCGATCAGCCGCTTGACCGTGTCGGGCGAGCCCGCGACCCGCAGCTCGTCGGGCCGGCGTTCCTTGGGGACCCCGATCTTCATCGCTCGCGCGCCCTTCCCTTTGCGCCTGCGGCGCTTCGGTGGTCAACCTAGCGGCTTGTCCGAGCTTCGCCTAGGGCGGATCGCGCTGGCCACCGCCGCATGGTGCCGGGCGGTGGCTCTCGCGGCTTGACCGGACTCGACCAGTCGCGTAAATAGCGAATAGCTCTGGCAAGCCAATAAACTAGAGGTGTGCATGTCGGCTCCGGCTGGCTGCCACCGTGGACGTCCGCCCGCGGCCGCGGCCGTTCGACTCCGAAGGGGTGTGTGATGCCTGACTTTCGGCGTGCCCGCGCGCAAGCCGTGGCCAAGGTGGTCGCGTGGCTGCGCCGGCGCCGAACCGCAGATTCCGGCCGCCGCGCGGCCGGCGGGGTGTCGGGTCGCGCCGCGCTCACGCTGATCGCGCTCGGGCTCGCGCTGACGCTCGCGGCGCTGCGACCGATTGCGGGCGCGGAGCCGGGCCGGGCCTATCGCTTCGGCGTCTTCCCCTATGTCCCGGTGCTGACCATCGATCGCGTCTTCGGCCCGATCGCCGCCAGCTTCAGCCGGGATCTCGGGCGGCCGGTCTATTTGAAGACCAAGTCGAATTTCGAGAAATTCGCGGACGCGCTGGCCGAGCAGAGCTATGACATCATCTTCGTTCATCCGTTCTTCTACGTCGATGCGGCCGACAAGTATCACTATCAGGCGCTGGCGCGGCTCGATCAGCCGCTGACCGCGGTGGTCATGATCGGTGAGGATCATAACTGGCACGACTGGCGCGATCTGGTCGGCAAGAAGCTCGCGCTGCCGCCGGCATTGGGGACGGCCAGCAAGATGGTCAAGGCCGCGCTGGCCGATGCCGGCCTCAAGCCCGGCGTCGACGTGCTGCTGCAGCACTACCAGACCAGGATCGCCTGCCTGCAGGCGGTCGTTCTCCGGGCGGCGGACGCTTGCGCCGTCCCGCGCTTCGTCCTGCCGCAGATCGCATCAGTCGCGGACCTGCGACTGCACGTCATGATCGAGACGGCACCGATCAGCCCTTACGTGTTCGCGGTCCACGAGCGCGTGTCCGCGCCCGACCGCGCCAAGCTGCTGGCCTGCATTCTCTCCTGGGCGCGCACCGAAGCCGGACGGGCGGTGCTCGCGGCCGGCGGCTGGTCCGGTTTCGTGCTGGCACGCGATCAGGATTATGACGAGGTCCGGCGCTCCAGCGCGCGCCTCGGGTTCTTCACCGAGAACTGAGACGCGTCCCGAGCCCGCGCGACATGTCCCTCAAATATCGTATCGCGGCGACCATTTTCGCGCTCGAGATCGTGCTCACCGGCGCGATGCTCTGGATGACCCTCGGCCATTCGATGCGCACCATCCGCGAGCAGGTCGGGAGCACCGAGGCGGTCACCCTGCAACTGGTCGGCGACCTCACCCGGGCGGCGCTCCTGACCGACGAGTTCGCCGACCTCCAGACCTTCATCGAGGCGACCCGACGCGACCCGCGGGTCGAGGCGGTGGTGCTGGCCGACGTCCAGGGCCGGGTGGTCGCCGCCACCGACCCCAGCCTGATCAACGGGCCGTTTCCCGAGCTCAGCGCCAGCGAGCATCACTATTGGCGCCGCGCCGAGATCCGCGGCCGCGCGAGCCCGCTCGGCACGCTGGCGATCGAGTTCTCGGACTATCCGCTGGTGCTCGCCTATCGCGACACCCGCAACCTCGGGATCAGCATCGCGCTCACGGGCATGGTCGCGATCGCTGTGGTCGGCCTCATCATGGGCTTCGTCCTGACCCGCCGGCTGACCAGCCTGGCCGCGGTCGCGGACCGGGTCGCCGAGGGCGACCGCACCGCGCGGGTCGAGCCCGCCGGCCGCGACGAGGTGGCGCGGGTCGGCCGTGCCTTCAACAGCATGGTCGCGAGGCTGGCCGCCAACCTCGATGCGCTGCGCGCGGCCCGCGACCGCCTGGTCCAGCCGACCGAGGCGATGTCGGAAGGCTTCGCGCTCTGGGACGCCGAGGACCGGCTGGTGCTCTACAACAACCGGTTGCGGCAGCTGTTCGGGGCGCAGGGCGACCGGATCGTGCTCGGGGCCCGCTTCGAGGATCTGAGCCGGTTCGTCTATAAGCGCCTGCTGGCAACCGAGGACGCGCCGCCGACCCTCGACGACTGGCTCGCGCAATGCCTGGCCCGTCGCAGCGCGCCCTGCGGGCCGTGGGAAATGCATCTGCGCGACGGCCGCTGGCTGGCGATCAACGAGTTCCGCACCCAGGACAACGGCACGGTCGCCATCTACACCGACATCACCGAGGCCAAGCGGCGGCAGCGGGCGCTCGAGCAGGGCGAGCAGCGCCTGCAGGCGATCATGGATTCGGTGATCGATGGCATCGTCACCGTGACCGACGACGGCAGGGTCGAATCCGCCAACCCCGCCGCCGCCCAGATCTTCGGTTTCGAGCCGGGCGAGCTGGTCGGGCTGCGGCTCGACGAGCTGGTGGCCGGGACGACGGCGCGCGAGCCCGAGACTCTGCCCTGGCCGGCGCGGCTCGACGTCATGGCGCTCCCCCAGCACAGCCTCCTGGAGATGGTCGGACGGCGCAAAGGCGGCAACAATGTCGCAATCGAGCTCTCGGTCACCGATCTCGACCTGCATGGCCGCCGAACCTTCATCCTGACCGTGCGCGACATCACCGCGCGCAAGGCGGCCGAGGAGCTGATCCGCTATCGGGCGACCCACGACGCGCTGACCGGCCTGCCCAATCGCGCCCTGTTCGACGACAGCCTCGCCACCGCCCTCAAGCAGGCGGTCCGCCGAGGCGAGATGGTGGCGGTGCTGTTCCTGGACCTCGATCGCTTCAAGATCATCAACGACACCCTCGGCCACTCGATCGGCGACGCGCTGCTGGTCGCGCTCAGCCGGCGCCTGCGCGCCAGCGTCCGGGACGAGGACACCGTCGCGCGCATGGGCGGCGACGAGTTCATCTTCATTCTGCGCGGCCTGCGCACCGCCGAGGACGCGGTCAAGCCGGCGCAGAAGATCCTCGACGCGATGCGCCCGACCTTCCACATCCGCGGCCACGAGCTCTACGTCACCGGCAGCATCGGCATCGGCCTCTGTCCGACCGACGGCGCGGAGCCCGATCAGCTGCTCAAATGCGCCGATATCGCCCTCTACCGGGCCAAGGAGCGCGGGCGCAACCGCCTGCAGCTGTACAACCCGACCCTCAATGTCCGGGTGTTCGGGCAGATGGTGCTCGAAAAGCACCTGCGCCACGCCCTCGAGCAGGATCAGTTCCAGCTCGTGTATCAGCCGCAGATCGCCCTCGACAGCGGCCAGGTGGTGGGCGTCGAGGCGCTGATCCGCTGGCGCCACCCCGAGCTCGGCCTCGTGCCGCCGGACGAGTTCGTGCCGCTCGCCGAGGAGAACGGCCTGATCGAGCCGCTTGGCCTCTGGGTCCTGCGCACCGCCTGCCTGCAGCATAAGGCGTGGCGGGCGGCGCGCCTGCCGGGGCTCAGGCTCGCGGTCAACATGTCGGCCCGCCAGTTCCAGCGCAGCGGTCTGGAGGGCCGGATCCGCGAGATCCTGACCGAGACCGAGATGGAGGCCCGCTGGCTCGAACTCGAGCTGACCGAGAGCGTGCTGATGCAGGAGGGCGACAGCACCGCCAGCCTGCTCGGGCATCTGAGCGAGCTCGGGATCAGCCTCGCGCTCGACGACTTCGGCACCGGCTACTCGTCGCTGAGCTACCTCAAGCGCTTCCCGATCAAACGGGTCAAGATCGACCGCTCGTTCGTCTGCGACATCAACACCAGCGAGGGCGATGCGACGCTCGCGCGGGCGGTGATCGCCATGGCGCACGGGCTCGGCGTCGACGTCGTGGCCGAAGGCATCGAGAGCCTGGAGCAGCTGGCGATGCTGCGCCGCTACGGCTGCGACGAGGGCCAGGGCTACTTCCTCGGCCGGCCGGTGGTGCCCTCCGAGGTGCCGGCCCTGGTGCGCCGCCAGGGCTGGCCGCAGATCCGGAGCGTCGCCTCGGCCTGATCCGCGCTGGTCGACCGCCGGGGCTGGTCCCGGGTCCGGAGCGTCGTCGCGGCGTTATTTGCACCTGATCCGCCACGGGCCGCCGCCGGCATGGGAGGAAAAGCGCGGATTCACGATCCCTTAACGACGCTGCGCGATATCGAGCTTTCGGGCCCGGGGGAGCGCACAGGCCATGGCGGCGGCGGTCGAGGTCATCAAGCACGTCAAGCGTGACGCCGAGTTCAACCTGCCCAAGAGCCTGCAGCTCGCCGCGCGCGCGCACGGCAAGAGCGCCTGGGCGCAGCTCGGCGACATCTGGCGGCTGCGCTTCGGCCCCGGCAAGCTCAGGCCCGACGAGTACTATGCCTTCGAGCTGTACGACGACCGTCGCTTCAGCCTGGCCGCCAAGCGCGCCTTCCTCGGCCGGGCGGTCCAGGACCGGATCATCCGGCAGTGCAATGCGCTCGACTGGTGGCGGCTCGCCCACGACAAGCTGATCTTCTACGCCCTGCTCGCGGGCCTCGGGCTGCCGGCGCCGGCGACCCGGGCGGTCTATCACGCCCGCCGCGGGCTCGGCGCGGCCGTGACGCTCGCGGAGCCGGCGGCGCTTGCCGCCCATCTGCGCGCCGGCATGCTCTATCCCTGCTTTGCCAAGCCCGTGACCGGCATCCGAAGCATCGGCGTCGCGGCGCTCGCGGCCTACGACGCGGCGGCCGACAGCCTCGTCCTCAAGGGCGGCCGGGCGCTCGCGGTCGAGGCCTTCGTCCGTGACATCGAGCGCTACCTTGCGGACGGCTACCTGTTCCAGGAGATGCTGCGGCCGCATCCCGAGCTCGAGCAGGTCTGGGGACCGCGCCTCGCGACCGTCCGGCTGATCGTCCTGATCGAGGACGGTGGCCCCGCGATCCTGCGCGCGCTCTGCAAGATTCCGGTCGGCGACAACCCCGCCGACAACTTCTGGCGGTCGGGCAATCTCCTGGCGGCGCTCGATGCCGCGGACGGCCGGGTCACCCGGGTGTTGCAGGGGGTCGGGCCGGAGCAGCGCGAACTGGAGAACCATCCCGACACCGGGGGCCGCCTCCAGGACCTGACGATCCCCGACTGGCCGGCGCTCATCGCCCTCGCCCTGCAGGCGGCCGCGGCCTTCCCCGGCCTGCGCATGCAGGCCTGGGACATCGCCCCGACCGACCGCGGGCCGGTCCTGGTCGAAGTCAACATCGGCGGCGACTTCAACCTGCCCCAGCTCGCCCACCGCACCGGCCTGATGGACGACCGTTTCCAGGCGTTCCTCGCCGCCTGCGCCGCCGCCTCGTCCTGAACGAATCCAATCATGCGCGTCATCGCTCAAGATCAGATGTAGTCGTTCCCGACCGGCTCATTTCTGAGTCCTTCATCTTGGGGCTCACTTAACCTGACCAAGTCAATGCTTTGCATGTGATTGAGCAAGCCTAACCTGGCCGGCTCGGATAGCTAGCCGGGACAAACGGTCGTCGAAGCGAGTCTGGCGACGGCCTCGGCGCAAAGATTACGCACTGCCTGTGCCCAGAGTTGCGACTGAAGGGCCGGCGCCAACTCAGGGGCCGGCTGCTGGCGGCTTCCCCCTGGGAAAATGGCGGGCGCTGGTGGTCTGGATCAGACCGATCGCTCGCGGAGGGCTGATCGCGGGGACCACCACATGCAAAAGTTTTCGTGGTTTGCGGGACACCTGGCGGCCGGAATCCTGCTGTCATTTCGAACCATTAGGGAACAAATCGGAAAGTAAACTGTTTTATATTTTTAATTGCGCTTGCCAAAACGAGGCCCGGTACCACCTTTATTAATGAACCTTACCAAAAAAAGCCGCCTCAGCCCGAGGCCGCGCAACCAGGGAGGTTCCAAATGGCAGACAGGCAGAATTTGGCGCAACGCTGGGATCGACTTCAGCCGAGCAAGGGTACGGTAGTCTGGGGCGTTGTCGCCGGCGCGGTGGCGACCATGGTGATCGGCTTCTCCTGGGGCGGCTGGGTCACCGGCGGCAGCGCCCACACGATGACCCAGAACGCCGCGCAGCAGGGTCATCAGGAGCTCGCCGCCGTGATCTGCACCGAGCGCTTCGCGGCCGCCCCGGACGCGCGCGCCCAGCTCGCGACGTTCAAGGACATGAGCAGCTCCTATGAGCGGGGCAAGTTCGTCGAGGCCGGCGGCTGGGCGACCATGCCGGGCGCCACCAGCGCCGATCGCAAGGACGCCTCGGCCTGCGCCGACGGCCTGCTCAAGCTGGAGCTGCCGCCGCTCAAGGAAGCCGCGCAGACCGCCCCACAGCCGACCGCGACGCAGTAGGCCCGCGCCGGCCGCGCGGCGCCCCGCCTGGGGCCGACGGTCGGCGATCGGCTCTCCGACAGCAGGCCCTGGGCTCGAGCGGGCGACGTTCGCGGTAGGTCCCGCCGCCCGCGGCCCTGATCACGCGATGCCAGGATCCTGACCTGCGTCGCCGCCGACGCCCGCACCATGCTCGCGCACAAAGGCGGCGACCAGGTCGCGTTCTGACCTCGCGGCCTGGCGCAAGTCGCGACAGGGCCAGCCGCTGGCGGCTATCGCACATTCCTGTGCGATTTCCTTTCGCTCTCGCATACCGATGTGCGATAAACTCGCGATGACGGGTCACGAGCTCCTGCGGAAGCTGCGCCGTCTGGCCGCCGGAGAGGGACCTCGCCCTCGTCTATGAGGCCAGGCATGGCAAGGGCGGCCACGGCCGCATCTACCTCGGCGACCGCTTCACCACGATTCCCGCTCTGACCCACGAGATCGGACCCGGCCTGTTGACCAAGATCCTGCGCGATCTCGGTCTTACCAGACGCGACCTGCCCTGAGGCCAACGATGACCAACGCTTTTCCCTATGCGTTCGAGCCCGACCAGTCCGGCGGCGTACTGGTGCAGTTTGTCGACGTTCCCGAGGCGCACACCTCAGGCGCGAACGAAGCGGCCGCAGGCGAGCAGGCCCTCGACTGCCTGATCGCAGCACTCGGCGGCTACATCAAGCTGGCGCGGAAAATCCCCCGCCCGAGCCCGGCGCGCGGCCGACCCGTCGCCGTCTTGCCGCCCCTGGTCGCGGCCAAGCTCGCGCTTTACGAGGCCATGCGCGCGCAAAGCATCACCCGCACCGAACTCGCCCGCCGCCTCGGCCTGCAGGAGAACGCCGTCCGCCGCCTGCTCGACCTCGACCACCGCTCGCACATCGACCAGATCGACCGCGCGCTTGCTGTCCTCGGCCAACGCCTCGAGGTGCGCGCCCTGCAGCCGGCGTGATCCGTCGTCCGATGCTGATCTGCTGATCCGGCGACGGTGCTTGAAATGCAAGACCTGACGCTAAAGCTCGCGGCAATTGGGTACGTGTCCCCCGAACTCCAACCCTGGGACCGCAGGGATTGACGCAAAGCACGCTGTGCCCTACATGGTCTTCATGAACTGACCATTTTTTGTCGGCGGGCCTCATGGGTGACGTTCTCCGCGTTAGCGCTACCGAGTTCAAGGCGCGGTGCCTGGCGATCTTCAAGGATCTCGAGGCGCGGCGCATCGCGCGGGTTCTGGTCACGCGCCGGGGACGGCCGGTCGCCGAGCTGACGCCGGCGCGTACCCAGCTGCCGACGCTCTGGGGCGCCCATCGGGGCTCGGTCGAGGTCGCGCCCGGGGTCGATCTGACCGCGCCCGTGGTCGATGAACCGCTCGATGCAGCGACCGGCGTCCTGCATCGCTGATGCTGCTCCTCGACACCCACGTGCTGCTCTGGCTGGACAGCGGCGCGGCGATGACGCGCGAGAGCGTGGCCGCAATCGACGATGCCGCCGACCGAGGCGAGGTCCTGGTCTCGCCGGTTTCGGCCTGGGAGATCGGGCTCCTGGTACGCAAGGGGCGGATTCATCTGGATCTCGAGCCGCTTCGCTGGTTCGAGCGTGTGCTCGGTCTGCCCGGCGTCCGTCTGACGCCGCTCGCTATTGCCGCGGCGATTTCATCCTCCTTCCTCGATGAGCCGTTTCACGGTGATCCTGCTGACCGCCTGCTCGTCGCAACCGCGCGCATGCTGCCCGCGACCCTGGTCACGCGCGACGCCAAGATTTCTGAGCTACGCCTCAACCGGCCATCTCCGCGCGCTCGCCTGCTAAGCGCCGGGCAGCGCGCAGCGGCTCCCCTGCAGAGGGGAGCGCCCCCGATCACCGGCCGATGTTGACCTGGTTACCCCGGGGCGCGGCCCACTCTGACTCGCCCGGACGGGGTCTTCAGGGCACGGATGTGGCGCATGCCGTCGCCCGCCGCAAGATCGCCTCTCAATGGAGTCTCCAGATCGGATTGATCGGAAATCCATCGTCATCGCCTCCGAAAACCCCGGAAAACGGCCGATCTCCGGGACTCGTGGTATCAATGATGCTCCATTGATTCCGGATCAACTTGATTGATCGGCGGGCGCCATGCCGCGATTACTTCGTCGCCAGGGCACAGATCTGGCGCATCCCATGTCTTTCGAAGCTACACATATGCGCCACGTGTTAATGTTACATGCGTCATGCGCAGATGATAGTGGCGCATCAAGGGCAGAAGATCGTTTGGCTATACTTTGGATCTGGCTCGAGGATTGGGCGAGGATTCAACGATATGTTGGCCAGCCGAAGGGTGTGCTTCAGCTCGGCAGCGGCAGGTCCTGGGCCTGGAGGGCTTTGGTCTGGCGGCGCTCGAGCTTGGCGACGTCGAAGTCCTGGATCAGGCCCATGAACAGCTGATGCCAGTTGATCTCGGCCTTGAGGTGCATGAACACCGAGCCCAGGCCGATCGCGGCCCGGTCCATGAGCACGAACTCGCGCGGCGGGGTGACGCCGCCGATCTCGCGCAGGCGCTTTTGCACGTTGAAGGCGACCGCGCGGCCGTAGGCGCCGGAGTTGGTCTCCTCGATCAGCCGCGGCCGGTCCTCCATGAGCGGCGCGTAGATGAAGGCGGCCCACAGGTTGAGGGTGTCGATCACCTCCTTGCGGAAGTCCGAGAAACCCCAGGTCTGATAGGCGTGGACGGCGAGGTCGCGGTCGCCCTTGACCAGCGCCCAGTAGAGGTCGATCACGCCCTGGACCAGCGCCGGCTTGAACACCCGGATGCAGCCGAAGTCGATCAGGTTGATGCTCTGGTCGGCGCGCGCGCTGTAATTGCCGAGATGCGGGTCGCCGTGGATCACGGCGTAGTCGTAGAAGGGCACGTACCAGGCGCGGAACATGTTGTGGGCGAGCCGGTTGCGCTGCTCCTGGGGCGCGTTCACGAGCTCGAGCAGCGGCCGGCCCTCGAGCCAGGTCATGGACAGCAGCCGGCCGGTCGAGAGCTCCGGCAGGACCTCGGGCACGTGCACGCCTGCCTCGTCCCGGAGCATGTGGCGGTAGAGCCCGATGTGCCTGGCCTCGCGCCGGTAGTCGAGCTCCTCGCGCAGGCGCTCGGCCAGCTCCTCGTAGATCCGCTCGGGATTGATCGAGCCGTCGTAGCGCCGGTAGATGCCGAACAGGACGCGGAGCTGGGTGAGGTCGGCCTCGACCGCGCTCGCGATGCTCGGGTATTGGAGCTTGCAGGCAAGGGCGCGGCCGTCCTTGGCGATCGCCCGGTGGACCTGGCCGAGCGAGGCGGCGGCCGCGGCGTCGAGCTCGAAGTCTGCGAACCGGTCCCGCCAGCCGGGGCCGAGTTCGGCCACCATGCGCCGGCGGACGAACGGCCGGCCCATGGCCGGCGCCTGGCTCTGCAGCTGGGCGAGCTCGGCCGCGTATTCCTTGGGCAGGGCTTCGGGGATGGTCGCGAGCAGCTGGGCGACCTTCATCAGCGGCCCCTTGAGCCCGCCAAGCGCCGCCTTCAGCTCCTCGGCGTGGCTCGCGCGGTCGATCTTGATGCCGAGGTAGCGGGCGCCGGCGATGCGCGCCGCGAGCCCGCCCATGGCACCCGACACCTGGGCGTAGCGTCGGACCCGTCCGGAGAGCGTGTTCTCGGACGGGCTGCTCCGGCCATCGGCCATGGGTCAGGTCGCCATCGCGCGCTCGAGCTGGTCGATCAGGCCCTCGATCACGCCGAGGCCCCTCGCCCAGAAGCCGGGGTCGGAGGCATCGAGGCCGAACGGCGCCAGCAGCTCCTGGTGGCGCAACGTGCCGCCGGCCCGCAACAGCTCGAGATAGCGCTCCTGAAAGCCTTCGGGCTCGGCCTGGTAGACCGCGTACAGCGAGTTCACCAGGCAGTCGCCGAAGGCGTAGGCGTAAACGTAGAACGGCACGTGGATGAAGTGCGGGATGTAGCTCCAATAGACCCGGTAGGAGTCCTCGAACCGGAATACCGGCCCCAGGCTCTCGGTCTGGATCTCGAGCCAGATCCGGCCGAGCTCGTCGGCGGTGAGCTCTGCGGTCTTGCGCGCGTCGTGGACCCGGCGCTCGAACTCGACGAAGGCGATCTGGCGGACCACGGTGTTCAGCCCATCCTCGATCTTGCCGGCGAGCAGGACGCGACGCTGGACCGGATCCTGCTCGGCGCCGAGCAGGGCACGGAAGGTCAGCTGCTCGCCGAACACCGAGGCAGTCTCGGCGAGCGTGAGCGGGGTCCCGGCCATCAGCGGGCCCTGCTTTGCCGCCAGGACCTGGTGGACGCCGTGGCCGAGCTCATGGGCAAGCGTCATGACGTCCCGGGCGCGGCCCTGGTAGTTCATCAGCACATAGGGGTGCACGCTCGGCACGGTCGGGTGGCAGAACGCGCCCGCATCCTTGCCCGGCCGGAGCGCGGCATCGATCCAGCGGCCGGCAAAGAAGCGCTCGAGGATCTGGGCGAGCGGCGGCGCGAACCGGCGATAGGCGTCGAGCACGATCACCCTGGCATCCGCCCAGGCGATGCGCCGATCGCTGTCCTCGGGCAGCGGCGCGTTGCGATCCCAGTACTCGAGCGTCTCGAGGCCCATCCAGCGCGCTTTGATCCCGTAGTAGCGATGCGACAGGCGCGGCCAGGCGTCCCGGACCGCTTTGATCAGCGCGTCCACGACCTCGTCCTCGACCTGGTTGGCGAGGTTGCGGCTCGAGATCGGCCGCGCGAAGTGGCGCCAGCCGTCCTCGATCTGCTTGTCCTTGGCGAGCGTGTTGGTGATCAGGGCGAACAGGCGCGTGCGGCCATCGAGCACGCCCGCGATCAATTCCGCGGCCGCCTGACGCCGGGCCCGGTCCTTGTCCGAGAGCCGATCGAAGATCTCGGCGCTGGTCAGCTCCCGGCCGTCGAGCGGGAAGCGCAGCCCCGCCATGGTCTCGTCGAACAGGCGGACCCAGGCGCTCCGGCCGGTGATCGACTTCTCGTGCAGCACGCGCTCGATCTCGTCGTCGAGCTGATGCGGGCGAAAGCTGCGCACGTCCCGCAGCCAGGGCTGATAGTGGGCGAGCTCGGCCGACTGCTCGACCTTGGCGGCGAGCGCCGCATCCTCGATCCGGTTGAGCTCGAGGGTGACGAACAGGAGCTTGGTCGCGGCCTCGTTGACCCGCTCCTGGACGGTCTGGAAGAACCTTCCGATCTCCGGGTCGTCGGCCTTGGCGGCGTGCAGCAGCTGAGCATAGCTCGCGACCCGGCCGAGCTGCTCCTCAAGGCGCTCGTAGCGCTCGATCAGGAGCGCCAGCGCCTTGCCGTCGAGGCCGCCGAGCTGGCCCTTGTATTCGGCCTCGAGCGCGCTCGCAGCCGCCAGCGCCGCGCCCAGATCGGTCGCCACCTCGGGCGCGTCGGGCGAATGGTAGAGATCGCTTAAGTCCCATTCCGGCAGCATGGCGACCGGTGCCGCCGCCGCGGCCGGCGCGGCTTGGTGACAAGGCTGGATCATCCGATGCTCCCGTTCAGGACCCCTGGAGATATATGCACCGCCCCTGGTCAATCCAGGCAAATCCCATTATCTGTTCGCGACCGTGGAATGGGCTTGGCTCCGGCCCGTGCGGCCGAACTCGGGCAAGACGATGGTCCGCGCCGGAGCGGGCGCTGGCCGGGAGATGGCATGTCGGCCCCGGATCTGGGTTCGAACCTGGTCGAGTTGTTCGAGCGGACGGCCAGGGCGCGCGGCGAGCAACCCTTTCTCTGGCTGAAGCGCGACGGGGTCTATCGGCCCTGGTCGTGGCAGCGGGCGGCGCGCGAGGCGCGTCTGCTCGCCCGCGTCCTGCGCGCCAAGGGCGTGGCGCCCGGCGACCGGGTGCTGCTGGTCGCCGAGAACCGGCCGGAATGGCTGATCGCCGATCTGGCGATCATGACCGCGGGCGCGATCACCGTCCCGGCCTACACCACCAACACCGCCCGCGACCACGCCTACCTGCTCGAGCACAGCGGCGCGGCCGCGGTCGTGGTCTCGAACGGCCCCCTGGCCAGGCAGCTGCTGCCGGCGGTCGCCGAGGCGGGCGCGGTCCGGCTGGTGGTCAGCATCGAGCCGCTCGAGGCCGCCAGCCAGCTGAACCTGCCGGTGCTGGCCTGGCCGGAAGCGATGGCCACGGGCGAGCAGCTGCCCGACCCGGGTCCCGATCCGGCAACGTGCCTGAGCGCCCAGGATACCGCCTGCTTCATCTACACCTCGGGCACCGGCGGCAAGCCCAAGGGGGTCATGCTCAGCCACGGCAACGTGCTCGCCAACGTCGCCGGCTCCTCGGCAGCGCTCGCCCTGCTCGGCCTCGACGAGCACGAGGTCTTTCTGTCCTTTCTGCCGCTCTCGCACGCTTACGAGCACACCGCCGGCCAGTTCCTGCCGATCGCGGTCGGCGCCCAGATCTACTATGCGGACGGCCTCGAGACGCTCACGACCAACCTGACCGAGGCGCGCCCGACGATCATGACCTGCGTGCCCCGGCTCTACGAGGTCATGCGCCAGCGGATCCTGAACACGATCGCCCGCCAGAAGGGGCTGAAGCCCAAGCTCTTTCAGAAGGCGGTCGAGCTCGGCGGCAAGGCCTACCGGGACCCGGCCGCGCTCGGGCTCGGCGAGCGCCTGCTCGACCGCCTGCTCGACCGGCTGGTGCGCCAGCAGGTCCGGGCGCGCTTCGGCGGTCGGATCAAGGCCCTGGTCTCGGGCGGCGCCCCCCTCAACTATCGAGGTCGGCCTGTTCTTCACCGCGCTCGGCCTGCCGGTGTTCCAGGGCTACGGCCAGACCGAGTGCGCCCCGGTGGTGAGCGTCAACACCCCGCGCAAGATCAAGCTGCACACGGTCGGGCCGCCGATCCCGGGGATCGAGGTCGAGATCGCCGCCGACGGCGAGATTCTGGTGCGCGGCACCTCGGTCATGCAGGGCTACTGGCGGGACGAGGCGGCGACCGCCGAGACCCTGCGGGACGGCTGGCTGCATACCGGCGACATCGGGCTGATCGACGAGGACGGCTTCATCCAGATCACCGACCGCAAGAAGGACATCATCGTCAACTCGGGCGGCGACAACCTCTCGCCGCAGCGGGTCGAAGGCGTCCTTTTGCTCGAGTCGGAGATCGGTCAGGCGATCGTCTACGGCGATCGGCGGCCGCATCTGGTCGCCCTGCTGGTGCCGGACGCGGAGTTCGCCAGGGGCTACGCTCGCGCCCACCGGTTGCCTTCCGACCTCGCCGCCCTCGCCGCGGACAAAGGCTTTCAGAGCACCCTCGGTGAGGCGGTCAAGCGCGCCAATCGCAGCCTCTCGGGGCTCGAGCGGGTGCGCCACTTCAAGCTCATGCCCGAGCCATTCAGCATCGAGAACGGCATGATGACCCCAACGCTCAAGCTCAAGCGGCAGGTCATCTACCGCAGCCACCGCGAGCTGTTCGAGAGTCTGTATTGAGGCGCATCGCTGAGCGGGCGGGCGCGACGTCCACGGCGTCGGCAGCTTGCGGTTGAAGAAAGGCTTCGGCGCGTCCAATGTGCTGCCGGGCGCCCGCGCCGGTCAGGCGGCGGCCCGGAGGTCGGAATGCGAACCCTCTTGCTGATGCGTCATGCCAAGTCGAGCTGGGACCAGCCCGAGCTCGCCGACCTGGATCGGCCGTTGGCCCCACGGGGTCGGGAGGCCGCGCCGCTGG
>CAVTFM010000016.1:0-90122 GCA_963733965.1 uncultured Alphaproteobacteria bacterium
CGCCTGCGCGCCCGGATCGTCGGGCAGCACCGGGAGCTCTCCCGGCTGCACTGGGGCGGCCTCGATCTGATCGGCCGCCGGGTGAGCGACGCCAGCGCCGGCGATCTGGTCGATCTGTTCCTCAAGCCCGAGCGCATCCGGATCGTGGCCGACGGCGGCGAGCTCGGCGCCGATCTTCCCAACCAGCTCGCCGGCACGCTCCGCGACGTGATCTTCAAGGGGCCCTATCTCGACTGCCTGGTCGATCTCGGCAGCGGCCAGGAGATCACCGTCAGCGCGCCGCCCGAGACCCAAGGCCTGGCCCGCGGCGCCGCGGTCAGGGTCGGCTGGCCCGCCGAGGCATCGGCGATCTTCAAGGCGGACGGCGGATGAGCCCGGCCGGCCGTCTGCGCTACGATCCGCGCACCCGGCTCCTGGCGCTGGCCCTGCCCGGCGCCCTGTTCGTGCTCACCTTCCTGGTCCTGCCGCTCGCCTCGATCGTCGTGTTCAGCTTCTGGCGGACCGCGAGCTACGTCATGATCGCCGAGTGGAACCTCGGCAACTATCGGACGATCTTCGGCCAGGCGACCTACCTCACCTTCCTCCTGCGCTCGGTGGTCATGGCGTTCGCGGTCTCGCTGATCTGCCTGATCTACGCCTGGCCCTGCGCCTATCTGATCGCCAGGCACGGCGGCCGCTACCGCCTGGTGCTGGTGCTGCTGACCGCGGCCCCGTTCCTGACCGGGATCATCCTCCGGGTCACCGCCATGCAGCAGATCCTGGGCCCGATCGGCCTCCTCAACATGGCGCTCACGACCTTCGGCCTGAAGCCGGTCCAGGCGCTCATGTACACCAACCTCGCGAGCGCCATCGGCCTGATCTACCTGTGGATTCCGTTCATGCTGGTCGCGGTTTACCTGTCGCTGCTCAACTTCAACTTCGAGCTCCTGGAGGTCGCCAAGGTGTGCGGGGCGAAGCCCTGGCAGGCGTTCTGGGCGATCACCTGGCCGCTCAACTGGATGGGCACCGCGATCGGCATCGTCCTGGTGGTCGTGCCGACGCTCGCCGCGACCGTCACGCCCCGCTTCCTCGGCGGCCCGAACGGCGCGCTTTACGGCAACATCCTCGAGCACCAGTTCGACGCCACCGGCACCTGGGCGCTCGGCTCCGCCATGGGCGTCGTCCTGTTCCTGGTCTCGCTGGCCCTGATCTTCCTGATCTGGAAGACCGTCAACCTGCGCCGCGCCGGCTTCACCGGCAGCCTGGCCGACTGACCATGGCGGCGGTCACTCGCGGCGGCAGGACGGCCATCGCCGGGCAGGCGCTGCTGCTCGGCCTGCTCTATGTTTTCCTCTATTTCCCAATCTGTTACATCGCTTACCTGTCGTTGATGGCGAACAGCGTCTGGCCCTTCCCGCCGGTCTGGACCGCGAAGTGGTACCAGCGTCTCCAGATCATGAGCGACTTCCACGAAGGCCTCCTGAACAGCCTCCTGATCGGCTTCGGCACCGGCCTGCTCTCGGCCCTGCTCGCGACCGCGGGCGCGATCGGCATCCTGCGCTACCCGGTCCGCCGCCGCGGCCTGCTGGCCGGCTTCTACATCGCCCCCCTGTTCGTCGCCCAGGTGCTGATCGGCATCTCGACGCTCATGTTCAACCGCAACGTGCTGGGCCTGCCCGGCAGCCTCACTTCGGCGATCCTGGCCAACGCGACCTATGGCCTCGCGTTCGCCT
Organism: uncultured Alphaproteobacteria bacterium; assembly: GCA_963733965.1. GTDB lineage: Bacteria > Pseudomonadota > Alphaproteobacteria > Geminicoccales > Geminicoccaceae > DATAOG01. The sequence goes on from CAVTFM010000016.1 coordinate 1,713, forward strand.
TCCTCGTCATCCTGGCCCAGCTGGTCCGCTACGACTGGCGCCTCGACGAGGCCGCCATGGTGTTCGGCGCGAGGCCGCTCCGCTGCTTCTACGAGGTGACGCTGCCCAACATCTGGCCAGCCGTGCTCGGCGCCTTCCTGGTGAGCTTCATCTTAGGCTTCAACAATTTCGAGGTCTCCTTCTACAACCTCGGCGCGGTCCCGACCCTGCCGACGGTCGCCTGGGGCACGCTCCGCCACGGCATCAAGCCCGAGCTCTTCGCGCTCGCGACCCTGGTCAACCTCGCGGTCTTCGTTCTCCTCTTCATCCTCTACCTCCTGCTCCGCACCGGCCTCCTCCGCCTCGGCGCCCCGGAGGAGTGAGGCGCTCCAGCAGACCGGCACGCCGTAGTCGCGGAACACGGCGTCGACGTCACCACGGTGAAGCCGCCGGCCATCGCCTGGGCGATGATCAGCCGGTCCCAGGGATCGCGATGCGGGCCGGGCAGCTGGCCGGCCGCGATCATATGCTCGAAGGTCAAGGCCTGCCGCGAGATGCGCGCCTTACGCAAGGCCTGCGGCAAGATCTGCGTGAGCTTGCCGGGTAGCCGGCCGAGCCGCTCCTTGTTGGCGATCTCGTAGCCGCTGACTGCGCTGACGAACACCGCGCTGCGGGGCTCGGCGATCGCCGCGCGCGCCGCGCGCGAGAGTTTCGGGCTGTCGACGAGCCACCAGATCAGAGCATGCGTGTCGAGCAGCAGCCTCATTTCGAGCGCGGCCGGCTGATGCCGAACTCGTCGGTGTCGGCCCCTTCTGCCGCGCGCAGGTCGTCCTCGTCCATCGGTTCGAGGAACAGATCGTCCGGGATCTGCCAATGCTTCAGAAGCCCGGGCTGGCGCGGCGTCTGTTCCTCGAGCGGCATCAGCCGCGCGACCGGGCGGCCGGCGCCGGCCAGGATGATCTCCTCACCGGCGGCCGCCCGATCCATCAAGGCGGAGAGCTGGGCCTTGGCTTCGGCGACATTCACGGAGTGGGTCATCGTAGCAGCCTTGGTCATCCGGCTGACTATCTCGACCCGAGCGAGACATTGTCAAGGTGCGAGATGGTCGCGAACGCCTCAAAGATCTGCAAAGGCGTCCTCGTCGGCCTCGCTTGCCCACTCATGGAACACGGCGAACGGATCGATCCGCTCGCCGGCCGCGGCGCGCCGGATCAGCACCTCGCCGTCCCGGATCTCGAACTCGACCAGATCGCCCGGCCCAACGCCCAGCCTGTCGCGCACCGGCTTGGGGATCACGGCCTGCGACTTGCTCGAAAGCTTCGCCCGCACGGTTTCCGACATGGCTCTACCACCGGTAAAACGCGTTACCGAACAACTCTATCCTTGCCGGTCGGATGCCGCCACCTTTGCCGGCAACCCCGCCCGTCGATTCCCTACGACCGCGGCAGGGTGATGCCGAACTCGTCGGTGTCGGCCCCTTCTGCGGCGCGCAGATCTTCCTCGTCCATCGGTTCGAGGAACAGATCGTCGGGGATCTGCCAGTGACGACACACGCCAACCGCCATCCTGCACCCGTAGGCCTTGCACAGCCCGTGCCGAGCCGGCATCTATTGGGATCGTGGATCACTCGTCATTACCGACGGAGGGAACGGTGTCCAGGAACAGCCAGCATGTCGTGCCCACCTCGAAGGGCGGCTGGCGCGTCTTCCGCTCGGGGGCTGGACGCGCCACGCGCGTGTTCGACAGTAAGGAGGACGCCGTGGGCTTCGCGAAGAGGCTCGCCAAGAAGGACCACGCCGAGCTCTACGTGCACCGCCGCGACGGCACGATCCAGGAGAGGGACAGCTACGGGCAAGACCCCTTGCCGCCGCCGGACCACCAGTGACGGCCGCAAATGGCCTTTGACAGGAACGTCTTTGTCAATTGCCCGTTCGACGACGCCTATCTGCCGCTACTTCGCCCAATCCTGTTCGTCATCCTCTACCTCGGTCTGACGCCGCGAATCGCGCTCGAGAGCCTCGATTCCGGGCGGCCTCGAATCGAGAAGATCATCTCTCTGATCGAAGAATTGAGGTACGCCATCCACGACCTTTCCCGGCTCCAGGCGGAGAAGGCCGGGGAATACTACCGTCTGAACATGCCGTTCGAGCTGGGCCTGGACGTCGGCTGCCGGCTGTTCAGCGACGACAGGCGCTCCGAGAAGAGATGCCTGATCCTCGAAGCGGAGCGATACCGCTATCAGGCGGCGCTGTCCGACATGTCCAATTCCGACATCGCCGCGCACGGCAACGACCCCGAGGAGGTTGCGCGTGAGGTCCGAAACTGGCTCACCAACGCCGCTGGCGTCCGCGCACCCGGACCGACCTCGATCTGGGACCGCTTCCTGGAGTTCATGGCCGACAACTATCGTCAACTGAAGACCGAAGGCTATTCCGACCGCGATATCGACGGCTTGCCCGTCGCGGAGCTGATCGATCGCATGCGAACCTCGGTCGAGCGAAGCAGATCGTCGTAAGCCGTCCTCGGCGAAGTGGTGGCGTGAGGCACTCTGCCGCCAGCGGTCAGGAGCCCGACGCCTTGATCCGGCGGACGGTCGCGGCGATCTCGGGCAGGCGCGCCCGCGCGCGCGCCATCTCGTAGTCCGTCTGCACGCCCATCATCACGTCCGCCTTCGGCCCGAACGCGACCTCGATCCTGAGCGCCATCTCCGGCGACAGATCGCTGCGCTCGTTCAGGAACGCCGACAACGCCTGCCGGGTCACCCCCAGCGCCTCGGCCGCCGCCGTCACGCTGAGCTTAAGCGGCCGGATCACCGACGCCGTGTCCGCCCATAAGCCGATTGCCCTACGCACCGCGGCCGTGACGCTCAACAGCCCGGGCAAGCCCGACTTCGTGGGTTCCCCTCCTGATTACCGATATCACTTTTTAGCTGCATGACACTCTCTCGTATTTTTGCGAGTTCTTGCAACACCTTATTCAATTCCGCACTCGGATCCTTAATGTTTTGCTGCGTCGAACCAAGGCTCTGTGCCAACAACTCAAAATCCAAGTTCAGTTTGTCAAGTTTCTGGTTTCGCCCAACAAGCAGTTCTCTAGTCGTCATCTGCGCAGCCTCTGCGTCTTTCCGCGCCGCATCCGCTTCTCTCTGGCCTGCTTCCGCCTTTGCGCGTGCATCCTCCGCTGCCATGGCCTTTATTTCGGCCACCTGCAATTGGGCGCGTCCGACCACGACTTCCTTGTAAGTCAACAACATGAACGAAACGCTCGTTACAGCAACACCCATCGCCGCCGCCATTGCGGCCGCATGGACCCAGCTCGTTCTAATTTTCGCCGATCGCTCCTTACCTCTGATCTCTAATTCGGCAATCTTCGCTTTATCTTGTCGCCGTTCGATGTCATACACATCCAATTCGATCATATCCCATGCAAACCCAGACGAGATCAAAGAGGCTAGTCGCGCATACGCTACACTGATACTCGCTGGATGCTTGATGTCTTCGGGATTCTCGACAACAGGAAGACGTTCCCGAAAGCTCCAATTCGCCACATAGGGCACAAAAAGTTTCTGCAGAATGTCTAACCCGGTAACGCCGACCGGTATCCAGTCTTCTGCTATCTTCTGCACATCATCCGCATGTTTCTTCTTCCAGTCCATAGCTTTATCGTGTTCATTGTATATTTCATCTCTGCCCAAGATTGGGATGGCGACCAGACGACTTCAATTCGCAGGAATTTGCTCTCTAACTAATTTTGCTCTTTCGAAAGCCCATTTGATACCGAACATATTCTGTTCATTGGTCACAAACATTAACACAAGAGCATCCGCCAAAACTGCGGTGCAAACATCGCCAATATCCGTGATACCTGTTCTGCTATCAATAAGTATAAAGTCGAACAAATCGCTAGTTTCTTGCTTAAAAGTTTCCAATAAGCATCCAATGTCACGCGAGTTGAATAGAGCTGTCCAGTTTATGTTTTGCAGTAGGTTAGAGTAGTCGGCGTTTTGCTGGCCACTAGATATCATGTCAAAGTCAACATCGGGTAGGCGGATTTTTATCAAACAATCCTTCCACGATATTTCTTTTGGCGTGGAATAGCAGGTTAGAAGATCCAATATACCGGGGGTATTGCTCAACGCTTCGGAAAGATTTTGACATGTTCCCGAAAATAACGATCTAGCCCTGGGGCTTCTAGATCCCAGTCAATCATCAAAACTTTATTTCCAAGGCGTGCAAGAAGCACAGCAATGTTTGCGAGAGCCATCGAACGACCGACACCGCCCTTATACGAATAAAAGGTGATGGTCGTCCCTATTGCGCCCATTTCACAGAGTTTCCGCAGGCCGCCTGTGCTTGGGTCGCGGGGGGACCGACTCGCCTTCAACAGCAATGATCGGAAAGTTGTCTTGATAGGGTGGGGCGGAAGCGATCTTTGAGGCTACGGCAGACGAAAAAGTCGTCTTGATCAGGTTTTCGAAATGTGATGCCTTGCCAGTCCCCCAGAATTTTCGATACGTAACGGAATAGTCGGAGAAGTCGGCATACTGCAGCGCCGTCATTTCTGGAAGAAGCGATCTCGCATGATCGTAGTAAAGTGCTGGAGCGACCAGACATCCAGGAGTTAAACCAAGAGCCTCTTCGCGGGCGAGGAAGGAACGAAATTCAGAAAGACACGCGGCGGAAAATATGTAATCGACACTCCAGACACAGACGAGGCATTTCGAACGTTTTAAAGTCTCGCCAAGGGCAGAGCGCCAATCTAAGCCTAGGGGCATGTCTCGCTGATCGAAGAAGGCGAGACAGTTAGCTTGACGGAGCTGCTTGCTTGCCCAGAACCGGATGAGTTCGCATACTTTTTCGTGCCACGCGTCCGCTTGGGGATCGCGCTTGTAGGAGAAAAAGATGTCATACATGTACGATGGGTTGGCTGGCATGGGCGAGACCGAATTCTCGTGGGTTGGTCATCCCTGTTATGACGGTATCGCGATGGCGGATAGGCTGCCGCGTACGTCCATAGTGGTCTTTATAGCGGACCAAGGGTGGTCTTGCAAGCGTAGCAGGCAGGTGAAAAATCGTGGGCTTCCGGGGTCACGTGGGCTTCCGGGGTCAGGGCATCGGGGTCAGCGATTGTCTTGGCGGTCAAGGGCGAACTGATGCTGGTTGCCACGGTTTTTGCTCCCGGACGATGGCGTTGAGGATGGTCAGGAGCTTGCGCATGCAAGCGACGAGCGCTTGCTTGGGCGACTTGCCGTCGGCGCGCAGGCGGTCGTAGAAGGCGCGCAGGACCGGGTTGTGGCGGCTGCCGACCAGGGCCGCCATGGAAAGCGCCGCGCGGACGTCGCCGCGGCCACCCCAGATGCTCCGCTTGCCACGATCCGGCCGCTGTCGCGGTTGAAGGGCGCGACCCCCACGAGGCTGGCCAGGCGCCGGCGATCGAGGCGCCCGAGCTCCGGCAGCCCGGCGATCAGGGTCGTGGCTTCCGGGGTCACGTGGCTTCCGGGGTCAGGCTTCCGGGGTCAGGCTTCCGGGGTCGGCTTCCGGGGTCAGGTCTTAGGCTCCGGGGTCAGGTCTCTCCGGGGTCAGGTCTGGGGCTCCGGGGTCAGGTCTAGGCTCCGGGGTCAGGTCTAGGCTCCGGGGTCAGGTCTAGGCTCCGGGGTCAGGTCTAGGCTCCGGGGTCAGGTCTTAGGCTCCGGGGTCAGGTCTAGGCTCCGGGTCAGGTCTTGCAAGCGAGCATTCAGTGGCTCCTGGCTCCGGGGTCGGGTCTTGGGGCTTCCGGGGTCAGGTCTTACATTCAAGCATCTCAAGCTTCTGGGGCTTCCGGGGTCAGGTCTTGCATTCAAGCATCTCAAGCTTCGGCTTCCGGGTCAGGTCTTGGGGCTTCCGGGGTCAGGTCTGGGCTTCCGGGGTCAGGTCTGGCTTCCGGGGTCATGGCTTCCGGGGTCAGGTCTTGCATTCAAGCATCTCAAGCTTCTGGGACAGAGGTGGCGACCGTTCAGGCTCCTGTCCCGGGGTCGGGTCTGCATTCAAGCATTTGAAGGCTGACCGCGTCGATGAACGCCTGATCCTCATTCTCATGCTGGCTCTGGGCGACCGCGAGGGACTGGCGGTGCGCCTCGGCCTTGAAAGCCGGCGAGCGGACGTCCGGGACCCAGATCTGGATCGGCCGCAGACCTTGCTGGCGCAACCGCTCACGGTGCGCTCGCACCTTGTCTCGCGTGGGTCGGGTCGAGGTTGCCATGGGTACAGCTCCGGGGGGACGTTACATGTAACCTACCACGGGTCGGCCATCCGGGCGAGAGCGACATCGCAGTCGCACCATCGCGCACCGGTCGGCTATGGCGCATCAATGTGATGGATGACGAGATCAATGCGACAGAAGTGTGCCCTGGGCGATTTCGGCTGCAGGATCAATCAGTTGCGCGGGAGAGGCGGTCGGGCGGGGCGGTAACGGCGGGTTTTGGCGAAAAGGCGGGCGAAGGCGGTATCGAGCGATCTCAAAGGGTTGCGCGAGGATCTTGAGGGCTCCATCAGGCATCCATCGTCTCCAGATTTGTTTCAGCTTTCAAGGCTGCGCACGCTTCTGAATCGACGCAAAATCTGAGCGCACACATCTGTCTTACGCCACGCGACGGTTGTGTACCATGGTCAGTCCCGTCAAGGTCGAGCGGGGCTGGCGTTATTTGGTGATTTACTGGATCTGCGCGAATCTGAATTGTTCCGGACAGCTCACGGGCGCGCGTCTTGCTTTGGCCAGGCGATCATGTCGGGTCGGTTGCTTGCTCTTTAGTGGCGTCGGCGGCGCATCGGCGGGCGTCGGCGGGCGTCTGTGCGGACCGCCTCTTCGAGCTGGTGGATCGGCAAAGGCGTCCGCGTGGAGCTCAGACGGTCGGGGCGGACAGAGGGGACTTGGCTCCGGCGACAGGGGCGGAGGGGGTGGTCCCGGCAGCCTCGGGCATCCCGTCTGGCGATGTCGGGCCGCGGCGGGCGAACGGCAGACGTGGATATGGCGGGGCGAGGAATCGCGCTATGGTAGGGGCAACCGGCCAGGATGCGGCCGCCGGGGAGCCAGGCCGCCGAGGTCGTGGAGGGGATGCGATGAACCGACGTCCGGGCTCGCTCGCGCGGGCGCTCGCCACGGCAGCCCTGCTCGCGGCCCTGCTGCCGGCGGCGCCGGGGCGGGCGGAGACGCTGCTGGAGCGCGGCAGCTATCTGATCAACGGCATCGTCGCCTGCGGCAACTGCCACACCCCGCAGGGCCCGGACGGCCCGCTGCCGGGCATGGAGCTGGCCGGCGGCCTCGTGATCCAGGAGGAGGCGTTCACCGTCCACACGCCCAACATCACCCAGGACCCCGAGACCGGGATCGGCAGGTGGACCGATCGGCAGATCATCGCCGCGATCCGCGACGGCCGCCGGCCCGACGGCCGGATCATCGGCCCGCCGATGCCGATCGAGCAGTACCGCAAGATCTCCGACCGCGACGTGCGGGCGCTGGTCGCCTATCTGCGCCAGGTCAAGCCGGTCCACAACGAGGTGCCGCCCTCGGAATACCGTATTCCCCTGCCCGAGAGCTACGGCCCGCCGGTCGGGTCGGTCGCCGAGGTCGCGCGCACCAATCCCGTGACCTACGGCGCCTATCTCGCCGGGCCGCTCGGCCACTGCATGGAGTGCCACACCCTCCTGATCGGCGGCCGGGCGGACTACAAGCGCCGGCTCGGCGCCGGCGGCAATACGTTCTTCGGCCCCTGGGGCACCTCGGTAGCGCGCAACATCACCCCCGACCGGGAGACCGGGATCGGCAGCTGGACCGACCGCCAGATCAAGCGCGCGATCACCCAGGGCATCAGCGCCGACGGCTCGCCGCTGCGGCCGCCCATGGGCTTCCCCTACTACGCCAACATCGCCGACGCCGACCTCGCCGCCCTGATCGCCTATCTGCGCTCGCTGAAGCCGCTCAAAGCCGAGATCAGCGACTGAGGGCGGGCCCTCGCCGGGGTAACGTGGACGCGCGGGCCTCGGGCGGGTAAGCTTCGCGGCCTGTTCGCCGTTCGCCGGAGCGCTTGGGCCCGTGCCGTCGCAACGCAGACTGGCGGCCATCCTGGCCGCCGACGTGGTCGGCTACTCGCGCCTGATGGGCGCGGATGAGACCGGGACCCTCTCCCGGTTGACGAGCCATCGTCGCGAGCTGATCGAGCCCGCGATCGCGGCCCATGGCGGGCGCACGGTCAAGCTGATGGGCGATGGCGCGCTGGTCGAGTTCGCAAGCGTGGTCGATGCCGTGCACTGCGCGGTCGAGATCCAGGCCGCCATGGCCGGACGCAATGCCGAGGTGCCCCTGGAGCGGCGGATCGCGTTCCGGATCGGCATCAATTTCGGCGACGTGATCATCGAGGACGGGGACCTCTACGGCGATGGCGTCAACATCGCCGCCCGCCTCGAGGGCCTGGCCGCGCCCGGCGGGATCTGCGTCTCGGCCAAGGTGCACGACGAGGTGCTGGGCAAGCTCGAGCTCGGCTTCGAGGACCTGGGCGAGCAGCCGGTCAAGAACATCGCGCGGCCGGTGCGGGTCTACCGGGTTCTTCCCGACGCCGCAGCGGCGGTCGACGACCGGCAGACGGTCGGGCAGAGCGCGCCACTCCCCCTGCCGGACAAGCCGTCGATCGTGGTCCTGGCGCTGCAGAACATGAGCGCCGACCCCGAGCAGGACTATTTCGCCGACGGCATCGCCGAGGACATCATCACCGACCTCTCCAAGGTCGCCGGGCTGCTGGTGATCGCGCGCAACTCCGCCTTCGCCTACAAGGGCCGCGCCCACGACCTGCGGCAGGTCTGCCGGGAGCTCGGCGTGCGCCATGCGCTCGAGGGCAGCGTGCGCAAGGCGGGCGGCCGGGTCCGGATCACGGCGCAGCTGATCGACGGGACGACCGGCGGTCACGTCTGGGCCGAACGCTACGATCGCGAGCTGACCGACATTTTCGCGGTCCAGGACGAGGTGACCCGCGAGATCGTGGCCGCGCTCAAGGTCCATCTGACGCCGGAGGAGCAGCGGCGGATCGAGAAGCGGGGTACCGGCAACCTCGAGGCGTACGACTGCTATCTGCGCGGCCGCGAGCTGGTCTGGCGGCACACCCGGGATGGCGTCGTCCAGGCGCGGCCCCTGCTGGAGCGCGCGATCGCGCTCGATCCGGCCTTCGCCCTGCCGGTCGCCCATGTCGCCTTCTGTCACGTCCTGGACTACATCAATCGCTGGAGCGCCGAACCCGAGCGGTCCCTGGAGGACGCCCGGGAGCTCGCCGACCGGGCCATCCAGCTGGACGACTTGGAACCGCAGGCGCATTTCTGCCTGGCGATCGTCCACATCTGGCAAAAGCAGCTCGACCAGAGCATCGCCGACGCCATGCATGCGCTCGCGCTCGACCCGAATTTCGCCGATGCCTACGGCACCCTCGGCAACGCGCTCCACTATGCCGGCCGCCCGGCCGAGTCGCTCGAGCAATACCAGCGGCTGGTTCGCCTCAATCCGCACTTCCCGCCGGTGATTCTGTACTTCATGGCCCAGGATCATTTCATGCTCGAGCGCTACGAAGACGCGGTCGCTCTGCTGGAGCGCCGGCTCGTCCGCCAGCCCGACAGCGACGTCACCCGGGTCCTGCTCGCCGCCTGCTATGGCTATCTCGGGCGCGCCGGGGACGCGGAGGCCGCCTGGCAGGAGGCGCTGCGGATCAACCCCGACTACTCGATCGAGCGCCGCCGCCAGATCCTGCCGTACCGGAACCCGGCCGACTTCGAGCGCGTGGTCCTGGGCCTGCGCAAGGCCGGGATCGCCGTCTGATCGCAGGCAGGCACGGGCGGCGATCGGCAGGGACTCGCGCGCCACGCCCGACTACAAAGGAAGGCTGATTGCGAACCCGCCGGTGAGGGAGCAGGTTTGATGGGTCGACTTTCCGCTATCGCCTTCTCGGCCCTCGTGCTGCTTGGCCCCGGGATCCAGCCGGCTGCGCTCGCGGCTTCAGCCGCCGATCTCGAGACGATGGACCGGATGGCGCTGCTGCTCGGCCGGGCGGTCGGTTGCGACCTCGACACCCGCCGGGCGACCCGCGCGATCGGCGCCTGGCTCGACCAGACCTTCCCGCCCGGCTCTGCCGACCGGACGCGCTACCTGCCGGTGTTCACCGCGGACGTCCGGCGCCACGCCCAGCAGCAGCAGCAGGGCGACACCTCGGACAGCTGCGCCGACGTGGCCGAGGCCCTGAATGCCCTGAATTGGTGAGCCGGCGGCGCGGGCGCAGCTTTCAGTAGAGGGCGCGGTCGCAAAAAGCCAACGGCTGGTTTGGATCGCAGCGGTTCTCCCGAACCTGGGTCGACCTATGTCATTAGGGCGCGCGACGCTGCGGTCGAGGTCGGGGGGAAAAGCATGGGCATCATGATCGACGGCAGGTGGCAGGTCGAGGAGCCGGATGCCGCCGGCGCCGACGGCCGCTTCGTGCGCGCCACCACCACCTTCCGCAACTGGGTGACCGCAGACGGCCGGCCGGGGCCGTCGGGCGCGGGCGGATTCCAGGCCGAGGCCGGCCGCTACCACCTCTACGCCGCGATCAGCTGCCCCTGGGCCCACCGCACGCTCCTGATGAGACAGCTCAAGGGCCTGGAGGCCGCGATCGGGCTCTCCCTGGTGGCACCCCGCCGGACCGATCAGGGCTGGGTGTTCGAGCCGGCCGGGCGCTTTGCCGACCGGCTGCTCGGCAGCCAGGCGCTGCACGAGATCTATCGGCTGGCCCGGGCCGACTACACCGGCCGGGTCACGGTGCCGGTGCTGTTCGACCGCGCGCGCCGGACCATCGTCAACAACGAATCGGCCGAGATCATCCGGATATTCAATGATGCCTTCGGGGCCTTTGCGGCAGCGTCCGAGGACAGCTATCCGGAGGCGCTCCGGCCCGAGATCGACGCGCTCAACGAGCTGATCTACCGGACCGTCAACAACGGCGTCTACCGGGCGGGCTTCGCCCAGAGCCAGGCCGCCTACGAGGAGGCTTTCGACGAGCTGTTCGCGACCCTGGACCGGCTCGAGCAGCGCCTCGCGAGCCGCCGCTATCTCCTGGGCGACCGGCTGACCGAAGCCGATCTCCGCCTGTTCCCGACCCTGATCCGGTTCGATGCCGCCTACCATGGCGCCTTCAAGTGCAATCTCAGGCGCCTGGTCGACTACCCGAACTTGTGGGCCTATACGCGGGAACTCTACCAGCGGCCGGGCGTTGCCGAGACGGTCGATCTCGAGATCTACAAGCGCGGCTACTACGCACCGAGCGCGCTGCGCAATCCGCTCGGCATCGTGCCCAAGGGGCCGGCGATCGACCTCACCGAGCCGCACCGCCGCGAGCGCCTCGGGGCGCGCGCCGCCTGAACAGGGAACCCGTCGCGATGGGCATGTTGGTCGAGGGCATCTGGCGCGATCAGGACGTGCGCACGGCGGACGGCCGCTTCGTCCGGGTCGAGACCCAGTTCCGCAACTGGATCACCGAGGACGGCCGCCCCGGGCCATCCGGCGAGGGCGGCTTCAAGGCCGAGGCCGGGCGCTACCACCTCTACGTCTCGCTCGCCTGCCCCTGGGCGCATCGGACCCTGATCATGCGCAAGCTCAAGGGGCTCGAGCAGGCGATCGGGGTCTCGGTGGTGCACTGGCACATGGCCGAGCAGGGTTGGGAGTTCAAGGAGAGCCCCGGCGCTACCGGCGACCGGCTGTACGGCCACGAGCATCTGCATCAGGTCTATACCCAGGCCAAGCCCGGCTACACCGGCCGCGCGAGCGTTCCGGTGCTCTGGGACCGGGAGACCCGGACCATCGTCAACAACGAGTCGGCCGAGATCATCCGGATGCTCAACGGGGCGTTCGCGACGGTCGGCGCGCGCGGGCCGGACTACTACCCGGAGCCGCTCCGCGCCACGATCGACGCGGTCAACGCCCTGGTCTTCGAGCATGTCAACAACGGCGTCTACAAGGCTGGCTTCGCGCGTCGCCAGGACGCCTATGAGGAAGCGGCGACGGCGTTGTTCCGGGCCTTGGACGAGCTCGACGACCACCTGGCCGGCCAGCGCTATCTGGCCGGCGAACGGATCACCGAGGCCGACATCCGCCTGTTCACGACGCTGGTCCGTTTCGATCCGGTCTACGTCGGCCACTTCAAATGCAACCTCCGGCGCCTGGTCGACTACCCTCACCTCTGGCCCTATGCGCGCGAGCTCTATCAACTGCCGGGGGTCGCCGGCACGGTCGACTTCGACCACATCAAGCAGCACTACTACGGCAGCCACACCTCGGTGAACCCGACCGGCATCGTGCCGCTCGGACCGCTGCTCGACTGGGACGAGCCCCACGGGCGTGACTGAGAGCGCGCTTCTTCCGAGAGGACAGGGTCGAGCTGGTACAGGAGCCGGGTGGCCGGCTCAGGCGTGGCCGGCCTCGCTGGAGAGCAGCGTGAGGTCGATGCCGATCTTGGCGATCGCGCGCGTCCATTTGCTGTCGTTGTCGACCCCGAACACCAGCTCGAGGTCGGCCGGCACCAGCAGCCAGCCGTTGGCCTGGATCTCGGCGTCGAGCTGGCCGGCCGCCCAGCCGGCGTAGCCGAGCGCCAGCACGCGCCGGCGCGGCCCCTCGCCGCGGGCGATCGCCTTCAGGACGTCGATGGTCGCGGTCAGCGCGATGTCGTCCTCGATCACCAGGCTCGAGTTCCTGGAGATAGTCGGTGGTGTGGAGCACGAACCCCCGGCTGGCCTCGACCGGGCCGCCGAAGTGGATCGGCAGGTCGCCGCCACCGGCCGTGGCCTCGACCCCGATCTGCTCGAGCAGGCTCTCGAAGGTCAGGCTGTCGATCAGCCGGTTGACCACCAGCCCCATCGCGCCGTCGCCGGAATGGGCGCAGAGGTAGACCACGCTGCGGGCGAAACGGGGATCGGCCATCTGCGGCATCGCGACCAGCAGCTGGCCGGCGAGCGAGCCCTTCTCGGGGATCGAGCTTTGCCTTTGCGCCATGTTCAACACTTAACGCCTCCGCCCCTGGCCAGCAAGGGCAGCCGCGGGCTCGACCCGGATCGGAGCCTGAAAAATTGTTGGCCGCGGTCGTTGCCTGGCGCCCGGCGCCATGCCAGATTGCGCCGCGCGCGCCATGCTGTCCCTGGCGACGCGACGGCACCGAAGATGCGACCTTCCGAGGAGGCTCCGATGACCATTCAGGTAGGTGACAAGCTGCCGGCGGTGAACCTCAAGCGCCTGACCGCGGACGGCATCAAGGACGTGTCGGTCGCGGCGCTCACCAGCGGCAAGAAGGTGGTCCTGTTCGCGGTCCCCGGCGCGTTCACGCCGACCTGCTCGGAGCGCCATCTGCCGGGCTTCGTCGAGCAGGCCGCGGCCCTCAAGGCCAAGGGCGTCGACACGATCGCCTGCATCGCGGTCAACGACCCGTTCGTCATGAGCGCCTGGGAGAAGGCGCGCGGCATCGACGGTAAGGTCGAGATGCTCTCGGACGGCAACGGCGAGTTCACGCGCGCGGTCGGGCTGGAGTTCGACGGCAGCGGTTTCGGCCTCGGCCGGCGTTCGCGGCGCTACGCCATGGTGGTCGAGGACGGCCGGGTCAAGACGCTGCTGGTCGAGGACGTCCCGAGCCAGGCCGAGAAGAGCAGCGCGAGCGCGATCTTGCTTGGCGACGCTGTAGCCGCTTTCGCGGCGGGCGACGCTGTAGCCGCTTTCGCGGCGGGCGACCCTCTAGCCGGTCTCGCGGCCGGAGGCCGGCGCGCCCGACCGACCGGTCTGGATCGCCTCGCGGGCAAGCTGGTCGGCGCGCTCGTTGTCGGGGTTGCCGGCGTGGCCCTTGACCCAGCGCCAGGCGATCTGGTGCGACCCGAGGGCCTGCTCCAGGCGCTGCCAGAGGTCCTGGTTCTTGACCGGCTGCTTGTCGGCGGTCCGCCAGCCGCGCGCCTTCCAGGCGGGCAGCCAGGTCGTGATGCCCTGGCGCAGATAATTGCTGTCGGTGAACAGGTTCACGGTCATCGGCCGCTTCAGGGTCTCGAGCGCGCTGATCGCGGCCTCGAGCTCCATGCGGTTGTTGGTGGTCGCCGGCGCGAAGCCGGACAGCTCCCGGGTCCGCCCGCGCCAGCGCAGGACCGCACCCCAGCCGCCCGGCCCCGGATTGCCGGAGCAGGCGCCGTCGGTGTGGATCTCAACGGCGTCATCGGCTGCCAGCTCGCGGGTCGCCATCGCTAGTCCAGACCGTAGGCGCCGGGTCCGGACAAGCCCCGGTGAAAGCGGAGCTTGTCCAGATACTCGAGCGGGTCCTTGGGCTTGACCAGGGCGCCCTCGACCTGGTTCTGCCAGTCGAACAGCCGGGTCAGGAAAAAGCGGAGCGCGGCCCCGCGGGCGAGCAACGGCAGCGCCTCGAGCTCGGCGCCGGTGAACGGGCGCAGGGCGCGGTAGGCCGCCAGCATCTGGCGCGCCTTGGTGATGTTGAACGCGCCGTCGGGCTCGAAGCACCACGCGTTCAGGCAGATCGCGAGGTCGTAGGCCGTGATGTCGACGCAGGCGAAGTAGAAGTCGATGATCCCGGACACGTCCCGGCCCTGGAAGAACACGTTGTCCGGGAACAGGTCGGCGTGGATCACGCCCCGGGGCAGATCGGTCGGCCAGTGCCGCTCGAGATCGTCGAGCTCGCGCGCGACCTCGACCTCGAGACCAGGCTGAACCCGATCGGCGCCGGCGCGCCCGGCCTCGAACAGCGGCCGCCAGCTGGCGACCGAGAGCGCGTTCGGCCGGACCATCCGAAAATCCGCGCCGGCCAGGTGCAGCCTCGCCAGGGCGCTGCCGAGCGCGCTGCAATGGCCGGCATCGACCCGGCGCGGCGACACGCCGTCGCGAAAGCTGACCAGGGCGGCCGGCCGGCCGCAGAGCGAGCGCAGCGCCTGGCCGTCGCGGCCGTGGATCGGGGTCGGACAGGGCACACCCTTGGCCGCCAGATGCTCCATCAGCGCCAGGAAGAACGGCAGGTCCGCGGGTGCCACCCGCTTCTCGTAAAGCGTCAGGATGTAGCGGCTGCGCTCGGTGACCAGGCAATAGTTCGAGTTCTCGACGCCTTGCGCGATGCCATCCAGCGCGATCAGCGGCGCGAGATCGTAGGCCGCGAGAAACCGGGCCAGCGATCGTTCGTCGATCGCGGTGTAGACCGCCATCGGCGTCAGCCGGCGTGGTCGGCCCGGGCGCCGTTCGCCGGCCGGCCGGCCGGCATGCGATCGAGCCGGGCCGCAACGCTCACGATGCCTGCCGGACGGGGATCGGCGGGGTCTTGAACGCGACGTCCTCCTGGACGACCCGCACCTCCTGCACGTCGATCAGGAACCGCGCGCGGCACGCCTCGATCAGCTCGTCGACCAGCTCCTCGGGCGCCGACGCGCCGGCGCTGATCGCGACCGTCGTCACCCCCTGCAGCAGCGGCCAGTCCATGCTCGCGGCATTTTGCACCAGGGCTGCGGCCTGACAGCCGGCAGCCTTGGCGACCTCGACCAGGCGGACCGAGTTGGAGGAGTTGGGCGAGCCGATGATCAACGTCAGATCGGCCTTCGGCGCGATCGCCTCGACCGCCCGCTGCCGGTTGGTCGTGGCATAGCAGATGTCCTCGCGCCGGGGCCCGGCGATCGCCGGGAAGCGGCGCTTGAGGACGGTAAGAATGCTCTCGGTCTCGCGCAACGACAGCGTGGTCTGGGTGGCGTAGGCGAGCCGGCTCTCGTCCGGCACGCTCAAGGTCTCGGCCTGGGCGACGGTTTCGACCAGGATCACCGCGCCTTTGGGCAGCTGGCCCATCGTGCCCACCACCTCGGGATGGCCGCTGTGGCCGATCAGCAGCACCGTCCGCCCACGTCGCCAGTGCTGCTCGACGCCGCGGTGGACCTTGCTGACCAGCGGGCAGGTGGCGTCGGCGTAGAGCAGCTTGCGGCGCTTGGCCTCGGCCGGGATCGCCTTGGGCACACCGTGGGCCGAGAACACCACCAGAGCGTCGTCCGGGACCTCGTCGAGCTCCTCGACGAACACCGCGCCCTTGGCGCGCAGGCCGTCGACCACGTGCCGGTTGTGGACGATCTCGTGACGGACGTAGACCGGCGGCCCGTTCTGCTCGAGCGCCCTTTCGACGATCTCGATCGCGCGCTCGACGCCGGCGCAGAACCCGCGCGGGCTGGCGAGGAGGATGGTCAGCTCGGATCGGCTCATCGGCGCGTGACCAGGCTCCTTCGGTGTCGGCTGCTCGTCCGCACCACCTCGGGGCAGGCAGCCGCGGGCGGGCAGGTTGTATCACGGCGGCCGCCGACCGACGAGGGCTTTCGCCGTCGCAGGCAAGCGGCCGCCGCCCGACATATAGGGACGCCCCGGAGGGTCGCCAACCGCTTTCGGTCGGCACGGCCTGCGGTTACGCTCCGGGGTCGCGAGCCGGCGGCAGGGAGCGTCATGAGCGAGCGTTGGCAGCGGCTGGCCGAGGTCGCGAGCGCCTTCCACCGGCTGGGCTGGACTGCCTTCGGCGGCCCGGCGGCGCACTTCGTCTACTACCGCGACGCCTTCGTGCTGCGCCGGCGCTGGCTCGACGAGCACGCCTACGCCGAGCTGCTGGCGCTGGTCCAGCTGCTGCCGGGCCCGGCCAGCAGCCAGCTCGCGGTGACGCTCGGCATCGGCCGCGCCGGCCTCGCGGGCGGCCTGGTCGCCTGGCTCGCCTTCACCCTGCCCTCGGCCCTGCTCATGCTGGCCTTCGCCCTGCTGGTCCGCGATCTCGGCGCCCTCGGGGACCAGGGCTGGCTGCGCGGGCTGAAGGTCGCCGTGGTCGGCGTGGTCGCGCAGGCGGTGCTCAGCATGGCCCGGCGGCTCTGTCCGGACTGGCCGCGGCGCGCGCTCGCCGGCCTGGGCGCGCTCGCCGCGCTCATGCTGTCCGGACCGTCCGGCCAGCTGCTCGCGCTCGGGCTCGGCGGCGCGATCGGCTTTGTTTGGCTCCGCAACCGGATCGAGGGCGCGCGCGAGGTGCCGGCCTACAGCCGGGTCGGCCGCGGCAGCGCCCTGACATGCCTCGCCCTCTTCGCGGGCCTGCTGCTCGGGCTGCCGCTCCTTCGCGCCGCCTTTCCCGGCGCGGTCGTGGTGGCCTGGATCGACAGCTTCTACCGCGCCGGCGCGCTGGTCTTCGGTGGCGGCCACGTGGTCCTGCCCCTGCTCCAGGCCGAGGTCGTGAAGCCCGGCTGGATCAGCCCCGATCTGTTCCTCGCGGGCTACGGGGCGGCCCAGGCCGTGCCCGGCCCGGTGTTCACCTTCGCCGCCTACCTCGGCGCCGCGATGAAGGGTCCGGTCCCGCCCGCGGTCGGGAGCGCGATCTGCCTGGTGGCGCTGTTCCTGCCCTCGATGCTGCTGCTGGTCGGCGTGCTCCCCTTCTGGGCCCTGGTACGCAGCCTGCCGGGCATGGCGGGCGCGCTCGCCGGCGTCGGCGCGGTGGTGGTCGGGCTGCTGCTGGCCGCGTTGATCGACCCGATCTGGCCGAGCGCGATCCAGGGACCCGGCGACGTCGCGCTCGCGGCGCTCGCGTTCGCGCTTCTCTGCTGGGGCCGCCTGCCGCCCTGGGCGATCGTGCTCGGCTGCGCCGCCCTTAGCGCCGTGGTCGCGAGGATCGCCGCCGCAGGACAATGAGCCAGTTTGGAAGTGGTATGGGGCCGTCTTAGCCGCACCAACGCCGGGGATCGGGCATTGCTGCGCCCGCCAAGCGCGAGCATGCTGGCGGGGCAATTTGATCAAGAGGGGTGGTTCATGCGCAAAAATGCCGTCGTTCTCGCGGTGCTGCTCCCGCTAACGCCGTTCGGTGCCGGGGCCGCCGACCTCGTGGTCTGGTGGGACAAGGCATTGTATGCCCAGGAGGAGCGGCGCTACATGAGACTGTCGCCGCCTTCGAGCAGAAGGCCGGCAAGCAGGTCGAGCTCGTGTCTACCACGGGTAATGAGTTCGCTGGCAAGCTCGTGGCGGCCCTTGCGGCCGGTCAGCCGCCCGACTTCGCCTTCGGGAATCTGCTGGCAAAACTACGTCGCCAATGGGCCTTCAAGGCCGGCTGGTGGATCTCCCGAGGCCATCGGGTCCTTCTCGAACCTGTTCGATCCGGATGCGCTCGTCTGGGTGATACCTGGCGCGACGAGAAGAACAGACAAGGACTCTATATGGGCTTCCCGTCGGTCGCATGATCGAACCACGTCCACGTCTGGAAGAGCCTTCTGGAGCGCGCGGGCCTCACGGTGGGGGAGATTCCGAGGGCGTGGGAGGCGTTTTGGTCCTTCTGGTGCGACCAGGTTCAGCCGGCGGTGCGCAGGGCACAGGGTCGCGACGACATCTGGGGCATCGGCTTAGCCATGTCGGTGGAACTTCGACACCACGATCAGTTCTTTCAGTTCGTGGCGGCCTACGAGGCGGACTACGTCACCCCGGATGGCCGCCTGGTCATCGATGAACCGGAGATCCGGCGAAGCTCGTCAAGGCGATCGACAGTTACACAGCGATCTATCGCAAGGGCTGCACACCGCCGGATTCGGTGACGTGGGCGGCTACGACAACAACAAGGAGTTCTTAGCCCAGACGGTCGTCATGACGCCTAACGAGTCGCTTTCGATCCCGAACGAGCTGAAGCATGAGCGGCCCGAGGACTACTACGAAAACACTGCGACGATCGAATGGCCGCTCGGTCCGGACGGCGAGCAGTTTCCGATCGAAGGCGTCGTCGTTCCCGCCGTGGTCTTCAAGGGCGGACGCAACGTCGCGCTCGCCAAGGAGTTCGTCCGCTTCCTCGTGGCCGAGGGCTGGCTCGCCCATTACCTCGACTTTGCGGGCGAGCGCTGGCTCCCGGCAATGTCGAAGCTGCTCGAGCAGCCGTTCTGGCTCGACCCGAACGACCGACATCAGATGGCCGCGGTGATGCAGATCAGCTCGCGGTCCGCGCACTACGCCTACGCCAAGATCTCAGGCAACTGGCGCAACAGCTGGTCAACCGCGAGAACGTCTGGGGCAAGGCCCTACACCGTGTCGTAACCGAAGGCATCAGCCCCGAGCAGGCGGTCGACGAGGCGATCGCCCGGATCAAGCAAATTCTCGCGCAGTAGCGTCAGGACCGGTTAGCTGTAGCAAGGTTCCGAGCCGCGGCTTGACCGGCTCGCGGTTCCGTGCTGAGCCATGACGCGACCGTGGCGACGCGGACGGCGCGGCGGAGGTGCGGCGGATGACCAACGTGGCCGTGGTCGGCGCCCAGTGGGGCGACGAGGGCAAGGGCAAGATCGTCGACTGGCTCTCGGAGCGGGCCGAGGTCGTGGTCCGCTTCCAGGGCGGTCACAACGCCGGCCACACGCTGGTCGTCAACGGCCGGACCTACAAGCTGAGCCTGCTGCCCTCGGGCGTCGTGCGCCCAGGCAAGCTCTCGATCATCGGCAACGGCGTCGTGATCGACCCCTGGGCGCTGCTCGACGAGATCGAGGCGGTGCGCGGCCAGGGGGTCGCGGTCGGGCCGGACAGCCTCAGGATCGCCGAGAACGCGCCCCTGATCCTGCCGCTGCACGGCGAGCTCGACCGCGCCCGCGAGCGCGCCCGCAAGGCGAGCACGAGCGGCACCGGCACGCTCGGCACGACCGGCCGCGGCATCGGCCCGGCCTACGAGGACAAGATCGCGCGGCGCGCGATCCGGGTCTGCGACCTCGCCGATCCCGACCTGCTGGCAGCCAAGATCGAGGAGCTGCTGCGCCATCACAACGCGCTCCGCCAGGCGTTCGGCGAGGCCGCGGTCGAGCCGGCCGAGCTGGTCGCGCGCCTCAACGCGCTGGCCCCGCGCCTCCTGCCCTACGCCGAGCCGGTCTGGCTGCGGCTGGTCGAGCTGCGCCGGCGCGGTGCCCGGATCCTGTTCGAGGGCGCCCAGGGGGCCATGCTCGACATCGACCACGGCACCTACCCGTTCGTCACCTCGTCCAACACGCTGGCCGGCCGGCGGCCGCGCTTGGCGCCGGCACCGGCGCGGATGCGGTCGGCTTCGCGCTCGGCATCACCAAGGCCTATACCACGCGGGTCGGCGAGGGCCCGTTCCCGACCGAGCTTGGCGACGAGATCGGCCGCGGCCTCGGCGAGCGCGGCCGCGAGTTCGGCACGGTCACCGGCCGGCCGCGCCGCTGCGGCTGGTTCGACGCCGTCCTGGTCCGCCAGGCGGTCAAGATCGGCGGCATCCATGGCCTGGCGCTGACCAAGCTCGACGTGCTCGACGGCATGGCCAGCCTCAAGATCTGCACCGCCTACCGGCATTTCGGCCAGACCCTGCACCATCTGCCGGCGGCGATGACCGCCCAGGCCGGCGTCGAGCCGCTCTACGAGGAGCTGGACGGCTGGCAGGACAGCACCCGCGGCGCCCGGAGCTTCGCCGACCTGCCCGCGCAAGCGGTCAAATACGTCAAGCGGTTAGAGGAATTGGTTGAGGCGCCGGTTGCGATGCTCTCGACCAGCCCCGACCGCGACGACACGATCCTGTTGCGCGACCCGTTCGCCGACTGACGCCGCGCGCGCGTGACCCCCGACCCTGCACGACCGGCGCGGGCGCTGGCCTGCCGCTGGATCCGGCGCCGGCCGTCGGCGTCGACGCCGACCGTCGGCTGACCGCGACCGGGCCGCGGCGCACCGATGCACGTCCGCCACCCGATGTGGCTGGCCGCGGTGGCGAGGCCGGGGGCCGCCGCCTTCGCGCTGCTGTTCACGCTCGAATCGATCGCGCGGGCGACGCTCGCGACCGTGATCCCGCTGCAGGCCTACGCGGCGCTCGAGAGCAGCCGGGCGGTGAGCCTGATGTTCACCTGCGTCGGCGCAGCCGGCCTGACCGGCAGCCTCTTGGTGCCGCTCCTGATCCGCCGGATGCCGCGCCGCTTCGTCTATACCCTGGGCGCGCTCGGCCTGGTGGCCGCCGCCGCCCTGTTCGCGCTCGACGGCCGCGCCGGGCTGCTCGCCGGGCTGATCGTCCGGGTCCTGGGCGTCGCCTGCCTGAACGTCGTCCTCAACCTCTACATCATGGACACCATCCCGCGCGGCGAGCTGGTGCGCTCGGAGCCTTTGCGGCTCGCCGTCTCGGGCGGCGCCTGGTCGCTCTGCCCGTCGCTCGGGGTCTTCCTGTACGGCCGCTTCGGGGCGCCCGCCGCCGATGGGCTGAGCGCCGCGGCCGCACTCGTGCTGCTCGCGACCTTCTGGGCGCTCCGCCTGTCCGACCACCCGGCGATCGCGCCCGCGCGCCAGCCGCCGCCCAACCCGCTGCGCAACATCGGCCGCTTCCTCGGCCAGCCCCGGCTGCGCCTCGGCTGGCTGATCGCCTTCGGGCGTTCGAGCTGGTGGTCGCAGTTCTTCACCTTCGCGCCGCTCTACATGGTGACCTCGGGCCAGAGCGCGCTCGCGAGCGCCGCGCTGATCTCGCTCGGCAACGCGGCCGTGCTCCTGACCGTGCTGGTCGGGCGGCTGGCGCTGCGGGTCGGCGTCCGCCAAGTGATCGTCGGCGCCTATCTGCTCGCCGGCATGACCACGCTCGCGGCCGCCCTGCTGGTGCCGGTCGGCGCCCCGCTCGCGGTCGCGGGCCTGCTGCTGATCGCCGCCCTTTGGGTCAGCGGCCTCGATGCGGTCGGCAACATCCCGTTCCTGCGCGCGGTGCGCGCCCGCGAGCGGCCGCAGATGACGGCGGTGTTCCGGACCTACATCGACCTCTCGGACCTGCTGCCGTCGGCCGTGTTCGCGCTGCTGCTTGAGCTTCTTCGGCCTCGAGAGCGTGTTCGCGGCCACCGGCCTCTCGATGCTCGTGATCGGCCTTGTCGCCCGCCGCCTGCCGCGCGCCATGTAGGCCGACCGCTCAGCCGGACATGCGCTCGCCGGCGCGCACCGCTGCCGGCAGCAGGTTCGCGGCCGGCGCCAGCGGGCAGACCCAGCGGTCCGAATAGGCGCAGGACGGGTTGTAGGCGAAGTTGAAGTCGAGGACCACGCGGCCATCCGGCGCCCGGCCGAGATCGGCACCCTTGATCGTATCGAGGACTAGCTCTCCATAACCTTCAGGAGGCGGCCGCGGCGACGATGGTGTGGTAGGTGACCGGGCGGGTGCGGACCGCTTGCTGGATGACGCGGGCGAAGCGGTGGCTGAGGTTCTTGGCGGTGCGGCGGTTGAAGCGGAACACGAATTCGTCGAGATAGGCCGGCAGATGCTTCTTCGAGACGGCGCCGTGGTGGGTGCCGAGCAGCCAGCGCTTGGCGAGCCCGAACACCAGGTGGATCGCCGGCAGGCGCAACGCCGCGTCGCCCCAGCTGGCGGCAGGTTGAGCGGCTCGTGGTCGTAGCCTGCGGCCGCGAGCCCGCCGTAGCCCGACCAGCCGTCGGTCGCGATCGTCGCCGGTTGGGCGACCGCGGCGGCCAGGAAGCCTTCCAGGCTCTGCGCCGAGACGTCCGGCACCACGGCCAGGCGCAGCCGACCCAGACGGCGCCCGCGGGCCTGGCCGCGGCCGCTCTCGACCGCACCGGCGACCTTGACCTTGCCGCCGGCGCCGCGTCCCGGCTTGCCCGGCCTGGGACCGCCGACATAAGTCTCGTCGGCCTCGACCCGCGCGGCGAGCGGCGTCCGCTCCGGCCGCACCATCGCTCTCCTGATCTTGTGCAGCCAGCTCCAGGCGGTCTGATACGACCCGAAGCCCATCTGCCGCTTGAGCTCCATCGCCGAGATCCCGCCCTTGCTCGAGGTCACCAGGTAGATCGCGAGAAACCACTTGGCCAGGCCGCTCTTGGTCTGCTCGAAGATGGTGCCGGCCAACAGCGAATGCTGCTTGCCGCAGGCGGTGCATTCCTCGATCAACCGCAGCTTGTGACTGTAGGCGCGCTGGTGGCCGCAGCCGGCGCAGCGGAAGCCTTCTGGCCAGCGCGCCCGGACCAGATAGTCGCGACACTGCGCGTCGCTGCCGAAGCGGGCCAGAAAACTCGGCAGATCGTTGGGCAGCCCCGTCAGCAAATCGTCGTCCATCCCGGCCTCCGGCGCAATGTTCTTGATTTGTTCATTCTATCAGCCAGCCGCCGACCGTCAAGCCTCCTGAACGTCGTGGAGAGCTAGTTCGAGCAGATAGCGCCCGCCGCCGTAGGTCTCGCGGCCCGAGGTTCCGGTCCTGGAAGGGGAGGAACACGCCGCCGCCGTAGCCCGCGATCCAGTAGAGCGTGAGCTCGCCGCCGAGCCGGCGCTCGAGCCCGACGGTGCGGGCAAACGGCAGGATCCGGACCGCGCCGTCGCCGCCGCCCGAGAGCGTGACCGGGGCGCGGTCCAGGGTCGGCTCGAGGCCGGCCACAAGGCGCAAGGCGGGATCGTAGTCGAACAGCGGCACGCCCGCGAACGCCGGCCGCCGAGCGGGCTCGAGCGGCGATTGCGCATGGGTCCGGAACAGCTCGTCCCGGGTCTCCCGCCAGAGCTGCCAGGCAAGCCGCGGCGGCTCGAGCCCCCGGATCTCCGCGTACAGCCCGGCCACCCGCCGCCGCCAGTCCCAGAGCGCGACGTGCGCAGCCAGCGCGGCCGCACCCGGATCGCTCGCCTCGGCTGTCATGGGCTTCCCTCCCCACCGTCCTTCCCGCCACCCTCCGGCATGGCCGCGCGCGATCCCACTCACAAGCGCGCGAGGCGGCGCCGCGACCCGATCAACGGCATCAAGATCGAGCTCAGCTTCGCCGCCGAAGAACATGACCGCCTGGACAAAGCAAGACGCGGGCGAGCCGCCCGGCCCCCCGGATTCGCGTCGACCAAATAAAGCACCAAATAAGCCTGGCCTCGATCGACCTTGCCGAGACTGACCACGCGCCGCAAGTGACGCATGGCCTGCGCCAGACGTGGCCGCTCAGGATTTGCGCTGATTCAAAACCGTGCGCAGCTTTGAAAGCTGAAACAAACGACTTCCCCGCGCAACCCTTTGCGATCGCTGGATACCGCTCTTCGCTTGCCCTTTCGCCAAACTCGCCCTTGCTGCCCAGCCCGCCCGCCTCCACCCCGCAACCGATCGATCTGCCGTCACAATTATCCGGCGCCCACTTCCGCCGTAGGGAGCGCGCCACCCGTCACGTTGGCGCGCACTCGCGCCTGTTGGGCCGGCACGCCGAATGAGGGTGGCCAGATCATCGCCTTCGGACGCGAAAGGCCGGTGCAGCCCTCGCCGTCGACAGATCGGACCGGACGGGCACGAGATCCCGCTGTGCGCCCGCCCGGACTTGGGTGGGATCAGTCAACGATAGCCATCGGCGCCCTCGAAGAAGCCGCGGGTCAGATAGGCGACCTGCGTCCGGTTGGTTGCCTTCACTTTTTTCATGATGTTACGCACATGCACTTTGACGGTGCTTTCACACATGCTCAGCTCGTAGGCGATCAGCTTGTTCGCCATGCCACGGCGCAGGCAATCCAGGATCTGCGCCTGGCGCTGCGTGAAGCCTTCGATCAGCGGCTCGCCTGCCGAACCCCGCCAACGGTCTGCGTCCCCCGCCCGAGGGATCAGCAGGGCGGCGGCGGGCGCAAACGTACCCCCAGCACAGACCAGGTGCACCGCCTCGATGGCGATCAGCGATGCCAGGCTGGTGGGAATGTAGCCACGCACGCCAACTTCGAACGCCTCCCGAATGTTCCCGGGATCCTCATGGTTGGACAGGACGGCCACGGGAACCGCGGGCAGGAGTTCGACGACCCGTGCCATCACGCCCGCCACGGTTGGCGATGCGATCCGCTCGGGGCCGAAGTTGATGACGATCGCGCGGATGTGATCGCCGGAACGCGGCACGGTCGCGATTTCTCCGGGATCTGACAGGAGCCGGACGCTGAATCCGCTGAGGTTGCTCTGCAGCCACCGTCCGATACAATCCCGAGTGAATGCCCACGGATCGAGGTAGATCAGTCTCCGCAGCCCTCGTGATGTTTCGTCGGGCGCCCGATCGTCCGTCGCATCGTCTGCTTTGGTCCGCAGTTCCCACTCGGTCCCCCCCGGGCGCTCGCTCCGGCTCGGGGTCGTCAGGCCCCTGCTCGATATCAGATCATCCATGCGCTCGCCGCTTTGCGCGACACTCTGCAATACGGCCATAACGGTGCACTCCTGTTTTTTTGGCGCCCGCCTCAATTTGTTAGGCAGGCTTTGTCAAACTACCGGTCTTGTTAGGCCGGCTGGTCGAACTACCCGTCCCCTCGGATGCTCTCGATGCCTTCGCGCCTCCAGCCGCGTCTGCAACTATTAATCCAGCTACCAGCTAACGTCCCTTCCTCGTAGCGTTCATTCCGTAATCAGAGGTAGTCTACTCTTTAGAGTACTAATAATCTCCGGTAGATCGTCTTTACGAGTAGTAGCTCAACTATAAAGCCTAGAACTGCCGTCTCGGCCTGTCAAGTTACGCCTATAGGCGGTGGCCCGACCAGCCGGATACGACATCCTGAGTAGCAAAGGGCGGAGAAGAAGATCGCGACCGCGTTCAGCCACGAGCCCGCGGGCAGCGTGGAAGGTGAAGCGGGGATCGCGGGCGGGCCAGCGTAATAGCAGGGGACGCTTGTGGCCGCCATAGTTACCGGGGATCGCATCACCTTGCCGGCTGGTCCGGCGCGCTCGATGGTGTTGAGCAAGCGCAGGAACTCCTGGAGAGGAGGCCGCCCGGGCTGATGCCGAGGAGAAAGCGGCCGCGGGCCATGGGGTCGAGCATGGCGACCTCGGCTGCAACCATGGCGGGGTGCTGGTTCGGGAGGTCGAGGGTGCCGAGCGGACGTCACCTTGCTGGTCCCTGATCCGCTGGGGCGTCCACGAAGTCGTGGGCTGCGTAGTCGTAGCCATCTAGTGCGCACACTGCTCGCCCGCGGCTTGAACTCTCTTCGAGCCGAAATCGAATGTAGTCGCCAGTTATCATCTCGGAACCGTGCTCGCTTTGGGGGGTGTGATGATAATTCAAGTCAAAGACGATTTTCCTTTTCGGAGGCAATTCTTTTGGTCTGGTCGCGAAAGTGGAGAATCTGGTCGGTGACCGCGCCGGCGGCGGCCATGGATCACCAGCTGATCGACGATTTTCTCCACGGTCAGGGAGTCGTCGGGCTCTGCGGGGTCGGTCTTGAAGAGGTTAACGCGGCCGCCGCGTTGTCTCGAACCTCATTTGGAGGAGAACCTTACTCGGTCGCGGACTGGAGCGACGCGGCGATGTCCTTGAGCGAGCGGAATAGGGTGAGCGGGTCGTCCCTGGATGGCAGGAAGCTGCGGCGGCGCCAGAAGGCGGCCGCGGCCTCGTCGAGCGCGTGCACGACGAGCGCCCGACCGCCGATCAGTCGCGCGCCCGGCGACGCAGCGCGACAGCGCGTGCTTGAGCAGGCCGGTCCCGATGCCGCGGCCTGTGTAGGCAAGATCGGCCGCGAGCTGGCCGAGCAGCAGGCAGGGGACCGGGTCCGGCGGTTGCCCGGTCCGGATCGAGCGGGGCATGACGGAGGCGACCACGGCGGTCGGCGCGAGGCCGTAGTAGCCGACCACCCGGCCCTCATCGTGGACGACCATCACGACCGTGAATCCCTTCTCCTGGTTGGCGAGCGCCCGGGTCTTCAGCCAGTGGTCGAGCGCGGGCTGGCCGCAGGAGAATTGCGCGACGTCGTGGCGGGCGGCGAGGAGCTCCGGCGCGGCGAGCGCCACCAGCGCTCAGCCCTCCGTCGCCGGCTCCCAGGGTGCCGGGCGCCGCAGCAGCTCGACCATCTCCGGCACCGGGGCCGCCGGCGCCTCGATGGCGTCGCGGAAGGCGGCAAAGCCTTCGGGGCTCATGCAGATCAGCGTCCGCTCCATGAGCACGGCCTCGGCCGCCCGCACCGCCGCCTCGCGCACGAAGTCGGTGCGCGAGCGGCCGCGCAAGCCGGCGGCGCGGTCGATGATGGCGATATCGGCCTCGGCCAGCCGCATCGAGAGGGGGTGCTCTTTCCGTCCGGCAGCGCGCATGTCGGGCCTCCTCGGCTCGGAGTGACATAAGCGCTTGGAGCACGGCTTGCGATCCTCAAAACCACGAGCCGGTCATGACCCCCAGGCCAGCCGGAGATGGCGCGCAGGATCGAGGTCGCGTTCGGGCCGAAGGCGGACGTGGATGATGGCCGTTCAGACGGACCACCAGATGGCGCGCGCGCCTGCGCGTCTGCGCGAGATCGCCGCGACCGTCCGCCGGGTCAAAGCGTCGACCTCCTGAGCGCCGTCAGCCGTCGAGGGTTTGGGCTTCACGCCACCGCTTCGCGCGGCGCGATCGCCTTGTTGACCGCGGGCATGACTTGTTCGGCCATCAGCTCCAGGGAGCGGCGGGCGAGCTTCTCGTCTGCCCAGTCGTGGCCGGCGTAGAGGAGGGTGCCGAAGTCGCCCACCTGGTCGCGAAAGTGGAGAATCTGGTCGGTGACCGCGTCGGGGGTGCCCATGGAGCACGAGCTGATCGACGATTTTCTCCACGGTCAGGGAATCGTCGGGCTCTGCGGGGTCGGTCTTGAAGAGGTTGGCGCGGCCGGAGCGTTTGAGCTTGGTGAACAGGGAGTGATAATAGAAAAAATAGGGGCCGGCGGGGTCGGTCGCGTAGCGCCGCGCGGTCTTGGCGTCGTCGGCGACGAAGATGCTCTTCGCGACCCGCCAGTTCACAGGATCGGCCTTGCGGCCGGCCTGGGCGCAGCCGAGGGCGTAGTTCGGCCAGTGGGTTCTTACCCACTTGGGCTGGAGGAAGTTGGCGGAGATCGGGTCGAAGCCGCGGGCGGCGGCGGCGGTAACGCCCTTTCGAGAAGGGGGCGACCGCGGTCACGACGATCGGCGGGTGCGGCTTTTGGAACGGTTTGGCGATGAAGCCCTGCCCTAGTTCGGAAATAAGGGTGCGGGCGGTCGAGATGGTCCAGAAGCGGCCCTCGAGGTCGTAGGGGGGCTGGCCGGCCCAGATCGCGAGGATCTGGTCGATCGCCTCGACGAACATCGCGGTCCGGTCCGCATCCAGGTTGCCGAAGACCTCGGCGTCCGAGAGGAGGCCCCCCGGGCTGATGCCGAGGATGAAGCGGCCCCTGGCCATGTGGTCGAGCATCGCGACCTCGGCTGCGACCATGGCCGGGTGGTGGTTCGGGAGGTTGAGGGTGCCGGTGCCGAGCTTGATCGTGCGGGTCTCGCGCAGGAGCCAGGCGATGAAGATGAGCGCGGACGTGATGGTCTCGGCGGCATCGGTCACGTGCTCGCCGATGTAGCCTTCGGTGAGGCCGAGGTGGTCGGCGAGCAGAACCAGCTCGCGGTCCTCCTCGAGGGTCAGGGCGAGCGGCCGGCCGGGCGGGTGGATGGGCATCGTGAAGAAGCCGAGGTCCATTTTTTTCCACCTGCCTCGAGGGCTTGAGGTCAGATCCAGAGGTCGGAAAAATCGGTGGGCGCGCCGTCGGCCTGGAGGTCGTCGGGCAGCGCCGCGGCGATGCAGTAGCGGCCGCAGCTGAACAGCAAAGGGTCGCCCGCGCGCCAGCGGAAGCGCAGGACCTGGCCGATGAACAGCAGGTGGTCGCCGCCCGCGACGGTGCGCTCGAGGCAGCATTCGAACAGGGCCAGGCAGTCCTTGAGCACCGGGCAGCCGCCGAGGCCGGGCTGCCAGGGGATGCCCGCGAACTTGTCGGGGGCGGGGCGCGCGAAGTGGTTGGCGACGTGGCGCTGGTGGGCGGCCAGCACGTTGACCGCGAAGTGCTGGCTCTGCTCGAAGCTCGGAAGCGACATGGCGGCCCGGTTCAGGCTCCAGAGCACGAGCGGCGGCTCGAGCGAGACGGCGGTGAACGAGTTCGCGGTCAGGCCCTCGCGCTTGCGGTCGGCGGTGAGCGTCGTGACCACGGTGATGCCCGTGGCGAAGCGCCCGAGCGCGTGCCGGAGCTCGCGCGGGTCGAAGGCGGTCGCGCTCGCGAGCTCGCTCATGATGCTGCTGCTCCGGTCATGCACTCTCCCTGCCGCTGCGCCCGCACGCCCGCGCCCCTTGCCCATCCGGCATCGGGCCGATCCGGCATCGGGACAGGGCCAGCATAAGGGCGGATTGCCGATCTGGAAACCGCGGGCCGGCGCGCTCCGTTCCGCGCCAATCCCGGCGAGGTAGGATTTGGTCTCCGGTCCGCGGCCCGGTATAGTCGGGCCCAGGGGCCGGCGCCCGCTGCCGGCGGGGACGGCGCATCCTGGCGGGGAGAGGCAGCATGCGGCAGTTCAGCGAGCAGACCCTGACCGATGCGGTGATCGAGCGGCTGGCCGAATGCGAGGACCCGCGCTTCAAGCGGGTCATGAGCTCGCTGATCTCCCATCTGCACGCCTTCGTGCGCGACGTCGAGCTGACCGAGCGCGAATGGCTGACCGCGATCCGGTTCCTGACCGAGGTCGGCCAGGCGTGCACCGGCAAGCGCCAGGAGTTCATCCTGCTCTCGGACACGCTCGGGGTCTCGATCCTGGTCGATGCGATCAACCACCCTTTGCCGAACGGGGCGGTCGAGCCGACCGTGCTCGGGCCCTATTACCAGGAGGGCGCGCCCGAAGTGCCGCTCGGCGCCGATATCGCGGGCGGGGTCGCGGGCGACCCGACCTTCTACTCCGGCCGCCTCTTGTCGCTCGACGGCCAGCCGATCGCGGGCGGCCTGCTCGATGTCTGGTCGGGCGACGGCGAGGGCACCTACGACATGCAGATCCCGGGTCAGACCCTGATGCTCTGCCGCGGCAAGTTCCGGACCGACGCTGAGGGCCGCTACCGGTTCCGCTCGATCCGGCCGACCTTTTACCCGGTGCCGACCGACGGCCCGGTCGGCCGCATGCTGACCAAGATGGGGCGCCATCCCTATCGGCCCGGGCACATCCACATGATCGTGTCGGCGCCGGGCTACGAGACGGTCGCGACCCACCTGTTCGTCAAGGGCGCCCCCTATCTCGATTCGGACGCGGTGTTCGCGGTCAAGGAGTCGCTGATCGTCGAGTTCGAGCGCCACGACCCGGGCGTCGCCCCGACCGGCGAGATCATGGACCGGCCCTTCTACACGGCCGAGTACGATTTCCGCCTGGCGCCGGCCGACGCGCCGCGGGGCAACGGATCGCAGGCGCGCCCGTGATCGCGGATCACCTGCTGCCGACCACGGTGGTCGGCAGCTATCCGCAGCCCGACTGGCTGATCGACCGCGAGCGGCTGAGCACGATGGTGCCGCGGGTGCGCGTGCCGGACATCTGGCGGGTGCCGGACGCCTGGCTGGAGCAGGCGCAGGACGACGCCACGCTGCTCGCGATCCGCGATCTGGAGCGGGCCGGGATCGACATCGTCACCGACGGCGAGATCCGCCGGGAGAGCTACTCGAACCACTTCGCGACCGCGCTGGACGGCATCGACATCGAGCATCCGGCGACGATCACCGGGCGCGCCGGCCAGCCGGTCAAGGTGCCGCGGATCACCGGCCGGATCCGGCGGACGCGCGCGGTCGAGGTCGAGGCGGTGAGGTTCCTCCGCCGGAACACCGAGCGGCCGATCAAGGTCACGCTGCCGGGCCCGTTCACCATGGCGCGTCAGGCGAGCAACGAGTTCTACGCCGACGAGGAGGAGCTCGCGCTGGACTTCGCGGCCGCGGTCAACGCCGAGGCCAGGGACGTCAAGCAGGCCGGCGCCGATGTCGTCCAGCTCGACGAGCCCTGGCTCGAGACCGCGCCCGAGGCCGCCGGCCGCTACGCCCTCAAGGCGATCGAGCGCGCGCTCAGGGATGTGCCGGGCCCGACCGCGCTCCACCTCTGCTTCGGCTACGCCCAGCTGGTCAAGGACAAGAGCCGGGGCCGCTACGCCTTCCTCGAGCCGCTTGCCGACAGCACGGTCGACCAGATCTCGATCGAGGCCGCGCAGCCGAAGCTCGACCTCGGCGTGCTGCGGGCGATCGCGCGCCAGACCGTGATCCTGGGCGTCCTCGACCTCGGCGATCCGGCGATCGAGACGCCGGAGCAGGTGGCGGCCCGCATCCGGGCGGGTCTGGAGCACGTGCCGGCCGAGCGGCTGATCCCGGCGCCGGACTGCGGCATGAAGTACCTGCCGCGGGCGACCGCCTTCGGCAAGCTGCAGGCGCTGGCCCAGGGTGCCGCGATCGTGCGCGCGGAACTCGGTTGAGGTCGCACGTGGGTAGCGTCCGCCAGCGCTGGTTCGGCATCTGACTGAGGCGTGGGCAACGGCCTGCGACAACGGCCGCACGCGATCAGCGGACGGCCCGAATCTCGATCCCGATCTCCAGGCCGGCCCAGGCGCGATCGGCGGTCATCACGGGCAGGCTCCGGACCTGGGCGAGGGCAAGGCAGGCGCGGTCGCCGAGCGAGAGGCCGCCGGCGCGGGTCAGCGCCCGAAGGTCGCCCGCGACCTTGGCCTGCAGCGCATCGAAATCGACCACGTCGAGGTCGAGGTCGACGAGCCACGACCAGGCGATCTCGGCGGGCGTGCCGCGCTCGACCAGCTTCGCCTGGACCTCCGACAGGTTGACCGTGCTGACCGCGGCGTCGTCGAGCACCGCCTCGACCGCGGCCGCGCCGGGCTCCTCGCGCAGCACCGCCATCAGTGCCGAGGCATCGAGCACGACCTCACTCACGTGCGGCTTCTTTGCGCCGGTCGTCGATCAGGCTCTGGGTGAGATCCTCGCCGTCCGGGATGTAACGGCGAATCATCCGCCGGGCGCGGGCGAGCGCCTGGCGCCGGGTCGAGAGGCGCAGCTCGCCATCCTCGACCCGCATGACCAGCTCGTCGCCCGGCCTGAAATCGAGCGCCCTGCGCACCGCCGCCGGGATCACGACCCGGCCATTCGCGTTCAGTTTGGCCTTGGCCTGCATGGGTCATATTCGCGCCAGTGGGTCATATTACCTATAGCATGACACCTGAGCCGACAGCCGGCAAGAACGCGAGATCGTGCGTCCACAAGCGTGATCGGTGTTTGCCGACATGGGACCGCCAGATGCGGGCGGCTATTCGCTCAGGATCTGCTTGACCCGGGCGATCGCGTCGTCGACCGCCTGCTCGGGGCTGATGCCCTCGGCGACGACGCGATGGATCGCCTTGGCCCAGACGTGCTCCTGCTCGACCACGTCATGCCGCCAATTGCCCGAGGCCACGGCATAGTTGTGGACCAGCGGTCGCGACACGACCTGCATCGCCGCGGCCATCCGATGCGGGTCGCTCGGATCGAGCCAGAACGGCTGATCGAGCAGCTTCGATATCGGCGGCAGGAACCGCTCGGCCGAGAAGTTCAGATAATGCATCAGCCAGCCCTCGGCCACGAGGAAACGGACGAACTCCTTGGCGGTGGCGACGTTGCCGCCTTCCCTGAACACCACCGCCGGAAAGACGTAGCCCATGATCGGGAAGTCCTCGCCGTGCGGCCCGAGCGGCCATTCGATCGTCGCGGTGTTCTTGTAGTAGTCGTCCGGCCGCTCGCGCTTGAGCGCGTTCGGGATCGAGAGCGTGTCGTTCGGCGTCATGACGACCGACTGGGTGAGGAATTGCTTCATTGTTGCCGTAATCGGTCCAGGTGACGGAATCGGGCGGGGTGCAGCCCTTGCGGTAGATCGCGGTGTAGCTGTCGATGGCCTTGATCAGCCGTTGCCTGATCTCCGGGTCGTCGATGACCAGCCGGCCGTCCCGGGTCACGTAGTCCGCCTGGTAGGCAGCGACGAACTGGAAGAACTGGGTCCTCGCGTCGTCGGATTCGGCCGCCATCACGAGGCCGATGCCCCAGATGTCGTCACGGCCCGTGGCCTTGCGCACCGCCGGCTGGACCCGGTCGCACCAGAACGACCAGAACGCCTCCCACTCGCGCGGGATGTCGGCAAGGGTCAAGCCCGCACGCTCCAGGAGGCTCTTCCAGACGTGGAGATGGTTGGTCGAGCGACCGATCGGCAGCCCGTAGAGGGCCTTTTGCCCGGTCCGCGCGTTGCGCCACACCGCCCGGTCGAGCGCATCCGGATCGAACATGTTCGAGAAGGCGCCGACCGTGTCCGAGAGGTCGACCAGCCGATCTTCGAGCGCCCACTGTGCCGGATACAGGTAGAGCAGGATGCCGAAGGCGAAGTCGGGCGGCTGACCGGCCTCGAGCGCCGCCAGGATTTTGTTGGGAAACTCGTCCTGTTGCACGAAGACGAGGTCGACGTGTTTGCCGGCAGCCTGCTCGAAGGCCGCGATGGTCTCCCTGACCGCCTCGTCCTCCTGGACGTAGTAGCCCTTCTCCCACCAGACGACGAGGTCCGCGGCCCGCGCGCCGAGGGGCGCCAGGACCAGGACAGCAGCGACTACGAGAATCCGGGTCTGCACGATGTCTTCTCCCTTGAAGAAATCCCTATCGCGGTTACTCCGCCAGAATCTGCTTGACCCGGGCGATCGCGTCGTCGACCGCCTGCTCGGGGCTGATGCCCTCGGTCACGACGCGATGGATCGCCTTCGCCCAGACGTGCTCCTGGTTGACCAGCTGGTGCCGCCAGTTGCCCGAGATCGCGGCGTAGGCGTACTCGCGCGCCAGCGAGCGCGAGCTCATCTGCATCACCGACGCCATCTGATGCGGGTCGCTCGGGTCGAGCCAGAACGGCTGCTCGAGCAGCTTCGACATCGCCGGCAGGAAGCGCCCCGCCGAAAAGTCGAGATAATGCGCGAGCCAGCCCTCGGCGACGAGGAAGCGGACGAACTCCTTGGCGAGCGCGACGTTGCTGCCGCGCTTGAAGACCACGGCGGAGACGACGGTGCCCACGATCGGAAAGGGCTCGCCAGACGGACCGAGCGGCCATTCGATGGTCGCGGTGTTCTTGTAATAGTCCTCGGGCCGCTCGCGCTTCAGCGCGTTGGGGATCGAGAGCGAGACGTTCGTCGCCATGACAACCGCCTGGGTCAGGAACTTCTCATTGTTGCCGTAATCGGTCCAGGTGACGGAATCGGGAGGGGTGCAGCCCTTGCGGGCGATGGCCGTGTAGCTGGCGATGGCCTTGATGAGCTTCCGTCTGATCTCCGGATCGTCGATCACGAGCCGGCCGTCCCGGGTGACGTAGCTGGCCTGGTTGGCCACCACGAACTGGAGGAACTGGATATCGGTGTCGCTCGCGATCGACATTGGCAGCGCAGCGCCCCAGATGTCGTCCCGACTTAGAGCCTTACGCACGGCGGGCTGCACCTGGTCGCACCAGAACGACCAGAACGCATCCCACTCGCGCGGAATGTCGGCGACCGAGAACCCCGCTTTCTGCAAAAGGCTCTTCCAGACGTGGACGTGGTTGACCTCGCGACCGAACGGCAGCCCGTACAGGGCCTTTTGCCCGGTCTGCGCATCGCGCCAGGTGATCCAGGCGAGCGCATCCGGATCGAACAGGTTCGAGAAGGCTCCGATGACATCGGAGAGATCAGCCAGCCGGTCCTCGACCGCCCAGAGACCGATATAGTTCTGCACGTCGAGATCGAACGCGAAGTCGGGCGGCTGGCGAGCCTCGAGCGCCGCCACGAGCTTGCCCGGAAGCTCATCCAAGGGATAGAGGTCGAGCTCGACCTGCTTGCCGCTCGCCTGCTCGAAGGCCGCGATGATCTCCCTGACCGCCGCGTCCTCCTGCGGATAATAGCCTTTGTCCCACCACACCACGAGGTCGGCGGCCCGGGCGGCGAGCGGCGCCAGGGCCAGTATTGAGGCGAGTACAGCCGCGACCAGCCGCTCCATAGCCATCACTCCGCGAGAATCTGCTTGACCCGGGCGATCGCGTCGTCGACCGCCTGCTCGGGGCTGATGCCTTCGGTCACGACGCGATGGATCGCCTGCGCCCAGACGTGCTCCTGGTTGACCAGCTGGTGCCGCCAGTTGCCCGAGATCGCGGCGTAGGCGTACTCGCGCGCCAGCGAGCGCGAGCTCATCTGCATCACCGACGCCATCTGATGCGGGTCGCTCGGGTCGAGCCAGAACGGCTGCTCGAGCAGCTTCGACATCGCCGGCAGGAAGCGTTCCGCCGAAAAGTCGAGATAGTGGGCGAGCCAGCCCTCGGCGACGAGGAACCGGACGAACTCCTTGGCGAGGGCGACGTTGCTGCCGTCCTTGAAGACCACGGCGGAGACGACGGTGCCCACGATCGGAAAGGGCTCGCCATGGCGGACCGAGGGGCCATTCGATGGTCGCGGTGTTCTTGTAATAGTCCTCGGGCCGCTCGCGCTTCAGCTCGTTCGGGATCGACAGCGACACGTTGGCCGTCATGACGACCGCCTGGGCTAAGAACTTCCTGTTGTTGTCGTAGCCGCCAGGCCACGTACCGAATCCGGTGGGGTGCAGCCCTTGCGATAGATCGCCGTGTAGCCGTCGATGGCCTTGACGAGCCGCCGTCTGATCTCAGGATCGTCGATGACCAGCTGGCCGTCCCGGGTGACGTAGCTGGCGTCGTTGGCCGCCACGAACTGGAAGAACTCGAGGTCGGTGTCGCCATCCGGCACCGACATCGGCAGGGCGACGCCCCAGATGTCGTCGCGGCCCAGCGCCTTGCGCACGGCGGGCTGCACCTGGTCGCACCAGAACGACCAGAACGCCTCCCATTCACGCGGGATGTCGGCGACCGTGAACCCAGCTTCCTTCAAGAGACTCGTCCAGACGTGGACGTGGTTCATCTCGCGACCGAACGGCAGCCCATACAGCGCCTTTTGCCCGGTCTGCGCGTTGCGCCAGGTGACCCCGGCGAGCGTATCCGGATCGAACAGGTTCGAGAAGGCTCCCATAGCGTCGGAGAGATCCGCCAGCCGATCCTCGCCCGCCCACTGGCCGAGGTAGTCCTGCAAGAGGACACCGAAGGCGAAGTCGGGCGGCCGGCCGGCCCCGATCGCCGCCTCCAGCTTGTCCGGTAAGCTCGTCCTGGGAATAGAGGGCGAGATCGACCTGCTTGCCGGTCTCCTGCTCGAACGCGGCGACGATCTCGTGAACCGCCTCGTCTTCCTGAGCGTAGAACCCTTTCTCCCACCAGACCACGAGGTCGGCGGCCCGGGCGCCGAGCGGCGCCAGGACCAGCGCTGCGGCCAGAACGACGGCTCGACTGATGCATACTCGTTGCTCCTGAAAATCCCGAATTCCAATCATAGGCCGATCAATCTCCCCCTGTCGCCCACGGCGTCGGTTGCGTTGGCGCGAGTGGCCTCGGGTTCGTAGGATGGCGGTCCGCCAGGGATCCCGGAGATGCCGCCTTTTAACCGCAAATTAACCTTCAGAATTGCCAACTATTCCTTAGGTCGGTCCATGCGACCCTGGGAGTCCCTGCCTCGGCTTCACGGCGGGCGGACGGAGTCCCAGGATCGCATGGACCAGGAGCCGACGGATAGGGGCCAATGGTTGACGAATGGTTAACCGCGCAGCATCGTTTCCGTCCGACATGGACGAGCGAGCCATGTTCCAGGGCGGCGGGGTGACGAGGCACCTTTAGTTCCAGGACGACAGTGACGAGGCAGCAAATACCGGGCTCGGACCCGGAGCGCGCTCGGCCAGCAGGGGGAGGGATGGCGATGGCGAAGCGGTACAGCCGGCAGGACGTGCTCGACACGGCCGAACGGCTCAAGAACTGGGGCCGCTGGGGGCCGGACGACGAGCTGGGCGCGCTCAACTTCGTCACGCCCGAGGACATCGTGAAGGCGGCGCGGCTGGTGCGGCGCGGCCAGGTCTTCCCGCTCGGCCTGCCGCTCGACCAGAACGGGCCGCAGGCCGGTCTCTGGGGCGGCCGCTGGAACCCGATCCACACCATGCTCGCGACCGGCACCGACGCGGTCGCCGGCAAGCACGACGAGGTCCCGGGCCTGCGCTACGCCGACGACGCGCTCCACATGCCGGCCCAGTGCGCGACCCACTGCGATGCCCTCGCCCACATCTTCATAGGCGAGCAGATGTGGAACGGCTACGACGTCCGCCTGGTCGACTGCCGGGGCGCCAAGAAGTGCGGCATCGAGCAGGTGATCGGCAAGATGGTCGGCCGCGGCGTCCTGCTCGACGTCGCCCGCGAGAAGGGCGTCGATTTCCTCGAGGACGGCTGTCCGATCACGATCGCCGATCTCGAGCGGACCGCCGCGGCCGGGCGGGTCGAGGTCCGGCGCGGCGACTTCCTGATCATCCGCACCGGCCAGATGGAGGACCGCCTGGCGAAGGGCGCGTGGGGCCGCTACGCCGGCGGCGAGGCGCCGGGCCTGGCCTTCGAGACCTGCGCATGGCTGTACGAGAAGGAGATCGCCATGATCTGCAGCGACACCTGGGGCATCGAGGTCCGGCCCAACGAGGTCGACGGCCTGAGCCAGCCGCTGCACTGGGTGACGATCCCGGCGATGGGCGTGGTCCACGGCGAGATGTTCTACGTCAAGGAGCTGGCCGCCGGCTGCGCCGCCGACCAGATCTTCGAGTTCTTCTTCACCGCAGCACCCTTGAACATCACCCACGGCACCGGCTCGCCGCTCACCCCGCTCGCGATCAAGTGAGGCTGGTGGAAATCGCCCCGGCCGCGCGGCGCTCAGCATGGACAGCGCCCGGCAGCTTGCTTTTCGGGCCGAGACCAGCGATCTTGAGGTTATGACCAAGGATACCGCTGCCAAGATCGCCCGAGATGCGAAGACCGGCCGAATTGTCGGCGGCTACAAGGTGCTGGGCACGACCAAGGACGGCGTCAAGATCCTGAAGCCGAAGGGACGCGCCACTCACTTCACGGAAAAGGAGCTGCGCGACGCGATCGCGACGGTTCGGTCGGCACAGAAGGCCGGATGACCGAGCGCGCGGTCTTCATCAACTGCCCCTTCACGCCTGATTACCGAGCGCACTTTCGGGCCATCATCTTCACCGTCATCCGCTCGGGTGTTCACGCCTCGC
Organism: uncultured Alphaproteobacteria bacterium; assembly: GCA_963733965.1. Lineage (GTDB taxonomy): Bacteria > Pseudomonadota > Alphaproteobacteria > Geminicoccales > Geminicoccaceae > DATAOG01. The sequence goes on from CAVTFM010000016.1 coordinate 39,568, forward strand.
TGCGCGCTCGAGACCGACGACGGCTCGGAGAACCGCTTCGAGAAGATCTGCAAGATCATCGGGGAGTGCCGCTACGGCATCCACGACATCTCGAAGACGGAGCCCGACCCCGCGTCGCGACTTCCTCGCTATTAATATGCCGCTGGAACTGGGCCTCTTCCTCGGCGCAAAAAAGGTTCGGCGGGCCCAGCCAGCGTACCAAGAAGTGCATCATCTTCGACACTACACCCTATCGCTATCAGCAATTCATCTCGGACATTGCCGGCCAGGACATTCACGCGCACGATGATCGCGTGGCCAAGCTGATCGAGCAGGTGGCGACCTGGTTTCGTGACGAGATCCGCGATCCAAATGTGCCCGGTGGCCGGGCAATCGCCGCCGAGTATGAGAAATTCATGACCGTCATCCCCGACATCTGTGCGGTCAAACAACTCGATCCTTCAGAGCTCACCTTTCAGGACTATCGAGCGATGGCCGCCGAATGGATCGTGGCCGAAAGCAGCACGGTAGCCTGAAACCGACCGACCGCTGGGCACTCGCTTGACCAGTGGTGCCCGACGAGGTGGTCGCCCGCGACGACGCTGCTCGCCGCCGGAGCAGCTGTCGCGCGAGGCGGAGGAAGCCGCGCCGGTCAGCCGTGGCCGAGCTCCTTGCGGACGATCGCGGCGCCGTCGGCCAGCGCCTTGAGCTTCATGCGGGCGACGATGCGCGCGAGCGGTTTCATGCCGCAGTCGGTGGTCAGATAGACGCGCTCGGGCGGCACCACCTCGATCACCTTGCGGATCCGGTCGGCGACCTCCTCCGGCGTCTCGATCATGCTGGTGCGCACGTCGATCACGCCGATCGCGACCTCCTTGTCCTTGGGCAGGTCCTTCAGCGCTGCGATGTCGACCATGTCCCGGTTGGCAAAGTCGAGCACGAACTGATCGATCGGCAGATCGTAGAAATACGGCAGGACCGCTTCGTAGCCGGCCGGGAACAGGCCGGCAAGCCGGTTGCCCCAGGCGTTGCCATAGCAGAAGTGCCAGGCGATCTTGGCATCGACGCCCTCGATGCACTTGGCCACGACGTCGCCGATCCACTTGTAGTCGTCGGTGTTCTTGGTGAACAGGGGCAGCCAGGCGCCAAGATCTTCGTATTGGAGGAAATTGGCGCCGGCTGCCGCGAGTGCCTGCATCTCGGCATTGAAGATCGGCGCCAGCGCATAGGACAGCTCGCGCGGGTCCTTGTAGTGCTTGAAGTAGACGTGCCAGGCGAGATTGACCGGGCCGGCGCCGACCGAGACCTTGAGCGGCCGGGTGGCATAGCGCTTGGCGAGCTTGTAGAAGTCGACCAGCCGGAGCGCCGCCTTGTCCCCGATCGGGCCGCTGTTGACGACGCCGCCCCAGTCCGAGAGCAGCATGATCTCCTTGGTCATGGTGGCGGCGTCGACCGCCGCCGGGTGCTCCTCCTTGGCGGGGTCGAAGCCCGGGATGCGCTCGTACATGTACCAGCAGAACGAGCCGATCGAGCCGATGTAGTCGTCGAAGTACATCTGGCCGTCGCAGACGATGTCGAGGCCGGCCTGCTCCTGGTCCTGGATGATCACCCGGGTGGCATCGGCATAGGCCTCCTCGTGCGGCTCGTGCTTGAACGCGACCCGGGGATCGCGCCCGAGCAGCTGGTAGTTGAACCAGTGCGGCCGCGGGTACGAGCCGACCATCGTGGTCGGCAGAATCACATCGACGATCTTGCGCATGGCTGCCTCCCTCTGCCTCGCTTCGCGCCATCCCGGGTTCCCGCCCGGCGATGCCGCCGGCGAGCCTAGCACCGCCCGCCGCGTGAGCAACCACCGTGGTGCTCCACGAGCAGACAGCATCGTGATAGACTGCCGCGCGGCCAGCGGCTGACCATGCATGGCGAGGAATGATGGGCATGGCGAGGCAATGATGGCGGGAGGCGGCTGAGAGGCTTTGGGCGCTCGAGGAGTCCCTGGCCTGGGACGACGGTACCGACCGCCGTTACGAGCTGATCGACGGCCACCTTGGCCATGGCGCCGCCGTGCCGTCGCTGCACGGCCTCATCAGGGAGCAAGCAATGGCGCAAGGATTCACCGTGGCGAACTTCCGCCATGTCGCGGACGGCCTGCAGGAAGGTCAGTTCGGCGTCGGCGAACGCAGGCAAGCCAGGGGCTTGAGCGATCTCGACCCGATCTACCGGCAGTTGCTGGACCGTCCGGTCACCATGACGCTCGGCCTGATCGGGCCCGACGGCCGGCCCAGCCTGACGCCGATGTGGTTCGACTACGAGGACGACAAGGTGCTGGTCAACACCGCCTCGCACCGGCCGAAATGCCAATGGATTCGCAAGCACCCGCGGCTCACCGTCCTGCTGGTCAATCCCGACAACCCCTACCACTGGATGCAGATGAGGTGCACGGTGGAGAAGGAGATGCGGGAGTGGGAGGACGGCGGCGACTACGTCACCAGGCAGCTCGACCGGATCTGGACGAAGTACACCGGCAATCCCCCGCCCTACGGCCTGCGCGACCCGGCGATCGACGAGAAACGGGTGCTGTTCATCTGCGGGATCGACCGCATCGCGACCTTCGGCAAGCCGTGAGGCTGGGTGTGCTCAGGGCGGCGATCGGCGGCGGCGCTGCATCGAGCCGCTCAACCGACCGCCGTCCGGCGGCGACGGGGCTTCTTGATCACAGATCTCGGCGTGATCGACGGTGAGCCGTCGGCGCTCGTCCGCTGTCAGCGGTGACGGTCGATCGGCTCCTGTCGATCGATTCACGGCTCGGCGTCTCGAATTCCAAGGTCGCGCGCTCGGCGTCGGGCGAAGGGCGGTAGCGCAAGTTCCGGGTGGTCGGCGGAATGGTATCGACGATCTTGCGCATGCTTGCCTCCCTTTGTCCGGTTTCGGCCATCCCGGGTCCCGTGCGCGCAACCGCCGTGCTCAACGAACGCTTCATGCCGTGATAGAGTTGTGACGGACAATTGGTAATCCGTGGCGAGGCGAAGATGGCGGAGCCTGCCGAGAAGCGTTGGATGGTCGAGGAGTTCCTCGCCTGGGACGACGGCACCGACCGCCGCTACGAGCTGGTCGACGGCCACGTCGTGGCCATGGCACCGCCCAGCGAGGCGCATGCGGCGATCGTCATCAATCTCGGCGCGGAGCTGCGCAGCCGGCTCAAACCACCGTGTCGGGTGCTTGGCGAGGCCGGCATTCGAATAGCCGACCGGAACGACACCTATTATCAGGCCGACCTGGTCGTGACCTGCACGCCCCCGGAACGGGGACGCCAGTACCCGGTCGACCCCGTCCTGATCGTAGAGGTGCTCTCGCCCTCGACGGAGGTGCACGACCGCGGCCGCAAGGTCGAGGATTATTCGCGGCTGCCCTCGGTCAAGGAGATCTTGCTGGTGTCGAGCGAGGAGCGCCGGGTCCGCTCCTGGCGCCGCGACGGCCGCCGCTGGATCGTCGAGGACCTGATCGGCGAGGCCGAACTCCACCTGGACACCGTCCCTGCCCCGATCCCGCTCGCCGCCATCTACGAGGGCAGCGGCGTCTGAAGCCCTGGCTGTGACAGGCTTTCCCGAGCGTTCTGAATACGAAGAGCGGGTCTTCGCTGAGTCTGAGTTGAAGTAAAAACGGCACATAAGTGTAGCTGGCTTCTCTCGATCTCGCCCGACGTGAGCAACCGCCTTGCTATGCATGCCTCTCGTGAGGGTCAGGGCCTTCCCGTCCGCGTAAGCGCATCATGACCGCCACCTCGATCTGGCGATCGAGGCGGTTGAGAATCTTCACCAGGCGATCGATCGTAAAGCGGTCGAGGGACGCCTTGCGAATGCGGGAGATGTCGGCCTCGGTCGTTCCGGCCAGCTCGGCCGCGCGCGCGCCGGTGAGATCACGCTCTCTCAAGATACGGACGATCTCGGTGGCCAGATCGGCTTTCATCAGCTCGGTGTCTGCGTCCGGCAAGCCTGCGTCCCGAAATGGATTGTCGCTCCCGCGGACAACCTCCAGCTTCGCGTCACTCACCGCAGCTGCTCCTTGATCCGCCTGATCCGCTCGCGGATCAGGTCGATTTCCTGCTTAGGGGTGCTGACGCCCGTCCTCGACTTCTTCTGGAAGGCATGCAGCACCCAGACATCTTCATCTATCTGCAAGGCGTAGACTGCCCGATAGGCGTCGCCTCGGTGGCGCAGCGCGATCTCGAAGATGCCGGGGCCAAAGCCCTTCATGGGCTTGGCCGTCTGGGCCTTCTCGCCACCGGCGGCCATACGCAGCGCGGCGATGATCTGTCTCTGCGCGGATTCGGGGAACACGCCGAAGTCCCTCAACGCGGCCTTCACCCATGTGAGTCTACGTTGCATTTCGGTCTCTTGTCAAATCTGACAACCCGCGGCCAGGCATCCGCGCCGCCGCGGGTCACGCCCCGAGGTAGTAGCGCTTGATCATCGGGTTGTCCTGGAGGTCGGCGGTGGCACCCTCGAACTCGATCCGGCCGTGGACCATGACGTAGGCGCGGTCGGCGATCTTGATCGCCTGGTTGAAGTTCTGCTCGGCCATCAGCACGGTGAGCCGCGTGCGCGCCTTCAGCTCCTGGATCTTGGCGATCACCCGGCTGACCAGGATGGGTGCCAGGCCGACCGAGGGCTCGTCGATCAGGAGCAGCCTCGGCGCCGACATCAGCGCGCGGCCGAGCGCCACCATCTGCTGCTCGCCGCCGCTCATCGAGCCCGCGGGCTGCCGCTTCCGCTCCTTGAGAATGGGAAAAACGCCGTAGACCAGCTCGAGGTTGGCAGCCATCTGCGGGCGCGCGGCCCGCCGGTAGGCGCCGAGCGTCAGGTTCTGCTCGACCGAGAGCGCCGGGAACAGGCGCCGGCCCTCGGGCACGAGCGCGACGCCGAGGCCCACGATCGCTTCCGGCGTCCTGCCGGCCAGATCGATTTTTTCTCCACTCGCCTCGAGGCCGATGGCGCCCCGGTCCGGCGTGACCAGCCCGGCGATGCATTTGAGCAGCGTGCTCTTGCCGTTGCCGTTGGCACCGAGCAGCACGACCGTCTCGCCGTCCGCGACCCGGATCGAGACGTCGTGCAGCACGCGCACGGCGCCGTAGCCGGCATCCAGGTGGCTGACCGTGAGGCTATGCGCCAAGATACGCCCTCTCGACCGCGGGGTCGTTGACCACCTGGTCCGGCGTGCCGTCGGCGATCTTGTGGCCGGCGTCGAGCACGACCACGCGCTCGGCAAAGCGCATCACCGCGCGCATGATGTGCTCGATCATGATCACCGCCAGCCCTTGTGCGTTGAGCCTGAACAGCACAGCCAGGATGTCGTCGACCTCGGCGCTGGAGAGGCCGGCCATCGCCTCGTCGGCGACCAGCAGGGCCGGCCGCGCGGCGAGCGCGCGGGCGAGCTCGAGCTTGCGCAGGTCGACCTGGGTCAGATCGGCGGGCCGCGCGTCCGCCCGGCAGGCCAACCCGACCACGTCCAGGATCGCGACCGCCTCGGCCCGCAGATCCCGGCCATGGCTGCCGGCGGCTTGCGCGAACTCGAGCGGCACGTACAGGTTCTCGATCACCGAGAGGCTCCGGAACGGGCGCGGGATCTGGAAGCTTCGCATCATGCCGAGCCGCACCCGCCGGTGCGCGGAAAGCCGGGTCACGTCCCGGCCCTTGAAGACCACCCGGCCGCCGTCTGAGCGCAGCACCCCCGACATGCAGTTGATCAGCGTCGTCTTGCCCGAGCCGTTCGGGCCGATCAGGGCGAGACGCTCGCGCTCGCAAAGATGCAGGCTCACGGCCTCGAGCGCGGTGAAGCCGCCGAACCGCTTGCTGAGGCCCAAGATCTCCAGGATCGGCTCAGCCATGGCCCGGCCGCTTTCGCCACCGGTCCTGGATCAGGCCGACGATGCCCTGGGGTGCGACCATGATGAAGATCACCAGCAGCACGCCCACGATCAGCACGTTCGCGGCCGATGACACCGTGACCGTCACGATCTCCTGGATCGAGCCGAGCAGAACGGCACCCACCACCGGGCCGAACCAGGTCGCGGTGCCGCCGATCATGGGCATGGCGATCGCGTTGACCGCAATCGTCAGGTTGAAGGCGGACGACGGGTCGACGTAGGTCACGAAGAACGGATAGGGCACTCCGGCCAGCGCCATCAGGGCGCCCATCGTGGTGGTCGAGATGAGCTTCAGGCTGAGCGTCGGCACGCCCGTGCATTCGGCCGCGATCTCGTCGTCCCGGATCGCGCTCAGGCCCCGGCCGATCCGCGAGAGCTTGAGGGCGCGCGCGACCCCGACCGCGCCAAGGGCCAAGAGCAGCATCAGCGCGAACAGGAACTCGATGTAGTCGTCGAAGAACGGCACGGCGTCTGGCGTCAGGATGTAGGCGCCGCTGGCGCCGCCGACGTAGGCCCAGTTGTTGGCGACCGTCTCGAGCACGATCGCCATGGCAAGCGTCGCGATCGCGAAGTAGACGCCGCGCAGGCGCAAGGTCAGATAGCCCGCCCCGAGCCCGATCAGGCCGCCGATCAGGGCGGCCGCCAGCATCATCACGACGAGCGGCGGATCGAACGCCTTGTTGAGCGCGACCGAGGTGTAGACGCCGACCGCGAAGAAGCCGGCGCTGCCGAAGTTCACATAGCCCGTGAAGCCGCCCAGGATGTTCCAGGCGACCGCCATCACCACCGCCTGCAGGATGGCGTAGCCGGCGAAGAAGAAGAACTCGTTGGCGAGCAGCTTGGTGGCGAGCAGGCCGAGCGCGAAGATCAGGGCCGAGGCCGACCAGAAGACGAGGCTCCGCATCAATATCGGCCGAAGATGCCTTGCGGCCGCACGGCGAGCGTGACCAGGAGAATCCCGAACGAGACCGCGGGCGCCCAGGAGGGGCCGTAGAAGGTCGCAACGAAGCTCTCGGCGACGCCCAGGATCAGGGCGGCGACCAGGGTGCCGCCGATGCTGCCCATGCCGCCGAGCACGACGATCGCGAACACCCGGCCGATGTAGAGGCGATCGACCGAGGGCTCGACCGGGCCGATGATGATCAAGAGCGAGCCCGCGACCGCCGCGGTCGCGATCGAGAGGCCGAAGGCCAGCTGCTTGACCCGGACCGGGTCGGCGCCCATCAGGCGTAGCGCCAGGCGGTCCTGGGCGACCGCGAGCACCGCCCGGCCGGCGAAGGTCCTGGCCAGGAACAGCTGCACGCCCGCGCTCATGGCGAGTGCCACGACGAAGGGCACGAGCATGCGCAGCGGCATGGCGATCGGCCCGAGCCGCCAGGTCGCGCCGATGTAGGGCGCTGCCACCAGCCGGTAGTCGACGCCATAGACCATGATCAAAGAGATCTCGATGATGAACGTCAGACCGAAGAAGAACACCAGGCCGCTCAACGCCTCCTGCCCGGTCTTTTCGAAACTCACATAATAGACGTAATAGACGATGGCGCCCAAGACAAAGAACAACGGGGTGAAGAGCAGGCCGATCAGGACCGGATCGAGGCCGAAGGCGCTGTTGACCATGTAGGTCACGTAGGCGCCGGTGATCACGAAGGCCGGATGGGCGATGTTGACGATGTCGAGCTGGCCGAAGCTGATCGACAGCCCGAGCGACACCGCGGCGTAGAAGCCGCCGAGCAGCAGGCCCGAGACGATGGCGTTCAGGAACAGGTCCATGGGCCAGGTTCGTCCCGGGCCGGCTCGGCGGCGGCGGCGACTATAGCTTCTTCGCCTCGGTGTAGGGGAACTTGAACTCGCCGGAGACCCATTCCTTGGGATAGAGGACGACGCGCTTGCCGGCGTGCTTGAACTGCTCGAGGTCGGTCGTGGTGATGTTCTGGTACTGGACCATCAGCACCCGCGACTTCGCCCACTCGCCGTTCGGGCCGAACTGGACCGGACCGACCACGGTCTCGAAGGTGGTCTTGTGGATGTGCTCGGCCAGCGCCTGCTGATCGAGGCCGCCGACCGCGGTGACCGCATCGCCCAGGATCTGGAGATAGGCGTAGGCGAACGGCGTCAGGTAGTGGCCGAGCGGATCGACGCCCTGGCCCTGGGCGCGCGCCTGGTACTTGGCCAGGAACTCCTGGATGCCCGGGAAATCGAGGGTCGGCTCGGGGACCCAGAAGTCGTAGTTGACGATGCCGTTCAGCAGCGGCCCGAGACTGGTCTGGAGGCTCGCGTACTGCAGGCCGACCATGCCGCCGCCGAACAGCTTGGTCTGCAGGTCGAGCTCATGGGCGGCGCGCACCATGCCCGCGGAATCGGGCGGATAGGAGCCGACGAAGACGATCTCGGGACTGGTCGCCTGGATGGCGCGGATGATCGGGGTGAAGTCGGTGGTGCTCGGGGGATAGGATTGGTCGTAGACGATCTGGAAGCCCGCGTCCTTGGCGTTGCTGCGCGCGCCGGCAAGGGCGTTCTTGGGGTATTCGGCATCGGCGCCGACCAGCGCGATCGTCTTGAGCTGCTTTTGCCTGGCGAGCTCGAAGAAGCCCCGCGACCAGTCGACCCTGGGCTCCGGTCCGGCCGGCATGATCTGAAAGTAGCGGTCGTAGTTGTACTGCTCGTTGGCGGCCAGGCCGAACAGGGTCATGAAGGTCATCTTCTTGCGCATGATGACCGGCATGGCCGGCGCGATGGTGTTGGTGCCGTAGCCCGAGACGACCAGGTCGACGCCGTCGATGTCCAAAAGCTTGGTATAGATCTTCGGCACGTTGGCGGGCTGGGTCTGATCGTCGTAGTAGACGAACTGGACCTCGCGGCCGAGCAGGCCGCCCTTGGCGTTGACGTCGGCGCGCCAGATCTCCATGGCGATCAGCGCGGGCTTGCCGGCGCCGGCGAGCGCCCCGGTCAGCGCCATGCTGAAGCCGATCTTGATCGGCGGGTCGGCGGCGCGCGCGAGGTTGAGCCAGAATGGCGATGCGGCGGCAACCGCCCCGCCGGCCGCCGCCGTCTGCAGCACCTGCCGCCGGGTCGCCCGCAACGGCTTGCTCCTGAATGCCGTGGTCATGGTTCTTACCTCCCTGAGCGCCGGTCCCTGAACCGGACATCTCGAACCTTCTGGATCAGATCGCGAGGCTCGCCTGACATCCGCGCGTGGCCCCGATCGGACCTGTCTCCGGACTCCAGGTCAGCCGGACCGTCGGGTCAAGCCCCATCCCGTCACCGTTAACCTTTCGTCAACGATTACCCTCTACGCTCCCCACGCGACGGTCCATGCGATCCTGGGAATCTGTCCGCCCCGCAAAAAGCCGGCGGCGCCGAGTCCTACGGTCACATGGACCCTCCGAACAAAGAGTTAGCAGCCCAAGGTTAACCATTGGTTACCGCTCAAGGCCGGCCCCGCGGTGCGGGCCGCGGCCGGCGCGGGCGGCGGCCGCCGTGCGGGCGCTTGTCCAAGCCCGCTGATGCCCGACCGGACAACATGTCGGCAGGCGGCCACGCCCGCTCCCGTCGGGCGCCGGCTCGCCCCCCGGGGTCCGCCCTGAGCCGGCCGTGAGGCCCTGGTGACCGGACAACCTGTCGGCAGGCGGCGGCCACGCCCGCTCCCGTCGGGCGCCGGCTCGACCCCGAAGTCCGCGCTGAGCCGGCCGTGAGGCCCTGGCGTCCGAGGTCGTGACACGGGGGGGCTCCGGCTCCGCCTTGCCGAGCGCGCGGCAGCTCCACGGGTCAGGCATGAGCCGTCAACCGGCCGGGACTTTGGCCTTCCGACGCTCGAGATAGAGGGTCGCCTCGAGCGCCTCGCCGGTCTGCCGCACCCGGTCGTTGAGCTTTTTCAGCTCGGGCAAGGCGCTCCGGTCGAGGGTCGCAACGTCCGGCCAGTCGACCTCGATCATGGGGCCCGCGGGGTCGCGCAGGTACATCTGCACGGCGCCGTCCGGCAGCTCGTACATGCAGTTGGAGAAGGTCTCGGAATCGAGCACGCCGCGCGCCTTGGCGGCGCGATCCACGGCCGCAAAGTCGTCGACGTCGAGGGCGAAGTGCTGGCGCACGGGCACGGCATCCTCGAGCTCGAAGATGTGCAGCTGCTGGGGCCCGCAGCGCAGATACTGGGTCTTGAAGCCGAAATTGTAGGTGGGAATCCGCTCGAGGCCGAACATCTCCTCGTAGAAGCGGAGGGACTCCTCGAGGTTCCTCGCGCTGATGCTGAGGTGGTTGAACCGGATCGCGCGCATGCTCGCCTCCCCTGCGTTGGCCGGATGGCGCCATCGTGCCCCGCTCGAGCAGTCGCCCGCAAGCCCGGCGCGGCGAGATCCGGCCGCTCCGCGGCTGCCAGGCCGCGCTTGCGCCCGCCGCCGCCCGGCCGTTATCAGGGACCAGGATGACCGGCGGAACGGAACCGATGACCGGATCAGGCAACGCCTCGCGTGGCCGCGTGATCATCGCGGGCGGGTCGATCGCCGGGCTGTGCGCGGGCGCGCTGCTGCACCGCCTGGGCTTCGCGGTCGAGCTGTTCGAGCGCTCCGGCGAGGCGCTCGCCAGCCGCGGCGCCGGCATCGTGCCGCACCCCGAGCTGTTCGAAGCGCTCGAGCAGGCGGGTGCCCGGATCGATCCGACGATCGGCGTGCCGGTGATCGGCCGCCGCGTCTTCGAGCCCGACGGCAGGGTCCTGGGCGAGCATGCCCTGCCCCAGATCATGATGTCCTGGGACCGGCTGTTCCGGCTGATCCGCGAGCTGTTCCCCGACCGCCACTACCATGCCGGCCGGGCGATCGAGGGCTTCGAGCAGGACGCGGGCGGGGTCACGGCCCGGCTCGCGGACGGCGGCCGCGCGCGCGCCGACTGGCTGATCGGCGCCGACGGCATCCGCTCGACCATCCGGCGCCAGCTGCTGCCCGACCTCGAGCCCGGCTATGCCGGCTACGTCGCCTGGCGCGGGCTGATCGAGGAGCGCTCGATGTCGGCCGCGGCGCGCGCGGCGCTTTGCCGGCACCTGGCGTTCTGCCTGCCGCCCGGCGAGCAGATGCTGGGCTACCCGGTGCCGGGCGCCGACGAGGCGACCCTGCCCGGCCAACGCCGCTACAACTGGGTCTGGTACCGGCCGGTCGAGGCGGCGCAGCTGCCGGCTCTGCTGACCGATGCCGACGGGCGGCGCTACGATCTGTCGATCCCGCCGGCGCGGATGAGGGCGGAACCGATCGCGGCGATGCGCGCCGCGGCCGCCGAGCTTGTCGCGCCCTGCTTCCTCGAGGTGGTCGGGCTGGTCGAGCATCCCTTCATCCAGGCGATCTACGACCTCGAGAGCCCGCGCCTGGTGTTCGGCCGGGTCGCGCTGATCGGCGATGCCGCCTTCGTCGCGCGGCCGCATCCGGGCATGGGTGCGACCAAGGCGGCCCTCGATGCGGCGACCCTGGCCCAGGCGCTCACGGCCGCCGATCCGGCCACGGCGCTCGGCCAATGGCAGGACCGCCGGCGCCGCTACGGGCGGGCGCTGGTCGGGCGGGCGCGCTGGCTCGGCGCCTATCTGGAACAGCCGGCCACGGACGCTCGGGAGTGGCCCAAGCAGGTCGAAAAGCTGGCCGCCACGGTCATGACCGAGACCGCGATCTCGGGCTGGCTGCACCCATAGCCGGTGGTCCTCCTCTCGCTCGCTATCGCCCGGGTGGTAGCGCCAGCCACGGAAAGCTATCGCCGCACGGTTGTGAGCTCATATGTCTTCACTTTTGATCCTGAGATGTTTTTTGATGCTCTCTACAGATTCGGCAGCTTCCTCATAATCGACCGTATTCGACAAACCAATGAGTGCCTTAGCAGCCTTCTGTGCATGCTCGCCTCGCCAGTTGAGATACCATTTGTACCATAACGGTAAAATGGGACAGCAAGCCTCGAGATCAGATGAATTTCTTCGGTCTGCTTGAATACGCTGATTCATTCTCTCCTTCATATCATCATTCATTTCATTCGCATTAATCACATTGGCATAAAAGAACAAATCAGAAATTATCCGATATTTTATAGACTGATATTTCAATATCGGTTGCATCCAGAACGTAATAATGAAATAACCCATTCCGCCAGACGCTACGCTGATTAAGATATTCACTATCTCTCTCATACCCAGACCACCTTCCATTGCCCACCTCCACAGGACGCCGATGGTAACCATACCCCCCTCTGCGACTCCAAGAGCCGTGATGCCGCACCAGAGCAAAAACGTCCCGAGCAAAGCCACAAGGGCAAACCCGGCGAGTCTGCTCATCCCTATGTTCATTGGTTCACGACACTCCGCGTTTGCGTCGACTTCATAGCCCACTGGCGGCTCCGAACCAGCACACGGGGGCGATCGCACCCCCCAGCGTGACCGTCGCTTCAATCTTCGACTCATCTACTCGCGGCCGCGCCAACAAGTCGCCAATTAACCTCAACCTATAGTAGTGTAGCAAGTTGGCGGAGTCCAGGGTGCTGCAGCAAAAGCGGAGATGGGCTTCTCACTCCCGCCCTACCGCCCGGCCCCGCTCGCCTCGAGGTACCAGTCGTAGATCTGGCCGCCGGTCCACATCAGCACGCCCGGGTGCCTGCGGATGTGGGCGTAGAGGCGCTCCAGATGGCCGATCCGGTGGGCGACGCCGGTGATGTAGGGGTGCAGGCTGATCGCCATGACGCGGGTGATCGTGGCGCTCTCCTGGTAGAGCCGCTCGAACTGGTCGACGCCGCGGCGGTAGAGGGCATCGGATGGCAGCTCCTGGAGCGCATGCACGGTGATGTCGTTGGTCTCGAGGGTGTAGGGGATCGAGACCAGCGGCCCCGCCCGGGTCGTGATCGCCAGGGGCTGGTCGTCGAGCACCCAGTCGGCGACGTAGAGGATGCCCTCCTCGCGCAAAAGGTCCGGGGTCTCCAGGGTCTCGGTCAGGCCGGGGCTCTCCCAGCCGCGGGGTGCGGCGCCGGTGAAGCTTCGGATCGCCTCGATGGCCGCCCGGATCGCCTGGCGCTGGTCGTCCAGCCGATGCATCGGCACCTGGACGAAGCCGTGGCCCATGAATTCCCAGCCCTCCGCCAGCGCCGCCTCGGCGATCCGGGGATAGCTCGTGCAGACCTTGCCGTTGAGGGCGAAGGTCGGGGTGACGTCGAAATGGCGGAGCACCTCGAGCAGGCGCCAGAAGCCGACCCGCATGCCGTATTCGTGCCAGGCCCAGTTCGGCAGGTCGGGCAGCAGCGGCTGGCCCATGGGCGGCGGCAGGACGGTGCGCGGCATCGGCCGCTCGATGTCCCAGTCCTCGACGTTGACGATCGTCCAGACCGCGAGCCGGGCGCCGCCCGGGAGCGCGAGCTTCGGCCGGTCGACGATCGCGGAGTAGGGCAGGCGCTCGCGGGGCAGCGGCATGATGAGCCTCCGTCTCGGTCGGCCCGATCATTCAACGACCAGGGCGATCGGGCAAGAGATCGATGCGGGGGACCGCGGCGGGATGCGGGCGGCGTGCCCAGGCTTGACGGATGCCGCCCGGCGCAGAACAAATCACGCGGCGGCCGGCGGTGGCGCGCGGGAGCCAAATCAGCCCATGCGGGGGAGGCAAGGAATCATGCTCTTCGACCACCGGACCTACACCGTCAAGCCCGGCACCCTGCCGGCGCACCTCGAGCTCTACGAGAAGCATGGCAAGGCGCCCCAGGAGCGCCATCTCGGCCCGCCGGTCTTCTACGCGATCACCGAGACCGGCCCGATCAACACCTACGTCCACGTCTGGGTCTACGAGGATGCCGGCGACCGGGCGAAGAAGCGCGCCGCGATGCAGGCCGACCCGGACTGGCAGACCTACGTCAAGGCGAGCCGCGAGGCGGGCTACCTGATCCAGCAGGAAAACAAGCTCATGACGCCGGCGCCGTTCTTCAAGCTGAAGCGCTGAGCTCCGCCGGGGCCTCCGGCGCATCGTACCCGAAGCGCCAGGCGGTGGCCGCGGTGAGCCGCTCGAGGGTCGCGAGCTCCTCGGCCGTGAAGCGCGGCTCGTAGTAAGACGGGAACCGGAGGGTCCTGGCGAGCTCGGCCAGGACCTGCTCCGGGACCGCGAGCCCGACGTGGTCGAGCACCGCCGGCAAGGTCGTCTCCGGCGTCCGGCAGAGGTCCTCGTAGCGCACGATCAGCGCGGCCGCCCGAAGCTCGGGGTTGGCCTCGATCCGGTCGGCGACGTAGCCGTAGAGATGGCTCCAGTAGCGCGCCCAGCCCTCGACCTCGTGGCCGTCCTGCCAGCAGGCGAGGATGCGCAGGGTGGTTGCGGGGTCGCCGGCATTGACCGGGCGCCGGTCGAGCCCGAACTCGAAGTGGCCGATCCGCTGCAGATGGCGGACGGCCGCCGGGTTCTGCTCGCCGCCGGCGCAGAACAGGGCATGCTGCTTCATCAGCGAGGCGATGTGCCAGCGCGGGTCGCGCACCGGGATCACGAAGCGCGCGTCGGGGAAGATCTGAAGCAGGTACTCGAGCCGGGTGACGTTGTAGTTGCCCTTGGCGAGGTAGCGGCGGCCGCCGCGGACCCGGAGCAGCTTGCGGATATGGTCGCGGTAGAAGCTCTCGAACGCGGGATTGCGCGTCTGCCGGTCGAGCACGGCGCTGTGCGCGGGGTCGTGCAGCTGCGGGAAGAACGCCATCCAGAGGACCTCTTCCAGCGCCTCGGGGCTGTCCGGGGTCACCTTGATGCCGTCCCGATGGCTGCGCTCGGCGGGCTCGACCTCGCGTTGCGGCGTGCGCTCGAGCAGCCGGTTCCACATATAGGGCGTGAACACCGGCGGATAGTCCCGGTAGCGGTGGCTGACCACATCCGGGTGCCGCGCCAGCAGCTCGAGCAGGATCGTGCTGCCGGAGCGCGCGAGGCCGGCGACGTAGATCGGCTGCCGGACCCGGACCTCGCTCAGCTCGTCCGCGAGCAGCCGGGTCTCGAGGTTGCCGATCCGGGTCCAAAGCCCCTGGTGACGGGCGATGAAGCCGCCCAGCGTGTCGATCCAAGGGGCGACCTGGAAGCCGTCGGCCGGCCCTGCCTGCTGGCGCATGCCCGAACTCCTGCGCAGGGTGCTAGTCGATCCGCGCCCAGAGCTTGACCGCGAGCGAGCTCGCGAGCAGCGCCGCGAAGAACACCGCGTACCAGGCCCGCAGCCACCCGGGGCCGAACGGCAGATACTCGTTCGGCGACAGGTCGAGCTGGATCCGCTCGATGCCGACATCATCGGGCAGATAGCCCGCCGGGTTGCCGATCAGGAAGTTCCACCAGCGGCGCTTGTCGATGGTCGGGACCGGGGCGCGCCAGGGGATCGTGCTGACCACGTTGCCCTCGTGGTCGGCAACCACGATGTGCCGGGTCGGCTTGCCCTTGTGCTTGCCCTTTTCCGGTGCCGGCATCGGCGGCAGGAGAGCGGCCTGCAGCTGCTCGGGCGAGGTGTGGATGCCGACCGCGTCCGGCGCGCCCGGGTAGCTGTACTCGTAGGTCGAGCTCACCCAGGCGAGCAGGCAGATCGCGGGCGCCGAGGCGACCACCGCCGGCCAGAGCACGAGGCCGAGCTGGCGCAGCGCGTGGCGCAAAAGGTTGCGGATCAGCGGCCAGGCGTCGGCGAACTCGCCGTCGAACGCGTCCAGGGCGCGCCGTGCCCGCGCGGCCGCGGCCTTGGCGCCCGCGATCTGGTCCTGGGGCGACAGCAGCCAGTAGAGCGCCATCGACCCGACCCCGCCGACCAGGCCCCAGAGCACGAGACGGAAGGTCGGCGGCGCGATCAGGCCGAGACCGTGGTCGAGCCAGGCGAGCAGGGGTGCCGGCAGATCGAAGATGCCCATGGCTCGAAGCGTCCGGTCAGTCCGCGCCGCTCGGCGCCTCGGCACGGGTCCCCTCGGCACGGGTCCCCCGCGGCAGGGGTCGAAACCGGCGGCGTGGTGCGATTGCGCCGGAACAGGCGCCGGATCGGCCACAGGATCACGAAGCCGAGCGCCGCCATGACCGCGACCAGGAGGCCCCAGAACGCGCCGAGCAGGCTGAGCCCCGCCCCCGGCCCGATGTAGGCGGCCGCGGGCCAGGTCACGCCGACCGCGAGCGCTGCGGCCAGGATCGTCGTCGCAAGAGCTTTCATCGTCCTGCCCTCCCTCAGTGAGTCACGAGCTCGCGGAAGCTCGGATCGAGCCCCGCCGGGTCGATGCGCTGGCCCCAGGAGAGGATCGGGATCAGCTCGCCCGCCTCGCCGCCGCGCACCGGGTTGACAAACTCCCACACGATCTCGCCCGCAGGCGTCACCTCGAGCAGCCGGCCGCCGTCGGACTCGGTGATCAGCGTGTTGCCGTTGGCCAGCCGTTGCTCCGCCGAGCGCACCCGGCTGAAGAAAGCATGCTCCGGGTCGCCGGCGTACTGCCATGTGATCTGGAGCGAGTTCGGGTCGAATTCCAGCACCCGGGAGACATCGCCGCCGCGGCCCTCGTTGTCGAACACCATCAGGTGGCCGTTGGCCAGCGCCTCGGCATCGTGCTGGCGCAGCCAGGGCCCGCGCAGCGCCCAGACGATCTGCTCCCGATCGAGGTCGAGCAGGGCGAGCGTGCCGATCTCGCGGAACGACAGCAGGACCTGGCCGGGCGAGGCGAACGGCAGCGCGCGCGCGACGCCGTCCTCGAGCACGGCGATCGAGTTGGTATGCAGATAGTCGCCCTTGCCCTGCGCGATGTACCAGGGGACCGTGCTGAGGAAGGACGCGTAGGGCGAGTTCGCGAGCGCGCCGAGCAGCCAGACCTTCTTCAGCTCCTTGCCCTCGGGCGAGAGCACGACCGCATAGTCGTCGATCCGGGGCGGGGCCAGATGCTCCTGCCCTTGCACCACGTCGGTCCGGATCGCATGCGTCAGCGCATAGATCCTGCCGTCGTCGCCGACGTTGAAGTCATGGTGGGTCTGCTGGAGATACTTCCAGACCACGTTCGAATCCCGGTCCATCTCGACCAGGCCATAGCCCCATGGCGAATCGCCGACCGCGACGTAGATCGCGAGCAGATTGCCGTTGGGCAGAAGGTGCGCCTTCTCGAGGTAGATGTCGGCATCGGGCCGCGGCTGGCGGACCGCGGCGGTGTCGTCCCAGACGCGGCTGTAGGGCAGGTGCCATTCGTGGACCACCTGGCCGGTCATCGAGATCAAGACCGCCTTCTGGTCGCCGCCGGAGGTGTAGAGGGTGAGGCCGTCGTAGGCGCGCCCCCGGTCGTAGACGGTGACGCCCTTGGCCTCGGTCCGGGCCGGCTGCCAGAGCTCCTGCGGCCAGGGCGAGTTGTACTGGGTCTCCTTGTCGAGCAGGGCCTGGCCGCCGCGGAAGGCGTCGGTCAGCTGCTTGGCCGGAAACGCGTCCTTGAAGGTGAGGAAGCTGCCGGCGACGAAGCAGAGGAACCCGATCGCCAGCAGCAGCACCGCGTAGGGCGCGGCCGTGGCGATCACGCCTGCCAGACGCCGCAGGCGCGGCTCTGAGCCGCCTGCGGGCGCGGACCGCGCCGGCGAGGCGAGGTCATCCGGGCAGGCGGCCTGGGTCATGCCGGTCGGCACGAAAGGGCGGCGAGGAAGTCGGGCTCGAGGGCCTGAGGATCGATCCGCGGGCCGAGGAGCGCCAGCGCCACCGCGAGCGCGACCCGCGGCCGGGCGATCATCAGCCGCCCGTCTGGCATCGTCGAACGTCGAGAGGTCGTCGCCATCGCCGGCCAGCACCGATTTCCGCGTGAGCTGAGGATTACGCCCTCTAGAACACACGCCCCGCCTGATTTGTTCCGCCACCCCTCGGCCGTCGAGGGGTGGCGGCCGGACCGGTCGCCGGCCCGCTCGCTCACGGCTGCGCGAGGTGGTGTGCGGCCGCGCGGACGGATCTATGTTATCCGGGCGGAGGAGTGCACCCGAACGGCCGCGCGCGGTCCCGATGCGATCGCCGCGCAAGAGCCTTGGATCATGCGTCGATGGACCTCGGATCGACCGCCCTCGAAGACGACCGCCGGTCCACGGCCGAGCTGAGCGCCCGGGCCGGCCGCGACCTGCGGCCCGGCGGCCTCTGATGTTCGCCCGCCGCGCCCGGGAGGGGGACTGGATCAGCTGGCTGCAGCATCCGAGGTTTGCCGGCGCGATCGGCCTCACCCGTCTGCCCGGGCTCTGGCTGCGTTCGCTCACCGACGACCTGGCGACGATCCGGGCGAGCGGCGCTTCCAGCCTGATCACGCTGACCCAGGCGGGCGAGCTGCGCTGGGCCGGCCGGGGCGATTTCGGTGCCGCGGTCGCGCGCGCCGCGCTCACCTGGTACCACCTGCCGATCCGGGATCTCGGCGTGCCCGACGCGGCCTTCGAGGACGCCTGGCGCACGGTCGGTCCGCGCCTCCGCCGCGAGCTCGAGTCGGGCCATCGGCTGGTGATCCACTGCTACGCCGGGCTCGGCCGCGCCGGGCTGGTGGCGGCGCGCCTGCTGATCGAGTTCGGCGAACCGCCGGAGCGCGCCATCGACCTGGTGCGCAGGGTCCGCCCGGGCGCGATCCAGACCGCGGAGCAGGAGCTCTATCTGCGGTCCCTGACCGGCACCCGCGCGGCGTCGCCGAGGCTGCGCCCGCCGGCCGCGCGGCGAGGGTGAGCGCGGGCTTCAGGGCGGCGGCCGGGCCGCCGGCGCTCCGAGCCGTCAGGGCGTCTCGGGGCCGGGCCGGGTGGTGGCGCCGGCGAGCCATTCCTGGATCAGGGTGTAGCCCAGCGCGAGCAGGGTCGGGCCGAGAAACACGCCAAGGAAGCCGAACGTGACCACGCCGCCGAGCACGCCGAGGAAGACCAGGATCAGCGGCAGCTTGCTGCCCCGGCTGATCAGCCAGGGCTTGAGCACGTTGTCGACCCCGCTGACCGCGAAGAAGCCCCAGACCCCCAGGAACACGCCCCAGCCGAGCGCGCCCTTGTAGATCAGCCAGATCGTCGCCGGCAGCCAGACCAGCGCCGGTCCCATCGGCACGAACGACAGGAAGAAGGTGAGGAAGCCGAGGAAGCCGGCAGCCGGCACGCCGGTGAGCCAGAGCCCGATCATCTGCAGGGTTGCCTGGGCGAGCGCCGTGCCCATGATGCCGTAAACCACGCCCTTGATGGTGCCGCCGGCCACGGCCAGCAGGCTCCGGGCCCGCTCGCCGGCCAGGCGCGAGACCGCCTCGTCGAGCTGCCGCCCGCCCGCGGCGCCGTCGCGGAAGAAGAAGAAGGCGGCGAGCACGCTGAGGCTGAGCTGAAGCACCGCCTGGCCGAGGCTGACCCCGGTGCTCAGCAGCAGGTCGCGACCGGTCTCGAGATAGGGGTGCAGGGCTTGGGTCCAGTCGGTGCCCTGCTGGCTCAGGTCCTGCCACCAGCCGTGCAGGGTCGGGCCGATCAGCGGCAGCTCCGCGACCCAGCCGGGCGGGCCGGGCAGCCCCTGGTCGAGCAGCGTGCGCACCATGGCGACCACCTGGGCGACGTTGTCGGCCAGGCTCGAGCCGACCGCGACCGGCGGCAGGATCAGCACCGCTGCGACCAGAAGGGTCATCAGCCCCGCGGCGAGCGTCCGCCGGCCGCCGAGCGCGTGCATCAGCCGGGCATAGAGCGGCCAGGTCGAGAACGACAGGATCAAGGCCCAGAGCAGCGCCGAGAGAAACGGTCGCAGGACCAGGAAGCAGCCGATCGTGAGGACCATCAGCAGCAGGATCACGACCATCTGCTCGATGCGGGCTTGCGCGTCCATGCCGGCTCCCGGGGCGATCACCGGCGGACCCTAGCACAGATCACGGGCGACGGCCGGAACCCAGTAGCGGCCGCCGGGCGGCCAGATCCGGGGGTTCGACGCCTCGAGCTTGCCGGCGCCCGCCCAGGCGAGCGCGGCCGCGCACAAGCCGGCGTAGCGGCCGCCGGGCGGCGCGATCGCGGCGTGGTTGACGCTGCGCGGGCCTGACCGGACCGCCGGGTCCAAGACACCGGCTGGTCGTCGCCATCCCTCGTGCCGACGCGGCCGGCGGCGCCGGGGGCCGAAACTTTGCGCGCCGTTCGGCCGAGCCCTGTGCTAAGGTCGGGGACGCTGCAGCTCGACCGCCATGGCGGCGGCGAGGCTCAGGGCGCGCCGGCCGGCCGGCGCGGGCGGCCGGGGTGCTCACCTTCGCCCCGCCGCCACCGGTTGGGCGTGCCGCCGGTGCCGCTCTGACCCTACCCGCCGCAACCTTTGGGAAGGAGGAACCATGCCGCGCAAGCCCAACTATCGATTCGAGCGGCACGAGCGCGAGCGCATCAAGGCCGCCAAGAAGGCAGCCCGCGCGGAGGCCAAGGCGGCCAAGGCCGAGCAGGCCAAGGCGGCCAAGGCCGACCCGGGGGCGCCGGACGATGCCGCGGCTGCAGATGGCGACGCGCCGGCCCCGGACTAGCGCGGCCAAAGCCTCGCGGCGCAGGTCGACCATCCACGGCCGCCACCCTTTCCCCGCCGTCAGCGCGCTGCCGGCGCGACCTCGACCCCATCGATATCCCCAGGGATCAGGCTGAAAGCGATCGCGGCGAGCCGGGGCGCCGACCACCGCTGCCGGCAGCACCCCCGGCGCGGCCACGGGGCTGGCGCGCGCCCGCAAACTGGAGCAGCATGGCAGGGCCGCGGCGAGGGCGGCAGGCGGAGCGCAGCCGGTTCGGTCGGCCGGTGATCAGCGGGCCTGCCGATCGTAAGGGCCGCGCAGCGGGAGGAGACAACCATGACCAGACGCGCTTGCCTGATTGCCGGCGGCATCCTGCTCGGCCTGATGTTCGGCGGCAGCGCCGGCGCCGAGACCCTGAAGGTCGGCCATTCCACCTGGGTCGGCTACGGCCCGCTCTACATCGCCAAGGACAAGGGCTACTTCAAGGACGAGGGCCTCGACGTCGAGCTGATCGTCATGGAGGACCCGAAGGTGCGCTTCCCGGCGCTCGCGGCCGGCAAGCTCGACGTCGCGGTGACCACGGTCGACACGATCCTCAACTACCTGAGCGACCAGCAGAGCTACCGCTACCTGTTCGCGCTCGATGATTTCAAGGGCGGCGACGGCATCGTCGCCAAGAAGGACATCACCTCGATCGCCGGCCTCAAGGGCAAGAGCGTGGCCTACGCCGAGGGCTCGGTGTCGCAGTTCTATCTGGGCGTCCTGCTCAAGCAGGCCGGCCTCAAGCTCGCGGACGTCGAGACCCAGAACATGACCGCGGGCGACGCCGGCGCCGCCTTCGTCGCCGACCGGGTCGACGCCGCGGTCACCTGGGAGCCCTGGCTGACCCGCGGCAAGCAGGCGCCGCAGGGCCATCTTCTGGTCGACTCCTCGACCAGCCCCGGCCTGATCACCGACATGGCGGTGACCACGCCCGCGGTCCTCGCGGCGCGCAAGGACGACCTGAAGGCGCTCTATCGCGCCTGGATCAAGGCGGTCGAGTTCCAGAAGGCGAACCCCGAGGAGGCCGACAAGATCATGGCCAAGGGCGTCGGCGGCTGGCTCGACGACCCGAAGGTGTTCGCCGAGACCCGGGCCGGCATCGTCTACTACGACCAGGCCATGAACCAGGCGTTCGTCGGCAAGGCCGACGCGCCGGGCAAGGTCGTCGACACGATCAGCAACGCGATCGAGCTCGGCAAGGAGACGGGCCTGTTCCAGCACGAGGTCGCGCCGACCGACCTGATCGACTTCGAGATCGTCAACCAGTAGGGAAGCTCGCGGCGCGACGCCAGGCCGGCGGCGGCGGGCTCGATGCGGTCCGACCGGGCCCGGGCGCGTTCAACTGCGGTCGGTCTCGAGCCGGTAGCGATCGGGCCGAGCGCCGGTCCCCATGGGGCCGAGCGCCGGTCCCATCGGGCCGGGCGCCGTTCGCGATCGGGCCGGGCGCCGTCGCGATCGGGCTGGGCGCCGTCGCGATCGAGCCGGGCGCCGTCGCGATCGAGCCGGGCGCCGTCGCGATCGAGCCGGGCGCCGTTGCGATCGAGCCGGGCGCCGTCGCGATCGAGCCGGGCGCCGTTCGCGATCGGGCCGGGCGCCGTAGGTCGGGCCTTACGGGCGCGCAACCGATGGACCTGCGGGCGCCGCGGGGGGATCTGCGATGCATCACTGGCGGGTGCGTCGGTAACCGAAGGTTAACCTTTGGGCGTTAACCCTTTTTTGGAATGGTCCATGCGACCGTGGGACTCCATGCCGTCGTCGGGTTGGGCAAGGCATGGAGTCCCACGGTCGCATGGACCATCGAGCCGGAAGACGATAGCGGCGGATGGTTGCTGAAAGGTTAACAGGACCTCGTCGGGCGTGCCCCGGCGGCGGCGAGCTGGCGATGGCGCCGATGTCGGGGCGGCTGGCGCCATGGCTCCGCGGCATCGGACCGGTCGCGCGCGACGTCTTCGCCACGCGCTTCACGACCGGAGCCTGGCGCCACCGCTCCCCGGCGTCGGACCGGTCCGCCGACGTCTTCGCCACGCGCTTCGCGACCGGAGGCTGGCGCCACCGCTCCCCGGCATCGGCGCGGTCCGCCGAAGTCTTCGCCACGCTTCGCGACCGGAGCCTGGCGCCACCGCTCCGCGGCATCGGACCGATCCGGCGACGTCTTCGCCCGCGCTTCACGACCGGAGGCTACGACTGATGCGGGCGCGGCCCTGACGGTGCCGAGCGTCTTCGCGCCCAAGACCGAGATCCCAGGCGCGCTCCATGCCGGCCTCGGCATCCTGGCCGGCGCGCTGGTCTTGGGCCTCTGGTGCTGGCTGACCTACGGCGGCATCGTGCGCACCGACTTCCTGGCGCCGCCGCACCTGGTCCTGCTCGCCGGCTGGAAGGGCCTCAAAAGCGGTACCCTGCTCGGCCACATCCGCTCGAGCGTGACCGTGATCTTCTCGGGCTTCCTGCTCGCCTCGATCTTCGCCGTGCCGCTCGGCATCCTGATGGGCAGCTTCAAGGTGGTCGAAGCGTTCATCGAGCCGATCACGGGCTTCATGCGCTATCTGCCGGTCTCGGCCATGATCCCGCTCCTGATCCTCTGGATCGGGATCGGCATCGAGCAGAAGATCGCGGTCATCTTCCTCGGCACCTTCTTTCAGCAGCTGATCCTGATCGCCGATGTCTCGGCCAGGGTGTCGAAGGATTTGATCGACGTCTCCTACACGCTGGGCGCCACCCGCCGCCAGGTGGTGACCCGGGTGCTGTTCCCGGCCTGCATGCCCGGCGTCATGGACAACCTCCGGGTCACCATGGGCTGGGCCTGGACCTACCTCGTGGTGGCCGAGCTGGTTGCCGCCAACTCGGGCCTCGGCTACATGATCCTGAACGCCATGCGCGGCCTGTTCACCGACGTGATCATCCTCGGCATCGTCGTGATCGGCATCCTGGGACTGATCACCGACCAGCTGTTCAAGCTGCTGCGCCGCTGGCTCCTGCCCTGGTCGGCGACCTTCTGAGGCGAAAGCCGGGAAGCCCGAGAACGATGGCCCTTGCCAGGGTGAAGCCTGCCTCGAGGCCCGACAACCGGAAGACGAAGATGTTCGACCCCGGAGCCACCGATCGCCGCGCACGCCAGGCGCACGACCAGTTTGCCGCCGATCGCTTCGTCGTGTTGCGCGCTCCGTTCCCGGAAGGGATCGACCAGCTTCAGCGCGCCATTGCCAGCCTCGACGCCCGAGCCAGCGACATTCTTGAGCACTGCGACCATCGGACTGATGTCGTTGGCGAATTTGCCAAGACCAACCCGCACGAACTGGTTGTGGTGCCCGAGCAGAGCGCGCCTCATCTCGTCTGTCGATACGAATATATTCTGGGCGCGAGCGATCAGGTGCGGAACTTCGAACAAGACTACATTGGACCGTTGGTGGCCACGGCGGTCGGCAGGCCGGTTTCGATCTTCAAGGACAAGATGAACCGGAAATCGGCCGGCGGCGGCGCGTTCGCTGCCCATCAAGATCACGCGGCGTACAAGGAATTTCCGGCACGGTGGTACGTCACCGCCATGATTGCGATCGACGAGGCGACTGAAGCCAATGGCTGTCTCGAATTCGCGCTGAACTTCGATCAGGTTGTCCGTGATCATCCGGCCGGGGTGGCGAGTTGGGTCGGCCAGGACCCGCTGCTTTGGGCAGACGAAGGAGGACCGAGGCACGGTGCGCTGCGCAGCGACGTCGAAGCGCTATTCGAATGGCGGCCGATCCCGGCGCAGGCCGGCGATGTCGTGATCTTCGATTCGTTCATCCCGCACCGGTCGCAGCGCAACCAATCGATGCAGCCACGCCGTGCCTTGTTCCTCACATACAACATTGCCGCGAGCGGCGATTGGTACGACTACTACTACAAGATGAAGCGGGCGCGCTACGACGACCCCATGTTTCATGTCGGCACCCCGACCGCCCATGCCCGCCGGTGACGGGCGTCTCGCCGGTGAGCAAGCTCCGGATCGAGGGCGTGACCGTCCGCTTCAAGGCGTCCAAGGGGCGCACGGTCACAGCCCTCGAGGACATCTCGCTCGCGATCCCCGACCGCGAGCTCTCGTGCATCGTCGGCCCGTCGGGCTGCGGCAAGTCGACCCTTTTGCGCCTGGTCGCGGGCCTCGCCGAAGCGACCTGTGGCCGGATCACCCTCGATGGCCGGCCGATCGCCGGGCCCTCGGCCGAGCGCGGCATGGTGTTCCAGAGCTACACGCTGTTCCCCTGGCTGACCGTGCGCCGGAACGTCGAGTTCGGCCTCGAGCTCAAGCGCACGCCCGCGGCTGAGCGCCGCGAGATCGCCCGGCACCTGATCCGCGAGGTCGGCCTCGAGGGCTTCGAGGACGCCTACCCCGACCAGCTCTCGGGCGGCATGCGCCAGCGCACGGCGCTCGCCCGGGCGCTCGCCAACGACCCCGAGATCCTGCTCATGGACGAGCCGTTCGGGGCGCTCGACAGCCAGACCCGGGCGCTGATGCAGGAGCTGCTGCTGGCGATCTGGGAGCAGAGCCACAAGACCGTGCTGTTCATCACCCACGACATCGACGAGGCCCTGTTCCTGGGCGATGTGGTCTACGTGATGACCGCGCGGCCGGGCCGGATCAAAGAGGAGATCACGGTCGACATCCCGCGCCCGCGCGGGCCCGAGGTCCTGACCGCGCCCCGCTTCGTCGCCCTCAAGCGCCAGGTCCTGGCCCTGATCCGCGAGGAGGCGATGCAGGCGCTGGCCGAGGCCTGACCGGCGGCGGGCTCGGGAGGCCGCGCCGCCACGAGGGTGGTCCGGCATCGGGGCAGCTGTCCGCGCAGGCCGTGCACCCGGCGGGGCCGAGCGCCCGCGTGAGCGCCGCCGCGAGGCGGCCGGTCGTGGGACCAGGCCAAGACGCCGGTCGTGCACGCCGGGGTCCGATCGACCGCAGCCGGCGACCGGGCCCTGGGGTAGCCCTGACATCCTGACATCCTATTGCGGACCCGGTTCTGCCGGCGTAGCCTGGCGTTTTCCTGGGAACGGGTCGCCAGTGACACGGTGGAGCGTCCTATCATTCCGGCGGGGTCGTTCCGAGCTGATGCCTTCGCGCTCGGATCAAGGACCGTCATCAGGACATAACGTCATGCGGCCTGCCGTTCTCGGCCTTCCCTTGCTGTTGGGCGTCCTGTCCGGCTGCGCGTCCGCCAATAGCAGACCGCCGGAGATCAGATATGTCCATCCGACCGACGCTCCGGCAGCCGCCGGCGAGATGCGCGTGCGGCAGTCGGATGGAGTCATCTGGCAGCAGCTTCTGGCCCGCCTGCAACAGTCGCCTCTCAAGGTCGAGCGCGCCGACCAGCTGGCGGGGCTGATCGTGGCGACCTACCGCGGCGACCCGCAACCTTACGTCGACTGCGGCTGGATCATGGCCTACGGGCCGCAGGAGGTGAACAAGACGCCGGGCTCGAGCCATGAGGCGGCCTTCGACTGGGCCTCCGACGGCCATGCGGCGGTCCTCAAGCGCAGTCTCGAGTTGAACGGCCGCATGGTCATCCAGGTCAGGCCCGCGGACCCCGACGCGCTGGTTGCGGTCAAGAGCACCTACGTGCTCACCAAGGTCGTCGCCGTCGAGGAGCCGAGCGAGCCGGCGCGCAAGTCCAGCCCCGAGTTCGCGAGCTTCACCACCGGCAAGAGCGGCAAGTTCCCCACGGGCACGGTCTGCCAGCCGACCGGACAGCTCGAGCGCCTGGTGTTCGACGGCTTGCCGGCCGGCGTCATGTCGGCCGGAGGAGCGCAGGGCCCCGGGCCGGCAGCCTCGACCCCGAGCGCCCCGTCCGCGGCCGGGCTGGATTGCGCCGGCGCCGACCGGGCGTACTGCCAGGCCCGCGACATCATCGCGCCCTATCAGCAGGCCAACGAGCAGCAGGGACTGGGCCTGGCGCTGAGGACGGTGGGTGGCGCGGGCACGACCCTGACCGAGGGCGACGTGCTGACCTTCGACGTCAGTTTTCCGAGCTTCGATTCCTACCTGCACATCGCCTATCTTCAGCGCAGCGGCGTGGTCGGGAATGTCTTGCCGGGCTCCGCGCCGGTCTGGCCGGCGAACGTCCAGCACCACGTCGAACGGACCGGATACGAGATCGCGCCGCCCTACGGCGTCGAAATGATCCTGGCGATCGCGACGCAGCAACCCTTGTTCTTGACCCCGCGGCCGCAGTTCGAGCCGGCGGCGGACTACCTTGCGGCGCTGCGACAGAGGCTGGCGGAGCTGGCGGCAGCCCACCCCGGGACGCGCATCGCGGCGGATCAGCTGCTGATCGCGACCAGGCCGCGCCAGCCGGGCGTGAGCGCCGCCAACTGAGGCGGCGGCCGGGAGAGCTTGGCGGGAGCGCCGCGATCGGGCGAACCGGGACCTCATTCGAAGGTGGTAGATACGGCGAAGACGATCGATAGGGCGAAGACGGTCGATAGGGCGGCCGTGGGCCGGCGAGGTTCTTGGCCCGCGCCGCCGATCAGGAGTCCTGATGTGCAACGCTGCTGGCTGATCCTCTTCGTGCTCGGTGCGTTCGCCGGCTGTGCCACGACCCCGCAATACAACAAGATCCAGGGCATGATGCTCGAGCCGGCCCGGACCGCGGCGACCGCCGGCAACTACGAGCGCGCCTTCGAAATCTACAAAGGCGCGGCGGACGACGGGGTCGTCGTGGCGCAATACACCGTGGCCCGATACTACGAGATGGGCCAGGGCACGCCGCAGAACTACGTCGAAGCCGCGCGTTGGTACGAGGCGGCCTCGAACGCCGGCGAGGTTCGGGCGTCCCGGTCGCTGGCGAGGCTCTACGAGCTCGGCCGCGGCGTGCCCCAGGACGACGCCCGGGCTTACCTGCTCTATCGCAAGGCGGCGGAAGGCGGCGACACGATCGCCGAGTACAAGGTCGGCGAGTTCCTGGACCGCGGTCGCGGCGGAAGCCCGGACGCCGCAGCGGCCGCGCAGCACTACCAGGTCGCCGCCCAGGCCGGCAACGACAGCGCCCAGTTCGCCCTCGCCAGGCTGTATGCCAGCGGCCGAGGGGTGACCCAGGATCGGGCAGCCGCAGACCACTGGTATGCCGAGGCGGTCAAGCAGATCCAGGCCAAGGCTTCGGCCGGCGACCTCCAGGCCCAGGAGCGCCTGGGCCGGCTGTACCTGGACGGCGAAGGCGTGCCGCGGGACACCCAGCAAGGACTCACCTGGCTCAACACCGCGGCCCAGCATGGCCTGTTGTCGGCTCAGCTCCAGCTCGCGGGCCTGTTCGAACGCGGCGGGGGTGACGTGCAGGCGAACCCGGCGCAGGCGGTGCCCTACTATCAGCTGGCGGCGGATCAGGGCGATCTCAGGGCGCGCTACGCGCTCGCCAGGATGTATGCCTCGGGCACCGGCGTGCCCCGGGACGGGGCGCGCGCCGCGCAGCTGTACCAGCAGGTCGCAGAACAGGGCGAGGTCCGCGGCTACCGCGGGCTGGGCGATCTGTACGCCAGCGGCGAGGCCGTGCCGCGGGACGACGGCGAGGCCTTCAAATGGTATCGGGAGGGCGCTCGTCGGGGCGATCCCGGCTCCCTGTACCAGCTCGGCCAGGCCTACGAGAACGGCCGCGGCGTGCCGCCCGACGCCTCGCTGGCGCTGGTCTGGTACATGATCTCGAAGCGCCAGGGCTACAAAGACGCGGCCGACCGGATCACCGAGCTGGCCCTCACGCTCGATGCGGCGACCATCAGCAACGCCCAGCGGTTGGCCGACGCCTGGCGACCCGGTACCCTGTGAAGACCGGCGCCGGCGCCCGGGCCGCTCGAGCACGCACCGTCGTTCGGGTCAGGCTCGGTCGGCGCGCCGGGCGTAGGCCATCTCCTCGATGATCCGGGCCGCCTCGAGGGCGCCGTTCGGCGCCGCGAGGCTCGCGCAGCGCGCGCGGATCGACGCCCGGACCCCGGGGTCGAGCAGGCGGTCGATCGCCGGGCCGAGCCGGTAGACCGCGCGCCGGCGGACGCAGAGGCCGAGACCCTGGGACTCGGCGAACGCGGCCCGCGCCAGCTGATCGTCCTGCTGCGGGTTCTCGTTGGGCACGAAGATCGTCGGCACGGCCGCGAACAGCAGCTCGTGGAACGAGTTGTAGCCGACCGCGCTGACCGCGAGATCGAAGGCGGCGAGATAGCGGCTGATCGGATAGTCGGCAAGGCGCGTGATGTGCTCGGGCAGGGCCGCGGGCTGCTCGGCGATCAGCCACTCCGCCGCGATGATCCGGACCGTGCCGGCGCGCTCGAGGCGCTTGAGCACGACCTTGCGCACGGGCTCGTAGTCGTAGTTGTTGCCGGCGCCCAGCAACACCAGCGCCGCGGGCCCGTCCGGGGGCAGATCGAGCGCGCGCCGCGCCTCGTCCCGGCCGAGCATGTCGCCGGCATCCAGGAGCCGGATCGGGCCGACCGGCCGGGTCCGCTCGCGGTGCTGCGTGGTCAGGCCGCGATCGAAGGCCTGGGCCAGGTCCCCGGGCTCGATCACGGCGTCGAACCGGCCCTCGCGCTGGATCGTCTCGGCACCCTTGCCCGCGCCCCACATGCCGCGCCGGCACCAGATCGAGCTCACTTGCGGGTTGTCGTCGAGCGCGCCGAGCAGACCGCCGTAGGGCACGTGACCGTCGAACACCACGACCCGCGGATCGTAGAAGCTGATCAGCTCGTTCAGCTCCTCGCGCAGGAAGTCGTTCCAGCGCCCGATATCGCAGCGGAGATAGGTGTGGAACGGCAGATACTCCGCGAGAAAGCCCTGCTCGCGCACGACCCGGACCGCTTGCGAGAGGGTCAGGAACACCGGCTCCAACGGCGCCGGGCAGCGGCGGGCGATCGCGAGCATGCGGGTCAGGTGGCCGACCCCGATGCCGTTCGACGACATCAGCAGCACCCGTAGCGGCGGTCGCGGAATCGCCCGTGGCATGCTCGCCACGGTCGGCCCGGACGGGCCGGTCAGCGCCTGCGGCACGCTCGCCATGGCCGGCCCGGGCGCGCCGATCAGCGCCTGCAGCCGGCGCACGTAGGCATCGTGGCTGAAGCGGGCCCGGACCGCCTGCCAGCCGCGCTCGATCTGCTCCCGGAAGCGCTTCGGGCTGGCGCGGTAGCTCTGCACCAGATCTGGCACCTCGTGCGGTTGCGCGTAGACCGCGGCGTCCCCGAACAGCGCCCGGAAATGCGGCGCCAGGATGGCGAGCGCGCCGCTCGCCATGGCCTCGATGATCGTCCGGCCGAACGCCTCGACCCAGCGCGCATGGTGGAAGTAGACGAAGAAGTCGATCATGCCGAGGAAGCGCTCGGCCGGCATGGCGTTGAAGCCGTAGACCTGCCAGTTGCGCGGATAGGCGCCCAGCAAGCCGTGCAGATAGGGCCCGCCGCCCAGCACCCGGACCACGAAGCGCGGGTCGTCGGGGTAGGCGGCGAGCGTGAGCTCCCGGCTGCCCGGCCATT
Source organism: uncultured Alphaproteobacteria bacterium (assembly GCA_963733965.1). Classification (GTDB taxonomy): domain Bacteria; phylum Pseudomonadota; class Alphaproteobacteria; order Geminicoccales; family Geminicoccaceae; genus DATAOG01. Next base: position 69,372 of record CAVTFM010000016.1, read on the forward strand.
TCAGGGGATCGGGGCGGCTGTGCCGGCCGATCACCGGCCGGCGGTCGACGAAGCCGCTGCGGTCGACCCGCCAGGCCTCCGGATCGACCACGCTGTGCCAGTCGTCCGCGAACAGCCGCGGGCCGTCCTCGATGGTCTCGAACTGCGCGCGCACCAGCGGCCCGACCGGCGCCCAGAGGAGATCGTCGCCGAGCACCGCGCGCGCGTTGCGATCGATGCCCGCCCAGTCGTAGGCCGGCTGGCCTTCGCCATCCAAGGGCGGATGCCAGACGACCAGGAGCTTGCGTTCGGCCGCCAGATGCAGGCCCTGGAGCAGGCGATGGGTGAACAGGCTGGGATGATGGGCGAGCAGGAGCCGGCCGGCCGCCGGCCGGTCGGGGTCGAGCAGATCGACCCGGCCGTCGTCGATGCAGGCCCGGATCCGGGGATGGAACGGGTGCGGATACTTCAGCACCGGGCCCTTGATGTGGACCAAGGCGATCCGATAGCCGGCGGCCGTCCCGGCGACCAGCTCTTCGGCGATCGCCGTCGACGTCCCGCCCGGAAAGCGGAAGTCGCCGAGGACGATGAGGTCGTAGTCGCGCGGGGTCATGGCGTCCCGACCAGGGCAGCGCGGCCCGCGGTGGCTTCGGACCCTCCCTCGCGATCACGCCCGCCGACGTGGCCGGCCGGGAAATCCCTGGCTGCTGCCGACGCAGATACCGTGGCCGGCCCTGCCACGCAAGCGCGCCCGGAGGCTGCCGGGATTCCCGTGCTGGCGGTCGGCGGCTCGCTCTGCTACTGGTTGCGCTGCGCTGAGGCGTCGATCGCGAGGTCCGGAGGAGGCCCGATGCCGGCTGTCGCACAAGCGCTGGAAACCGACCCGGTCGCCATCGAGCATTCGGACGGATCGTCCTCGCACTATACCCACGTCGAATGGATGCTCGGCAACAGCTGCACCTACGCCTGCAGCTATTGCCCGGCCAAGCTCCACGACGGCAGCATCCCGTGGCTGGACTACGACCAGGTCCTGGATTTCATCGCCAGGCTCGACGCCCATTATACCCGGCTCGGGCAGACCGTCTGGCTCCAGTACACCGGCGGCGAGCCGACCCTCTATCCCAAGTTCATCCCGCTGCTCGCGGCCTGCCGCGCCCGCGGCTGGCGCCAGTCGGTGATCTCGAACGGCGTCCGCACCCTTCGCTTCTGGCGCGAGGCGGCCGCGCAGCTCGATTACGTGATCCTGACCTACCACGTCGAGTTCGTCGATCGCGACCACTTCTTCGCCGTGGTCGATCAGGTCAGGCAGGACGCGGCGGTCCACGTCAACGTCACCATGCTGCCGGCGCGGTTCGACCAGTGCTACCAGGCGGCGCGCTCGCTGTTCGAGCGGTTCGAGGACATCACCCTCACGATGAAGCCGCTGCGCAAGGACTTCCGCGACGAGCTGTACGATTACTCGGCCGGGCAGCTGGAGCTGCTGCGCCGGCAGTTCGGGGGCCGCGTCCGGGTCGAGGGGACGGCGCCGCGCACGACCATGACCAAGGTGTTCGCGGACGGCCGGCGGGTCCAGCAGAGGGCCAACGCCTTCATCATCAGGCAGGAGAACGATTGGCGGGGCTGGCGGTGCGCGGCCGGGGTCGAGGCGGTCAGGATCATGGCCGACGGCCAGGTCTACCGCAGCCAATGCCGGGTCGGCGGGCCGCTCGGCAGGATCGGGGAGGCGGTCGAGCTGCCCTCCGGGTTCGCCACCTGCGACCGCGATCGGTGCAGCTGCATTTCCGACATCCTGCTCACCAAGGTCCGCAACTGATGGCGGACGCGCTCACCGCCCGCGAGCCGTCGGCCGCGATCGAGCTTGCCCGGACGGCGGAGCCTGCGGTCGGCGACGGCGGCGTCGCGACCGCGCTTCGCGACCGCTACGAGCTCGAGCGTCTGCGGGCCGAGAATGCCAGGCTGGACGAGGCGCGCCGCGAGCTGCTCGAGACGCTCGATGCGCGCACGCAGCCGCGCCGACCAGCTGGTCGGTGAGCGGGATCAGCTCGAGCGGCAGCTGGTGCGCGCCGAGGCGGCGCTGCAGGAGCTCAACCGCAAGCTCGGCGCGCTCGCGCCGCGGGCGGAGCCGTTGCCGGCTGCGCGCAACCCGCCACGCCGGCCGACGCTCCGTGGTCTCGTGCTCAGGAGCCTGAGCCGGCTCTGGCCGAGACGGGCAAGGTCAAACGCGGCCCCCCGGCCACAGCTGCGCGGCGAGCGCCCGCTGACCCAGGATCCATCGGGGCCGCTGATGCCCTTCGCCGAGGACGGCGTGGCGCGGCGGGTGATCGTGGTCGTCGCCTTCGGGCTCGAGCCCGGGCAGCGCACGAGCACCCTGGACCTCGCGCTGCGCTTCGGCGCCGAGCGCGGCGTCGTGCCCCTGGTCCTGACCGATGACGACGACTTCGCGCCGCTGCGCAGCCGCGGCATGGCGTTCGAGTATTTTCCGCCGCGGTCGGTCCGCGAGGCGCACGCCCCGACCCTGGAATGGGAGCTCTACCTGCAGCGACGCCTGGCCCTGATCCGGCGCAAGTGGCGACCGCTGCGGATCATCGCCTTCGGCGGGCCCGCGGCCGACGTGGTCCGACTCTGGTCGGACTCGCCGTTCGAAGATCCGTCGCTCGGCAGATTGCCCGCGGCCGAGCGCGCCGCCGACCCGCAACGCCCGACCGCGACCCCGATGAGCGAGCCGGCGCGTCCCTGAACGGCACCTCGAGGGCGGCGCCGCCCGCCGCCGACCGAGCCCGACCCAGCACCGAGGCGCCGTGCGGCCCGGCTCGGCGGTCACCAAAGATTGATCAGGCGGAACTGCAGCAAGCCGTTCTGCGCGATCCACTCCTCGGCCCGGGCGCGCACCTTGGCCTCCGCGGCGGCGCCGATCTGCGGCCGCAGCGCGGCCAGGCGCTGGTCGGCGTCGTCAGCCATCTTCACCGAGTTCGGCAGACCATGAAAGCGCCCGGCTTCGCGCGCGATCCAGTAGTTGTAGTAGGCCTCTGCCGGGTCCTTGGCGACGCCTTCGCCGTTCTCGTACATCTGCGCGATCTGGAAGAACGCTTCGGGAAACCCGCGGTCGGCCGAGAGCTTGAAGTACGACAGGGCCTGGCGATAGTCGCGCCCGACGCACCATTTCTCCCGGAACATGCGACCTAAGTAGTTGGGCGCGTAGGGATTGCCTTCCTCGAGCCCGCGCTGGAACCAGTTCACCGCCTTGTCGCAATTCTTGGTGACGCCCGAGCCCTTGAGATAGGCGCGGCCGAGGTTGTACATGGCATTGGAGACGCCGAGATTGGCCGCCTGCTCGTAGTAGCGGGCGGATTCGGCCTCGTCCTTGTCGACGCCGAGGCCATTGAGGTAGAAGTAGCCGATCGCGTCGAACGCGCCGGGAAAGCCGTCGGCGGCCGCGAGCCGATACCATTTCAGCGCCTCGCTGGCGGACTGCGGGACGCCGATCCCCTCCCGGTAGAGGGTGGCGATGGCGGTCTTGCCACCGTCGCTGCCGCGCAAGGCCGATTGCAGATAGAGCTTGGCGGCGGCCTCGGGATTTTCCGGGCGCCCGCGGCCGGCGCGCTGCATCAGTCCGAGGTTCTTGAACGCGGACGCATAGCCGAGGTCAGCGGCCTGGTGGTAGAACTTTTCCGCCTCGTCGAAGCGCTCCGCGATATCGAGGGCGCGGCCGAGGTTGAACTGCAGCCGCGGATTGCTCGGGTCGCTGGCGATCGAGCGCACGCAGGCGCGGATCGCGATGCTGGTGTTGACCAGGCCCCAGGGCACGCCGGCGGTGAGCCGGCCGTCGTCGTAGGGGTCGGCGGCGACGATGTCGCATTCGGTGATCAGGCTGTCGATGCCGTTCGGGACCGCTGCGACGCCGCTGGCGGTCTTGATCTCCATCTCGGGCAGGGGCTGGCGGCCCTCGGCGCGCAGCTCGGACAGCCGCGTCTGCGCCGCCTGGACATACGCCCGGTCCGGGGGCAACGTCAGGAAGCGCTCGAAGTCCGTGGGATCGACGCTCTGCTGGATCGTCTGCCACTGCACCGAGGCCAGCGTGATCGGCTGACCGGGAACCGAGAGGCTTCCGGCCACCTCGGTCGCGACCGGGCGGAACTTGAACTGGCTGCCGAGCGGACCGAGCGAGCCGAGCAGCCAGGGAATCTGCCGACCCTCGGTCGCCTGGCTGACCTTCGCGCGCACCGCGGCGAAGACGTCGTAGATGCTCTGGTTGGGGAGCTCCAGGGCGGAGACCAGGGCGCTGGTATAGGGGCTGTTCGCGCCCGCGCCGTCCTCGGCCAGGCCGCCCGGGCGGGTCGCGAAGGCGATCAGGGTCGTGGCCGGCGCGTCGACCAGAGCCAGACCCTTGCCGAAGGCGCCGCTGACGTCGCCGAACGGGTTCTGGCGACAGGCATCGAGGATGACGATGCCGATCTTGACGCCGGCGCGGCTCATCGCCTGCAGGACGCTGGTCAGCGTCAGGGTGCCGCGCGGCAGATCCTTGGCGCTCGCCAGCCGCAGGTCGGTCGGCAGCAGATAGTTCACGCCCTGGTACTGAACGCCGTGGCCGGCGTAATAGAAGACGCCGACGCCGCCGCGCGGGAAGGTGCGCTCGATCTGCTTGACCGCATCGTCCAGGCGCGCCTCATCGCCGTTCTCGATCAGCGTGACGGCGAACCCCAGCTCGGTCAGCCGACGGTTCATCTCGCGCGCATCGTTCGGGGGATTGGTGAGGCGGTTCAGAGGCTTGAACTGATAGGCGCCGTTCCCGACCACGATCGCAGCCCGCTCCAGGGTATCGAGCTGGCTGATCGAGCTGGGCCCGGGCTGCGCCCGGCAGCAGCCAGGTCAGCAGCAAAAGGAGGCCCACGACCCAAGCGGCGCCCCCTGGAATCCTCGCTCCCTCAATGCGCATCGCCACCCTCGAACGTCGATCGCCGGGCTGATCCGACCGCGCCGCCGGGATCGGGTCGGCGGTGGACGGAAGCGCTCGATTCACCTATCGTGCTCAGCTACAGATTATACCGATCTCGATCGTGAGGAAACCGCTCCGCCGACATCGCGCTCCCGTTCGGTTCCCGATCCGGCCCGATCGCAAGCGGAAAGCTGCAGACATGCGCTTGATCACCGCCGTCTTTGCGAGCCTGCGAGCATTTGCGCTGGCCGCATTCGCTGGCTCCTTCGCGCAGGCCCAGCAGGCGGCGGACCCCGACGACAGCGCCTGGACCAGTGCGCAGCAGTTGGGCACCGCCGAGGCCTTTCAGCGCTACCTCGAGCAGTACCCGGTCGGGCGCCACGTCGAAGAGGCGTTCCGCGGCCTGGTCGAACAGCAGGTCGAGGGCGAGCATGGCGCGACCCGAGGCGCGGCCGGCGGCCCGAGCATGTACTGACACTTTGGGCCCCGGCCGCTCCGAGCCCCGCTGGCCGCCCAACTCGCGCCAGGCTTGCCGCGCGCGCCGACCGGCGTACTATAGATGCCCCGATATCGTTGGCTGCATCACCAGTTCCGTGCACGGAGACATGGTGCCATGAGGACGCGATTGCCCATCCTGCTCGCCGGGTCGATCGGTGCGATGGGTGTCGTGGCAGGCGGACCGGTCCTGGCCGCCGACGACCACCTGTTGCCGGCCAATCCGACCGCCATTGACTTCATCCAGGCCCTGACCCCGCAGCAGGGCAAGGCGCGTGGGATCAAGCCCCATGGCGCCGGCCAGGCCGCCGGCGAGGCCGCCGCCCAGACCCCCTATGCCGACGCGCCGATGATCACGTTCCAGTTCGGCTCGGCCGAGCTCACCCCGGGCGCCCGCCAGGTGCTCGACCAGCTGGCGCTCGCGCTCCAGTCCGAGCAGCTCGGCCATGACCGGTTCCTGATCGAGGGCCATACCGACGCCGTCGGCAGCGAACCCTATAACCAGCGGTTGTCCGAGCAGCGGGCGCGCGCGGCGCGTGCCTATCTGGCCACCAGGCAGGTCAGCCCGACCCGTCTCGAGGCCCTCGGCAAGGGCGAGAGCGAGCTGCTCGAACCGACCAGCGGCCCGTCCGAGGTGAACCGGCGCGTGCGGGTCGTGAACCTCGGGCAATAGGGACGCTCAGGCCGGCCCCGGGGCGGCCGCTTGCGACCTCGTGGCGCAGATCGTGCAGCTTTGGCGGCGAGCAAGGCGACCCATCCTGCATCCACCAGTGCGTCCTCGAGCCGCCCGGATGGACATGGCGGTCGCCGCGTGACATCGTGGCGCCGTCGAGGTTGCCGCGTTGCCCGGGCGGCAGGACCATGCCGAAAGTCTCCGTCATCACGGCGCTGTACAACCGGTCGCGTTTCCTGCGGCCGCGGGTCGAGTCAATTCTTCAGCAGACCTTCCGTGATTTCGAATGGATCGTGATCGACGACCACTCGACCGACGACACCTTTGAGCGCTTCGACCGGTTGACCAGGTCGGACCGCCGCGTCCTCGCCCTGCGCAACGCCTCCAACATCGGGCAGGGACCGACGACCAAGAAGGCCTTCGAGCTGGCCCGCGGCGAGTACGTCTACGTCACCGACGACGACGACCTGTGCCAGCCGACCTTTCTCGAGCGCATGGCCGCGCTCCTGGACGCCCGTCCGAACGTCGGCCTCGCCTACTGCCGGCATCGCTACATCGATGCCAGAGGCGGCAGCTGGGATGGCCTGCCGCCGCTGCGGCAAAGCCCCCTGCGACCGGGCGCGGCGGAATTCCACGCTCTCCTGCGCAGCTGCCACATCCGATCGCCCTGCAGCATCATCCGGCGCGCGGCCGCCGAGCGGGCCGGCGTGTTCCGGACCTTCGTCCCGCCCTGCTACGTGGATTACTATCTGTGCCTCAAGACCTGCCTCGCGGCAGACGTCGCGTTCGTCGCCGAGCCCCTCGCCTCCTATCGGATTCATGCCGACCAGGCGACCAGGACCAACCTCGCGCGCGCGGATTTCGTCGCCCGGCAGGAGATGGACTCCTTTGATCTGGTCGAAGACCTGTTCGCGCACCTGCCGGACGACCGGCAAGCGCTGGCGGGCCTGAGCCGCGAGGGCGTCTGGTACGCCGCGGACCGTCTGCGCCCACTCTTCCGGCTGATGCGGCGTCTGGGTCTCGTCGACCATGCGCAAGCTCTCAGGGCCGTGGTCCGTCGGCGGGTTCCGGACTACCCGGTCGCAAGGCTCGATCCCGGGCCGATCGGCGACATCGGGCCGGCGCTTCGGGAGACCCTCGTGCGCGTCGTCAGGCGGGCGACCTACACGCCGCCGGCGCCGGGTCCGGCGAGCGATGTCGGGCGCGCGCTGGCCAGGGCCGGCCTTCGCGGCGCGGCCGGGGTTTGTTCGGCCGGCTTGCCCCATGGGGCCGCACCGGTGCGCTCGGTCAGCGTCATCGTCTGCGTCCGTGACCAGCCGCCGGCGCTGGAGGCCTGCCTTGGCCGGCTGACGCGGCTGCGCGCGCCAAAAGGCATCGCGCCCGAGATCGTGGTCGTCGACAACGGATCGAGCGAGGACATGGCACCTCTGGTCGGGCGCCATGGCCGCCGGTCGCCGATCCCCGTGCGCTACCTGCGCGAGCCGGTGCCCGGTCTGTCACGGGCCCGCAACCGTGGCGTCCTCGCCACGCGCAGCGACGTGGTCGCCTTCCTGGACGCGGACTGCCTGGCCGCCGGCGACTGGCTGGTCCGCATCTGCGAGGAGTTCGACGCCGACCCGGACCTCAGCATCCTGGGCGGCAGGGTCGAGCTCCACGACCGGCGCGACCGCAGGCTCACGGTCAAGGGCACGAGGCACTACCAGCTCCTGACCGCGGTCGACCAGCTGGACGGTTTCCTGCACGGCTGCAACCACGCCGTTCGGCGGGGGGTGATCGGCCAGATCGGCCTCTACGACGTCCGGCTCGGCAAGGGCGCGCCGATCCCGGCCGCCGAGGATACCGATTTCGCCTATCGCGCTTACCGGGCCGGCTTGAGGCTGGTCTATTCGCCGAACTGCATCGTGTATCACAATCACGGCCGGCGCACGGACGCCGAGGTCGACGAGCTCTGGCGGAGCTACCGGATCGGCAGCGGGGCGCTGCGCATGAAGCATATCTCTGCGGGCGATCGCGCGATGGCCGCATGGGCCGCCCGCGATTACGCGCAGCAGCTGGCGGCCGCGCTCGGCGCCGGACTGCGGTCGCCCGGAGCCGGGCGGCGACGGCTGCGGGAGCTCGCTCACCATGCCCGGGGCGCGCTCGAGTTCCTGCGCCATCGGACCGAGGCGAGCGCTGCCGCGGCCGCCGCCCCGAGCCCGCGCCGCTGCGGTCCCGTCCCGGTCGCCGAGCCGGCGGCCGGCGGCGCGGTCGAGTGGGCGGCCGCCGCGCGCGCGGGCCAGCCCGGAGAGTGAAGGTTTGCCGGCGGATCGCCGCCCGCCGGATCCGGCGCCCTCGATCCCGATCGCGACGGCCGCGACCCCGGTCGTCTATGCCGTGGTCCCGGTCTTCAATCGCCTGCGCGACACGCTCGGCAGCCTGGAGTGTCTGCGCCGGCAGACCTGGCGTCCGATCGAGATCATCGTGGCCGATGGCGGCTCGACCGACGGCACGCCCGAGGTGATCGAGCGCACCCTGCCGGGCGTCCGCGTGCTGCGCACCGGCAAAGGCGTGTGGTGGGCAGGCGCGGCGGCCGCCGCGGTCGACGATGCGCTGCGGCGCTCGACCTCGGATGACGACTTCGTGCTGTTCCTCAACAACGATACCGAGTTCGATGCCCGCTACGTCGGCCAGCTGGTCGAGGCATCGCGCCGGCACGACGCCTGCGTCAGCGGCGTCATCGTCGATCGCGAGGCGCCCGGGCAGGTGCTGGAGGCGGGCGTGGTCCTGGATCGCACCGGCTTTACCTTCCGCCATCGGACCGAGCTCGCGCCCGATCCGCCGGTCTGGCAGGGGACCGATGTCCTGCCCGGCTACGGTCTGCTGGTGCCGGTGCGGATGCTGCGCGTGGTCGGCAATCTGAACGCCCGTCGCTATCCCCACTACATGAGCGACTACGATCTGACCATGCGCCTGCGGCGGGCGGGGTTCAAACTCGGGGTGGTGTCCGCGGCAGCGATCAAAGTCCGCGCCACCAACCTTGCGCTCCCGACCGGAATTGTCTCGCTCCGCCGGCTTCTCGTTGCCGCCCTGCACCGGAAATCCAAAGTCAACATCGTCGATCGACTGCGCTTCATCGAGGATCACGCCGCGCCGGCCGAGAAATGGCGACTGCGGATCGCGGTCGTCAAGCGAACCCTTCGCCTGCTCACCTTGCGGCGGTCGGCGATCGACCGGCTGGGCAACCGCTATCGCGAGGGCGATCGCGTGGCGATCAACCGGCGTCGGGCGCTATGGTATTATCGGCTGGCGGCAGCGCTCGGGCATTCCAATGCGATGAACAACATCGGCACGATGTACCTGAGGGGCGAAGGTGTGCCGCAGGACTACCGGCGCGCGCGCTCGTGGTTCGAGCGGGCGACCCGGCGCGGCAATCCTTATGCGCCTGACAACCTCGCGCGCATGTACCGTGGCGGTTGCGGGGTCGAGCGAGATCTCGGGCGCGCCGACGGCTATGCGTCGATGGCGGCGGCGCGCGGTTTCACGCCGGGCGCGGCGCAGGCGGCGGCCGCGGAGCGCCCATCCGGAGCGATGCCGGCTTCCGATGCCGGCCGCGATTTCTGATGAAGATCGCCGATCTCTGCGTCGTCTTCATCTCCTATGACGAGCCGCGCCGTGAGGAATTCTGGTCGGACCTCAAGCAGAAGTGTCCGACCGCGACCCGCGTCGACGGCGTCAAGGGCATCGATCTCGCCCACAAGACCGCGGTCCAGGCGGGCACCACCGACCACGTGATCACGGTCGATGCCGACAATATCGTCGACCCCGGGTTCTTCGAAGGCCACCTGGACGAAGCGATCCTGCAGCCGGGCACGCGGGTCGATTGGCCGGCGAGAAATGTCGTGAACGGGGTCGTGTCGAGCAACGGCGGGCTCAAGTGCTGGCCGAAGGCGCTGGTCGCGAGCATGCGGTCGCACGAGAGCGCGCCCACGGAAGAGCGCTCGGTCGATTTTCCGGTCTCGCTCGAAGTCTGGCGCAAGACGGGGCCGCACCGGGTCCAGCACACCGTCCCGATGAGCGTATTGCACTGCAACGGGACGCCGATGCAGGCCTTGCGCAGCAGCTTCAGGGAGGCGATCAAGCTGGCGCTGCCAGCAACGACCGAGAGCACGCTGGCGGCTTCGCTGCATCCGCTGCATCGGCACCGCCTCGTCGTGTGGTGCTCGGTCGGGGCCGACGCCGAGAACGGCCTCTGGTGCCTGTACGGGGCGCGGCTCGCGATCCGGATGCTGCATCTGGACGCCTTTGACTACCTCGCCATCAACGACTTCGACTGGTTCGAGGACTTCTGGCGCGAGGAGATCGGGCCGCGCTTCGCGGGCGAGGGCGCCGTTTGTCGCCATAGCGGCTACGGGTGGGACCAACGCCGCCTGTTGGCCGAGATCGTGGCGCTCGGCCGGACCCTGGACCAGGAGCTCGGGCTCGAGGTCGCGGAGTTGACGGCGGACCAGAGCCGGTTGTTCAAGCAGATCTACGAGCCGCCCCTGAACCTCAACGCGCTCGATCGCCTGGGCACGATGTTCCAGCGCGGCATCGGGGTGGCACCGGATGAGGACCGGGCGGTGCGCTGCTATGAGGCGGCGGCCCGGGTCGGCCATCCGGGCGCGCTCTACAACCTCGCGCGGCTCGAGCTCGCCTGCCAGGACGACCGCTCGGCGCGCGAGCAGGGCGTCGCCCTGCTCCGCGAGGCGAGCGCGCTCGGCAACGCCTATGCCGCCCACCGCCTCGGCCGCCTGCACCGGTTCGGGCGCGATGTCGCCCGCGATCCGGCGCTGGCCGTCCGCCTGTTCGAGCTCGCGACCGAGCGCGGCTTCGCCGCCGCGCACCGCGACCTCGCCGAGATCTACCGGGCGGGCGAGGGCGTCGCGCCGGATCCCGAGCGCGCGCACCGGCACGACCAGATGGCCGAGGCGGCAGGGCGGGGCAGCGACGGTCAGCGCGACCCAGCCCGAGCTTCACGACCCCGGCGACCGGCCGCGGTGACGCCCGTGGTGGTGCGGCTCGGCGACCTCAGCGCGATCCTGCTCTCGGCCGACGAACCGCAGGCGGACGCCCATTGGCGCGCCTTGGCGGCGGCGTTCCCCAAGGCGATCCGCGTGCACGGCCTGCAAGCATCCTGGAGCACGATCCGGCGCGCCGCTGCGCTCGCCGATACCGACCGGTTCCTGGTCGTGCGCGGCGATACTCGGATCGATCCGGCGCTGGCCGAGCACGTCATCGACGACGAGCTGATCGAATCGCAGGCGGCGCTCGCCTGGCCGACGCGCAACGCGGTCAACGGCCTCTGCTACGCCGCCGGCGCGATCCGCTGCTGCTGGCGGCCCGCTCTCCTCGAGGCGGATGCCGCCGGCGCCCCGCCCGAGATCGCCCTGCCCCGCTCGTTCGGGACCAGCCATCCGAACGGCACGCCGCGCCACGCGTTTCGCGCGGGCTTCCGCGAGGCGGTCGCGCACGGCCTGGTCGGCGGCCGCGCCCCCGGCCGGCCGCGGCTCGCGAGCCGGCTGCCGCCCGCGAGCCTCAAGCGCCTGCTGGTCTGGGCGACCGTCGGCGCCGATCAGGACAACGGTCTCTGGTGCCTCTATGGCGCCCGGCTCGGCTGCAAGATGGCTCAGCTCGATCAGTTCGATCCCGCGCTGCTGGTCCGCCCGGAGTGGCTCGAGCAGCTCTGGGAGGGCCGGATTGCGGTCGACTTCGCGGGCCAGGAGATCTCCTGCCCGCACAGCGGCTTCGGCTGGGACCGGACCAGGCTCGAGACCGCGGTTCTCGAGCTCGGCGACCTGCTGCGGCGCGAGCTGGCGCTCGAGATCATCGAGCTGGACGCGCGCCAGAGCCGCTTCCTGAGGTCGGTCTGGTCGCGCGATTTCGACGCCTCGGCGTTCGACCGCCTGGGCAATCTGTATCGCAGCGGCCAGATCCTGCCGGGCGACCTCGCCAAAGCGGCGCGCAACTACGCCCTCGGGGCCATCCTCGGCAACAGCAACGCGGCCGACAACCTCGCCCGGATGCAGCTCAGGGGCGAGGGTGTGCCGAAGGATGTCGAGGCGGCGGTGGCCCTGCTGGCGCAGGCGACCAGCATGGGCAGCCCGCACGCCCCCTATCATCTCGCGCAGGCCTATCTGCAGGGTGCCGCGACCGGGGCCGCGGCGGCGAAGGTTGCCGGGCTGCTGCGGCTGGCCGGCCGGCGCGGCTTCCTGCGGGCGCATGCGACCCTGGCCGAGCTCTACCGATCGGGGCGGGGCGTGCCGCGCGACCCCGAGACGGCGCTGGTCCACGGCCTGCTCGCGGGCGGCGCCGGCGAGGCGGTCACCCTGGCCCTGCGGGGCGAGCTCGAGGCCACGCAGGTCAGCCGGGCGGAGCAGCGGGCGCGGGACTGGCGCGACGAGGCCGGCGATCCGTGAGCGTGGCCGGCGTGGTCAGAGGCCAAAGATCGAGGCGAGGCCTGCGCGCTTGCTGAAGGTCGCCATGACCGCGTCGGCCGGCGCCGGCTCGCTCGCGGCGGCACCGAGGTCGGCCGCGGCCTCCAGCACCGCGGGCAGGAGCCCGACATCGCCGACCGTGTTCAGGAAGATGTCCGGCTGGGCCAGGATCCAATGGACCGCGACCCGGATGTCGGCCGGGTCCTCGAGCGGCTGGTACCAGGTGGTGTGGTTGCGGTCGGCGCCGGCCGCCCAGGGCCCGCGGGCGAGCGACTTGATGGTCTGGACCGCGACCTTGCGCTGCTGGCAAAGCGCCAGCGTCGCCCGGAAATCGGCGGCGTAGGTCTCGTGGTGGGCGCAGTGCCAGTTCCACGGCATCAGCACCGAATCGAACGCGAAGCGCTCGAGCGAGCGCCGGTGCAGCGCGGCGACGTTCCAGCCGTGGCCGGTGACCCCGATGAAGCGGATCAGGCCCTGCTCGCGGGCCTCGCGCGCGGCCTCCAGAGCGCCGCCCGGCGAGAGCGCCTGGTCCCATTCGTCGGGGTGGATCAGGGCGTGCAGCTGGAGCAGGTCGACCCGGTCGGTGCGCAGCCGCTCGAGCGAGCGGGCGATCTCGTCGCGGGCGCCGGCGTAGTCGCGGCAGCGGGTCTTGGTCGCGAGAAAGAAATCGTCCCGGTGGCGGTCCATCCAGGGGCCGATCCGGAGCTCGGCGTCGCCGTAGGAGGGGGCGGTGTCGATGTGGTTGATGCCGAACTCGAGCAGGCGGTCGAGCACCCGGTCGGCGGTGCCCTGATCGACCCGGCCGAGCGCCGCCGCGCCGAAGATCACGGCCGTGCTCATGTGCCCGGTACGTCCGAAGGGCCGTCGCTCGATCGCGCGATCCGTGGCCATGCTCCCCTCCTCCAATGCGGTGGCTGCGGTGCTCCAGGTGATGATCATAGCGCGGGTGGAAGCTTCGCCCACCACCGCCGTCGAAATCGGCGCGCGTCAGCCTGCCCCGGTATCCCCGCACAAACCTCGCGTCCGCCATCGAAGCCGAGACTACATAATATCGATCGCCTGATTTCGTCCTCGTCCATTTTGCAATTCCAGCTTGCGGTCAGCAGTCGGCTCGTGTCATGCAGAGCCGAGGCTTGATCCTGGTTCCAACACCTGCCCGATCTGCGGTGGGTACAGATGCCCGACATGAGGCACCAGAGCAAACGGGTCGTACACAAGCGCCTGGTTCTATTGGCGCTGGCGGCGGTTGCTGTGGGCCTGATCCCGTTCTGCCTGTTCACGGTCGACCAGGCCGACGATGCCGTGGTGACCCAGTTCGGCAAACCGGTCCAGGTGCTGACCGAGCCCGGCCTCGGCCTCAAATATCCGTTCCAGAGCGTCAACAGCTTCGACCACCGGCTGTTCGTCTACACGCCGCCGTTGTCCGAATTCCTGACCCTCGAGAAGACCGCGGTGGTCGCCTCGAGCGTCATCCTCTGGCGGGTCGCCGAGCCCAGGAAGTTCTTCGAGACCGTGTTCGATCGCACCGGCGCGGAGGCGCGCCTGAGCGACATCCTGTTCGCGGAGCTGGGGGCCGCGATCGGGCGCAACCCGCTCGCCGCCTTCATCTCGGTCGAGCCCGGCGAGTACCGGGCGGAAGCCGTGATCGAGGAGGTGACCCGGACGCTGCGCGAGAGCGCGCTGCGCGACTACGGCATCGAGCTGGTCGACGTCCAGCTGCAGCGGTTCGACTTCCCGGATCGCAACCGGCTCCGGGTCTACGCCCGGATGAAGTCCGAGCGCGCCCGCCTCAGCATGAAATATCGCTCCGAGGGCGAGGAGGAGGGCCTCAAGATCCGGGCCGCCGCGGACGAGGAGCGGAGCCGGCGGCTCGCCGACGCCTACAAGGTGAGCCAGCAGCATCGCGGCCAGGGCGAGGCCGAAGCCGCCAGGATCTACGCCGAGGCGCTGGGCAAGGCGCCCGACTACTACCGGTTCATGAGGACGATGGAGGCAACTCGGAAGTTCGTGAAGCCGGACACGACCATGGTCCTGCCCGCGACCTCCGAGCTGTTCGGGCTGCTCTACGACAGCCACCACGATGACCAGCCCGGCGCGGCCACCGACGCCGCCGGGCCACCAGAGGAGGCTACGCCGATGCGCTGACGATTGGGGAGCAGAGCCGCATGAGCGGCCATCGTTTTGGGTATCCAATCAAGGGGGGAATCAACCCGTGTCTAACCATGGACGATCCGTGACCACGATCCTGCCCATCCTGACCGCGGCCGTGGCGGCCGTGGCGCTGAGCGCGCCCGGGTTCGCCGCCGAGGTCGACTACGACCCCGGCGACACGGTCTACTTCACCTATTGCTACGCCCACCCGCCGGCGGCGCGTATCAATCCCGGCGATACGGTCAAGACCAAGACCCGGGACGCCTCCAACGACGTCTTCTCGGCATCCGACAAGACCGTGATGTCGAAGCTCGACCTGACCAAGGTCAACCCGCAGACCGGCCCGTTCTACGTCGAGGGCGCCGAGCCCGGCGACACCCTCAAGGTCCACATCGACGACATCAGCCTGAACCGGGACTTCGGCTGGGGCATGTCGTTGCCCTACTTCGGCGCGCTCGCGCCCGAGTACAAGACGGCGATGATCACCGACCCGGTGCCCGACAAGCTGTTCGCCTGGCACCTCGACGCGGACAAGAACGTCGGCGTGCTCGACCTGCCGAACAGCAAGGTCGGCAAGGTCGAGGTGCCCCTGCGGCCGTTCTTGGGCACGATCGGCACCGCACCTGGGGGCAAGGAGTGCGTCAGCTCGCTGGTCCCTGGACCGCATGGCGCCAACATGGACTTCAACGAGGTGGTCAAGGGCGTGACCATGTACTTCCCGGTGTTCGTCCCGGGGGCTCTGTTCATGATCGGCGACGGTCACGCCGCCCAAGGTGACGGCGAGATCGACGGCGCCGCGATCGAGACCTCGTTCAACGTCACGTTCACGGTCGATCTGATTAAAGGCAAGACGATCAAATGGCCGCGGCTCGAGAACGACACCATGGTGATGTCGATCGGCAGCACCCGGCCCCTGATCGACGCGCTCCGGATCGCCTGCTCCGACGTGGTCAACTGGCTGGTCGAGGACTACGGCTTCGACAAGTACGAGGCGCTCCAGCTGCTCGGTCAGGCGGCCCAGATCGAGGTCGCCAACGTGGTCGATCCGCAGTACTCGGTCGCCTGCCAGATCCCGAAGAAGTACCTGCTGCGCTAGCGGCGTTCGCGGGTAGCCGGCCGGAGACCGCGCGGCGAGGTCTCCGGCCGGTGCCCGGGGGAACCGGATGGTCGATTTCCTGCTCCAGGTCGGCGTGCAGACCTGGTGGATCCTGAAGGAAGCCGCGATCTTCCTGCTGTTCGGCTTCGCGCTCGCGGGCGTGCTCGCGGTCCTGGTGCCGGCCCGGACCCTGATGCGGTTCTTCGGCAGCGGCAAGGTCAAGTCGGTGCTCTGGGCGGCAGCGCTCGGCGTGCCGCTGCCGCTCTGCTCCTGCGGCGTGCTGCCGACCGCGCTCGGACTAAGACGGCAGGGGGCAACCAAGGGTGCCACCGTCGCCTTCCTGATCGCGACGCCCGAGACCGGGGTCGATTCGATCAGCCTGAGCTACGCGCTGATGGACCCGATCATCACCGTCCTGCGGCCGCTGGCCGCGATGGTCACCGCGGTCAGCGCCGGGCTCGCGACCAACTTCTTCGGCGAGCCCCGGCAACCGGCGCCGGCGCTGCCCGATACCGCCGGTACCGCGGACCGAGCGGCCGCCGCCCCCGACCGCTGCTGCCCGCCCGACGATGGCGATCACCACGACCACAGCCACGATCACGGCCCCGACCACGGGCACGATCACGGCCACGATCACGGCCATGACCACGGCCATGACCACGGCCACGATCACGCGGCCGGCCTGGACCGGATGCCGGGCTGGGTGACAGCGCCGCCCCTGCAGACGGTCCGGGACGTCTACCGCTACGCCTTCCGGGAGCTTCTGGACGAGACCAGCTACTGGCTGATCCTCGGCATCCTGACCTCGGGGGTCGTGGCCGCGGCGCTGCCCGCGACCTTCTTTGCCGACTACCTGGGCGGCGGTTTCGCCTCAATGCTGGTCATGCTGCTGATCGGCATCCCGATCTACACCTGCGCGTCCTCCTCGACCCCGGTCGCCGCGGCGCTGGTCATGAAGGGCCTCAATCCGGGCGCCGCCCTGGTCTTCCTCCTCGCCGGGCCGGCGACCAATCTCGGCAGCCTAACCGTGCTCCTCAAGTTCCTGGGCGCCCGGGTGGTCGCGATCTACCTCGCCAGCATCGTCATCGTGACCCTGCTCGCGGGCTACGCGCTCAACTGGATCTACGCCACCTGGCATCTGGACCCGCGCGCGACCTTCGGCGCCGCGACCGCGGCCATCCCCGAGCCGCTCAAGGTCGCAGGCGCCCTGGTCCTGGTCCTCTTGCTGCTGGTGAGCCTGCGCCGGGCGCACGTGCCGGGCGAGTGGCTCTGGCTGCGCGACCGGGTCGCGAGCCTGACCGGCCTGCGCCTCACCAACCGGCGCCTGCAGCTGGCGACGCTCGCCGCCGCCCTGCTGCTCTGGCTGTCGAGCGGCCTGTTCAGCGTCCAGCCGGGCGAGGTCGGGATCGGGCTGCGCTTCGGCCGGGTGACGGCGCCGGATCTGGCGCCGGGCCTGCACTATCGGCTGCCCTGGCCGTTCGCGAGCCACAAGATCGTGCCGACCGACCTGGTCCGGCGCGCCGAGCTCGGCTTCCGGAGCGCCTCCAACCTGGGCGCACGGACCCTGGCGCGCGACCTCTTGACCGTCGGCGGGCCCGGAAACCCGGTGCCGAGCGCGATCAGGGCGACCGGCGTCGCGTTCGCGCAGCAGAGCGTGCCGGAGGAGTCCTTCCTCCTGACCGGCGACAGCAACTTCATCGACATCCGCTTCAGCGTCCAATACCGGGTCGCCGACCCGGTCGCGTTTGCCTACCGGATCGCCGAGCCCGAAGCGCTGGTGCGCAGCCTGACCCTCGCGGCGCTCCGCGGGGTCGTCGCGACCGCCAGCATCGATGCCGTCTACACGAACGATCGCGGCCAGATCGAGCGGCGGGTCCGCACGGGCGTCCAGGAGCGCCTCGACCGCTATGGCGCCGGCATCGAGCTGTTGGCCGTGCGCCTGCTCTACGTGCACCCGCCGCAGGAGGTCCACGACGCCTTCCGCGACGTCGCGAGCGCCCAGGAGGACAAGCTGCGCACGATCGACCGCGCCCAGACCTTCGCGGTCGAGGAGGTCAACCAGGCGGACGGCCAGGCCGCCACCAAGGTCGCCCAGGCGGAGGCCTTCCAGGCCGAGCGGATCCTGCGCGCCGAAGGCGATGCCGCGGGCTTCGAGGTCAAGGTCGACGCCTACCGG
The DNA here is from genome assembly GCA_963733965.1 of uncultured Alphaproteobacteria bacterium. Lineage (GTDB taxonomy): Bacteria > Pseudomonadota > Alphaproteobacteria > Geminicoccales > Geminicoccaceae > DATAOG01. The sequence goes on from CAVTFM010000016.1 coordinate 87,327, forward strand.
CAGGCCCCCGAGCTCACCCGCTTCCGGCTGCGGCTCGAGACCATCGAGGCGGTGCTGCCGGGGGTGCAGAAGGTGATCCGGCCGGGCGCCGGCGAGGTCAAGGATTTCGACCTCTGGCTGCTCGATCTGCCCGGCGCGGGCAAAAAGTGATGGCCGAGCGCACGCCCGCGACCGCCATCCGGCTGCGCCGCGCGCTCCTGGTCCTGCTCGGCGGGGGCGCGCTCCTGGCCGCCTTGGCCTCGCTGTTCACGGTCGACATCACCGAGGCCGGGGTCGTGACCCGGTTCGGCCGGGTCGTGCGCGTGGTCGATGCGCCCGGCCTGCATGTCAAGCTGCCGTTCGACCGGGTGCTGCCGGTCGACCGGCGGCTGCTCTATTCCAAGCCGGCCGAGGCCGAATACCTGACCGCGGACAAGAAGAACGTCGTCGTTCAGAGCCTCGCGATCTGGCGGATCGCCGATCCCAGGCGGTTCCTCGAGACGCTGGCGACCCGCGAGGGCGCCGAGGTCCGGCTCGCCGACATCGTGCTCGCCGAGATCGGCGCCGCGCTCGGCAACTATCCCTTCGCCTCGTTCGTCGCGGCCGGCAACCAGGCGAGCCGGTTCCAGAGCCTGAACGCCGAGGTCCGGGACGCGGTCGCGGCCTATGCGCTCCCGGCCTACGGCATCGAGGTCCTGAACGTCGACGTCCGCCAGCTGTCCCTGCCCGAGCAGAACCAGCAGAGCGTGTTCGAGCGCATGAAGGCCGAGCGCGGCAAGATCGCCAAGCAGTTCCGCTCCGAGGGCGAGCGCGACTCGAGCAAGATGATCGCCGAGGCCGAGGCGGAGAAGACCAGGATCGCGGCCGAGGCCTACAAGCAGGCGGCCGGCCTCAAGGCCGAGGGCGACGCCCAGGCGATGCGGATCTATGCCGACGCGTTCGGCCAGGACGCGCCGTTCTACAAGTTCCTGCGCACGCTCCAGGCCTACGAGACCGTGCTCGACGAGCAGACCACGCTGTTCCTGCCGGCCGACGCCGAGGTCTTCCAGATCCTCCAGGGCGCCGCGGACCGCCCCGACCTCAAGCCGGGCACGCCGGCGCCCGGGCGCGGCCATCTCGCCGCCGACGCGCCGGGGCATGGCGAGGTCGCGCCATGAGCGAGGACTGCCCCGACCGCCCGCCCAGACACCCGCCCCGGCGGTCGCTGGCGGCCGTCGCCGCGCCAGGCGCTGTACGGGCTCGGCGGCCTGCTCCTGCTCCTGCTCGCGGCCGACCTCGGCTCCGGGTTCTACACCGTCGGCACCGACCAGCAGGCCGTGGTCCGCCGCTTCGGCGCGATCGCGGCGCGGGTCGGGCCCGGCATGCACTACCGCCTGCCCTGGCCGATCGACCAGGTCGACGTGGTCCGGACCACGAGCGTCATGAAGACCGGGGTCGGCTTCGAGCTGCCGCAGGGCGAGCAGACCGCGGTGGTCGGCATGCCGCTGATGACCGGCGACACCAACCTCCTGAGCGTCGCCCTGGTGCTCCAGTACGTGATCCGCAGCCCGGCCGATTTCCTGTTCCGGATCGAGAACCCGCAGGCGCTGATCGGCAACCTCGCGGAGACCGTCCTGACCGAGACCGCGGTCGGCATGGCGGTCGACGACCTTTTGACCACCGGGCGCCTGGCGCTGCAGGAGCGGGTCAAGGCCGAGACCCAGGCGATGCTCGATCGCTACCAGAGCGGCATCCAGATCACCTCGTCGAGCATCATGACCATCACCCTCGACCCGTCGGTCGCGGCCGCCTTCCAGGAGGTCACCGACGCCATGGCCGACCGCGAGAAGAGCCGCAACGAGGCGCGCATGTACGCCAACAACCTGATCCCCAAGGCGCGCGGCGAGGCCAACGCCGTGGTCCGCGAGGGCCAGGCCTACAAGCAGCAGCGGGTCGCCGAGGCGATCGGCAACACCGATCGTTTCCTGGCGCTCCTGAAGGAGTATCAAAAGGCGCCCGAGATCACCCGCTCAAGGCTCTATATCGAGGCGATGGAGCGGATTCTGCCCAAGGTCCGGCTGTATGTGGTCGATTCCGAGGGCGGCCGGGTGCCGTTCACGCTCCGCGTCGGCAAGCCCTGAGCCGGGCGGCCGGCGGCCCCGGGCCCGCCCGGCCGGGACGGCCAACGAGTTCCCAAGGGAAGCTGGCGTCTGCCATGAGTGCCCTCCTGCGCTTCTTCACCTCCGCCCGCGTGCTCTGGCTGGTGCTGCCGCTGCTGGCCCTGCTGATCGTCGCGCTGAGCTGGCTCGCCGACCTGTTCTGGTTCGAAGCGGTCGGCTATGCGCAGGTCTTCTGGCGCCTGCTGCTGATCAAGGCTCGCGCTGTTCGCGATCGCCACCGGCCTCGTGTTCCTCTACGCCTGGACCAATCTCCGGCTGCTCGCGCGCCGGGTCGACCTGATCGGCCAGGTCGCGGCGCCGGGCTCGATGGCGCAGATCCTTGGCGCGGCGCCCCGCCGTCTGATCCGGGCCTTCGAGCTGCTGGCGCCGCTCGGCGCGGCCGTGGTCATCGGCCTCGGCTTCGCCGCCGGCTGGGACGAGTTCATCCGCTTCCTCTGGGCGCAACCCTTCGGCCAGGCGGACCCGCTCTACGGCCGCGACATCGGCTTCTACCTGTTCGACCTGCCGTTCCTCGACCGGATTCAGAACACGGTCGCGATGCTCGCCTTCGCCGCGACCGCGCTGCTGTTCACCGCCTATCGCCGGGCGGGGTTGATCGGCTACCGCCCGGGGGTCGGGATCGTCGCGCCCCGGGCCGTGCTCAACCACCTGCTCGCCA
>CAVTFM010000017.1:0-36385 GCA_963733965.1 uncultured Alphaproteobacteria bacterium
CTCCCAGGGGGCTTGCTACGTCGAACCTGATCGCCTCAGGAGGCGATCTTCAAATTCTCAGCAGAGCTCTTGCCGTTTTGGCCGCGGACCAGCTCGTACTGCACCCGGTCACCCTCGTTCAGGGTGCCGAGCCCGGCGCGTTCGACGGCCGAGATGTGCACGAAAGCGTCGGCCCCGCCGCCGTCAGGCTGGATGAACCCAAATCCCTTGGCGGCATTGAACCACTTCACAGTTCCGGTATTCAAGAACGTAACCTCGAAGTCTAGGTGCACGCCGGGCGACATGCCGCAGCGCGAGGCAGTCTCAACGTAGTCCTGGGAAGCAGCGGGCGACGCAGGGTAGCGAAGCAGTGACTCCCACCAGCGACGTGGAAACTGGCTGGCGAATATATAGTATGCCAAAGCGCGCAGCACAAGACAGACCAGACGATCCAACCGCGGATCGGTCAGCGGCCGTCCGGTCCAGCTCGTCGACGAGGTGGCCGCCGGGATGCGCCCCGCGATCTCGTCGCTGGCGCCGCGGCAGTCTGGACATCGCTGGACCCTCGATCGCGAGCTTGGGCCCGGGCAGGTCGTTGCGCCTGGGCAGACATGCGCGATCACGGGCCGGCAATGCCGATCTTCGAGGGCTCTGCTGAGCGTTGCCTCGAAGGTGCTTTCGCGCGATGATGATCGCCACATCGTCGGGCATTTTCGGATGGAGAAGGAACGATGTGCTGGCGGTCCGCTTCTGACTACGACCTCTACGCGCGCGCGGTTGCGAAGCCCGTGCGCACCCCCTCGAAGCCCGCGCGGTCCCTGGTGGAGGTGTGGCGCGATCTGTTCCGGCCGCGCCGGCCGCAGGTGGCGCAGGCGGAGGTGCTTCCGTTCCCGGCCGCAGCGGCCGGCACCGACAGGGAGGTCGACCGCGAAGGCTCCAAGGCGGCCTGACGCGCGCCCTCGAGCCTGCTTCGGCGCGAGGCGGGATGGGTCGGCTCGGGCGTGAGCCCGCGCCGGCGGCGAGGGTCGCGTCGACGGCGACAGCGAAACCCGTCAGCGGCGAAGCCTGATCCACGCGGGCGCGTGATCGCTGGCTCCCTCCTGTCCTCGGACGTCACGATCGACCCCGGCCTCCGCCAGCCGGCTGACCAGCGGCGCGCTCAGCAGGAGATGATCGAGCCGCAGGCCGGCGTTGCGCCGCCATCGATCCCGCTTGTAGTCCCAGAACGTGTACATCGGTTGCCCGGGATGCAGGGTGCGGATCGCGTCGGTCCAGCCCTGGTCCAAAAGACGCCGGTAGGCCGCCCGGCTCGCCGGCTGCAGCAGCGCATCCTTGGCCCAGGACTTGGTCGGGTAGATGTCCTGGTCGGTCGGGACGACATTATAGTCGCCGGCCAGGACCGCAGGCACCCCGGTTGCGCGGATCTCGGCCGCGTAGGCGATCAGCCGCTCGAACCAGGCCAGCTTGTAGTCGAACTTCGGGCCCGGCTGCGGGTTGCCGTTCGGCAGGTAGATGCAGCCGATCAGCACACCGTTGACGGCCGCCTCGATGTAGCGGCTCTGCGTGTCGGTGGCATCCCCGGGCAGCTCGTCCCGGGTCAGAACGGGTTCGACATGTCTCGCGAGGATCGCGACGCCGTTCCAGGTTTTCTGTCCCCGCCACACGGCGCCGTAGCCGGCATCCCGGATCGCCGCTTCGGGGAAGCCCGCGTCGATCGCCTTCAGCTCCTGCAGGCATACGACATCCGGCTCCGACGCCTGGAGCCAGTCGAGCAGGTTCGGCAGCCGGCGGACGACGTTGTTGACGTTGAAGGTGGCGATCTTCATCGCGGTCACCGTTCCTCGCGACGGAAGGGCGTGAGCAGCGCGGCCGGGGCGCGCGCCTTGCGTGCCAGCACCGCCATGGCGACGATGGTCGCAAGGAACGGCAGCATCAGGAACAGCTGATAGGGCAGGCCGAGCCCGCCGCTCGACTGCAGGCGCAGGCCGAGCGCGTCGAGGGCGCCGAACAGCAGCGCCGCGCCCGCGACCCGCCAGGGGTCCCACTGGCCGAGCACGACCAGAGCGATGCACACCCAGCCGCGGCCCGAGATCACGCCGAAGGTGAAGGCATTGAACTGGGCGAGCGACAGATAGGCGCCGGCCGTGGCCATCAGGGCGCCTGAGATCATCAGCGCCTGGTAGCGCGCCCGGGCGACGTTGACCCCGGCCGAGGCCGCGGCGTGCGGGTTCTCGCCGACGGTCCTGAGACCGAGCCCCCAGGGCGTGCGGTAGAGCACGAAGGCGGCGACCGGCACGAGCAGGAAGGCGAGATAGACGAGCGCGAACTGGTCGAACAGCACCGGCCCGACCCATGGCAGCTTGGCAAGCCCCGGCACCGCCAGGGTCGCGAACGGCTTGACATGGGGCGGCTGCGAAGGCTGGCCGAAGATCAGCCGGTAGAAATAGAAGCTGAGGCCCGTGCCCAGCATGGTCACGCCCAGCCCCGAGACGTGCTGGCTGAGGCCCAGGCTCACGGTCAGGACCGCCATCAGCAGCCCGAACCCCACGCCGGTCGCGGCCGCGGCAGCGATCCCGAGCCAGAGCTCGCCCGTGAACCAGGCGGTCGTGAAGCCGACCATGGCGCCCAGCAGCATGATGCCCTCGATCCCGAGGTTGAGCACGCCGCCCCGCTCGGTGAACAGCTCGCCGAGCGTCGCGAGCAGCAAGGGCGTCGCCACCCGGACCACGGCCGCGAAGAACCCGACCTGCAGGATCTGACCCAGGATCTCGCTGATCGCCGCCTCCGCTCAAGCCGCCGTCGGCTGGCGCAGGCGCAGGCGGTAGCCGGTGAACAGCAACGCCGTCAGCATGCAGATCAGCGACATGCCCTGGATCACGTCAGCCAGATAGACCGGCACGCCCGGTCTGCCGCGACATGCTCTCGGCCCCGGTCGCGACCGCGGCGAAGAACAGCGCCGCGGGCAGGACGCCCAGCGGATTGAGCGCCGCCAGCATGGCGACCACGATCCCGGTATAGCCGTAGCCGGGCGAGAGGCTCGCCATCACCTGGTAGTGCAGGCCGCCGACCTCGCCGGCGCCGGCCAGGCCCGCGAGCCCCCCGGAGATGGCCGCGGCCAGCAGCATCACCCGGCCGACCGGGATGCCGCCATGGGCGGCGGCACGCGGGTTGGCGCCGACGGCGCGGATCTGGAAGCCGAGCGTGGTCCGGGTGATCAGCAGCCAGACGGCGATCGCAGCGATGCCGGCAAGCAGCACGCCCAGGTGCAGCCGCGTCGCCCGCAACAGGATCGGGAACTCGGCTTCCGGGCGAATGTCGGGCGAGTCGGGATAGCCGCTGAGCGGGTCTTTCCACGGCCCGTCGAGCAGCGCCGTCATGGCATAGAAGATGACGAAGTTGAGCATCAGCGTGGCGACCACTTCGTCGACCTTGAGGCGGACCCGCAGCAGCGCCGGCACGGCGGCCGTGGCGGCCCCGGCCAGCGTGCCGGCGAGGATCATCGCCGGGATCAGCGACCAGCCGGGCAGCCCTTCGCGGGCGCCGACGAAGGCCGCCGCCATGGCGCCGGCGAGCAGCTGCCCTTCGCCGCCGATGTTCCAGAACTTGGCCCGAAACGCGACCGCGACCGCGAGCCCGGTGAGCACCAGCGGCGCTGCCTTGACCAGGGTCTCCGTGAGGTTGAAGCGGCTTCCGAGCGCGCCCGCGAACAAGGCGCCCCAGGCCTCCAGGACGTTGGCGCCGGCGAGCACGATGAGCAGGCTGCACAGCGCCAGGGTGGCGAGGATCGCGAGCAAGGGCAGAGCGATCCCGAGCCACGCGGGGGTATCGAGGCGCGGCTCCAGCCTGAGCTGGATCACGCCGTCGCCTCCGCCCCCGCCATCAGCAGCCCGATCCGGGCGACCTCGGCCTCCGCCACCGGCATGACGTCGAGAATGCGGCCCTCGAACATCACCGCAATCCGGTCCGCGATCTCGAACAGCTCCTCGAGATCTTCGCTGATCACGATGACCGCGCGGCCGCGCGCCCTGAGCCCGAGCAGCTGGCCATGAACGAACTCTCTGGCCGCCACGTCCAGGCCCCGGGTCGGCTGGGCGGCGACCAGGACCAGCGGCTCGAACGCCAGCTCACGGGCGAGCAGCGCCTTTTGCAGATTGCCGCCCGAGAGGGTGCCGGTGCGCGCCTCGGGTCCGCCCACGCGGATGCCGAACTTTTCGATCTGGGCGACCACGAAGTGCCTGGCCGCGCCAGGGTTCAGGATCCCGAGCCGGCTGAAGGGCGCTTCGCCGACCCGCGCGAGGATCATGCTGTCGACGAGCGGCAGCGTGCTCAGAAGGCCGGCGCCGAGGCGATCCTCGGGCACATGGGCGACACCAAGGCGACGCATCCTGCGCGCGCCCGCGCCGGTCACGGTCCGCCCGGCCACCTGGATCCGCCCGCGCGCGGCTTTGAGGGTGCCGCCGATGAGCTCCGCGAGTTCGCCCTGGCCGTTGCCCGACACGCCGACGATGCCCAGGATCTCGCCGCCGCGGACCCCGAGCGAGATGTCCTTCAGAACGACCGGGTGCTCGGGCGCCGGCCGCGTGCTGACCGCGTCCAGGGCAAGGAGGACCGGTCCCTGCCGCACCGCCACCCGCGCCGGCGCCGCCAGCTCGTGACCGCACATCAGCTCGGCCAGCCGGCGGGCGGTGACGGTGGCGTCGTTGGCAATCCCGGCGACCACGGCGCCCTGGCGCATGACCACCAGACGGTCGGTGATTGCGCGAACCTCGTTCAGCTTGTGGCTGATGAAGATGACGCCGACGCCCTCTGCCGCCATGGCCCGGATCGCGGCGAACAGCCCTTCGGTCTCCTGCGGCGTCAGCACCGAGGTGGGCTCGTCCAGGATCAGCACGCGGGCGCCGCGATAGAGCGCCTTGACGATTTCCAGGCGCTGCCGCTCGCCGACGCTGAGCGCGCCGGCCGGCCGGTCGGGGTCGAGCCGCAGGCCATAGCGTGCGCCGATCCCGGCGAGGCGGGCGCGCGCCCCGGTGCGGTCGAGCAGCCCGCGCCGGCCCGGCTCGCCGACCATCAGGTTCTCGAGCACGCTGTGCCGATCGACCAGGTGGAAGTGCTGATGCACCATGCCGATGCCCGCGGCCAGCGCGTCGGCGGGGCTGCGGATCGTCACTTCCCGGCCCTCGATCCGGATCTGGCCGGCATCCGCACGGTAGATGCCGAACAGGATGTTCATCAGCGTGGTCTTGCCGGCGCCGTTCTCGCCGAGCAACCCCAGGACCTCACGGGCGTGGAGGGTGAGGTCCACCGCGCGATTGGCGTGCACCCGGCCGAAACGCTTGTCGATCCCGCGCAGCTCGAGCAGCGGTGCGGATGCGCTCATGGATACCGGATCAAGGCTCGAGGGCGCGAGCGCCCGGGGCAAGGTCGGGGAGACGAAAGCAGGACCCGACGCCGCGCGGGCCCAATGCAAGGTCGTGGATGCCGGACCGGGACTCGGGGGCGCGAGTGCCTGGGGCAAGGTCGGGAAGACGAAAGCAGGACCCGACGCCGCGCGGGCCCGACGCGATGTCGGGGAGCCCGGACCGGGACTGGGGGGCGCGACTGCCCGGGGCAATGTCGGGGAGACGAAAGCAGGATCCGACGCCGCGCGGGCCCAACGCAATGTCGCGGATGCCGGACCGGGACTCGGGGGCGCGACTGCCCGGGGCAAGGTCGGGGAGACGAAAGCAGGACCCGACGCCGCGCGGGCCCAACGCGATGTCGGGGAGCCCGGATCGGGGCTCGAGGGCGCGAGTGCCCGGGGCAAGGTCGGGAAGACGAAAGCAGGACCCGACGCCGCGCGGGCCCAACGCGATGTCGCGGATGCCGGACCGGGACTCGGCGGCGCGCGGGCCCAACTCGATGACGCGAGCGCCCGGGGCAATGTCGCGGACGTCGAAGCAGGGGTCGATGGGGCGAAAACCTGGGGCAAGGGTCGGGGATGCCGAAGCAGAAGTCGGCGACCCCGGGACCGCGCCCGATGTCGTGCCATTAACCCTCGGTTGAGCATCGGTCCCTAACGTTCCGTCCCGGATGGTCCATGCGATCCTGGGAGTCCGTTCGCCGTCGACCAGCGCAGGGCGCAGATTCCCAAGGTCGCATGGACCATCCGAGGAAAGCGTTAACGACCAAAGGTTAACCATCGGTTAGCAATTCGACGCGTCACATCCCCGCAGAACGCCGTCACATCCCCCAGGACACCGTCACATCCCCCAGGACACCGTCACATCCCCGCAGATTGCCGTCACATCCCCGCAGATTGCCGTCGCATCCCCGCAGAACGCCGTCACATCCCCGCAGAACGCCGTCGTGGCCCGGTCCCGCAATCCGGTCGCGGCGACGCCCGAGCCTGGCAGCGCAGACCGTGCATCGAGCCGCAGCTCCGGCGGGGTCCTGCGGCGTCGCCCGCTGCACAGGCCGAGCAGGGCTACTGCGACTGCGGCGTGCTCTCGTCGACCGGGACGCGGAAGGTGCCGTCCTTGATCTCCTGGGTCCGCCCGGCGACCATGGTCTTGACCTCGCCCGGCAGCTTCTGCTCCCAGGCGTGATAGGGCGCCAGGTACGAGCCGCCCTTGCCCATGTAGGAGAACTGGCCGAAGTCCTGCGAGGTGAAGACCCCGGCCTGGACCAGACCGATCACCTGCTTGACCGTCGGCCACATGTCCCAGATGACGCTCGTGACCACGGTGTCGGGCGCGAGCTCGGACTGGTCGGACATGTTGCCGATCGCCGGGATGCCGCGCTCGGCCGCCGCCTCGATGACCCCGAAGCGCTCGGCGTAGATCACGTCGACCCCGGCCTCGATCTCGGCGATCGCGGCTTCCTTGGCCTTGGGCGGATCGAAGAACGAGCCGATGAACGAGAACTTGCACCTGACCGCCTCGTTGACCTCCTTGGCGCCGGCACAGAAGGCGTTGGCCAGGCGGTTGACCTCCGGGATCGGCATCGCGGCGACCACGCCCACGACCTTGGATCTGGTGAGCTTGCCGGCGATCATGCCCGCGAGATAGGCGGGCTCGTGGATCCAGTTGTCGAACACCGCGAAGTTGGGCTCCGCGGGCCCGATCCCCGAGCCGAACGCGAACGCCACCTTGGGATAGTCGCGGGCCACGTTGCGGGTGATGCGCTCGGTGCCGAAGGCGTCGCCCATGATCAGACCATTGCCCTGCTCGGCGTATTCGCGCACCACGCGGGCAAAGTCGCTGGCGGAGACGCTCTCGGACCAGGTGTACTGGATGCCGAGCTCCGCCTTGGCCTTGAGCAGGGCCACGTGGATCTGGTTGACCCAGGGCTCCTCGATCGGGGTCTCGAACACCGCCGCGACCTTGAGCTGGTCCGCGCCGACCGCGACGCCGCTGACCGCCGTGGCGCCCACTGTCGCCACCGCCGCCACGACCCATGCCGGCCACGTCGTCGCGCTACGAACTGTCATGCCGTCGTCCTCCGCTCGCGTCCTTGATGATCGGCAAAGCCATGCATCCGTCGTCTCCGGCATACCGGATCGGCCACATTGCCAGCGGCTTTGGGTCGATCCGAGGCCGCTCGTTCAGCCCTCTTCGGCGATGTCCTCGTTCCACAGCTCCGGCCGCTCGCGGATGAACCGGCTCATCAGATCGATGCAGGCCGGATCGTTCAGCAGCGCGACCTCGACCCCGCGCCCGGCGAGGAAATCGCAGTTGCCTTCGAAGCTGTCCCGCTCGCCCACGACCACCCGCGGAATGCCGAACTGCAGGATCGTGCCGGCGCACATCAGGCACGGGCTCAGCGTCGTATAGAGCACGGTGCCGCGGTAATGCGGCCGGCGGCCGGCGCGGCGCAGGCAGTCCATCTCGCCATGCGCGATCGGGTCGCCCTCCTGGACCCGGCGGTTGTGGCCGCGCGCGAGCAGGCGCCCGCCCAGGGCCAGCACCGAGCCGACCGGCACGCCACCCTCGTCATAGCCAAGCTGCGCTTCTTCCAGCGCCAGGCGCATGAACCGGTGGTCGTCTCCGGCGGGCGCGACAAACGGCATCCGGGGCCTCCGATCCTGCGCATTCACCAGCCGGCGACTGTACCAGGCTTCGGGGACGAGGCAATTCCCCAACGTGACCGGCGGCGTGGGCGGGGCCGCGCCGGCGGGGTCGCTCTGGCCGGCTTCCGCCCGCCCCGATCCTGTCCTAGGCTGTGCGCGTGGGGTGGGGACCGAGACCAACCGTGAGCGAGCGCGACATCACGATCGAGACCATCGAGGCGGCCGAGAAGCTCATGGGCGTGCGCTACACGCTCGCCGAGCGCCGGCTGATGCTCGACAATCTCGAGGGCCAGATCGAAGGCGCGCGGGCCCGCCGCGCGCTCCCGTTCGCCAACGACCTGCCGATGGCGTCCCGGTTCGACCCGCGCCTGCCGGGCTTTTGCGCCCCTTGGCCGCAGAGGCCGCTGCGGCCAAGGGGCGCCGATCCGGGGCCGCTGCCCGAGAGCGACCAGGACATCGCCTTCGCCCCGGTGACGCGCCTTTCGCAGTGGCTCGTGCGCCGCAAGCTCACCAGCCGGCGGCTGACCGAGATCTATCTCGCCCGGATCGAGGACTACGGCGGCCGGCTGGAATGCTTCGTCACCGTGACCCCCGAGCTCGCCCGGGCGCAGGCGGACGCGGCGGATGCGCTGCTCGAGGCGGGCACGCATCTCGGCCCGCTGCACGGCATCCCCTACGGCCTGAAGGACCTGTTCGACACTCACGGCATCCGCACCAGCTGGGGTGCTGTGCCGTTCAAGGATCGCGTGCCCGGGCGCGACGCGCGCGTGGTCGAGCTGCTGCGCCGCGCCGGCGCCGTGCTGCTCGGCAAGACCACGCTCGGCGCGCTCGCCTACGGCGACATCTGGTTCGGCGGCAAGACCCGCAATCCCTGGAACCTGAACGAGGGCTCGAGCGGCTCGAGCGCCGGGTCGGCGTCGGCCACCGCGGCGGGGCTCTGCGCCTTTGCGATCGGCACCGAGACGCTGGGCTCGATCACCTCGCCCTGCCAGCGCTGCGGCACCACGGGGCTGCGCCCGACCTTCGGCCGGGTCAGCCGTGCTGGCGCCATGGCGCTCTGCTGGTCGCTCGACAAGATCGGGCCGATCTGCCGCTCGGTCGAGGACTGCGCGCTGGTGCTGGCCGCGATCAACGGGGACGATCCGGCCGACCGCAGCTCGATCGGAGCACCCTTCAACTTCGACGCCGGCGCCGGCATCGAGGGGCTGCGGCTCGGCTGGCTGCCGGCCGCGTTCGAGGAGGAGGGCGTCACCGAGGTCGACCGTGCGGCGTTGGCCGCGGCGAAGCGCACCGGGGTCGAGCTCGTGGAGCTGAGCCTGCCGGATCTGCCCTACGGCTCGCTGATGGGCGTGCTCTACGCCGAGGCCGCGGCCGCGTTCGAGGAGCTGACCTTGACCGACCGCGACGACCAGCTGGTCTGGCAGGAGCGGGGCGCCTGGCCCAACGCCTTCCGCAAGGCGCGCTTCTTATCGGCGGTCGACCATGTCCAGCTCGACCGGCTGCGCTACCGGGTGATGGAAGCCGTGGGCTCGCTGTTCGACCGGGTCGACGCGCTGATCGGTCCGTTCATGACCGGGCCGATGCTGGTCGCGAGCAACTTCACCGGCCATCCCTGCCTGCATCTGCGCGCGGGTTTTCTCGAGCAGGCGACCCGTTCGGACCCGTCGCTCGCGGACGGCAAGCTCAAGATCGGCGAAGCCGCGGAAGGAGCGGCGCGGTTCGAGGTGCCGCAGGGGATTTCGCTTTGGGCCGGGCTGTTCGATGAGGGCAGGCTCTGCAACCTCGGCATGGCGCTCGAGGCGGAGCTCGCCGTCGCGCAGCGGCGGCCGAGCTTTTCGAAGTAGGGACGACCCGCCCGGCAGGGGCGACCAGCGAAAGGATTGCCATGAGCCTATCCGGCATCGTCGGGCGACTCGTCGCGCTGGTCGGCGCCGTCCTGGTCCTGCTGCGGCGGCGGCAGGGCGCCGCGCACGAGCCGGCTTTGGGCAGCACTCCGGCGATCCCGGCGGCAAAGCCGCAGGGCATCCCGACCCTGAAGATGCCGACGGCCCGGGGGTGGGCCCAAGGGCAGACGCCGGTCGCGGCGCCCGGGCTCAAGGTCAATGCGTTCGCGACCGGTCTCAAGCATCCCCGGTGGATCTACGTCCTGCCCAATGGCGAAGTGCTCGTCGCCGAGGCCCTCACCGTGGCCGGCCCCATCAACACCCTGTTCGACTATGCCATGTTCAGCACGATGGAGCGCGCCGCCGCCGCGGGGGTCAGCCCGAATCGCATCACCCTTTTACGGGACGCCGACGGCGACGGCGTGGCCGAAACTCGGGAGGTGTTTCTCGAGGGGCTGAACCAGCCGTTCGGCATGGCGCTGCTGGGCGATACGTTCTACGTCGGCAACACCGATGGCGTGGTCGCCTTCCCCTATGCGGCGGGTGCCAGCCGAATCGATGCGCCAGGGCGGATGGTCGCCGAGTTCAAACCCGGCGGGCATTGGACGCGGAGCCTGCTGGCGAGCCCCGACGGCCTGAAGCTGTTCGCCGGCGTGGGCTCGCTCAGCAATATCGGCGAGCACGGCATGGCCGTCGAGGAGGGCCGGGCGGCCATCTACGAGCTCGACCTCGCGAGCGGCAGGAGCCGCATCTTTGCCGCCGGTCTGCGCAACCCCGTGGGCCTGGCATGGGAGCCTCAGACCGGCGCGCTCTGGACGGTGGTCAACGAGCGCGACGGCCTGGGCGACGAGACGCCTCCCGACTACCTGACCTCGGTTCGCGACGGCGGCTTCTACGGCTGGCCCTATGCCTACTGGGGACGGACGGTCGACGACCGGGTGCCGCAGGACCCGGCCGCGGTCGCCAACGCCATAACACCGGACTACGCCTTGGGCGGGCACACCGCTTCGCTGGGCCTCTGCTGGCTGCCCGCCGGAACGCTTGCCGGTTTTCCGGAGGGCATGGCCATAGGCCAGCACGGCTCCTGGAACCGCAGCAGGCTCAGCGGCTACAAGGTCATCTTCGTGCCGTTCGCGAACGGGCGCCCGGCCGGGCCGCCGCGCGACATTCTGACGGGCTTCCTCGGGCCGGACGAGCGGGTGTCCTATGGACGGCCGGTCGGGGTCGCGATCGGCCCGGACGGCTCCCTGCTGGTGGCGGACGATGTGGGCGATGCGATCTGGCGCGTGACGGGCGAGCGGCAGGCCCGAGCGGGCTGAAACCGGCGCTTCTGGCTGGTAGCCGGGCTCCGGCCGGCTCTTCGAAGTCGCCCTTGCTTCAGGTATCTTTCTCTCGATCTCGACCCAGAGGTGCGGGTGCGCGCAGGTGGCAGGCGACCTGATGGTCCGGCCCGACCTTGCGCAGCGGTGGCGTCGTGGTCCGGCAGATGTCCTTGGCGATCGGGCAGCGGGTGTGGAAGGCGCAGCCGGGCGGCGGGTCGACCGGGCTCGGCACGTCGCCGCGCAGGATCGCGCGCACGCGTTTGGTGCCCGGGCGCGGGATCGGGATCGCCGCCAGCAGCGCCTCGGTGTAGGGATGCAGAGGTGCGGAGAACAGGGTCCGCTTCGCCGCCAGCTCCACGACCTTGCCCAGATACATGACCGCGATCCGGTGCGAGATGTGCTCGACCACGGCGAGATCGTGGGAGATGAACAGATAGGCGAGGTTGGAGCCTCGCTGCAGGTCGCGGAGCAGATTGATCACCTGCGCCTGGACCGACACGTCGAGCGCCGAGACCGGCTCGTCGGCCACGATCACCGAGGGCTCCAGCGCCAGCGCGCGGGCGATGCCGAGCCGCTGGCGCTGGCCGCCCGAGAGCTGGTGGGGATAGCGCTGCATCTGCTCCGGGCGCAGGCCCACCCGCTCGAACATCGCCGCGACCTGCGCCTCCTTGCCGCGGCCGGCGGCGAGCTTGTGGATCTCCAGCGGCTCGGCCACGATCCGCCCGCAGCGCATGCGCGGGTTGAGCGACGAGAACGGGTCCTGGAACACCATCTGGATGTCGCGCCGCCGCTGCCTGAGCTCGGCATCGGATGCGGTCGTGATGTCCCGGCCGTGCAGCATGATGCGCCCGCCGTCCGGCTTCAGGAGCCGCAGCACGGTCTTGGCGACCGTGGTCTTGCCGCAGCCGCTCTCGCCGACCACGCCCAGCGTCTCGCCCGGGCGGATGGCGAAGCTGACGCCGTTCACGGCATAGACATGGCCGCTGCCGCGCCCGAACAGCCCGTGGCGCACGGGGAAGCGCTTCACGAGGTCCAGGACCTCGAGCACCGGTCGCGCCGGGTCCGTCGCGGACGCGCTCGGAGCCGCTGCCTCAAACATGCGCCGCCGCCAGCGCCGCGCTCTCCCAGCAGGCCGCAGCGTGGCCGGGGCGCTTCAGCTCGAGCGGCGGGGGGTCGCGCCTGCAGCGATCGGTCGCGAGGCGGCAACGGGGCGCGAAGGCGCAGCCCGCGATCTCCTCGCGCATCGAGGGCACGGTGCCGGGGATCTCCTGCAGCCGGCGCTCGTCCGCGCCTGCCTCCAGCGACGAGTAGAGGCGCGGCACCGAGCCGAGCAGCCCGAAGGTGTAGGGGTGCAGCGGGCGGCTGAACAGCTCCTCGACCGCCGCGCGCTCGACCACCTGGCCCGCGTACATCACGACCACCCGCTGGGCCATCTCGGCGACCACGCCCATGTCGTGGGTGATCAGGATGATCGAGGCGCCGACCCGCTCCTTGAGCTCGTCCATCAGGTTCAGGATCTGCGCCTGGATGGTGACGTCGAGCGCGGTGGTCGGCTCGTCCGCGATCAGAAGCCGCGGGTTGCAGGCCATGGCCATGGCGATCATCACCCGCTGGCGCAGCCCCCCGGAAAGCTGGAACGGATACTGTCGCGCCCGCCTGGCCGGCTCGGGCACGCGCACCAGGTCGAGCGCGGCGACCGCGGCGGCCAGCGCCGCTCTCCGGGACAGGCCCTGATGGATCTCGATCGTCTCGGCGATCTGGCGGCCGACGGTCATCACGGGGTCCAGCGAGGTCATCGGCTCCTGGAAGATCATCGAGATCGCATTGCCGCGGATCCGGCGCATCTCCGCCTCCGAGAGCGTCAGCAGGTCCTGTCCCCCGAACCAGATGTGGCCCGCCTCGATCCGCGCCGGCGGCGAGGCCAGCAGGCGCTGGATCGAGAGCGCGGTGACGCTCTTGCCGCTGCCCGATTCGCCGACCACCGCCAGGGTCTCGCCCCGGACCACCTCGAAGGCGACGCCGTTGACCGCGTGGACCACGCCCTCGGCGGTATCGAAGCGGACGCGCAGCCCCTCGACCCTGAGGACGACCTCGTCCGGCTGGCTGTGCGCGCGCGGCTGATCGGTCTCCTCGAACCGGACGATCGCGGTGCTCCCCCTGTCTGGACAGGCTGCGCAGCCGCGCGGTTTTGCAGCGCAGCACAGTTGACTGAGCATAGCGCGCGGTTAAGCTGAATCAACGGCGGCTCCGGGCAACGAGGACAAACACAATGAAACGCAGGGAGTTTCTGCAGAGCTCCAGCGCTCTGACGGGCGGCGCGATGCTGGGCGCGGTGCTGGGTGCGGGGCTCTCTCCCCGGGCGGTTGCGGCGCAGGACGACAAGCCGGTGCGCGGCGGCACCCTGATCTGGGGGCATTCGGAGACCACCCAGAACCTCGACATCCACCAGACCGGAACCGCGTCGACCCTCCGCCTCCTGCAGAACGTCCACGACTCGATCGTCACGGTCGACCATAAGTTCACCGTGATTCCCAATCTCGCCGAGAGCTTCGCAGTCACCGACGATGGCCTGACTTACACCTTCAAGCTCCGCTCGGACGTCAAGTTCCATGACGGCAAGCCGATGACTTCGGCCGACGTCAAGTATTCGTTCGAACGCTGCAAAGCCAAGGACACGGGCGCGGTCAATTTCGAGGTCTTCAACGACGTCCAGGCGATCGAGACGCCGGACGAGCACACCGTGATCGTCAGGCTGGGGCAGGTCAACGCGCCCTTCCTGTCGCGCCTCGCCGAGATCGGCGCCGGCGTGGTGATGCCCGCGGGCTCCGGCGACGTCCAGGGCAAGATGCCGATCGGCTGCGGCCCGTTCAAGTTCGTGCACCGCGAGTTCGGCAACGAGGTCGATCTGGTCCGCTTCGACGACTATTGGCAGGGCGCGCCCTGGCTCGACGGCGTGACCAGCCACGAGGTGACCGAGCCCAGCGTCCGCCTGACCGGCCTGCGCACCGGCGAGATGCATCTGATCAACGACATCCCGCTCGACCGGGTCGATGAGCTGAAGAAGGACCCGGAGTTCCAGGTCCTGACCTGGTTCCCGCTGAGCTGGGCGTTCCTCAACTTCAACCACGCCGTGAAGCCCTTCGACGACAAGCGGGTGCGCCAGGCGCTCGACCTGATGGTCGACAAGGAGGTCCTGGTCCAGGGCGCGCTCTGGAACCAGGGCGTGGTCACCGCCTCGCCGAGTTTTCCGACTTCGCCCACCTACAACGCGGACCTCAAGCCGCGGGCGCAGGACTTCGAAGCGGCCAAAGCGCTGCTCGGCGAGGCGGGCTTCGGGCCGGGCGAGCTCGAGTTCGTGTTCAAGGTGACCACCAACTACCCCTGGCATGTCGAGGCCACCCAGATCATGCAGGAGTGGTTCCGCCAGGGCGGCGTCAAGGTCACCACCCAGCAGCTGAACTGGGCGGACTGGTTGAGCCAGTGCTGGACCAACCGCGACTTCCAGGTCACCATGATGAACTTCTTCACGCTGTGGGAGCCGGATTTTCTGTACTATTCGCTGTGGCACTCGACCGGCGCCTTCAACTATCGCAACATCAAGGACCCTCAGATCGACCAGATGGCCGAGTCGGCGCGGCGCATCATCGATCCGGCCAAGCGCGTGCAGATCTACAAGGACATCCAAAAACGCGTGCAGGACGAGACCCACGACGTCGTGCTCTGGTTCCGCAACGGCACGGTCGCGGCGCAGCCGAAGGTCGGCGGGCTCGACCAGCTGGTCCATCCGAACGGCTCGAACCTGCAGTTCCGCAACGTCTGGCTCAAGACCTGAGCCGCGCTTTCGGCTGCGGCCGGCGCGGGGGAGGCGGCGCGCCCACCCCCTCGGGCCGGTTGCGGCTTGCCGTCCCGGCCGGGGGCGCTGACCCGGCATGACCTATCTCGCCCGCCGCCTCGCCCTGTTCGCGCTGACGCTGCTGCTGATCTCGGTCGTGACCTTCGTGATCACCAACATCCTGCCCGGCGACGTCGCGACCATGATCATGGGCACCCGCGGCAACCCGACCTCGATCGCCGCGCTGCGCGACCAGCTCGGGCTCAACGATCCTCTGATCCTGCAATACGGGCGCTGGATCGGCGGGATGCTGAGCGGCGACTGGGGGGTGAGCCTCAGGTTCAAGGAGAGGATCGCGGGGCTTCTGGCGCAGAAGCTCACGGCGAGCGCCATGATCGTGGTCATGTCGCTCACCATCGCGCTCGTGCTCGCGATCCCGCTCGGCGTCTGGAGCGCGATCCACCGCGATCGCTGGCAGGACACGCTGGGAAGCGGCCTGGCGCTCGCCGGGATCAGCCTGCCGGACTTCTTCTGGGGGATCGTGCTGATCCTCCTGTTCTCGCGCGCCTTGGGATGGCTGCCGTCCTCGGGCTACGTGGCTCCGTCCGAGAACTTCTGGCTTGCCGTCCGCCACGCGCTCCTGCCCTCGATCGCGCTGGGCCTGAGCCTGATGGCGCATCTTACGCGCATGACGCGGTCCGCCATGCTCGAGGTCATGAGCCAGGACTTCATCCGCGTCTGCCGCGCCAAGGGGCTCGGCGAAGGCGCCGTCATCTTCCGCCATGCGCTGCGCAACGCGATCGCGCCGGTGGTGACGGTGGCCGGGCTGCAGCTCGGCTATCTGTTCGGCTCGATCATCGTGATCGAGAGCCTGTTCAACTACACCGGCATGGGCTGGCTGACCTATCAGGCGCTGCTCAACCGCGACGTGCCCCTGATCGAGGCGACCGTGTTCGTGATCGCGACCGTGGTGATGCTCTCGAACCTGCTGGTCGACGTGCTCTATACCCTGCTCGATCCGCGCATCGGGCTGGAGTGAGGCGGGTGCGCGCGCTGCTCACGCCCAAGGGCCTGATCGGCCTGACGCTGGTGGTTCTGTTCACCGTGCTGGCGATCGCGGCGCCCTTGCTGCTGCCGGCGGAGCTGAGCACCAAGATCGACGTGCTCGCCCGGCTCAAGCCGCCCTCGCTCGCGCACCCGCTCGGCACCGACCAGCTCGGGCGCGACCTGCTCTACCGCGTGCTGCTGGGCGCCCACACCTCGCTGGTGATCGCCATCTCGGCGGTGGCGCTCAGCATCGTGATCGGCCTGCCGCTTGGGGTCCTGGCGGGCTATTTCGGCGGCTGGACCGACCACGCGCTGATGCGGCTCGTGGATACCCTCTTGAGCTTCCCGGTGCTCCTTCTGGCCCTGACCATCTCGGCCGTGCTGGGCCCGAGCCTGCCCAACACCATCCTCGCGATCGGGGTCGCCTTCGCGCCCTATCTCGCGCGCATCGTGCGCGGCGAGGCGCTGAAGGTGACCGCGCTCCCCTATATCGAGGCGGCGCGCTCGCAGGGCGCCTCGAACGGGCGGATCATCCGGCTGCACGTGCTGCCCAACATCATGGCGCCGGTGATCGTGCAGGCGACGATCTCGGTCGCCTTCGCGATCCTGGCCGAGGCCGGGCTCTCGTTCCTCGGGCTCGGCACCCAGCCGCCGACGCCGTCCTGGGGGCTGATGATCCAGGCCTCGCGCGACTATCTCGACGTCGCCGCCTGGACCGCGATCGTGCCCGGGGTCGCGGTGGCGCTGACGGTCCTCGGGCTCAACATGCTGGGCGACGTCCTGCGCGACGCGCTCGACCCGACGGTGGTCAGGGAGCACCGGGCCTAGGCCCTGGAGACGTGGCGCGAGCCGCTCTGGCAAAGCGGGGCATGGCGGCCGGCTTGCCGCGGGCGGCGGCATTTCTTAGGCTGCCGGCTCGGCGCGACACTTGACCGGGGCTCGGGGAGACGGGCATGGCGACGACCGTCGAGGTTCTCGCGGACGCGTTCCGGGCGGCCGGCACGCCTTTCATCGTCGGCCACCCGGGCGGCGAGTCGGTCGAGCTGATGGAGGCGGCCCGGCAACGCGAGATGCGCTTCATCCTGATGAAGCAGGAGGTCGCGGCCGCCATGCTGGCCGCAACCTGGGGCGAGATCACGGGCGCCCCCGGGGTCTGCCTCTCGACGCGCGGGCCGGGTGCCGCCAACATGGTCAACGGCGTCGCCCACGCGTTCCTCGACCGGGCGCCGCTGATCGCGATCACCGACCGCTACCCGGCGCCCGCGCACGAGGTCGGGCTGCGCCAGCGGCTCGACCAGCAGGGCATCTACGCGCCGATCGTGAAGTGGGGCACGACGCTCGATGCCCGCGCGGTCCGCCAGCAGATCCGCCGCGCGCTGCGGACCGCGAGCGCGCCGCCGCCGGGCCCCGTCCAGCTCGACCTGCCGCACAGCGAGACCGCGCGCGAGGCGGCCGAGCTCGCGGCCGAGCCGCCGCTGCTGCCGAATTATCTTTACCCGGCCCCGGACCGCGACAGCCTGCAGCCCGTGCTCCAGGAGCTCGACCGCGCGCGCCGGCCGATCCTCCTGGCCGGCCTCGGGGTGCTCTGGAACCGGGCGGCAGCCGGGCTGACCGCCCTCGCCGAACGGCTCGGCGCCCCGGTGCTGACGACCGCCAAATGCAAGGGCGTGATCCCCGAGGATCACCCGCTCCGCGCCGGCTGCATCATCGGCGGGCTGATCGAGCGCAAGCTCGTCCTGCAGGCGGACCTGATCGTCACCGTCGGCCTGGATGCGGTCGAGCTGCAGCCCAAGCCCTGGCCCTACGCGATCCCGGTGATCTCGCTGGCCCCGATCCCGGCGCTCGACGGGCTGGTGCCGGCCAGGCTCGAGGTGATCGGCGATCTGAAGTCGATCCTTGCGCGCATCACCGAGGGGTGCGCGGGCGGCAGCGACTGGGGCGAGCAGGCCGCCGCCCGCTTCCGGGCGGACGTCATCGACGCGCTCGATCAGCCGGCCCGCGGGCTGTCGCCGCAGCGCGCCATGGAGGTCGCGCGCGCGGTGCTGCCGCGGGCGACCATCGCGACCTGCGATACCGGAGCGAGCCGCCTCCTGGTGGTGCAGAAGTGGCAGGCCTATGGGCCGCACGAGTTCCTGACCTCGAACGGCCTGGGCTCGATGGGCTACGCGCTGCCGGCGGCGCTCGGCGCAAGGCTCGCGTGGCCCGAGCGCCCGGTGGTCGCGTTCACCGGCGATGGCGGCTTCCTGATGGCGATCGCCGAGCTTCAGACCGCCGTCCGCGAGCGGCTGCCGGTCATCGTCCTGGTCCTCGACGATGCCGAGATCGGCCTGATCCGGGTCAAGCAGGAGATCAAGGGCCTGCCGCTGCACGGCGTCGGCCTCGGCGGCTGCGACTGGGAAAAAATCGCCGCGGGCTTCGGCGCCGATGGCATCGTGGTCGGCACCGAGCAGGGGCTCGCGGACGCGCTTGGCGCCGCGCTCCGCTCGGCGACCACGACGGTGATCGGCGTGCGCATCGACGGTTCGGGCTACGTCGCGCAGTTCAACGCGCTGCGCGAGCTCTGATGGCCGGCGCCTCCGGGCTCGCCAGGCGCTACGACGTGCTGGTGGTGGGCGGCGGCAATGCCGCGCTCTCGGCCGCGATCACCGCGCGCCAGGCCGGCGCGTCGGTGCTGGTGCTGGAAGCGGCCCCGAAGTTCTATCGCGGCGGCAATACGCGCCACACCCGCAACATGCGGGTCGCCCACGACGCCGCCAACGAGGTCCTGAGCGGGCCCTACCCCGAGGATGAGTTCCTGGACGATCTCTTGCGGGTCACCGGCGGCGAGACCGACCTCGAGCTCGCCCGCTTCACGATCAGCCAGTCCAGAGAGCTCTGGGAATTCCTCACCGCCCAGGGCGTGCGCTTCCAGCCGCCGCTCGGCGGCACCCTCAGCCTCGGGCGGACCAACGCGTTCTTCCTCGGCGGCGGCCGCGCGATGCTGAACGCCCTCTACATCACCGCGCTCCGGCTCGGGATCGAGGTCCGCTACGACGCCGAGGTCGTGGATCTGACGATCGAGGACGGCTTCTTCATCGCGGCGGCGGTGCGCGCCAACGGCGGCGACACTTACCGGATCGCAGCCGGCGCGCTGGTCGCGGCCAGCGGCGGCTTCGAGGCCAACCTCGAATGGCTGGAAGAGTCCTGGGGCGCGGCCGCCCGCAACTTCCTGATCCGCGGCACGCCCTACAACCGGGGCAGCGTCCTGCGCATGCTCCTCGATCGCGGCGTCCAGCCGGTCGGCGATCCGACCCAGTGCCATGCGGTCGCGATCGACGCGCGCTCGCCCAAGTTCGACGGCGGCATCGTCACCCGCCTGGACTGCATCGTGTTCGGGATCGTCGTCAACCGCGACGCGGCGCGCTTCGACGACGAGGGCCTGGACTTCTGGCCCAAGCGCTACGCCGTCTGGGGCCGGCTGATCGCCCAGCAGGAGGGCCAGATCGCCTATGTGATCATCGACGCCAAGGCGACCTCCCGCTTCATGCCGCCCGTGTTCCCGGCGATCGAGGCCCCGAACCTCGAGGCGCTTGCAGTGAAGCTCGAGCTCGATCCGGAGCGGCTGCGCGCGACCGTCGCCCGCTTCAACGCCGCGACCCGGCCCGGCACCTTCGATCCGGACGCCTACGACGACTGCCGGACCGAAGGCCTGACGCCGGCGAAGTCGCATTGGGCGCTGCCGCTCGACGCGCCGCCGTTCTGCGCCTACCCGCTGCGGCCGGGCATCACCTTCACCTATCTCGGCACCAGGGTCGACCGACAGGCGCGCCTTTGCATGGCCGACGGGCGCCCGTCGGCCAACATGTTCGCGGCCGGCGAGATCATGGCCGGCAACGTGCTCGGCCAAGGCTATCTCGCCGGCATCGGCATGACCATCGGAGCTGTATTCGGCCGGGTTGCCGGCCGGGAGGCGGCAGCGCATGCACGCAACTGAGGCCCTTCGCGAGGCCGAGCGGCTGATGACCATCTGCAACGCCTGCCGCTATTGCGAGGGCCTGTGCGCGGTGTTCCCGGCGATGGAGCTGCGCACGTCCTTCGCCGCCGGCGATCTCAACTACCTCGCCAACCTCTGCCACGACTGCGGCGCCTGCTTCGACGACTGCCAGTTCGCGCCGCCGCACGCATTCGCGGTCGACGTGCCGCGTGCCTTCGAGACGGTGCGGGCGGAGTCCTGGGCAACCTATGCCTGGCCGCGCCCGCTCGCCGCTTTGTTCGAGCGCAACGGCCTCTGGATCAGCCTGATCGCAGCGCTCTGCATCGCTGTCTTCATCATCGGCTTGGTCGCGTTCAACGATCCCGCGGCGCTGTTCGCGAGCGGCAGCGGGGCGGGCGCCTTCTACCGGCTGATGCCCCATGGCGCCATGATCCTGATCTTCGGGGCCTCGTTTCTGTACGCGCTGCTGGCCATGGCGATGGGGCTCCGCAACTTCTGGCGGGAGGCCGCGGGTACCGCCGTCGCCGCGCCCGCGGGTGGCTCCCGGGCGGCCCTGCGCGATGCGCTGCGGCTCCGCTATCTGGATGGCGGCGGCATGGGCTGCGCCAACATGGACGGCCGCCCGCCCGACCGCCGGCGCCTGTTCCACCACCTGACCCTCTACGGTTTTCTCCTCTGTTTCGCCGCGACCTGCGTCGCGACCCTCTGGCACTTCGCCTTCGGCTGGCAGGCGCCCTACGCCTGGTACGACCTGCCGGTCGTGCTCGGCACCGCGGGCGGCATCGGCCTCGTGATCGGCCCGCTCGGGCTCGAAGCCCAGAAGCGCCGGCGCGAGCCGGCGCCCGACGCGTCCGGGCAGCGGGGCATGGACACGGCCTTCGTCCTGATGCTGTTCCTGACCGGCGCGACCGGCCTTCTTCTCCTGGTGCTGCGCGCGACAGCCGCCATGGGCCTGCTGCTCGCCCTTCACCTCGGCGTCGTGTTCGCGCTGTTCGTCACCATGCCCTACGGCAAGTTCGTGCACGGCCTCTACCGGACTGCCGCCCTGATCCGCTATGGCCGCGAACGGTCGCAGGGTGGCAACGCCGCCTGAGGACTCCTGAACAGCGATCCTCGCAGCCGCCACCAAGAGCTGACCGGGTCAGCCAACGGTACCAGTGCACCGGCGCAGACGGCTCCTGTCCACCGGCGCCAGCGGGGTGCCACCGCACCGGCGCAGGCGGCTCCTGTCCACCAGCGCCTGGCCTCGATCCAATGGCGTCCGGCGAACGTTTACCTTTCGTCAACCTTTCGCGGCGAGCATGCCGGCTTGGTCCATGCGATCGTGGGACTCCGTCCCTTCTGGACTCGAGACCGCGGACGGACTCCCACGGTCCCATGGACCACCCGAAAATCAGGTTAACCAGCAATGGTTAGGATTGCGTTACCATCCCCGGGGTCAGCCTCAGTCCCGGAACGCAACATTGCCGTCGTCCGGCGCACGCGCAGTCTTGGAAACCCGCCCGCCTGCGCTGGCCGAACGGAAATAGCGGGCTCAGAAAGCGCCAACTCTCGCGCTGGAGCCGTGCGCCCGGGTTGGCGGGCTCCCAGGGCCGGCCACCGAAGCCGTTCCGGAGCGGCGCGGGGTGCCGCGCAGATGGAGCTTTGCGGGTCCGGCGTTGCAATCAGTCTCGGAAAGCCGCCAATCAGTCTCGGCAAGCCGCCCGGCGGCGGTGGGCCGGACGAGCGGGGAATGACGCCGTCATGTCCCCCCGCCGGTTCGGCTGTCAACCGTCGTCGGGCGGTGAGGTGATCACCAGGAACACCAGATCGGTGAGGCCTGAGTTGGAGATCGCGTGCTCGACGCCGGGCGGCAGGAAGATCACGTCGTGGCGGCGCACGACCCGGCGCTCGCCCTCGATCTCCATCAGCCCCTCGCCCTCCAGCACGTGGTAGACCTGCTCCTGCACCTGGTGCTTGTGCGGCGCCACATAGGCCTTCGGCTGGTAGCAGGAGATCCGGTGATCGAGCCGCCGTGCGCCATTGACCTCGGGCCGCACCAGCATCTTGGAATAGGCGCCGCCGTAATGCGCGGGCGGCTCCTCCCACGGCACCTCCGCGATGTTCGTGATCGTGGCGTGCGGCGTCTTGCTCATGGCATCCGGCCTCCCTGTTCGCGCTGGTCGCGCCGTTGGGCCTCGATGGTCGCGGCGAGCCCCGCCCGGATGTCGAAGCGCGGCACGTAGCCCAGATGCTCGCGCGCCCGGGTCACATCGAGCGCACCCTTGCGCACGGGTCCAAGCCGCTCGTCGAACCGATAGGCGCCGGGACCGACCGCGAGATCGGCGCCGGGCACCAGCTCGCGCAGGATCGCGACGATCTGGGCAAGCGACGGCGCCGCCCCGCTCGCAACGTGGTAGACGTCGAAGGCGTGCACGTCCCGATCGAGCGCGAGCAGCAGCCCCGCCACCAGGTCGTCGATGTAGGTGTGATCGACCCGGAAGTCGCCGCCGCTCGCCAGATGCAGCGGGCGGGCGGCAAGCGCCGCGTCGATCAGGGTCTTGGGCACCCGCGGCCGCGGCAGGCCGGCGCCATAGACCCAGGAGGTCCGGATGTGGATGCAGGTAAGGCCATGCAGCTCCGCGTAGCTGCGGGCCAGGCCCTCGACCGCGTATTTCGAGATGCCATAGGGCATCAGCGGCCGGCAGGGGTGCTCCTCGTCGATCAGATCGGCCTGGAAGTGGCCGTAGACCTCCTCGCTGCTGAGGTTGATCAGCCGCGGCACGTCGAACAGGCGCATCGCCTCGAGCACGTTCAGCGAGCCCTCGACGTTGACCCGCATGGTCGAGACCGGGGCGCCGACCGAGGCCGGCACGCCGACGATCGCCGCCAGATGGACCACCGCGTCCGGCCGCGCGGCCTGGATCGCACCCGCGAGATGCGCCCATTCGGTGAGCTCCCCGACCACCGGCTGAACGTGGGGAAAACGCTCGGCGAGCGCCGCCAGCCCCGGGCTGATGCGGAGATCGAACGCGGTGACCTGATCGCCGCGCGCGGCCAGCGCCGCCACGCTCGCAAGGCCGATGAAGCCGCCGGCCCCGGTGACCAGGATCCGGGCCACGCTCAGTCCCCCGCCGGCTCGAGGATCAGCGGCTTGCCGAACACCGGCTCCTTGTGCGGGATCGGCGGCAGCGCCCAGGTCCCGGTCGCGGGCGGCCGGACCTCGGCATCGACGTGGACGTCGAGCAGGCAGGGCCGCTCCAGCCGGAGCGCATGCTCGAGCGCGCCGGCGAAATCCTCCGAGCGCTCGACCTTGATGCCCTCGGCCCCGGCGGCGCGCGCCCAGGCCGCGAAGTCCGGGTTGTAGGGCCGCCGGTTGTCGCCCTGGTAGAAGGCGGTGCCGATCTCGCGGCCCTCGAACAGGCCGTACTGGATGTCCCGGATCGCCGCCCAGGCGAAGTTGTTCCAGACCACCCAGACCGCCCTGATGTCGTACTCGACCGCGGTGCAGAGCACGTGCGGCACCATGCTGAAGCCGCCATCGCCGCAGATCGCGACGCACGGCCGGTCGGGGGCGGCGAGCTTGGCGCCCAGGATGCCCGCGGGTCCGAAGCCCATGCCGGAAAACCCCCAGGTGTTGAGCATGGTCTGCGGCCGGCGCGCCTGCCAGAACTGCATGAACCAGTTGTGATGGACGCCGGAATCGAGCGAGATGATGGCATCGTCCGGCAGCACCGCCCGGCAGTCGGCGACCACCCGCTCGGGCCGCATGGGCCTGGTGTGGAGCTCGAAATTCGGCCGCGTGTGTTGTTCCCATTCCGCCCGCCAGCCGGCGATCTGGTCATGCCAGCCCCGCAGCCGGCCTGGTCCCGGCAGGGCGCGCGCCTCGACCTCGGCCAGGAGCTGGCGCAGAAAGGTGCGGGCGTCGGCCAGGATCCCGAGCGTCGGCGGGTAGTTGCGGCCGAGCTCGGCGTGGTCGAGGTCGACCTGGATCAGCTTGGCGCGCCCGAAGTTCCAGGAATAGCCCGGCAGCCAGGACGATGCCGAGCGGTCGTCGAAGCGGGCGCCGAGTGCCACCACGAGGTCGGTGTGGCGGCCGGCCTGGTTGGCCTGATAAGCGCCGTTGCGGCCGATGAAGCCGAGCGAGAGCGCGTCCGCCATGTCGATGCAGCCCATGCCGTTGGGCGAGCTGATCACCGGGATGCCGGTCCGCCTGGCGAGCGCCGTGAGCTCCGCCGAGGCCTCGGAGAGGGCCACGCCATGGCCGATGAACAGCACCGGCCGCTCGGCCCGCTGCATGAGATCGACCGCGGCGCGCACGTCCTCGGGCGCGGCCGCGCTCCGGCGCGCGTTGTGGGCGGGTGCCGGCGCCTCGGGCGCCACCTCGGCGCTCTCCTGGAACAGGTTGAAGGGCACGTCCAGATTGACCGGGCCCGGCCGGCCGCTCAGCATCTCGGTCATCGACTGGCGCAGGGCCAGCGGCAGCATGTCGACCCGGGTCGGCTGGAAGCCGCGCTTGACCACGGGCTTGAGCACGTTCGGGAAGTCGGCCTGGAAGTGGCGGTTGAGCTCCTGGAACGGGCTGCGGTTGAACTGCGAGGTCGGGACATTGGCGGTGATCGCGAGCAGCGCCGAGGAATCGGTCAGCGCGACCGCGAGCGCCATCACGAGGTTGCAGGAGCCGGGGCCGCAGGACGTGAGCGTCGCGACCGGGGCGTGCCGGACCCGGAAATAGGCATCCGCCATATGCCCTGCCACCTGCTCGTGGCGGGGCGCGATCAGGGTGATGTCGTCCTGCGCCGCGTGCAGCGCGTCGAGCAGCCCGACGTTGCCGTGGCCGCAGATCCCGAACACGTAGGGAATCTTCTGCCGCCGCAGGGCCTCGACGATGATCTCTCCGCCCTTCATCCTATGCTCCCCATGGCTCCGGCGGCAACTTCCGCTCCCGAGCGGTTGCATGTCAATGCATCGGGTTGGCGGCGGGGGGACGGGTGAGGGGACGGAAAAAACGATGGCGACGATCACGCTTGCGGGCAGCACCTACTCCTGGATCTACCAGCGGCCGGCGCAGGACTGCCTGCTGCGGCTCGCCGATCTCGGCTTCGAGCGGTCCGAGGCGATGATCGCACCCGGACATCTGTGGCCCTCCGAGCTCGACCGGAGCGCGCGTCGGAGCTTGCGCAGGACGCTCGTGCAGCGGGGCCTCTCGATCACCTCGCTGAACCCGCCGAGCGCGGATCAGAACCTCGCGAGCCCGGTGCCCGAGATGCGCGCCTACACGGTTGCCATGTTCAGCGATCTGATCGCGCTCGCGGCCGACCTCGAGGTGCCGGCGGTCGTGACGGTGACCGGCCGCGTGCATCCCTTGCTCCGGCCGTCGGCCGAGCAGCTCCGGCACTGGGTGCAAGACGGCATCGAGCGCCTGCTGCCGGTCGCAGAGCAGGCGGGCGTCCTGATCCTGCTCGAGAACATCCCGATGGCACCGCTGCCCGAGGCTTCGGGGCTCGCGGCTCTCTGCCGGAAGCTCGAGAGCCGGTCGCTCGGCATCTGCTACGACGTCGCGAATGCCCATTTCATCGGCGAGGACCCGGCCCTCGGCCTGCACGAGGTCGCCCCCTACCTCCACCTCGTGCACGCGTCCGACACCGGCCGCGACGTCTGGCGGCACGACCGGATCGGCAGCGGCACGGTCGACTTCGAGCCCATCCCCGAGGCCCTCGCGGCGGTCGGTTACGACGGCCCGGTGGTGCTCGAGCTGATCCTGGCGCGCCCGGAGACGGAGTTCCCGGCGAGCCGCGCGGCGCTCGCGGCCACCGGCTGGCCGGTCTGAGGTCGCAGGAGCGCGCGGGCATGACGGGAGGCGGCGGCGTGGAGCGCTTCGACGTGATCGTCGTGGGCGGCCGCGGCGCCGGGCTCGCGGCCGCGATCGAGGCGCGCGCGTCGCCAGGGCGAGCTCGGCGGCTCGACCGCCATCGGGTCGGGCGCATGATCGCCGGTTGCGATCAGCTCGCCTCGACGCTGGTGGGAAGCCCCTGAAACCGCGGTCGGCAAACCCAGTTGGCGATCGCGATCACCAGGGCGGCCAGCAGAACGCCGGCCGGCAGGTCGACCAGGTAATGCCATCGCGACCCGACCGAATCGATGAAGATCCAGAAGGCGAAGAAGACCATCAGCAGCGCGAACGGCGAGCGCGCTTTGAGGGCATAGTAGCAGACGATGCAGGCCGCGCTGACGTGCAGGGACGGCATGGCGGCGAGCGGTGCGGTGAAGTACTCGCCGCCGTGGGCGAGCAGCCACGACGGACCTTGCGCCTGAAGTTCGGTGAACTGCGCATACATCGCCTGCTGGGCGGCGGTAGCCACCGGGTTGCGGCCGGGTTCGAAGATGAACGGCCCGACCGCAGGCGCGAGCAGGTAGGCAAGGGGCCCGATCATCAGGTTCAGGAGCAGCGCCGTCATGTTGTGGTGATGCCAACGTCGCTTGCCCAGCCCGTGGAGCCAGAAGGAGCCGATGAAAAGTCCCAATTGCGCGCCCTGGTACCAAAGGTCAGGAGCCGGCAGCAGGGTGGCCATGACCGTGCGAATCCGGTCGATCCCGACGATCACCGGCCGTAAATTCTGGTCGATTTGGAAATAAACCGGATCGTAGAGATGTGAGTTCAATAACGGCATCCACATTTTGAGATGAAAATGGAAATATATGACGATCACGAACATGATCACATAGACCAGATCGGTCGAGATGCGCCGCAAGAGCTGATTATAGTCACGACCGCCGTCGCTCAGTTTCCAGCCGACGACCTGCCCGAGCAGACCGCCGAGCAGGGCGATCTCGAGGGGCACGGCGGGGCGGAGCCCGAGCGCCGGGCTCACGTGATCGCTCGGGATCACGAACGGGGCGCCGATCGCGAGCGAGAGCAGGGCGGTGACGACGGCGAAGACGGCCACGGCCGCGCCGAGAAAGACGATGTTCGGTCGCAAAAGGCCCATCCGCGCAAGCATCGAGCGCAGGTGATCGCCCGGGACCTCGAGCCGGCCTTGAACAACGTCGCGGCGCCCGGCCGCGCGCGAGCCGACCGGACGACTTGGACCGCTAGCCATGCAGGGCGCTCTCCTGACGTAAGGCTTGAGGTCGCTGACGCAAAGGCACGGTGCCTCGACCTTTGTCCAGAGCCCGCAGTGGCTTAGCAGCCATCGAGGGCCAGGTACAGGGGGTTTCGCGTGCGCGCTCGTCGGGGTCCCGGCGGGGCCGGGGCGACGCCGCCGGCTCGAGGGCAGGTCATGCGAGCCGCCGCGAGGACTGTCCGGTCCCGGACCGATGCGCAGGCAACCGGTCGTGGGCGCCGTCGGCGACCGCTGCGGCGCTCGCGCAGACGCCGGAGGTGGCGGCGGCCGGGGCCTCGACGAGCGCCCGGACCCTCTGCACCGAGCGCGCCAGATCGTCCTCCGGCGCCGGCGTTCCGGGCGGAAACGGCTGTCCGAGCCACACCGCCCGACCGGACGCGAGCAGCAGCTGATGGACGCGGGTGATGTCGCGCGTGATCGGACGCGGCGCAAAGCGCAGGAAGACGTCCCGGTAGAGCCGCGCCTTCAGCCGCTGCAGGTTGCACCGCGACCAGGCCCGCCGCAGCCGCCCGCGCCAGGATTCCGGCGGTCGCGCGAGCGCCGGGTCGTCGTCCCGGTCGAGATCGAACATGTAGACCGGTTTGCCGGTGGCGCAGGCTTCGGCCAACATGGTGGCGCTCTCGCAGGTGACGATGATCGCGTCCGCCAGCGCCAGATAGCCGTAGTAGGGATTGTCGGCGGCATTCCGGGTCCACCGGAACAGCCGGCACGGCACGTCGATCGCGCGCTCGAGAGCCTCCTCGGCCGCGCGCGAGGTGCGCCCGCTGGTCGTGACCAGCAGCGACCCGCCGCGTTCGCTCGCCAGCGCGCTCGCCTCCCGCGCCAGACGCTCCGCCTTCTCCCGGTCCAGGGCATAACGCCCGCTATAGCCGCCCACCAGAACGGCGACATAGGGCCGCGGCAGATCGGCAAGGCGCGGCGCCCAGGTTCGCGCCGCATCGGCCAGGCTCGCCTCGGTCACCCGGTGCAGGCTGAAGCTGTTGCGCAGCACGTTCGGCGCGTCCGGCACCGGATATTCCGGCACCGTGATCACCAGATCGAAGCGCGCGACCGGCGCCCACGGTTTGCCGAGATGGACGTAGCGCGCCCGGCCTCCGGACTGCTGGCGGAGCCAGCGGCAGACCGGCTCGTTGCGCATGGCTGCCGAGATGATCAGATCGGGCCAGGGCGGCTCAAGGGGGCTGGATCGCCCCCGGACGATGCCGAGCGCCGTGGTGCCGCGCCAGACGTCGAGCAGATAGCCCCACGAGCGGTACCGCAGCTCCTTGACCTCATAGGGCCAGCCGAGCGCATCCGCGAGCGCGCGGATCTGCGAGTTCTCGCCCGCGCGGTAGCACATCACCGCCCAGACCCGGGGCTGCGCGCGATCGTCCGGCCTCATGCCCAAAGACGCCGTCCCCAGAGCCGCGCCCGCGTCCATGTTCCGGGATCGGGCGAACCCTCAGGCCGCCCGCGGGACCGCGAGCCCCGCCAGCAGGTCGTCGACGGCCGGGGCGGCGGCCATCCGCTCGAGCGCATCGTGGCGGATGTGATTGGCGCTCATCGCCCTGCGCAGGAGATCCTCGCTCACCACCCCCTGCTCGAGGCATTCGCGCAGCAGGCCGAAGAACAGCGCCTCCTGGCGCGGGTCGGGATGCCGGTTGTAGTGCCCCAGCAGCGCGTATTCGCCGAACAGCTTGCGGCGCGCGGTCATCAGCCAGCCGAACGGCGGGAAGGGCGGGAAATGCTCGGTCGGACGGAAATCGACCGGCAGGCCGGTCTTCCACGGCTGGGTCTTGCGCCGGGTGTTGTGCAACAGCCGGGTGCGCTCGGTCAGCCGGTCGAAGTCGTTCCACTCCGGCTCGATCGTGCCGATGGTATCCGGGTCCTCATCATGCAGGCCGACCCAGGGCGTATAGTCGCGCTCGAAGGTGAACAGCTGCCCGAACTGCTCCTCGAGCCGCCAGTGGGTGAGCCGCGCGCAGTCGAGCAGCATGACCGAGCTCGCGAAGCTGCCGCGCACGGTCCGCTTGACGCCGCTGTGGGTGCGGCAGAGGATCGCCTTGCCCTGCATGTCGCGGGTCAGAAGCTGGTAGATGTCGGCGACCGCGAACACGTCGGGATCGATCACGATCGCCCGACCCTCGTAGCCCATCAGCCCGGGCGGCGCGAACCGGAGCGGGGTGAACGACTGCAGGTCATCGTTCAGCCATACCCGCTTCAGCCCGTCGCGCAGATAGAGCTGGCCCTCGCGCGCCTGCAGGAACGGATGGTCCCGGCTGTCGATGATCCGCACCTCGAACTGATCCTTATGCGCGCTGTTGCGCCGGATCGAGTGTTGCGAGACCAGCGCGCCGACCATCTGGCGGTGGTTGGTGTGGATGAAGACGCAGCTGTTCATCGCTTGGCCAATTTCAGGTCTCTGAGGGTCGAGCGCTCGCGTGGCCGATGCCGGGCGGGTCAGCTCATGTTCAGCAGGCGCCGGATCGGCTTGGTCAGCCGGCCGATGCGCCGCTGGGTGTCGACCAGAACGCTTGGCCGGGCGAAGCTCAGCTGCAGGATGCGGCGCTCGCCGACGAAGCTCTTGTGGCCGTGGAACGAGTTGTCGCTGCGCCGGAATGCCAGCATGTTGCCGCCGGCGGGCAGCACCTCGGCGGCGTAGTCCTCGAGGTCGGTCGCCGAGCGCAGCATGCGCAGCTGGCCACCCTGGTGCGGCCATTCCTCGTTGAAATAGAGCAGCACCGTGATCAGCTTGGCGCGGTGATCGGTGTGGATGTGACCATCGGTCGCTTCGCAATGCCGGCGTACGGCGATCGTGGCCTCGGCACCGGCGAGGTCGAGCCCGAACTTGGTGGTGAAACGCGCCGCGAGCGCGTCGCCGTAAAGCTCGTCGAGCAGAGCGGCGAAGCTCGGTCCGTACTGCAGCCCCTCGGGCGACACGTTGCCCGGACCCTCGATCACCGGGAAATCGCGGTTGAGGGCATCGAGCGCGGCGGCGCGGATGAAGCCCGGGACGATCAGGAAGTCGAAGGGCTCGCGGACCAGCGGCGCCGCGTCGAACGCCGACCAGTCGAACAGCGGGCCGGCGAACTGAGCCGGCGGTGCCGGGCGGACTACCGTAGCGCTCGCATGTGCCACCATTGAATCTCCTCGAGGCCGGCCGATTGTCTGCTGCATGCGGTCGCGAGCATTAGCAGGATCACGCCGAAGTTGCTATACCCCGATCGCCGCAGGCGGGCGGCGTCTGGCCGGGAGGTCTCGATCGATGGACGCAGTCTGGCGGGAAGCGGCGCGCGAGGCGCTGATGGCATCGCTGGGCTTCCTGCCCAAGCCGCGGCGCAAGGCGATCGACCGCTGGCTGCGCGGCCGCGAGGAGGCCCGCAAGCTCGCCGAGACCGATCACGTCCTGATGTCCTGGGGCAAGAGCGGCCGCACCTGGCTGCGGCTGATGCTCTCGCGCTTCTACCAGCTCGCCTACGGCATCAAAGAGGGCCGGCTGCTCGAGTTCGACAACCTGCACCGGGCCAATCCATCGATTCCGCGCCTGTTCTTCACCCACAGCAATTATCTGCGCGACTACACCGGCGACTGGACCACCAAGCAGCCGTTCTACGACAAACAGGTCATCATGCTGGTGCGCGACCCGCGCGATGTCGCGGTCTCCCAGTATTTCCAATGGAAGTTCCGGATGCGGCCGGTCAAGAAGCTCCTGAACGACTACCCGCCGCACGACGCCGACATCTCGGTGTTCGAGTTCGTGATGAGCCAAGGCGCCGGCCTGCCTGCGATCCTCGAGTTCTTCGAGATCTGGCAGCGCGAGCTGCCCAAGGTCAAGGCCTCGACGATCGTCCGCTACGAGGACATGCGGGCGGATCCCGCGGCCGTGCTCGGGCGCGTGCTCGCCTTCCTCGGCACCCCCGGCACGCGCGAGCAGATCGAGAGCGCGGTCGCCTACGCCGCCTACGACAACATGAAGCAGCTGGAGCAGAAGCGCGTGTTCTGGCTGAGCGGCATCCGGCTGCGCCCGGGCGACCAGTCCAACCCCAACTCCTTCAAGGTCCGGCGCGGCAAGGTCGGCGGCTGGCGCGACTATTTCGACGAGCGCGAGACCCAGGCCCTCGATGCCATGGTCGCGGCCCGGCCGCTGCCGCTGTTCGGCTACGGCCTCGCCGAGGTGGCCGCGCGCTCCGCCTGAGGCCCGCCCATCAAGGCCCGGATCCGCGCGACCACGCGCCCCAGATCGTCCGGCACCTCGCCCGACGGCGGCGCCAGCGCCTGGCCGGCCGGCACGGCGAGGCCGCGCTCGAACAGCATGCCGTGGAAGGCCTGGAAGTCGCGGGCGTAGCCGACCACGCCCAGATGGTAGAGGGCGAGCGCCAGCCGGCGGCGCCAGCTGCCCGCGGGCGCCTTCGCCGCCGGCTCGAACACGAGGCGCGCAAGCGTGCGGCGGAGCTGGTCGAGGCGGCCGACCCTGCCGGTCGGCAAGTCCAAGATCGCGAGCGGCCGGCGCAGCCGGATGACCTCGACCACCATCGAGAGGCTGTCGCCGGTGACGACGAAGCCGTCGGCGCGGCCGAGCAGGCCCTGATAGGGGTTGTCGGCGGCATCGGCCTGCCAGCGGAACAGCGCTGCCCCCGCCGGCAGCCCGGCCGCGAGCTTGGCCACCACGGCCTGCGGCGTGCGCCGGCTGGTCGTGAGGTAGGCGGTGCCGCCCGTGGCCACGACCTCGGCCGCGAGCGAGAGCAGCCGCCGCACGACGCTGTCGTCGAAGACGAACGGCCCGGTCGGGCCGCCGATCAGGAAGGCGACCAGCGGCCGCGGCAGCGGGGCGAGACGCTCCTGCCAGGCCTCGGCCGCGGCCGCGACCGCCGCCTGGTCCGGGCGCATCAGCGGCAAAGGGATCGGCAGCAGATTGGCGACCGGCGGCATCGGCGTCTCGGCGCTGGTGATCACGAGATCGAAGCGCGCCATCTTGCCGGACGGCTTGCCGACCAGGACCAGCCGGGTGCGGCCGCCCGACTGGCGGGCGATCCAGAGCGCCACCATCGAGGGCCGCCTGCCGATCGTGATCACCAGATCCGGCCAGGGCGGGGTCAGAGGATCGGAGCGCGCGAGGTCGATGTGGTGCAGCGAGGCCCGGACCCAGGGCTTGCCGGTCACGTAGCGGGCGCGCATCTGCAGGAGGCGGACCTCGCAGGGCCAGCCCAGCGCCTGCGCGATCGCCTCGACCTGGCCATTGTCGCCGCGCTTGTCGCCGAGCAGCAGCCAGGTCCGCGGCGGGTTTTCCACTTGTCGCTGGTCCTCTGGCCGGCCGGTCCGATCCCCCGGCGGGTCCGTCTGCATGCCGCCCGCGAGCGCGCGGCGTCCGGCTCCACGCCTCAGACCGCGATGCGGGCGGTGTCCGCGCCGACCGGCGCGTAGCCGAAGGCGGGCGACAGGCGCTCTTTGACCAGCGCGTCCAGCTCGGCGGCCTGCTCCGGGGTGAAGTAGTCCCGATAGCCGCCGACCTTGGCCCGGCGCACCTTGAAGCTCTCCGGATCGCCCCGGTTGCGGCGCCGCAGCCCGCCCTGACGGAAGAAGCCTTTGCTCTCGAGCGCACGCAGGTTGTCGAAGGCGCCGAACTCGACCGCCTGCGCGATCTCCTGGTCGCTGAAGCTCTCGCCCATCAGCGCCGTGATCTTGCGCAGCTCCCTCGCCGGCTCGGCGCGCAGGTCCTCGTAGCGCAGCGTGAGCGCGCGCGGCAGATCCGCGAGGTTGCGCTGCCAGCGGTTGAGATAGTCGATCAGGCTCAAGAGGCCGATGTCGCTGTGACGGACGAAGTCCCACATCCCGATCGTGCGCCGGTCGATCGGGTGGTCGATGAAGGCGTTGATCAGCTCCTGCTTGTGCGCCGACTGCCGCCGCGTGAACTGGAAATACCAGGACACCGCGATGTCGCAGGGATGGCGCGCGAGCAGGAGGATGGGCTTGTGGCGGAGCGGCTGATCGGGCGCGTCCGGGGCGAGCGCCGCGCCGACCGCGCCCTCGTAGCTGTAGTGGCCATTGGTCGCGGTGATCCGCGGCACCCCGGGATGGCGCCTGGCGAGCTCGTCGGAGGTCACGATCAGCGAGGCCGGCAGGCCGTGGCGGACCTGATACAGCCGCGAGAGCATGACCTTGAGCCAGGTGTTGCCGCTCTTCGGATGGCCGATGATCAACAGGTCGGTGCGGACCGCCTTGGCGAGCTCGAGGCGCGCCAGCAGCTGGCGCCGGCTCGCGATCCGCAGCGCCCGCGGCAATACCGCGGTCGGCACCAGCACCGCGAGCTTCTTCACGCCATCGCTCAGGCCAAACATGGCACCTCCGGTCGCAACTGTCGAAACCCACCCTCGTCGTCGCGCGGGTTAGCAAACCCTGCGCGCCGGGGCAACGTCGGCGGTGTCGGGGCGGCGGCTGCCGCCGGCGCGTCGGCCGCCGGTCGCGGGCGTGTCATGCGCCCGGGGCGGCGGCGGCGCGCTGGTGCAGCTGGGCCTGGCGCAGACGCGCTTCGGCGTGGATCGCCTGGCTCAATTCCGGCCGGCCGGCGGCGAGGCCGCGGAAGTCGGCGACGTCGAGGACCAGGAGCCGGGTCGGCTGCACCGTCACCACGCTCGCGACCCGCGGCTCGCCGGTGATCAGCGCCATCTCGCCGAAGAAGCTGCCCGGGCCGAGGCGCACCGGGTGGCCGGGCAGGCGGATCACGACCTCGCCCTCGACGATGAAGTACATGCAATCGCCGGGCTCGCCGCGGCGGACCACCGTCCGACCGGTCGCCAGATCGCGTGGCCGCAAGAGGCGCGCGACCTCGGCAATGATCTCGGCGCCGACGGTCGCGAACAGGGGCACCCGGGCGACCAGGTCCCAGGTCCGGAGAAACTCGCGGCGCCGCAGCTCCTGGGCAAAGCCGCTGGCGAGGATGCCGGCCCAGAGCGCGAACACGGCGATGCCGCAGATCATCACCATGCCGGCGAGCAGGCGGCCGAGCGGCGTGATCGGGATCTCGTCGCCGTAGCCGGTGGTCGTGAGCGTCGTGATCGCCCACCAGAGCGCCGCCGGGATGCTGCCGAAGGTCGCCGGCTGGACGTCGCGCTCGAGCAGATAGGCGCCGGTGGCGGCGAGCAGCAGCGCGATCAGGAAGGCGAGCAGCACGCCCGTGAGCGGCGCCCGCTCGTTGCGCACCACCCGCACCAGCATGTCGAGCGCGGGCGTGTAGCGGACCAGCTTGAACACCCAGACCAGGCCGAACAACCGCGCGCTCGCGGGCGCGATGCCGGCCAGCAGCGCCGCCGGCACCGCCAGCCCGGCCGCGAGATCGACCAGCGCCAAGGGCGCGCTCAGCCGGCGCAGCCAGGCGATCCAGGGGTGCCGCGGGTGGTCCGCCTCGAACTCGGCCACGCCGGCGGGCGCCTGGCAGAGGCGAAGCCCGTACTCGATCGCGAACAGGCCGGCGATGATCAGGGCCAGCGCGGTCAGCGCCTGCTGGTGCGCCGCCGCGAGCTCGGGCACGGTGCCGAGGATCAGGGTGCAAAGGCCGACCGCGATCGCGATCCGCTGGGCGCTGCGGAAGGCGCGGGCCGGCGGGCTCGTGGCGGCCGGGTCGAGGACCAGGTCGAGGTCGAGCCGGACGCGCGCGAGCAAACCCTTGGCAGCCGACATCTGGGCCCGGACCGGACTTTCCTGCCTCACCGCGACGGCGCGAGCCTGCCCTCTTGCCGATCGGCCGTCAATCGCAAGCCCGCCGTGGGAACCCCGGCGAGCATGGGCGGGGATCGGGCCGACCCCTGGCCGTGAGGCCACCGGCGCCGCGATCTGGCCCCTCGCCGTCGGATGTGGCGAATCGCCGGGCACCCGCTATCCTGGATCGATGCACCCCGAGACACTATTCGCGCTCCTGGTGAGCCCCTTGGTCGGCAGCTTTCTCGGCGTCGTGATCCTCCGCATGCCGGCGGGCCGCCCGATCCTGCTCGCCCGCTCCGTGTGCGACCAATGCGGCCGGAGGCTTGGCGTGGTGGACCTGATCCCGGTGCTCAGCTGGGCCTGGCGGCGCGGCCGCTGCGCCTGCGGCGAGGCGAGGCTCGGCCTCTTCTATCCCGCGATCGAGCTCGCAGCCCTCGCGGTCGCGGCCTCGGCCGCAGCCGTGCTCTCGGGCTGGCTGCTGTGGGCGAGCCTGGCCCTCGGCTGGACGCTGCTCGCGCTGGCCGCGATCGATCTTTCCCACTACTGGCTGCCGGACCGCCTGAGCCTGCCCCTGATCCCGGCCGGTCTCCTGGTCGCCTGGCTGATCGATCCGGCCGCGCTCCCGGGCCATCTCGTCGGCGCCCTCGCGGGCTTCCTCGCCTTCGCCGGGATCGCCTGGGCCTACCGCCGGCTGCGTCGGCGCGCGGGACTGGGCCTGGGCGACGC
The DNA here is from genome assembly GCA_963733965.1 of uncultured Alphaproteobacteria bacterium. GTDB lineage: Bacteria > Pseudomonadota > Alphaproteobacteria > Geminicoccales > Geminicoccaceae > DATAOG01. Next base: position 35,587 of record CAVTFM010000017.1, read on the forward strand.
CAAGCTGCTCGCGGCCGCCGGCGCCTGGCTCGGCTGGCAGGCGCTGCCGGGCCTGGTCGTGGTCGCGGCGGTCCTGGCGCTCGCCGTGGCCCTCGCCCGGGCCACGCTCGGCGAGCGTCTCGCCGCCGCCAGCCGGATCGCCTTCGGACCCTACCTCGCCCTCGCCCTCTGGCTGTTCTGGCTCTACGGCCCGCTCCTGCTGGCCCCGCCGCTGCCGCATTGAGCCCTCCAGCTCGTCCGCGGCAGCCCCGCCGCGCCCGATCCCGGCCGCGGACGACGCCGGCCCGCCGAATCGGCGAGCGGGTCTCGCGGCGCCTCGAGCATGCGTCAGATCTGCGCACTACCGTCGCATCAACGCCCACGGCTCCTCAACCCACCATCAAGCGCAGGCCCGATTGGACCCCGCCGCTCAGCCGCAGAACGCCTCGCCCGCAACCAGGAACCTCCAGCAGGTGGAGATCAGCTTGATCATCAATCGCTGATGCTTCCGCTTGACTTTCGACGAAGTCAGTAATACACGCCTCAGAAGTGTCGCATGGCCGCGACAAAATCGTCTCCCTGGTGTGCACTTCGAAGATTATCCGTCAGTATCGTTGCCACTCAAATTGCCATCAATCCGCCGTTTACTATGATTCCTGCAGCGTGGCGGTCTTATTTATATGATAATGATTTACGATCAGAGACGCATATTGGCTGATGACAAGGACAAGTATAGCTTCGAGACTGAAGTGCGAGTCCGGTAGCGTCTGGATCGCGGCATCAATCTCCAGCGCTGCTGGAGAAGCTGGAGGGGCAGAAC